>CAVTYB010000007.1:0-31156 GCA_963738825.1 uncultured Alphaproteobacteria bacterium | reverse complement strand
ACTTCTGGCAAATGCGATCGCGCCGGCGAAGGGCACAAGAGCATGAGTTGTTGTCAGGGGCATTTTCGATCCGTACGGGCGCTACAACTCACGCCAAGTTCTAATCCGCGTTGCTTGGAACGCCGGCCAGCTGCATCTGCCTAAAATTGCCAACGGTGGGGCTAACGACACTTTGACGTGACGGGACTCAATTGGAGATTTTCGGCGCTTGAGCAGATTGGTTACGGGGCTTTATCGTGCACTTTTTATGCTCTACGGGACGTCACTTAGGCTGCGCCATTGGCAGCCCAGATCTATGGCGGAATGTCAAGCTATGTAACTCCCCTCATTCGGTTCAATCAAGTGGACTGGAATGAGGCCGCGGCACCGTCAGCGCGAGTAATTCGTGCGTCACGCGCACGGACAGCAAATGTCAATGCGATGTGGCTCGCTTTAACCCGCACGGGCCCTTCTGATTTCGCCGGGACGGAGCTCTTCTGAACTCGTATGGAAAAAGAACAGCAATTTCATCTTGGCGGAGGCACAGCTTCCGGATTTGAGGCTTGGCCCACGCTTTCTTCCCTTCGTTGTTCTTTCCCACAGGAGCTACCTCCCAACCTCTAAATGGCAGGAATTCGATAAATCGGCCGATCGATGGGAGCACGTCCGATCGGCGGACGGTGCGCACTTCGGCCTCAACGCGACAGAGCCGCTCGCCCGTCGCCGGCAACCTGTAATTGTCGAAATCGATCCGAGTCACGCGCTCGCCGGTCTCGAGGATGAATCGTCGAACTCGATTTGAACATCCGTCGCGCACGATATTCATAGAGCTGTAACCTCGCTCCGCTTTAAATCCTCGACGAGCAGTCGACCTGCGTATTCCATCCAACCTCCCAGCCCTATGACGAGACAACCTAACTTTAGTTAGCCCCGTTTGTCGAGTTCCATCAGACACTAACTTCGCTTGGGGTGCGCCTCCGCTCGGTTACCCGACGATACCACCTGAATATACGGTAAGCGAGAACAGTTGCTCCAAGATGAGGTATATCTCCTCCCATTTTGGTGGACTTTCCACCAGCGGCGACCGCTCAAGTTATGACTCCCGTCAATGTTTCACGATCAACACACCGATGCTGACGCGGAACGAACGATTACGTTATCGCAGAGGGATGTTTTAGCTGCGCGGCGGCTCCTGAAACTGCTTTTGAGTACCGAACGCGCATCGCTCGACGAGCCCGCGCAGCCTGCAACGCGCAAGCGGCGATGTCCCCACCCCTCCGTAAGCGAACCGCGTCTCGGCGGTGGTGCTGTCGGCATCGCTGCCACAAATAGCGCTTGTTACAGCCATGCGTGCGGCCGCGAGTGGACCATTTGCACACAGAGCAGTCGCTACATTCCACACTGCATCCGGATAATTGTCGCGGACGTCCATCACGTTGCGGCCGATGTCGCTCGCCGAGTGCGCCGCTTCGAGCATCGCAAAGACCTCCAGGATGGGTCGGCCGTTTTCTTCGCCAATTCTGAACAGCGGACCGCCAGAATTTCCTGGCAAGGCCGCGCAGTCGTGCAGGATCGCGAGCGAACGCATGCCGTGGATGTGGCAGTTGGTGTCGATCGATACGCCCTGAGTCAGAGGCCTGTCCGACGGGTAGCCGGCAATTCCAATCGCTTCGTCAGTTCCGGGAAGCCGTGCGCTGAGGCGGACGTGGCCATAGATCCTCCCCAGGCATTTGCGGAGCCGGATTAGCGCCCAATCGTCGATCCGCCCGGTGACACCTGAGCGAGGACGGGTCTCAATTCCGCCCTCAGCCACCACCCGCCCGCGAGTCGTCGTCCACGAGGCCGCGGGTCCGTCCACATTGACGGCGAACGTGATCTGACGGCCCTTTGCTGATCGTTGGTCGCCGAACGCATGCTGGACTGTCAGCGCATGACAGTCGTCTACGAGGAAGGCGGTCGCATACTCGCTCTCGGGCGCGCCGTAGACGATGCCGACCGGTGCGAAGAGTGAGCCGGGCGGAGTGGCGATGGTCATTCGCCGATCGGCACCGAAGATGACCGCGTTGGCTCCGCTAAT
Organism: uncultured Alphaproteobacteria bacterium; assembly: GCA_963738825.1. Lineage (GTDB taxonomy): Bacteria > Pseudomonadota > Alphaproteobacteria > Sphingomonadales > Sphingomonadaceae > Sphingomicrobium. Next base: position 29,100 of record CAVTYB010000007.1, on the reverse strand, counting down.
CGGAATGAGGGACGCGAAGAACGCGACGATAAGGAGGACGGGCCGCATGGCGGCCATCCAGGTAAAGCGGCCCTACTAACCTACTCTCACCAATTCCTCCGAACTGGCGCAAAACTCGATTGATCGCCCGCGGCAATGCCTGCCGCGCGTGCTGTCAGATACAGAAAGGCACGATTAAGGCGGGGATCGCCGCCAGACCGACAACGGTCCCGATGTCGTGCTCCCAGATCTGCCAGACCTTCTCCATATACAGGTTATGGCACGGACGGGCGCTTCCGTCCCGTCCGCGCATGACCTGTGACAGCTAGGGCAAATCTGAATTCGGACTTCCGTGGCGATTGCCCCACCAGGCTCGCGTGAGAAATGACTACACTATCACTGAATCGCATTGTGTTCAGATTTGGGCCTCGACGAGACCTGATCCTTTGACCTGAACGAAGCGGTGAGGCACTGTACACTTGAGCTGTTAGCTCGGGGGACAGTCGTGCACTTCTTATGCCGTAGCGGGCATCACTTACCGTCGCGCCATTGGCGACTCGATCTGCTCGACGAGCAGGTCAAGAGCCATTGCAAGCTATGCGGCGCAGCGGTTGTCCGAACCAGCAAGAAAAACGGTGAGCAAACTGAAGTCCTTCGGGCGCCAAAACTGACTCGAGAACTTCAGCCCGCTGTGCGCCTCGCTGGAGTAGCAGCAGTTGTTATGGCCGTCGCATCAGCAGCTCTTTGGGCAGGTCAAAGCGCCCAAGCGACTCGCGCCTCTTTGACGGCAGATCTTCCTCCCCAACGAGACGTGACTCAAAAGAGGATTTCTTATCCCGATCTACTTACCTCAGATGAGAACTCTCGCAGGGAATGAGCGGCAATAGGTCCAAGCTCGCACATCTCCCAACACTATCACCGACTACGCCAAGCCCTGAACAATGATGAAATGGGTTGCGTAAAGTCGGCTTCGCGACATTGCAAATCGGCAATCGATCCGAAAGCTGCAAGTGATTCAGTCTAACTGCGATGCCTCGCGCAAGCGAACCGAGACGGAGGAGGGAGAATGGCCGATCCCCACGTCTATTCGAAAGCTTCGAACTAATCCCGAAGACGAATAGGCATCAAGCAGAACGTCGGGAAGAGTGCTTAGCAGCGATGCAAGAAGGGCCGCCCGCTGTGGAGGAAGCGGCCCAGCGCCGCGTGGCCGCCGAGCGGAAGCACACGATCTTAAAGTTGCCGCTGTGGGTGACGCGCGCCGGGAGCTCGGCCGACACGCTTGGCGGGGAATCGTGAAAATTAGAATTCCGCGCAGCCTGAAGGTTCGCCCCCCTCCCCGCCCCAGTACACCGGTACTTCGACACCGCCATTGCCCGTAATCGCCCTGTGGTTGGGGCTGATCGCGCTCGATATCTACCTTGTGCTGAGGCACGACCATCACGGCCACCCGAACAGCCCCGCCTAGCGTCGTCTTGTGATAATCGACGTAGCCTCGTCGGAATTTGTGACGGAGCAGTCCTCAGTCGCTTGCGGTGCGGGATCGAAGGGGTTCCCCTCTCCACCCGCGTCGAAGTCGCCAGGGCCTACAATCTCGGACGGCTGCCGACTTCCGACAGTTCCTGTTCGTCGAGAATTCTTTCGAGTGATCTGGCGAAGACGTAGCCAGCACCGCCGAGCGCAGCGACGACGAGGGCCAGGAGCCATTGGCCGAGCACCATCAGCGAGACGGCGATGATCGCCGCGAAGGCCGCCCATACTGCAGGCTTAGACAATGCAATCTCCACGCTTTTCGTCAGTCAACCTGAGTTTCTACAGCATTGTCCGTTAAGAAAGCCCTTCCCCCTGCCGGTCCGAAAACTGTCTCCCTTGCAGCGGCGGCTTTGCACTGGACCTCCACTAACTTAAGTTATATTCGTTCAATATATGGCCGATAGGGTCGCCGAGTTGCGCAAGAAGTCTCGACATTGCCGAGAGCTGGCCGACTTCAGTCCACCGGGGGTGATGCGCACCGAGCTTGCAAAGATGGCCGCCGAGTACGCGAATGAAGCGGAAAAGCTTGAACTAGGCTATCACGCCAAGGCGCTTCAACAGTAGGTCCAGGACCGCGGGGTGCACAGGCCTCTTGAACCTCAAGCCCGCTCGAGGGCCGTTAATCCAGCAGACGTCAGCTTCGAGCACCTCGAGCCCCTCGAACTTGACAGACATCCGGTCTCCCACGCTGGCCCGCTCGACAAGCTCGGCCTTGCAGCCATGAGTGGAGAGATCAAACAAGCTCACGCGGTTACTGTTGCCCTGCGCCTGAAGGACCACTTCCGCAGTAACCTCGAGTCGGGACGTGCGACGCGGAACCTGTGTCCGGCTCGCCTCGAACCAGCGCACCTCTGCCGCGATGGAGCAGCGGCCGAGAACGTTGAGTTGCACCCTTTCGTCCGGTGTCAACTCTGTCGCGGTTCTGATACCGCACCCCCCGTAATTCAGGTCGACGAGCTCAACACGATGGCTCACTCCATCGTCGCGGATGATGTGGCCAGTGAGCCTCACGAGGCGTCGTTCGCAACGACGACCCGGGTCGTACTAATTCGTCGATTTTGGTTCGGACGGGTCCATCGGAAACCCCGTAGGTTCCGGCTAACTCGCGAGTGAGGCCGCTACTGCTGTTTATGGGGAATCGGTGGGGACCGTCGAGCGAAACTGTGCCCGGCGACATTTCTTGGCGCTAATAACATGCACTGCACTCTGCGATCTGAACGATGGTCGAGGTTCGCCCTTCCTCGTCCCAGCTCCTCTCCCTATAGAAAAGTTCTTGGTACGCGATCTCTACCTTCCAATACCATTCGTCGAAGCCCTCGGACGCGCTGCAATTGCACGATCTCAATTAGAGTTGTCGTTCAACTTGATTGCAGCGATTTTGGCCAAGGAGCCAACCCACGGCTCGGTGTATTGGCCGCGCGACCCGTTTGAGACGAAGATTGCTCATCTCGCGGCAATCTCGAGATCACGCCTACTAAAGCACGCCTGGTGGATAAAGCTGAGGCAGATCGCCACTGACGCCAAGACACTCAACCAAGAGTACAACAACGCGACAATGGGAACCATCTACAGCCGGGGCGGCGGATTCCTCGAAGAGATTATGCGGCCGCTTGCGGAAAAATTGAACGTAGCTCCCCCACCCCCCTGCATCACTCCAGCGAGGATCGACGGATTAGCTGAGAGGTTTAGGGATCTCGCCCGAGATACATGCGAATTGGGTGGGACTCTGCTCAAGGCGGCTGAAAGGCTGCGCATTGGGAGAGATGAAGGTTAGCCAGCGAACACGGCCCCGGTTCTGGAGCGATCGACAGATCTCGTTAACCAAGGCCTTGAACCCTTCGCTTACCGTGTCCGCGCTACATGCCCTGGAATGCGCATCCAGCGGATGGGATTCAAACGGACATGTTCGGCTTCCTGAAGAAACTTTGGCTCGACCGGTGTGGCAACGTGCTCACGATCTTCGCGATCTCGCTGCCGCTGATGATTGGAGGCCTCGGTCTCAGTGTCGAGGGCGCCAATTGGTACCAGACGAAGCGCGCGCTGCAGAACGCGGCGGACGAGGCAGTAGTCGCGGCCGCAACGAACAACACCTCAACTTACCAGAGTGAAGCCCGGGCCGTCACGGCCAAATATGGGTTCACAAATGGATCCTCAAACGTAACTGTGACCGCGAGCAATGCGGCTACGTGCCCAGACGGGACGACCACTTGCTACAGCGTCACCATCACCAAGAAGCTGGAGCTTCTGTTCCTGCCGATCTTCGGCTTTACAGGAAACTCGACGATCGGCACCGCCGGCGCAGAGCTGATTTCGTCGACTGCCGTCGCCAGCTTCCAGACGAGCCCGCGCAATTATTGCATCCTTGCGCTCGCCGGTTCGGCGCCAAGTGTCAGCGCTGTCGAGTTTCTGACCAACGGTGCGCCCAAAGCCGATCTAGCCGGCTGCAGCGTCATGTCGAATGCGAGCATGGATTGTAACGGCCATGACTTGAACGCCGACTATGGTGACGCGCACGGCACGGCCAGCGGCTGCGGGAAAGTGCAAAACTCGAATGTCCCCGCGGTTTCGGACCCGTACGCGGCGCTTGCATCAAGTATCCCGGACCCCGGCACCACGTGTTCGGGCGGCTACCCCCAAGAGCCGTCAAAGAAGGGCCCAGCGCTTCCAGCAAGCAATCTGCTCTCCGGCTCAGTGACCTACGCCAGTCCCAAGACCTTTTGTGGAGATCTGCAACTCACAGGCAACGTGACGCTGACCGGAACCAACAACGTGATCGTGGTCCGTAATGGGCAACTCGACACGAACGGCTACAGCATCACGACTGCCACGGGTGCCTCCGCGACGATCATCTTTTCCGGCACCAACGGCAGCTACAATCACACCCCGACCGGCGGTGGGACGATTGATATCTCCTCGCCGACCTCCGGAACCTGGTCCGGTGTCGCGCTCTATACCGATCCAAGCCTGACGACTGGTGTCGACATCAGTGCAGCCGGCAATAGTCCATCGTGGAACATTTCCGGCCTTGCCTACTTCCCGCACGCCTCAGTGACGTTCAGCGGCGCGGTCGGCAAAGCGACCACCGGCCATTCCTGCTTCGTGATGGTGGTTGACAACATCCAAATCAACGGAACCGGGAGCATCCTCAACCGCGGTGAGTGCGATCAGCAGGGATTGACCATGCCAAACAACCAGATTGCAAACCGCGGCAGACTGGTAGCCTAAGATGAGAAAACAGCTCCGCTTCAAGAACCGGCTCTTCGGCGACAACTCCGGCCTCGCGACGATCGAGTTTGCGCTCGCGTCGACCGCGCTGACCGTGGGACTTCTTAACGGCCTGGAAGTCGCGCGCTGGTCGCTGCAGAAGATGGAGGTCGCAAACGCCGTTCACTCGGCGACGCTTGCGGTTTGGAATGCCTGCGACACCAAGCATCTGCCCGCGATGCAGCTCGTCAATAGCGTCATGAAGTGTTCGGGCCTCACGAATGCGATCAACACCGGGCTTCAGACAACCTCGCTTGGAAGTTCGGTAACGCTCGCGAGTGGTTATCCCACTGAGGGGTATTATTGCGTCAACTCAACCTCGGGCGTGCTGACGAACGTCGCGAACTACACGGCGACCAAGCCTTCCGATTGTTCAGCCCAGGGCGACGCCACTCATACGCCAGGCGATTACGTCGTTATCCAGGCGACCTATACCTACACGCCGCTGATCGGCAGCGGTCTCACGGTCGGCAGCATGCTGCAGTCCACGATGACATCGACGGGATACATCAGGCTCCAATGACCATGCCCAGCACCAAACGCCTGCTTCATAGCGAGCGCGGCGCCGCCGCGGTCGAGTTCGCAATTTACTCGACTGCATTCCTGGCGATGCTGTTCGGCGGGATTTACGCGTCCATCGCCGGATATACGTCGGCGAGCTTGCATGCGGCGGTCGAAGTCGGCGGCTCGCTGCCGGGCAATGGGCACGACGTGCACTGATGCGACCAGTACCCAGAACTTCGCGGCGGCGAAGTTCCACAATCTCACTGACACGTCAGCAACGTTCGTGTCGAGCAGCCCCGCCTGCGGCAACAACGTCACCGGATCGATCAATTACCGGATGGACTGGATTTTGGTGAAGCGCACAGTGGCGCTTACGGCCGCTGCATGCTTCCCCAACCAGTCCGCGACGGCGCCCTAAGTCGATTTGTTCGGAGATCGCGCTTCCGCCATACCGGTCGCGGTGCTGACCGCCTTCCATCGCTTCATTCGCAATTTGGCCCGCGAACTGATTGGCCTTGGCCTTGGTCATTCGGGCAAGCACGGGAAATTCGTGCGCCATCTCGAAAAGCGCGCGAAGCTCAAAGCCGAAGTTGTCGATGCCTCGGCCATAAATCGTTCCGTGTAGGGAATTGTGGAGATCGTCGCGAAAGGCTCGGGGACCCTGTCCGCCAACTGAAGCAGTTGCTCACGCCAGCCATTTCGTAACCACTGCTGCGCAGTAATCTCAAGAGGTGCGGGTCCTCACGGATTCTGCGATGATGCTGGCGCCTCGTCCCTTTGGAAGCAATGGTGAACGCCTAAATCTACATCGCCTCTGTCCAGGATCTCCTCGATCGACCTGGCGAAGACGTAACCAGCACCGCCTATTGCTGCGACGGCGAGGCCTTAGAAGCCATTGGCCGAGCACGATCAAGGAAATCGCGGCGATTGCCGCGAAAGCGGCCCGTGCCCGGGGCCTTGGACAATATGCTTCTCCATCCTTTGCGCTAGCCGCAGAGGCAGTCGTCCTACGGCACTCCCGGTTACAAAGAGATTTCGTTGCTGCAACAAACCCGGTTGAGAGACGTGATGAATCTCAACACTAGGTGATCGCGCCCAAGCGCTTGAGCAATAGATCGAGCACTGCGGGGTGCAACCGGTTCTTGAACATTAGTCCGGCGCGATGACCTTTGACCCAGCAAACGTCGGCCTCGAGCAGTTCGAGGGCTTCGAATTTAACCGACATCCGATCACCTTCATTCGCTCTTTCCACGAGCTCGACGCTACACCCGTCGGTCGACAGGTCGTACAAGCTGACCCGATAGCTGTTGCGGCCCTGTGCTCGAAGACCCACGTCCGCGGTGACCTGGACGCGCGACGTGCGGCGCGGAACCTGCTTTCTTCCCTCGTCCATCGAGGGCGAGAAATCCAGGCCGGCTCGACCATCGTTGAACCAGCGCACCTCTGCCGACATGGAGCCGCGACCGAGCACAGTAAGCTGAACCGTTTCACCCGGCCTCAACTCAGTGGACGTTTCAATGCCGCACCCTCCGTAATTCAGGTCGAGCAGCTCGATCTCGTGGCTCACGCCGCCCTCGCGAATGACGTAACCCCGAAGGCTGACGGGGCGGCGCTCACGGCGCCGATCGCCCGGAATCTGGTTGGTCAATTCTGGTTCGGAAGAGACGATTGGGCACCTCGAGAGGTTTTCTCACTCGCGATGAATGCCGCCACTGCTGTTTACGAAAAGCCTCGGCCCCGGTCGAGCGAAAGTCGGGTTGCCGACAATTGTTCACGTCCGGTTGGAGGCGGCGATTCCAACACCGACCCCAAATGCACGCGGATCGCCCAAGCGGTACGACAACCGCTGGCAGATTCGTCCACATTCTGACCCGCTCTCGGGTGATCCACATCGGCGGCGCGACGAGTGATCAGGTCAGGAGACCGCTGAGAAGCGGAAAGATGCTTCGATCCGGCGCCGCAAGCCGGGGCGCGCGTTGAACCTGCCGATCACAGCTGAGGGCATTGAAACAACTTCACCAAGGCTCGCCTTTGCAACCTTGGCTGCTCGGATGGCCAAGGATTGCTGTTTGGCAAGGCCGTCTCGGGCGAGCACGTACGCGCGGCGCTGGGAGTTGACGAAGCAGCGGCAATTCAGATCTCTGGCGATAGAGACGGAGCGGCGGGAGCGGCGGCGTCGAGCTGCTGGCGGGAAGCGTTTGCGCTAAAAAGGCGCAGTCGGCTTCTTTGGTGCGAATTAATCCCCAGGCGCGTTCACGCCCATCGCCGCCCATTTTTTCAAAAACGATTCTTCCCCCTTAGTCAGCGGCTTGCTCTTCAGCCCAGGTCGTCTGCAATTCCAAACGGGGAGGCGCTTGATGCTTCGAACGTTTCGGAGCGCTGTCTTTACGTTGAGGTCTTCACCGAAGCCCAGTCCAATCCGGTCGCGGTCGACCCACACCACACGGCTTCGAATCTCTCGACCCTTTCGCGCAAACATCACGTTCGTTCCAACACCAGGAAGGTTTGCTCCCTCGATGAAAGCGCCGTTCGAAGAGAGATTTCGGAGTTTGACTGACATCGAGCGACCTCCGAACGCGACTGTCGCGGAAAGCATCACCGTCGCTCGCGACGTGGCTCGTCTTTCAGTGTGTGGCAAAGACATTTCACCTTCCGGCCGCCGAAAGTCCTAGAATTATCAGATTCTTGCATCCGATCACCATTGAACGGCGGCGCTGTCCCAAAAGAGGGCATGGTTAAAGATTCATCAACTGCTCGGAGCTCCATGGCGCTTACAGCTTGCGTAGCGCGAGCCGACGGCTTCGCGGAACTTCGCTGGCACTCGGAGCAAAAGGCTTCCACGTGCATCAGCGGGTTAGCTCAAGTTTTCGCCCTGCCTCCGCTCAATTCCTCTCTTTATAACAAAGATCTTGGTTCGCGATCTCTATGCCAACGGCGGCTTATTGACGACGCCCGTCTCGATATGTGCTCGCCTCGGCACGCTCGAAAGAATTATTAACCATAGAGCGCCAATCCAGAAAACTCATTGATTTTCTGAGGCTTGGCCATGCAAGAGCAACTCCGCAGCGCTCTGTTGATCGCCTCGTTTGGGTTGCAGGTAGCCTGAGCGACGACGCTGCCGCCGAAAATTCAACAGATGGACTGCGCCAGCGCGCATTTCCCAGTTCAACTGAGCATGGCTGGCTCGCTGGAGGGGTTCGCCGGGCAATATTCCAACGGGCTGAGGTCGTTCACGTTGCGACAGGATGGCTATGCGGTGCTGCTTGCGGGCGACACCGGGCGAGAGCGAGAACTGCGAGAGACTGGCGAATGGCGTTTTCAGGACGCCTGAGGTTGGTGCCCTTGGGGAAGCATCAAAGCGCCCCCCCCTCCAGGCCCGAAGCCGCTTCCTCCCTCGATTTTGACGCGCGGAAGGCCGCTTTAGGCATTGGGCTTATCCGGCAAGAAGTTGTCGAATTCAGCTTCGATGAGAGTGACAGCGCTAGTCAGGGTAATGCTTTCGAACCCGGCGCTGCGCAGCTCGGCGCCCTTGGCGATCGCGCTTTCGATGGACATCGGTCCCACCATGGCAAATGGCCGGCCGTCCGGGGTCGTGGCCTTGATTGTATAGTGCGCCATGCTCTCGAATGCCTTTCCCCAAGCATAGCAGATCGCGCGCTGGACTTGTTAACGGCCGCTCTTTCGGCGGCAGCATGCGGCACATGCGGGCCGAGATATCCCTCCCCCGTAATTGACTTTCCTCAGGTGGACATCGTCCAACGGTAGCGGATTCAGTGATGCGTGGCTTCTTTGGCATCGCGCTACGAAATGCCGGGCTGCAAAAGTCGCGAACATTGCCCCTCCGTCTCCAGCTTCTTTGTAATTCGTGCGTCCCCGAAAAGATGCTACCAGCGCACGCGGGGGGCCGATGCCGGATCAGACCAACGCCGAATATTTCAAGATGCGCGCTGCAGATGAGCGGAAGCGCAGCAATCAGGCGACTGATCCACGTGCAGCGGCTGCACACGCGGCCATCGCCGAGCGCTACGACGAAATGGCGGCCCTATTTGAAGGCAAGGCACGCGATTCCGATCGGCGGCTAGGAGCTAAGGCCCTTCGATGACAGACGACCGGAAGCCGCGCAAACCCACGGGGCTCACGCCGATGAAGATCAAGAAGTCGGCGACAACAAAGGAGGAAAGGCGAAAGCACGTTGGCGACAGGACCGAGAACCCTCTCCCCGATCGCGACTATTCGCAGAAGCCGCCGGATAAGGATGGCATATAATCGTCGCTCGTAAAGGCGAGTGACCGGAGAGACCCGCGACGCCGAAGGACATGCCCTATTGGGTGTGACCGAGGACGGAGCACCAGCGCGTCGCTGGAGCAGTTGAGGACCTTGTTGTTCGTGAAGTCGAGCGCGCTACTCGCGCTAGATGGCTGCCATAGGTCGCGGTTCGATTCCTAATCCTGTTGGCCGGATCGGGGTTAGCCTGGCCCCACTCCATTTGATTGCTCATCTCGTGGACCGGATGGACAGCCGGGACCAGGCTTAAGTCCGCGCCGATGCTTGAGAACAAAGCTGACAATGGCCCACGACTGGGCGGCGGCGGCACGACCGGATTTAGCGCCTTGTAAGGGCAAGATCAGCCAACCGCGCACCGAATCTCACGAATTTCCCTGGTTTTTCTCAGATAACAGGGAATGTCAGCTCTCGAGCGAAATCACTACTCGGGAAGGCGTTTGACGCCGGGAGTCCGGACTTCGAACGCGTGCGGCAAAAGTTCATGCCTATAAACCGGAACCTGCGAACACCGTGTCCCAATCTGAAACGCCCCATTCTCCCGCATTGCGCAGCGACGGACGCAGCTGTCACACGAATGTGCCGGGTTGCATCCCCTGTGAGCCGGTGCGGTTCCGGGAGACCGCGGTCAAAGATCCTGCGTGGGAAGGCCCGCGCCTTTGCAACGAAAGCGCGGGCCTTCTTTGTAGGGCACCTATTGGCGCGCCAGAGTCCCCGACAATGCATTTCGCCAGCCACTGACGAGCCTTTCGCGGTCCACTGATCCCATTGCAGGCTCAAACCCGTCGCGCTGCTTCCAGGTTCGTTCGATCGCGTCGAGGTCCGACCAGAGACCCGTTGCAAGGCCTGCAAGGAACGCTGCGCCCAGCGCCGTTGCCTCGAGATATTGCGGCCGCTCGATGCGAGTTCTCGAGAATGTCGGCGAGGAACTGGCACAGCCATTCGTTCGCGGCCATTCCGCCGTCGATCCTGATGGCGCCTGATTGCGCGGCACCGTCGCGCTTCATCGCGTCGAGGAGGTCGAAGCTTTGATAGGCGACCGCTTCAAGTGCTGCACGGGCAAGATGCGCGGCCGTCGAATCGAGGGTCAGCCCACAGATGGCGCCGCGGGCGTCGGGATCCCAATAGGGCGCGCCGAGGCCCACGAAGGCGGGAACCATATAAACTCCGTGGCTGTCCGGCACACGCGTCGCCATGCTGTCGGTCTCGGAAGCGTCGGCGATGACTCCAAGGCCATCGCGCAGCCATTTGACGGCGGCGCCGGCGACGAAGATCGATCCTTCGAGCGCATAGGTGGTCTCACCGGCGAGCCGATACGCTGGAGTGGTCAGCAACCGGTGCCGAGAGCTGACGATTTCGCGGCCCGTGTTCACGAGCATGAAGCAGCCGGTGCCGTAGGTCGATTTGGTCATCCCCGGCGCGAAGCAAGCCTGGCCGATCAGCGCTGCCTGCTGATCGCCCGCCATGCCGCCGATCGGAAATTGCCGATCGAACAGCCCGGGCGCCGTCGCGCCGAAGATGTGAGCATTGTCATGGATGTCGGCTAGAAGTGGTAGCGGCACCCGAAAGAGGTCGCACAGCTCCGGCTCCCAGCGGCCCGCGCGAATATCGAACAGCGAAGTTCGACCCGCGTTCGTCACGTCCGTCGCGTGAACCCGTCCGCCAGTCAGACGCCAGAGAAGGAAGGAGTCGATCGTCCCGCACGCAAGTTCGCCCCGTTCGGCGCGAGTTCGTGCTCCCGGCACATGATCGAGAATCCAGGCGATCTTCGTCGCCGAGAAATAGGGATCCAGAAGCAGGCCGGTCTTCTCGCGCACCAACTCTTCGGCGCCGCCGCACTTGAGACGCGCACATTCCTCCGCCGTCCGGCGGTCCTGCCAGACGATTGCACGATGGATCGGATCGCCGGTCGCCCGATCCCATACAACGATCGTCTCGCGCTGGTTCGTGATCCCCAATGCCGCAACGCGCTCCGGCGCGGCGGCCGATAATGCCTCACCGACGACGGTAATAGTGTCGGCCCAGATCCGCTCTGGATCATGCTCGACCCAGCCGCGGTCGGGATAATGTTGTGGAAGCTCGCGCTGTGCGACCGCGACCGGACGCGCCTCTGAATCGAACAGAATGGCGCGCGTCGAGGTCGTGCCTTGATCGATCGCCAGAACATGATCAGGCCGCCCCACACGGACCAGCATAGGATTGCGTCGACCGGCCCGGAAGGGGGTTCTCAGCAGTGGTGCGCCCCCCTAAGTCGCGACCTTCATGGAATTCCAGGTTGCTCCGCGCCACGAAGGCGACGGCTTCCGTTTCGACGTCGGCGGAGGCGGCAATGGCACGCTCCTATTTCGTGCCGACGGCAACCCAGCAGGACTTCACCGTCTTCTTTCGCGAGCTTGCCGACGACTTCGGCATGCGCATGCCGCACGCATACAATCGCGCGAAAGAGCGCCCGGCCGCGCCAATTCATTGGCGGCCGCTACTGACCGAGAATGTCCATCCGCAGATCCTCGTCGGTTACGGCGATCCTGCAGTGCTCAAGACGGACGAGGGCTGGTGGCTGGTCGCGACATCGAATGATGCGCCGGATGCCTTTCCGATCCTTCATTCCGACGATCTCAAGAAATGGGAACCGAAGGGATTCATCTTCCCGTCGGGAAAGGAGCCGGCCTGGACCGCTACAGGCCGCAACACCGGCGATTTCTGGGCGCCGGAAATGGCAAAGGTCGGCAATGAATATTGGACGGTGTTCACGGCTCGGCAGCTCAGCAACGCGCTCGCGATCGGCCTTGCTCGCGCGCCTTCGCCGCTGGGCCCATGGGTCGACAATGGCCAGCCGTTGGTCACCGGCAAGCCCGTCAATACGACGGGCCTCGGATTTGACGCATCGCAGCCGCTGATGAGCGGCGGGGTCATCGATTCGCACCTGCTTCTCGATCCGCGCGGCAGCGACCGCTACTTGTTCTGGAAGGACGACACGAACGGCATCTGGCCGCGACCGTTCGCCATGCTGCTTCGCCAGCATCCAGAGCTGATCGACGATCTGTTTCTGGACGAGGAAGATCGACGGACCGCGGCTTTCGCAGCGGCGATCGTGCCCTGGGCAAATGTCCAGCGGCCAATGACCCGCTTTTTCCTCATGCAGCCGTTGATCGAGGCAGCGCTGCACAATTGGCAGAAGGTCCGCGGGGTCCTCGGCGAATTTGGGCTGAAGGCGACAACGATCGTCGAAGCGATGTCCACGCCCGTACGCGCGCAGCGGATCGCGGACGATGGGAGATCGCTCCTCGGCGAAAACAGGATCGTGCTCACCAACGACCAGGATTGGGAAGGACATCTGATCGAGGGGCCGTTCGTGACCTTCCAGCAGGAGCGTTACTGGCTATTCTATGCCGGCAACGATTTCTCGACCCCGGCCTACGGCATCGGCGTTGCGGTCGCCGATCATCCGCTTGGTCCCTACACGAAGCAGGCGCAGCCCCTGCTGCGATCGACGCGCGAATGGGTAGCGCCGGGGCACGCGTCGGTCGCGCCGGGCCTCGATGGCCAGCCGCAGCTGTTCTTCCATGCCTTCCATCCGGGAACCGGTGGCTACAACGCCTTCCGTGCGCTTCTGACAGTCGGGCTTCGCTTTACCCGCGACCGGGTCGACGTCGTCGAGCTTCCAGGCGATTAGTTGCCGGGCCGGATTGTGCCGCCGCCATCGACGGCGCTGGTGACGTCGGGATTGCCCCAGTAGCGAACCGTTCCGCCGCCGCGGACCGCCCCGGTCAGCCTGGCTGCGGCGCGAACGAACAAATCGCCGCCGCCATTGACCGCAGCGGTGACATCGCTCGCATTGACGGCGCGCGTGTCGATCTTTCCGCCGCCATTGACCGCAAGGGTAAGCTCACGTTCCGAAGGAAAGCCCGCTGCCACGCTAATGTCGCCGCCGCCATCGACCGCCAAGGTGGGCACGCGAGGAGTCTGAACCTCAACTCGAAGGCGATAATGCTGCGGACAGTTGCGATCGCATGCGTCGATCTCGAGGCTGCCTGAGCGCTGCACATAGATATGGGTGAACTGGCTGCTGCCCTCGAGGATCGTCACGCGCTGCGTGGCCCCGGGCACAATAATGACACTTCCGCCGCCGCGTAGCCCGACAGCGTCGAAATGCGGCACCGACACTGTTTCGGCGGCAAAGGCCGGAACCGACGCGACCAGCGCCATTGCGAAAAGCGGAACGATCGCCCGAATCATGGTTCACCTCTTTCTGATGCGCTACATCTGTAGCGCTACAATTGCAGCGTGTCCAGCATTATTGCAGCGGACGCCCGAAAAGCGCAGTTGCGCCGCATGATGCGCATCATCGGCAGCTTCGTCAGCCCTTATGTGCGCAAGGTCCTTGCGTGCATGAATCTCAAGGGCCTCGAGTACGAGGTGGACCCGATCACCCCCTTCTACGGCAATGAGGAGTTCGAACGCCTCAGCCCGCTTCGCCGCATTCCGGTCCTGGTCGACGGCGATTTCCATGTCAGCGACTCATCCGTCATCTGTGCCTATCTGGATGAGGCTTATCCGGGCCACGCCCTCTTTCCGGATGATCCGAAAGACTGCGCCCGAGCGCGCTGGTTTGAAGAGTTCGCCGACAGCCGGCTGGGCGAGATCTTCATCTGGGGGCTCTTCTATCAGAAGATCGTCCATCCGATCGTTTGGGGCGAGCCGGGCGACCAGGCGCGCATCGAGAAATCGCTAAGCGAAGATATCCCGGCCGCACTCGATTATCTCGAAGGCGAGCTGCCGGCGGAAGGCTTCCTCTTCGGCGAGATCGGCGCCGCGGACATTTCGATCGCGACCTTCTTCCTCAATGGGGCTTATGCGGGGTTCGAGCCCGATGCCGAGCGATGGCCGCGGACGGCGTCCTTTGTGAAGCGCAGCCTTGCTCACCCATGTTTCGCCGACCTGCTTCGCTTCGAAGATGTACAGCGCAGCGCTGAGATCAAGGGACGCCGCCAAGCGCTCCTCGAAGCCGGTGCTCCGCTGACCTCGGACACGATGGGCGTGCGTGAGCCGCGAAAGGGAATGATGCGGCTTTAGCCTGCTGTGCTGCTGCTGAGTCTGCCCCGAGATCCAATGTTCGAACCGCGTCCTCAGTGACGGCTTCGACGGGATATATCCGGCCTCGACCGGCGGCGCGTCTTCCTGCGGTTCGTAGATCGTGAGATTGTCCGGGAGCTTCGGCCGAAGCGTCTCGCGCCCGCGAAGCAAATCTTCCGCCATCGCCAGCGAACGGTGCACGTCTTCAGCCGTGAACGGCTTCATCAGGCAGCCGAGCGCGAGATCCGGCATCGGGAAGCGCGGCGCCTTGCCGCTCACGAAAAGGCAAGGGACGCCAAGATCGTTCAGACGAACCGCAACCGAAAAGCCCGTGGTCCCATGGGCGAGGTGAAGATCGAGAAGGACGAGGTCCGGATCATGCTCCTCGGCCGCAGCGATCGCCGTGTCCGCATCGTCCGCCATGGCAACCACGCGGTACCGCGGATTATCCTCGACCAGATATTTGAGCGTGATTGCCAGCTGGGAATCGTCTTCGACGATCAGAATCCTGAGCACCCGCGAGCCCTCCCCGAAGTCGCGGAAATCCTTATCGGTTTTCCGCGGATCGATGCTCGCTCGGAACGATTCCGTGCGAATCCCCCGTGAACAGAATTTACGCCAAGCGGAATCTGCAGCTGCGCCGAAACGAAGAAGGCGCCCCGAACAGGGTCCGGAACGCCTTCTTTGCACCGCCAATTTTTTAACCGGATCAGGACGCGTAGAAGATGTGCGCGCCGATCTGTTCGACTTCCTGAAGACCGTGGCGCCATGCCGGCGCGACATAATCGGCGTGATACCAAAGCACGTTCGTGCCGACGCTCGGCACGATGTTCGCAGCTGCGAGCTCGGCGATCGCCTCGGCCTTGCGCCATGCGTCGCAATTCGTGTCCGCCTGCGGGAACTGCGCCGTGGCGGACGAACGAGAATTGGGCCGGCTGCTTCACGACGCCGCACCAATCCGGCGGATAGCGGCCCGACGCAGCGCGGTTCATGACGACTTGGGCGACGGCGAGCTGTCCTTCGAGCGATTCGCCGCGCGCTTCGAAATAGACTGCGGTCGCGAGGCAGTTCGTCTGCTCATCGAGCGGCGCATTCGTCGCGATACTTCTCGACGAGCGCGTAAAGCGGCCAGCCGCCCTTGTAGAGCCACGCGGCCTCCCTCGCGATCGACGGCGTCAGCTGACACGTGACCGACTGCGCGGGCTGCTGCTGGAAGACCGCGCCGGCTGCGTTGGCGACGGCGGTCGTCGCGGCGACGACCGGCTGCGCCAACGTCGACGCAAGCGGGTCGCGGCGGTGCCCGAGCGGCCTTGCTGCAGCATCGACGTCGAGCGCCGCTCACCGCCGCCTTCAGATTGTAGTTGGATAGCGATCCGCCTGCGCACTCGCGCTCGAACCCATCGCAAGCGCAGAAATACCCACGAGCGCAGACGCAATGCGCCCGCCGAACAATTTGACCACTTTTCCTTTTGCCCTCTGTTGGCGGGCCGCCCGCTGGAGGCGCCTTCGGCGCACTTTTAAAATCTCCAGCGGGGGATTGCCCGTCTTGCCTATGGAGCCCGGCGTCTAATCAGCGCCTTCGGCTCCTCGCTCTCATTGCTGACAGGCCAGATAAGTTATTTTTACGGGCGTCCAACCCATCGGCGGTGAACCGTTCGCGACTCGAGGATAGAATTCGGAACTCTTTCAATTTGTTCAGTTTTCTTGGCTTATCCACAACTTTAGTCGGTCGGTTCACCGGCGCTTTCGCTCGGCTCATCGGGCATGTAACAAAAGGCGACATGGAGGTGTCAGCATTATGGCCCATTGGCTGATGAAGTCGGAGCCGGAAAGCTACAGCTGGTCCGATCTCGTTCGTGACGGCGGGACCGAATGGGACGGCGTTCGCAACAATTCGGCCCGGCTGCATCTAAAGGCAATGAAGAAGGGCGACGAGGCCTTCTTCTATCACAGCATGTCGGACAAGGCGGTCGTCGGGATCATGCGCGTCACTCGCGAAGCGCAGCCTGATCCCAAGGATCCGAACTGGGTTTCAGTCCGCGTCGAACCGGTGAAGGCCATCGCTCCAATTACCCTCGCCAAGATCAAGGCCGAGCCGCGACTGAGCAAGATGGAACTCATCCGGCAGTCTCGCCTGTCGGTGGCGCCGGTTCGAGACGAAGAATGGAAGCTGATTCTCGAGATGGCGGGAGGTAGCAGATGATCCTGATGCTTTTGGCGGCGGCCTCGTCGGCCGCCGATACGCCGCGCGCCTTTATGGAGCGCATTTACGCCGGCTATCGGAATGAGAATTATAGTCCGTTCGACCACTCCGAACGGGTTTTCGCTCCGAGACTGAATTCGGCAATCAAAGAAGATCGCGCCTTGCTCACGGCGAAGTCGGGTTTCTTGACGGCGATCCGATCTGCAGTGCCAAGACACCGGCGGAATGCATTCTCGGATCCTATCGGTCGCTGGCTCGGGCACCAGCGCGACCGCCCAAATTCTAGTGACTTGGGAAGGAACGACCGACCGCCGCGACATCAAGCTCAATCTGGTGCGGACTCCGGCGGGCTGGCGAATTGCGGACGTCGGCACCTCCGACGAGCCGAGCCTGCTAAAGGACCTGGAAAATGCCAACCGTAAGGCCCGCAAACATTAGGGCTGCGGCCAGGCCCCCCCCATCGCAAAGCAACATGGCGCTGACGACGAGTCCCAATAAGCGTCGTCCGGACGACGATCAGGCGGCTTCGAGCTTTCGCGCCTCGCGCTTGCGTTCGTGGGGGTCGAGGAAGCGCTTCCGGATCCGGATCGCTTTGGGCGTGACCTCGACCAGCTCGTCATCCTGAATGTAGGCGATCGCCTGCTCCAGGCTCATGCGCTTGGGCGGAGTAAGACGAATGCCTTCGTCCTTCCCGGAGGCGCGGAAGTTGGTGAGCTGCTTCGACTTCAGCGGGTTGACCTCGAGGTCCTGCGGCTTGGCATTTTCGCCGATGACCATGCCCTCGTAGAGCATCTCTCCTGGCGAGACGAAGAGTATGCCGCGCTCTTCCAGCGCGTTCAGCGCATAGGCGACTGCGGGGCCCTGCTCCATCGAGATTAGGACTCCGTTCTGACGTCCGGCGATCGGTCCTTTGTAAGGCCCGTAGCGCTCGAACAAGCGGTTCATAATGCCGGTACCGCGAGTGTCGGAAAGGAACTCGCCATGGTAGCCGATGAGGCCGCGTGACGGCGCAGAGAAGGTCAGCCGCGTTTTGCCGCCACCCGACGGGCGCATGTCCGTCATCTCGGCTTTGCGCATCGCCATCTTGTCGATCACGGTTCCGGAAAATTCGTCATCCACGTCAATAACGACCGTCTCATAGGGCTCCTCGCGGCCGCCGGGGCCTTCGCGGAAGAGCACGCGCGGTCGGCTGATGCCCAGCTCGAAGCCTTCGCGGCGCAGCGTTTCGATCAGGACTCCCAGCTGGAGCTCGCCGCGTCCGGCAACTTCAAAGCTGTCGTTGTCGGGAGCGGTGGTGACTCGGATCGCGACATTGCCTTCAGCCTCGCGCTCCAGGCGCTCGCGGATGACCCGACTCTGCACCTTGTCGCCGTCCTTGCCGGCGAACGGGCTGTCGTTGACGGAGAAGCTCATCGCCAGCGTCGGCGGGTCGATCGGCCGGGCGTGCAAGGGCGCCTGCACCGACGGATCGGCAAAGGTATTGGAAACGGTCGCCTTGATGAGACCGGCGATGGCGACGATTTCGCCCGCCTCCGCGCTCTCGACGGGCACGCGCTCGAGACCGCGAAATGCGAAGACCTTGGTCGCGCGGCCTTCCTCGACGACGTTGCCGTTCACGTCGAGCGCTTTGATCGGCATGTTGACTGTCAGCTTCCCGCTCTCGATGCGGCCGGTGAGGATCCGCCCGAGGAAAGGATCTCGGTCGAGCAAGGTGGCAAGCATTCGAAACGGGCCGGCATCGACGCGCGGCGGCGGGACATGCCTGATGATGGTCTCGAACAAGGGTGTAAGGTCCCCGTCGCGAACATCGTCGGTAAGCCCGGCGTACCCGGCTCGCCCCGAGGCATAGAGCGTCGGAAAATCGAGCTGCTCGTCATTGGCGTCGAGATTGAGAAACAGTTCGAACACCTCATCGAGAACTTCGGCTGGGCGCGCATCAGGGCGGTCGATCTTGTTGACCACGACGATAGGACGAAGACCGAGGCTTAGCGCCTTGCCGGTGACGAACTTGGTCTGGGGCATCGGGCCTTCGGCGGCGTCCACCAGCAGGATTACACCATCGACCATCGACAAGATCCGCTCAACCTCCGCGCCGAAATCGGCGTGGCCGGGCGTGTCCACGATATTGATATGCGTGCCGTTCCATTCGACCGATGTGCACTTGGCGAGGATGGTGATCCCGCGCTCTTTCTCGAGGTCGTTCGAATCCATCGCCCGCTCCTCGACGCGCTGATTGTCGCGGAAGGTTCCGGACTGGCGGAAGAGCTGGTCGACGAGTGTCGTCTTGCCGTGATCGACGTGCGCGATGATCGCGACGTTACGCAGGTTCATCATATTTTCCCGGAGAATTTCGCCGCGCCATGTAGTCGTTCAGTCGCCATGTTGCAATGCAGCATGGCACGCCGCGCATCGTCGATCGTTTGTCTGATCGGATAAGCATTCGAAGGAGTTCAGCGATGCCAGGCAAACATACCTCCAAAGAGAAACGCAAAGCCCGTCACATCGAAAAGGGCTATGAGAAGAAAGGCGTATCCCATCGCGAAGCCGAGCATCGCGCCTGGGCGACGGTGAACAAACAGGACAAATAACGAACGCTCGAGCGCGGCGGGTCCAGCGCTTAGCCGCGCTCCAAAATCTCGATCGCGCGCTCAACCGCGCGGAGTTCGCTCGGCGCGAGCCGTTCGAGGCGTGTCACGAGGCCGCTTCCGCCTCGTGGCCGCTTCGTAAGCGATTCCTTCCCACTTTCTGTCAGCCGCATCGCGAGACGACGACGATTCACAGGATCGGAAGTGCGCTCGATCAAACCATCGCGGACCAAAGAATCGACCGAACGGCTGACGGCCGGGGCTCCTCGGCCGACGGCCGAAGCGACCTGATTTAGTGTCGCCGGCTCGTGTGCGGCCACTGCCGCCAGCAGGTTGCGCTTGGCGCGATCGGCACGCTCAGCCGGACCATCGGCGATGAAGCGCTGCGCAACGGCAGCAAGCCGAGCGGATAGCGCTTCAGGTGACCCTCCCCAGAGCATGTTTGCACACTAGCAAAGGTTTGGCCTGATGCAACTTTGCAGCTAGCAGCGACAGGTGAGCACGCGCCCTTCCCTGCCCCGTAACGTTTGGGCGCTCGGCTTCGTCAGCCTTTTCATGGATCTGTCGAGCGAGATCTATCACGCGCTCCTGCCGGCCTTCATCACGCTGGTGCTGGGCCTGCCCGCCACCGCTCTAGGCGCGATCGACGGCGTTGCCGAAGCGACGGCGAACATGGCCAAATTATTCTCGGGGCGGTTTTCCGACCGGAGCCTCAGCCGAAAGCCCTGGATCATGGGCGGCTACGGCCTGGCAGCGCTTTCCAAGCCGCTCTTCCCGCTCGCCACCAATGCGCCGCTGGTGATGCTAGCGCGCTTCGCCGACCGAATCGGAAAAGGCATCCGCGGCTCCCCGCGCGACGCGATGATCGCCGACGAAACTGCGCCTGAGATCCGAGGCCGCGCGTTCGGGCTCCGGCAGGCGCTCGACACGGCGGGCGCCCTGCTGGCTCCATTGGTCGCGATCGGGCTAATGGCGCTGCTCGCAAGTGACATTCGCGCCGTCTTCTGGATCGCCGCCATTCCCGCGGCGATCTCGTTCCTGCTTGCGTGGCTCGTCGTGAGGGAGCCGCAACAACAGCTCGCGCCGATCAAGAAGTCGCCCTTCTTTGCCGGTTTCCGCAAGCTCGACCCCGAAACCAGGCGCCTGCTCAAAGTCGGATTCCTGTTCACCCTCGCGCGCTTCTCGGAAGGCTTCCTGATCCTCAAAGGGATCGACGTCGGCCTTTCGGGCGCGATGTCGCCGCTCACACTTGCGATCTTCAATCTCGCCTATGTTGCGCTTGCCTATCCGGCCGGAGCGCTGAGTGATCGCATTCCTCCGCGCGCGATCCTCATCGGCGGGATGTTAATGCTGATCGCAGGCAATCTCGTGCTTGCCGAAACGAACAATTTCGTTGGCCTCGTCATCGGAACGACGCTTTGGGGGGCGCATATGGCGCTTACTCAGGGAATCTTCTCGCGGATGATCGCCGACAGCGCTCCGGAGGAGCTGCGTGCGACGAGCTTCGGCGCTTTCTATTTCGTGACTGGAATCGGCGCGCTCCTTGCCAGCCTGGGCGCTGGATGGCTCTGGGATCGGCAAGGAGCATCAGCGACATTCATCACCAGCGCCGCGATCGCCTCGGTGGCTCTCGCGATGCTGAGCCTGCTCCCTGAAGAGCGGCGTCCTATCGAGTGAATCCTTCGCCTTTCTCGGCCTTCTCGAGCAAGAGGTTGGAGAAGCTGAATTCGGGTTCCATCCGCTCTTGCTGGCGCTTCAGCCCGTCGACGATATTTTGCAGTCCAACACTGTCCGCCCAGAACATCGGGCCACCGCGATAGACCGGCCAGCCGTAGCCGTAGACCCAGACGACATCGATGTCCGACGCGCGCTGAGCGATGCCCTCCTCCAGGATTTTCGAGCCCTCGTTGACCATCGTGTAGAGCGTCCGCTCGACGATCTCCTCATCGCTGATCTCGCGACGCTGGATGCCCTGCTCCTTCGCGAAATCCTCGATGATCTGCTGGACGACAGGCGACGGCGTCGGCCGGCGCTTCTCGTCATAATCATAGAAGCCCGCGCCCTTCTTCTGACCCCAGCGGTCGATCGCGCAGAGCGCATCGCGGATCGTCTCGACGCGATTTGGATCGCGGTGCCAGCCGATGTCGACTCCGGCGAGGTCTGCCATCTGGAAGGGGCCCATCGGCATCCCGAACTCGACATGAACTCGATCGACCTGCTCGGGCGTCGCCCCCTCGAGCAGCAGCTTGGTCGCTTCGATCTGCCGCGGCATCAACATGCGGTTGCCGATGAAGCCATGGCAGACCCCGGCGACGACGGGCACCTTCCGGATCTTCTTGCCGATCTGCATCGCGGTCAGGAGGACGTCGGGCGCGGTCTTGTCGCCGCGGACGACCTCGAGCAGCTTCATGATGTTCGCAGGCGAAAAGAAATGCATGCCCACGACGTCGGCCGGACGAGAGATGCTGGCCGCAATTTCGTTGATATTGAGATAGGACGTGTTCGACGCGAGGATTGCTCCCGGCCTGGCGATCTTGTCGAGCCGGCCGAAGACTTCCTTCTTCACGTCCATATTCTCGTAAACCGCCTCGATGATGAGGTCGCAGTCTGCCAGCTCTGCGAAATCGAGCGTCGGCTGAAGGTAGCCCATCGCCTTCTCGACCTGTTCGGACGTCAGTTTCCCCTTCGCCGCGCTCGCTTCGTAATTCTTGCGCATCACACCGCAGCCGCGATCCAGCGCGTCCTTGCCCATCTCGACGATGGTCACCGGAATGCCGGCGCTGAGGAAATTCATCGAGATGCCGCCGCCCATCGTGCCGGCACCGATCACTCCGACCTTGCGGATTGGCCGCGGCTCCGTGCCCTCCGGCAGGCCTTCGATCTTGTTGGCCTTGCGCTCGGCGAAGAAGAAGTAGCGCTGAGCAGCCGACTGTTCGCCGCCCATCAGTTCCATGAAGAGCTTCCGCTCTTCAATGACACCTTCGCTATAGGGCTTCTCGGTCGCAACCTTCACCGCTTCGATATTCTTCAGCGGCGCCTCGAAGCCGCGAAAGCGCTTCGCATTCTCCTTTCGGAACTCATCAAACACCGAGGGATCCGCGTCGGCCATCCGGTCCTGCCGCTCGGATGACTTCTCGATCGGTCGGACGTCGCGGACCTCCTCGGCGAAGCCAACTGCATGGGGGATGAGATCGCCCTCAACGACCCGGTCCACGAGGCCGCAGTCGAAAGCTTCCTTCGCGCCGATCGGATTGCCCGTGGCGCACATCTGGAGCGCCTTCCTCACGCCGGCGACGCGCGGGAGCCGCTGAGTCCCTCCGGCCCCCGGAAGCAGGCCGAGCTTGACTTCGGGAGTACCGAGCTTCGCCGACTTGTCCGCGACACGGTAGTGGCAGCCGAGCGCTACCTCGAGCCCGCCGCCAAGCGCCGTCCCATGAATCGCTGCGACCACCGGCTTCGAGCAATTTTCGATCGTATCGACCACCGACGGGAGCCATGGCTGTTGCGGCGGCTTGCCGAACTCCGTGATGTCCGCACCGGCGAAGAAGGTCTGGCCCTCGCAGGCGATGACGACGGCGCGCACCCCTTCATCCGCCTCGGCTTCGGCGATCGCGTCGACCAACCCCCGCCTGACCGGCGTCGAAAGCGCGTTCACCGGCGGGTTGTTGCTGAGGATGATGAGCACGTCCCCATGCTTGCGGGTCGAAATCGGGCTCGTCGTGGCCTTGTCCATCACGTCGTCCATGTCGGTTCTCCGACAAAGGCCGCTACGTCGCTGCCGACAGCGTTGCAAGCCGCGGAACCGAGTGCCTATTCACGCGTCGCTCGCGGCGAGGACCTAGAATGGACGATCCTTCAGATGGCAACGGCCTGCGCGAAGAGCGAGTTTCGCTCGACCACAGCGCCAAGACCGTCGCCAAAAGCGCCACCGAGCTCGCCGACAGCGCCGATCGTCGGACAACTCTTGCCAGCGACCGGACATTGCTTGCCGCTGAGCGAACCTATGCGGCGTGGGTAAGAACGGCGCTCGCGGCGCTTGCCAGCGGAGTGGGAGCAAGGGCGCTGACTCACGACGTCCTTCCTCAATGGATCGGAAAGATCTGCGGATCGCTGCTCGTCATTTTCGCTGGCTTCTGCCTGATTGCCGCGGTGTGGCGCGAAATTCACGGAACTCCGGCACCGCCCACTCCAGACATGCGGCGGATCCCCGTTGCACTCCTTGTGCCGATGAACTTCTTCCTGTTGGTGGTAGCGATTGCGGCGCTGGTTGCGATCTGGGCCGCTTAGCCACTGGAGCTCAGCTCCGGGCTTTGATTCCGCCGATGATGCCGAGGATGAACGAAGTGACCAGCGCCAACTGAATCTTTCCGTCGGGGTCATCCCAGCCGAAATATCTTCCGCCCCAGCCCACCAGCGCGATAAACATGGCGATTACGATACCACCGACCATGCGAACTCCTCCCGAGCGCCGGTGAGAAACTGACCGGCTGGTGCCAATTGTCCAACCTCACGGTAAAGAGAGGGTAAAGCTTGCCCCTGTGCGTCTCCGCATCCATAGGGCGCCACGCTTAGGAAATTAGCAGGCGATCACATGAAAGCGCGCGTCTTCATCACGCTCAAATCCGGCGTCCTCGATCCGCAGGGCAAAGCCATTCATCACGCCCTCGAGGGGCTCGGGTTCAGCAGCGTCAACGACGTTCGCGCCGGCAAGCTGATCGAGCTCGATCTTGCCGACGGCACCAGCGATTCCGACATCGAGGACATGTGCCGAAAGCTCCTTGCCAACACGGTCATCGAGAATTTCCGGATCGAACGGCTGGAGAACGCATGAAAAGCGCCGTCATCGTCTTTCCCGGATCCAACTGCGACCGCGACCTTGCAGTTGCGCTCGAGCAGGTGACGGGACGGAAGCCGGCAATGGTCTGGCACAAGGAGGCCGAGCTTCCCGACGGAATCGACTTCATCGGCGTGCCCGGCGGCTTCTCCTACGGTGATTATCTCCGCTCCGGCGCCATGGCAGCCCGTTCGCCCGTGATGCGCGCGGTCAAGGACGCGGCAGATCGCGGCGTGCCGGTGATCGGCATCTGCAACGGCTTCCAGGTCTTGACCGAGGCCGGGCTCCTGCCCGGAGCGCTGATGCGGAACGCGGGCCTCAGCTTCGTATGCCGGCCGGTGAGCCTGCGTGTCGAGAACAGCCAGAGCCTCTTTACCTCGGCATATGACTCGGGCGAGCAGATCGTCTTTCCAGTCGCGCATCACGACGGCAATTATCAGGCCGACGAGGCAACTCTCGACCAAATCGAAGGCGAAGGGCGCGTTGCCTTTCGTTACCTCGAAGAGTGCAACGGATCCGCCCGAAGCATCGCCGGCATCCTCAACGACGCAGGCAATGTATTGGGCCTGATGCCGCACCCGGAACGCGTGGTCGAACCTGCGCACGGCGGCACCGACGGCCGCAGGCTGTTCGAAGGCCTTCTCGAGACGGTGAGCGCTTAATCGGCGATCGCGAAGGGCGTGAAGTTCGTCCCTATGTCGTAGACATCGACGCCTTCCTTGCGCTTCAGCCATCCGACCACCGCGTAGGTCGCCGGCGTCAGCAGCACTTCCCAGCTTACCTTCAGGATGAACTGACTGAGCATCACCTGCCCGAGGGTGTCGATGGGCCAATCGGTCATTCCGTAGAAGGCGATCGGATAGAAGATCAGGCTGTCGATCCCCTCGCCGACGATGGTGCTCCCCCAGAAGCGCATCCAGAGACGCTTCCCGCCGCTCCAGATTTTCATCTTCGCCATGGTGACGGATTCGAGGAAGTCGCCGACGAAGAAAGCAGTCATTGATGCGAGGATGATCCGCCAACCGGAGCCGAAGACTCGCTCATAGGCCTCCTGGCCCGTCCAGCCCGGCGCCACAGGGAGGTGCACGACCGTCCACTCCATCAGGGCCATGAACAAAAGCGCTGCAAACCCCGTCCAGATTGCTCGGCGCGCGCGGGCGTAGCCGTAAACCTCCGTCATCACGTCATCGATCAAATAGGAGATCGGGAAGAAGAGAATTCCCGCTCCGAACGGCCAAACGCCGATCCACGGCAGCGTCACGAATGAGCGCTTTTCTGCCCCGATCACGTTCGAGAGGAGGATATCGACGACGAACGCGACCAGGACGAAGTCGAAATAGCGAAAGTGCGCACCGCGCATCTCGCGTGCTTCGACGCGCTGGAGCCCCGTCCCTTCTGCTCTCATTTCGTGAGGGGTAGCGCGGTTCCGCTTCCCGTCAATTGCCGCTACTTCTTCGGCCACGCGCCCGTAGCTCAGCTGGATAGAGCACGAGCCTTCTAAGCTTGGGGTCGCAGGTTCGAGTCCTGCCGGGCGCGCCATAACCTATTGTTTTTAAACGTTTTTTGTTCGATGTAAGATCTCACTAACGCAACATCGAACATACCTTTTGGCATACTTGGACATACTTCGCAGCATGAGCCGCCAAGGCTTGTGGTCCTTGAGCTGCGGCATGGCAGCCTCAGCTTTACGAGCGAAAAACAATAACATACGTAAAACGCCGCCGGCCGCATGCAGGTTCAGGTTTAGTGGGGGAGTTAGGCGAGGCGCACCCAAACTTAGCAACTGCCGATGGCAAATCTTGAATATCTCGGACAGACGGACGTAGGCCTCATCGTCACGCCGATGGCGAGGCATCAATTCGGCAAGGCGCTTGAGCCCGCCCCCGTTCAGTTCGGACGCGAGGTAGTCGGCCAGCCTCTGTTGGCGCAGGGCAGAAAGCCGCCCTCAGCTTGTCACGCCAACTGCCGAATCGCGCCTCTCCACGGTCATTTTCGACTCTCCTCAACCTCGAGTGCTGCGCCTTCACAGTATGTCACGATGATCCAGTGCGCCTGAAATAGCTTTTCAAGATCGGCATCCACGCTTTGAAACGTCTTTCCGCGCCTTGCCGGATAACGGAAGCGGTCAGCGAACGGGTCCACTGACTGAACCAAGGCAATCATTTCGCGAACGTCCTTTGCAAGATCGTCGTCGTCGCTGAATCCAAGTTCGGCCCGAGCTTGCAACAATCGATTGAATAGAGCCTCAAGATTGTGGCTAGGCTTGCCGACGATCTCGCCAGCGATTTCTGTAATCGCAGCCTTGAGAGCGAGTTCGACGCTCTGCCGCCAGAGCATAAGTACAGGATGCAAGAGCAAGCCTGAATGATCGGCGTAAGCATGGTCCCACAGCGTCTCGAATCCACGCTGAAAACTATAAGAAAGGCCGTCCCACGACCACGAGATGATATTCTGCAATCGAGGTACGTCCCGCACAAACGCGCCCAGCACTGGTTGGGACTTTACGATTTGTTCGGCTAGCTCTTCGCGACGCTTCAGCGACACGAACTTGTTCGCTGTTCAAACGAGGCAAGCGACACTCGGTCTTCCTCCATGGTCTCCCAAGCGCCTTCTAGTTCAACCATCGCAAATCGGGTCTCGGCCGCATCCTTCGTTGGCAGCACCGACATCAAGCCGACCGTGAAGACCATTCGTGAACCGTCCTTTTGACGAATTTGCTGCCGGTGGCTGCCCATGAAGCAAACGTATCCTAAAGCCTCGATCTGTTCACAGAGGTCCGCAAACTCGTGGGCGAGATCGACCCGCCCGGACATGGGGATGTCGTCCCAAATATCCCCGCAGTCGGTGACCCAGTCTGTCATAGTTGCCGCGACATCGAGCGCTCCGTCGTCAGCGACGGCGGACATATCTATGCGAATCGCCTCGAACACCCGTCCGAAGGCGCTCAGGAATTCGCTCGCTGTGCGCACGGGATGAATCGGAGCGAAGACGGTCTTCCGCTGTGCTTTGAGCAAGCCTGCCCACAGACGTTCCTCCTGTTCCGGCGTGGCCTTCTCGAAAGCGCTTACATCCCATCCCACGACGCGCGCTATGCTGCGAAGCGTCTGTTCATCGGGCCGATGGCGTCCACTTTCGATTTTTTCGATCGTGCGCGTGCTAAGCCCAGCTGCGTCCGCGAGGTTTTCCTGCGTGAGCCGGTGGACTTTGCGGATGAGCTTTACCTGCTCCGCGATGTAGATCGGATCGCGCTCCATCGTGTCCATAATCGTCCTCCTTCGTTCGGATGCAACGACTATGCTGCGGATGCCGACCTGTGTCCCCGAACGCGTCCCGAACGCTTGCCGAACGCGGTCGTAAATGGCGCTTACCGAGCGCCAGCAACCGGGCCGCATCACGGCTACATTGTCAGCAGCCAGAACTTGGCAAGCGGCGCTCCTGTCCCTCTACTGAGCAGCAAGAGCCTTCCCCCGTCCACGCCCGAGGGCTTGCAGGCACTTGACGGTCACAAATCCAGCCGTAGCCATAGTCAGATGCGATCAATCATCCTTCTCGCTTCTTTAGCGCTTGCCAATGCTGCTCATGCTGACACGACCGCGATCTACGGAAACCCGGCCGCCAAGTTCACCATGACGGTCAAGATCGCTTCAAACGGTGACATCCGAGGCGAGGTGCCCGGCAGGACGTATTATTTCGTCGGGGGAAAGGACTACTTCGCCGATCGGACAGACACCGGTTTGGTTGTCATGAGGCTGGACGACATGGTCAAAGTCATGGCCGAACAGTTCGCACAGCAGTCAGCTAAGCAAGGCATTCCTTCTTTCACTCCGCCACCTCTGACGCTCGTGCGCAAAGGCACCGTCTCAATCAACAAATGGTCGGGTGAAGCGTACTACATGCAGGCCGCAAACGGTCAGATGTCGCCCCGCCCCGTAGCTGTGATCAGCCATGACCCGTCGCTCACCGATCTCGGCAAGGCAATGGAACGTCAGTACGAAAAATCAGAGATGATGATGGACCAAGTGATGAAAGGTCACGCACCCACGTCCAACATGGACCAGGTCCTGAGTTCCGGGGCCGCGATTTCGTTCGCAGGGGCTGACTTGCAGTCCGTCAGCTTCGACCCAATACCCAAGGGCGAATTCGCTCTCCCAGCTCAACCGGTGCCCATCGCCGACGTTCGCAAGAGGATGACTCAGCATCCCTAATTTGATGCTCGACGCTCAGGGCCGGAAGGTGGCTGCGCCCCCAGTGTCCGTATATTCCGATAGATCAGTCGCACCAGTGGGTAGCTTCGGCTGAAGCCATTCGACGATCATCCGGCCTTCTGCCTCGTCTACTGAACTGGCCGCGTAGATCGTCTCCGCCCCATAATCGAATTTCAAAGCGCCCTGCTGCGGCTTGCCAAATATACCGAAAGGTGACCGTGACACGCCCGCGCCTTGCCACCATCCCCCAACCCATCGGATTAGGGTCCACACCATCACTCGCGCGAGTGCCGAGCCGGAATCAGACAAAATCTAGCGGCTCCCCTAAACCGCGATTATTCGGCTCAGGAATTTTGAAGAAAAACTTCATGTAGAACAAGAGCCAACTGCTGAAGAGCCGCAATGGCTCATTCTGCACCCGGTAGCGGCTTATCCTTTACGTAGGCCCAAACATCGTTGCCGGTTTCGCTCGCCCTTGCGCCGATCTCGATCAACAACCGCGCAGTTTCCTCACGGTCGGCACCGATCACTCCTGATAAGGTCTCATCTTGCGCCAACCGTTAGGACCAGGATTGTCGAGCATCTGGCGCAGTAGCTTCCGGCGGCCCTCGTCACGATCTCGGGCTGTTGCCGTTTCCCAGC
>CAVTYB010000006.1:0-327868 GCA_963738825.1 uncultured Alphaproteobacteria bacterium | reverse complement strand
CAGTTGGATGACTGTGGACAACGTCTCCGTCCCGAAGCGAGGTGCAATGAAAGGCGGTTCGAACCCTTCTGCCAATGTGGCAAATGGCGATCATTGGGTCGTCTTGAGCGGCACCCACGCAGGCAAGTCAGGCGTCGTTCGGGATCGCAAGAGCAGCGCGACGGGGCATGCCACGGTCACTGTCGAACAAGCGGATGGCACCCGCTTCAAGACTTTCGCTAGGAATGTATTCGAGCGCAGTCGCGCTAATGTCCGCAATTGATGTCGTGGACGGCGCTCCACTCGACCGGCACTTTTGTCGGTCAGTGTGGAGAGGAGGACACGATGGAAGAAGTTGCGGTTGTAGGCGTCGATCTCGCGAAGTCGGTGTTCCAGGTGCACGGGGTTGATGCGCGAGGCCAGGTCGTGCTGCGGCGGAAGCTGAGCCGATCGAAGCTGCTCTCGTTCTTCGCGAGCTGCCACGCTGCCTCGTCGGCATGGAGACCTGCGCGAGCGCCAACTACTGGGCACGCGAGCTCATCGCGCTCGGTCACGAGGTGCGCCTGATGCCGCCGCAATATGTGAAGCCATACGTGAAGCGCTCGAAGAACGATGCGTCGGATGCAGAAGCGATCTGCGAGGCGGTGACACGACCGACGATGCGCTTCGTTGGAGTGAAGTCGAGCGAGCAGCAGAGCGTGCTGGTGCTGCATCGAACGCGGCTCGTCCTCAACCGCCAGCGGACGCAGATCGGCAATGCCGTCCGTGCCCATCTCGCCGAGTTCGGGATCGTGGCACCGGTCGGCAGGACTGGGACTCGATCGGCTGTTCGCAGTCATCGCCGATGAGAGTGATCAGCGCGTGCCAGCATCAGCACGCGCGTGCCTCGCGATGCTCGTCGAGCAGCATCGTCTCGTGCTGACCCATCTGCTCGAGACCGATCGGGCGATCCGCACGCACAGCCGCGCGACCGAGCTCGGGCGGCGGCTGCAGGAGATCCCCGGCGTTGGGCCATTGGTCGCGAGCGCGCTCGTCGCAACAGTGCCCGACCCGCACGTGTTCAAGAACGGGCCGAAGCCTGTCGGCATGGCTCGGGCTGGTACCGCGGCAGAACTCGTCCGGCGGCAAGGAGCGGCTCGGCGGCATCACCAAGGCTGGAGACACCTATCTTCGCAAGATGCTGTTCGTCGGCGCAATGGCGGTGATCCGCTATGCCGAGCGGCACGGCACAAGCAGACCATGGCTGGTCGAAGCTGCTGACCCGGCGGCACCCGCGCATTGCGGCGATCGCCTTGGCGAACAAGATCGGCCGCATCGCCTGGGCTCTGATGACCAGCGGTGAGCGGTATCGCGAGCCCATGGCCGCTCAAAGCTAAGCGCGAAGGCGCAAACGAGGTTGGCAAGAGCAGGAGACTGACTGACGCAAAAGCTGCCAAACGGCGGGACCGATGATCCAGGAGAACCCATAAGCGACCCGGCGCTTTCAAGCGCGTGCAATTGGTTGGGACCCAGCGATCGGCGGAAAAGGCATCATGGCCAGCGGCACATGGATACGCCGCATCAACAGGTCGAAGACATGGCCGCATCCCAACGAAGCAGCGAAGTGCAGCAGCCTGAACTTGCTAACGGAGCGCCGTCCAGACAGGGTCGAAGACGGACCTTAGCAATTGAGTTCGACGCGCCTCTTCGCGAGCTCCATCAACTGCTTGAACTCGGGATCGTCGCGAAGATCGTCTAAATTCGGATCGTTCGCAGCGAGGCGAATGATATTTGAACCGGCATTCGCCATCACCGGCCGAAGCATTTCGATGGCAGCGTCGCGCTCCCCAAAGATTTTGCTGAGCCCCCAGGCATGATTGTAGCGCATCATGAGATTGTCGGGATCGACCAGTAGGCTTCGTTCGATCCACTCCCGCGCCCGAACGACATTCCCAAGCGTGGCAAGACTCATGGCGCCAAACGCGAGGGCCGCTCCGTTGTGCGGGTCTCCCATAAGCACCTTTTCGACTTGCTCGATCGTCCTTTGAGCAGTTCGCCGCGCGCCTTCGGCATCGCCTTGGCCATTATAATAAGCGAACAGCATGCCGAGGCCGTGAAAGTCCGATTCCATGACCTGCGTCGCCTTTTCCAGATGCCGCGCTGCGTCGGTGAGTTTCCGCTGGCGATAGAAAAGGCGTGCAGCCTCCTTGTTCACTTCCCAGGAACTCCGGATCGAGCCGAAGCGCCGTGGCAACTTCCGCATTGGATTCCTCATACTTCCCTTGCTCGGCGAGCCGCCACGCGATCGGAATGCGGGCCTCGGCGATATCGGGGTCCAAACTTAGGGCTCGATCGGCGGCCGCAGTCCCGTCCTCTAGGCCCTCGTTCCCCGAAAAGCCGTAGCGCAAGTTCGCCTCGGCAATGGCCATCAGCGCCCACGCCTGCGCATAGCCTGGATCGAGTTCCACGGCGCGCCGGCAGATGCGAATCACCTTCTCTTCCCGGCGGGCGTCGCCGAAATCGCCGGTGATCCATGTCTGTCGGGCCATCAAGTATAGGTTGTAGGAGTCGACATTCGTCGTTCCGCGCTGCTCGATCGCTTTTTTCTCAGCCGGCAGCAGCCTCAGTTTCAGCGCGTCGACGATCGCCTTCGAGAGTTCATCCTGGATCGCGAAAATATCGGTGAGGTCGCGGTCGTAGCGCTCAGCCCACACATGCTCGCCGCTCGCCCCGTCGATCAGTTGGGCGGTGATTCTGACACGGTCCCCGACTTTGCGAACGCTTCCCTCGAGGACATGGCTCACGCCGAGCGTCCGAGACACGTCGCACACATCGACCGATTGGGCTTTGAAGGTGAACGCCGTGTTTCGCGCGATCACGGCGAGAGCAGATACCTTGGACAGATCAGTGGTGATGTCTTCGCTGATCCCGTCGCTGAAATATTCCTGCTCGGGATCGCCGCTCATGTTCGCGAAGGGCAGCACGCAAATGGAAAGCTGTTGCGAACGATCGCGCTTTCGGGGCGTCGGAGCCGCGTAGGGGGCAAGGGCCTCGAGGCTGGCGATTAACTTGCTCCAGCCCGGCGCAGCTGTGGGGTCTTGCGAGCGGCTGAGATCGGCGCACTGGATTTGATCGAACGGGATTGGAGGAATGGTGCCGTCGAGGGTTGCTTGAATGATGACACCCCGATTGCGGGCACGATCTGCCTCTGCACGAACCCACTGCGACGTCGACGACTGCGCTGACCACAGCACGATCACCGCCTCGGCGGAGTCAAGGCGCTCCTGAATAACCTCGGCATAAGCGCGGTGCGCCGGAAGCTCGTCGTCGCGCCACAGTTCATAGCCCTTGGCGCGCACGGCTTCCGCAACGCGCTCGGCGTGGGGCTCATCGGCCCGCGCATAGGAAACGAACACCGCCATTCAAATCCTCTTTAGCGCGGATACCAGCACTGGGCGAAATGTCCGCAATGGGTCGAAGTTGGACCGAAGCGGCTAATGTCGCAAACGGGTGGAAGCTGACATCAGCTTGGCGGCTTGTCATGCGTCGGGCGTCAGGAATGATGTGCACACTCCCTTGTTGAGAACTGGATCACGGCGATCGCGTACGGGGTAGATTCCCAGCGCCTCTCCGCGCTCGGCTTCCTCGGGCCAGTTGGCGACGATGATGCTGTCGATCCAGCGCAGCTTGGAAACGAGCCCACGCAACCGCATCAGATCGGAATTGCTGAGCTCTTGCGCATCGTCGAACTCGCCGAGTTCCATCCATGCGCTTCGCTCGTCCACTCGGTGTACGTCGAAATTGGCAAGATCGTCATAGATTTTGGCATAGGCCAGCCGGGTCTGGAGCGGCATGCGCGCTTCCACGTCGCCGGTTCGATCGGTCCAGACGCTCGTTCGCAATGAGAATGACACCGGCCAGTGTGAAAGCCCGTGCATCCGGATCGGTCGTCCCACGCGGTTGCTCGCGATCACATGATCGAGCTCAGCGAGCCTCGCTCGCACGCAGGGGGTGAGCAGCAGGCGCTGCTTATACGAGCCCAGGTCGTAGGCCAGCTCGCTGGACACGGCAGCCCGGAACTGCCGTACTTCGGAATTGCCGTGGACGGTCTCGACCACTTGCTCTGCACCAAGCGCGATCAGGACGCCGATGACGATGATTCCGACTTCGCCGGCGAACTCACGCCAGCCGTGCAGCGGCTTGGGAAGGTGGAAGTGCATGCAACTGGCCCCCGGGCGATGGTGGCGAGCCTAACAGCTGTTCTAATGTCCGCAATGGGTCGAGAACCGACCCAAGCCGCTAGCGTCGCATTTGGGTGGAAAGCAGACATTCCCGGCCGGAGGTCGGGAAGCGTTCGGCGTGACGCTATTCCGGAACCCCGAGGTCCTTGCGGATGGTATTGGCGGAGGCCTGCGCGTAGGGCATGTCGATCGGCAGACACGCGGGCGCTAGCTGCTCAGCCGCGATTGGATGGTCGTGGGCGGTTATTCCTTCTTGCTTGGCCCGTCTGATGAATTCGCTGATGTCTTCGCGGATCAGCCAATCCGCTCCGCGAGCGTCCTGAAGCGCCTGTCTAAGCCTTGTAATTTCGCTTTCCGTCAGCTGCGTCCCGGGACTCGTCAATGACCGCAGCTGCGCCCAATCGTACCACTCGCGCGTGTTCTGCTCATTGAAATCGGCGCCATCGACATAGAAGACGTCGATCCTCTCCTGCTCGCTCTGCGGGAGGAGGAAGAACTTGCCGGCGCTCTGCGCCGACTTGAAGGCCGCGTCTCCGGCCAGCGGTGCGTAGGGCGCTCCGATCCAAGTGGGCCGCGTGGGGTGCTGCCCCTGGGTCGTTGCGTCTAGAAACACCGCAATTTCGCGCTGCCGGCGCAGAAGGCACGTTTCCGTCCGCTGTCGACGCAAGATCCTTTGCAGATTTTCCGCAATCTCGCTGCGGATGCTTGCGCGAGTTTCCCCGGCGCTGGCGCGGTCGTGAGACGAAGTGACCACTTGCTCCAGCCCAAGCGCGACCAGTACGCCGAGAACGATAATGGCGACTTCGTGAAGGAACTCCCGCCACCCATGCAATGGCTTTGGAAAATGGACGTGCATCGACTGACCCCCAAACGGGGAACCTAGGTGATCAGCAGTGTAAAGCTAGTGGCGGCTTAGGGTGGAAAGCCGCCATTGGATTGCATAGGCTCTTAGCATGGCAGCGCGTCCGCGTTTTGGAAGCATCCGAATAGTCGTCGTGGCAGCAATGCTTGCTGTCATCATCGCCGTGAACCTGTGGTTCATCATTCCCGGATTGCGGGCGGGTAGGCCCTTTGTCGGCACTCCCAATTCAAACCCAATCTATAGCTCCGGTGGGTTCCACTGTCCCGGCGATGGTCCGAACCGCATCCACTACCATACCTGCTACGGATCATCCGAAGGGTTGCCGACCGGCACCAAACCGAGCGATTTTCCTGACCACAATTAGCAAGCGCTTAGTGGCGGGAATGGGTGGAAAGCTGCCGTCAGGTTAGATAGCCTTCAGGCATGACCCGCCGATCAGTTAAGCTCTCTGTCGTCCGTGACATTGGTTGGCGGGAGTGGGACCCGATTGGGTTGCGCCCATCGGAAGGCGGCTGGCAAGCGAGCAGCGCAGCGGATGAGTATGACAGCTATCTGTTGCACGTCGCTGCCCGCCTTCAGAACGGTGACACCGATGCTGCCGTCACGGATTATCTGGTCAGCATCGAAACACAGCACATGGGATTAAGTCCGAGCGACACCACTCGGCGTCGCGCTGCGGCAACGGTGGCGGCCCTTCGGGAATATGTTCGTGGCCTGAGGTAGTGGCATATGTGGACGGCTCCCTCTTGCAAGGGGTGTAAGCAGATATTCTGATCGGATCGTTTGCGTGCATATGTGCGGCCTGTTGGTGCGCTCATATGAACGCTGGCCAAGATGGTTTCCGCAGCACGAGTTCCCAACAGGAATGCGGCCTTTAATCGGCCATTGCCACTAACGGATTGTCTCGCGCCTCGGATCGATCGATCACACCACCTGCTCGTTTCCTGCAAGATCTCTTCGATCAACTCAGCACGGTAGCGTTGGTCGTGCGCCCATCGTGACTGGCCGATTGTTCATGCGGCGATCGCTTGCTCGATCGGACGGCGATAATGTTCGCCGCTCACCATCAGCTTCCACGCAGTCCGCGCGATCTTGTTGGCAAGCGCCACCGCGGCAAGCTTGGGTGTT
Organism: uncultured Alphaproteobacteria bacterium; assembly: GCA_963738825.1. Classification (GTDB taxonomy): domain Bacteria; phylum Pseudomonadota; class Alphaproteobacteria; order Sphingomonadales; family Sphingomonadaceae; genus Sphingomicrobium. The sequence goes on along the minus strand of CAVTYB010000006.1, from coordinate 321,679 downwards.
TTCCGCTCGAGCAGCTTCAGAAGCCAGGGCGATGCGTTTCTGCCCTGCGTGCGCCGAACCTGCTGTATCACCGCGGTTGCTCCAACCACCAACGTGCTGCGCAAGAGCTCGTCACCAGCCCGCGTAATGCCTCCCAGCCGTGTTTTGCCGGCGGTTGAGTGGTCCTTCGGCGTCAGGCCCATCCAGGCGGCAAAGTCCCGCCCAGATTTGAACGAGTGCGGATCGGGCGTCTTCATCATCAGCATGGATGCGCCGATCGGCCCAACGCCGGGTATCTGGGCCAGGCGCCGGCTGCACTCGTCACTGCGGTGCCACTCCATCAGCTTGACTTCGACCACCTCGATCTCGCGTTCGAGCTGAGCATATTCCTGGGCCTGAAGCGCAAACAGCTCACGCGCCAGCTCCGGTACCGCTTCATCAACCACGATCCGCTCCAGCAGAGGCTCGATCCGACACATGCCCTTTGCCGCTGTCACGCCGAACTCGGCGGCATAACCTCGGATGGCATTGGCGAGCTGGGTGCGCCTTTTGATCAATCGGGTGCGCACGCCGACCAGCATCAGCGCAGCCTGCTGATCCGCCGACTTCACCGGAACGAAGCGCATCGTCGGGCGACTGGCAGCCTCACACAGGGCTTCGGCATCGGCCGCATCGTTCTTGCCGCGTTTGACGTAAGGCTTAGCCAGCTGCGGCGCGATCAGCTTCACTTCGTGGCCAAAGGAGCTGAGCAGACGAGCCCAATGATGGGAGGCACCGCAGGCCTCGAGCGCAACCACCACGGGAGGCAGCTTCTCGAAGAACCTGATCATCTCGCTGCGACGCAACTGCTTGCGAAGCACCGGTTGTTCTGCGGCATCGACACCGTGCAACTGAAAAAGGCTCTTTGACGTGTCGAGGCCAATACGGATAATGTCTGTCACGGACGGCTTCCTTTTGTGAGTTCTGCAACGACCTCACCTTGGCACATTGCGATGCCGCTGGGAGCCGTCCACCCCAACAGGAATGGGTCGAAAGCTGCCGTCGCCGTAGCAAGTTTGGGTGGAAAGCGGACTCTAGCGTCAGGGGAAAAATACAAAGCGCTGCGTCAATCGCGGATTTGTGAAGCGTTCTTCGCCTTCGATCCAGACACCTTCGATTTGCGCAGAATGAGGCACAAACCCAGGGTAGATCACCAACCGATTGAATGCTGCCTCTATCCGTCCGCACAGCTCGAAGTCACCATCGCTGCTTGCGACATAGCCTCGCCCTGTGCGCTCGCGAGCAGTTCCGGCGACCTTCTTAAAAAACAACGTTCCACCGCGCTCTTCACGATTGAGGTAAATCAGACCGAATACGGGCACCGAAATCGACGTGTGGGCGGCGCTGCGTCGGAGACAACGCGTCTGGATGCACGTCCACGATTGCGAAGTCAGTGAACACCTGACGAAAAGCCGTGATGCGCTGACCGCGCTCTGCGATCGGCGGAATGTGCCTAAGATAATGATAGTTCGCCATGCGAAGAACCCAGAGACTGATGGCGCGAATGGAATCGGTCACAGGCGGCACGGCGATCTTTCCGGGGTAGGGATAAGGCGGTGGCGAAAACGCCAGTGCAAGTCCCATGTCGCGAACCCCGTCTGGGTTTGCATAAACATTGTCGACCTGGAGGACCGGGATTGATGATCCGGCCGTTGTGAAACTCACCGTGGCACCAGAAGATAAACCGAAAACGTCCACCGTTGAATCCATCGAATTTCCTCGGGCGTTGCAGCTTGGACGGAACCGGCAGCTCTCTAATCCAGCTTTGGGTGGAAAGCTGCCACTGGACCGTTAAGTTATTGAGGTCCTGAAAGGTGAGGGGTGAATGTTTGCCTTTGCGATGGCGGCAGTCAGCCGGTGCGCGGTTTCGACGCTTTGCCCGACCGACGGTGAGTTGAAGGCTGCGCTTTACGCTCGAATTGATGACGGAGATCGCTGGTTATGTCGCCGCCGAGCAGCGCAAAAACCCGAACATGTCTGTTCTCGCCCACCCAATACCAATCCGCAGCATCCGCAACGTGCATTGCGGAAGCGCAACACCGAGCGAGCCCCAAGCGATCAATTGCAGCTTCACTATGGAGGTGGGGAACTCGGTTACCTTCGAGACGGCGAAGCTAGCTCAGCGCGATAGTCAGTGGGTGATCATCGATGCTCTGACGGTTTCACGCCAGACAGCCAAAGCAAGACCGTAGGCTAGTGGCAACTTTGGGTGGAAAGCTGCCGCTTCGCCTCGGTGTCTGCTTGGGCTAGGAACCAACGATGACGAGGGGATCGGCTATTGAGCGGGCGTTTGATCTGGCCAAATCCGGTCAGTGCCGCAGTGTTTCAGAAATCATCCGCCGTTTGCCCGTCGAGGACCGACCGACGGTCGAAGCGCACCTGACGGAACACGACGCGAGACGACAACTCATCCTGCTTTGCAGTGAGGCGTGGCTTGCGACCCAATAGTGCGCGTCCGGAATGGGTCGGAAGCTGCCTCTAATGCGCTTGCGGCGGGAATGGGTGGAATGCAGGCGTTCGGCGATTTCAGGAAATGCTCAGCACTTGCTCAGGACGTCGCCCGGCGGCGGGCGTATGCACTGGCCTCCTCAGCAGGGGAAAGTGAATGCGATGGTTCCGGCCCGCAGGTCTCGGTTTCGTGCCAGTGTCCGCCATGGGATGGCTGCTGTGCGCAGGGGCAATCGGCTTCTGTGTGAACACCTTCTGGGCCATCGACCGTCACTCGCACTCGGTGAGTGATACTCTGTATGGCGTATTCCCTTTCTGGGTACCGGCGCTGCTAGTCCTCGCGTGGATAGCCGACCGAACGGGCGGGCGTAATCTCACTCGTTAATGTCGGCTTTAAGGTCGAAAGCCGCAACATCGCGGTAGCGGCAGGAATGGGTTGAAAGCTGACATTCGCGAACCATTGTCAAGCCAAGCTCAGGATAGAGCGATGCCGATCCGATGGCCCCATTGTGAGCTGTGCATGAGGTCGGCTCCGGCCGCCAGGTTGATGCCAATCGCCCATACCAGGAAGATATAATCGAGACGCCGGCGGCTGTTGAGCACCAGCCCGACCAGAGCGACCAAGTATCCGCCGAAATTGAAATAGAACCACCAGTCGTTCCAGGCGGGCATCGCACGTGTCAGCATCGCGCCGATGATCGCTACGTTGCCAAAAAGCATGCCGCCCGCGACCACTCTTTTGCGCGACCAATAATGGTCGTCGAGATGAGTCCAGCCACGGCTCGTCCGGGGGAACACGAGCGACGCCGCGAGGAAATAGATAACGGCCAGCAGCACGATCCCGAAGACGGTCGGCCAATTGACCTCCAACACCTTGCGTGCGCCCCACACCCACAGCCAATAGCTCGTCACGTCCGTCAGGACGAGGAGAGCCAGCGCCGGAGTCAGGACGCCGAGCGGCCGTTCCCGGTGTGAATTGATTGCGTCGGCCAATTTGATCGCGAGCTCGGCGACGATCAGGCCGAACATCAGGGTCAAAAGTCCGAAGAGTGCCTCGAAGTCGCTCATGCCGTCCTCCAGCGACCGTCGGCAGCCTATCAGATGACCTTAGGTGTGCAATGGACGGAGGTCGAATGTCAGCTATGCGTCGATAGCTGCCACTCCGCCGCTAGCGGCAGGAATGGGTGGTAAGCGGACGCTAGCCCTCAATGCTAAGCTACGTGCAACGCGATCACGAAAATTCCAAAACAGACGCAGAAGATTGCCCCGGCCAGGCCCAACAGAAATAAGCAGCTAGTGGCAGGGATGGGCTCTCCAAAGAACGGAGGCAAACTGCGCTTTCGCCATGCATAGATGAGCAAAAATGTGCCCCAGAGAAGGCCGACTGCCGCCAGCACTGCGTCGCCGGCTGAACCCCGCCACATCTTCTCAATTTCGCAGCAGTACTGATCGTCCGCAATGGGTCGGAAGCTGTTGCGGCAGGTTTGGGTGGAAAGCCGCCACTAGCATCCGGCTGATCTAGCGGCCTTCGAGCAGCCTCTCGGCTCGGGAGGGCAGCGTCGAGAGTGGCAAGCAAATCGAATGGACGTCCGCGGCTCTGGGTGAAGTCCCAGGATCTGACGCAATGGCCAGCTTTTGCGCCGTACCCAAGGCAAAAGAGCCGAAAAGTCCGAAGACTCTGTTCGACCGCCGCGCCTGCTCGATCGCTCTGAGCAGAAACCGACGGGTCTCAGCATCTATCGGCCCATTCAGCCGCTCCATGATATCCAGGTCGGTCCAGGCTTGTTGTTCCAATTGCGATTTAGTGTCCATGCGGGCGAATATTTCATAGATTTCATCAAAGCCGCCCTGCTCATCCGCCGCGAACATCGCGGTACGTGCGCTTGATGTGACCGCTCGCCAACGTTCTGCGAACGGGGCAAAGTCGCGCGGCCGCCCGACCCAGCTAACCGTGCCCTCGGGAATTGCCCCGCGTGCCACGATATCGGAAAGCAGCGATAGCCGCGAAACGATGCAGGAACTTTCCTGAAGCCGCCCACGAAAAAAGCCGAGATCGGTGCTGACTTCCTCCCGTACGTCTCGACGGCTTTGGGCAGCGACGTGGCGATCGTGCAGTCCCTCGATGGCTTGCTCGGCACCAAGCGCAATTAAAACGCCGAGCACGATGATACCTACTTCGCCGGCAAACTCGCGCCAGCCGTGCAGCGGCTTGGGCAGATGAAAGTGCATACGGCCCCCAACGGTTACGTGAGCGTAACAGAAGGGCTTGGGTCCGCAATGGGCGTGCGTGGCTAGTGTCCGCTTTGGGTCGAAAGCTGCCGTCGCCGTAACGGCAAGTTTGGGTGGAAAGCTGTCGCTAACGGTTCGGCTCTGCCTCAGCAGATTTGCATCGGCACTCGGGACCAATCCAAAGGGCGTTAGGCCATTTGCGCAGGGCGTCGATTTCCCACCAGCACAAACGCCCGCAGACCGGACAAATCTCCATGTAGAACAGTGCGCCTATGAAACAGAGCGCCAGAAACTCTGGAAGACCGCCTCTGCCGCTCCAGACGCGGAGCATGACAAGCACGAACAGGACGCAATAGACCCAAAGGCGCATTTGCTGGACGAGCGGGCTGTTTTTAGATTCACATCGGAAGCGTAGCTGTAAATCTCGTGTCTGCAATGGGTCGAAAGCGACGCTTGCGTCAGCGGCAGCTTTGGGTGGGAAGCTGACATTGGTCCTCGGGCAGAGATGGCTTAACGAACCGACCTATGCAGAAGAACTTCTCAATCGACGCGATGGGCGCGGAGGTGATTCTCGGCGACCGAAGAATTGATATTCATAACCGCTACAGGACAGTAAGCGTCGGTACGGACACTGATGGTGACGCGATCACACTCGTTTTCGAGCGGAACGGCCAATTTCAAGGGCCGAACGGCTCACCGGAGACCGTTACGCTGCGCGGATCAGGCGGCCTGAAGGTCGCTTTCAACAATCTGGCGGACCAGCCGGTCCCACTGGACGGAGTTGAAATCGCCTACTTCGACGCGGAGTGTCCATGGGGCCATTTCTTGGACGAAGACCTTGCTGTCTCGCAGGGCTTCGAGGGGCTGCACGTCAGCTTCTCTGGAGGTCTGGAGCTTCGCATCCGATGTGCATTTGCTGAGATCACGACAGCCTGAACCGAACGTCCGGTTCGGGTCGAAAGCAGACACTCGCCGTAACGGCAACTTTGGGTGGAAGGCTGACATTAACACATGTCCGCAATGCCTTCGAAGCAAACCTAAGCAGCTAATGCCGCTCGGCATTCGAAAGCTCGAACGAGGCCTGCCTCGAGGAGAAACTTCATCCCTTGGCTCTGCATCATGCAGCACCGACTGCCGCAGATAGTTATTTACGCTGGCCTTCCGAGCGGCCCATCGCTTTTGCGAAGGCGGCGGCCTAAGCAACCGGGATTCCAGCACGCCTGATTAACCCTTGCAGCGAGAGCGACGAAATGGACAGCTATCTGAAGCATTATATTGGGGGTGTTTGGGTCGACTCGATCGGCGGCGAGCGGCACGCGGTCATCAGCCCCTCGACCGAGGAACCCTGCTCCGAGATAACGATCGGCACCAAGGCGGACGTCGATGTCGCGGTCGCTGCCGCGCGTCGCGCTTTTGAAAGCTACTCGCACGCGAGTGTCGAGGAACGGCTGGCGCTGCTCGGCCGCATCGCTGAGGAGTTCAAGAAGCGTATCCCCGACCTCGGCCGGTCAATGGCGCGCGAGATGGGCGCACCGGTGTCGTTCGCCTCAACTGCGCAGGCGTATGCCGCGCTCGCGCACTTCGGGCTGGCGCAAAAAGCCCTCGCCGAATTCCAGTTCGAAGAACGGATCGGCGGAACGCGCGTCCTCCATGAGCCGATCGGTGTCGTCGGCATGATTACGCCCTGGAACTGGCCCCTGAACCAGATTGCTCTCAAGGTCGCGCCCGCGCTCGCGGCGGGCGATACAATGGTTTTAAAACCGTCCGAGGAATGTCCCGGCAACGCCGCGATCTTTGCCGAAATCCTTGACGCGGCCGGGGTGCCCCCCGGAGTCTTCAACCTCGTCCAGGGCAATGGTCCGGTTACGGGCGACGCGATCTCAGCGCACCCCGACATCGACATGGTGAGCTTCACTGGATCGACGCGTGCCGGGATTCTTGTTGCAAAGGCGGCCGCGGACACGGTCAAACGCGTCCACACCGAACTCGGCGGCAAGGCGGCAAACCTTGTGCTCGAAGGTGCGGACCTCGCGGCGGTACTACCGCCGACGATCGCGGGCGTAATCGCCAATTCGGGACAGAGCTGCATCGCGCCGACGCGCATCTTGGTTCACAAAAGCCAGGAGGCGGAAGCCGTCGGCGTCATAAAGGAAATCTTGGAGGCGACCTCTGTAGCCGACCCAATGGCCGAGGGCGCGCACATCGGCCCTGTCGTCAACAAGGCGCAGTTCGACAAGATCCAGGGTTTGATCCAGTCGGCCATCGACGAGGGTGCCCAACTCGTCACTGGCGGCACGGGCCGCCCCGCCGAACTCAACCGCGGATATTATGTCCGGCCGACGCTCTTCAGCGGCGTGACGCCCGCAATGCGCATCGCCAATGAAGAGGTCTTTGGGCCCGTTGCGACGGTCATGGCGTATTCCGATGAGGAAGAGGGCATCCGCATCGCCAATGACACGCCTTACGGGCTTTCCGCGACAATCTCGGGCGATCCGGACGCGGCGGCGAAGGTTGCTCCTCGCCTTCGCGCAGGGATCGTCACGATCAACAACTGGACACCGGACGGCGCGGCGCCGTTCGGCGGCTACAAGCACTCGGGCAACGGCCGCGAGGGCGGCGTCTATGGGCTGCGTGAGTTCATGGAGGTGAAGTCTGTGATCGGCGAGCCCGCCTGAATACCCACGCCGCTAATGTCGGCAATGGGTGGAAAGACGACACTAGGACGTTTAGCGTGTCGTCATGTTTGGACCCAAACCAGACTCCGAAGAAGCAGAGCGGTTGACAGACAAGTGGTCGGCTCAGCATGAGCTGCGCTTAGAGATTTTGCTGCTTGTCCTTCCAGGCGCCGTTGGCCTTTTGCTAGTGATGAACGGCATCACCGATGGCGCTTATATCCAAGCGGGGATTGGCTTGCTCCTGATAGCTTCAGCGCCCTTGCTAGCGCGCCGACTTGTCTGCAAATCGGACTTTGAGCCACGGGACGACTGATGGCACCTTTGGGGTCGAAAGCTGCCAGCTCGGTCGCTATCGCCTGCAAACCGCTCCTAGCTCAACCGGATAGAGCGCCGGGCTTCGAACCCGGAGGTTGGGGGTTCAAGTCCCTCGGAGCGGGCGAACCTTGGCGGCAACTTCGGGTGGGAAGTAGCCATTAGCCTGACCTGATCAACGCCGTTTGCTGAGGAGCGCCACGGCGTCCTCGTCGCCAAGGTCTGCAGCGACCCTCAACCAACGATGGCTCTCAGCTTCCCGCCCTTGCATCTCATAATTTCGGTGCAGGTTCCAAGCCGCGAGGGGATTACCCCCAGCAGCAGCTTGTTCGTTAAGGACGATGGCTTCTTGCAGCTTGGGAGGGGACGTCCGATGCTCATAGATCATGGCCAAGTTCACCATCGCATCCGTGCTACCGGCGGCCGCAGCAAGCTCGAACATAAGAATGGCCTCCTGAAGCCTTCCTTGGTCGTCCAAGTTGCACGCTTCGCTCCAGAGCCCGTCCGCGTTACTCATCATGGGCGGCAAGCTACCAGCGTCGTTCGTGTCCGCAATGGGTGGAAAGCTGCCCCTAGAGACATCCCGCTTCGGAGACCACTGCGCTGCTCTGGAGGATAAGTCCGTTGGAAGCGGCCCACGAGACTTCGATGCGCTCGTTACACGGATAGGCACGCACCCTCCGCTCTGCTCGATGTGCAGGTTCGTCAATTTCAAATTGATTGGCGGTTAGCCAAGCCAATAGGTGCTCTTCGGAGCTGCCCTTGGGGAACCGATGATGGAAAGCAGAAGCGGTCTCGGGCTTCCCCCACTCGGCATCTCTCAACAGCGCCGGTCGATGTTCCGAGAAGACCACCGCAATTCCGATCTTGACCGCTTCCCAATTGCGCGCTGCGGCCCAAGTGAGCGCGGCGAGTAGGATCAGAAGCAAAACAGCCAGAGACAACCCCTTCCTGCGCCAAGGTTGTCTGCTTTCCATCGCAGGAGAGCGTAATTCATTCCTTGATCTCTGCAACGGATCGAAAGCCGCTATTGGCGCTACGGCAGGAATGGGGTCGGATGCTGCCGCGACAATTTTGGGTGGGAAGCTGCCGCTACCCCCGTAGGACCATAACCAAGACCCAATACAAAATGCCGACCATGCTCAGCCGCGCAGCGAAGGTGACGAGCCACGCGGTTCCGCGTCCGTCCAGACCGGCCCACGCCACAATGTCGAGCATATCCACGCCGCTGTTTTAGGACGCGGTTTAATGTCTGCAGTGGGTCGAAAGTTGGCGTCAGCGTATTCCGCTCTGGCCGTCCGTCCGGGCTAGACTGCAGCGAGTTGCCTCGATTAACCTGGTGCTCGGGGGAGACTAGTTCATGCGTAGGTTCTTGCGTTTAGCGGTCGCAACAGCCGCGCTTAGCCTGGCGGCATCGCAAGCTCGTGCTAGCTGGTACGAAGCCAAATCGAAGCACTTCATCATCGACGGAGATGTCGATCCGGCGGATTTGAGCGTCTACGCCAGGAAGCTCGAGCGTTTCGACCAAGCGGTGCGCATTGCTCGAAATATGGATGATCCATCGCTGACCGACGCGGGGCGCCTGAGGATCTATTTCGTCCGCAATGCTGACGAATGGGAGGCGCTTACCGGAGGCGGCGGGCTTCTCGGGGAATATATCGGCCGCGCGTCGGGCTCCTATGCCTTCGTCCCGAAAATGAAGAGCGACCGCGCCGGTGACTATAATTCGGACATCATCTTCTTTCACGAATATGCGCATCATCTGATGTTCCAGAACTGGGCCGCCGCTTTACCCACTTGGGTGGTCGAAGGCTTTGCCGAGTTCTTCTCAACCGCCCAGATCAACGATGACGGAACCGTGGTTCTTGGAGGCGCAGCGAATTACCGGTCGCTCGGAGTTTACGGATTGCATCACGAGTATCCGCTCTCGCAGATGCTGAGCGACAGCGGGAAATGGTTCACGAACTGGCAGATCGAACTCCTCTATTCTCGCGGCTGGCTGCTCACCCATTATCTTACCTTCGAAAACAGCCGTCGCGGGCAGCTCGACAAGTACATTGCGGATATTCAGCGGGGCGAGAGCGCGCGCGATGCCGCAACTGCCGCATTCGGGGACCTGACAAGGCTCGAAAACGAACTCGATCACTATGCCTTGAGAAAGGAGATCCCCGGCATTGTCGTTCGACCTGATCCCGCCAAGCTCGGACCAATCACCGTCAACGCCCTGCCACCCGGCAAGGCTGCTCTGATGTCTGTTCAGATGCGGTCGGATTATGGACTTACGCCAGCCGGCGCCCGTTTCGTGGCCGGAAAGGCGCGGGGGGCCGCACAAGCGTGGCCTACGGATCCGTTTGCGCAGTCGACTCTGGCGGAAGCCGAATATGACGACAACGACTATGCGGCTTCAGAAGCCGCAGCGGACCGGGCACTGGCATCCGATCCCACTCATTTCCAGGCACTGATTTACAAGGGGCGTGCAGAAATGGCGCTCGCCAAAGCCAACCCTGCGAAAGCCAATTGGAATGAGATCCGCGGTTGGTTCGCGAAGGCCAATCATATCGATACGGAAAATGCCGAGCCGCTAATGCTCTACTATCAGAGCTTCGTGCTTCAAGGGCAGCAACCGACAGCTAGCGCGGTGAAGGGACTGCTGTACGCGCTCGTTCTCGCTCCTCAGGATCAGAAGCTTCGTTGGATGGCTGTCCGGCAGCAATTGCTCGACGGCAAATTCGACGATGCGAAGCGCACGCTCGGGCCGATCGCTTTCGATCCCCACGCCGACAGCGATCGCGCGCGAGCCGACAAAGTTCGGACGGCCATCGAATTGCGGGATTCGACAGCGGGCGTGGCCCTCATCGATGACTTCGAGCGCGACTGGAAACACGTCTAGTGGCCGCTGTTCTAGTGGCGAAAGCTGCCGCCAGGCCGCTAGCGGCAAGTTTGGGTGGAAAGCTGCCACTCGGCCTACTCTCCGGAAAGCACTGCCTCTGCGACTTCGCGCCGCATTACGCCGACTAGCCCTTCGCGAAATTTTTCCACTTGTGGGTAGTGCGTATTAAAGGCAGCTCGAACGCGTCGCCTCGGCTCAAAATCATCGGCAATCTCAACAGACACTGACAAGGTTCCGCGACCGTCGATGGGCTTCACTTCAAGCCTGATGATCAGGTCATCGCCCTCATGATTGTTGAAACCCCATTGTGCAGTTGGAGGGTGGTCCGCCGAGAGGGGATAAGTACTCAGGGTATCCGCAAACTCTTCCACGTCCTGCCACTGAACCCAGAAGCCGCCCCGTCCAGCGAAATCCGGCGTCTCCACGGCAAGTCGAAGTCGACCAAAATCATCATCGGCGGAATGTTCATAGCTAACTTTGAGGCTGCTCATGGCGCGAATATTCCGTCGTTCCGCAATGTCCGCAATGGTTGGAAAGCGGACACTAGCCAGCCTTCATTTCGACCGCGTAATGTCGTATTGCGCCGGCCGGAGCAGCATATGGCGGACTATCGCGTCTATTGCATGGACGGCTCGGGCAAAATCACCCTCGCTCACTGGGTGCAAGCAAGCGACGATGATGAAGCCATTTGCAAGACACAGGCACTGAAAGGTGACGCCCTACGGTGCGAGATTTGGCTGAAGAGCCGCCTCGTAGCTAGGCTTTTGCCAGAAGGCCGGTTCGAGCGGGTAGACACCTAGCCGCCTAGCGTCAGCTTTGGGTCGAGATCCGCATTCCTTTCCTCACCCACACTTGCCGGAACCGTTTTCCGTCAAATGAGTTTAACTGCGCCGGTTGGGGGCGCATCTGTTGGCTGCCCGGCGTCCCTAATGTCGGGCAGCCCTATTTTCGCTGGTCGGGCATATGCGAGAATACAGACTATATTGCCTGAATGAATTGGGCACTCTCGACTTGGTAGACACCATCGTTGCCGCCGATGATCGAGCAGCAATCAGCGACGCTTGCGACTTGAAGCGAGACGCTCGCAAGTGTGAGGTTTGGGACGGCAAACGACTGGTCGCTATTTTACAGGCGAACGACCTTGCCGCGTGAGCCCGGATTAGACATTCGGGCCTTTTTACCGCTCTTCCCAACCGCTTCGTCTGATGGCCGTAATTATGGCTGGAGTGCGTGGAAGGCGGACCTTCGGGCCGTTATCTGCGGGCCTTTCTTGCGGCATAACGGGCGTCCCGCGCGGCCTTCCGGTCGGCTTCGCTAGGGACAGGCGCAGCCGCCTTCGCTGCGGCTTTGGCTTTCGACTGTGCTGCAGCTTCGGCGGCTGCCTTCTTCGCAACCGACTTCTCAGCATGAGCCGCTTTGCGCCGCGCTGCGGTAGCCTTGCGCTCAGCCAGCTTCTTTTCGTCGGGCTCGGGCCTGAGCCGAAGCTGCTCCAACGCCTTTTCCTTCGCGTCCGCAGCTTGGCTGGCACGGTGCTGGAAGGATGGATGTTTGAAGGAGGTCATCGTTGCAGAACGAGCCCGCCGGGTTTTCGACGCATAATCCAAACAAAAGGACCTACCGCGACTTCATCAGTTGCTTGAAAATGTCCAAATAGCGGGAAAGCGATGTCCGGCGGAGCCAAGACGCGTTCGCACACCACCAAGCGGACGATCTACGGGGCGATCCAGGCTGTCACCGCCAAGATCGCGGCTGCTGTACTCAAGCCGGCCGCCCAGACGAGCAACTTCGATGCAAGTCCGGCCTCACCGCGATCCCATGCAGCGCGTCGATCGATCGGTTGCAGGAGGGGGCCACGGAGCAGTTTCGCCCACGCTGCCACCGCGGCAAGAAGCAAGACCGCCGAGAAGGAGCCTAAAATGCGTGCCGTCTCAAGCACGGGGAGTGCCCTCGGACGCCGTGTTCCGCAGATTGGCGTAAATGGGCGGCGGCAATGAATCAGCCAAATCATTCGCCAGCGTTTCGGCTGACATGGCTTTCAAACTATAGCGACCGGCAAGGTCGTATTGAATCAATCGGGCTTCCGAGCTGGCTGCGTTTTGGGCCAGCTTCAAGGAGAATGGGTTCTACCGTTCATCAGTCATTTGCGAGCAATAGCGCCAGCCCGTCCTAATGTCCGCATTGGGTCGGAAGGGCCGGAACGGGTCAAACGCGGTATCAGCCAATCGTCTTGCGGACTAGCCGTTCAACGAATTTGACGCTCGCTTAATCGACGCGGGAATGACGTCCTAGCAGTAAAGATTCAGTCTCCGATTGGAGGCTTCATGCTCGAGCTTTTCCGGCGACCAACCTCACGCTGTTCAACGACCTTTTTGTCGTGCTCGCGAGCGGCGGCCATCGCCCTGCTTACGATGTCCACTCCCATACGCTCGGCGCCGGGCGACGAAATGTATTTACACGCTGGACAACTGGTCGCCGCTGACGGCAGCCAGCTCAATCTTTACTGCACCGGCAACGGCTCGCCGACCGTGCTGTTCAACTCCGGGCACCAGGATTGGGCTCCTGCCTGGGCCGTGGTCCAGCCTGAGGTCGCGAAATGGACGCGCACCTGCAGCTTTGACCGTCCCGGCTACGGCTTCAGTCCTGCGGGACCGATGCCACGGACCAGCGAACGGATTTCTACTGAGATTCACGATGCTCTCCGTGCCGTTGGTATCAGCGGTCCCTACGTCCTTGTGGGTCATGCGTTCGGTGCCACCAACATGCGCACCTTTGCTGATCTTTACCCGGACGAGGTCAAGGGGCTGGTCCTCATCGACCCAGACCCCATCGACGCAGGAACACCAGATCAGATCGCGACCGCGCACCGCGTCTACATTCGGCAGGCGATGGAGATTCAGCGCTGCGGCGACGCACTCGCGGCCCATATGCAGCAACCGCCGGAACTCGCGTGCGACAAGCGCTTTTTTCGCGGCTTTCCCGAGCATGCATGGTCGCAGGCGGTAAATGCCGCCCTAGAAAGCGCCGTCAACACCAGGTCCGACCTTTCAGATACTGCGAACGCCGAGCTCGAACAGATTCCGGTCGACGAGCTGTGGCTCAAACTACACCGAAGATCGCTCGGCTCGATGCCGGTGCGGGTGATCACTGCTGCGCAGCATACGCCCGAGACGATTGCGGCACAGGGGCGGCTTCTCGACGTGTCGTCCGACGCGAAACAGATTTTTGCCCGGCACAGTCGTAGCGCTTACGTCCAGTTCGACGAGCCCGAGTTGGTGGTCCAGGCGATCAGAGACGCGGCAGGGCGATGATCCGGTTTACTCTAGCGATCGCACTTCTCCCCGTTCCCGCTTTAGCTGCGGCGGCCCCCGGAGATGAAATCTACGCTCACGCTGCACAACTGCTCGATGCTGGCGACGGCGCCAAGCTCAACGTCACCTGCATGGGCATTGGTTCGCCGACTGTCGTGTTGGACGGGGGTTGGAGCGATTGGGGACCGGCTTGGGCTGTCGTCCAGCCCCATATCGCAGAATTTGCGCGCGCCTGCGCCTACGACCGGGCAGGATCCGGATTTAGCGGGCCGGGGCCGCTACCGCGCACCACCGAACGAATCGCGACGGAGCTCCACACGGCGCTGAAGAATGGCGGTATTCCGGGACCCTACGTTCTCGTCGGCCACGCCTTCGGTGGTGACCACGTCCGTGCATTCGCTGACCTGTTCCCTTCGGATGTGGCCGGATTGGTGCTCGTCGATGCCGACGCGAGCGACATGGACACCGATGAGAATCGCAAGAGCGACGACGATGGGGACATCGATTATGTGCCGAAGCTGAGACAATGCCGAGAGGCGATCGCCGCCGGTAAGGCAACCTTCGCGCTTTCCGTTCCCCCAGGCCGGCCAGCGCCAATGTGTGCGCAAGGTTTCTTCCGTGGCCTTCCGGAATCTCAATGGTCAGGCGAGCTCAACGCCGCGCTTCTCGATCTTGGTCAGCACAAAGTTGCGATGTGGGACTCTATCATTTCCGAGATGGAGCAAATGCCTGCGGACGAAATCTGGCTCCAGGATCATCGCCGCTCCCTGGGTCGCACTCCCGTGCGCATCCTGACCTCGGGCAATCACGGAGTTGGCCATCTCGACCACCCGCCGGAGCCAACTCTTGACCAGCTGAAGTACGAGTATGACCGCGCTGTTGCCCAGTCGAAATGGCTGACCTTGTCGACCGACGCGAGGCAGATTTTCGTTAGGGGCAGCTCGGAATATATCCAGTTCGACCAACCCGACGCGGTCATCGCCGCCGTGAAAGATGTCGTCGAGATTAGCCGACGATGACACACCGAATCCGCAGATTCCCAAGACCTGCAACGCGTCGAAATTAGACCTCGACGACTAGCGTCCGAACCGGGTCGAAAGGAGACCCAGGCGAGAATCCGGAATGGGTGGGCAGCGGACGTTCGCTTTGATGAAAAAGGGGCGGCATCATCGCCGCCCCGATGTTCAGCTAGAGGCCATGGCAGCGTCTATTTGGCGGCTGGCCTGACCATCACGGGTTTGCCCTTGTCCGGAGTAGCCTTGAACGAGCCGTCTTTGGCTGGAGGGCTTTCTTTGAAGCACATTGCCTGGGCGCCTTTCGTGGACGGTGCGAAGCATGTCTTCCCCGCCGTCACATTCCATTTCCCTTTGGCGGCAAGCTTTCCGTTAGCAGCCAAATCCCGATAGGTGCCGTCAGCGTTCAAGATCGTGCTAGTGACGGTGCCGTCAGCGTGTTTCACCTCATAGGTGCCAGGCTTCGAACCGTTGGCTGTGACGATGCTCTTAGCAGCTGCTTGGTCGCTCGAGCCAACAACCAAGAGCAAAGGCAACATGAAATATGAAAATGCGCGCATGGAACTACCTCTCCACATGTGTGAGTTATGCCTTACCCGGCCCAGCACGGGAGATGCCGAACTGCTTGGCGTGATACGCGAGGCTCAGCGGGCCGAGTTCAGACGCGGATTTAATCCTCATTTAACGTCATAGATAGCTGCCGAAGGTCACGTTCTACCGAGTTCAAAGGCGCTTTCCTCCAAGCGTCCGCAATGGGTCGAAACACGGACGCTACGTTAGGGACAGGTCCGGGTGGAAAGCTGACATTTCAAGTCTGGGTCCGTCGCGCCGGTCTGGGAACTTTTTAGCGCTGGACGCAGACGATCAGTCTCGATTAGCCTGACCAAGCTGGCGAAGGGGTCGTATGCGTCTCAGTTCTGTAATCGCTTGTGCCGCGCTAGCTCCCATGCTTGTTGCTGCAACTCACCCGCTGCGACTGCAACCATCGACTCCGTGGGACGTCGATTATGCGACCGATAGCTGCCGCCTGATCCGGACCTTTGCTGAAGGCAGGTCGGAGATTAAATTGGTCTTCGAGAGCACTGCTCCCGGCGAGATGGATATGCTTGCAGTAGGGAAACCCCTGCAGACCTTTGACGAAAAACTGTTAGCGAACTTCCTGCCCGTCGGAACCAGGTCGTTCGAAGGAACTGTCGCCCAATCTGCAACCGGCGATCCAGCGATCCTGTGGTCGAGTATTGTTATGCTACCCCCGGAGGCGCTTGCGAAGCTCGTGCGCGATAGAGACGAGCGGAAGCACAATCCGGGTGTCCGCCCACCGCCCGTGAGTCTCGCCGAGCAGACCTTGCTGCGGAACGAGAGACAAGAATTTGCCACGGCAGTCACTGAGATCGAGATTGAGACTAGCAAGTATCGTCCCGTGGTATTGGAGACGGGTTCCTTGGGCCCCGCCGTTGCTGCGTTTGATAAGTGCAGCCGGGATTCGCTGAAAGATTGGGGGGTTGACCCCGATGTTGACGACAAGATCGTTCGGCCGGTCTGGGCAGTGAACCCGTCGCAATGGTTATTCGCTAGCGATTATCCCAGTGACATGATGGCTCTTGGCAAGGGGTCGGAAATTGCGGTCCGTCTTCTCGTGGACGCTTCCGGGAAGGTGACGAAATGCACCAGTCTGACCCACTATGATGAGCAAGAGTTCAATAGAATTACCTGCGAGAGCATCACTAAGCGTGCTCGATTCAAACCTGCCGAACTCGAAGACGGAACTAAGGTGCCGAGCTACTACACCCGCCGCGTGATATTCCAAATCGCCCATTGAGCTCGCCCAAGCTCTAATGTCCGCGATGGGTGGAAAACGGACATTAGCACGCTAAGCTGTCCCCAAGATACGACGTCGGGGGGCTGACGATGGAAGCGTTCGACTACGCCATGGGGCTCGTGTCGATCGTCGTCGGAATCGCCATGAGCGACCTGGCGGTGAGCTTTCACAAGCTATTCCGACATAGACGAACGATTTCTTGGGATGCGCGAACGCTGTTGGCGGCAGCCCTCACATTCGTCGTCCTTTTCAGCATGTGGTTCGACATCTGGGCCGTCCACGGGCGGCCGGAAATCCTGAACTATCCGTTCCTCTTGAGTATCATCGTGGAACTGGTGTTGCTGTTTCTCATGGCCACGGCGGTACTGCCCGACGAACCGCTCCCGAACGACGACCTTGCCACCTTCTACGATGAGAACGCGCGCTCGATCTGGACCTTCTTTCTGCTCTTTCAAATCAGCTACGTTGGTCACTGGTTCTATTTCAAGCTGACCAGCCCGAGTTACGACCTCCACCACATGTTGACGCGACTTCCGGCGGTGCTGATGGTGCCCGTGGTCGCCGTTGTTCTTGTCCTGGTGCCGCGACAGCGAAGGTTGCATCTGATCCTCATCACGTCACTGTTGCTTTATTGGCTCGTCACCTATTCGGGCCTTCGCATCGGCGGCTGAGGTGCCGCGCCGCTAATGGCATACGTGGACGGCTCCCTCTTGCAAGAGGCGTAAGCAGACACTCGGCGCCAGACTCCGGGATGGGCGGAAAGATGACGAGCGCTTGAAGCGCGAAGTGACGCCGGATCGCGGGGACAAAGTCATCGCCTAGGGCGACGAGGCCTAAGAGCCTCGATCCCTCGCGACAGATCGGTCAACTGCTCTTATGTCTGGAATGGGTGGTGGTCTCAGGAGGTCGACGCAACACTTTACCTAATGTGAGGTGAGGTGAGGTGAGGTGATGCGATGGCGAAGAGACGACGACGCATGTTCACTGCGGCAGAGCGCGCCGAGGTTTGGGGTCGTTGGTAACGGGGTGAAGCGCTAAACCTGATCGGCCGGGTGTTTGACCGGTCGCCGGGAGCGATCTTCGAGCATCTCAGGCCGTATGGCGGCATTCGGCCCGCACCTCGGAGACGATCGCGACGAGTGCTGAGCCTCGATGATCGCGAGGAGATCTCGAGGGGTGTTGCAGCCGGTGCATCGCTGCGTTCGATCGCCGCTGCTCTTGGACGAGCGGCATCGACCATCAGCCGCGAGCTGAGGCGCAACGGCGGCCAGCGACGGTATCGTGCGGCGGTTACGGATAGCCAGGCGTGGGATCGAGCCCTCCGGCCGAAGGCCTGCAAGCTGGCGATGCATGAAGACAATGGAAAGCTGTCACTAGCAAGCAGTTGCGAGGCGGATTCGTGAACTTCCCGCCGATCCGCCGTCTGTCTTCGCAACGGATAGCGCCGCATTTCTTTGATTTGTTGCTAGAGCGGCCAACGTGCCTTCCCCTTCTCTCAGCCGCGCGGTATGAGGCGGGCTCACCGGAGACCCCATGGACATTCGTGTTTCGCTGGTCGCACTCTGTGCGATCGCCAGTAGCTGCGGCCCTGGGGCTGGCCGGGGCGAGGCTCTGCCGTCGGCAAGCACGAGCAACGCTTCCCTAAAAGAGTCGACGCTGGCGCAGCTCAAGCAGAAGCTCGATGCCTGCACTCCATTCGCGTGCGATGAGCAGCCTATCCTCAAGGAGCTGTGGGCCCGAGGCTACTGCAAAACGGCAGCCCAAGGGACCATTCGTACCTGCACTCCCGAGGAGGTCACCGATGACCGGGAAACGACGGCCGCTCTCGGCAACGTACGATAACACTGCGTCCCCCTTTGCGGGCCACAAAACCCGTTCAACTCGCACGAGCAGGTGGCGATTGATTCTGAAAGCGTTGAATCCTTGAATGATGTAGGAAGCTGCCTCCTGCAGCCCCGTGCGATTATCAGACCGCGTGCCCGGCGGGCCATTTGATGCCGGTGGGCGAGATTGGCAGCTGTCGCAGCTGAATGTCCCATTTGGGTCGAAGCGGACACAAGGCGACGTCTAAACAAACGGCCGCTTTTAGAGCGATAAGAGTCGCGGCCATGTCCGTCCGGACCGGCACTTCGTGAATTGACCCAGAATCGACAATGGCGCAAAAGAGCGAGGGGCCACAGCGCAAGGTGTGGCAAGCATGGCTACAGATACCGTTCGGACCGGCTTTGCCGGCGCGTTCAAACTTCAGGCTGAACTCAGAGAGCTCATCGATTGCGTGACGGCAATTGAGGAAAAGGTGAGGCGCGCAGAGGCGCGTGTGCTCGGCCATCCTGCGAAGCTTAATCCTGAGCCTTAGAGATCTGTGTCGTAATTGAGAAAGATTGTGGCGCGAAATGGTTAGAACGACGCCACATTAGCACTAGCATTCATGGCGCCGGCTCTCCCCTGGGAGCCGGTACGAAATGGGGAGGGGAGAACCCGTTTGGAAGGCCCGTTCTCGGCACAAGAGCGGGCCTTCAGTCCCGGATATCCTCGAGCTCCTCGAGTTAGCCTTCAACCACTCCGGGCTCTGGCGGCAATGTCGGCTTTCGACCCGTTGCGGACATTAGCGGGTGGCAGCGCAAGCCCGCAATTTGAACTCACTGGCCGACCTGCGCGGGATACTCAAAGACAAGCTGCTCCGTTCGATCTCGTATCTCGGCTCGGAAGGAACCGCCGGTCACGACGCTATTGATCGCCTGTGCCTTGGCGTCTTCTAGCGTGCCGCCCCAGGGTTCGCTCGATTGCCCTTCCGACTGCTGGTACACGATCCTGTAATTCATCTAAAAATCCTCGGCTAATGAGCAGTCCCCCGCAACTCTCAAAGCGGGCCTCGCTTTCCAGGTTTAGACGAAGCCAGTGGAGCAATTGGTTATAAGCCTCCTAACGGTAGCTTTCAGTAAGGGCCCAGCTGGATGAACCAACTGGGCCCAGCCGAGCGAAGCCAACCGTGAAGACGTTTCGGCAACTAGTGCTGAAAGGCTTCAATCGGAGCGGCGCAGGCCGCAGGATTATCCCTCAAGCCATTTGGCCACGCCACCGTGGCGCGAGCAAGCGCCGCTGCGGTGAGCAGCGTGACTGTAACTGCCATCCTTGCACCGCGCGATTGCCCCGCTGGCGTTGTTGTTCACAGTCTCGCCGCTTCCTCCTGTTGCGGGATTGGCACCGCGTGGTTTGGCAGCTGCCGGTTTCGGAGCAGGAGTGACCTTGGTTTTTGGAGCCGTCGACGAGGAGTTCGTGCGACAAGTCGCCTGCATCTTATTGTACCACTTGGTGCAGTCCGTTGTCGTAGCCGTCGTCTTTGTCGTTTTCTTTACGGCGCCGGGCGTCTGACCCGTCGGTGATTGCTTCGCAGCGGTGCGGCACTCCGCCTTGTTCGCATTGCCTGCCTTGGTGCAGTCGTAGTGGCGCGTCGTTGTCGTCGTGGTGGTCTTGGTCGTGCTCGTCTCGGTGGGCTTCGCCGCGGTCTCTGTCGTAGCCGAGGCTTTCTTGCAGGCCGCCTTGTTGGCGTTTCCTGCCTTTGCACAATCGTAGTGCCGGGCGGCTGAAGTGGCCGGGGAGCCACTTATCGCGAGTGGCGCAAATAAAGCCAAGACCAATATTGCTCTACGTAACAGTCTCATCGCAACTCTCCTTGAATTAGGCTCTCCGGCACGATTTCTTGAGAAATTACGCGACGCTTTCGGGCGATCAAATGAACTCGGCGTAACGTCAGCTTTCGGCCCAAAGCTGCCATTAGCCAATGGGCTGAATCCGACCCAAAGCAGACACTAGGCTAGAGACGTGCTACGCCTTTTGGCGTCACGCCGAGGCGCTGGTGATCTCAGGCTGGCGGCCCTTGGGGGAAGCGGCGTGAACAAATTCAAATTGAGCGTCCCGATTGCCTTTATGGGGATCGCGAACTTGCCGTTCGGATTGTACGGTGCGGCTGTCCTCATCACCGTCCCCCAGCTGCTCGAAGCCAATCATGTTCCGCAGCCGCTAATCGCCTCAATCACCGCCGCGGCGATGGTCCCTACCTTTTGCGGCTTTTTCTTGGCCCCGATCCTAGACGTGGGCTTCAGCCGGCGCAGTTACGCGCTGTTCTTTGGCACGCTGGCGGCGCTCGCCGCATGGCTGGGCCTCCGCAGCATTGCGGCGCCGATGACCCTGGCTATCTACCTCGTGACGGGATTTGTCTGCGCCAACCTGTTCTATAATGCGCTCGGCGGCTGGCTTGGAGGGATCGTGCCTCCGGGTGACGAGGCGCGGCTCGGAGCAAGCTTCACGATCGGGAATGTCGTAGGATTCGGGATAGGCGCCATTCTCTTCATCAGTCTCATGCGTGGGCTCTCAGCCGTGGCGGGTCCGGTTGCGGTTGCTGCCGCCATCGCTGTACCGCTTGTTCTACTATTTGCTGTTCCCGCATCGATCAGCGAGAGACGCGGCGCTCACGAAAGTTTCGCGACCCTAGCGCGAGACCTGCGTCAGTTGCTGCGCAACAAGATCGTCCTTCGAACCCTGCTGCTATTCTGTTTGCCCGCGTCTTCATTTGCGCTGACCAACTCGCTTGGTGGTCTCGGCAACGACTTTGGGGCGTCCGAAAGGTTCGTTGCACTTATCGCAGGTCTCGGTGTCACCGCCGCAGCAGTGATCGCGAGCGTCATCGTCCCGAGCATCGTGAGGCGCGTCGCGCCCTTACTGCTGTATCTTGCCATTGGCACGACGGGGGCGCTGTTCACGCTGTCACTGTTGCTCGTGCCTCGAGTTCCCGCACTCTTCGCTGTGGCGCTGGTCGGTCAGAACGTCTTCCAAGCGGCCGCGTTCGTCGTTGAGAACACAATCATTTTCGGCACAATCGGCGACGACAACCCGCTCGCGGCGACACAGTTCGGATTCCTCTCTGCCGCGACCGCGCTTCCAATCACCTACATGCAGGCGATCGATGGCCAAGGCTATCGTGTGGGTGGCTTGACCGGCGGGTTCGTCACAGACGCATGCTTATCGCTATTCGCCTGCGCGGTGCTGCTTCCGATAGTCGTTCGTGGGCTCCGTCGCGACCGCCGAGCGCAACTCGGTGCAGAACTGCCGGTTTGACGAGGCGGCCGGTTCCCGGCGACAGCGAAAAGCGATGTTGCTGAGGCCCTCTTCAGACCCGTTCGAGAGATTAACAGACTCAGCTTTGCTTTCGAAAGCTTGAGGGCAGCAAACGAGACTAAATCGATGTCGAACGCAGCCATGCCCGACGTGTCGTTCCTATTTGGCCGAAGCCGCTAGTCCCAGCCGCTCCTTCGCGGATGCAAGCATTCCAACGAATCGCGGATCGCTCCGAATGGGGTCGAGGTCGGGGTCAGCCTCGAGGTGGCGGATCTCAGTCGTGCTGCTGGTCCGCTCAAAATATGGTTTCAGCGCGTCGATCGCACCATCATGGTCTTCCAGGTCGGAAGCCAGGACGCACGCTATGTTGTATCGCCCCAAGAGGTTTTCCGGATCGAGCATCAGAGCACGTCGGATCCACTCTCGTGCGCGATCCTGTTCTCCTAAAGCTCCCAAGGCTGTTGCGCCCATTGCGATGGCCGAGCAATTCGTCGGGTCCTTAGCAATCACCGCCTCTACTCGGGCGATAGCAGTCTTGGCCGCGCTCCGCGCCCGCACATCGTCGCCTATCGCGCGGTAGCAACCGACGAGCATTGCGGCGTTGCGCCAATCGGTCTCCATCAGGGAGGCAGCTTTCTCGAAGAACGGGATGCATTCGCGAATGTGCCCTGATCGGAACAAAATCCTGGCAGTTTCGCGGTTTCCTTCCCACGATTCCGGATCGAGTTTCAGTGCCGTGTGGGCCTGCTTTTCGGCCTCTTCAGCGCGGCCATCCTCCTCCAGGTACCTCGCTTTTATGCAGTGGGCCTCCGGCAGATTGGGGTTTATCTGCAGCGCGCGCTCAGCCGCCGGCAACGCGTTCTCGTCGAGGCCGTGAAAGAAACGCAGTTCAAGCTGCGCTAGTCCCATCAGCGCCCAGGCCTGAGCGTAATTGGGATCTAGCGCGATTGCCTGCTCGCAAAACCGGGCAATCGACCTGTCTCGTCTCAAATCGCCGTATGAGCCCTGAATCCACTGCTGGCGCGCCATCAAATAGAGGTTGTAGGCCTCGGCGTTACTGGTCCCACGCTGCTCAATGGCCTTCTTCTCCTGAGGGAGCAGCTTGACTTTGAGGGCTTCGACGATCGCTTTTGAAATCTCGTCCTGGATCGCGAAAATATCGTCGAGATCGCGGTCATAGCGAGCCGCCCAAACGTGGTCGCCCGCGATGCCGTCGATGAGCTGGGCAGTGATCCGGACGCGGTTGCCCGCTTTACGGACACTTCCTTCAAGAACGTGACTGACGCCTACGGTTTTGGCGACGTCCTTCACGTCGAGCGACTGACCCTTGAACGTAAAGGCGGTGTTTCGGGCGACGACAGACAGCGCAGAAACGTTCGAGAGATCAGTGATGATGTCTTCGCTGATCCCATCGCTGAAATATTCCTGTTCGGGCTCACCGCTCATGTTGAGGAACGGAAGTACGCAAACCGACAGCTTCTTTTGCGGCTCAGCCGAGTATGTTGATTCTGCTGCATCCTTTTGCGCGTCCGACCGACACGTGCTTGCGATGGCGTTGAGGAGATCGTCGACGCCCTGGAACTGTTCATTGTCGTTCGACCAGCCGAGACCGACCGTGTGGAACTGGCGAAACCCGAGCGGCGGCTTCACAGAATTGAGCGCTACCGGCACCAGCCTGCCGCTGTCGCGCCCCTCGGCAGCTTCGTCTTGAACCCACGCGGATCGGACGGAGGTTTCGGACCAGAGAACCACGACTGCTTCAGCTTCCTTGAGAGCCCGGTCAATCTCATTGGTGAAGCGAGAACCGCCTTGAATGTGGCGGTCCCACCAGACCTCGTGTCCAGCGATCGCAATAGCATCGGCGAGCCGCTTCGCCGCTTCGACGTCCTCTCGCGCGTAGCTTAGAAAAACTCGGCTCACTGCTTCCCCCGATGCGCGGGGTTTGTGCGCTCAACTCAAGAAAGCTTCAAGCGCGCGATTCGAAGCGTAAGCGTTCCACTGACATGTCAACTAAGGGCTCCGCCGATAGGCTAATGTCCGGTTTCCACCCCTTGCGGACATTTGGTGGCCCCCCAACGCTCGATCTCAGGGAATGCTCACAAGTTCCTCAGGACTCCAAGATGTGCGCGACAGTATCTTGGCGCGCAACTGCATGGAGCCACAGCAATGAACCAGCAGACAACCGCAGCCGGAAAGTCGAGCGAACCGCCGAAGCGCGCTTGGGTCTATTTGGCGTCGACGGCAATTGGGCTGTCGATATTCGCCACCGCTATCGTTCTCGGAAATGTGGTCGCGGGGGTCCCCCGCCAAACGGATGAGAACACCTGGGCGCATTTGTTTCAACTAGCCATGGCCGCGCAGCTGCCATTCCTCCTGCTATTTCTGGCGGGGGCAGATTGGAAGCAAAGACGGCGGGCCCTCCTCCTGTTAGCCGCGCAGATTGTCGCGGCGGCAATAGCCTTCGGAACCCTCGCGTGGTCTGGATACTGACCCATCCATCTAAAATCCGCTTTCGACCCATTCCTGCCATAAGCGAGGTGTTGGCGAGTTAACTTCCTGGCGGCTCGACGTGGATTGTGACGGAGGCAGACGCTTCGGCTTCGAGCTTGCGAATGTCCTCCTCAAGCTCGTCCGCCGTGACTGTCACCAGTTCAATCATACGTGGGTCGTGCGCCATTGCCGCGACCTTCCGCATGTTCGCGAGGCGGTGCTTCATACGGTCAATATAGGTCGGATCCATGAGCGACTAAACGAGTGTCGGGTATCCGACGTTCCAGCTGAATTGGCGTTAGTGGCTTCCGTATATTTCAAGCCCAGCACGCGCCGGCCGCTCGTCTTCGAGCCTCAGGCGCGGTGAGGCTCCAGCTCCGCGACCAAGCGACCGCGCTGTCACAGTTCGCAATGGACGGGCAGCTTGAAGTCCCGTGCTTGTTTGAGGGCCGCTTCGTCCGTGCCCGCTTCGATGTCATGGGCCCTTGAGAACTTAGAGCCGATACTCGCCCATACAAACGCCCATGATTTGAGTCGCCTGTACGCGATGCATTACGCGAGCGATTTAACATCGCAAGCGCTGGGCGCGCCAAATGCAAACGTCGGCTTTCGACCCAAAGAAGCATTAGCGGTTCACCTATATCATGACGCCGGTGGAACTATCTCCGGGCGAATAGATTTTCTGGGGCACTCAACAAGGCCGAGAGGAAAGAGTTATGCGTTCCGTGTTTCTGTGGCTCATTGGTATTCCGATCCCGATCATTCTCCTCTTGGCGTTTTGCACCCATCACTTTTGACATGGCGCGCTCGCGCAAGAAGGCCAAACGCAAGGCCTGGAACCGCTTCGCCGACACAGGACGAGCGCTGCTCGTCGGTGCCGCAACCGTTCTTCCCGAACGCGCAGATGCGAAGGCGCGAGTGACTGCAGGAGAATGGTTCGCTGCGATCAAGTTGATCACACACCTTCTTAAGAAAGCCGTTCCTGAGCGCCGGCCCGACGGGGATAACAAGAAGAGCTTTCCGTCCGAGCATGCGGCCGTGTGCGTCGCTGCCGCGATCATCATTGAACGCGAATATCCGGCCGAAATCGGCACCGCCGCCTTGGCACTTGCCGCGACAGTCAGCTTGGCAAGAATCGAAGCCAAAAAACACTATCCTCGCGATGTCATTGCAGGCGTGCTGATCGGGTGGGCGTCCGTTTGGATTTCGCTCAGGCTTCGTTCTGCGACTGTGCGTCGGGTGCTCGATACGACCTAGTGTCCCCTTTCCACTCGCTGCTCGCTGCTGACAGCGTCGGCTATTTAACCCGTCGGTTCGAAGAACGCTGGACCCGCTTGGTCGCGGATAGTGTCGAGGACCGCGTCGAACGATCCGACCGCGACCAGCTGGCCGGCTGATTGGCGGTCCACAGCTTTCATTTCGCGGAACCAAAATTCATAGGCTTGGGCGAACTCAAGGTGGCGCAAGCGAACGTTTTGATTGCCCGATCGGTCAGCGGCCTCGCGCTCTTCACGCGCGCGACGGCAGAAGTACTCAGGGTCGCTCGGCATGGCGATCATCCCCAGCTACTCGGCTCCACGGCTTGCCCCACGCAAGTCGTTTACCGATCATTATCGGATAGCTTTCGATCGGAGAGTTGCCGAGTCGATCTCCTCTCTAACCACCTAGGATGTATGCATTTTCTCTGAACCGTTTCAATCTTGCCACAGTCGGCTCGAGTAGGTCATGGAATGCTCCCTATCCACCCGATGCGGACATCGGGCGTCTGGGAATGGGCAGCCTTCTTCGGTCAAAATCTGCTCGATCTTGACGAAATCTTCCCGCAGCCTGGTCTAAGCTCCTCGTCAGTTACATCGAGCGTCAAGCCTTCGGCTGTCATGTGAAGCCTCGCCTCGACGAGCGCGCCTATATCCGGCTGAGCTTGAATGCCCGTTCGTTTGCTAACGGTCGACGCCCGGCACGTCTCGTGAGAGACCGAAGAAGCAGCCAGCCAAGGGCATCGCGCGCGCGCCGGGCATTCGAACTTAGACTACATCATATTGTTAGTGGTCGTCCCACCCATGGTCTGCGGACCGCCGGTGACGGAGCCTCCGGAAGCGATCTGCTGTTGAACAGCCTGAGTTAGCTGGGGCGATGTTGTTGTCGCGGTGCAGCTAGCATGACCGTTCGCAGCCGATGCCGCGAGTACGTCTACCGATACCCCGCAGACGCTGGCCGCCACAGCGATCGGCACTTGTGCCGTCACAGGTATATTGTCGCGGTTTACCTGTAGCGAGACCGAGAGATTATTGAGTACGTTCTGAAGGTTTACGCTCACGAGCGTCGGGATGCTACTGGTGCCGCCGCTAGTAGTGCCGCCACCGCTAGTCGCAGCCCCGTCGGGAGCAGGAGTTCCAGCGCTGACTTCGCCCGCCGAGTTTGGCGCGGGCGCCTCCGTTGTTTTGCATGCGACCAGGCTCAGCGCGGCAAGCGCTGTGGTCGCCCAGATCACCGAGCCTCTGGTCATTTTGAACCTCCTTGGAACTTACGACTGAGGAGTAGTTGCTGCTCCGGGTTGCGGCTGTGTGGGCTGCGGTTGGGTTGGCTGGGGAGGCGCCGTTGTGGTGATAGGCGGCACCGTCGGGGTGGTTGTGCCGGTGGTTGTCTGGGCCCCGCCGCCGACCGAACCGTTCGCGGCCAGCTGTTCTTGGATGTATTGCTTCAGTTCCGGCGAAATGCTGTTGGCAGTGCAGCCTTGACTTGAACCGCCCCCGGCCCCGATCGACAGGACATTGATCGATACGCCGCACACGTTCGCAGCGATGTTGATCGGAATTTGGGCGTTGATCGGGATGTTTGCCTTGTCGATCTTAAGATCGAGCGCCAGATTGTTGAGCACATTCGAAAGATTGACGTTCACGAGGGAAGGGACGCTAGAAACGCCGGAAGCAACGGCCGAGCCCGCACTTTTGACGCCATCGGCGGCCGACGAAACTGTCTTGCAGGCAGATGATGAAAGCAGCGCAAGCAGCGCCGCCAATGCGGTAAGGCTACGCATACATGGTCCCTCTGTTTGTACGCTGCCAACGCGCATCAAAGATGATTTGTTTCAGCGATGGTCCAGTGAAAATGAAATGTCGGCTTTCCCCCCATTTGCGACATTAGCGGCTTAGGTCCGCAACCGACCCAAATGCGGCATTAGACGGCGCGGCATCGGATGTCCGTGTTCCACTGCCATTTCAGACTCGAGGCGATCGCGAGCATCACTGCCACAGGAACGCCCTGCCCAACGAAGCAATCACATCGTAGCCCACCAGTGCTACCAAGCACCCAACCGCCACTTTGGGGCGTCTGGTCAACATCGCGACCGAACCCGCACCGAACATGATCGGAAAACCCAGCCAGTCGGGCAACCTCATATAGCTCCATGACGCCCAACCGAGGACAGCGGGCCGCAGCAAATATGCCAGGGCGATAGCTGCCAGCAGGGCGCCAATTGCCTTCGCCTTTTCCTGCGCGAAATAGTCATCGAGGCTGGTGCGGCCCTCGAGCGCATCTGGGAAGATGAGAGCGCCCGCGAAATAATAGAGTCCGCAGATGAGCACGCCGACCAGCAGGACGACGGAGCTCTCGGGGAGGGCGTTGCGCGTTCGCCAGAGGACCCGCCAGAAGAGAACCGTTCGGGTGACTGTCCAAGTAGCCAACAGTCCGGTCGCCCAACCTATCCGTACCGGCGGCCGCGCCTTGACCACTCGGGCAAGCCCGCCGAACACTTCCGTAAGGCCGAGCCCCAGCAGGATCACAAAAAGCGAAAAGACGAACTCAAAAGTGGTCATCCGCCGCCCCCATGCCCCATCTGGACGATGGGGAAATAGCAGCAGGCGGCGGCCTCGTCAGCGTCAGCTTTCCATCTGTGGACGCCCCCTTTGGCGCAAGCGATATTTGAGGAGTATGGACATGGTCGGATGCTGCCATCTGTCCGGCTTCTGATGGGCGATGATGATTGCCGCGAGCCTGTATGGGAGTTCGCGGACCGGATCCATTTCACCCAAGCGTGCTCAAGGGCACGATGGAAAGCACTGGTTCTTGCGGCCCCGTCTCACCGACTGTTGTGCCATACTCTCCTTCGATCACCGGTGCCGTGGCACCCAAAGCTGACATTGCGAACCCAGCGTTCGATTTATGCTACGCTGCCACCTTTAATTGGGGGGCCAACGTGATCCGCATTCTGAAATGCCTGCTAGTCCTGACCGTCGGCCTCAACGGCCTGTTTTGCGCGCTCCAGAACGTCGCCAATTTCAGACAGGCGAAGGACGCGCTGGCCTATGTCATCTCAGGAAGCGGCCATGAGACTTATCCGCATACCTTGTTCTTCTACAGCAACAGCTCCGCGCTCCACTGGGCCGCGCTGATTGTCGCGCTCGTCGGCGAGTTCGCCGTCGGCTTCTTCGGCCTCAAGGGCGCGTGGGACCTGTTCGCCGCGAGGAACGGCACCGCCAAAGAATTCCACGCCGCCAAGACCGCCGGCGTCTGGGCTGGCGGCATCGCGCTGCTGACCTGGTTCGGCCTGTTCGTCACCATCGGCGGCGCCTTCTTCGAAATGTGGCAGACGCCGATGGGCTCGGGCTCGCAGGACCATGCCTTCGACTTCGCGGCGATCTCCGCGATCACCATCCTGTTCGTCTACCTGACCGACGATTGACCGCTTCAACCGCGCGGTCTAGCTACCGCCAGCAGCCGTACGCAACGGCACGCTTGAATGTCCGCAATGGGTCGAAAGCGGACAGTATCAGATGGCCGTCTGTTTACAGAGGCGCTGCACATAATCCTGCCGCGATGGACTTGGAGCAACTCCCAGCGCCTTCGCGCGCTCGATCTCACGCTGTGCATTGATCACCGTCAGGATTTCAAACTCATTGGCCGTCACCAAGTCGCGGCGGAGCAATGCGAGATCTACTGGCCCAAGCTTTGTGCTCGCTGGTGCGAGTAGCCCCAGGTCGGTCCAGATTAAGTCTTCCTGCTCGTCCCATCTCTGCAGATCATGCGCCTGGTCATACCAACGCCCCATGCCCGACAATTCTTCGGCTGGAAAATGGACGAGAATCTGGGCTGACTGCTGTGCCTCGTAGTCGCCGACGAGAAGCAGCCGGCCTGGACTGTCGGCCCCCAGCGCAGACGAAGGCGTCGATCCCGTGGCAGCAGCGATATCAATCCGCCGTTTGGCCTCCGCGAGGTCCCGGTCGAGACAAGGAGCCACCCGTAGCCGATCGGCGAAGTCGGCCAGATCGAAAGCCATCTCGCGGTGGATGCCGATGCGCGCGGCGGATACCTGCCGGTTCCAGCGGATCCGCTCCACCGCTTGCTCGAATGCCAACGCAATTATCACGCCGATGACGATGATCCCCACCTCGCCAGCAAGCGCACGCCAGCCGTGCAGCGGTTTTGGAAGATGGAGATGCATGCGACTGGGCCCCCGGTGACGGTGGAAGGCTAACAGAATGTCCGCGATCGGTCGAAGCCAAGACCCGCTTGCTATGTCTCGAAGGCGTGGAAGGCGGACGTTTCGACCAGAGGTTAACGGACACCAAGATGGAGGGGATTGTGACTTTTACACAGCGACGGCTGGTGCATCGCTAAAAATGTAACCAATGCCATGCACTTATCTGTGCTATGCCGCGAACACAGTAGGGGTTGTAGCGTGCAGCACACGATTAAGTGGTGGGGCGACGGCGAGAAGCCCGTTGGAATCGAATACCGCTCCCTTTCACCATTCGAGATCGAGCCGATCATTCGCGATTTAATGGATAATGCGCGCGCTCGGCTTATCGAGATTCGTGACCATCAGGATAATCTCGTGGCCCGTTATCCCGATGCGAAGATACATCGGGTTCCAGCGCGCCGCTAAACCTCGCCATCCTCCTGCGGCTCGTCATCGTTATCCGCTTCGCGGAGCTCTCTCGCGCGCCGTAGGAGCCGCTTGGCAAGCTCGTCCTGGAAAGGACGGTTGTGTTCGTCGTCCACGGCGGGCCGAAATACACGAAACCACCGGCGCGTTTCCTTAACTTGAGTTGGACGCGGGCCTAGTTTTGGCGACCCCGTCGGTATTTCCTCCGCTTATGTCTGCAATGGGTAGGAACCTGCCGTTGTAGGAGTTAGCGGAGGTCCACAAAGAGAGCCAAGGCTAAGATCGCAAAGCTGATAATCCACTCGGCGGGCCGGGTTCGAAAAGAGACCAAGGCGGCTAGAGTGCGGAATGGGAAACACACATTTTCGGTGAACTGGCGAACTATCCTTGCCTATCTCGGGGTCGGTCGCTCTGGTTCAGTCGAGTGTCACCCGGCTTGGACTGTCTTGCCGAGGTGCCAGCAGCTCTAAGTGACTTGAGGCCTTATGTCCTTAAACCTCACCAAGACACGCTGGCGCTCGTCCCACAGCGCGAGCCGCCAGCATCCCAAGCTCTGACGCAACGTTACTACCTTGGCAAAGCGGCTCAGTTCCGGAGCGGCCTCGAGACAGGCTTGAAGGCGATAGTTCGGAATTCGGCTACACAAATGGTGCACGTGGTGAAGTCCGATATTACCCGAAAACCATTGCAGAATTGGCGGCAGCTTAAAATATGAGCTGCCTCCGACCGCAGCTACGTAGAAATTCCAGTCGCAGTCGCGTTCCCAATAGGTCCTGTCGAATTGGTGCTGCACGTAAAACAGCCAGTTCCCAATCCATGACGCAATGATCATCACTGGCAGGTAAGTTCCCAAGGTCGGAAGAACGCCGAACCTGATGAAGAACAGGCCGAACCCCACGATCAACGCAATATCAAGCGCCAGGATGCTGCGCCGCGAATTGCGGTTCCGGAACTGGTGCCCCACCGGCAATCTTTGCAGGACAATGAAGTTGATCGGCGCACCCAGGACGACCATCACGGACACACTTCGGAAGAGTTGATAGAAGAGCCTCTTTAACGGCGCCGCGGCTCGATATTCGGCGACGGTCCACGTTTCCACATCCCCTTGCCCGCGGCGATCGAGATTCCCCGTCGAGGCATGATGCAAGGCATGGTCGCGCCTCCAGCTGCCATAAGGCGTGAGCGTCAACAGGGAGAGCGCTCGGCCGAGGAAGTCATTGGCGCTTCGTGATCTAAAAAACGAGCCATGACCGCAGTCGTGCTGGATGATGAAAAGGCGAACGAGCAATCCGGCGGCAGGGACTGCAAGCAGCAGCGTCAGCCAATAGTGGCTATGCGATGCCGCCGCCATGACAACGAGCAACGCAGCAAACGACGTCACAGTCGTGACGAGTTGGAAAATGCTTCGCTTGGCGTCGGCGCCATAGGCTTGGAATTGCCGCGATAGGACCGGTCCGAACAGCTCCGGCCCCGGAGGATCGTCGGCCACGGCTTGCTTGTTTGGTATTTCAACTGGGAGCGATTCCAAGGCCTGCCTACTTTCGAGCAAATTCGGTTGCGTCTGCTGCTGTGCTGCAGATGCCTGAGGCAAGCCGCTCGGACAGGGGATCAGAGGATCAGATTCGGCGCATCGGAAACGCTGCAGGCCCGCCTGTAGCTACCCCGAACCCCGAACCCCAAACCTCAATACCATTTTAAAGTGGTCACACGAGAGGCCAATTGCAAGTGGAATGGAAGCCGAGAAGGCAATAGAGGTCACTCCC
Organism: uncultured Alphaproteobacteria bacterium; assembly: GCA_963738825.1. Taxonomy (GTDB): domain Bacteria; phylum Pseudomonadota; class Alphaproteobacteria; order Sphingomonadales; family Sphingomonadaceae; genus Sphingomicrobium. The sequence goes on along the minus strand of CAVTYB010000006.1, from coordinate 289,715 downwards.
CCTGGAGGTTCGAAATGGGTTGAAAGCGCTTCCTACTTGTCAACTCACGCCAGCGTGCACCCAGGGCGGGCCGCTTCCAAGCCCATCGCGAGTTCTCAGCCGTCAGTGCTCCCGGGCCGCTGCTAGCTGTCTCTCTTCGGCGAAGTATCGGGCCAGCACGGCTGGGTCGCGGCCGTACGGATCGGCGCGGAACATTACCCCGTCTGTTGTGGCCTCCACCGTCAAATAGGTGACGAAAACTGGCACTGGCTCCCGCAATTCCACGCGCTCCTCGACGTCCGGGTCGCGCCCCTTCGGCATTGCGCCGAACAGCCACGCGGCAAGCCGCGGCGCGTCCTGCAGCCGGATGCAGCCGTTGCTGATCCACCGCTGATCCGTGTCGAAGACGGTCTTGTCGGGCGTGTCGTGGAGATAGATGCCGAACTTGTTAGGCATCATGAATTTGATCTTGCCCATTGAGTTGCCGCCGCCGGGGCCCTGGCGGATGCGCAACGTCAGCTTCCCGTCCTTTACCGCCTGCCAGTCGATCGTTGCGGGATCGATCAGGGGCGAATTTGCGCTCGAGTCGGCGAACACCTCATCCTTGCGGTCGGTGAGGTACTTGAGACCCTGCTCGAGCACGCGGGGAGCAATCAGCTTCACCTGAAGCGATGCCGGAATGTTCCAGTAGGGATTTACGTTGGCGTAGCGGATCAGCGCCGCCATCATCGGCGTCTGCGTATCCTTCGCGCCGACGGCCGCGCGCATCGAACCCACCAATTTGTCATTGTCGTACATCAGGACCATCGCCGACCCGGCATCGACGATGATGTGGCGCTTGAGCTCGCCCGGCGCGGGCAGCCGGCGTGCACGCTCCATGTTGATCATCACCACATGCTCGTAATGCTCGGCGCCGAGGTTCAGCGAAGCAATTACATCGTCGCCTGCAATCCCGTCGGCCTTGAGGCCATGGACCTTCTGATATTCCGCGACCCGCTTGGCAGCGGTTCGTCGAAGCGGCTGCCGACCGGCAGCCCCAGGCGTTCACGAAGGAGCGTGACGCGCTCGCCCTTCCGAGCCGATCGTGAGAGCCGGTCCGGCCGGCATCGTGAATTGCGGAAGGACTCCCCACTTCTTCTGATATTCGACGAGGCCGCGGCGCAGGTCGGCATAGAGCGGGTTGATGGCCTGGATGAGGTCGAGCGGAGCACCGGCGTAGCGCGCGAAGGTCACATCATCGAGCTTGGTGTTGCGCCAGCGGATGTTACCGGCGATCTCCGGATCGATGTAAACCATGTCGACGCCCTGCTCGACGGCGGGGGGCAGCGCGACTGGCTCCTCCGGCTGCTGCGGGATCGCGCTGGCAGGCACGCTCAAGAGGCTGCCGCGAACAGGGTAAGACCTGCAATTCGGATATTACTCATGCCTTCACACGCGCCGTTCGGCGTGAATGGAGTCGGAACAACGCCGATCAAATTGGCGGTTCGTCGGGCCGGCCTTCAATGGCTGGAAAGCGGACATCCGCCAGAGCGTCTGGCCGAGGCGCGGCTTTGCTCGTACGATGGGGGTATGGACGACGACACGTCAAACCGGATCATCGACCTCCAAGCGGAAATCGCTGCGCTTCGAGGCGCAGTCCGAATGCTCATCCAAAACGTTTACGGAGGCGATGTTCGTACACTCGCCATCATTCGCGAAGAGGCACTTCGAGGCGACGATTTAAACGTCTTCGACAAGGAGCCCGGCAACCGCGGAAACCGCTACAGAAACGGCGTTCGTGAAGCCGTCGCGAGCTTGCTCGATCCGTTTCAACCTGACGACGATGAAGCTAGCCGGTTAGCAAATCCTGCGCCGGTGAAAGTGACCGCTTCCGATTAGCCAATTGTCTCCCTTCCGCAAATAGGCATTATCATCCTTCTCGGCTCCAGGCGCCGAGAGCAACCGGGTGGTCCGGCGCCCACAATTCGGTGACGAGCTGACGCTCGTTCTTGATGGTGGATGCTTCGAAGGAGGTGAGGAACGGCCACCGCGCTTGCGCATCAGCCCTATGAGCCTGCTTGCGCAGAAGGGTTTCTTCTGCATCGCTGCCAGTAAATCCGAACATCGTCTGTCTCCTCGACGCTGTAATACTTAAACACAGGTATAATAGCGGCTTAATAATTTGTGGGATCATTTCAAATAATATTGCCCTATCTCGGCAATTTATATTTTCTGATACCTATTGCATTACTTCAAGTGACGGACTATCTGTTTTTGCGCTACCAGTCGGTATCGACGGTCTTTGGCGCTAAGTCGCTCCTTCCTCCATCTTTGACTTCTCCTGGCGGCCACGCGCCAATCTGTCGCGTGCCAACAAAGGAACTCACCATGAAGTATTTTGGAACTGTAAAGTCGTTCGACAGCGTCAAGGGCTTCGGCGAAATCAAGCAGGAAGCGGGCGGTGACGACCTGCGCTTCGAAAAGTCGGCGATTTCATGGGGTAATGAAACTCCCCCGACGGTCGGCCAGCGCCTGGGTTACGAGCGGGGCGTCAACAATGAGCGCCAGCCGCGCGCCCTGAACTTGCAGACCATCTAACCGGAAGGGCGGGCGCCTAGCGGCGCTCGCCTAACGACTTTTCGCGTGCAGACGTCGCGCTGGCGCCCTGGGCAATGTTCCACGGCGGCTGGCGCGGCCCTTCGTGCGACCCCTTCAGATGAGGAATTCGCAATGACCTTTTTCTCTCTTCTCGCGCGCAGTGCCAGCGCCGGCGCGATCGCCGGACTCATGATGCTCAGCACTCCCGCGCTCGCTGGCGATAACCCCAAGGTCGCCGCCGAAGTGATGGCTTTAGCGCGTGCCCAGTGGGCTTCAGAAATCTCGGGACAGTCGCCGGGACAGCAGCTCGTGTCGCTTGCTGACGACTACACCGAGTTCAACGCGGACTATCCCACGTTGCTGGTCGGTAAGGATGTCGCCGCTCGCATGGCAGCCGTCGCGCCCTACGACAAGGCGATGTATTCGGACATGCAGAACCCGCGGGTGCAGGTCTACGGCGACACCGCGATCCTCACGTACAATTTCGCCGGGATCCGCGCCGGAGCCGATGGCAAGAGCAAACCAGCAATTGCGAAATCGACTCGGGTCTACGTTAAAGAAGGCGGCCAGTGGATGCTGGTTCACGCCAACTTTGCGCCCGTTCCGGGTCCTGCGCAGTAGGACAGAGCCCCGTTTGTTGCCCGATCTGGAAACAGCTTTTGCGTTCGCGAGAGCGGTCCGGCACGAATGTCGGGCCGCTCGCTTCGAGTTCAATTATCTGCGGAACTTCAGTGTGACTGAAGTCGGGAAGCAGGCATCCTGTTTGGAGGTTTGAACGCTGCCGCCCATTGCCGGTGAGGACGCACAGTGAATAGACATAGTGTCGCACTCTTGATCGTCACGCTCGCCTCGTCCCGCTCTTCTACGTCAGCGGCTGGTTGGGGCGATCGCATTGATCGCGATTTATACTCTTCTAACGCGCCTCGCCAACAGCGACTTCGATCGACTGAGCCGCTCCCGCTCAAGATTGCGTGCAGATGTCGTTCACTCCCGCCGGACCAAGCCCGCTTATCACCCCTCCTATAGATCCGATCCTCAACGATGCCCGGTTCCAAACCGCTTTGGCTAGACTTGAGCTATCCCCGTAAGCCTAGACCCATTCGTTCCAGGCGAGAAAGCCTTGAACCTCCTCAATGGGTCGAGGGCGGACGTCAGGCCGACTATGCTTTTGCTTCGTCACAAGATGGGAGTTCAACAAACGGCGGCTTGTATCCGTGACGATCATACAGGCTCTTGCGGACCGTCGAGAGGCGGGCGCCCGTTCCATAGTCAACCCGAGCGAATTCAGCACCGCTTGCGTCGCTTCTGGTTCGGCACACACCCTTGGCCATTTTCTGTCTCCCTACTATGAGCGAAGCATATAGGGGCCGGGGCGCCAGTCGAACGTCCGCAACGGATCGAAAGTGGATCTAAGCCGCCAGCGTCCGCAAGGGGTCGAACGCCGACCTAAAGCCGATGGCGACCGGGAATGGCTGGAAAGCCGACAGCCATGTGGCCAGCCCTTTAGGAAGTTCACTCGAACACCCGCGCGATTATTGCTGACAGCCGAGCATCCTTCCGAAGCGGATCGAGAAACGGATCAGCTTGGACGGAGGAAAGACCTGGATCGCGCTTCGCCCAGGCAGTCCCCAATGCTTCTATCCCCTGAGCCACCAATCCTGCTTGCGCGTAAACCTGTGCGAATTGATAGTAAGCTGAATCGCCATAGCGCCGCTCAAGCGCCGGAATCGCTTTCAGCGCCTCGTCACGCTGGCCACCACGCGCTCTAACTGCAGCCTCTCCAACGAGGCGATGGTAATCATCCGAAGGAACCTTCTGAAATTCCCGCAGCGCTTCGTCGGTCCGGCCTAGCATCAACAGCGCATTGCCGAGAAACGTCGCTGCGCGATTCCGTCCGGGCTCAAGCTTCTGATCGCGCGACGAGCGGCTGCGGCCGAATCCTCGTATCGGCGACCCAAAAAGAGGATCCACGATTGGAGCTCGTGCGCAAGCGGATTGAAGGGATCCAATTTTATCGATCGCTGAATAGTCGCCTGTGCGTCAGCCTGGCGGAGCGCCTGGCTCAGGACCAGAGCATAGTTGGCGAGCGTCACGACCTCTGCTCGAAGTGTATCGGCTCGCTCGAAATCGCGGAGAGAACGCCTGAGTTGGAGCTGGTCCTGATGAATGGCTCCTAGCGCCCCATAGCCGAGCGATAGTCTTGGAGCGATCCTGATCGCTCGCTGGGCCGACTGAATCGCCTCGGATTGACCACGCTCTTTCTCGATCACACTCGTGGCAAATTCGCTCGCCCAGAATTCGAGATACTGGGCTTTCCTTGCATGTGCTTCCGCATAGCCAGGGTCCAACTCCAACGCTCGGTCTAGCAATGCGATCGTCTCGAGAAGGCCCTTCTCGGTATCATCGCGCGCGGGGGCTGCCATGGCCTGCAGCAGTAGATCTTGGGCTTCGGCATTGTTGGTGCCGCCGACTTTCAGTGCCGCACGGCCCCTCTGCCCGAGGGCGAAACTCAGCGCCTGCGCAACATTGGCGGCAATGTCCGTCTGGATCTTGATCGCGTCACCCGGCGCACGGTCGTATGTCTGTGCCCAATGCTCGACGCCGTCCGTTCCACTAACCAGCTGCGCGTCGATACGGATAGTATCGGGAGAACGGCGAACGCTCCCGGTAAGAATGTTGGCGACCCCCAGCTTTGCCGCTGCCAACTTGATGTCGAGGTCTTTCACCGCCTCGCACGAGTTGCGACCGATGACCTGCAGTCCGATGCGCGACAATGCAGCGCGGAGTTCTTCCGCGATACCTTGGGCGAAATAGGCCTGATTTGGATCGCCACTGAGGTTCGCGAAGGGAAGAACAGCAATCCTTGCGGAGGAGGAGGCGGCAGACGGCTTCAGCAACTCCCATGCGCCAATGCCCGCAACGGCAGCGGCGGCGACAGCACCTGCGCCAATAATGGCGCGTCGCGAGATTTGAGGCTGAGCGTGGCGGCCGTTGTGGCGTTCGACATGCTCCCCAGTAATGCACTCGCGAACAGCATCGGAGAGCCCAACGAACCTCGGGTCGGACCGGTCACCGTGCCAACGATTGAGTGGGATTGCCTGGACCTCGCGGAAGCCGAGCGGTAGCTCGACCGCATCGAACAGCACCGGGAGGTAGACTCCACGCCGCTTGGCGAGCGCCGCTTCATCGCGCACGAAATCGCCTTCGGGACCGACGGAGCGCTTAGTCCAGACGACAATCACACATTTGGCGGCGTCGAGATGTTCCTGAATGTCCTCGCGCCAATGGGCGCCCCCGCCGATGTGCGTGTCCCACCAGACCTTGAAACCTTCGGCCTCCAGCGCGGCCACCAACGGTTGGACCCGTGAGCGGTCTTCAGCCTTGTACGAAACGAATATGTCCGCCGCTTGACCCCCCACAGCAGCCCCCAGCGCGATGTCGACGGTGTGACTCTACGGCAGAGCCAATGATTTACAAACAACTCAAATTGCCCGCGACCAGCTGCCGATCTCTAATGCCCGACTTGGGTAGAGCCGCCATTGGCAGCCGCTGATTGCGGGCCTCGGGCGGCCCGTTTTTCCGCCCCTCTGCTTTTTCGAGCCTCTGCTTTCTGCATTGAGTTCCGCCACTGGTTTGGGGAGCCCGAAACGAGGCGGGCGGACCCTCAACCAGGCGGCGCTCGAGCTCTGGAGCGAAGCGCGACCGATCGCGGGAACCCCGGCGCAATCCTATCTTCGCTCGCGGGAGCTTGCCATCGGCTCGAGCGATCTTCGCTTCCACCCCCGCACTCGACCGCGCGACCGACGAGATCCGCTGCCTCCTCGCCTCGGCCGATGGCTCGGAAGTCCATTCGAGCGAGCTCGAGCGGCAAATCGAGCGCGCCCGCTCGGCCGAAGCGGCGATGGTCGGGCTCGAGGCGTTCCGCGAAATGGCGTCCGCGCTCTACCTCATCGAAACCGGCTCCAGCTGGCGCCCGTCGACCGGGTCGCGCCTCAACCATATGGCCTCGCTGACCTCGGCGGTGGTCGATGGCCGCACCTTCCTTCGCGCCCGCGCCGAGAGCCGGCGGCGGGCGGCGGTGCCGCAAGGGACCCCGGTGCTCTTCGCCGGCGGCCGCCTGTCCTTCGCGAGCGGCGAGGCGGTCGGCGACAGCGTGTGGAAGACCCTCGACAAGGTTCGCGACCATGTCGCCGATGCGAGGGGCCTCGACCGGCTTGCCTCGGCCTGGGCCGAGCGGCGCAAGGTCGCCCAAATCGTTTTCGCCCTCGACCGGCGGCTCGGAGCGCGCGCGGGTTTCCGGCGCAACGAGCAGATGCTTGAGCTCGGCCCGCGTTATCTCGTCGCCTTTTCCGGCAATGGAGTGCTCGAGCGGCGGGCGAGGATCGCGGGCGACGCTTCGGCGCCGTCAGGGTAAGCGGGCTTTACGGGATCCGGTGCTGGAGAAAACGCGGCCCCGGCCGCTTCGAGGGCAGCCGGGGCCAACTTGGGTGAGGACCCGCCCTCGGGGCGTAGCTGAGCGCTCGGGCAAGTCTCGTTCGCGAGCATAAGGGGCCTCGCATGGAATTGCCCGTTGAACCGCCTCCGATCCGGAGCATCGATCCCTCCATTTCCGGCCATGTTGGCGCTCTGACGTCACTTACCAAAGGTTAGTTTCGGGGTTAGCGTTACCAAGGGCGCGCGGGAATCGCGAAGGCTCGGGCGAGGGGAGGGCCGAAGTGACCAATCATGTGCCGGATCCGAAGGTTGGCCGACTCCTGCCGATTTAGGAGAAAGTGATCCGGGTCGCCGAATCCGTCGGGAAGTCGGCTTTCGCGAAACTCCGCCAGGAGCCGGAGGGAACGGATCCGGTCGACATCCCCGAGGAGGCGGTGGCCGGGATGATCCGGGCATGGCGGGCGCGGTCAGCCTATCTTCCGAGCTACCTGTTCGCGGATCCGGCCTGGGCCATGCTCCTTGAGCTGCTTCATGCAGAGCTTCGCGGCGACCGGCTTCCCGCAGTGAAGCTGCATGAACTATCCCTGGTCGCGGCGACCAGCGCGGAGCGCTGGCTGAAGGCGCTCGAGGGCGAGGAGCTGGTGGTCCGGCACGCTGGCCCCGAACGACAGGAAGAGGAACTGGTCGCGCTGACTCCGGCGGCGAGCCAGGCGCTTCGCCATTATGTTCGCGACGCCGTCCTTCCGGGCTAGGGTCGAGGGTCCGGCCGTGACCTTCCACGAGCCCGCCGTCCTCAGGCACAGCTGGCCTTTGTGGGAATTGGCCCGGCATTTCGAGCTTGGTCATGTGATCAACTGCGCGGTCACCGACCTCATTGAGCCGGCGGAGGTTGGAGCGCTTGGAATTCGATCATGCCGGCTGCTGGGAGTGCGATCTTTCCGACAACAGCCTGACCTGGTCGGGCGGAGTTCTACGACATCTTCGGCCTTCCGCGCGACGCGCCGATCAGCCGCGAGGAAACCGTCTCCTTCTATTGCGAGGAATTGCGCGCCAAGATGGAGCGCCTTCGTGCTTATTCGATCAGGCACCGGCGCGGCTTCACGCTCGATGTCGAGATAAGCTCGGTCGGCGGAGAGCGCCGGTGGATGCGCCTGATCGGCGCCCCGGCCCTCCTCGGCGACCGCCCGATCCAGTTGCACGGGATCAAGCTGATCATCTGAGCGCCTGGGCGCGCTCCCTTTCTCGAGCTCCGGGGAATCATGGCCAAGTCGAAAACTTTTGCTTATTTCGCGTACATCTTCTTCCTGGTCGCGGTCGCCGTGACGGCGCGCCACGACCTGCTTCCCGGGATTTTCATGTTGCTCGCTGCAATCGCCTGCGCACTGCGCGCGCGCGGCGAATGGAATTGCGAGCAAGACTCATCCTCGAGCGCTAGTGGCTCGTCCCGGAATCGCTGACTTTCAGGCAGACGAGGAGCAGCGCGCAAACCTTCATCTGTCGAACAATCCGCCAAAAGGGCGTTGTCCTGTCAAGCTTGCAAGAGGCACGGCTATTCCGGCTCAATGTCCGGTTGCGGTGTTACGCGCGCCTCCTTTGCGAAATCCAGACCGATCGTGGTAGTCTCGGACACGGGCGCAGCGCGGCGAACGCGGACAGTAAGCGCAACGCCTAGGCAGGGGTGGGATTCGACACACCCCACCCCATGCCCTGAAGCGTTAGCTCGCGGGGTGGGTCGGGGGCCCCGGACTCTCGGGACTCTCGAATTCCCCCCGGGGCCGCCTAGCTTATGAGAACATGACCGCAAAGGTAGTGGCAGCCCACTGCAGTCATCGAATGCTTCCCTTTCCCGGGAACGAATTCGGCGAGCGTGCCGTTGCCATTGCATGGCCGACGAATCCTCGAGGGTGGTCTATGCCGCGCTCGCCGGTAACATCCTGGTCGCGATATCGAAATATGTTGCCGCTTTGATCTCAGGCTCGAGCGCGATGCTGACCGAGGCCATTCACTCAACCTCCGACTGCATCAACCAGCTGCTGCTGCTCATCGGTGTCAGACGCGGAAAATTGCCCTCTGATGCATCGCATAACTTCGGTTACGGCATGGAAATCTACTTCTGGACGTTCGTCGTTGCGGTGCTCGTCCTGCTCGCTGGTGGCGCCTATTCGATCTACCGCGGCGTGTCTGCGCTTACGCATCCCCATCCCATCGCGTCGCCACACTTGAGTTTGGCCGTGCTGCTCCTCTCGGCGATCTTCGAAGGCGGTTCGCTCAAGGTCGGGTATAAGCAGTACAAGAGGGTCGTCGCGACGCACCGCATTCCAGGCCAGTCGATCAACGTCATCGAATTCATCAAGCTGTCCAAGGACCCCAGTCTGTACGAGAGCTTGCTCGAGGACAGCGCCGCGCTCGCCGGAATATTGGTCGCGGCTGCCGGGATTATCGGAAGCGCCTACTTCGGCTGGCTACCCGCCGACGGTGCGGCGTCGATCACTATCGGTCTGATCCTGGTCGCAACTGCAACGGCGATCCTTGTTGCGACGAGGAGCCTGGTCGCCGGTGAGGCGGTAGCGCCGCCCGTTCTTCGCGATCTCAGGGCATCACTTCAAGGACAGCCGTGGTCGGATAGGGTGGCGGATCTCGCCACATTGCACCTTGGTCCGAGTTGCATATTGGTCGCCGTGACCTTGCGGCCGGGACCGGGAAACGACGCACAGATCGGCCGGCAAATCGAACAAAGACTGGAGGCGACCGATCCGAGGATTATCGAGGTGCTATTCCGCCTCGGATCAGCGTGACGCTGGCGGGGCCACCAAGGTCCGCTTTTCCGGCGCACCCGTGCGCATCGGATCGGTCCTGGTGCCACCTCTTCGGGACCGTCTACGGGCAGTGGATGCCCGAGAGCGCTGCCGAGCTGCATCCTCCCTGAGAAACGGGAACGAACGTCAGAATGCGCACCGAGCTCGATCATTTGCCGCCCGCCAAGCAGCGCGAGCTCGCGTTCCTCTTACATCAGGCCACCGAGAGCCTTTACCACCCCGCCCTTCTGGTCTGCACTTTCTACACGCCGCACGTGCACAATCTGGGGCTTCCTGCGCACGCAGGCGGAGCGCATCGACCGCCGTTTGGCCTATGTCTGGCCGATGGACACCCGAAGGGAACGCGCGATGTTCGAGAAGCTCAAGGAGGCCTATGTGAAGGCCCGATACTCGAAGCATTATCGGATCTCCGCCGAGGAGCTCGCCTGGCTCGGCGAGCGCGTCGAGGAGCTTGGGCGCGCGGTTGCGGAGGTCTGCCTCGAGCGCATCCAGATGCTGGAGAAGAGCGCCGCGGCCTGACGGCGGCCGGTCCTGGTCAAGGCTTTATCCTGACCGTCGGGACCTCGCTTTCCATCTCTTGCAGCCCTCCTGGCGCGGCATCGGTGCTGCGCAACCTCGTCGCTGCGGCCCGTGTTGGCCTTCGGCCGGCCCGCTCCAGCCTTGCTCTTAGAGGTTCCCCCTTCGGGTGCGCTGCGCCTTTTCGCGCGCGCCTTTCCTGGGCTGTCGATGGGGCTCCTCCCACGACGGATCAGGAGAGCTTGAACATGACCAACATCGCACTTTTCGTCGGCAATCTCGGCAGCGACCCCGAGCTTCGCTCGACCAGCGGCGGCATGGATGTCGCGAGCTTCAGCCTCGGCACCAGCCGGCCCAAGCGCGACAGCGAGGGCAAGACCTACAAGGACGAAAGCGGCTTCATCGCCAAGGATACCGAGTGGCACCGCGTCACTTGCTTCAACGGGCTCGGCCGCGTTGTCGCGCAGCATGCGGTCAAGGGCATGCTCGTCTCGGTGCGCGGCCGGCTCCATTATACGCAGCTGGACCGACCGCGAAGGCGTCGAGCGCTACGGGTACGAGATCATCGCCGACGACGTCCAGTTCCTGAGCAGGACGAAGCAGGGGACGGGCGTTCCGAGCAGCAGCTCGAGCTCGACGAGGATCCCTCCTGAGCGACTGTCTTGGGCCCCGGCGGCTTCGGCCGCCGGGGATTTTCTTTCGCTTTTTTGCTGGGGTGGGTGGGGGGTGGGCTCTTGTCGGTCAGGCCCATGGTGGCGGGCGGCGAAGCGGCTCTCGAGGATGCCCGGTCCCCCCAATTTGCTATGCAAATCGGCTCCCCCAAGGCCCGCTTCGCGGCGCTTATAGCGTCCCTGACAGCCGCTCCGCCGCCCGTCGCTCAAGGCGCCATCCTCACTTCCTAGGACAGGAAAGGAGACGGCTATGAACCTCGTTTTTGCAAACGTTGTTGGCCGGTGCGACGGACTGGTCGATGCGCTTCGGGCGGAGCTTGGCGGCATTTTGGCCGAGCGAATACTCGACGTGGAGGCTGCCGATTTCCTGTGGGAAGCGCGCGTCCGGGAGCGCTATCTCGGCGAACATGTCGATGCGGTTCCGGGCGATGAGGAACTCGATCTTACCCAGTCGCGCATGGCAATTCTGAGCGCGCTGGATCGCCGCTGGTACGCCGGAATCTGCCTCGTCGACGGCGAGGGCATGGTGCTCGAGCTGCTGTGGAAGCAGGAGTTCGACAAGATTGAAGAAACGGAATCCGCCTTCGATCGCGCGCGGTAAGCAAGCCGGAAAACTCAAGCGGGAGCGGCGTGAGAGCGTCGCTCCCGTTATTCTTTTGACCCCGGTTGAAGCTCGGTCAGGCGGCCTGGTCGCGGCGCGAAACCAGGGGTTCGCAACTCATCCAGCGGCCATTATCCGTTCGTTCGATCGGCAAGTCGCAGTCCTCGCAGAGCGCGGTAAAGCCGTTCTCGCGCCTAGAAATAGAGGCGAACAGCGGGCGATGGCGACCGAAAAAGCAGCGCAAACTCATGCCTCATCGATACAGCGCAGCATCGCTGGACGGAATTGGGACGCGAGCAGAATTCCGGCTCTGTGGCAGCCGGGAGACAGCGGAGGGGCGATTGCAAGATAAAGTCAATGTCTCGCGATGCTCGACAACTCATTGTCTGCACATCGGTTTTTCGAGGGATAGCATGGCGTGCAGCGAGACAATGTGTCTCGTCACGCACCCAGCAATTGCCCGATGCCATTAGGGAGACGGTAGCTCGCCGTCGGGGCGCTTTGGGGAATGCGCCTGACGGATTGCCGGATTGGGAGGGATGCATCCGCAACGGACGCATCGGCGATGGACGCTTAACCGATTGCTGCGAAGGTGCCGCCTGGGCGAATTCGCCGCGGCCGCGGTTGTGCTTGCCGAGTGACGATTGAGGCGGCGCCTGACCTTGAAGCCGTATTTTCCATTCGCTTCGAGGCTTGTGCGCTGGATCGTCGCGCCGCGCTCGGATGTGAGCCCGGCGATCGCCGATCATCTGAGCAGCGGGCTCTATTATTCGATCCCGATCTTCCTCGGTGGCGTCATCAACAGCATCGTCGTCGCCGCGATCGCTGCAGTCCGACACCCGGACCTCTTATTCGCGACATGGCTCGGAATCGAGGTCGCGCTTGGGATCGCACGCCTCATCGTGGTCACGATGGGGAGCCGGTCACGGAAGGTCGGCCGTGCGCCCCCGGGCACCCTGACCGTGCTCCTGTCAGCCCGAGATGGTGGGGCCGATGCTGACGAAGGCCGTTGCCCAGTCGGCGTGATGGACCGCTGGCGGGCGTCTCGGCTTTCGCTACCGATTTGGATCAACCTGAAACCCGCCGGAAACCGTCGATTCAATAATGCCTGATCACCGCTCCTCACCCCACTTGGAGCGCAAGGTGGAGGAGGGCCCGTCACTCCGGTGGTGACGGGCCCTCTTCGCCAGGTGTCGATCGGGAGAGGATTCGATGGCGAAGGTCTCGGCGGTAGCGAAAAGCGAGGGACTGGAACGGCGGGCCCAGGAGCGGCAGACGATGATCCTTCGCGCCGGGCTTCTGGAGCAGGGCGGCAAGCCCTTCTTCTGCCTCGTCAGGAACGTATCAGCGACCGGCATCCAGGTCAGGGTCTACGGCTCCGCGGGTCGCCGCGGCAAGGTGGTGGTCCGTGTCGCCGATGACGACCCGATCCACGGGTGGATCGTGTGGATGAGCGCGGGCAATGCCGGAATTAATTTCGAGACCGCGATCGATCCGGCGACCTTGCTACGCCTCCAGCAGAAGCTGACTTCGGTGCGCCGCCGCTCGATGCCCAGGATCAAGGCCACGTCCTACGCGGTTCTTCGGATCGGGGGCCGCGTCTTCCAGGCGGTGCTCAAGGATATTTCCAGCCTGGGCGCAAAGGTCACAACCTCACGGCCGCTGCAGATCGGAGAGCGCGGGTCGATCAGGTTCCCGGACCTTCCCGAATTGAGGGCCTATGTCCGCTGGAGTGACGGGCCGGAATCCGGGCTCGTGTTCGAAACCCCGATCCCGATGCACGACATCGCCCACTGGGTCGAGGGGCGGCTCCGGGTCACTGCATGAGGAGCGGGTTCGGCGTCTTGTCGGACAGGAGGCGGGGGCCCAGCAATTCTGACCGGCAGCGCCGATGGTCCGGTGGGGATCGACGAAGCGTTGGATCGCGTCGGCAGTCGCCCGATGCGGTGCTCTACCGTAACGCCATAGTTCAACCCGTTGTTGATAGTTTCGGTCTGCACGGCGGCGCCCGGTTCCGGCGCCAGCTCGGTCGTCACCCCGTACCTCAACTACGGGTATGTCGATGCGAAACGCGATGCGTTCACTGAGAACACGGCGGCGGCGCTGCGCTGACGGTCAAGCAGCAAGTCGAACCACAGCTTCCTCATTGGCCGCAAATGGGCGGGCCAACTGGGCGGCTTCGTTCCGGAGCTAAACGTCGGCTACCGTTACCGCTTCGGCGACCAGCGCTCGAGCTTCAACGGGTTCCTCGATGGCCGTGCGCCGCGATCCCGAAGGGGACGGCCGATCGTGTACTGGCGTCACACGCCCATGATCCGCGGCACCGTCGCGTGCCACCACGGCGTGTTCCACAGGCTGTACAAGACCACGGTCGCCGGCAGGAAAATGCCGAGCCAGATCCAATAGGCCTCATGCACCCGCCGGTTGCGCACCACGTCCCACACGAACAGCGGCGCGATCGTGGCCAGCAGGAACAGATCGTTCGACAGCGCGCTCGCCGGAAATGTGGTCGGCAGCCACGTCATCCGGAACAGCGCGGCTCCCAGCGGCACGACCGGCGCCAGGAACACCATCCGCTTGTGCAGTCCCGCATTCTTTCCGCGCGCTTTCAATGCGATCGCCATGAACACCGGGAACAGGATCCCCGCACGAATCTGCAGCAGCAGGATGTCGTCGAGCGCCAGCACTTGTTGCTGCATCTTGGGCCGCAGCGCGGGCGGCCCCGACCGCGCGAAGTTCCAGACCTGGTGATAGATGGTCGGCGCGAGCACAAACCCCACGATCACGATCACGGGCACGAGCGCGAACGCGACAATGCCCAGCTTCTTGTGCTGCTCGCACCGCCCGGTCGCCATCAGCACGGATTGGGCCAGCAGCAGTAGCAGGAACGATCCCATCGCCACTGCATGCATGTGCAGCGCCAGCGGAAACGCCGGCCGCGCTCCGGCTTCAACCATCTGCACTTTCATGACCGAGTCCGGGATGAACCCGGTCAGAACGATTAGGATGTACCAGGCCGCCATGGACACGAAGATCCAGCGGTCGACCGCATGCGCGCGCGGGGTCCCCGAAAGCACGTCCGGCCGGCGCTCCTTGAATCGAAATCCATCCGCAACAGTCGCCATGGCGTGTCTCCCCTCGCCCTTGTGTATTCGGCGACGTTAGCACTTCGATTTTCGCCCTTTCAGATCACTTTCGATAAGGACGAACTCCGGATCCGCGGGACTGGGGATCCCCGTGGACTTCAGGCTCTATCCACCCCGGCCGGTCGGTTGTAGCCGCTCACCGATGTTGGGATGGCATCTTTGCGTTGGCGGGGCTGAGCCTCGCCCTCTTCAAAATCCTCTGCCTGCTCGTCTTGCAGGCCTTCTCGCAAAGGCCGGGCTGGATAAGGTCCCGCTCGGGCGCCGGCCGGATCCGGACCGGCAAGATTTCCTTCACCGATAAGCTGGCCGGCAGGGGGCCGTTTAGGAGAGCCGCGATATTAAGAACCGCTCCAGTCTAGACCAAATGTTCAGGCCCCTGCCCGGGTGGCCGCAGTCGGCAAAAGACCTTGCAACGACCGCCATACTCTAGTTAGCACCCGCCGCTGTCGATCGAAGCGATAGTCTGAGGCGTTTGAAATGAGGTCTGGTGGGACAGGAAGTTAGGCTCAGCGCCGGCGACATCACCGAGCTTCTGAACGTCGTCACCAGGATCGCTGAAAAGGGCCAGTGCACCCCATCGGAGGCGATCCGGCGGATCGCCTCGACTTACCTCAGCGAGGGATCCGAAGAGGAACGCGAGCGCGTCGCGCTTGCGGAATTCGCAATGCGCTGGCGGCTCTTGCGCCAGCGCCGGAACGAGCTGGTCGGGGCGCCATTGTTCCGCGATCCCGCCTGGGACATGCTGCTTGAGCTGTTCGCCGCCCATGAGGGGCGCCGAAAGGTTTCGGTCACCTCGCTCTGCCTCGCTTCCGGCGTTCCCGGAACGACGGCGCTTCGCCAGCTTCAGCTGCTCGAGGAACATGGCCTTCTGACCCGGCGCGGCGATTCCGAGGACAGCCGCCGTTGCTATGTGGAACCGACCGCCAAGGCCGTTTCGGCAATTGCGATCATGGCCGCTATGCTGATTGACCAATCGAGAACCGTTGATGCGATGAGCGACCCGGCCGGTTCGAACTAAAGGCTGGTCTCAAGAATGAAAGCTCCGCTGCCCGCTCAGTCCTGGCCGAGCGCTTCCGCGATCACCGCAAGCGGAAACGCGGCCATCGCGAGCGTCGGTCCGTAGGTGTGCCTCAATATGTGGAATCCGCCCGTTCGACGCCGGCGCAGATTGAAAGCACGGCTCGGGTGAGGATCGTGCGGCGCGACCACGTGTCGAGAAACTGGCTGTTTCCCTAAGCGTCCACCTGCCCTGCGGAGGGGAAGAAATGTCGCGGAAGGTCAGACGCGGTTGATTATTAGCGTCTTCGTTTCAGCCACTTCTCGATGATCTTTGCGATCCGCGGACCGGCATTCCGTCGCCGTAAGAAATGACGGGCGACGCATTCGTGCAAGCAGATCGGGATTTCGCAAGAGGCTGCCGGCCTCGTGGACGATCGGTTCCGAGGAGGTGCCTGCAAGAATGGCGCTTCCGGCCGCGATACCTTCCGGACGTTCGGTCTTATCACGCAACACGAGCAGCGGAATTCCGAGGGCTGGGGCTTCCTCCTGGATCCTCCCGGAATCGCTGAGGATCAGGTCAGCGCCACGCATTCGCTGGACGAGCTCGCGGTGGTCGCAGGGCTCGACGAGGTGAATGTTGCGCACTTCATCGAGCAGCTCCCGCACCGCGGCGGCAACGTGAGTATTTGGGTGAAGCACGAAATCGATCTCCGCGTCTTCCGCAAGCTCGCGCACTGCAGAGGCGATCGAACGCAGCCCGTCACCCCAGGATTCGCGGCGATGCGTTGTCACCAGAAACTTGGGTAGACCGCCGTGCCGAAGTTTCGAGGCGGGCAGGCCCGCCGCGATCGCCAGCACGGCGTCGATTGAGGTGTTGCCGGTCACGTCAATCTCTCCGGGGACTTGCTCGGCGCGCAGGTTTTCCGCGGCCGTATTGGTCGGGGCGAAGAGCAGGCGAGCCTGGGCATCTATCGCGGTTCGATATTCCTCCTCGGGCCAGGGCAGGAGCGGATCACGGGTCCTAAGGCCCGCCTCGGTATGGGCGACCGGGACGACCGCGGTGAAGCCCGCGAGCGCGGCGCCGAGCGCGCTCGACGTGTCTCCCCGCACCACGAGCAGGTCGGGACGCTCCGTCAGCAGCGGCAACAAGGCAGTCGTGACAGCGCCGACATGACGGTGCGGATCCTGCTCTCCGGGCAGTGCAGGTGCTCGGCAGTGAAGCCGGACAGGCCGAAGTCCGCCGGATCGAGAGCGGGATGCTGTCCGGTGAAGATCAGCTCGGACAAGACCCCACGCTTGGTAAGCGCGTGGGCAAGCGGCGCGAGCTTGATTGCTTCCGGCCTCGTGCCGATGACAAGCCTTACATCTACGCGATACAGCTTTCCCCCTAGCTCGGCGGCTGCACTCTGCCGCCGCTAGGGCGCGAGCTCAACGGAAATTGTCTGCGTAAGCCTGGATCTTGAGGCGGACCGGCGCCGCAGGGACGATATGATAGCCGAGCCCATGCTTGTCGCAGTAGGCGATCGCGGCATCCTTCGACGTGAACGGGATCCGGACTTGAGTATTGGTGTCTCCCGAGCCGTTCCAGCCGGTCAGCGGATCGGGCCGAAGCGCCTGCTGACGCTCGAACTCCAGTATCCATTTGCCGGAGTTCGCCTTGCCGGACTGGGTGGTCTTTCGTTCCTGCTCGAGAATGCGGGCGATAGTCATGGCGCGGGAGGTGGCAAAGTGAGCGCCGCAAATCAAGATCGCAGCGACGCGCGCTTCGTCCGCAGGGTTGGGGAGGCAGATGCTGGCTCGTCGGGCCAGGGGTGCTTCGGATAACGGCCGCGCATGTCCTTGGCGACGTCGCGCCAGCTGCCGGCCCAGAAGCCGGGAAGATCGCGCGTGGTCTGGATCGGCCGTCCTGCGGGCGAGGTGATGGCGATTACCAAAGGGACGGCGCCACTGGCGACCGTGGGGTGGCTGGAGAGACCGAACAGCGCCTGCGCACGGACTTCGACGGTTGGTCCCGTTTCGGCGGAATAGTCGATGGCGTGGGCACTGCCAGCGGGGCTGGTGAACTCCGCGGGGGCGAGGCGATTGAGCCGGCGGACAGCGTCGTAGCCCAGCAGTTGCTCGAGCGCGGATGCAATCGCTCGAACGTCACCGAGGCGCCGCTTGCCAGGGAGCAAGGGAGAAAGCCATTGGTCGAGGCCCTCGATCAACATTGCGTCGTCGAGATCCGGGATCGTGGGATCGAACCGGTGCGCCAAAGCGGCGCGGTGCCGTAGCTGCTCTGCGCGCTCGTCCCAAGGCAGCATTGCCAATCCGTGCTCGCGGACTCCGTCGATCAGTGCCTGCTCGATCGCATCCCGATCCGGCGCGGGGTCGGGCCCGCTCGAGAGGCGAATCGCGCCGAGGCGCCGGCTGCGGGTTGGCGTCACCGAGCCGCTCGCGACGTCGAATGCGCCGTCGTGGCGAATTTGGATCTGGTCGCCGAAGAGGTCGAGCACGTCTGCCTCATCAATAGCCGCAGCCGAAAGGATGCGCGCTCCGGATGCGTGGCCGGCCACCTCACCGACGGCGAGCCACTGGCTGCGCGCAAGGGGCGAGGTCGGGTCGAGCCGGAAACCGCGACCGCCTACGGATTGCCACGTATTCCCGGAGGCGTCGCGGCGGCGGGACAAACGGTCGGGGAAGGCGAGGGCCAGTGCCTTTCCATGGTCGTCGCCATCATCATCGGAGGCGGATGTTCGCCGCAAGCGCTCCGCGATCCGTCGCGCCGCTTCCGCACGCGCCGATTTATCGCCGCGCCAACGCCTCCAGCGCAGCTCAAGGTCGGGGTCATTGCCGCCGAGGCCACGCTCGGTGAGCAATACGGCAACATCGGCCGCCGCGGCCGGGAAGCCGCGCGCTCTGGCCTCAATCATCATGTGAGCGAGCCGCGGTTCGAGGGGCAGCGCGGCAATCTCTCGACCGTGCGCTGTGATCCGCCCCTCATCATCGATTGCTCCGAGTTTGAGCAGTCGCTTGCGCGCTTCATCAATTGCCACATTCGGCGGCGGGTCGAGGAAGGGAAGCCGCTGCGGATCAGGCTCGCCCCACAGCAACGAGGTCAACAATAGGCTTGAAAGATCCGCCTCGAGGATCTCGGGCGGGTCATGTTCGGGGAGCGATGCCGTCGCCGCTTCTTCCCACAACCGGATCGCGACACCGGGAGCCTGACGTGCCGCTCGGCCCGCGCGCTGCGTCACCGCCGCTCGACTTGCGCGCTCGGTGACGAGGCGCGTGAGTCCGGCGTCGCGGTCGTAGCGCGGCCGCCGCGCTAGGCCGCTGTCGACGACGATGCGGACGTTCTCGAGTGTGACGCTGGTCTCGGCGATGCTCGTGGCGAGGACAAGCTTGCGCTTGCCTGACGGTGGTTTCGCGAGGGCGGCGCGTTGCGCTGACGGATCGATGGCGCCGTGCAGCTTGTGCAGCTCAACGTCAGAGGGAAGCCTGCCGAGCGCTTCCGCCGTCCGCTCGATCTCGGCCAGTCCGGGAAGGAAAGCGAGCAGGGACCCGTCATGGTCGCCGAGCACCGCGCGGATCGCTGAAGCCATTTGCGGTTCGATCTGAGCACCAGCGTCGCGGCCGACGTAGCGAATATCGAGCGGGAAGCTTTGGCCTTCGCTGATGATGGTCGGCGCATCGCCCAGGAGATTTCGAAATCGCTCCACATCAAGGGTCGCGGACATCGCAAGCACGCGCAGGTCAGGCCGCAAAGCGCCGGCCGCATCGAGCGCAAGGGCGAGCGCCAGATCATTGTCGAGGCTGCGCTCGTGCACCTCGTCGAACAGCACCGCCGAAACGCCGGCAAGTTCCGGGTCGGCCTCGATGCGCGACACGAACACGCCGTGAGTCATCGCGATGACTCGCGTGCCCTTGCCGACCTTGCTGTCGAGGCGGGTTGCGTAACCGATCGGTCTCGCCCGGCCTTTTCGCCAAGTGCCGCGGCCATGAACTCCGCGGCCGCTCGAGCGGCGAGCCGGCGCGGGACGAGCAGAAGCGCCTGACCGCATGCACCATTCCTCGCGGAGAAGCGCAGGCGCGACCTTCGTCGTCTTTCCCGCGCCCGGGGGAGCGATCAGCAGCGCGCGCGTGCTTTGGCGCAGCGCAGCGAGAAGGTCGGGCAGTACCGCGTCGATTGGTAGCCGGCTCACCGAATGTTTCCAATGTTTACAATTGTACGGGCGTCCGCACAGACGCGTGCACGAGAGCCAAGCCCGTCGCGAGTTCGATCATGGGAGGCAACTCGATGCACCATACGCCTGTGGCACAGGCAAGACGCTGTAGGACAGTCTGTCAGTAAGCGCGCGCGACCGCGAACTCGGCGGCTTCGGTCAGCGCCGACTTCGCCTTGCTGGCCGGGAACATGCCGAGTGCGTCGACCGCGCGCCGGGCATATTGGCGGGCGCGCTCGATCGTGTCGGAGAGCGCGTCAGTCGACTTCAGCAGGCGCGATGGCGCGGGCGAGATCGTCGTCGGACACGCGCTCGCCGTGCATGGCGGAGCGCCAGAAGACACGGTCGGCGTCTGACCGCCGCGCGCATAAGCAAGGATCACCGGAAGCGTCATCTTGCCGTCGCGGAAGTCGTCGCCGACGCCCTTGCCCATGGTCTCGGCGTCGGAGGCATAGTCGATCACGTCGTCGGTGAGCTGGAAGGCGATGCCGAGGTTCGGCCCATAGCATTCCAGCGCGAGCTCCGACGTCCTCGCTCGCCTCGGCAACGACCGGAGCGACGCGGCAGGCGGCGGCGAACAGGGCCGCGGTCTTGGCGCTGATGATCTCGAGATAATGGTCTTCGTCGGTGTCGATCTGCCGCTGCGCGGTCAGCTGCTCGACCTCGCCCTCGGCGATCACCGCGGAGGCGTGACTGAGGATCCTGAGCACCTTCAGGCTTCCGTCCTCGACCATCAGCTCGAACGCGCGGCTGAACAGGAAATCGCCGACCAGAACGCTCGCGGGATTGCCCCAGATGAGGTTCGCCGTGCGCTTGCCCCGGCGCATGCCCGAGCCGTCGACCACGTCGTCGTGAAGCAGGGTCGCGGTATGGATGAACTCGACCGCGGCGGCGAGCTTGTGATGACGCGTGCCGGGGTAGCCGAGCAAGCGTGCCGCAGGCGAGCGTCAGCATCGGGCGCATGCGCTTGCCGCCGCCGGCGATCAGGTGGCCGGCAAGCTCGGGAATCAGCGCGACCTTGCTCTGCATCCGCTCGAGGATGACGGCATTGACGCCGTTCATGTCGGTCGGCGACGAGCGCGATCAGCGGGTCGAGCGACGGAGCGCGCGTTCCGCTGAAGCGTATGGATGGTAGCGGTCACGGCGCCGCCCTAGCGGCGCGAAGCGCTTTTCCTAGCCGCCTACCAGACGTGGACGCGCTGGTCGGGCGGCAAGTAGAGCTTGTCGCCGGGCTGGACGTTGAACGCCTTGTACCAGGGGTCGAAATTCCGGACGATTCCGTCGACCCGATACTTATCCGGGCTGTGCGGGTTGCTCAGCAGCTGCTGCCGCAGCGCGCCTTCGCGCTGCTTGCCCTGCCAGCCTGGGCGTAAGCGATGAAGAAGCGCTGGTCGCCGGTGTAGCCGTCGATGACCGGCGGCTCGCCGTGGCGCGCGACATAGCGGCGGTAGGCGGCGTAGGCCGCCTCGAGCCCGCCGAAGATCGGCGAGGTTCTCGCCGAGCGTCAGCTTGCCCTTGATGTGCACGCCGGGGATCGGCTCGTACTGGTCGAACTGGGTGGCGAGCATGTCGGCCTTGACCTTGTATTTGGCCGCGGTCGCTGGGGTCCACCAGTCGCGAAGGCGGCCCTTGGCGTCGAACTGCCGCCCTTCGTCGTCGAAGCCGTGGCCCATCTCGTGGCCGATCGTGGTCGCGCCGGTCTCGCCGTAATTCACCGCCGGGTCGGCATTGGCATCGAAGAAGGGCGGCTGCAGGATCGCGGCGGGAACCGTGATCTGGTTCATCGTCGGATCGTAATAAGCGTTCACCGTCTGCGGCGTCATGTCCCACAAGGTGCGGTCGACCGGCTTGCGGGAAGCGCTTCAGCTGCAGCTTCCACTGGAATTTCTCGGTCGCGATCGCATTGGCCGAGCGGATCGGTCGCGGCTGATCTCGCAGCGCTCGAATAATCGATCCACTTCGACCGGGTGGCCGATGCGCGGATCGAAGGTCGCGAGCTTCTCGAGCGCCTCCTTGCGGGTCGCCTCGTCCATCCACGCTGCGTTGGCGATCTTGTCGCGGTAAGCCGGCGCGCATGTCGTCGACGAGCTCCTGCGCCTGCTGCGCGGTTCGAGTCCGGCCAGTATTTGCGCGACGTAGAGCTGACCGACGGCCTCGCCGAGCGCTGTCGTCGAGCATGCGCGATGCCGCGCTTCCAGCGCGCCGCGCTGCTCGGGAACGTCGTTCAGCGTCTTGGCCGTAGAAGCCGAAGCTGTGCATCGTCGAACGCCTTGGGCAGGTACGTTCGCGTGGTCGCTGATGAAGCGGAAGGTCATATATTCCTTCCAGGTGCTGAGCGGCACGTCGGCGATGCGCTTGCCGGCCGCGGCGACGGCGCTCGGCTCGGCGACGTCGACCTTCTTGGCACTGCCAAGGCCGATCGAGCTTGAGGGTCTCGGTCCAGTTGAACTGCGGCGCCAGCTTCATCAGCTGCGCGCGGCTCATCGGATTGTGGGTCGCGACCGGATCGCGGCGCCGCTCGGGCGTCCACTGGTCCTTCGCGATGCCGGTCTCGAGCGCGAGGATTCGGTCGGCGCGGCCTTCGCGGATCGGACAGACCGGCGAGCTTGCTCAGCTCGACGATATAGTGCGCGGTAGGCCCTGCGGATCGAATCGTACTTGTCGCCCTTGAGCAGGTAATAATCGCGCGTTGGAAGGCCGAGCCGCGCCTGGCCTGCGGCCGCCGTATAGCGCGTCGGATCGTCCTGGTCCGCGGAGATGCCGATGCCGATCGGCATCTGCGTAGCCCGGCTCGGCCATCAGCTCGACCAGCTGGTTCCGGTTCCTGACCGCGTCGATGCGGGCCAGATACGGCTTCAGCGGAGCGAGTGCCGCGCGCCTCGATGCCCGGCCTCGTCCATCCACGCGGCGTAGGCATCGCCGATCTTGCCGGGAGATCGGGTCGAGTCGGCCTTCGCGGTCACCTCCTCGACCATCTTGCGAACCTGCAGCTCGATCGTCGTCCGGAAGCTCGTAATTGTAGCCGGCGCCGGTCTTGTCGGCAGCGATCGGGTGGTTCTTGAGCCAGGTGCCCTTCGGCGTAGGCGAAGAAGTCGTCGCCGGGCTTCACGCTCGGGTCCATGTCCTTCGTTTCGACGCCCCAGGTGCCGTAGACAGCCTTGCTGCGCAGAAGAGGCGGGGGAGGCGATCGCCAGCGCCGCGCCGGCGACCAACAGAACGCTACGAACCTTCATTCTCGCCTCCCCAGGTCTTCGGTCGTCTTGCTTACCAGATGTGGACCCGCTGCTCCGGCGGCAGGTAGAGCTTGTCGCCCGGCTGGACGTTGAACGCCTTGTACCAGGCGTCGACGTTACGAACGACGCCGTTGACGCGATACTTGCCCGGGCTGTGCTCGTTGGTGATGACCTGCTGCCGCTCGGCGTCCTCGCGCTGCTTCTCCTGCCACGCCTGGGCGTAGGCGATGAAGAAGCGCTGGTCGCCGGTCAGGCCGTCGATCACCGGCGGCTCGCCGTGCTTGGCCGTCGTACTTCTTGTACGCCGCATAGGCCGCCTCGACGCCCGACAGGTCGCCGATATTCTCGCCCAGCGTCAGCTTGCCGTTGAGCGCGCAGATCCGGGAACGGCTTGAAGCCGTTGTACTGCGCGACGAGCGCATCGGTGCGGCGTCGTGAAGGCCTTGGCGGCCTCCGGCGTCCACCAGTCGCGCAGCTTGCCCTTCGGGTCGAACTTGCGGCCCTCATTGTCGAAGCCGTGGCCCATCTCGTGGCCGATCACCGCGCCGATCGCGCCGTAGTTGGCGGCCGGGTCGGCATTCGGATCGAAGAAGGGCGGCTGAAGGATCGCCGCCGGGAAGGTGATCTGGTTCGCCAGCGGATTGTAATAAGCGTTGATCGTCTGCGGATACATTTCCCACAGGGTGCGATCGACCGGCTTCGGGAAGCGCTTCAGCTGCAAGCTTCCAGTCGAAATCGGCGGCGCGCATCGCATTTCGCGAGCGGATCGCCCTTCACCACCTTCATCGACGAATAGTCGATATACTTGACCGGGTGGCCGATGCGCGGCTCGAACGCGGCGAGCTTCTCGAGCGCGGCCTTGCGGGTCGCCTCGTCCATCCACTGGTTGCTCGAGATGCGCTCGCGATAGGCGTCCTCGAGGTTGCCGATCAGCTCCTTCATCTGCGGCTTCGGACTCGGCCGGGAAGTGCGATCTTCACGTAGATCTCGCCCGACCCCCTCGCCGAGCGCGCCGTTGACCGCAGCGACGCCGCGCTTCCAGCGGTCGCGCTGCTGCTGAACGCCGTTCAGCTCCTTCGAGTAGAAGGCGAAGCGCGCATCGTCGATCGCCTTCGGAAGGAAGGCCGCATGGTCGGAGACGAAGCGGAACGCGAGCCATTCCTTCCAGGTCGAGAGCGGCGTCGAGGCGAGGATCTTGCCCGCGCCGGCGACTGCCGACGGCTCGGTCACGATGATCGTCTTGGCGCTTGCCGAGGCCCGCCTTCGCGAGCGTCGACGTCCAGTCGAACTGCGGCGCGAGCTTCTGCAGCTGGGCACGGGTCATCGGGTTGTAGATCTTGTCGATGTCGCGGCGGTCGGCGGCCGGCCACTGCACCTTCGACAAGCGCGGTCTCGAGCGCGATGATGCGATCGGCCGCAGCTTCGCCGCCCGGCAGGCCGGCGAGCTTCTGGATGGTGATGATATAGTCGCGATAGGCGGCGCGGTGCGCCTTCATCTTCGCATTGTCTTCGAGATAATATTCGCGGCTCGGCATGCCGAGCGTCGCCTGGCCGGCGAACGCCGCATAGACGTCGGGGTTCTTGAAGTTCGGGGCTGATGCCGACGTCGACCGGGCTCGCGAAGCCCGGCTTGATGAACAGCGACAGGAGTTGTGCGCGCGTCTTCGCCGCCGTCGATCTCGGCGAGATAGGGCTTCAGCGGCGCGGTGCCGGCGGCGTCGATCGCAGCCGGTGTCCATGAAGCTCGCATAATAATCGCCGATCTGCTGGCCGAGATGGTCGCGGTTGGGATCGTTGGCGAGCTGCTCGACGATCTCGCGGACGTCCTTCTCCGCCTTGTCGGAAAGGGTCACG
Organism: uncultured Alphaproteobacteria bacterium; assembly: GCA_963738825.1. Lineage (GTDB taxonomy): Bacteria > Pseudomonadota > Alphaproteobacteria > Sphingomonadales > Sphingomonadaceae > Sphingomicrobium. The sequence goes on along the minus strand of CAVTYB010000006.1, from coordinate 264,684 downwards.
AACGGGCCGGCCGAGGCGCGGTCGGCCGCGATCTGGGTGTTCTTGTCCCAGGTGCCGTTCACATAGGCCCAGAAGTCGTCGCCGGGCTTGACCGACTGGTCCATCGCCGAGGCGTTGTAGCCCCAGTCGCCATAGACCGGCTTGGCCGGCTGCGCCGAGGCGGGAATTGCAACTGCAACGAGGCTCGCGGTGGCGAGCGCCAACATCTTGAATTTCATGGATTTATACCCCTCCGGAGAATCGTCCGGCGCGAATGCCGCAAGCGCTGCTGTTTGGCAAGGATTTTCGACGAATGGACGAGTTCGGCGGCGGACTAACCCGGCAGGAAGCGTCAGCCGGGCGAGCAACGCCGCCCAAGATCCTCGCTCTCCTCGAGCGAGACCGATCCACCGTAGATTTCGGCGACGTCGCGAACGATCGCGAGGCCGAGGCCGGTGCCCGGCTTGCCGGTCGTGTCGAGCCGAGCGCCGCGCGCTGAACAGCTCGCCGCGACGCTCCGCGGGGATGCCGGGCCCGTCGTCCTCGACCTCGATGTCGACCATGCTCGCCCTTCGGCTCGACCGTCACGAACACCCGGCCGCCGCCATATTTGGCGGCATTCTCGACGAGGTTGCCGAGCATCTCGTCGAGGTCCTGCCGCTCGACCCGGACCTGCGCCTCGTGATCGCCGGCGATGTCGACCGTCACCCCTTCGTACAGCCGTTCGACCGCGCGCTGCACCGCTTCCAGGCTGTCCCAGACGCGCGCTCGCGCCTGCGCCGCCGCGCGGCGGCCGATCGCTCGCGCGCGGGCGAGGTGGTGGTCGACCTGCCGGCGCATCACCAGCGCCTCGCGGCAGACGGTGTCGGCAAGGTCCGGCGCATGCGCGGTCGCGGCGTTGGTGATCGACCGTCAGCGGAGTCTTGAGCGCATGGGCGAGATTGCCGGCGTGCCGCCGCGCCTCCTCGGCCTGCTCCTCGCTGTGCGCGAGGAGCTGGTTGATCTCCTCGGTCAGCGGGCGGATTTCGGCCGGGAAATCGGGGCTGATCGCGCGTCTTGTCGCCCGAACGGATCGCCGCGACTTCGCGCCGCACCCGCCGCAGTGGCCACAGCCCGTAGAAGGTCTGCAGCGCTGCCAGGATCAGCAGCCCGACGCCGAGCGCGCGTGAAGCTCCAGAACAGAGTCAGCCGGGCCTGATGGATCTGCTAGATCGAGCGAGTCGCGCGATTCCGCGACCTGGAACCGCCAGCGGACGTTCGAGCCCGGCAGGATGACGTCGCGCTCCGCGATCGCGCAGCGTTCTCCTTGCGTACCGGTCCGAGGAAAATTCGTCGCTGTCGTAGAGGTGCGGCTTGATGTCGAAATGGCTCGTTCGACACGCGCAATCGCCGGTCCCACAGCGAGCGCGACGGATCGCAAAGCGGGGATTCCACCTGCAGCCTGCATGAATCAGCCGGAAGGTCCGTGACCTGATAATAAAGACCCGAATAGGGCTGGATGAAGCGCTGGTCGGCGGGCGCGCGGCTGAAGCGCACCTCGCCGACGGGCCGATCTCCGACGCATCGACCATCGAGTTGAGCATGTAGACGAGCTGGTTGTCGAAGCTGTCGACGAAGGACCGCGACAGCACCCGGTCGAGCGCGAAGCCGCCGATGAGCAGAAGCGCCGCGATCCAGATGGCCGCGACCCCGATCATGCGCCGGGTCAGCGAACCGGTGCGCCGACGATGGGCCCTCCGGCTGGCGGCGGATGGAAGCTCGGGCGCCGCCGCGACGGTGGCGGCTTCCTTGTTCAAGCGGTCCTGACCTCCGCCGGCTCCTCGAGGCTATAGCCAAGGCCGCGGATGGTGGTGATCACGTCAGCCCCGAGCTTCTTGCGGATCCGTGTCACGAACACTTCGATGGTGTTCGAATCGCGATCGAAATCCTGGTCGTAGATATGCTCGATGAGCTCGGTCCGGCTGACCACCTTGCCCTTGTGGTGCATGAGATAGGAGAGGAGCTTGTACTCCTGCGCGGTGAGCTTCACCGGCTCGCCGGCCTTGGTTACCTTGCCGGAGCGCGTGTCGAGGCGGATGTCGCCGGCGATCAGCTCGCGACGACGCATTGCCCGACGAACGGCGGATCAGCGCGCGCAGGCGGGCGATCAGCTCCTCGGTCTGGAATGGCTTGGCGAGATAATCGTCGGCGCCAGCGTCGAGCCCCGCAACCTTGTCCGACCAGCTGTCGCGGGCTGTGAGCACCAGGACGGGCATCTTTCGTCCCTCCTTGCGCCATCGGTCGAGCACGGTCAGTCCGTCCACCTCGGGTAGCCCGAGGTCGAGGATCACCGCGTCATAGCTTTCGGTCGAGCCGAGATAATGGCCGTCTTCGCCGTCGGTCGCGAGGTCGACGGCGTAGCCGGCGCCCTTCGAGAGTCGATCGGAGCTGGCGCCCGAGATTGGGTTCGTCTTCGACGATCAGGACACGCATCGATGCTCCCCGGAGCTGTTCATCTTCGTGCCGTCAACCCGCGTTGCGGCGAGAGGTTGCTTATCCGGAACAATCAACCGCACGGCTGACATGCCCGTTGCTTGTTGGAACGGTTGATGGAAGGCGCGGCGAAAAGTCAATCCGCTGCCGATACGAGACCTAGGGGTGCGAGCGACGAAGGATTCGTCCTGTTTGCGGGTCGACGTCGACCCAGATCACGCGGCCGTTCTGATGAACTTCATGCGATAGGCTCCCGCCGTTGATCTCCGGACCGAGATAATCGGCGCCAGGGCCCATGAACGGCATTACACGCCGCTCGAGCTGCGGAAGCGGCATGGAGCGGCCATCGCGGCGTCCTTCGAATGCGCGCTCCTGCTCGCCACTCGGGCGCTGGGACTGCTGCATGCCCTGCGAAGCTTGCGAACCGCGGTCGCGCGGGCCATCGGCCAGCGTTGGCGCGCTGTTGAGCCCGGCTGCAAACATCCCGGCAAGGAGAAGGGCACGCAAAAGGTTCATCACTCGACTCTCTCGTCCGAGTGCAGTTCTACCATCGACCATTGAATTGGCTATGAACACAGATGAAGAGTGGCGTTCAGGGTAACAGACCGTTGCAATCAAGCAACAGGTTCGTTTTCGGGCTCCATTTGACGGATCGCCTTGGCTAGAGGCGAGCGCCATGGCCGCACCCATTCTCTCCTACGAAAAGCTCGGACTGATCCAGGGCGAAGGCTGGCTGTTCCGTGAACTCGACCTCTACATCGGCGAGCGCGACCGCCTTGCGCTGATCGGACGCAACGGCGCCGGCAAGACGACCTTACTCAAATGCCTCGCCAACCTCATCGACCCGGACGAGGGCAAGCGGACGATCGTTCCGGGCACGAACGTCGTCCTGCTCGAGCAGGACCCGAGGATGGATGGCTTCGAGAGCCTGCGCGACTGGGTCGTTCACGGCGCCGACGCGCCCGAGCCACACGAAGCCGCGGCAATCGCGGACCAACTCGGTATCGACCTGTCGAGGCCGACAGCGACAGCGAGCGGCGGTGAGCGCCGCCGGGCCGCCATCGCCCGAGCGCTCGGCTCGAATCCGGACGTGCTGCTTCTGGACGAGCCGACCAACCATCTCGACCTCGCCGCGATCGAATGGCTCGAGGACTGGCTCAAGCGATTCACCGGCGCCTTCATCATTATCAGCCACGACCGCGCCTTCCTGACCCGCCTGACGCGAAGCTGCCTGTGGCTCGACCGCGGCGACTTGAGGCGGGCCGAAATCGGGTTCGGCGGTTTCGAAGCGTGGACCGAAGGCGTCTATGCCGAGGAAGCGCGCGCCGCGGAGAAACTCGATGCGAAGCTCAAGATCGAGCTGCACTGGCTCCAGCGCGGTGTCACCGCACGCCGACGCCGCAACCAGGGCAGGCTTGCAAAGCTCAATGAGATGCGCGCCCAACGCGCGGCGATGCTCGGCGCCGCGGGCACTGCCAAGCTGGCCCTGGCGAAGGATGATGTGCGCACCAAGACGGTGATCGACGCCGAGCAGGTGTCGAAGGGCTTCGGCGAGCGCCAGATCATTCGCGAGTTCAGCCTGCGCATTCAGCGCGGCGACCGCATCGGCGTCGTCGGGCCGAACGGGGCTGGCAAGACGACCCTGCTCAAGCTCCTCACCGGCGAGCTTCCGCCGGACTGCGGCACCGTGACACTCGCCAAGACGCTTTCGGGAATCGTCATCGACCAGCAGCGCAAGCTGATGGAGCCGCAGCGGCGGGTGAAGGACGTGCTCGCCAACGGCGGCGACTGGATCGACGTGCGCGGGCACAAGAAGCACATCAAGGGCTATCTGAAGGAATTCCTGTTCGATCCGGCGATCGCCGACGCGCCAATCGGCTCGCTGTCGGGCGGCGAGCGTTCGCGGCTCCTGCTTGCGCGCGAGTTTGCGCGGGAAGCGAACCTGCTCGTGCTCGATGAGCCCACCAACGACCTCGACCTAGAGACCCTCGATCTGCTGCAGGAAGTGATCGCCGATTACGAGGGCACGGTCCTGATCGTCAGCCACGACCGCGACTTCCTCGACCGAACGGTGACCATCACGCTCGGGCTCGATGGTTCCGGCAGGGTCGATATCGTTGCCGGCGGTTACGAAGATTGGGTGCGTAAGCGATATGAGGCGCATCGCTCCCCGGCGAAGGCCGGGGCCCCGTGCGGTGCGAAAGCAGCGCCGTCTGGTGCTCCTGGACCCCGCCTTTCGCAGGCGAACAAGCTTTCGTACAAGGACCAACGCGATTTCGATCGGCTGCCGGGCGAGATTGCCCGGCTCCAGGCTCTGGTTGTTGCCGACGAACAGTCGCTTTCGGATCCGGACCTCTACACCCGAGACCCCAAGCGTTTCGCCGAGCTCACCGAGCGCATTGCTCGCCACCGCGCCGACGTCGAGGCCGCGGAAGTCCGCTGGCTCCAGGTCGCCGAGATGGCGGAGGACCTCGCTCGCTAGCCGCGCTCGCCGGGTTTCGGCGACATCACCGTTCCGCCGGCCGCGGCGAGCTGGGCTCGCGCCCGTTCCCGGACGCGGCGATCGAGGATCGATAGCGGCATCGCGCCGTCCTTCAGCACCTCGTGGAACTGCTTGATGTCGAACTTGTCGCCGAGCGATCTTGCGGGCTTCCTCGCGGGCGCGAAGCCAGGCGATGTGCCCGACCTTGTAGCTGCACGCCTGGCCGATCGAGCAGCAGTAGCGCTCGACCTCGCGCTGCACGCGCGGCTGCGGGAAGCCGGTTCGCTGACCATGTAGTCGGTCGCCTGCTCGCGGCTCCAGCCCTTGGCGTTGAGGCCGGTGTCGACGACGAGACGCGCGGAGCGGAACAGGAACGACTGCAGGTATCCGGCCTTCTCGATGCCATTGTAGCCGCCGAGCTCGTCCGACAACTGCTCGGCATAAAGCGCCCAGCCTTCGATATAGCTGTGTAGAAGCTGATCTTGCGCAGCATCGGGATGTCCTTGGACTTCTGCGCGAGGCTGATCTGCAGGTGATGGCCAGGAACGCCCTCGTGATAGGTTAGCGTCGGCAGCGAGTATTTCGGCCAGTCGCCGGTGGACTTGAGGTTGATCCAGTAGATCGCCGGCCGCGAGCCATCGAGCGACGCGCTGTTGTAATAGCCGTTCGGCGCGCCGTCCTGGATGTCGGGCGGAACGCGGCGGATTTCGAGCGGCTGGTTCGGCAAGGTTGCGAAGGCCTTGGGCAGCAGACCCGACATCATCTTCACATTGGCGTTGAGGCTGGCAATCAGCGCCTCACGGCCCGCATCGGTGTCCGGGTAAAGCTGCGCCGGCGACGTGTTGAGTGCCGCAAGCCGCTCGCCGACGCTGCCCTCGGTGAAGCCTGCCTGCCTCAGGAGTCCGTTGAGCGTCGCGGTATATTCCGCGACCTGGGAAAGCCCGAGCTCGTGCACCTCCTCGGGAGTCATGGTGGTGGTCGTCGCTTCGGCAAGCGCAGCGGCGTAAAGTGCCTCGCCATTCGGAAGGCGGGTCGCACCGTCGCCGGGGCGCGTCGTCGGACGAAGCTCCTTCAACGTGGCGACCTGCCTGTCGATTGCCGGATAGACTTCGCTTTCAACGATCTTCGTCGCGCGGCCAGCCCAATCGCCGGGGATGTCCTTGGCTTTGGCCCGGTCCGCAAGCGAGGTGACGAGGCCGCTGGTCGCCGCCGGCTGATTACGCAGCTTTGCGATCTGACCGAGGGCCAGGTCGAGTGACCATCCGGGCGCGAGGTAGCCGCGGGCGGCCTGCGCGCGCTGGTCGGCGGTTTCGAAATCGAGCACCTTGGCGAAATCGGAAAGGCGCGAGAGGTAAGCCTCCGCATCTGCCGCGTTGTCGACGGGGTGCGTGCTGTTGAGGAAGTCGGGGATCGAAAAGTAGGCGCCGTCCTGCTGGCTGATGTCATACGGGTTCTGGACGCTGCTGAGCCCGAATTTGGGATAGGCGACGAGATCCTGTTCGAGGCCGTAGATCACGATCTCGCGGTTGAGCGCGGCAGTCGGCGAAAGCGTTGCCGGATTGATCTGCTGAAGCAAGGCAAGGGCGGCACGGGTATGCGCCACATCTTCTTGCCGCGAGACGGCATAGGGCTTCGGGTCAAAGGTCGAATGGAGATAAGCGAGGTCGGCCTTGTCGACGCCGAGCGAGGTCGCGAAGGCCGGGCTGTCCTTCATCACCTGAAGGAAGATCTTGTCGAACGCGGTGTTCAGCGCGGCATCGCCCGATCCGGCCTGCGGCTGCGCGACGATGCGCGAGGCGTGCGTGGACAGGATCGGAAGCAGCGCGGCGGCGCTTCCCGTGGCTAGGAAGGAACGGCGGTCCATCAATGAGTCTCCCCGGATTGCTCGGCGGAGCAGACTAAGGATCGGCGGCGCTGCCGCAAGACTCCGCTTGCGTTACTCCGACGAGTCCTTGGTTGCGTTCGCGATCAGGAGGTCGAGCTGGTTCTGACAGCCGTTCTTTATCAACTCCTGGGCGGTCGCAACCTTGTCCGTCGGAACGGCGCTCAAGGTGACGACCTCGAGGCTGCTCTTGTCCGGCCGTTCGGACGACGCGATTATATATCGCGCGCCAGTCTTGACCGGGAGCGCGGCGGGCCATGCGGCGAGCGCCTTTCCTTGCGCCCAGCTCAATTTCTCAGTGCTGCCGTCGGAGGAGCGGATCTCGATGCTTTCGTCGGCATCGCTGTCCGGTCGCCACAGCTGGAGCTTTTTCGTGTCGGCGACGCAGACCTTGCCGCTCTGCGTGACGTCGATGTCCCATACGCTGGGGCTGTGGGCCACATTCGCCGTTCGAAGCGCGCCGAAGCGGCCGCGTTGGCCCGCAGCGGCATCCATGCTGACCTGCGTTGTATCGAAGCTGCCGGGACCGCGAAGCGTCTGCGCGGTTCCCGGTCCGAGGATGGTGACCACGTCGCCGCCCTGAAGCGTGATTTTCGAGGCCGCCGGTAGCGTCTTGCCGGGAGGATAGGCCTTCGCCGATGGACCCAGTGATCTCACCACGACGACATTAGCGAGCGCGGTCGTGGAAGCGAGGCCGATCACAACGGCCGCCGTCCAGACGAGCGGCTTCAGTCTCATAGGTCGAACTCCTTATTGGGCATTCGCGACATTGTATTTCATGTCCTCGTCACGGGTCAGACAGCGGCGTGTTGATTTGTCGCCGTCTCCGTCGGCAACCGCTTTCTGCTTGTACATGACGTCGGTGAGCAGCTTGCGCGAGACGCCCATCCGGATGAGAAAATCATTGTCCTCGCTGGCCAGCAACGCCGAGTCCTGCTCGACATCGCCGATCATGCCGATTGCCTTGTCGGTGTCCTTGAGCTCCGAGCGAACCGCTTCCTTGTCTCCAAGGTGTGTGAACATGTGCACCGCGAAGATTCCGCCGGGATCGACGAAGCGAGCAGCTCCGCCCATGAACATGAAATTGCACGCCGAAAAGCAGGCCCAGCCATTGGGAATGCGCGTTGGAATCATGGCCGCGCGAATGATCTTGCCGGCGGCGTTGCCGGCCCGGGCATTGCCGCCGGGCGATCTCAACCAGATTTCCTGAACGGGATCATTCGCTTTCAGGGCGTCCTGCAGCTTGGCCGGAACGTCCTGATCGATCTGGCCCTCCGCCTTCAGCACCCGAACGCCGTCGATCGTTTCGAGCGTGAATTTCATCTGAGGGTAGGTCGACCAGTTCATGTACTTCGGACAGGTCGGGTTGTCGGGGTCCACCGGATCCGCCGCCGCGACGTTGAGGAGCAGCACGCAGGCTGCAAGCGCCAATTTGATGCTCCCCCAACTCATATCAGACTTTCGCGTAGGCGCTCGCGCCCTTCGCCCTGCACATTTTCTTGGGCACGCTTGTTTCCTCGCCGTCCACGATGACCACGTCCGTCACGGTCAGGCAGTCGCCGCCGTCCGCCATCTTCTGCTGACCGGTGACTTTCGAGGTTCCGGAGACGTTGGGCCGGCTTTCGCTCTTCCAGCTTACTTCGGTCCCGACGCCGCCCCGCATGGCCTGATCGGTTGCTTTCGCCGCCTGCTGCTGTTCCTTGCAGTCGAGCATCTTCAGTAGCTCGTCGCTAAGGTAGGATGTCGCCGGCAACGCAAGTGAGACGACCTCGCTTCCGGCGCCCACGTGCCCAAGGACGCTGCTCCCGATGCTGCTAAGCATGCTTCCGAACATGGATCGCTTCGCTTGCTTGGCGGGCGTGTCTGCGCACTGCTTCGCGCCTTGCGACTGCGCACTTGCGGCGCCGGCGCTCAAAAGAACTACCGGCGCAACGGCAAGCGTCGCCGAAAGAAACAACGCACGCAGCATAAACACGGCCCCCATGTCTCGCTAACTTACTGACTCTGTTCCGATACCACAGACGCGGCTGCTTGCCAGCAAACTTTCCTCAAGCCTGCAGGCGATATTGCTTCAGCAAATCGTAGAGCGTCGGTCTGCTCACGCCGAGAAGCTTTGCGGCGCCGGAGATATTGTTGTCCGTGCGGCTCATCGCTTGGCGGATCGCTTTGCGGTCGGCGACTTCCCGCGCCGCGCGCAGGTTGATCGGGAGCACGTCGTCACTCGGGACAACGCCAGCCTGGAGATCGAGGTCGCCTGCCGCGATGCTCTTTCCGTCGGCCATGATCACCGCTCGCTTGATGCGATTCTCGAGCTCGCGAACGTTGCCGGGCCATCCGTAGGCGTCGATAGCATCGATCGCGTCCGGGCTCAGCGATTGAGCGCCGGCGTTCAGCTCGCGGCCAAAGCGGTTCACGAAATGCCGTGCGAGGAGAACTGCATCACCTGAGCGCTCGGCGAGCGAGGGGATCTTCACCACGATTTCCGCGAGGCGATAAAAGAGGTCCTCGCGGAAGCGGCCATCCCCCGTCATCGCGTCGAGGTCTTGGTGGGTTGCGCAGACGATGCGCGTATCGACCGCGATCGGCTGGCGTCCGCCGATGCGCTCGATCACCCGTTCCTGCAGGAAGCGCAGCAGCTTCACTTGCAGCGGAAGCGGAATGTCGCCGACCTCGTCGAGGAACAGAGTGCCGCCTTGGGCAAGCTCGATCTTGCCGACGTTCGACTTGACGGCGCCGGTGAAGGCACCTCGCTCGTAGCCGAACAGCTCGGCCTCGAGCAGGTTCTCGGGGATCGCGGCGCAATTGATCGCGACGAAGTCGCCCTTGCGCCCACTCTGTTCGTGGACTGCTCGGGCGAGCAGCTCCTTGCCGGTGCCACTTGCGCCCAGAAGCATGACCGACACGTCGGCAGAAGCGACGCGCTCAATGGTACGGGCGACCTTCAGCATCTCCGGCGCGGCGGTGATAATGGAACCAAAGACCGAGCCCGCAGCGCCCGCTTCCAGTCGCCGGTTCTCCTCCTCGATCTCGTGGACGTGGAAAGCGCGCGCGACAATCAGGCCGAGATCGTCGATGTCGACCGGTTTCTTGTAGAAATCGTAGGCTCCCATCGCGATCGCCTTTAGCGCGCTTTCGCGGGCGCCGTGGCCGCTGGCGACAATGACCTTCGTGTCCGGCTTCAGCTGCAGGATTTCAGCGAGCGTCGCGAAACCCTCGTCGGTACCGTCGGGATCGGGCGGAAGGCCGAGGTCGAGCGTGACAACCGCGGGCTCGTGCGCACGCAGCGCGTCGATCGCCTGCGCTCGATCGCCGGCGCATATCACCTCATAGCCGTCGTAGGCCCATTTGAGCTGGCGCTGCAGGCCTTCGTCGTCCTCGACGACGAGCAGCACTTTGGATTCTTCGCTCATGCGATCTTCCATTCGGGTTGGCCCTCCGGCAGAGCCGCCGGAAGAGTGAGGGTGAAGGTGGTGCCGCGGCCAGGCACGCTGTCGACGCTCAGCTGGCCGCCCATGGCGCTGACTAGCGACCGCGCCTCGAACGCGCCGATTCCAAAGCCACCTGACTTGGTCGAAGCGAACGGCTGAAACAGGCGGTTGCGGATGAAGTCGCCGTCCATTCCGATGCCCTTGTCGCTGATTGCTATCGAGAGGCTCGATCCGCGGCGCGACACACGGACGGTGACCGGCGTTCCGCTGCTCGCGTCGATCGCGTTCTGGACGAGATGACCTATCGCCTGCTCCAGCGCGCCTCCGTCGGCGACGACGTTTTGGGTTGCGTCCCCAAGCAACTGGACTTCGCGATTGCGACGTTTAGCGGCGATGGCGGCGGTCAAGATCGGCAGCAGCGGTTGCGCCTCCACCGTCTGCACGCGTGACGACGAATGCGGTGCAAGGCGGGCGAGCAGGTCGTTCATCTTGCCGACGGAGGATTGCAGCGTCGCCACCATGTCCGCGCGGAAGTCCGGATTGTCCGCATGGCGCTCGGTATTGCGTGCGACCAGCGAGAGCTGGCTCACCAGATTCTTGATGTCGTGGAGGATGAAGGCAAAGCGGCGGTTGAATTCCTCGAACCGCTGGGCGTTGGCGAGCGCGTCCTGGCTCATCGCTTCGGCGAGCGAGCTTGCCGCCTGGTGGCCGGCCGTGCGGAGAAGGTCGAAATCCTCCCAGTCGAGCTGGCGGCGGTATCCGGGCGTCGCGAGGATGACGAAGCCGACGAGGCGCTGCTCATGAAGGAGCGGGACGCCGACCCAGACCGACTGATCCTCGATCATCCACTGAGGAACCGGAAGGGCTTTGTCGCAGGCGCTCGCCCAGTCGTGACGGAGCGCTTCGAACTCGATGATGCGACCGGAATCTTCCAGCTGCATCCACAGCGGCGCCGCTTCGGTGAGACAGGCGCCAGACGGTGCATCGCCCGGCCAGTTCCAGTTGGCGCCGATGGCAAGGCTTCCGCCGCCATCGTCGACCAGAAGCAATCCGCCCGGCGCATCGACGACGTCGGCGAACGCCTTGACGATGCGCTCGGCGAGCGGCGGCGCGTCGTTTCCGGCGCGTCCGATCGTTTCCGTGAACCGCAGCCATTCGGTGCGGTAGTCGTAGCGATGCTCGAACAAATGTTTGGCAAGCTTGACCTTCATCCAGCTTCGCGCGCGTGCGCTTGGGAGCAGGACCATCGCTGCGACGGTCATCACTGCGAGCACGGCGATCATCAGCGCCGCCGACCAGTCCACGCCCGACCCGCGAAGCGCGGTGGCGACGATCGCCATCAGCGCGAAATAGGCGCAGATCGCCAACAGTGAGAGCGACTGGAAGGTGGCCGCGCGCGAAACGCGGATGCGCCATCCGCTCTCGCCGCGCGTCGCCAACGCGAACATCGGTGCGGTCAACGCTATGACGACGCCGCGCCACTCGAGAAGGCGATGTGCGGTCGCCGCGCCGAGATAGGCGATCGTGTAGAGGTTGAGGTCGTAGAACCACATCAAAGCGAGGCCGAGCGCGGCAAGACGAATCTGCGACCGGCTCGACGGCGCGGCCTGTCCGTAGACGTTATGGACCAGGACGAGCGCACCGGCGGCGGTCGTGATGCGCAGGACGAGACCGGTCTGGGCAAGCGCGCCGCTTGGTGAAAGAAGCTCTAGCGTGGCGCCAATGAGCTGCAGTCCGATGACACCGGCGACGGCGCCGTAGACCAGCTTCAGACCATGCTCTCGCTCCTCACCGGCGGCTGAGAGACTGTAAAGCAGGCTGATCCACAAGAGGTTGCGGGCACTTTCTGCATATCCGACGATCAGCTCGCCCGGGGTTACCGCGGCGAGCCAGGCCCAGCAGGATGTCATGGCGAAAGCGCCGGCGAGCAGCCGCTGGGCGGGATTCCGCGCGGCATCGCGAAGCCGCCAAAGGGATAGCGCCGCGAACAAGGCTGCTGCGAGTGCGTGGCTCCAGAAGCCGATCAGCGCGTGCACGTCAGGTCCCATGTCAAATCAGCCGACATGTGACCTGGTGTCGCTAAACTTTACAAAGAAGTGGTGAACGTCGGTCGAAATCAGGCGTAGGAGCAGCGGCGCAAAGGAGATTCTCGAAGGTGGAAAAGCGGAAGATCGGCAGGAGCGACTTCGAGGTCGCTCCACTTGGGCTTGGCGGCAATGTGTTCGGCTGGACCGCGGATGAAAAGACCAGCTTCGCGATCCTCGACGCGTTCGTCGATGCCGGAGGGAAGATGATCGACACCGCCGACGTCTATTCCGCCTGGGTTCCGGGCCATCGTGGAGGCGAGAGTGAAACGGTGATCGGCCGCTGGCTGAAGCTCGACCCATCCAAGCGCCACAAGATCGTGATCGCGACCAAGGTCGGATTCACCGCCGGCCTAGCGCCGGAGACGATTGAGCCATCCTGCGAGGCGTCTCTCGAGCGGCTCGGGATCGAGACGATCGATCTTTACTACCACCATAAGGACGACCCAAAGGTTCCTCTCGCTGAAAGCCTCGGCGCAATGAATAAGCTGGTGAAGGCCGGGAAGGTCCGCGCAATCGGCCTCTCGCAATATTCGCCCGAGCGGCTCGAGGAGGCGATGCAGACTGCGGAGCAAGGGGGACTCACGCGCCCGTGCGCGCTCCAGACCTGGTACAATATGGTCGAACGGCGGAAGCTCGAAGGGCCATTGCTCGACGTGGCGCTTCGCAACGGCCTCGGAGTCATTCCGTTCTACGGGCTCGCAAGCGGCTTCCTGGCGGGCAAGTATCGAAGCAAGGCCGACCTCGGCAAAAGCATCCGCGGCGATCGCGCCGAGCAATATCTCGAAGGGAAGGGCATGCGCGTGCTCGGCGCGCTCGATCAGATCCACGCCGAGACCGGCGCTCCGCTGGCGGCAATTGCGCTCGCTTGGACCAATGCACAGCCCGGCATCGCCGCGACGCTTGCGAGCGCAACCAGCGTCGATCAGTTGAACGAACAACTTGCAGCGATGAACTTCGAACTGACTCCTGACCAGATCGGCCGCCTCGATCAAGCGAGCGCAGAAATCGAGGCCGCCGAGGCTTAGCTTTTCGCCGGCGCCGGCTTTTCCGGGACGAGCTCCATGACGTCGAACTGGGATTCGAAGTGCGGCTTGGGCATGATGAGGCGCCAGCGGTCCGGACCGATCCGCTCGACGTAGCCGGCGACGTCGCGAAGGTTGTCCTGCCCGTATTGAAGCGCGCGCGTCTCGTCGCCGAGCACGAGCGTGCCGAGGAAGACCTGCTGCACCGGTCGCCCGGAAAGATCAGGCCGACGTAGCGCTGCGATCCGCCGAACTTGTTGAAACGCTGCAGGCCACGTTCTGCCGCTACCCGGCAATAGAATGCCGGATAGCTCGACATAGGCAAGGCCGCCCGGTCCTTTGCGCCGACCTTGATGACCCGGCAGCGGAACATGCCGTTCGGGATAGCCGGCGGTCCGAGCGCCGGCATCGGGGTCCAGCAGCTCGCCCTCACGCGCGATCTCCGCGCCGTGGCCGGCCTTCCTGGCTGCGGTCGAGCGCGTCCTGACGAACGCTCGTGCGCCAGCCGCGATAGTCGCTGGCGGTCGTCCTGGCTCACGACTTCTTTCCACGCGGTGGTCCAGCGGGGGATCAGCCCTGACGGCTGCTCGATCACGCTGCATGACGAGCAGGCGATGAGGGCGGCAAAGAGAAGAGCGGCGCGCATCGGCGGTCAGCCTAGGCGGCGGTCCAGCCGCCGTCCATGCTGAGGTTTGCGCCGGTGATCGAGGCGGCCTCCTCGCGGCACAGGAAGAGGGCGAGCGCCGCGACCTGCTCGACGGTGACGAACTGCTTGGTCGGCTGCGCGGCGAGCAGCACGTCGTTCATCACCTGCTCGCGGCGTCATGTCGCGCGCCTTCATCGTGTCGGGGATCTGCTTCTCGACCAGCGGCGTCCAGACGTAGCCGGGCGAGATGCAATTGACGGTGATGCCGCTCGTGGCCGTTTCGAGCGCGACCGTCTTGGTGAAGCCGGCGATGCCGTGCTTGGCGGCGACATAGGCGCTCTTGAATGGGCGAGGCGACGAGGCTGTGGGCGCTCGCGGTGTTGATGATCCGGCCCCACTTCTTCGGCTTCATCGCGGGCACCGCGAGCCGCGTCGTGTGGAAAGCCGAGGACAGGTTGATCGCGATGATCGCGTCCCATTTCTCGGGCGGGAAATCCTCGACCGGCGACGACATGCTGGATGCCGGCATTGTTGACGAGGATGTCCGGCCCGCCGAGCTCATCGGCGCAGCGCTTCATCATCGCTTCGATCTCGGCCGGCTTGGACATGTCGGCGCCGTCGTGGACCGCTCCGAGCTCGCTCGCATTCCCGCGTCGATCTCCGCCGGCGTCGCCGAACCCGTTGATCATCAGCTTCGCGCCTTCGGCAGCGAGCGCCTTGGCGATCGCCAGGCCGATGCCCGAGGTCGACCCCGTGACGAGCGCGACCTTACCTTCGAGAATCATGCAGTCCTCCTTGCCGTCCGCTAGGCGCGCGGCCTGCGCCTGATTGCAACCGTAGCCGCGCACGCGCATTGGGCTGCGGCAACAGGAGGCGAGCGATGCGGTTCGGCGACGAGCGCGAAAGCACGCAATTTCGAGGACGTGACCGGCCGGAGCGGCGGTTTCGGCGGCGGAGGATTTGGCGGCGGCGGTCTCGGCTGCCTGCTGCCGCTGGTCGCGAGCCGCTTCGGCATCGGCGGCGTGATCGTGCTCGTGATCGGCTATTTCCTCTTGAGTTCGCTCGGCGGCCTCAACAGCGGCGGAAGTGAGTGGGACTGCGCCAAGCCAGCAGGTCGGCGCGCCGGCGGGCAAGAGCACGCTCGATCCCAAGACCAAGCGCTTCGTTACTGCAGGTGCTCGCGCTCGACCGAGGACGTCTGGAGCAAGCTCTTCTGGCAAGCGGCATCCGCTACACGCCGACGAAGCTCGTCGCTTATTCGAGGGCCTATCAGTCGGGCTGCGGCGCCGCCCAGTCGGCGATGGGGCCGTTCTACTGCCCGACCGACAAGAAGATCTATCTCGACACGGAGTTCTTCAACGAGCTGTCGCAGCGCTTCCAGGCGCCGGGCGACTTCGCGCAGGCCTATGTCATCGCGCACGAGGTCGGCCACCATGTGCAGGACCTCGACCGGCACGCTCGGCCAGGCGCGAGCAACTGCAGGCGCGCGCGAGCGAGACTGAGGGCAATGCGATCCAGGTCAAGATCGAACTGCAGGCCGATTGCTATGCCGGCGTCTGGGCGGCGAACGCCAAGGACCCGCAAGGGCAATCGGTGATGGAGCCAGGCGACTTCGAGGAAGGCATGCGTGCCGCCGAAGCGATCGGCGACGATACGCTCCAGAAGCAGACGCAGGGGCAGGTGGTGCCCGACAGCTTCACCCACGGCACCTCGGCGCAGCGGATGAACGCGCTCCGGACCGGCTTCAAGAGTCGGCGATCCGACGCCTGCAAGTCGCTCTAGAGGCCGGACCAGCATCTTCCCGACGTTCTCGCCCTTGAACAGGCCGAGGAATGCGTCGGGAGTCTGTTCCAGGCCGTCGACGACCGTCTCGCGCGACTTGACTGCGCCGCTCGTTCAGCCAGCCGCCCATGTCGCGGTAGAATTCGCCCATGCGCGACTGATAGTCGAAGACCAGGAAGCCCTGCAGGCGGATCCGCGCGGCGATGATCCGCATGATGAAGCGGAGGCTCGTCGGCTCGGGCTTGTTGTAGCCCTCGATCATCCCGCAAATCGCGAAGCGCGCGTTGTTGCGGGCAAGCGCCAGGGCGGCGTCGAGATGGCTCGCCGCCGACATTGTCGAAATAGACGTCGATGCCTTCTGGCGCGGCCGCGGCGAGGCGCTTGAGGATCGGTCCTGCGCGTAGTCGACCACCTCGTCGGCGCCGAGCGAGCGGACGAACTCGCATTTCTCCTCGCCGCCGGCCGAGCCGATCACGGTCATGCCCTTCGCCTTGGCGATCTGGACCACCGCCGATCCGACCGCGCCCGCCGCCGCCGAGACGAAGACGATGTCGCCTTCCTTCGCCGACGCCGCGTCGAGCAAGCCGAAATAAGCCGTCGCGCCCGTGATGCCGAGGTTGCCGAGGAACTGCTGCGGGTCGGCGCCGAGGTCGGGCAGCTTGTCGCGTCCGCGGCTCGGGACGACCGCCTCGTCGCGCCAGCCGCCCATGTGCAGCACCTGGTCGCCCGGCGCGAAGCCTCCGCCTTGCTTTCGACCACCTCGCCGACCGCGCCGCCTTCCATCGGCTGGTCGAGCTGGAACGGCGGGACGTAGCTCTTCACGTCGTTCATCCGCCCGCGCATGTAGGGGTCGACCGAGAGCCACTGGTTGCGGACCCGGATCGTGCCGTCTGCCGAGCGGCGGCAGCTCGATCTCCTTCAGCTCGAAATTCTCGGCGGTCGGCATTCCTTGCGGGCGGCTCTTCAGGTGCCAGGCTCGGGCCATCGATCGTTCCTCCAGTCGCGCCGCGCATAAGCGCGCGCCGCGCAGACATGAAAGGACCCGGCCGGCGAAGGGGACGGCCCGGCCGGGTCCGACAAAGCCTCTCACGGCGGAGGCTCAGCTCGCTATCGCCTCAGCGATAGGTGCCCTCGAAGCTGCGGTTGAGGATGCGCGGGCCCATCTCGCCCTGGTCCTCGCGCTCGAACAACGCGCGGCTGCGGCTTTCGTCGCGCCAGCGGTTCCTCGCCTCGTCCGCCGAGCAGTCGAGGATGACCTTGTCGCCTTCGACCCGGTCGATTTCCGAGCAGCTCAGCGAATGATGCGCGCCGCCGCTGTCCGGGTCGGACTTGGTGAGGATGATGCGGTCGCCGGCGGTCTTGTCGACGGTGCCGACATGCTCGTCGTCGCTTGCCGACGACTTCCATATGCTCGCGGATCTGCCCGAGCAGGCCGCGCTTGTGCTGCCGCTTCTCGCGCCAGCTGGTGAAGTCGTTCTCGAAGCGCGACTGATTCTCGCGGCGATAATCGTCATAGTCGCGGTCGAGATCGCTCATGTGGCGGTCGCGCCAGCTGTGATAGTGCGGATCGAAATCGCGCTCGTCGCCGACTGGAACCGGCGAAGCTGGTCCGGCGATATTCGTCGCGGCCATAGGGCGTCTGCGAGCGTTCGAAGTCCCGGTTCCGGTCGCGGTCGCCGAATCCGCGCTCGCCGACGGCCATAACCACTGGCGGCGAAGAACTGGTCGGACTCATTGTCGCCGCCGGCCGTAATCGCCGGTCATCGGCCGATAGCCGCCGCCGCTAAAGCGATCGCTGCTGCGGTTGCGGCTGAAATCACGATCCGAGATCCCAGCGATTGCGTCCGGAGCCCCGCTCGTAGTCGAGGCCGCTCGAGCCGCCGCGGTTGAAGACGCCACGGTCATAGTTGAAGTCGCGATCGGAGCGGCTGCCGCCGTAAGAGGATCATCGCGCCCGAAGGTCATACGGTCGCGGTCGCAGTGGCGGCCGCGGTCGAAATCGCGATCGCGGTTTGATCCCATCCAGCCGCGCTCGTCGCGCCGCGTGTCCTGACGGCCGCCGACGCTCGGCGTCGTCGTCACCGAACCAGGATGCGACCTCGTCGCTCGCCCGGTCCCAGAAGCCGCGCTCGTCGCGGCCGCGCTCGTTATCGCCGCGCCATCCGCGATCAGCGGTCGTCGGACCATCGCGAATGCTCGTCGCGATCGTAGCGGTCGTAAGCCATGTTTCCTCCTTCGCTCAGCTGAAAACGGCCGGCAGAATGCCGGTCATCAAAACCCGCGAGCCAAACGAACGGCGGCTCGACGGCCGTTCCTTGTTTCGAGACGGCCCGGCCGCCCGAAATCGGCGGGCCGAAACTCTTGCGGGACAAGCGTTGCAAGGGGGGAAACAAGCCGCTAGGGGAGCCGCTCCCACCCGCCTGAACCCGTGGGTTCCGGCGGCCGGCTGGAAGGCGCGGGGCTGTAGCTCAGATGGGAGAGCGCTGCAATCGCACTGCAGAGGTCAGGGGTTCGATTCCCCTCAGCTCCACCAGCCTTCGGCTGACAAGCGAGTCTCCGAACTGTCACTCAGCCGGCGTCTGGTCCGTATCCAGTACGGTCGCCTGCATGCCAGTCGAGGCGCCGGTGACGCTGGCCTGTGTGACCAGCACCGTCGTGCCCGGTTTGATCACCGAGCGCATGTGCTTCACGAACGCAGCGGGCAGGTCCATTTGCTCGACCCGCTCGGTCGAGATGATTTCCGCGGGGCCGTCGGTGAGGTCGCTGACCCCGACCTGAATCCACTGCTTATCCTTGCCCGAAGCGAGGGTCATCACCTGAGAGTTAATCGTTTCCTGCTGGACGTCGGCGTGGGCACGGCCGATCTCCACGCCGTTTCTGAGCACCACAACCTGCTGGTCTGCCGTCGAAATGATGATCGACACCGGCCCACTCGGCGCCGCCTCCGGGCTCCAGATGAAGGTGCCTTCCGGAGTGAGCGGCGCACCTGGTGCCGGAGTAACGCCCGCCATCGCAGGTGCGAGCACACCGGCGGGCGGGCGTTTGACGGGATCCTCGTGACCGCCGGCGATGATCACGGTGCCACCCAAGGGCATCGCGGCGAACAGCAGCTTCGAAAATTCCATCGGCAGATGCACGCAACCGTGGCTCTCTGGATAGCCGGGAAGGCCGCCCGCGTGCAGCGCGACGCCGCCCCAGGTCAGCCGCTGCTGATAGGGCATGGGCGCATCGTTGAACTTGCGGCTGATATGCTCCTTGTTCTTCTCGAGGATGGTGAAAACGCCGGTCGGCGTATCGTAGCCGGGCCGGCCGCTCGAAATGGTCGAGACGCCGATGCGGATCCCGTTGCGATAAACGGTCGCAAGCTGCCGGCCGAGGTCGACATAGACGAGGATCGGCCCGTCCGGCGCGATCTGCGGCTTCCACACCCACTGGCCAGGCTTGAGCCTCTCCGCTTCCTTGGCGAGCTCGAGCGCCGCCGACTTGGGCGCGCCTTGGGCGACGAGCGGTGAAAGCGGAACGAGAAGGAGAGCGAAAAATAGGACGCGCGCGGATCGGATCATCGATGCCCCCATCAATTGCAGCAACAATAGCGGCCATTCCCGCGCGGAACAAAGATGTTACTGCGGCTATCTCATTCCAACGTCTGTAATCGTCCATCCATCGGAAGGCCTGTTGAATGCCTACGCTCGATCCCAAGACCGCGCTCGTCCTCATCGATCTTCAGAAAGGCATAATGTCCTATCCGACGGTCCATCCCGTTTTCGAGATCATCGGGAACTCGCGGCGGCTGGCCGATGCCTTTCGACAGCGAGGACTTCCGGTCGTGTGGGTCAATGTGACCGGTGGAGCACCGGGCCGGACCGAGCAGCCTCGGCGGAGCGGCGATTTCCCAGAAGGGTTTGCCGACCTGATCCCCGAGCTCGCGGTGCAGGACGCCGACATCCGTGTGACCAAGCGCACGTGGGGCGCCTTCCCACACACCGACCTCGAGCCGAAGCTGAGGCAAGCCGGCGTCACCCAGATCGTCCTCACAGGGATCGCCACAAGCATCGGTGTCGAATCGACCGCGCGTGAGGCCTATGCGCTCGGCTTCAACGTGACACTCGCTGTCGATGCGATGACCGACATGGAAGAAGGCGCGCATGAGAACAGCCTCCGCAACATCTTCCCGAAGCTCGGCGAGACTGCGACGGTGGACGACCTGCTCACCGCCGTTCGTTGCGGCGATCACTAAGTCCCGCTTGAAATCAGGGAAAATTGCCGTTCGTAAAACCATATGGACTCAATTGCTTAACAGTCGCCCACCCGGCCCGCTTCGAACAACTGTGAGATGGACGACAAAAGACGTTCGGCCTATACCGGAGGTCCCTTGAAAAGGACTTGACCGCATGGTCGCCGAGACAGCGCCCAACTCGGCGTTCACACAAAGCCATGCGGCAATGCCGCATCGGGAGCGATCGAAGCAGATCCTCGCGGCCCATCCTGAAGTGCGTAAGCTGTTCGAGCGCGACCGATGGTCCTTATTGTGGACCCTCTTGCTCGTCGCGTTTCAGGTTGCCATCGGCATCGGCCTCGCCGTCTTGCACGCTCGGTGGTGGACGATCGTCATCGGTGCTTATGCGATTGGCGCCCTCGCTAACCACGCGCTGTTCGTGCTGATCCACGATTTCTCTCACAACGTCGTGTTCAGGAAAGCCACCGCCAACCGGCTCGGTGCGATTTTCGCCAACATCGCCATCGTCTTTCCGGCCGCCATCGGCTTTCGCAACCATCACCTGCTGCACCACAAGTTTCTCGGTATTCCCGGCCTCGACGCCGACTTGCCGACAGCAAACGAGGCGCGCTGGGTCGGCAACAGCTGGTGGCGCAAGACGGCATGGCTCAGCATGTATTGGGCGGTGCTGGCTCTCGTCCGTCCGGCTACGGTCAAGGCGATCCGCACCGTCGACCGCTGGGTCATATTCAACGCTGTCGCAATGGCCGCGGCGATGGCGCCGATCGTCTGG
Organism: uncultured Alphaproteobacteria bacterium; assembly: GCA_963738825.1. GTDB lineage: Bacteria > Pseudomonadota > Alphaproteobacteria > Sphingomonadales > Sphingomonadaceae > Sphingomicrobium. Next base: position 243,895 of record CAVTYB010000006.1, on the reverse strand, counting down.
TTCTTCGGCTGGTGGCCCGTCGGCTATCTCTTCTTGTCGACGTTATTCGCGCTCGGCGTGCATCCAGTGGGCGCGCGTTGGATCCAGGAGCATTATGTGTTCAGGGAAGGGCAGGAGACCTATTCCTACTACGGTCCGCTAAATAAGCTGTCGTTCAACATGGGCTATCACAACGAGCATCATGACTTTCCGCAGGTGCCGTGGTCGCGCCTGCCGGCGGTCCGCGCGGCGGCGCCGGAGTTCTACGACCATCTCTATCATCACAGGTCATGGACGCGGCTGCTGGTCCACGTCCTGTTCAGCAGGACGTTTCGGCTCCACAACCGCATTGTGCGACCAATGCCCGAGCGCATGAAGGACGTGGTCGCGGCCTGACGGTTCAGCTCAACCACGCTTAGTGCAGAAATGGTCGCCAATCCGAGCGAAGGAACGCGCCAATTTGAGATCAGACTTCGCGCCTGCGAGCATCAATTTCGCGTTGGAGGTCGGTCACCATCTCTCTGAGCTTGAATGATTGTAATGCCGCGTCGTCTCCGTTCGCAAGGGTGACGATCCGTGCCCAATGATCAACGGTATCGGGATGCACCGGTCCTTCTTTCAGCCGCCGAGCGCTTTGAAGAGCCGCGCGCAGATTTGCGTGAATGCTACCGGCAAACTCCATCAACGGGACTTCGCATGGTCGTCGACGTTCACGACGGCAGCTTGCGCACCAGGCCGTGGGATGTGGCCACGGGTATACCGAACTTGCTGACGGTCACCTCGTTGGTCGCCAAGAGGCCGCCCGCCAGCGGCGTCAGCCATTCTTCGACAGACAACGCACCCTTGATCATGAATCGGAAGCGGAAACGGCTGCCGACCTGCTGGATCGTCACAGGGCCGGTCGCCTGGGACATGCTTCCCGTGAATTGGCCCGGGCCCACTTGCCGGACACTCCAACGTCGCGTGTACGGTGCGCGTCCCTCGTCTTGGACAATCTGCACGAGGCTGAGGGAGCCGTCATGCGCGATCGTCCCGACGCCTCTGCTGTGTGTGGATTTGGATCTGTGCATTGCTACGCTCATGGTCCCAATGCTTTCCGTCGTACCTTCGAAGAAGAGCAGGGGCGTTACGGGCGATGGAGATCTGGCGTCTTTCCCTTGAGCTGTTCCGGCGAACACGATCGCGAGAATGGTGGCCGCCCAAAGTGCGTGGCGGCTTACCAAAGGGGCGTCGCCGGCCGGTGGCGGCCACGCTCGGCAGCGTGATCCATAAGGTGAGGCTTCAGGATATAAGTCATTCGAGCGGTCCCGTCGCTGCTTCTGCAAACAAGCCGGACGCCGCCACCCGGGAGGTGTTCAATTGCAGAGACCCCAACCTTCGCGTTGAGGCACTTGGCCACGACCTGGCCCTCGTCGAGGGCGACAAAGAGGACGCGGCTCACTTCCTTTCGCCGCGCTTAGCGGCAGCGATTGCATCGCGGACATTGCTGTAGCGGTAGCCACCCCACTGAAAACTCTCGATCTGAACTCGTTCGATGCCCAAGCGGGTTAGCTCGACCTCATCGGTCTGATTGTCGTTGGTCGAAGTCATAGCGGGTTCTTTCTGAAATATGCGTTTGTCGCTCACCGGCGCCAGCTTCGAGGATCGATCCTGCGTGCATCCGTGTCGAACTGCTCGGCCACGGCCTGCAGCGCAGTTGCTCCGGAATCCGTGCGTGCGCGTTTTGCGAGACGTCGGCAGGATGCCGCCTGTTCACGAAGTCCTTCGGCAGCCTCCTCCCTTGTCACCGGAGAGATCATGTTCCGATCCCCTGATTGGAGCGCAGCGCATCTGCAATGCGATTTGCATAGGCGGCGGCGAAGGCCCTGTGCGCATCGCGACTAAACTCGCAGGCTGCGTTCGCAGCCATGACGAGCGACACGCCGTGACGATGATGGAGGTAGGTGAGGTCCAAATTCGGCTCCCTTCGGTAAGCGGGAGCGCGAGGGTCTCTCAGGCGCGCAAGAGCCTACGATGAAGAGTTCGCGCGATTGAGCCTTCTAACACACTAATGGACGCCCACCTAACTACTTCGGCGGGAACAGTTTCAGCACTTCGTTGACCTCGTGTTCGATGACCGCCTGGCGCGTGTGCGGCACGATAGGAACGGGCGCGATGCCATGCCAGATCGAGCGCTTGGTCTGTGTGTCATAGATGTCGATCGAGAGCGTGTCGTCATGGTCGCTATGCGCGGCGAGCTCGCGGTTGACCCAGGCCTGGTGAAGCGCCGCTTCCTCGGGGCTGTAGTAGAAAGCGTAATTCCCAAAATCCGTCGCGTGCATCTTCGCCCTCGGGCCGACCGTGAAGGCGACAGCGAAATCGCCGGGGCGGGAATGACCGAAGCCGCGGGCGCCCAAGGACCGGTCGACGGCCGCGCGCACCTGACGGTAGAGCGTTGGGTCCATGCTGGCGGGCTGGTTGGGGAATACCCAGCTGTACGAGCGGTAATGACTGAAATCGGTCTCCGCATCGTAGGAAACTACCGGTGCCGCTGGCGCGCCCGCGATGGAAGCGACCAACAGTGCAAGGGCCAACCGCATAGGACGCCTCCAGTAACGATCTTGGCGATGGCTTAGCCGTTATGGCGGGCCGCACTATCGGTAGGAGTCCGGAGGCCGGAATGTGACTTCGATACTTGGTTGAGCGGCAGGCCAGGCACCTCCGCCTTAAGGAACCATAGGATGAGAATGAGTGTCATCAAAGCGCTCGCTACTACAATGGCAAGCCCCAGCGATCGTCGCCGAGCATTTTGCCCGCGACGCAGCTGCCTTCGGCGAAATAATGCTCCCAATCGTCCATTTCCCCCTCCGAATCGGACGAAGCGATTGAGGAAATGTAACGGAAAACCGCCAATCGGCTACTGACTCAGGTCAGGGAATGTGTTCGCCTAAGTGACGGCGTCGCTGCTAACGCTGGTATCCAGCGCCGCTTCGATGCGGCGTGCGGCCTCGGCGATTCGGAACGGCTTCTTCAGAACCGTTTCATCGGACAGCTCTTCGCCGAACATCTGGACGTCGGCGTAGCCGCTGGAGAAGAGAATCGGCAGATCGGCATCGAGGGTGCGGATTTGCGCGCCAGCTCGACACCGTTCATTCCCGGCATCAGCACGTCGGTGATCAATAAGTCGAAGCGCTCGTGGCGGACGCGCGCCAATGCCTCTTCGCCGGTCGCGACCGCCTCCATCCTGTAGCCAAGTTCGCCGATCATGTCGGACGTGACAGTTCGCACCTCTTCATCGTCGTCGACAAGCAGTATGCGTGCCCGTCCGCCGTTATGGCCGTCGTGGCGCGTCGCGATCTCAAGCGCGACATGATCCCGGGTGCGGGGGAGGTAGATGGACACAGTGGTTCCCTTACCGACCTCACTCTCGATCCTCGCGGCGCCGCCCGACTGCTTGGCGAAACCGTAGAGCTGAGCAAGGCCGAGGCCCGTGCCCTTTCCATGCGACTTGGTGGTGAAAAATGGCTCGAAGGCATGGGCGAGCACGTCGGGCGACATGCCGGGGCCGTCGTCGTGAACACTGATGCACACATATTCGCCGGGATCGAGATCCGAAGCGAGGACTGCCGGCACCCCGGGCACGTTGCGCGTGCGGATGACGACCGTTCCTCCACTCGGCATCGCGTCGCGCGAGTTGATCGCGAGGTTCAACAGCATCACTTCGAGCTGGGTCGGATCGGCGAGCGCGCGCCACATCCCCTCCTGGAGGTCGGTTTCGATCTGGACGTGAGCGCCGATCGTGCGTGCGGCCATTTCGCGCATGCCCACAATCACGTGGTTGATGTCAAGCGCCACTGGCGACAGCCGCTGCCGTCGGGAGAAAGCCAGGAGCTGCGCGGTCAGCGTCGCGCCGCGCTCGGCCGCCTTCAGCGCGTTGCGGGCGAGCTTGAGGACGCTTTCGTCCTGGCACCGCCGAAGCACCAGATCGAGCGATCCGACGACGACGCTGAGGAGGTTGTTGAAGTCGTGGGCGATGCCTCCGGTGAGCTGGCCGATCGCTTCCATCTTCTGGGCCTGGATGAGGCGCGCCTCGGCGCGCTCACGTTCGTGTATCTCAGCGGTCAGGCGGTCGTTGGCGGACGCAAGGTCGCGGGTGCGTTCGATGACCTTCTGCTCGAGCGTGTCGGCGAATTCGCGGAGCTGCCTCTCGGCGCGCTCGCGCTCGGCGAGATGTTCCGCGGCCAGGCGCTGACGCTCGCGGGCACGGGTGGCAGCCCGCGCCGCGCTGATCAGCGAGGCGGGGTGAAGCGGCCGCTCGAGCACGGTCACGTTCATCACCGCCTCGAGCGATTTTGGGCTTTCGCGTGTGCCGCCGCGGCGGACGAGAAGGACGAAGGGGAAATCCGACCAGGGCGGCTGGTCCGCAATCGCCGCCGACAGGCGCGCATGATCTAGCCGGACAAGGGCGTCGTCAGTCACGACCGCGCCGGCCGCACTTCCATCGTGCAGCGCATCGAATAGCAGCTCGCCCGTCGCATCGACGACTGCATTCAGAGCTGCGCTTGCAAGCAGCTGTCGAACGACTTCCGCATCACGGCCGGCTGGGGCGACGACAAGGAAACGGTCCACTGGAGAGCGCTCGCCGACCCTACTTGGCTGTCTCGGTCTTCATCAATTCCTCCCGCCCTTCGTAGACCGGAACGCCGGTGAGGACTCCGCGGAAGCCGCTGAGACGCGGCCCGACCTCAACTCCGCAGCCACTGATGCGGAACTCGCGGATCGACGATTCGTGGCGGCCAGTTCTTTTTTTCACTGCCGACACGGCGCGGCGAATTTCTCCGTCTGCCTCGAAGTAACGCAGCAGCAGGACCGTGTCGGACAGGTAAGTGAGATCGAGCGGGTTCTGCATCTGACCGACCATCCCGGACTGCGTGAGGATGAGGATAGTCAGAATATTCTGTTGATTGAGGTAGGTCAGGATCTCATGCATCTGCAGGAGCAGGAACTGCTCCTCCGGCATCGCCTGCTGGTATCCCGAAAGCGAATCCAGCACGACCACGCTTACGCTTTGCTCGACCTGGTCGCGGATGATCCCGGTCAGCTCGCCCGGCGAAAGCTCCGCCGGATCGACCTGCTTGAAGATGAAGTTTCCGTCACGCACCAGCTCGGCGGTATTCATGCCGAGACCGTCGCCGCGCCGCTCGAACACCGTCCGAGTCTCGTCGAAGCTGACGACGAGAACCCTCTCGCCCCTCTTCGCCGCCTGATAGGCGTAGCATAGCCCCATCGTCGACTTGCCCGTCCCTGACGGGCCGATGATGAGCGTCCCGGTGCCATAGTCGAGCCCGCCGCCGACGAGATCGTCGAGTTCGCCGACGCCGCTCGTTCCCTGCCTGACACCATGCTTCGCGTCCGGATGGTCCGCTGCGACCAGCCGCGGGAAGATCTCGAGCCCGCCGTAACGGATCAGGAAATCATGATAGCCGCCGTGGAACTTGCGCCCGCGCATCTTGTGCACGCGCAGCCGCCGCCGCTCCGCGCCATAGGTCATCGCCAGATGCTCCAGCCGCACGACGCCATGAGCGAGGCTGTGGAGGCTGAGGTCGTCGATCTGTTCGGTCAAGTCGTCGAGAAAGAGGACGGTGCAGCCGTGCTGCGCGAAGAAATGCTTGAGCGCGAGCACCTGACGCCGGAACCGTAACGCCCCTTGGGCAAGCAGCCGGATTTCCGACAAGCTGTCGAACACCACCCGAGCCGGCACGATGCGCTCGACCTCATCCTTCACCATCTGCACCGTCTCGCCGAGCTCGAGGTCGGACGCATAGACGATCGACTGCTCGCGGTCGGAATCGAGGCTGAGCTCCGGCGGGATCAGTTCGAAGATATCGATTCCGCTCAAGTCCCAGCCGTGGGTCTCGGCAACGTGAAGCAATTCCTCCTTGCTCTCCGACAGCGTGATGTAGAGGCACTTCTCGCCCTTGCCCGCGCCTGCTTGGAGGAACTGCATTCCGAGCGTGGTCTTGCCCGCGCCCGGCTCGCCCTCGATCAGGTGAATTCGCTTGGCGGCAAATCCGCCCGCGAGGATGTAATCGAGCGCGGGGAGGCCAGATGAGACGGGTCCATCGGCCTGCAACAACTCGCGTTCACCAGTCATTTTCTTCCTTTTCCTGCCGCCCGGGGGCCGCAGCCAATTTCTTAGTGCTGAAGCTACTCACGGCCGGGCGGAACGCCCGGCAGAGGAATTACCAATTTGGCGGGAAGAACGTTGCCGAAGCGACATTGGTTCCGGTCGCGACACGATCCTAAGTCACGCTAATGAGGGCAGTTTCGGCAGTAGCTGCGGCCTCTTCTCAAATCCGCTACGTTCAGCCGTGGGGGTGCGCGAATGACGAGCGTGAAAACCGTTGCCGCCGGCGGCCTCTTCTTCGTCGCGACGCGGGCCCGGGCAGGCGAGGGCCTCCTCGCCGGACAACCGCTCGAATATAATCATGCTCATCCCTGAAAGGGCGAGCGCGTGATCGTCGCCCACTGCCGCGACAAAGACGACAGCTCCTTTTGCCAGATGGTCTATCCCGACCGCCCGTTCGTGAACGCAAGCAGGTCGCCGATCGAAATGCGCGGCGACATCTTCGCCAAGCTCAAAGTGCTCCGAGGTCGCGCCCGCGCCGGCGCCCGCGCAGCAGCCGGCCAGCGCGCGTTAAGGACAAGACTCCCGTCTCACCCCCGGGCATCGGCGAGGCGAGATGGTGGTTTGATGGACTATAACAAGAATCAGGTGGTCTTCTTCACGAAGGAGGGGTTCAAGCGCAGCAGCGGCTTGGCGCAGCCCTGGTTCACCTCCGTCTATCCCGAGCTGAGGGATGTCTCGGCCACGATCAGGGGCGTCCATATTTCCAATTATTGTTCACCGCCGACTGCAACAAAGGCACGCTCGAAGCCGGGAGGGCGCCTTACCTCGACGAGGACGGGAAGCTGATCCACGCCTCCACCCTCAACGGGAAGCCGGAGCGGACCAACAAGGGCATCTTTGCGGAAGCGCAATGGAACATCGTGTGCGGCAAGCCGCAGAAACTGCGCGAGCCCGTCCCGCTGAAGGGCGACGGGAATTTGGTGGTCTATTATTACGTGTCTGAGGTGCGCGGAAATAGGGACTAAGGCGCAAACGAAAAGGCCCCGCGGTTTCCCGCGAGGCCCTCCGCTTTCGGTACGGGGACTAGCGCTATTCTTCCGTATTCCCGGTCAGGAACGCGGGCGAAAACTCGGGCTCGCGTCCGCCTTCGTTACCGCCTTCGCGATGCTCGCGCGGGGGGCGCGGGCCACGGTCGCCACGCTCGCCGCCTTCACGGCGTGGTCCGCGATCACGGTCGCCGCCGCGTCCGCCGTCCCGTCGCGGACCCCGGTCACGCCGCCGCCACGGCCATGGCGGCCACGATCGCCGCGAGGTCCGCGGTCGCCACCTTCACGCGGCTCGCGCGGGGGACGGGTGTCGGGGAGCTCTTCGCCGGTCTCCTGGTCGACGAGGCGCATCGACAGGCGGACCTTGCCGCGCTGGTCGACCTCGAGCAGCTTGACCTTCACTTCCTGGCCTTCGCTGACAGGACGTCGCGGACGTTCTCGACGCGCTCGTTCTTGATCTCGGACACGTGGACCAGTCCGTCCTTGCCGGGCATGAAGGTCACGAACGCGCCGAAATCGACGATGCTCGCTACCTTGCCGGTGTAGATGGTGCCGGGCTTCCGGCTCGGCGACGATGCCCTTGATCCAGTTGCGCGCGGCCTCGATCTGCGACAGGTCCGAGGACGCGATCTTGATCGTGCCGTCGTCGTCGATGTCGACCTTGGCGCCGGTCTCCGCGACGATCTCGCGGATGACCTTGCCGCCGGTGCCGATGACTTCGCGGATCTTGTCCTTGGGGATCTGCATCGTCTCGATGCGCGGCGCGTGCGCAGACAGCTCTTCACGGGTGTGGTCGAGCGCCTTGGCCATCTCGCCGAGGATGTGGGCGCGGCCTTCCTTGGCCTGGCTCAGCGCTGTGCGCATGATCTCCTCGGTGATCCCGGCGATCTTGATGTCCATCTGAAGCGCAGGTGATGCCCTCGCTGGTGCCGGCGACCTTGAAGTCCATGTCGCCGAGATGGTCCTCGTCGCCGAGGATGTCGCTGATCACCGCGAAGTCCTTGCCTTCGAGGATCAGGCCCATGGCGATTCCGGAGACCGGGCGCTTCAGGGGAACGCCGGCGTCCATCATCGCGAGGCTGCCGCCGCACACCGTCGCCATCGACGACGAGCCGTTGGACTCGGTGATGTCGGAGAGGACGCGGATCGTGTACGGGAACTCCTCGATGCTCGGGAGCATCGGATGGAGCGCTCGCCAGGCGAGCTTGCCGTGGCCGACCTCACGCCGTCCGGGAGCGCCGAAGCGGCCGACTTCGCCGACCGAGTAAGGCGGGAAGTTATAGTGCAGCATGAAGCGCTGGTAGGAGAGGCCCTCCAGCCCATCGATCATCTGCTCCGCTTCCTTGGTGCCGAGCGTGGTGGTGCAGATCGCCTGCGTCTCGCCGCGGGTGAACAGCGCCGAGCCGTGCGTGCGGGGCAAGAAGCCGACGATCGCCTCGATCGGGCGGACGGTCTTGGTGTCGCGGCCATCGATGCGGCGGCCTTCCTTGAGGATCGCGCCGCGGACGATGTCGGCCTCGAGGCTCTTCACGAGCTTGGAGGCGACGAGCTGCTGCTGAGGGTCGCTTTCGGCGAACGCTTCGGCGGCCTTGGTGCGGGCTTCGGCGAGCGCGGTCTGAGCGGTCCTGACTTGCTGGTGAGCTTGTAGGCGGCCTCGACGTCCTTGCCGATGAGATCCTTGAGCTGCCCTTGATCGCGGCCTTGTCGGCCGAGGGGGCGAGCTCCCAGGGCTCCTTGGCGGCCTGCTCGGCGAGCTTGATGATCGCCTCGATCACCGGCTGCATCGAGCGGTGCGCGAACATGACGGCGCCGAGCATCTCCTCCTCGGATAGCTCCTTGGCCTCCGATTCGACCATCATCACCGCATCGCGGGTGCCGGCGACGACGAGGTCGAGCGTGCCTTCCGCGACCTGCGGTCTGGTGCGGGTTGAGCTGGTACTCACCGTCCTTGAAGCCGACGCGTGCGCCGGCGATCGGGCCCATGAAGGGAACGCCGGACAGGGTGAGCGCGGCGCGACGCCGCGATCATCGCGAGGATGTCGGGCTCGTTCTCGCCGTCGTAGCTCATGACCTGAGCGATCACGAGGATCTCGTTGTAGAAGCCTTCGGGGAAGAGCGGGCGTATCGGGCGGTCGATCAGGCGGCTGGTCAGCGTTTCCTTCTCGGTCGCTCCGCGTTCGCGCTTGAAGAAGCCGCCCGGAATGCGTCCGGCGGCAGAGAATTTTTCCTGGTAGTGGACGGTCAACGGGAAGAAGTCCTGCCCTGGCTTGACCGCCTTGGCGGCGGTGACTGCGCACAGCACCACCGTTTCGCCGAGAGTCGCGAGAACCGCGCCGTCGGCCTGGCGGGCAACGCGGCCCGTTTCGAGTTTGAGGGTTTTTCCGTCCCACTCGATTTCGACTGTTTTCGTATCGAACATTTGTTTTCCTTCACCCCACGGCCGGATGCCTGTGGGGACAGCTTTGCGAGCTTACCGGCTCGCTGCGGGTCGGGGCGCTTCAATGGCCCCACTGCGCCCCGCCGAATTGCGGGACCCCAGATATTCGAAACGGCCCGGAAGCGGGCCGTTTCCGTTACTTGCGAAGACCGAGCTTGCCGATCAGGTCGGTGTAACGCTGCTCGTCGTTGCGACGGAGATAATCCAGCAGCGAGCGGCGCTGGTTCACCAGCATCAGAAGGCCGCGACGCGAATGGTTGTCCTTGGCGTGGCTCTTGAAGTGCTGGGTCAGGTTGTTGATGCGTTCGGTGAGGATCGCGACCTGTACTTCCGGCGACCCGGTGTCGGCCTTGGCGCGTGCATGCTCCTTGATCAGCGCCTGCTTGCGCTCCGCAGTAATCGACATCGTGTCACTCCTGTTTCTTAAAGGTTGAAACCCCTGACGACCCGGAGGCCATCGGCCGAAGCTTCGACCAGAGCGACCGGAGTTTCCTCCGAGATCGCCAGTTGAAGCCCCGGCTTTGCGGGGAACCCGACAAGCATCTGTCCATGATGGAGCAGTCGTGCCTGATCGGGAGTGACGGGGAGGGCCGGGATGTCGTCCAGCGCCGCGGTTAGCGGCATTACCGTCTCCGTCAGTCGGCGCGCCTTAGCGGCTTCTTCCAGAAAGTCCAGCGAAATGGCTGATTCCAGCTCGAACGGTCCCGCGCGCGTACGCCTCAGATAGGAAACGTGACCGACAGTTCCAAGCGCATGGGCGATATCGCGGGCGAGCGAGCGGATGTAGGTGCCTTTGGAGACGGTGGCTGAGAGGGTGATCTCGTGGTTGCTTCCGGCTTCTCGGATGGAAAGGGAGTGGATTATAACTCGTCGCGACTTGATCTCGACCTCTTCGCCGGCTCTCGCGCGTGCGTATGCCGCCTTCCCATCGATCTTCAGCGCAGAATAGGCCGGTGGCACCTGTTCAATTTCGCCCGTGAAACGTGGCAGGACCGCTTCGACCTGATCCAGCTTTGGACGAGCGTCGCTGGTCGCGACCACCTCGCCCTCTTCATCAAGCGTGTCTGTCTCTTCACCGAACCGGATCGAAAAGTCGTAGCCCTTCGTGGCGTTGAGCAGGCGACCGCAGAGCTTGGTCGCCTCGCCGAGCGCGATCGGGAGGACGCCGCTCGCAAGCGGGTCGAGCGTGCCGCCGTGACCCACTTTCGTCTTCGGTTCGTCCGCCTCGCGCAGGATGCGCTTCACGGCACCGACGGCGGTCGTCGAGCCTAGCTCGACCGGCTTGTCGAGGATAATCCACCCATTCAGCGGCATGTCGTTCCCATTCGCGCATCTGCAGCTAATGACAAGTTGTGCCGTCCATCTTACGATGAGAGGACTGCGCTGCCGGGGGCTGTGCGTATGGATCATTTCGCGGGAGCTCCGGCCGGACCCGATCCGTACGTTTTCGTCAGCTATGCTCGCGCCGACGAGAAGCAGGCCAAAGCCGTCATCAGGTGCATCGACAAAGCCGGTTTCCCGGTCTGGTGGGACGCACTCATTCCAAGCGGCGAACGGTTCGGGGCCAAGATTGCGGAAGCCCTCGAGGGCGCCGGCGCGATCGTTGTGCTGTGGTCGAGTCACTCCATTGATTCCAACTGGGTACAGGACGAGGCCGGCTGGGGACGGGATCATCATCGGCTCGTCCCAATCTCGATCGACGGCAGCGATCCGCCGCTTGGATTCAGGCAATTGCAGTGCGTCGACCTTTCGAAGGGTGGCGCCAGGGCGACCAACCCCGAGATGCAGCGGGCGCTGCGCGCGATTGCAGACATGCTCAATCAGCCGGCCCCAGTTCTCCCCGCGCCCATTGAGCGGGAGACACGGATCGACCGGCGAACCGCGCTCGTGGCGGGCGGAGCGGCTGCAATCGCCGCCGTTGTGGTCGGCACATGGCGCTATTCGCGTTCCGGTTCTGTTGCGTCGAACAGCATTGCCGTGCTCCCCTTTGAAAACCTCAGCGGCGACGCGTCGAAGCAATATCTCTCCGACGGTCTTGCAGCCGAGCTGAGGTCGACGCTCTCGCGCAATCCTTTGCTGCGTGTGGTCGGGCAGGCCTCCTCCAACAGGTTTCGGGATCAATCCGAGGACAGTCGTGGGATCGGCCGGCAACTAAACGTTGCGAGCCTTCTCGACGGCAACGTCCTGGTCGCCGGCAACATGATCCGGATTGCCGTCGAGCTCATCGAGGCAAGTTCTGGCTTCAGCCGCTGGTCCCAGAAGTTCGAGCGGCCGATGAACAATATCCTCAGCCTTCAGGACGATATCGCGAACGCGGTGGACACTGCGCTTTCGGCGCGGCTGACCAACCCCATCGCGAAATCGACCGCGCGCAGCGGCGGAACGAAGAATGTCGCGGCGTTCGATACCTATCTGCGCGGCAAGGATTTGTTCGATTCCCAGAAAGACGAGGCGAGCGACCGCGGGTCCTTGGCGGAATTCACCGAAGCGGTTCAGCTCGATCCGAATTACGCTGCCGCGCGGGCGGCGCGATCGCGAGCTCTCGCGGTCATCGCCAATGAATATGCACAAGCCGCTGATCGCCGGCCGCTATACAATCAGGCAGTCGACGAAGCCCGCCGGGCAGTGTCGGCTGCCCCCTGTTCGCGGACGCTTATGCCGCCCTCGGCTATGCGCTCTTCTACGGCAAGCTCGACATCATTGCGGCGGACGGCCCGTACGAGAAGGCGCGGCAATTCGGCGGCGGAAGCGCCGACGTCCTGGGTCTGTACGCGATCTATCGCGCGCGGCGGCGCCAGTTCGACCGCGCGGTGCCGGCAATTGATCGAGCTGCGACTCTGGATCCCGTGAACCCCACTGTCTTCAAGAACCGCGGCCGCATCAGTTTCGCTGCGGGTGACTATGAGGGCGCGATTGCTGGCGCGCGGCGCGCCCTCGACCTCAATCCGGATATCGGGGCCGCGCACGGCGACATCGGCAATGCCCTTTTGCTGCAGGGCAAGACGAAGGAAGCGGCGGCCGAGTTCGCGAAGGAGAAGGTGCAGCTGCTTTCAATTCCAGGGCGCGCATTCGTCGCGCTTCGCGAAGGGAACCAGGCAGATGCGAAGCGAGCGTTCGACGAGCTCGTCCAGTCGCAAGGCGACAACGGCCTCTACCAGCAGGCCCAGGTTCTGGCGCAGTGGAACATGCCCGATGCTGCGCTCGACGTGCTCGACAAATGCGTCGAGGAACAGGACTCGGGACTGGTCTATTTGCTGAGCGACCCGTTCCTTGCGCCGGTCCAGAATCAGGCCCGATTCAAACTGCTGTTACGGCGACTTCATTTCGTCTAAGTAACCGTCCGGCTCTCGTCCAAAAGGGGATCGTTATGCGCAGGATTCTTGCTGGGGTGGTAATTGTCGGACTTGCATTGTCGCTGGAGGCCTGCCCGAAGCCGGCCAATGAGAACAACGTAACTTCAGAAAATGTGTCGGTGAATGAGACTGTCGACATGAACGCGACCGACGTGAATGCGACCGACATGAACGCCACGGACATGAACGCGACCAACGTGAACGCGACGGACGCTAATGCGGCTGGCAATTCGGCCGATCACGGTTCGACCGACCACTAGGTCGGGCTAATCACAATCCGGCGGCGGTGCCGCTGGAAGAGCCTTTTCCGGATAGGCTTCGGCGAAGCCGGGAACGAGCACCTTGCGGGCGGCCTGGATCCAGGCCGCCTGTCGGCTGACGTCAGTGAAAACGTCGGGCTTGTTCGGAAGGCCACAACCTTTCGCCCACGAGGTGACTCCGACAAGCTCCTGCTTGTTGCCGGTGCCGCGTACGAGCGGACCACCGCTGTCGCCGAGGCAAGTGAACACAGGAATGCTCGATCGCCCGGAGACGCACAGCATTCCGGGTTTCAGGTCGCTCCCATAATCCTGCTGGCATTGCCGAACGGAAAGCGCCTGGAGTTCACCCATCTGCAGGTCATCGGGGCTGCGCTGGATTTCCTCGGCTGTACTCCGCCGGAGCGAGCCGGTGGCCGCGGCCTGCTTGGTGAAGCCCCAGCCGAACGTCGTAACAGGGGCGTGGGCAAACAACGGCGTCGTTGACAGCTTGATCGTTTTCGGAACGAACTTGCCTGTGTCCCGGTCGGGCCCCAGCAGGAGCAGGGCGATATCATTCTCGTGTGTCTTGGCGTTGTATGTTGCGGGCACCGTTAGGCCGACGATCTCGTAAGTAGTGCCACCCTTGCCGAGCAGGGTAGTCCCGACACGCACGCGCCTCTTCTTGAGGACGCACTGCATCTTGGGCCCCTCGAAATCATCCTTGGCGACGCAATGCGCGGCGGTCACGACGAGGTCCGGCGCGATCAGAGTCCCCCCGCAACGATGCGCGCGCTGGACGTCGGTCAGCGCGCTCAGAAATTCCTGCTTGTCGGGCCTCGCATTCTGGTCGTCCGTGAAGTCTTTCGGTCCGTACTTGTAGGTCGAATAAATCTGCGCGATCCAGGGTGCGCTAGCCAATGAGGCAGCCCATCCGCCGCCGATGGCACCCATTGGCTCCTGCACCGCTCGATACTCCGCGAACGAAGCTGAAACTGCCGGCGTCAACGTTCCGGACACGCCCGCATCGGCATCGATCGGATGATCGGACCACATGGTTACCAGCCGGTAGCGGCCGGCGGGAATCTCGATCGGAAGCCCCTTGCTTTCGACCGAAGCGCCCGGAGCTAGCGGCTGTTGTCCCTCCAGCACCATGCGGTGAATGGCGAAAGTGGAATCGAGCAGGAACAGGGAGACGAAGACAGGCTTGCTGCCCTTATTTAGGATGGTCGCGGATGAGATGCTTGTCAGATCGTTCTCGGACGGAAACTCGTTGGGATCGGTCTCCGGGAATTGCATCGGCCCAGAGCGGCAAGCGTCAAAGGCCGCGGGCTCCGGGTCGAAAGAGCCCGCCTTTATGCAAGTCCGGACTGGACCCCTTGTCTCCGGAAGGTTCAGGATCGATTTGCCCAAGTAGGCGTGGGCGACGATCGCGCTCAGCTTCCGCCGATAATCCTGATCGAGCATGTTGCCGACCTCGACGGTTCGAGTGCGCAACTCAAGAACGTCGCCGTCATCATTATATTCGACATTCTCCTTGGGATGGCGAGCGTCGACCGCAAGCAAGGTCTGCGGAAAGTCCTTCTTGGTCGTGAGCGTGTAGTCCGCGGGTTCAGCGATGCGCGCGTTGGGGATGTTCGCGATTGCGGTCTGCAGCTCGGCGACCTGGTCAGGCGCGACATCGAGCCGGAAATTGACCGTGGCTCCCCGCGGAATGGCTTGTTGAGGTCCGATCGGCTGCGCGGCGACCGCGGGCGAGGTGGATAGAAGCCCCGCAAACAGTGCAGCATGCAGACCGCGCACAAGCAAAGGCCCCCCAAGTGCAATTTCCCGAGACTTTCCTAGTGGGGCTGAGAAGTCAACGGCTTGTCCACCTTCGCTTCAGTTGCTCCACCTGGGCGTCCGCTTTTCCAGGAAGGCGCTGATGCCTTCAGCTGCATCGGCTGCGAGCATGTTCTCGACCATCACCCGCGATGCGTGCTCGTAGGCCTCGGCAAGGTCCGACGCCGCTTGCACGCGGACGGCCTTCTTGCCGAGCCTGATCGCCTCTGGAGACTTAGCAGCGATGACGCGCGCCATTTCAGCTGCTGCGTCGTCGAGCGCCTCGGACGGCACGATGCGGTTCACGAGGCCGAATTTCAACGCCGCCGCAGCGTCGATCATCTCTCCGGTCAGAAGCATCTCCATCGCCCGCTTTCGGCTGATGTTTCGAGTGAGCGCCACGGCCGGGGTCGAGCAGAAAAGGCCGACATCGATGCCGTTCACGCCGAACCTCGAGCGTTCGGAGGCAATGGCGAGATCGCAGGACGCGACCAGCTGGCATCCGGCGGCGGTCGCAACGCCATCGATGACGGCGATCACTGGCTTAGGATGATCCGCGATCGCCTGCATCAGTCGGGAGCAGAGGGCGAACGTCCGCTCGAAGAATAATCTGCCGCCGTCGAGGTCGGCGCGATGCAACGTCATTTCCTTGAGATCGTGGCCAGCAGAGAACAGCTTTCCCGCGGCCGTAATAACGATCACGCGGACAGACTTGTCGTCGCGCGCTGCGTCGAGCTCCGCGAGGAGGAACTCCATGGCGACGAGGGAGAGCAGGTTCGCGGGCGGGTTGTTTAGCGTAAGCCGCAGGACGGCGTCCGCGCGCTGGGCGGCGGTCAATGGGTCATGATCCGATCCGGTCATAGGCGCTGCTTAGCGCTGCTCGATCAGACCGGCCACTCGTCTTTCAGGATCGCGAACAGCACGGTGTCGCGGACGTGGCCAGTCCAGGTGATCCGGTCGGCGCGAAGCACGCCTTCGCGGACAGCACCAAGCTTCTTCATCGCCGCTTGCGAGCGCTCGTTTCTGATATCGACACGGAACTCGACGCGCCGGATCCCGCAGTCGAATGCGCGCTGAAGCATCATCTCCTTCACGCGGCGGTTGAAGCCGGTGCCGCGGAACTTCGGCCGGTAGTAGGTGCCGCCGATCTCAAGGACCTGGCGGTTCGGCTCGATGCCAAGATAGCTCGACATGCCTGCAAGCTCGTCATTTTCGAACAGGACGAAAGTGCGATTCTCGGGATTCGAGATGTAGCGCCCGATGCTGTCGTCGAAACCCTCAGGCCCGAAGTTGTTGGAATAGATTTCCCAGACCTCAAGATCCTCGGCGCAGGCGGCTTTGAGAGCTTTGCGATGTTGTTCGCTGAAGCACTCCGCGCGACACCTGTCGCCGGTCATGGGTTGATTCAGCCGACCGCGAGGGGCGCTGAGGCTACCTGGGTCCATTTCCAATTCCGCTTTTCGAACGCATTTAGGAAATACCGTAGCAAAGGCCTCCACATGAGTGCGCGCATTCAATTAGCGCCAATCCATCTACGAATACCGGCCGACTTAGAATCACTTCTTCGGAGCCGTTCACCTTTGGAGGTTTCAGTCCGTGCGGCATTTCACTTTCGCAAGACGATTGTCCGGTCGCGCTCGGCGTATCGAGAATCAATGGCGCAGGAACATGGTGGACTTCAGATATCTTAGTGGCCTTTGCCCGCCCGAGAACCGCGTCTCGAACGACGTGCTCAAGTCGCTCTTCGGTTTAACTGCAAGTCGGCGGGGCACGTCGCCACTCGCCGCGCCATTTGGATTCCAAGGAGCGTACCTCATTCGTGGTCTAGGTCCTGCGCGACCCTTTCGGAGCGCAGCAGCCGGTCGATGTGAGTGCCCTCGTCGAAGCTCTCGTCGGGGACGAATTTGAGCTTCGCCGCATATTTCAAGCGGACGCGATGGGCGACCTCGCGCTGGAGGAAGGCGGTGTTCTGGCGGAGTGCCTTCAGAACGGCTTCCTCGTCCTGACCGAGCAGCGGCTTCACGAAGACGGTCGCGTGGCGAAGGTCGGGCGACATGCGCACCTCCGTGATGCTGACGAGGTGCGTCTGGAGGACGTCGTCATGGACATCGCCGCGCTGGAGCAAGTCGCTCAGCACATGACGCACCTGCTCGCCGACGCGGAGGAGCCGGACCGAGCGGCCTTCTGGGGTTTCGTTGCGGCGCATTAAGGGTTCACCCATTCCACGTTGGATCCGATGCGATGGATGCCGAGCTTAGGTGGAATTCGATCCGCCTCAGCCAAATCGCCTCGCTCCGAAGCCTCGCAGCAACACTGATACATGAATTGCCAGCGCGGATCGCACTCCATTTCGTTGCGAGTCATCCCCGCGAAATGATCGAATTCTACCTCGTACGGAATCGTGCAGTCGTTACAGCGTTCGCGCGCGTTCCTCGACCTCGAACACCTCCAGGCTGTCGCCCGGCTTGATGTCGTTCGTGTCCGCAAGCAGCACGCCGCATTCGAGCCCCGACGCGACTTCCGCCACATCGTCCTTGAAGCGCCGGAGCGAGCTGATCGTCGTCTTCGAGACAATGACGTCGTCGCGGGTGAGGTCGGGCGTTGAGCCCCTTGCGGATGACGCCCTCGAGGACCAGCAGGCCTGCCGCCTTGTCCTTCTTGCCGGCGGGGAACACCTCGCGGACCTCGGCTCGGCCGACGACCGTCTCGATGATCTCCGGACCGAGCTCACCCGCCATCGCCGACTTCACCCAATCGGTGAGGTGGTAGATGACGTCATAGTAGCGGAACTCGACCTTGTTGCGCTCCGCAACCTCGCGCGCTTTGGCGTTGGGGCGGACGTTGAAGCCGATGATCGGCGCGCCGCTGGCGCTCGCGAGCGTGACATCGCTCTCGGTGATCGCGCCGACGCCCGAGTGCAGGACGCGCACGCGGACCTCGTCGGTCGATAACCGGTTGAGCGCGTGAACGATCGCTTCGACCGATCCCTGCACGTCGGCCTTGATGACCAGCGGCACTTCCGCCGTCGTCGAGGCATGGTTTGCGAACATGTTCTCGAGGCTCATCGGTGCAGAAGTGGTGCGCTTCCTGTCGAGCACGCCCTGGCGATAGCTAGCGACCTCGCGGGCACGTGCCTCGTTTTCCACGACCGTGAACGGATCGCCGGCTGAAGGCACAGCGGAGAGGCCGAGCACCTCGACGGGAACCGACGGTCCGGCTTCCTTCACCTGGCGACCCTTGTCGTCGATCATCGCGCGGACCTTTCCGCTCGATGGGCCAGCGACGAACACGTCGCCGACACGCAGCGTGCCGCGTTCGACGAGCACGGTGGCGAGCGGACCGCGGCCCTTGTCGAGCTTGGCTTCGATGACCGTGCCTTCCGCGGCGCGGTCGGGGTTCGCCTTAAGCTCGAGAATCTCGGCCTGGAGCTGGATGGCCTCGAGCAGCTTGTCGAGATTGGTCTTCTTCGTCGCCGATACTTCGACGTCCTGCACGTCGCCGCCCATGTCCTCGACGATGACCTCGTGCTGCAGCAGCTCCTCGCGGACCTTCTGCGGTTTGGCTTCCGGCTTGTCGATCTTGTTGATCGCGACGATCATCGGAACACCGGCCGCCTTGGTGTGGTTAATCGCTTCCACCGTCTGCGGGCGAAGCCCGTCGTCGGCGGCGACAACGAGGACCACGATGTCGGTCACATTAGCGCCGCGGGCGCGCATCTCCGAGAAGGCTTCGTGGCCCGGAGTGTCGAGGAAGGTGATCTTCGACTTCTCGGGCAGGCTCACCTGGTAGGCGCCGATATGCTGCGTGATGCCGCCGGCTTCGCCGGAAACGACGTCCGCGCCGCGGATCGCGTCGAGGAGCGAGGTTTTGCCGTGGTCGACATGGCCCATGATCGTGACCACCGGGGGACGCGCCTTCAGGGTCTCGGGTGCATCGACGTCCTCTGAGGTGTCGATGTCGATATCGCTCTCGCTGACGCGCTTGATGCGGTGGCCGAACTCGGTGACGAGCAGCTCGGCCGTGTCCTGGTCGATGGTTTGGGTGAGCGTGACCGGCATGCCCATCTTGAACAGCGCCTTCACGAGGTCGGCGCCGCGTTCCGCCATGCGGTTGGCGAGCTCCTGCACGGTGATGGCTTCCGGAACAACGACGTCTCGGACCTGCTTGGCCGACGGGCCGACCTCCATATGGTGGCGCTTTTCCTTCTCGCGGGCGCGGCGGAGCGCTGCAAGCGAGCGGGCGCGGCTGTCGTCCTCATCGGACAAGGCGCGCGTAACGGTGAGCTTGCCGCGGTGGCGCTCGGCATCGCCGCGGCCTCGGCTCGGGCGGGTTGGCTCGGGCCGGCGCGGGGCAGGGGCGTGCCCGCCCGGACGGCGGACCGTGCGCTCCTCTTCCGGTTCTTCCTCGACAATTGGTCCCGGGGTTTCCGGCGCCGCATGAACTTCGTCGGCGCGCTTGGCATCCTCTTCGGCCTTTAGCCGAGCCTCCTCGGCGACTGCTTCCTCGGCCTTGCGGTTTTCTTCGGCGCGGCGGCGCTCTTCGTCGCTCGCGTCCTTGAGTGCGCGTTCCTCGCGGCGGCGCGCTTCCTCGAGCGAAGCAAGGCGCGCATCCTCGGCCTCGCGGAGGAGGCGAGCCTGCATTTCCTTGCGGGCCGTGATGTCGTCCTGTGGAGACGGCTTGCGCGGCGCCGGCTGTGGAGCAGCAGGCTTGGGCGCGGGCTTGGGGGCCTCGGCGACGGGCTCCGGCTTCGGAGCTTCGGGCGGCGGGGCCTCACCCGGCTTGGTGAAGATGCGGCGCTGCTTACGCTCTACGACGACCGTGTTGGAACGGCCGTGGCTGAAGCTCTGCTTGACTTTGCCAGTCTCGACCGTGCGCTTGATCCCCAGCGACGGCCGGGTTCCGAGCTTCGGCTTTTCGGTCTGGTCTGCCATTCTATTCCTTCGTCAAAATCTCTTCAGCCGAGCCGGTCCTCGAGGCGGGTTCTCCGCCTTCCAGACCACGTTCCGGGCCAGTGAAAGCCAGCCACCGGGCAAGCGCGTGACGAACACGCGAAGCGGCGGCGGGATCGGTCAGCGCGACGTGTACCACATTCTCGCGCCCAAGTGCCATCGACAAGATAGTGCGCGCCAAGGGGAATATCACCCCCTGTGGACCGCCTCCGCCGACGCGCCACGCCTGGTCCATACGCCTGCGTCCGTCTTCGCCAGCGTCGCCGGCGTGGATTAGGAGGTGGACCCGGCCAGAGCGGGCGGCATTTTCGACGCGCTCGGCACCGTTAATGAGATTACCGGCGCGCGACTCCATGCCGAGCCGGTCGAGCGCGTTCTGGCGCAGCGCCGCTTCGGTGAGCTCGCCAAGATCTGCCGGAACCGCGACCTCGTTGGTCTTGAACGCGCGCTGGAGCGCAGGCTTGAGCTTGCCCCTGGCGTTTGCGGCGTCGAGTTCGGCACGCGCAACGCCGATCCACGCGCCGCGCCCTGGTGCTCGGGCACGGATGTCAGGCGCGACGGTGCCGTCAGGACCGAGCGCGAGCCTGATCAGTTCCTCACGCGGCGCTGTCCGCCGCGAGAGGATGCAGGTGCGCTCGGGCGGGGAACGCTCAGCTATGCCTTGAGCAGTCTCATTCCGGGGATTCCGCATCGGCGGCCTCCTCGGTAGCAGACTTGGCGTCTTCGTCCTCGAACCAATGGGCGCGGGCAGCCATGATGATCTCGTTGCCCTGTTCTTCGCTAAGGCCGTACTCGGCGAGGATTCCACCTTTGTCCTCAGGGCGGTTGCTCGGCTCGCGTTGACGGCGCTGCTCCGGACGCTTCTTTTGAACGAGCTCGTCGGTCGCGAGGTCGGCGAGATCGTCGAGCGTGCGGATGTTCGCCTTGCCCAATGTCACGAGCATTTGCTCGGTGAGGTGGGGGATCTCGGCGAGCGCATCCTCGACGCCGAGCTTCCGGCGCTCTTCGCGAGCGGCGGCTTCGCGGCGCTCGAGCGCTTCGGCGGCGCGGCTCTGGAGTTCGGTCGCGATGTCCTCATCGAGCCCCTCGATCGAGGCAATTTCCTCGACTGGAACGTAGGCAACCTCCTCGAGGCTGGTGAAGCCTTCGGCAACCAGCAGCTGAGAAAGCGTCTCGTCGACGTCGAGCTCGCTCTGGAACATCTCCGAGCGCTCGACGAACTCGCGCTGGCGCTTCTCGCTCGCGTCGGCTTCGGTGAGGATGTCGATCTGCGAGGCCGTGAGGTGGCTCGCGAGGCGGACGTTCTGTCCGCGGCGGCCGATGGCGAGGCTCAGCTGGTCGTCAGGGACGACAACCTCGATACGGCTCTCTTCCTCATCGATGACGACGCGGCTGACGGTCGCGGGCTGCAGCGCATTCACGACGAAGGTAGCGAGGTCCTGGCTCCAGGGGATGATGTCGATCTTCTCGCCCTGGAGCTCCTGCACGACGGCCTGGACTCGGCTGCCTTTCATGCCGACGCAGGCCCCAACGGGGTCGATCGAGCTGTCGTGGCTGATCACGCCGATCTTGGCCCGGCTTCCCGGGTCGCGGGCCGCGGCCTTGATCTCGATGATGCCGTCGTAAATCTCCGGCACTTCCTGCGCGAACAGCTTCTTCATGAATTCGGGATGGGCCCGCGACAGGAAGATTTGCGGGCCGCGTGCCTCGCGGCGCACGGCCATGATCAGCGACCGGATACGGTCACCGACCCGCACCATCTCGCGCGGGATCTGCTGGTCGCGGCGAATGACGCCCTCGGCCCGGCCGAGGTCGACGACGACGTGGCCGAACTCGACGCGCTTCACGACGCCCGTGATGATCTCGTTGGCGCGGTCCTTGAACTCCTCATACTGACGCTCGCGCTCGGCATCGCGGACCTTCTGGAAGATTACCTGCTTGGCGGCTTGGGCGGCGATTCGACCGAACTCGATCGGGGGTAGCGGATCGACGATGAAATCGCCGACGCTCGCGCCCTTCTGGAGCTTCTGAGCGCTTTTCTCGTCGATCTGCTTGAAGTGATCCTCGACCTCTTCGGTGACTTCGAGAACGCGCCACAGGCGGAGGTCGCCGGTGACGGGGTCGAGCTTGGCGCGGATGTCGTTCTCGGCGCCGTAGCGGGCGCGGGCGGCGCGCTGGATCGCGTCCTCCATCGCGTCGATGACGATGCCCTTGTCGATCAGCTTCTCGCGGGCGACGGCGTCGGCGATCGCGAGCAATTCTGCCTTATTGGCGCTGACGGCAGCGGGTGCGGTGGCCATGAAAATTATTCCTCTACGGTTTCTATTGTGTCGGCGCCCTCGGTGCTGATCGGCGCGGTGGCTTGAATGAGCTTGTCGGTCAAGATGAGCTTGGCCGACAAGATTGCGGAGAAGGGCAGAGCGTGCGCTTCGCCTTCTTTGGTGATGATGAGGATTTGTTCCCCTTCGACGCCCTGGAGAATGCAGTTGAACTGCTTGCGACCCTCATGAGGTTCGGTGAGCTTGATTCGCGCTTCGTACCCCGCCCAATCCTTGAAGTCCTTCAAGCGGGTGAGCGGGCGGTCGATCCCGGGCGAGCTGACCTCGAGCCGGTAGCTGCCGTCGATCGGATCGGCGAGATCGAGCATCTCGGAAAGCTGCCGCGAAATTCTTTCGCAATCGGTGATGCCGAGCTGACGCGTGGCCGGCCGCTCGGCCATGACCTGGAGCGTCGGATCGGTTGCGCCGCCGATCATCATCACGCGCACGAGCTCGTAGCCGAGGCGTTTCACCTCGGGCTCGATCAATCGTTCAAGGCCGGCAATGTTGGCCACGCGTGCTCCGACAGGAAATCCAAACGTCTCTCGGACCGGAGCCGTAGGGCCCCAGCCTCAGGCATCTAGCGATGTCGAGGAGAGAGCTGCGATATAGGCGGGAAGCAAGAGGTCCGCAAGCGATGCTTAGCGCCCGAGCGCGCGGTTCTCCTCGCGGATGCGGACGGTAAGCACGCCCGCGTTGAGAAGGGTGAAGATCGAGGCGACCTGCCACAGTCCGAACACCAGCGGCAGGAATGCGATCTCACCAATCACGACCCAATAATTTGGGTGATTGACGAGCCGGTAGGGGCCGCTCTCCAC
The DNA here is from genome assembly GCA_963738825.1 of uncultured Alphaproteobacteria bacterium. Taxonomy (GTDB): domain Bacteria; phylum Pseudomonadota; class Alphaproteobacteria; order Sphingomonadales; family Sphingomonadaceae; genus Sphingomicrobium. Next base: position 220,829 of record CAVTYB010000006.1, on the reverse strand, counting down.
CAGCTCTTCATTGGGATCGACGATGATGCGCGTGGTCCAACGCCGACCAAGCGTGGTCAGCACCCATAGGCGGCCGACCTCGAGGAGGACGAATAGGGCGAGCCAGAATCCGTCGATCGGATGCGACGGTGCGAGCCACCACAGCGCTGCGAGCCAGAGCGCGTGAACCGCTACGATGAAGGGATAGTGGCTCCGCCCGTGCTCGCGTGCGCCCCTGGATATCAGGCGGCGGGTGTTGCGCTCGGCGAGCCATAGCTCGAACAGGCGCTCGAGCGTGACAAAACCGAGTATCGCGACGTTGAGCGTCACGCGGCTTCTAATAGCAGTCCGGCACAAGTGAACCCGGGACCGAAGGCCGTCATCATCGTGCGGTCTGGAAGGCCTCGTTCGAGTAGTCGCTCTAGTACGAACATGACCGTTGGCGCACTCATGTTGCCATAGTCGTGGAGCACCTCCCGCTCTAGGTTCAGCTCACCTTGCGGAAGCCGAAGCGCCGTCTCGATCGCGTCGATCACCTTAACGCCGCCCGGGTGAGAGCAGAGGCGATCGATGTCCTCGCGGCGGATGCCCATCGATGCGCACATCTCGTCGACCGCGCCGGCAAGCTCGGCTTCAATGAAGGGTGGGATGGCGCGGTCGAAAACGACCGCCAGGCCTGGATCCTCGACCTCCCAGCCCATGATGCGCAGCGTCTCGGGCCACAGCTTCTCTGCAGAACCCGTGATCCGTGCAAGGCTGTGGTGGCCGCTGGTGAGGACCGCCGCCGCGGCACCGTCCCCGAACAATGCCGTAGCCACAACAGCGGCGGGATCATCGCTGTTGAGCTGGATCGATATAGAGCAGGTCTCGACCGTGACCATGAGCCAATGGCTTCCCGGATCGGCCGCCGCGAGCCGCGAAGAAAGCGAAAGGCCGCTGACTCCGCCGGCGCAGCCCAGGCCGAAGACCGGGACGCGGCGGACATCATTGCGAAATCCGACCCTCGATGAGACGCGTGCATCGAGGCTCGGGGTTGCAATGCCGGTCGTCGAAACGGTGACCACGCCGTCAATCTGCTCCGGCATCAGACCGGACTTTTCGATGGCTGAAGCTGCGGCTTCGACGAACAGGTTTTCCGCGGCTTCCAGATAGAGCGCATTGCGGTCACGCCACCCGTGGTCCGCCATGTACCATTCCTGGGGAGCGACGATGTGCCGCCGAGCGATGCCGGCATTATCGAACACGCCCGAAAGACGATCGAACAAAGCCTTCTTGCCGCCAAAGGCTTCTCGCGCACGTTCTTTGGCTTCCGCCTGGGTGACGACGTATGGCGGCACCGCGGTGGCCAGCGATAGAAGGCTGCAAGGCTCTGTCATGGCTCTATAGAGCGGTGGAGACGCATTTTGGTTCAAATATACGGCCGTTGGGAGTCCGCATGAAGCTAGGTTCGCTGCAGTTGAGTGCGCTTCTGGTGCTTGCCGCCTGCGGTACGTCGGCGCGCACGAATGCCCAAGATCCGCAGAATTCCGGCGGATCGGCACGTCCTGCGAACCTGACGCCGACCAGCCGGCCTTTCGTGACAGCCAAGATCGCGACGTTTGACGATCCATGGGCGATGGCCTTCATTCCTGGCAGTTCGTCCGCGCTCGTGACGGAAAAGCCTGGCCGCATGTGGTGGATCGACGTCAACACCGGCCAGCAAATCCCAGTCACCGGCATTCCGCGCGTCGTGGTGAACGGTCAGGGAGGATTGCTCGACGTCGTTCTCTCTCCGACGTTCGGGAACGACGGCTTCGTCTACCTGACCTATGCGGAACCATCGGCGATCGGGGGCAGCGGCCTCGCGATGGCCAGGGCCAAGTTCGTTCGCACTGGAGACGCCGCGAGCCTCAACGACCTGCAGGTACTTTGGCACGATCCGGGCGGTGGCCAGGGCGGACAATTCGGAGCGATCATTGCCTTCGCCCCGAACGGCAAGTCACTATTTCTCAGTTCCGGCGAGCGGCAGCGTTTCACGCCCGCTCAGGACCCGAGCCAGCCGACCGGCAAGATCATCCATCTCACGCTCGACGGGAAGCCCGCGCCGGGAAATCCATGGGCAGGCAAAACCGGCGCCGAGACCGTCACGGTCACAGACCCACCCGCAGACACCGAGGCGGCCAAGCGTGCCGAAGGGCGGCAGGTGAAGTGGCCGGGGCCAAACCTTACGCCGGCCGAGACATGGTCGCTCGGCCATCGCAATCCCTACGGGCTGGCTTTCGCTCCGGATGGGCGGCTGTGGGAAACTGAAATGGGACCTCGCGGGGGCGACGAGCTCAACCTCATACTTCCCGGCAAGAATTACGGGTGGCCGCTGGTCTCGCAGGGCCAGAATTACAACGGGGTGCCGATCCCGCGGCATTCGAGCCGCCCGGACTTCACGCCGCCGATGCTTTATTGGGTCCCGTCGATCTCGCCGACGAGCCTGCTTTTCTATTCCGGCAAACTGTTCCCGCAGTGGAAGGGCGACGCCCTGATCGGCTCTCTTTCCGGGCAGGTTCTCGTCCGTGTCCGCATCCAGGGTGAGCACGCGAAGGCGCTCGAGCAATGGGACATGGGCAGCCGGATCCGCTTCGTCGGCGAGGGACCGGACGGCGCGATCTACGTCCTCGAGGACGGATCGGGTGGGCGCCTGCTCAGGCTGACGCCCACCCGCTGATACATCGTGGTTATTCGATAGCCTCCGCCACTTCCGGCTTCGCTCTGGCTTCATGGCCGGGTTGCGGGATGGTGCGCAGGTACGGCTTGTGGGTCTTCCAGCCGTTCGGGAATTTTTCGCGAGCCGCGTCGTCCGATAGCGACGGCGCGATGATCACTTCGTCGCCGTGGTTCCAGTTCACCGGTGTCGCGACCGGGTGCTTCGCCGTTAGCTGGATCGAATCGAGCAGGCGGAGGATCTCCTGGAAATTCCGGCCCGAGCTCATCGGGTAGATCAGCATCGCCTTGATCTTCTTGTCCGGTCCGATGAGGTAGACGGTGCGCACCGTGGCGTTCGTCGCCGCGGTCCGACCCTCGGTATCGGTCTCTTCGGCCGGAAGCATGTTGTACAGCTTCGAGACAGTGAGGTCGTAATCCCCGATCATCGGGAAATTCACATCTTGGCCGGTGACGTCCTTGATGTCCTTCGACCAGCCCTGGTGATCGTCGACCTTGTCGACGCTCAAGCCAATGACCTTCGTGTTGCGCTTCTCGAATTCTGGCTTGAGGCGCGCGACCTCACCCAGCTCGGTGGTGCAGACCGGGGTGTAGTCCTTGGGATGGGAGAAGAGGATCGCCCAGCTGTCACCGATCCAGTCGTGAAAACGTATAGGTCCCTGTGTCGTCTCTGCGGTGAAGTCGGGCGCAGTACTTCCGATGGCGAGCGTGGTCATAACCAGTCCTTTCGAGTTCGTTACGGCGGCGGCGATATAGTTGTTCAGACGACTTCTTCGAGTGGGGCTTCGATGCTTTGCGGCCGCTCGAGCCACTCGGGCGGCCTTAGCCCCTTCGAACGCAGAAATTCCGGATTGTAGAGCCGTGACTGATAGCGCGAGCCCGGGTCGCATAACATCGTCACGATGACCTTGCCGGGCCCGAGCTTGCGGGCGAGTCGGATTGCGCCGGCGACGTTCACGCCCGAAGACAGGCCTAGGCTGAGGCCCTCCTCGCTGAGGAGATCGAAGGCAACGGCGAGGCTTTCGCTGTCGGGAATGAAGAAGGCCTCGTCCGGCTCGAATCCTTCGAGGTTCGCTGTGATGCGGCCCTGGCCGATTCCCTCGGTGATCGAGCTGCCTTCGGCCTTCAGCTCGCCGGTCGTATAATAGCTGTACAGCGCGGCGCCGGGCACGTCGGCGAGGGCGACGACGATATCCCGGTTGCGCCGGCGAAGTCCCGCGGCGACGCCGGCAAGCGTTCCGCCGGTGCCGACGGCGCTCACGAAAGCGTCGACCTTGCCGTCGGTCTGTTCCCAGATTTCCGGCGCGGTGGTTCGAATGTGGACGTCGCGGTTTGCAACATTGTCGAACTGGTTCGCGAAAATCGCGCCGTGCGGATGCTCGCGGACGAGCTTTTCGGCGAGGCGTCCGGCGACCTTCACATAATTGTTCGGGTTCCGGTACGGAGCGGCGGGCACCTCGACGAGCGCCGCACCCAGCGAACGAAGTGCGTCCTTCTTCTCCTGGCTCTGCGTTTCCGGAATGACGATGACCGTGTGCATGCCGAGCGCATTGCCGACGATGGTCAGGCCGATTCCGGTGTTTCCGGCGGTGCCGTCGACAATCAGTCCACCCGGGCGAAGCTGTCCCTTCTCGATCGCATCGGTGACGATGCCGAGGGCCGCACGATCCTTGACCGACAGCCCGGGATTCATGAATTCGGCCTTCCCGAGGATGGTACAGCCGGTCTCCTCTGAGACCTTGCGCAGCTTGATCAGCGGCGTGTTGCCGATGGCGTCCAGAGTGCCGGACTTGATGTCCATTCGCGGCCCCTTACTCCGTCAGTCGATTCGGCGGTAGCGCAGATAATAGGGGCGGCGGCCTTCGCGGCGCGATTTTGCGCCGTAGCGGGTCTCGATCCAGCCACCGGCGGGTTCGAGGAAGTCCTTCGGCCGGTCAGCCAGCCATTCGAACTGTTGTTCGTGGCGCTGCATGATCATCAGCGACCAGGTTAGGTAAGTCGGATCGTCGGTGGCAAGGCGGAACTCGCCGCCCGGCCTCAGCTTTGACGCGAACAGGTCGACGGGGCCATCGTTGACCATGCGCCGCTTGGCGTGCCGAGCCTTCGGCCACGGGTCAGGGTGCAAGAGGTAAAGGAAGGACAAGGCGCCATGAGGCACGCGCTGAAGCACTTCGAGCGCGTCGCCACGCCACATGCGGACATTGCGCAGATCCTTGTCGCGAATGTGGGCGAGCGCCGCTGCCACGCCGTTGAGGAAGGGCTCGGCGCCGATGAAACCGTGGTCCGGCAGCATGTCCGCGCGGTGGGCGAGATGCTCGCCCGAGCCGAAACCGAACTCGAAGTGGAGCGGGCGGGCATCGCCGAACAGCGCCGTCGCCGTGACTTCGCCCTCAGCCGGGACTTCAATCTGCGGGAGCAGCTTGTCGACCAGCTCCTGCTGGGCCTTGCGCAGCTTGTGGCCGCTCGACCGTCCGTAAAGCCGATTGAGGGTCAGTGGATCGCCGGATTTGAAGGCCGTCATGTGCCTACGCGCCTAGAGAGGCATGGCGGCCTCGGCAACGACACCCGTTGGAACCATTTCATCACTGAAAGCATCAAGTCATCGGCAACAGGAGATCGTGCCATGGCAAGTCGCAACGACGGCGCCCACCGTCATCCGCAAAGCACTGCGAAGATCGGCGGTCATCCGATCCATCCAATGCTGGTCCAGTTCCCGATCGTCTGCTTCGTCCTGACCCTCGTGGCCGACATTGGCTTCTTGCAGGCTCACGACCATCCATGGGCGACAGCATCGCGCATCCTGCTGATCATCGGCCTGGTCATGGGCGCGCTCGCAGCGGTCACCGGCCTCACCGATTTCCTGGGCGAGAAGCGAATCCAGGGGCCCGACGCGATCAAGCACGCAGTCGCGAACGTCACCGCCGTGGTGATCGAAGTCGTCAATCTCTTCCTTCGCTGGCACGACGACGCATCGATCGGAAGGATCGGCGTCTATCTCTCGGCGATCGCGGTGCTCATTCTTCTGTACAGCGGCTGGAAGGGTGGCGACCTCGTCTTCAAGCACGGCATGGGAGTCTACGACCGATCGGATTTGTAACCTCTACTGCTCCGGACGGCAGGCTCTACCTTCATATTCGAAGCGGTTCTGAACGTAGGCTTTGCCGTTCCAGCGGACGACCGGGAAGCAGAAGCCGGAGCCACCTACGGAGATGTCCGGCATGTTGCCGACGCCACTGGTCTTCAGGAACTCGGCGATACCCTGCGACTGATAGAGAGTTGTCCATTTTCCATTGACCTGCCTCGATAACAGCCAGAACCGGTCCCGGTATTTCCATAGCAAAACGTGCCGCCTTCGGTGACGACGGCCTCCGGGCGGCCGTCGTCATTGAGGTCGCGATAAGTGTCGATGGCGCCAGGCCCATACCCCGACGAACCGGAGTCGTCGCAGTCTGTCCGCCACTTGCCGCCGTGCTGGGTGAAGCCAGCCGCGCCGAAGATCGCCGCTTCATCCGCGGTCGGAACTGAGGCTGCGAGCCAGATCGCTAGCAAGAGCATAGGAGCCGTTTATCACGGCTCCCTGCCTGCGCCTATGCGGCGAGCGCGGCCTTCAGTTCGTCGACCAGGTCGACCCGTTCCCACGGGAAGAAATCGCCGTCCGACTTGCGGCCGAAATGGCCGTAGGCCGCGGTCGGCTCGTAGATCGGCTTGTTGAGGCCGAGATGCGTGCGGATTCCGCGCGGCGTCAGGCGGCCGAGCTTCCCGATGCGGCCAATCGCTGCCTCGATATTATCGTCGCCCACCGTGCCTGTGCCGTGGGTATCGACATATAGCGACAGCGGTTCAGCAACGCCGATCGCATAGGCGAGCTGGATCGTACAGCGCGTTGCGAGGCCGGCGGCGACGATGTTCTTCGCGAGATAGCGGGCGGCGTAGGCGGCCGAGCGATCGACCTTGGTCGGGTCCTTGCCCGAAAAGGCGCCGCCGCCATGCGGGGCCGCGCCGCCGTAGGTGTCCACGATGATCTTGCGGCCGGTGAGGCCCGCGTCGCCATCCGGACCGCCGATCTCGAAGCTTCCGGTCGGATTAATGTGATAGACGGTCTCGTTGCCAAGCAGGTGCGACGGCAGGACGCGAGCGACCACATCCTTCACATAAGCATGGAGCTGGGCCTGCTTCTCGCCCTTGTCGTAGCCGGGCTTGTGCTGGGTCGAGACGACGATGGCAGTGGCCTTGGCGGGCTTGCCCTCTTCGAAGCGCAGCGTCACCTGGCTCTTGGCGTCGGGCTCCAGGAAGGGCGCGCGGCCCTCGTGGCGGTCGGTGGCCATCTCCAACAGGATCTTGTGGCTGTAATCGAGAGTCGCCGGCATGAGGTCGGGGGTCTCGTCGCAGGCGAAGCCGAACATGATGCCCTGGTCGCCCGCGCCTTCCTCTTTGTTCTCGCCGGCGTCGACGCCCTGCGCGATGTGCGGCGACTGGCCATGGAGGTGGTTGGAGAATTCCAAATTGGCCCAGTGGAAGCCGGCTTGCTCGTAGCCGATCTTTTTCACGACGCGGCGAACGACCTCCTCGATCTCGTCGCGTGCACCCGGCGCCCAGCCGCCCGTCTCGGGCCAATGTTCCTCGTCATAGACCGGCTTGCAGCGGATCTCGCCGGCGAGGACGACGCGATTGGTGGTCGTCATCGTCTCGCAAGCAACGCGCGCCTCTGGGTCTTTGCTCAGGAAAAGGTCTACGACGGCATCTGAAATCTGGTCCGCGACCTTGTCCGGATGGCCTTCGGAAACGGATTCGGACGTGAAGAGATAATTGCTGCGCATGGGGTAAGAGCGGCCTCGATATCATGATATAAGGAAGTCCTTATATGTCGTTTCTAGCGGCGCTTGCGACCGAGCACAATGCCGCCTGCGATGAGCAGCAGGGCGGCGAAGAGCGGGATCGCATTGCCGAAGCGGGCGAAGAGGGTCGGCGCGTTGGCGGCAGGGGGAAGGATCGCGTCGATGGCTCCTGCTTGACGCCAGCCCAGCTCTTTCACGACGTTTCCGCGGGCGTCGATGACTGCGCTGATGCCCGTCGGTGTGGCTCGGAGCACCGGCAAGCCCTCCTCCGCGGCGCGCAACCTAGCCTGAGCCAGATGCTGCGGTGGCCCCCATGAGCCGAACCACGCGTCGTTCGAGGGATTGAAGATGAACTCGGGCCTATTGTTTTCGTCGACGACGTGGCCGGAGAAAATGATCTCGTAGCAAAGGTCGAAGCCGACCTTGCCCCATTCGCCACCGAGATCGAGCGTTCGGGGTCCGGGGCCGGGCGTGAAGTCGAGATCGCCGGGCGCGAGCCGCGACAGCCCGATGTACGACAGGAGCGGCCGCATCGGCAGATATTCGCCGTAGGGGACGAGGTGCGCCTTGTCGTACCGGCCGACGATCTTCCCGCCCGGAGCGAGCGCGAAAATGCTGTTCGAAGCCTTGTCGACGTGAATCCCGTTGCGAGATTCCACGGCGAGCCCACCTGTCAACAGCACGTCATTGGGACCGAGAAGGGATGCCGCCCGTATGCGCTGGAAGGCCGCCATTCCCCGCGCCCCGGAGCGTTGGTCCTCGACCGGTTCGGTGATCGCCGCCTCTGGCCATAGCAGCAGGCGCGGCTCTCCTCGCGGCGTTCCCGACAGTGCCGCGAGGCGCCGTGCCGCTTCATCGTCGAAGCCGGGCCGCCACTTATCCTCTTGACCGATGTTCGGCTGGACGATGCGCGCGTTGCGGATCGTGAGCGGATCCGGGGGCACCGCAGATGAGGGAAGCAGCCATAGAAAGACCGTCGCGCCGAGGATGACGACGAGCGGGAGCCACTTGCGGTAATATTCGAGCCAGATCGCGCCGCTCAGCAGGATCACGAGCCCCGACATTCCATAGGTGCCGACGAGGGGCGTAACGCCGATCAGCGGTGTCGGCGCCAGCGCTGCGGCGAGAGGGTTCCACGGGAAGCCCGTGAAGACGATACCGCGCAGCCATTCGGTAATCGCCCATGCGCCGCCGAGCGCCGTAACCATGACGACGCGGTCATCCCGGCCGAACCACCAGGCCACGCCTGTCGCGATTGCCGGATAGACTGCCAAGTATATCGACAGCAGCACGACCGCGACCCAGCCGAGCCATGCCGGCATGTTCGACTGGTAGGTGAAGGAGGTCGCAATCCAGTTGAGCCCGACCGCGAACTGACCGAAGCCGAATGCCCAGCCCATCAGGATGCTTCGCCACAACGACTTGTTGCGGTCGAGAAGCTCGCACAGTGCCGCGATCGCGATGAGAAGCAGCGGCCACCAGGCCACTGGCTCGAAGGCAAACGCGGACACGGCACCCGCGATGAGGGCGTACAAAACGTACAGCATCGCCGCTGATGGCTAGCCGGAACGCGCGTTCAACGAAAGCCTCGACAAGAGCTCTGTCCCCTTGCAGGGCAGAAGCATGAGCCTTCCTCCATTCCATCTCGCCTTTCCGGTGGACGACCTTGCCGCGGCTCGGCGCTTCTACGGCGGTCTGCTTGGCTGTCGTGAAGGACGAAGCGCCAAGAAATGGATCGACTTCGACCTCTACGGTCATCAGATCGTCGCACATCTCGCCCCGGAAGAAGCTCGGATCCGAGCGACCAACCCGGTCGACGGGGAGGATGTGCCGGTGCCGCATTTCGGGATCGTGCTTCCGATGAACGACTGGAAGGCGCTTGCTGGAAGATTGGAAGAGGCAGGTATCGATTTCGTGATTCCACCGGCGATCCGCTTCGAAGGCGAGCCGGGCGAGCAGGCGACGATGTTCTTCCTCGATCCCGCCGGCAATGCGTTGGAATTCAAGGCCATGGCGAATCCGGCGAACCTGTTCGCGAAGAACTGACGCTTATTCTCGCTCCGCTTCCGCCGCTGGAGCGTGGAGGCGGACTCGGATAATCCTACGCGGGTCCGAATCGACCGCTTCGAGCCTCCAGCCCGAAGGGTGATTGACGCATTCGCCTCTCGCCGGGATGTGGCCCGCGATCAGGAAGACCAGACCTCCCAGCGTGTCCACTTCATCCTTATCGGACGAGAGGCGCCTGTCGACGGCCTCGGCGAGTTCCTCGAGCTCGATCCTAGCATCCGCTTCCCAGACGCCATCGTCGAGCATCGTCAGCATCGAGGCTTCGGCGTCGTCATGCTCGTCCTCGATGTCGCCGACGATCTCCTCGACCACGTCCTCGATGGTAACCAGGCCCTCGGTCCCGCCGAACTCGTCGACGACGATCGCGAGGTGGACGCGCTCGGTGCGCATCCGCGCCAGAAGCTCGATGACGCCCATCGACTTAGGGACGAAGAGCGGCTCGCGCATCAGCGCGTCAAGCGAGCGATCGCGCGAGGGATCGACGCTGGCGAGGAAGATGTCCTTGATATGGACCATGCCAACGACGGTATCGAGGCTCTCGCCGAAGATGGGTAGCCGGCTGTGCCCGGCATCTGCGAAGGCGCGGACGAGCTCGTCGAAGCTGATGTCGTTCGGGACTGCGATGATGTCGCCGCGAGTGACGCAAATGTCGCCCGCGGTCTGCTCGCCGAAGTGGAGCAGGTTGCGCAGCATCTGCCGCTCGGCGGGAGAAAGGTCGCCAGCGGCGGGGGTCGAGCTTTCTTCCGCCTCGTCGATCGCATCCTCGATCTCTTCGCGCAGGGTCGGCTCCGAATTGTCGCCGAAGATTAGGTGACGCATTCCGCGCCAGAGCGCAGACCCGCCCTCGTCGCCTCGCGTGGCCATCAGGCAGTCACTTCGTAAGGGTTGGACATGCCCAGCCGTGCGAGCGCGCGAACTTCGCGGGCTTCCATGTCGGCGGCCTCCCGGTCGTTCTTGTGATCATGGCCGAGCAAGTGGAGCGTGCCGTGGACAAGGAGGTGCATCGCGTGTTGCTCGACGCTGATGCCCCTCTCGGCCGCCTCGGCCTCGCAGACGCCGTGGGCAAGGATTATATCGCCCAGCAACAATTCTGACGTAACAACATTTGCTTTTGCTAAATCGCGCTCATCCGCCATCGGGAAGGACAGGACATTGGTCGGCTTGTCCTTGCCGCGCCACTTTGCGTTGAGCACGCGTACCTGCTCGTCGCCGCTCAGGGTCACCGAAATTTCGACCGGGCGGTTGGCATCGCAGAGCTCTGGATAGGCGCTCTCGGCGATCGCCGCTTCGGCGGCGCGCTTCGCCAGCGGCAGCCAGAAGCTGCTACTGTCCCATTCTCCGTCAGCATCGAGTGCGATCTCGAGCATCATCCGCCCACGTCCCGAACCGCGTTCGGGCCTTCATAGGCATCGACGATGCGCCCGACTAGCGGGTGGCGAACTACGTCGGCTGAACTGAAGCGCACTACGGCGATTCCCTTCACTCGCTCAAGCCGGCCGACGGCATCGGCCAGGCCGGACTTGCTTGGGTCTGGCAGGTCGACCTGATGCGGGTCGCCGCAGATCACCATCCGGCTCCTCATGCCGAAGCGAGTCAGGAACATCTTCATCTGCAGCGGCGTAGTGTTCTGCGCCTCGTCGAGGATGATGAACGCGTCGTTGAGCGTCCGGCCGCGCATGAAGGCAAGGGGCGCGATCTCGATCTCTCCCGACGCGATTCGGCGCTCGACCTGCTCGGTTGGAAGCATGTCGTAGAGCGCGTCATAAAGCGGCCGGAGATAGGGATCGACCTTCTCCTTCATGTCGCCGGGGAGGAAGCCGAGCCGCTCTCCCGCTTCGACCGCCGGACGCGACAGGATCAGCCGGTCGACGCTGCCGTTGATGAGCTGCGACACCGCCTGCGCGACAGCGAGATAGGTCTTGCCGGTACCAGCAGGGCCTAGGGCAAAGATCATCTCGTCGCGGGCGAGCGCTTCCATGTAGGTCGTCTGGACCGCGGAGCGCGGGACGATCGTCTTCTTGCGCGTGCGGATCATCACCCTCGGCGCTGACGTCACTTCTTCCTGGATGATTTCGTCAAGGTGCGGCTGCGCGGCCATTCCAAGTACAGCCTCGACTGCTTCAGCATCGACATCCTGACCGGAATCGAGCCGGTTGTAGAGGCCAAGCAGGACGTCGCGAGCGCGTGACGCAGCGTCGGGATCGCCCTCGATCTGGACGCGATTGCCGCGCGCTGCAATGTGCACGCCGAGCCGCTGCTCGATAGTAATCAGGTGGCGGTCATAATCGCCGAACAAAGGGCCAAGCAGGTAGGGCTGCTCGAACTCCAGCTCGAGCCGCGCACGGTCCGGAACCGCCTTCAATTCGCGACGGGCCATCAGGCGGCCTCTTTCTGCCGGGCCGCGCCGCTCATGCTGTTTGGTCCGGCCGCAACCAAGGTCACGTCGACGATATCGCCGGGCTGGGCGGAGGTATCGACATGAACCGACTGGAGCCACGGCGAGCGGCCGATCATCTGGCCATCATGCCTGCCCTTGCGCTCGATCAAGACCTTGGTGTCCGCGCCCACCGTCGAGCGATTGAAAGCGAGCTGATGTTCGTTGATCCGCGCCAGCAGCCTCTGGAGGCGTTCGCCCATGATCTCGCGCGGAATCTGATCCTCCATGGTTGCCGCCGGGGTGCCCGGACGGGCGCTGTATTTGAACGAATAGGCCGATGCGTAACGCACTGCATCGACTATTGTCAGCGTTGCCTCGAAATCTTCCTCCGTCTCTCCCGGGAAGCCGACGATGAAGTCGCCCGAAAGCGCAATGTCGGGACGGACGGCGCGCATCTTGTCGAGTGTGGCGAGATATGTTTCTGCGGTGTGACTGCGGTTCATCGCCTTGAGGATTCGGTTCGAGCCCGACTGCACCGGCAGATGGAGAGAGGGCATCAGCTTCTCGACCTCGCCGTGGGCAGCCATGAGCTCGTCGCTCATGTCCGCCGGGTGGCTCGTCGTGTAGCGGATGCGCTCGAGACCATCGATCTTCGCAAGCGCTCGGATCAGATCGGCGAGGCCGCGCGTTTCATCGCCCCAGGCGTTCACGTTCTGGCCGAGCAAGACAATCTCGCGCGCCCCCGCATCCACCAGCGCATGCGATTCGCCGACGATGTCCTGCCAGGGCCGCGAGATCTCAGCGCCGCGCGTATAGGGGACCACGCAATAGGTGCAGAATTTGTCGCAGCCTTCCTGCACTGTGAGGAATGCGCTGGGAGCCGAACGACGCCGCGCGGGTAGCGCGTCGAACTTGCTGATCGCCGGCATGTCGGTGTCGACCGGACGGGCGCCGCGCGACGCCTGCGCGATCATCTCGGGAAGCCGGTGATACGCCTGCGGCCCGACGACGATGTCGATCAGCTGCGAGCGTCGCTTCGCTTCAGCTCCTTCCGCCTGGGCAACACAGCCGGCTAGTGCGATCATCGGCTTCGAACCATCCTCGCGCCTCAAACGGCCGACGTCGGAATAGGCCTTTTCGGCGGCCTTCTCGCGGACGTGGCAGGTGTTGAGTACGACGAGGTCTGCATCGTCGGATTTGCCGGCCGCGGTCATGCCTTCGGCGGCGAGCAGCTCTGCGACACGTTCACCGTCGTAGACATTCATCTGGCAGCCGAAGCTTTTGATCTTGAAGGTCTTGGGATTCATCTCCGCTTGCCTATAGGCGAGTGGGAAGGCGACTTGAAGCCGAGCGTTTCGGCGATCGCTTCGCGCGCCTCCTGAGCCAGCTGTTTGCGGTCTAAATTGGGGTCGAGGGGCGGGAGCATGTTCATGGTGACCGGCAAGGCGCCGCGCCTACCCAGAATCCGCTTCACATTGTCGCTCCCGGGCTCTTCATCGAACCAGCCAACTTCCGCACGGGCCTCGCCGTAATCGATCGCGACGGGTCTGACGCGGACGTTTCCGCGCGCGAAGTTCGCGGCCTCGAGTAGAGCCGACCTGAAGGGCAGCAGCCGCGTTCCGGGGCCTGTCGTCGCTTCCGGGAAAACAACAATGGGCTGGGCGCGCGCAAGCGCCTTTCCGACCGCGACGGCCTGTTCCTTCGCGCCTTTGCGGCTGGTGCGCTTCACATAGACCGTGTCGTTCTGGTTGGCGAGCCAATGGATCAGCGGGTGCCCAAGCTCGTCCTTCGAAACGAAGGCGGTTCCAAGGGTTCCGCCGAGAACGAGGATATCGAGCCAGCTCGTGTGATTGGCAACCAGGAGCGTGTGCCGCCGAGGACGATATCCCACCACCTTCGCGCGGACACCGACGATCCATGCCGCGCCCGCGAGAAACCGGCTCGGCCAAGGCGAGCGGCCAAAAATCAGCTTCGTGACGACGTGAATTGGCGCAACGACCGCAAACAACAACAGCACCCCGGCAATCCGCAGGGCAGCACGGGCGTTGAGGCGAACTCCCTCAGCGGTTGCGGTTGAGCGCGACGCCGTACAACTCCATCCGGTGATCAACTAGGCGGAAGCCGAGCTTCTCCGCGATGCGTTTCTGAAGCGCCTCCAGTTCATCATCGACGAACTCGATGACGTTGCCGGTTTCGACGTCAATCAGATGGTCGTGGTGAGTTTCCGACGCGGCTTCGTAGCGCGACCGACCGTCGCCGAACTCATGCCGCTCCAGAATCCCGGCTTCCTCGAACAGACGAACCGTCCGGTAGACGGTCGCAATGGAGATGTTCGGATCGATCGCCGAGGCGCGCGCGTGAAGCGTCTCGACGTCGGGATGATCCTCGCTGTCACCGAGCACGCGCGCGATCACTTTGCGCTGCTCGGTGATGCGAAGGCCCTTGTCGGCGCACAGCGCCTCGATGTCGATCGTACGCGTCATTGCGCCAAGGTAAGTGCCGTGCGGTCCATCGTCCAGCAGATGGCCTTATTTGCCCCCGCGCGTGCGGCGCCGCTTCGTACCAAGGCCGATCGACTTGGCGAGCGTCCGGCGCTGCTCGGCATAATTCGGAGCGACCATCGGATAGTCTGGCGAAAGTCCCCACTTCTGCCGATATTGCTCGGGAGTCATGTTGTAGTGGGTCATCAGATGCCGCTTGAGCATCTTCAGTTTCTTCCCGTCTTCGAGGCAGACGATATAGTCCGGCTTCACTGACGAGCGGATCGAGACCTTCGGCTCGGGCTTCGGCTCCGGCGCTGTTCCGCTGCGGGAAATCCCGCTTAGTGCGCCGTGGACGTTCTGGATCAGGTTCGGAAGATCATTCACGGCCACGCTATTGTTGCTGACGTGCGCAGCGACGATGTCGGCGGTCAGCGTCAGTAGCGTATCTTCGGCAGCTTCATTCTCGGCCATGGCGGATTCCTGAACTGAGAGAGCAGAGGCACGTGCAGAAGCACTGCACGTGGGCGGGTAACTACGCAGCTCTAGTGCTGTGCGCAATGCAGCGAGAGAATTACAAAAGAAATCACTTAACTAAAGTTCGCGAGCAAGTGTGATTGCGTCATACCTCTTGCCGTTGGCCGCATGATAATAGTTGCGGCGTCTTCCGA
The DNA here is from genome assembly GCA_963738825.1 of uncultured Alphaproteobacteria bacterium. Classification (GTDB taxonomy): domain Bacteria; phylum Pseudomonadota; class Alphaproteobacteria; order Sphingomonadales; family Sphingomonadaceae; genus Sphingomicrobium. The sequence continues at coordinate 205,726 of CAVTYB010000006.1, read as the reverse complement.
CCGGCGAGAAGCCGGCAGCGTGATACATTGCGATCGCGGGATTGCCGTCGCGAACTTCCAGATGGACTCGGCCGATGCCGTCTTCGCGGGCATTGTCGAGGAACTGATCGAGCAAGCAGTCCGCCAACTCCGCGGCCCTGCTGCTCGCTCGCAGCACCGCGATCAGGAGGAGCTCCGATTCATCCGCGACCGTCCGGACAAGCGAAAAGCCGACGACTGACTCGCTCGGCGCGATCGACGGCGAGCGTCAGGAACACGCCGGCCATCGGCAGGATCCCGCTGAGCTGCGAACGGGTCCAGGCTTCCCCGAACTTGTCGCCGAACGCCGCGTCCATGACGATCATCACCGCGTCGATGTGGTCGGGACCGCCGGGCGCGATCCGCACTTCTTCCGCGAGCGCGGGCGTCGCCATCATGCCGCCTCCGGCACCCGGGCGTCGGGCGCGCGCGCATAGACCGGCTTGGCAGCAGGGTCCGCAGTCGTTCGGGCAGCTTCAGGGCGCTGGCCGCGGAAGGCCACGCCTCCCGCGCCTCGCCCCAGCCGCGCGCCTTCGACCAACTGCGAGGCGCCGGAGCCGGCGACGAGCTCTGCCGTGGCGAAACGCGCGGCCTCGGTCGGAACGAGGTTGCGCAGGTCCGACGTCGGCTCTGCCGTCATGGCGTCGAACTGCTGAACGAAGAGCTCGCCATGGCCGCCGATGACGGCCGCGGCGACTTCGCCTTCCGCGGCGGCGCCAGCCGCGAGCAGCGCAAGCGAGGACATTCCGAACAGCTCGGCGCCCCAGCCGATCGCGAGGCCATGCGCCGCGGCGATCGCGACCCGGATTCCGGTAAAGCTGCCGGGACCGACGCCGACGAGGATCCGCTCGGCCTTCCGGCCGTCCAGCAGCTCGGCGATCATCGGCACCAGCCGCTCGGCATGGCCGCGGCCGATCAGTTCGTCGCGACTGCGCAACGCAGGCGCCATCGCCGTCGAACAAAGCGGCGGTGCAGGCGGCGCTCGACGTGTCGAAAGCCAGGATCACGGGGAGATAGTGGTCACATGCGGCTCAACGCCGCAAGTGGCGAATCAAACGGCTTCGACGGATTCCAACTTCGGGCACATAGTGCCGAATCAGGCTTTCGATTCCGCGCTTCAGAGTGACGGTCGACGATGGGCAGCCCGAGCAGGCGCCGTGCATCGAAAGATAGAGCCGCCCGTCCCTATAGCCCTTGTAAGCGATGTCGCCGCCGTCCTGCGCGACGGCCGGGCGGACGCGGGTTTCGATCAGTTCCTTGATCTGATCGATGATGTCGGCGTCGTCGGGATTTTCCTCGAAGTCGCCATCGTCCGGCGACGTGGATATCCGCCGCGGTCCCGGCGGCGAACAGCGGCGCGCCGCTGACGAAATGATCGAGCAGGGTCTCGAGCACCAGCGGCTCGAGATCGGTCCATGACACGCCTGGCGCTGCGGTCACCGAGATGAAGTCGCGGCCGTAGAACACGCCCTCGACCATGCCGCTGTCGAATAGCGCCTTGGCGAGCGGCGAGAGCTTTCGGCCGACTCGCGCATCCGGGAAGTCGCGGGTGCCCGCGTCCATGACGGTCTGCCCGGGCAGAAACTTGCGGGTCGCAGGGTTCGGCGTCTGTTCGGTGCGGATCAGCATGGCCGCGATGTGGCGTCTCGGGGCACTGCGACTGCAAGGGACGTCAGAGGCGGCGCGCCGGCGATGATCCAGCGTGTGATGCCGATGCCGACCGCAAGGCAGATCAGCGCGACCCACCATTTGCCCGGCCGCATCGGCTCGCGTGCCGAGCTCGAGACGGCGCGGCCCGTGATCATCGGCATGCGTCAGCTTCCGCCCGCGCAGGCGGTAATAGAGGATCGCCAGCAGGTGCAGTGCGATCAGACACGAGGATCACGTTGAACCAGAGTTCGTGAATCTCGCGCGCCTTGTCCGACGTGTCGGTGCTGACCAGCTGCGCGCAGCGGACCCATGTAAATGCCGTCCTCGTCCTCGGAGATCAGGCCGAGGCCGACCTGGACCGCGACTGCGACGAGAAGCGCGAGCACGCTGAGCGCGCCGAGCGGGTTGTGGCCGATGCCGATCCACTGCCGCGCCAGTAATCGGCAATTGCTCGCGGGCCCGCGAACGAAGCTCGAGAAGCGCGCCGTCGAGCTTCCGACGAAGCCCCACAGGATGCGAAAGATCAGCAACGTCAGGATCGCGCAGCCCGACCAGATGTGCCAATCGGTATGGTGGTGGTGGACCGACCACCAGCTGAAGACGATCAGCGCCGCGAGCAGCCAGTGGACCAGCCGGACCGGGAGGTCCCAGACGGCTGCTGGCTCAGTGCTGCTCCTCCGCGCGATACTTGTCGTGGCAGGCCTTGCAGGTGCCGCCGAGGTCGGCGAAGCGCGCGTTCATCGCTGCCATGTCATTGCCCCGAGCGGCGCGTCGAACGCGCGCTGCAGCAGCCTGGAAGTTGCGGAGCTTGGGCTGCGAAGTCCTCCGGATTCTGCCAGATTTCGGGCTTTGCGCGGGTCTTGGCGACATCGGGACCCGTGCCGGCCGGGAACCAGCTCGAGGCCTGCTCGGAGAGCTTCGAGATCTTCGCGGCGTTGCGACTGGATCGGTCGGCAGATCCGGCGTGTCTCGCTGAGTGCGTTCGGTGGAGCGGCCTTCTGAATCGCGTCGCCGATGGCCTCCATGCCGTCGTGACGCGGCGTTCATGACCGTGAGCGCGCGTTGTCCTTGCTGAGCGTGGCGCCGCCGATCTGCAGCCACAGAAATACAGGCCGCAATCGCGGCGGCAGAAACGAAGACGCATTGACCCTCCCTATTGTTGGTCCGGCACTTTCCAGCTGTCGTCGATCATCTTGATGATTCCAGAGAAATCCTTCGAGCCGCCGCCGCGGTCGACGAAACGCTGGTACAGCTCCTCGGCCTCGCCGCCCATCGGCGTGTAAGCGCCGACGCTCTTCGCAGCTTCGTCGGCGAGCTTCAGGTCCTTGAGCATCAGCGCGGCGGCGAACCCGCCTTCGTAATCGTGATCGGCCGGGCGTGTCCGGGCCGACGCCGGGGACCGGCGCGTAGCTCGTCATCGACCAGCTTTGGCCCGACGCCTTGGACGAAATGTCGAAGAAGACCTGCGGGTCGAGCCCGAGCTTCTGCGCGAGGACGAAGGCTTCGCAGGTCGCGGCCATCGTCGCGCCGAGGATCATGTTGTTGCAGATCTTCGCCGCCTGCCCGGCGCCGAGCTGGCCGGCGTGGATCACGGCCTTGGCCATCGGCTCGAGGAAGGGCCTGGCGCGCTCGAACTGCTCGTCGGTCCCGCCGACCATGAAGGTCAGGCTCCGGCCGCCGCTGCGGCGATGCCGCCCGAAACCGGCGCGTCGAGGAAGTCGAAGCCCTTGGCTCTTCATGGCCTTCGCCGACCTCGCGTGCGCTAGCGACGTCGATGGTCGAGCAGTCGATCAGCAAGGCGCCGGGTTTGGCATTTGGCGCGACGTCGTCGTCGAACACGGCGCGGACGTGCTTTGCGGCCGGGAGCATGGTGATGACGACGTCGGCGTCCTTCACCGCGTCGGCCGCGGAACTGGCCGCGATGCAGCCGCCTTCGACGGCATGTTGCGACGGCTTCCGGGACGAGGTCGAATGCGCGGACGTCATGTCCCGCATTGGCGAGGTTCGGCGCCATTCCGCCGCCCATGTGCCCAAGCCCGATGAATGCGATACGCGCCATGTTCAGCGTCCCTTCCAATTCCCCGGCCGCTTCTCGACGAAGGCGGCCATGCCTTCCTTCTGGTCCTCGGTCCCGAACAGGCCATGGAACAGCCGCCGCTCGAAGCGGATGCCCTGTGCCAAGCGGCATTTCGAACGCCGCATTGACCATTTCCTTGACCGCGATCGCGGCGAGAGGCGGCATCGCCGCGATCGTTTCGGCAGTTTTCATCGCTTCGTTCGAGCAATTGAGCAGCAGGAACGACCTTCGCAACGAGGCCCGAACGCTCCGCTTCCTCCGCGTCCATCATCCGGCCGGTCAGGCACATTTCCATCGCCTTGGCCTTGCCGACCGCCCAGGTCAGGCGCTGCGAGCCGCCCATTCCGGGAGTGACCCCGAGCTTGATCTCCGGCTGGCCGAACTTGGCGGTGTCGGCGGCAATGATGAAATCGGCCATCATCGCGATCTCGCAACCGCCGCCGAGCGCAAAGCCGTTCACCGCGGCGATCCACGGCTTGCGTGTCGCGGTGACCTTTTCCCATCCGGCGAAGAAGTCGGAGGAATACATGTCGGCGAAGCCCTGCGGCTGCATCTCCTTGATATCGGCGCCGGCGGCGAAAGCCCTGTCGCCGCTTCCCGTGAGCACGAGGCAGCGCTGCCCTTCGTCGGCATCATAGGCTGCGAAAACGTCGATCAGCTCCCTCAGCACCTCGCTGTTGAGTGCATTGAGCGCCTGCGGACGGTTCAACATGACGAGTGTGACCGCACCGCGCTGCTCGAGGATGACTGTCTGATATTCGCTCATGCGACCGTCTCCGGCTCGGGGTAGGGCGTCCATTCTTCCGTCGCGGGAAGCGGGGCGAACAGCACGTCGAGCATTTCGTCAGTCACCTGTTCAGGGCTGGGCGGATCCCATTGCGGATCGCCGGTCTTGTCGATCAACAGCGCGCGCACGCCTTCGCGAAAGTCATGAGTGCGGACCACTCGACCGGCCAGCGCATATTCCGCGCGCATTTCCTCGGCGAAGGTCGCGCGGTCGGCGCCCTCCGCGAGCAGCCTAAGCGATACTTTGCACGAAAGCGGACTCTTGCTCTTGAGCGTTGCGAGCTCGCTTTCCGCCCATTCGCTTTCGTCGGCATCGAGTGCTGCGAGAACATCCTCGAGACGATTGGAGGCGAAGAGCTTCGTGACAAGCGGCAGGATCGGTTCGATTTTCGCGTCGGGTGGACTTATCGAGGCTGCCCCAAGCGCACCTTGCACTCGGGCGGGCGCCTTCATCATTCGTTCGATGAGTTCGGCGAGATCCGATTGCTCGACATAGTGCGTGGCCAGATTGAGGTAGCGGCAGTCGGCGCCGTCGAGCCTTGCGCCGGTCAGCGCCATGAACTGGCCGACGCGCCCCGGGAGCCGCGACAGGTACCAGCCACCGCCCACATCCGGGAACAGGCCGATGCTCGTCTCCGGCATCGCGAGGCGCGTATTCTCGGTGGCTATGCGATAGGTGCAGGGAAGCGAGACACCGACGCCGCCGCCCATCGTGATGCCGTCCATGACCGCGACCGTCGGCTTGGAATAAGTGAAGAGCAGATGGTTCAGACGGTATTCGGCCCAGAAGAACCGCTTCGCCTCTTCCGCGTCGGTATTTCCGCTGCGAGCGAGCATGACGACGTCTCCCCCAGCGCAAAAGCCGCGGCCCTCGGCATGGTCGAGGAGGACCACTTCCACTCCCGGGTCTGTCCGCCAACGAAGAAGCGCCTGGCTCATCGCCTCACACATCTGCGTCGTCAGCGCGTGGATCGCTTTCGGCCGGTTCAGTCGCAGGCGGCCAACGCCGCGATCGACGCTGATCAGAACGTCGTCCGTCACTGGCGCAGCAGGTCGCGGCTGACGATCACGCGCATGATCTGGTTGGTGCCTTCGAGAATGGAGTGGACTCGAAGATCGCGCCAGAAGCGCTCGATCGGATAGTCCATCAAATAGCCGTAGCCGCCGTGGAGCTGGAGCGCGCGGTCAACGACGGAGGAGCCGGTGTCGGTCGCCAGCCGCTTGGCCATTGCCGCGAACTTGGTCTTGTCCGGCGCATTGGCGGTCACCTTAGCCGCGGCGACGTAGAGCAGATAGCGAGCGGCTTCGAGTTCGGTCTCCATGTCCGCCAGCGTGAACTGGGTCGCCTGGAAATCCGCAATCGGCTGGCCGAACTGCTGGCGGCCCTTGGTATAAGCGATCGCTTCGTCGAGGCAGCGCTGCCCGCCACCCAGGGAGCAGGCGCCGATGTTGAGGCGGCCGCCGTCGAGGCCCATCATCGCGATGCGGAAACCTTCGCCCTCCGCACCGACGCGGTTGGCGACCGGCACTCGGACCTCGTCGAAATTGACCTGCGCGGTGGGCTGCGAATGCCAGCCCAGCTTCTTCTCCTGCGCGCCGAAGCTGACTCCCTTCATGTCCTTGTCGATGACGAGGCAGGTGATGCCCTTCGGACCGGCCTCCCCGGTCCGGGTCATCGTCACGTAGACTTCATTCTCTCCGCCGCCGGAGATGAAGGCCTTCGAGCCGCTGACGACATAATGATCGCCGTCCAGCACCGCCTTTGTCTTGAGGGCCGCTGCGTCCGAGCCGGATGACGGTTCGGTCAGACAATAGCTGCCGATCCGCTCCATGGTTATCATCGAAGGCAGATATTTCTGCTTGACCTCCTGGCCGCCGAAGCGGTCGATCATCCAGCTTGCCATATTGTGGATCGAGATGAAGGCGCTGGTCGACGGGCAGCCATAGGACATGGCTTCGAAAATCAGCGCCGCGTCGAGCCGGCCGAGCCCGATCCCGCCGCTCTCCTCGGAGACGTAGATGGAGCCGAAGCCGAGCTCGGCTGCCTCCCGGATCGTGTCCTTGGGAAAGATGTGCTTCTCGTCCCACTCGGCCGCGTTCGGCGTGATGGCGTCCGCGGTGAACTTGCGGGCCATTTCCTGGATCTGGAGCTGGTCGTCAGTGAGGTCGAACTGGTTCATCGCGCGGCGGCTCTAGGGGGCGCTGTGCGTGTCAGCAAGAGCGCTAGACCGCCGCTTCTTCCTTCAGCAGTCCTTCGAACCGGAGAACGTTGCGAACCGAATCCCGTTGAAGCATTCGCTCGTAGAAAGCGCTGAGGTTCGGCCATTGATCGAGCCCGATCATCTTGTCGGTCCAACGCGTAATCACGAAGAGGTAGGGGTCTGGCAGGGTCAGGTCCTCCCCCATCAAAAACGGGCCGTCTCCCAGCCTCTCGTCGATCCAGCTCAGTTTCTTGGCTAGGTCGCCCCTGACGAAGTTCTTGACCTCATCACTCGCTTCGCGACTGAACAGGAAGCTGAAACGCTTGTGAAGTTCCGTCGTGATGAAGTTGACGAGCTCAAGCACCCGGTAGCGCCGGAAATTGCCGAGCGACGGAAGCACCTCGGGCCAGGATGCACGGTCGCCGATATATTGAAGGATGACTGCATTCTCGGTCAGCACCTCGCCGCTTTCGAGCTGCAGCGCAGGTACTGCGCCTTTCGGATTCACAGAGAGATAGTCGCTGTCGTCCTCGAGCGTCTTGCTTCTTAAATCGACGCGCTTCGCGTCATGCTTGAGGCCGATCTCGTGCATCAGGATGTGCGGCGCCTGCGAACAGGCCCCCGGCGAGTAGTAGAGAATCAGCATGGCCGGACCCCCTCAGTAGGAATTCCCGGTGTTCCCGACGTCGTTGACGTCTGGATTGTCGAAACCGTTCTGAAGTTGGTTGGACGGAGTGGTGCTGCTCTCATCGGCGGGAAGCGTTTCGATATCCGCGTTCCCCGCCATCATCTGATTTTCCGGTACGTCCGCGTCCATCGAGATGCTCTCGTTGTTCATTTGCGAATGTTGCTGCTTGTGGCACGCGCCGAGCGCGAGTGCCGCGACGCCGAAGGCGAGGATCAGTTTAGCATTTCGCATAAGTGTAACTCGCTGCTGGGTTGCTTTCGGTACGTACCAGTGTGTTGTTCTTCCGTTCTAAGGTCTCGAACTTCGTCCAGGTCTGGCCGTCACCTGTAAAGCTGAAATTGCCGTTCACCGAATCGCTGTTCAATTCGACGCCGGCTGAGGGAACCCCGCGCGATTCATAGAAGCGCAGCTCGTCGCCGCCGACCACCAGCAAGCCCTTCGCATCGCCACCCGTCGAGGTGCAGTCCGCCGGCGTCAGGCCCCAACGGCCAAGGAGCGCGGCAGGGATGGCGCCGGGCGACGTGTCTTCCGCGACGTTGCTGGAGCCGGCGTCCGCCAAGACATTGTTCGCAGGCGGACCACCCAGCGGATCGGGATCCGCATCGTTTGACGGCGCCGGGAGGTTCACTCCAGTGGCGTTGTTGGCGACTGGGTCCGGTTGGCCACAGGCCACGACCCACAACATGGTTCCGACAGTAAGCAGGGCAGCCGTGATGCGCATGGTCGTTCAACGCGACAAGTCGCCGCCAGTATCCGCCACTGCCCTTCGTTCAGTAACTGTACGCCGCGAGGCAGGGGACTTCGTGGTCGGACCCTGGCGCGAAGTTGGCGTTGCTGAAGAACCATTTGTCCTGCTTAAATCCGTGGAAGGCGTTGCTCGTCAGGCGTAGTCCGTACGGTGTCTGGTTGGTGATGAGATAGGCGACGCTCTGGCCGTCATCCTGCTCGGTCACGGCAAAATCCCCATAGTGCGAGACCACGCGGCCTGGCTCGGCCCGCGCGCCCGACCAGACATTCACCTCGCCGTGCGAGAGGACGAGCCGGGTGCTCTGGACGCCTCCGGTTTCCGATTGCGGAAGGATCAGCGCACGCTCACCCGTGCCGAGCGCAATCCGATAGCCCCCGCCGCAGTAAAAGCCGGGGCCGGTATATTGGACGGTATGCGAGCCGGTCCATTGAAGCACCGCGGCCGCTGCAAGCGCGAACGGAATCATTTCGCACCCCCATTGCAGAAATGATGGGGCGGCTCTTACAGCGGAACCGGCCCTTACGCCATCAGCCGAACGTCGGGATGTGGAAGGCGCCCTTGTCTCCGGCGTCGACGAAGCCGTCGGGCCAGCGCTGGGTCACGACCTTGTTCTTGGTCCAGAAGCGTAGGCCCTCCTGGCCGTACTGGCCGATGTCGCCGAAGCCCGAGCGCTTCCACCCCCCGAAGCTATGGTAGGAGACCGGCACCGGGATCGGCACGTTCACGCCGACCATCCCGACATTCACGCGGGCCGTGAATTCGCGCGCCGCGTGGCCGTTGCGGGTGAAGATAGCGACTCCGTTGCCATATTCGTGCTGGCTCGGAAAATTCACCGCTTCCTCGAAGTCGTGAGCGCGGACCATCTGCAGTACCGGGCCGAAGATCTCGTCCTGGTAGCTCTTCATGCTCGCTTTCACATGATCGAAGAAGGTCGGGCCGATGAAGAAGCCTTCCTCATGGCCTTGGAGCATGAAGCCGCGGCCGTCGACGACGAGCTCCGCGCCCTCGTCGATGCCCATCTGGATGTAATTCTTGATCCGCTTCTTGTGCGCCTTGCTGACGACGGGCCCGTAATGCGCCTCGGCATCGGTCGAGATTCCCACTCGCAGGCCCTGGATCGCCGGAATGAGCTTCTGGCGGAGCCTGTCGGCGGTCTCGTCGCCGACGGGAACGACGACTGGAAGTGCCATGCAGCGCTCGCCCGCCGAGCCGAAAGCGGCTCCCGCAAGGTCGTTGACGACCTGGTCGAGGTCGGCGTCGGGCATGACGATGCCGTGGTTCTTGGCGCCGCCGAACGCCTGGACACGCTTATTATGGGCGGTGCCGCGTGAATAGATGTACTGCGCGATATCGGACGAGCCGACGAAGCTGACCGCCGCGATGTCCGGATGGTCGAGGATCGCGTCGACGATCTCCTTGTCGCCGTGGACGACGTTGAGGATTCCGTCGGGAAGCCCTGCGTCCTTCATCAGCTCGGCGAGGCGGACGGGGACGCTTGGGTCCCGCTCCGAGGGCTTCACGATGAAGGCATTACCGCAGGCGATCGCCATTCCGAACATCCACATCGGGATCATGGCCGGGAAGTTGAACGGTGTGATTCCTGCACCGATGCCGAGCGGCTGACGCATTGAATAGACATCGATGCCGGGGCCGGCGCCTACCGTATGTTCGCCCTTCAGCGCCTGCGGGATGCCGCAGGCATATTCGATCACCTCGAGGCCGCGCTGGACATCGCCGCGAGCGTCGGCGAGCACCTTGCCGTGCTCTGAGGAGAGCAGGAAGGCGAGATCGTCCATGTTCTTCTCGACGAGCTCGCGGAACTTGAACATCGACTCGGGCGCGGCGCTGCGGGTTGGTCGCAGCCCAGGCCGGCTGTGCTTCCTTGGCGACGTCGACCGCCTTCTGAAGGTCGGCAGCGGTGCCGAAGCGGACGTTGGCCTGCACCTGGCCCTGATTGGGATCGAACACATCGCCTTGCCGCTCGCCCGAAGCGAAGGTGGAACCGCCGATGAAATGGTCGATGCTGCGAAGCATGATTACGCGTCCTCAATTTTGCCCTCTGGGGTCGCGGGTCCCTAGACCCGAGCAGTGGCAAATGCCAGTTGCCGAACCCGGTGAAGGGGAGAGTCGAATGCGTAATATCGCGATTTTGATGTGCGTCAGCTTGCTCGGAGCTGCGCCGGCACCTGGGATCGATGCGAAGCTGCGGGCGATCATCGCTCCCGTCAGTCAGGAGCAGCTGCACCATACGATCGCGACCTTGGTGAGCTTCGGGACCCGCCACACGCTTTCCTCACAAACGGATCCGAAACGTGGGATCGGCGCCGCATTGAACTGGGCAAATTCCGAGTTTGGCCGTTACTCCGCGGCGTGCGGGAACTGCCTGACGGTGGTCCGCCCAGCGAGACTTTTAGCGGCGACCGGCTGCCCTCGGCGACCAAGATCACCGACGTGGTCGCCATCCAACGCGGAACTGAACGGCCCAATGACGTTGTCATCATCCAGGGCCATATCGATAGCCGCGTTAGCGACCCGATGAACTCAACCTCGGATGCGCCGGGAGCGAATGACGATGGATCCGGCACGGCCGCAGTGATTGAAGCCGCGCGCGTGCTCAGCAAACACAAGTTCCCCGGAACGATCGTCTACGCGGCTCTGATGGGCGAGGAACAAGGACTCTACGGCGGCAAAACGCTCGCGAATTACGCCAAGCAGCAGGGTTGGAACGTCGTGACCGTCCTCAACAACGACATCATCGGCAACAGCTGCTCATCGGACGGGGTCTGCAATTCGACGCATGCGCGCGTGCTCTCGGAAGGGCCTCGCTCGCAGGGACAAACCGACCTCATGGCCGCGACTCACAGCCTCGGTGGCGAGAATGACGCGCCCTCGCGCAACATCTCCCGCTTCCTCGACAGTCTGGCAGACCGATTGAAGATAGGGCTCGACGTGCGTCAGATCTGGCGCACCGACCGCTTCCAGCGCGGCGGCGACCACATCCCGTTCCTGCAGCTCGGCTATCCTGCCGCGCGGATCACCGTCGCGATCGAGAATTACATCTGGCAGCACCAGGATCTGCGCACCGAGAACGGTATCAAGTACGGTGACACGATCGACCATGTCGATTTCGCCTATCTCGCCAAGATGACGAAGCTGAACGTCGCCGCGCTCGCGTCGATCGCCAGCTCCCCGCCGCCGCCCGCGCCGAAGGTCGAAGGCGGCGTCAGCACGGATACGACCGTAACGTGGGAGCCTGCTGCGGCTGCATCCAGCTATGCAATCCGCTGGCGTCGCACGGACGTGAACCAGTGGGAGACTTCGCGCTCGGTACCGGCAAGCCGATGCGCCGCTGAGTGCAAGGTCGTCCTGCCGCACATCCGGGTCGACGACTGGGTGTTCGGCGTCGCTTCAGTCAGCAAGGACGGGTTCGAAAGCCCGGTCGCCTCGGCCGTACCGGGCGGCGCGTTCAAGCCGTACGCCGCGCCGCCAGCCAAACCGAAGTCGTAAATGGCGCGAGGGGAGCCGCGCGACACCGACATGCCGGCGGAGCAGCGGCCGCTTGCCGGGATCGCGCTCCGCCTCCTCACCGCGCTTCTCCTCGCAATCATGTTCGCGCTCGTGAAGCTCGCTTCGACGCGCGGCGTGAACGTCGTCGAAAGCCTGTTCTACCGGCAGTGCGGTACCGCCCTGTGCTCCACGGCGTTCGTTGCAGCCGGGCCGGGATTCCCTTCGCTACGAACGAAGCGGGTGGGGGCCCATGTCGGGCGGATGGCGCTCGGCGTCGGAGCCATGGGCCTGAACTTCCTCGCATTCATCCTGCTGCCCCTGGCCGAAGCAACCACGATCGGCTTCTCAGTCCCGATCTTCTCGGTGATCCTCGCGGCTCTCCTGCTCGGCGAGCCGACCGGCAAGTGGCGCTGGGGAGCGGTGGCCGTGGGCTTCGCCGGAGTGCTTTTGATCGTCCAGCCGGGCAGCGGCGATGTGCCGTTGCTCGGTGCGTCGGTTGCGCTCGTCGCGGCGTTGATGACCGCGTCGGTGACGATCGTGATCCGGCGGCTGGGCAAGACCGAGCGGGCAGCGACGACAGTATTCTGGTTCGCCGTCAGCTCGCTGCTTCCGCTCGGGCTGGCGATGCTCATCTTCGGCGGGTCGCACGACGGTACGACGTGGGTGATGCTGGCCGGACTGTCGCTCGCGGGCGGGCTCGCACAGCTGACATTGACCGGTGCCTTGCGGCTGGCGCCGGTCGCGATGGTCATGCCGATGGATTACACGAGCCTCCTCTGGGCCCTGCTCCTCGGTTCCTGGATTTTCGGTGAGGTGCCGACGCCCTGGATCTGGGTCGGGCGCGCCAATCATTATTGCCAGCGGTCTGGTGATCGTCTGGCGCGAACAGCGGCTCCATCGCCGTGCAGCATTGCGGGCGCAGGCCGCAGTGTCCACTTAGGGGCTGAGGAGCAGACGATGGCCGGCGGATGGACGCGCGACGGCGCGGTTCAGGATCAGATCGACGACACCGTGAAGGACGCCGTCCTTCGCGCGCGGGCGCTGACGCCCGAAGGGCGAGAGCGCGGAAGAATGCGACGATTGCGGCGAGCCGATCCCGAAGAAGCGGCGCGAGGCGCTTCCCGGGCGTCCGCACCTGCGTCGCCTGCCAGTCGGAGCGCGACAAGGCGGTCGTCCATTCCACTATCAACCGGCGCGGAAGCAAGGATAGCCAGCTGCGCTAGGCGCGTTTAGGGCCTCGCCATGGCCCGCAAGCGCTCCTCCGAGCTGCCCAGCCGAAAGCAGATCCTCGACTTCATCGCGACGTCCGGACCAGCCGGCGGGCAAGCGCGAGATCGCGCGCGCGTTCGGCATTCGCGGCGATGCCAAGATCGCGCTCAAGCGGCTTCTCAACGACATGGCGGACGAGGGGCTGATCGAGACCTCGCCGGGCACGCGCTTTCAATCAAGTCGGCGGGGTGCCTCGGGTCACCGTACTGAGGATCGTCGAGGCGGACGACAGCGGGCATGTCTACGGTCAGCCCGAGCAGTGGGAAGCGGACACGCCGCGCGCCCAAGCTGCGCATGATCGAGAAGGAGCGGCGCGGCGCGCTCGGGATCGGCGACCGCGTGCTCGCGCGCACCGAGGAGCGTGGCGAGCGGCTACGTCGCTCATCCGCTGAAGAAGCTCGCGCGCAAGGCAGGAGCTGGTGCTCGGCGTGCTCCGGCAGGAGGGCGACGCGCTTCTGGCTGACGCCCGGTCGAGAAGAAGGAGCGGCGCGAGCTGCCGATCAGCGACGTGGAGGACGGGGAGGCGGGCGACCTCGTGCTGTGCGAAGTGTCGGGGCGCGGTCCGCGGGTCACGGCTCGCGTCGACGCGGTGCTCGGCGATCCGTTCGCGCCGCAAGAGCTTCAGCCTCATCGCGATCCACAAATATGAGCTTCCGCACGAGTTCAGCGATGCGGCGATCGAGGAGGCGAAGCGGGTCGCGAAGCAGCCGCTCGGCGAGCGCGAGGACCTGACGCACCTGCCGATCGTCGCGATCGATCCCGCCGACGCGCGCGATCATGACGATGCGATCTGGGCTGCGCGCGACGACGATGAGGACAACAAGGGCGGCTGGAAGGCGATCGTCGCGATTGCCGATGTCAGCTTCTACGTCCGGCCCGGACTCCGCGCTCGACAAGGCGGCGCGGGCGCGCGGCAACAGCGTCTATTTCCCCGACCGCGTCGTGCCGATGCTTCCCGAGGAGCTGTCGGCCGACATCTGCTCGCTGAAGGAAGGCGAGGACCGCGCGGCGATGGCCTGCCACCTCACCATCGCGAAGGACGGCACGCTCAAGAGCTGGCGGTTCACCCGCGCGAAGATCCGGGTCGCGGCGAACATCGCCTATGAGGATGCGCAGGCGGCGATCGACGCGTCGGAGGAGGAGCGGGTCGAGGTTTCCTCACCGGTCTGCTCGATGCCCGAGGTCGAAGGGCCGGTCCCGCAGGAGCTGGTCGAGACCGCGCTGAAGCCGCTGTGGGGCTGCTGGCGCGCGCTGTTCGCGGCGCGCAACAAGCGCGATCCGCTCGAGCTCGACCTTCCCGAGCGGCAGGTGGTGCTCGACGAGAAGGGACGGATCGACTCGGTCGCGCCGCGCGAGCGGCTCGACGCGCATCGGCTGGTCGAGGATTTCATGATCGCGGCGAATGTCGCTGCGGCGCGCGCGCTCGAAGCGAAGAAGGCGCCGGTCATGTACCGCGTCCACGAGCCGCCGAGCCGCGAGAAGCTCGTGGCGCTCAAGGATTATCTCGAGACCTTCGGCATCGAGTTCGCGCTCGGCCAGGTGATCAAGCCGGCGACCTTCAACCGGATCATCGAGCGCGTCGGCGATGCCGACGGTCGCGCCGGAGATCATGGAGCAGCTGCTGCGGACGCAGATGCAGGCGCGCTACGCGCCCGGAGCGGCTCGGGCATTTCGGCCTGGCGCTCGCGACCTACGCGCATTTCACCTCGCCGATCCGCCGCTATGCCGACCTGCTCGTCCACCGCGCGCTGGTCAGCGCCTACAGGCTCGGCGAGGGCGGCCTTCCGCCGGCCGACGCCGAGCAGTTCGAGCGAGATCGGCGAGCAGATCTCGATGCTCGAGCGGCGCGCGATGGAGGCCGAGCGCGAGACGGTCGACCGCTATGTCGCGGCCTATCTTGCCGACCAGGTCGGGCAGGTGGTCGATGTGCCGGATCACCGGCGTTCAGCCGTTCGGCTTCTTCGCCACCGTGGTCGAGTTTCGGCGGCGACGGGCTGGTGCCGGTTTCGACGATCGGCGAGGAATATTTCCGCTACGACGAGAAGGCGCAGCAGCTCGTCGGCGAGGAGAGCGGCACGACCTACCGCGTCGGCCAGAGGCTGACGCTGCGGCTCGCCGAGGCGAACCCGGTCTCGGGCTCGCTGCGCTTCGAGCTTGCCGGACCAGCAAGGCATGTGCGACGGCCGCCGCCCGAGCGCCGCGACCGCGTGCGCACGACTAGCAGGCGCGGCAGGCCGCCGAACATCCGCCACCAAGTCGAAGCGCTGATCGGCGCTGTTTATCTGGCGTTCATCGACAAACGGCGTTCGTCGAAATCGCTTCGACCAAGCGGCTTTGCCTGTCGGCTATCCGACAGCGGGCGGCTGGCAAGACAGTACGCTACAGATGTAGCTTCAAGCTCCCAAGACAGGGGAGCAGAACGATGTCTAAGTCACTTGCTGGTTGTTCCATCTTTACCATGATTCTCGCTTCCGCGCCGGCGTCGGCGATGCCGCAGCAGATCGGCAACCAGGCCGCTCCAGCCGCCGGCGATCAGGTCATCGCCAGCGGATCGGGCGGTCGTCCGGCAACGCTTCGGCTCAAGCGGCGCCGGAGAAAAGATCTGCAGGCTCCTCCCGTCCAGCTATTCGCATCTGAACCAGCGGGTCTGCCTCACTGCCAGGCAGTGGGAGCAGGTCCAGCGCGAGAATCGGTAGGTCCCCAGCCGGGCGCGCCGCGGTCCCGCTGCGGCGGCGCGTTCCGGCCGTCGCAACTTTCGCGCGAGCGGCGTATTGACGGGCTCAGCAAGGAGAGTGAGCCCATGGCCTACAAGATCGCGATCATCGTCGGCAGCCTTCGCAAGGACAGCCTCAACCGCAAGGTCGCGCGGTCGATCTGCGCGCATGCGCGGCGACAATCTCGATTGCTCGATGATCGAGATCGGCGACCTGCCGCTCTACAACCAGGACCTCGACGGCAATCCGCCCGAGCAATGGACCCGCTTCCGCGAGCAGGTCGCCGCGGCCGACGGCGTGCTGTTCGTCAGCCCCGAATATAATCGCGGCATTCCCGGCGTGCTCAAGAACGCGATCGACGTCGGCTCGCGGCCCTATGGCCAGAGCGTGTTCGACAAGAAGCCGGCGGCGATCGTCACCGCCTCGCCGGGAAGCATCGGCGGCTTCGGCTCCAACCACCAGATCCGCCAGGCCTGCGTGTTCCTCAACATGCCGGTGATGCAGCAGCCCGAGGCCTATCTCGGCCATGTCACCGACGACAGCTTCGACGAGAGCGGCTGCCTCAAGGAGGGGCCGCTCAAGGAGCTGGTGACCAAGCTCGCGCACGCGTTCCACGACTGGGTCGACATGATCCACCGCTCGCGCCAGCTGCTCGCCGAGGATGCGGCGCACGCCGCCAGCAGAAGCGAAGCAAGGAACACGCCTGACACTTGGCGGCGGCTGAACCGGTCCGCTAAGCGTGCGGGACCAACTCGGCGGGAGGATCGCGATGGAATTCACCTGGCTTTCGCGCTGGCAGCCGCAGCTGCTCGCCATTCTGCGGATCGTCGTCGGGCCTGCTGTTCCTCGAGCATGGCCTGTCGAAATTCTTCGCGCTTTCCGGTGCCGTTTCCCGGTCCATCCGCTGCCGCCGTTGCTGATCGCCGCCGGCGTGATCGAGCTGCGTCGCCGGCGTGCTTGATCACCATCGGGCTGTTCACGCGGCTCGCCGCATTCATCGCCTCGGGCGAGATGGCGGTCGCCTACTGGATGCATGCATTTCCCCAAGAGCTTCTGGCCGCTCGCCAACATGGGCGAGGCGCGCGATCCTGTTCTGCTTCATCTTCCTCTATCTCGCCGCCGCCGGCGCCGGGCGCGTGGAGCATCGACGACGCGCGGACGACGGAACGCGCCGATCAGGTGACCTTCGCGCGCTCCTTGAAGCGCGGCTGGTCCCATTCGCGGCTTGCGAGGATGTCGGCGAGGATCTCGGCGGCGCGGACCATCTCGGCGATAGCTGTTGTAGAGCGGCGCGAAGCCGAAGCGCATCAGGTCGGGCGCGCGGAAGTCGCCGATGACGCCGCGCGCGATCAGCGCCTGCATGACCGCATAGCCCTCGGGATGAGCGAAGACGACGTGGCTGCCGCGCTGCGCCGGATCGCGGGGCGAGGCGAGGCGGACCTCGTCGCCGCAGCGCGCCTCGACCTCGTCGACGAACAGTTGCGAGAGCGTGCGAGACTTGGCCTGCAACGTCGCGCATCGCAATGCCGTCGAACGTGTCGAGTCCCGCGTCGAGCGCGGCCAGCGCGAGGATCGACGGCGTGCCGGTGAGGAAGCGGACGATGCCGTCGGCCGGCCGGTAGTCGTCGACGAACGCGAAGGGCTCGGCATGGCCCATCCAGCCCTGGAGCGGATTGCGTAAGCTCGTCCTGCAGCCGCTCGGCGACGTAGATGAAGGCCGGCGCGCCGGGCCCGCCGTTCAGATATTTGTAGCCGCAGCCGACGGCGAGGTCGCAGCCGGTGCCGTCGAGGTCGAGCTCGATCGCGCCGGCGCTGTGCGACAGGTCCCAGACGGTCAGCGCGCCGGCCGCGTGCGCCGCATCGTTGATCGCGCGCATGTCGTAGAATGGCCGCCGATCGGTAATCGACGTGGGTGAGGCGTGACGACGGCCGTGTCTTCGTCGATCGCAGTCGAGCACCTCGTCCGGTCGCACGGCCTTCAGCTTCAGGCCGAGCATGTCGGCGAGCCCCTGCGCGACATAGAGATCGGTCGGGAAATTCGCCTCCTGGGTGAGGATCGTCGTGCGCCCGGGCCGCGCGCGCACCGCCGCCGCGAGCAGCTTGAACAGGCACACGCTGGTCGAATCGGCGATCAGCAGCTCGTTCGGCTTCGCGCCGACGATCGGCGCGAGCTTCGCCGCGATCCGCGTCGGCCAGTCGATCCAGCCATGCTTGTTCCAGCTGGCGATGAGGTCCTCGCCCCATTGCCGCTCGGCTGTCTCAGCGAGCGCGGCGCGCGCGGCTTCGGGGCAGCGCGCCAAGCGAATTGCCGTCGAGGTAGATGAGCGTCCGTCGGCGAGGCAGGAAGAACCGCTCGCCGCGCGAAGCCGAGCGGGATCGCGCCGAGTTCGAGGCGCTTGGAGCTTCGTTCGCAGCGTCACAGCTTCGGCAGGGTCACGCCCTTCTGGCCCATATATTTGCCGGCGCGGTCGGCGTAGCTCACTTCGCACGGCTCGTTGCCCTGCAGGAACAGGAACTGGCACGCGCCTTCGTTGGCGTAGACCTTGGCCGGAAGCGGCGTCGTGTTCGAGAATTCGAGCGTCACATGCCCCTCCCAGCCGGGCTCGAGCGGCGTCACGTTCACGATGATCCCGCAGCGGGCATAGGTCGATTTGCCAAGGCAGATCACCATCACGTCGCGCGGCACGCGGAAATATTCGACGGTGTGGGCGAGCGCGAAGCTGTTGGGCGGGATGATGCAGACGTCGGTCTTGCGGTCGACGAAGCTGTTGTGCGCGAAATCCTTGGGATCGACGATCGCATTGTCGACATTGGTGAAGATCTTGAAGTGGCGGGAAACCCGCGCGTCGTAGCCGTAGGAGGAGAGGCCGTAGCTGATGCAGCCCTCGCGCCGCTGCGCCTCGACGAACGGCTCGATCATGCCCTTTGTCTGCGCCTGCTCGCGAATCCAGCGGTCGGAGAGTATTGCCATGCCCCTGAGCTAGCGGGCCGCTACGTTCCAGTCCACGTGGCCGCGCACCCCATGTAGCCGGCGGGTGTAGGAAGCCTGCCACATATGCCACGGCCGTGCGCCGAACTTGGGTTTCGACTTGATGCTGCGAAGCCAAAGAGGTCGATTGAAGGTCGCGCTGATCTTGTAGCGTTTGTCAAAGTGCGGTGTGAGATAAAGAACCGCGTGCTTCCCGTAGCGAGCTTCCACGATCCGCAGAAAATCGCCGAGCTCCCTGTGGACTTTCGCCCGCGACGGACGGCGCTTGCAGTTGCCGGGAAATTCAAGGTCCACGGCTGGGGCCAGCGCCGCCGCGTCGTACGGCACGGTGCGCATGAAGTTCGCCGCCTGTGCTTGCCCGCTGCTGCAGAGCCCGAAGAAATGGTAGGCGCCGCGGTGGATGCCCGCCCGATGGGCCGCGTGCCAGTTGATCGAGAACCGCCTGTCGACGTGGTCCGAACCTTCGGTCGCCTTGATATAGGCGAAGTCGACGCCTTGGCGCGGCAGCTTCGCCCACTTGATGTGTCCTTGATGGTGCGAGACATCGATTCCCTGATAGGGATACTTCCGCTCTGAAGGACGCCATCCGCGATGGAGCGCAGCGGTAGGGCTTGCGACTCCGATGATCGCCAGTGTGGCGAGCACGATCCAAGTTCGGCGGACGGCCATGGACTGAAGCCTAACGCCGTCGCCATCGCCTTCAATCGGGACAATCATTTATCTGTGGATACCGGCGCCCGTAAGGAATGCTCATGACCGTGACTGAGGCAGGTGTTGCGTCGATCGGCATGACCATCGCAGGCTAGGATAGTGTGGCCCAATCGCCACCCTCGACCATCAATTTGCGGCCATTAATTTCCTGTGGATGAGATGAATTCAACGAAAACGGGACTTCCTGCGAACGCATCGATGAGTCGTGCACAATCTATCCACAGCCAGATCGGTCTGTGCTACTTTTGTTCTCGTTGCCGCGGGGCCGCGCAGCGTAGGAGCATGCCATGGCCGAAGTTATCCGCATCGCCGAGTCTGCGTCAGAAACGACCCAAATGCTTCCGCAGAACGTCGAGGCCGAGGCCGCGCTGCTCGGCGCACTGATGATCGACAACCGGCTGGTCGAGGACGTCCAGCTCAAGCTTAAGCCGCATCACTTCTTCGAGCCGCTTCATGGTCGCATCTACGAAGCCATCCTGAAGATGACCGATTCCAATCGGGTCGCGAATCCGGTAACTTTGCGGCCACTGTTTGAGAGCGACGAAAATATAAAAGAAGTTGGCGGCGCCGCATATTTGGCGCAATTGACGGGATCGGGCGCGGCTGTGATCGGAGCGCGGGACTTCGCAGGACAGATCTACGATCTGGCCCTGCTCCGCGCGCTGATCGGCGTAGGCCGCGACCTGGTCGAAGGCGCGCTCGACACGAGTGAGGACGTTGCCCCCCTCGCTCAAATCGAGCGCGCCGAAATCCGCGCTTTACACGGTGGCGGAGGAAGGAGGGGCCGAGGGCAGGGCCAAGTCCTTCTCCGACGCCACCAAGGAAGCGCTCGAAATGGCCGAGCGTGCGCTCAACAGCGGCGGCCATCTGTCGGGATTCACGACCGGACTCGAAAGCCTCAACGCCAAGATCGGCGGTCTTCACAAGTCCGACCTGATCATCGTCGCCGGCCGCCCGGGCATGGGCAAAAGCTCGCTTGCGACGAACATCGCATTTGCTGCGGCGCGACGGTTCATCCGCGATGTCGAAGACGGAATCGAGCCGGAGAAATCGGCCGGCGCGCCGGTCGCCCTGTTCAGCCTCGAAATGTCTGCCGACCAGCTCGCGACTCGGATCCTCGCCGAGCAATCCGGAATCAGCTCCGAGAACCTGCGCATGGGCAAGATCAGTCAGCAGGAATTCCGGCAGCTCGCGCGCGCGGCCGCCGAGCTGCAGAGCCTGCCGCTTTACATCGACGATACGCCCGGCCTGACCATCGCGCGCTTGCGCACCCGCGCACGGCGGCTGAAGCGGCAAAAGGGCATCGGCGTGGTCGTCGTCGACTATCTCCAGCTGCTGCAGGGCAGCGGCAAGGGTAGCAACGACAACCGCGTCCAGGAAATCTCGGAGATCAGCCGCGGCCTGAAGCAGCTTGCCAAGGAATTGAACGTCCCGGTCATCGGCCTGTCGCAGCTCAGCCGCGCGGTCGAGCAGCGCGAGGACAAGAGGCCGCAGCTGTCGGACCTCAGGGAATCGGGCTCGATCGAGCAGGACGCCGACATCGTCCTCTTCATCTACCGCGAGGATTATTACCTGCTGGCGAAGCAGCCGGCCGACGACCATCCGGACTTCGCCGCGTGGCAGGAGGAGATGGCGCGGGCCTACGGCCGCGCGGAAGTGATCGTCGCCAAGCAGCGCCATGGCGCGACCGGCAAGGTCCGCCTGAAGTTCGACAGCCGAATCACGAAGTTCAGCGACTTCGTGGACGACGATTATCTGCCGGAGATGCGCGGATAGCCGCTTGCGGCTCTGGGGAGGGGGGATGAGGGCGCCGGCCTGGACCGGCGCCCTCAGTCGTTTACGGTCCGACGTCGCCGCTCTTCTCCACCGGCATCCACTTGACCCCGCGGACAAGCCCGAGCCTTGCTGCGATATTGTCATTCCAGCCGTAGACGTCGGGCCGGAACTGGACGCGCGAGCCGTCCCAGAAGGCCGTCTGGTAGAGCAAACGAACGGGGATCGGGTTCTTCAGCTTGACGAACTTCTCGTCCGAGCCCGCCATTGCCTGCTGGAACTGGTCGCCGACGCCTTCCTCGGTGGCGATGGCATTCGCGAAGGCGACCGCATCCTGGACGCGCACGCAGCCGTGGCTTCGGTGCCGGTCGGGAAGGCCGAACAGGGCCTTAGCCGGAGTGTCGTGCAGATAGATCGCCTGCTTGTCGTCCATGTCGAACTTGACGATGCCGAGCGAATTCTTCGGCCCGGACTGCTGCACGTACTTGCCGTTCTTCAACCGCGAAATTGTTCGCCTGCAGCCACGCCTGGACTCTTCTTCGATAGCTCGTCCTCGGCAATCGAGTCCGGGCACACGCCATTTCGGATAGGCGACGAGGCTGACGATCGGCGCCTGGATCTGCGGTGTTTGCTTGTCGGGCTCGCCGACCACCACCTCGCGCCGGTCAATGTGCTGACCGTCGCGCCAATAATCGAGGAACGTGGCGGCGGTATTGACGTCGATTCGCGTTTTCGGCGGATCGCGTTCGAGCCAGCGCAGACGCTCCATGGCGATCGCGCATTCTCGCGCCAGCCCCGCGGGACCGAGATTGACCGCGGCGAGCGTGTTGCCGCCGACGACACCATCGGTCTTGAGGCCGAAGTCACTCTGAAGTCGCTTCACCGCCGCGACCAGCTGCGGCGAATAACGGTCCGCCGTCGCGGAGTTCAGCTGTTCTTGCGGTTGGGGCCCTGTTTCCGGCACATATCCCGTTGCCATCAGCGCTGTAGCAAGCGCGGCGACCCGTGCGTCGCGGCTTCCGGCTTTAATCGGCATCCCGTCGGCACGGGCTGGAAGTTGGGCGTCTTGTTGGCCAGCTCGAGGAAATGAAGATGCGCCTGGCTGAGTGCCTTGTACTCGTCGGTCTGCGGCGGAAGCGAATTGAGCCAGCCGGCAATATCGCCCTTCTGCATTGCCTGCTCAGGCCTTGCCGAACGTCCGCGGATGGGCCGGGGGATGCGTGTAGACCTCAAAGATCTTGGTCGGGTCCGAATAGCCGTGGGCAAGCGCCTCCGCATATTTAAGCGCCGCCTGGGTCAGCGCCGGACCTTCCTCATTCGCCTTTCAGGAAGAGATCGGGCTTGAGCCCGTTGGCCGGTGCGTTAGCAATCGCATCGCGCACCTGCTTCTCGAGACTTCTGTTCCACTGAACCTGGACCGATTCCGCGGACGCAGCGGCGTTCGATGACGACTGGTTGGAGGAATTCCCACCCTGCGAGCAGGCGCTGAAGGCGGTGGTGCACAGGGCAAGGCCGAGGGCCGTGCCGATCCATTTGCTTTTTGTCACAGGCGCTTGAACGCCGCGCGACGGAAAAGGGATGCATGGCTGTTCCTTGCCTGTCCCCGTACGAGGCCGCGACCGCTAATCCTCCTGCATGTTCGGGTCGCGCAGGCCTTCGCCGATCGTCGCGCGGGCGCGGTCGGCTTCGCTGCTGGTCACCGGATAGGCGCAATAATCGGCGGCATAGAAGGCGCTCGGGCGGTGGTTGCCCGACAGGCCGACGCCGCCGAACGGCGCGTTGGAAGGCGCGCCGTTGGTCGGCTTGTTCCAGTTGATGACGCCGGCGCGGACGTTGGCCCAGAATTTGTCGTACATCTCCGGGCTGCCGCCGATGAGGCTCGCCGCAAGGCCGAAGCGCGTGTTGTTCGCCTCGTCGATCGCCGCGTCGAAATCCTTGACCCGGATCGACCTGCAGCACCGGGCCGAAAATCTCCTCGTCGGGCCGGTCCTCGCACGTCGGTCACGTCGATCAGCGCGGGCGTGAGGAAGGGCCGATCCTCGGACGGGCGGTCGAGCCGGCGGAGCGGCTTGCCGCCCTTCATCATCAGGTTGAGCCACTGCTCCTGCACATGGTCGGCGGCGGCATTGTCGATCACCGGGCCCATGAACGGCTGCGGGTCGGCGAACGGCTGGTCGACGATGAGCCGGTCGATCAGCTTGCTGATCGCCGTCGAGCAGCGGGCCTTCTTGGCCGTCCTCGACGATCAGCCGCCGCGCCGCGGTGCAGCGCTGGCCGGCGGTGAGATAGGCCGACTGGACGCGATCGTCGCCGCGGCGTCGATGTCCTTGCGCGTCCCAGACGACCAGCGGATTGTTGCCGCCCAGCTCGAGCGCGAGGATCTTCTGCGGCGTTTCGGCGAACTGGCGGTGAAGCGACATCGCCGGCGCGCGCCGAGCCGGTGAACAGCAGGCCGTCGATGCCGGGCTGCGCCGGCGAGCGCCTTGCCCTGTTCGGGCCCGCCGATCGAGCAGCCGGACGACGCCTTCGGGAATGCCCGCCTCGTGGAAGCAGTCGACCAGGAACTCGCCGGTCGCCGGCGTCTTCTCCGACGGCTTGAACACGACGGCGTTGCCGGCGATCAGCGCCGGGACGATGTGGCCGTTGGGCAGGTGCGCCGGGAAATTGTAGGGCCCGAGCACGGCGAGCACGCCGTGCGGCTTGTGGCGGACGGCGATGCGGTTGCCGAGCGCGGCTTCCATCTTCCGCTGCGGCGTTCGCTCGGCATAGGCCTCGACCGAGATCTCGACCTTGTTGACGACCGCGCCGACCTCGGTCCGCGCTTCCCACAGCGGCTTGCCGGTCTCGCGGGCGATCAGCTCGGCGAACTCGGCTTCCTTGCGCTGCGAACGACATTGGCGAAGCGGCGCACCGCCTCGATCCGATAGGCGTGCGAATGCGCCGCCCAGGCCGGCCAGGCCGGCGCGCGCGGCCGCGACTTCGGCCGCGGCATCGCCGATCTCGCCCGACCAGAGCTCGTCGCCCGTCGCCGGGTTCGGTCGAGATCAGCGTCGTCGGCCACGGCGCCGCGCTCGACCACGTCCGTCTGCTTCGTCAACCTGCCGGTGCATCCTGTTCCATCGCCTCGCCCATTCGCCGGATCGCTTAACCTTGTCCTCGAACGGCTGCCAGTCGTCGCGCTCGGCGATCGCCGACCAGATCGCCTCGACCTCGTCGATATGCATCGAGCAGGGCTCGCGCGTCCGACCAATATGGATGCGATCTGCGGCCGTTCGCGACCGTCGAGCAGCCGCGCGAGCTCGCGGAACGCCTCGCGAGGATAAGCTTCGGCGCCCGGATCGCGGCCGCCGCGCCAGTCGAAGAAGAACCGGTCGATCGGCTGCGCGCGCGGCTCGCGAGCGCCTTGATCAGCGCGGCGGCGAGTCTCGCGATCGTTCGTCGCCGGACGCGACGCCGAGCCGCGACAGCATCGCCGCGACCAGCGCCTCCTCGAAGCGGTCGCTCCAGCCGGCGAGCAGTTCCGACAGCGGCGGCGCTTCGGCGACGAGCGACAGGCAGCCGGCGAGCTGCGCGAGGTCCCAGTGGATCGCCTCGGGCTGGCGGCCGAAGGCATAGAGGCCGTAATGGTCGAAATAGGCGGCGGTGAAGTCCGGGTCCCAATCGGGCGTGAAGCGCCACGGGCCGTAGTCGAAGCTCTCGCCGGTGATGTTGATATTGTCGCTGTTGAGCACGCCGTGGACGAAGCCGGCGGCAATATAGGACGCGGCGAGCTCGGCGGTCGCGCTGCTGACGAGGTCGAACAGCCGCAGCGCATTCTCCGTCGTCGTCGCTCGCCGGCTGCTCGGAATAGAGATTTTCGAGGCAATAGCGGACGAGCTTCTTGATGTTCTCGACCTCGCCGAAGAAGGCGAGCCGCTGGAAGGTGCCGATGCGGATGTGGCCGTGGCTGAGCCGCGTCAGCACCGCCGAGCGGGTCGGCGAGGGCTCGTCGCCGCGCTCCAGCGCCTCGCCGGTCTCGAACAGCGCGAAGCTCTTCGACGTGTTGACGCCGAGCGCCTCGAGCATCTCGGTCGCGAGCACTTCGCGCACGCCGCCCTTCAGCGTCAGCCGGCCGTCGGCGTGGCGGCTGTAGGGCGTCTGGCCCGAGCCCTTGGTGCCGAGATCGAGCAGGCGGTCCGCGTCGTCGCGAAGCTGCGCGAAGATGAAGCCGCGGCCGTCGCCGATCTCCGGGTTGTACACGCGGAACTGGTGGCCGTGATAGCGCAGCGCCAGCGGCTCGGTGAGGTTGTCGGGCAGCGGCTCGAACCGGCAGAAATGCGCCGACCATTGCTCGTCCGCGAGCTCCAGCCCGACGCGCTCGGCCCAGCGGCGATTGAGGAAGCGCGGACTGCAATCGGGAAAGCGCGCCGGCTCGACCGGGTCGTAGAAATCGGGCCCGAGCGTCAGGATCCTGCGGATCGGGCCGGTAAGTCATTGGCGCTGAAGTGGCGTGCGAGCTTTCGCAGTTCCAAGTCTAGGCGATGAGCTTCCGGAGCTTCGCGGCCGCGTCGGGGTCAGGATCGCCGGGTGCGACTGTCGTGACGAATTGCCCCTTCGCGGTCGAACAGCAGGACGATTGCGCTGTGCATCATCTCCTTGCCCGGCATCGGGTGCGGCGAAGGCTCCGCGTAGATGCCGTACTGCTTCTTCACCTGGTCGATCTGCGCCTGGCGATCCGGTCAGGCCGATGATCGGCGAATTGAACAGGTCGGCATATTGGCCGACCTCCTTGGGTCCGTCGTTCGTCGGGTCGATGGTGACGAAGACGATGTTGTAGCTGTCGGTACCGCCAATCTCCTTGCGAAGCTTGACCATCCGCGACAGCGTTGTCGGGCACACGTCGCCGCAGCGCGTGAAGCCGAAATAGATGACGTAGGGTTTGCCGAGCAGCTTGTCGCTCGAGAACGGCTTTCCGTCGGCTCCAATCAGCGTGAACGGCCCGCCGAAGGTCGATTGCGCGGTCGTCGCGCTATGATCTACCGGAGTGAACGCCCTCGGCACGATCAGCAGGGCGGCGGTCCCTGCGGCGGCCAATGCCACAAGCAGCCACACCATCAGCCGGACTTGCTTCATCTTCGATCGGGGCGGGGATTTCTCGGTCACGGCTCGCGCATGCCCTTAGAGCAACCTCGCGTCAAAGCCAGCATCGGGCGAATTTGGCACATGCTTTGCAGCATGAAAGCACATGATAGCGCCAGTGTGTGACTGGATTGAAAGCCTGCGAGCCCGTAAAGGTGTCCGAATGCGGACAGCTGCCGTTCGCGAGCGGACAGTCAGGAGAAATGGAGGCCCGAGCCGGAATCGAACCGGCGTGCAAGGATTTGCAGTCCTCTGCGTAACCACTCCGCCATCGGGCCGGGGAGAGCGGCGGTCTTTGCCGCGACCTTTGCAGCGCGGTCAAGCCCGTCGCGAACCCAATCCAGGTTTCGATGAATGGCAGTTGGCGCGCGCAGAAGGTACCCCTATGAGCGCCGGACGGCTTGAATTCGAAGTGTATTATAGGCATATAACACTAATGACTGTGCAGAGTAACATTCCCGATTTCGCCGCCGCGCGCGCGGCGATGGTCGAGAACCAGCTGCGCCCCGAGGGCGTCACCGATCCGGCGGTGCTGGACGCGATGGGCAAGGTTCCCCGCGAGAATTTCGTCGCGGCGCAGGCCCGTCCGATGGCTTATGTCGATCGTGCCGTGCCGATAGGCGACGGGCGCTATCTGCCGGCGCCGGCCGTGCTCGGCTCGCTCCTGACGCAGATGATGCCTCTGCGCGGTCAACGCGCGCTCGTCGTCGGTGCGGGGCTGGGCTATTCGGCGGCAGTTCTCCAAGCGATGGGGGTCATCGTCACTGCGCTGGAAAGCTCGACGCGGCTTGCCGCTGCTGCGCGGAGCGGCGGCTTGGAGATTGCGGAGGGGTCGCTCAACGCCGGCTGGACGAAGGGAGCGCCCTACGATCAGATCCTGATCGACGGCGCCGTCGAATATATTTCCGATGCCATCGTCGACCAGCTAGCGGACGGGGGGCGCCTCGGCGCAGCATTGCTCGAGCGCGGAATAACGCGCCTCATAGTCGGACGGAAGGTTGGGGGCGCGTTCGGCTATCTGTCCTTGAGCGATGCCGGAGTTCCCGCGCTTCCCGGCTTCACACGCCCCAGGGCATTCACTTTCTAAAGAGGTTTTTTCGAGTGGTTCGCAAGCTTCTTACCGGATCGCTGATCGCTGCCTTTATGGCCGGCACGGCCAGCGCCGACACACTGCGCGACGCGCTCGTCTCGGCTTACCAGACCAATCCGACATTGACCGCACAGCGGCAGACGCTGGAGTCGACGGACGCGGAGGTCGCGATCGCCAAGGCGGCGGGCCGACCGCAAATCAGTGCAACTGTCGGGCTCAACAAGGATCTCAGCCGCAGCGGAATCCTCGAGACGCAGGGCAGTGGGCCCACCGTCTCGGCGGGAGTCGACATCAGCTACCCTTTGTTCAATGGCGGAGCCGTCAGGAACAACGTCAAAGCCGCTGAGACCCGGGTCGAGGCGGGCCGCGCGACCCTGACCGCGGTCGAAGGCGACATCTTTACCAACGCGGTCGCCGCATACATGGATGTGATCCGCGACCGCGCGATCGTCGAGCTCAACCAGAACAACGTGAAGGTGCTTCAGACCAACCTCGAAGCGACGCGCGACCGGTTCCAGATCGGTGACTTGACCCGAACCGACGTCGCTCAGTCGGAAGCGCGTCTTCAGTTGGGCCGTGCGGACCTTTCCACCGCTCAGGGTAATGAGGCCGCGAGCGAAGCCACGTACAGGCAGGTGATTGGACATCCGCCGGGCAACCTCGCTCCGCCGCCGCCCCTTCCGCCACTGCCGGCCACCGCCGACGAAGCCGTGCGGATCGCCCTTGCGAGCAATCCTGACCTGCTCGCAATTTCACGCCAGTCGATCGCTTCGGGTTACGATGTTCGGGTCGCAGAGGCGAGTCGGCTTCCTACCCTTTCAGCGGTCGGCAGCGGCACCTACGTGAATGAGATTGGCGGGCATCTCGCCGGCGTTCCAAGCACTGGCGGACAGACGACGGTCGGGCTCAGCGCGGCCATCCCGATCTTCCAGGGTGGCCTCCCCGCGGCCCGCATCCGTCAGGCCCAGGCGCAGCAGGGGCAGGTTTTTGAGCAGGTCGTCGGCACCGAACGCGCCGTCGTCCAGCAGACGCGCGCCGCCTTTGCGACTTATATGGCTGCGCAGGAAGCGATTCAGGCGCAGACGGTCGCCGTGCAGGCGAACCAGCTCGCGCTCGAGGGCAACCGTGCTGAACAGAGCGTCGGCACCCGGACGATCATCGAAGTGCTGAATGCCGAACAGGACCTCCTCAATTCGCAGGTCTCGCTGGTTACCGCGAAACGCAATGCCTATGTGGCCGGCTTCCAGCTGCTCAATGCGATGGGCCAGGCGCAGGCTCAGGATCTCGGCCTCGACGGCGGGCCGCTCTACGATCCGCTCGGCAACTACCGCCATGTCGCGAACAACTGGAACGACTGGGCGACCGATCCCACTCACGTGCCGGTCGCAACGCGCACGGTCAGCCCGCAGGAAATGCCGGCGAACCCGATCGTCACTCCGCAGATCGAGCCGGCTCGGGTCGATCCGACACCGCCAACGGCGTCGGGCGTGACGACGACGAATCCGGCGACGACGACGACCGGAACGACCCCACAGCCGCAGCCGACCGGGAACGAGCGCGGCTGAGCTGAATTTTCCGCGACGTCAGGCGTGACTCGGCGGAGGCATTGCAGCTATCATCGAAAGCCATGCAGGCAGGCCGCGAACCCTCGATGGAAGACATCCTCGCGTCGATCAAGAAGGTGATCGCCGAGGAGAAGGAGCTTCGCGCCGGTGCCCGTTCGGCGGCGGTGGCCGAAGAGGATTCGCTTCCCGAGGATCTAGCTGGCGTCGACGACGACGTCCTGGAGCTTGACGAGCCGCTTGCGCCCCCGGTCGATCTCGGTCCGCCGCTGGTCGATGAAAGTATCGCAGGCCAGAGCCGCCAGGCGCTCGAGCAGCTGCAGACCGTCGCCGCAACAATTCCAGCAACTCCCCACGGGAACCCGCTCGAGGAGATAGTCCGCGAGATGCTCCGACCGATGTTGAAGTCATGGCTCGATGAGCATTTGCCGCTGATGGTCGAAGAGCATGTGAAACGCGAGATCTCGCGGATCACGGGACGACCGCTCTAATCCTTGCACGCAGGCGAGGCTTTGCTACGCCTGCGTCATGAAAAAGCTTTCGCTCCTGATCGCCGCCGCAACTGCCGCGCTGACTGCTTCGCCTGCCTCTGCCCGGCCGATGACCGCAGTCGACCTCCAGTCGATGCATCGCCTTGGCTCACCCGACATCTCACCCGATGGTCATTGGGCGGCCTTCACGGTCTCGACCACCGACTGGGGCAAGAACAAGCGCGTCAACACCCTCAACCTACTCGACCTGGCCAGGGGAGGCGCTCAGCCGCAGCCCATCGCAGGCGCGGAGAAGGCCCACGACGCGGTCTTCGGAAGCGACGGCTCGCTGTGGTTCCTGATGCCGGTCAAGGACCAGGACCAGCTGTTCCGGATGACCGTGGGCGGCAAGCCGGTTCAAGTCAGCGTATTCAAAGGCGACATCGGCGGGTTCAAGCTTGCACCCTCGGGCAACGAGGTTGTGGTATTCGCGGATCGCGATCTCCGCTGCACTGATCTCAACTGCGCCGGCCTCCCCGCATCGCAGAAAATCGGCTCCGGCCGCACCTACGACCAGCTATTCATCCGTCACTGGGACACGTGGGCCGAGCCCGGCGTCCGCTCACGGCTATTCACCTTTCCGGTCGCGGGCGGGAAGCTGAGCGGTGCGGGGGTGCCGATCGAAGGCAACCTGGTCGGCGACACGCCGTCGAAGCCCTTCGGTGGCACCGAGGAAATCGCCTTCTCGAACGACGGCCGTACCGTGTACTTCGCGCTGCGCGAAGCCGGGCGTATGGAGCCTCTTTCAACCAACCTCGACATCTTTGCCGCGCCCGCAGACGGAAGCGCATCGCCGGTCAACTTGACTGATGCGAACGACGCGACCGACACGCTGCCAGCCGTCTCGCCGGACGGAAAGACCCTCGCCTATGCTGCGATGGCGCGCCCGACTTATGAGGCGGACCGGCAAGTCCTGGTGCTCCGTGACCTCGCGACGGGACAGGTGCGACCGTTAACTCAGGCCTGGAACCGTTCGGTCGGCTCGATCGAATGGGCGAAGGACGGGCGCAGCATCCTCGTCACAGCGGAGGACACGCTCGAAGGTCCAGTTTTCCGCATCGACGTCGCCAGCGGAAGGGTCACGCGTCTCACGGGCAACGGCAATTACGGCAACGTGCATGCGCTCGCGGGCGGCGGGATGATCGCGACCATGAATAGTATCGAGGCGCCGGACGACCTCTACCGCCTCGATCCGCGCGGCCGGGCGACCCAGCTCACGAACCTCAATGGTGAACTGCTGGCGCAGCTCGATCCCGTCACCTTCCAGAAATTCAGCTTCGCGGGTGCGAATAAGGATACGGTCTGGGGCTGGACGCTCAGGCCGACGAACGCGACGGCGCCGTTGCCGATTTCCTTCGTCGTTCATGGCGGGCCGCAAGGCAGCTTCAACAACAGCTGGTCTTATCGCTGGAACCCGCGGCTCTTCTCGGCGCCCGGCTACGCAGTCGTCAGCGTCGATTTCCACGGCAGCGAAGGCTACGGTCAGGCCTTCACCGACGCGATCCATCAGAATTGGGGCGGCTGGCCGCTAGAAGACCTGCAGAAGGGTCTGGCCTACGCGACTGCCCACGACCCGCAGCTCCAGGGCGACAACGCCTGCGCGCTCGGTGGTTCGTATGGCGGCTATATGATGAACTGGATCGAGGGGAACTGGCCGGACCGGTTCAAGTGCATCGTCCAGCATGACGGCGTCTTTGACGCGCGCGCCATGGCCTACGAGACCGAGGAGCTATGGTTCGACGAGTGGGAGCACGGCCAGCACCCCTATTACGAAGCGCCGCAGGAATTCGAGAAATGGAACCCGGTCAACTTCGTGAAGAACTGGAAGACTCCGCAGCTGGTCGTCACCAGCGAGAACGACTTTCGAATCCCCTACACGCAGGGCATCGCCGCCTTCACTGCGCTCCAGCGGCGGAACATCCCGTCGCGGCTAGTGATCTTTCCGGATGAGAATCACTGGGTGCTGAAGCCGAAGAACTCGGTGCAATGGTATCACGAGGTATTCGACTGGGAGCGGCAGTGGCTGGGGCAAGGCGCGTCGGTTCCGGATGCAATTCCGGGTTCCGAGCCAGCGGCAGGACAGGCGGAGCGAGGCGAGTAGGCCAATAGCCCTCCCCCATCGATGGGGGAGGGTTGGTTGAGGAGAGTGCTGACGTCGAGCTCTACGTCTACGCTCATCCCACCCCCGGCCCCTCCCCATTAATGGGGAGCGGAGTCGGGTTGATGCTGCACCGCCGCATCGCTAACCGCGTGCGGCCATGAGTGAGCTCCCCAAAACCTTCGATCCGGCCGCGATCGAGCAGCGCTGGTATGAGCATTGGGAGCGCGAAGGGCTGTTTCGCCCCGACCGCCCCGACGCGAAGCCGTGGACCATCGTCATGCCGCCGCCGAATGTTACCGGCTCGCTGCACATCGGGCACGCGCTCGACAACACGCTTCAGGATGTCCTGACGCGTCGCGAGCGGATGCTCGGCAAGGACGCGCTTTGGGTGGTCGGCACGGACCATGCCGGCATTGCCACGCAGATGGTCGTCGAGCGCAACCTTGAGAGCCAGGGATTGAGCCGTCCCGAAATCGGGCGGGAGGCCTTCCTCGAACACGTGTGGGAATGGAAAGCGCAATCGGGCGGCGCGATTACGCGCCAACTCCGTCGCCTCGGCGCATCATGCGACTGGGCGCATGAACGCTTCACGATGGACGAGCGCTACCAGCGCGCCGTCACCTTCGTTTTCGTCGAGCTGTACAGGCGCGGCCTGATCTACCGCGACAAGCGCCTGGTGAACTGGGATCCCAAGTTCCAGAGCGCGATCAGCGACCTCGAGGTCGAGACGAAGGACGTCCAGGGCCGCTTCTGGACACTGAGCTATCCGCTCGCGGGCGATACCGGCGCGATCCAGGTCGCAACTACTCGGCCGGAGACGATGCTCGCCGACATGGCGGTCGCGGTGCATCCCAAGGACGAGCGCTACAAGGCCCTGATCGGAAAGCAGATCAAGCATCCGATCACCGGCCGCCTCATCCCGATCATCGCTGACGAGCACGCCGATCCCGAGCTGGGATCGGGCGCGGTCAAGATCACGCCGGGCCACGACTTCAACGACTTCGAGGTCGGCAAGCGGGCCGGCTTCAAGGCCGCGGACATGCTCAACATGTTCGATGCGCAAGCCTACGTCGTGCAGACGCAGGACGGGCTCGTCCCCCGGGAGCTTCTTGGCCTCACGCGCGAGGACGCCCGCAAGGCGGTCGTTGCCAAGCTGGAGGAAGAAGGCGCGCTCGTCCGCGTCGAGGACCGGGTCATCCCGACGCCGTTCGGCGATCGCTCGGGAGTGGTGATCGAGCCGTGGCTCACCGACCAATGGTATGTCGACGCCGCCAAGCTAGCGCTTCCAGCGCTCCAGGCTGTGAAGAATGGCGACATCCGCGTCGTTCCGGAGACCTGGAAGAAGACCTGGTACAACTGGCTCGAGAATATCCAGCCCTGGTGCGTGTCGCGCCAGCTCTGGTGGGGCCATCGCATCCCGGCTTGGTATGCCGAGGACGGCAACGTTTTTGTCGCTGAAACCGAAAAAGAAGCGCGCAAAGAAGCGGGTGACCAGCCGCTTCGGCAGGACGAGGACGTGCTCGACACCTGGTTCAGCTCCGCGCTCTGGCCGTTCGCCACGCTCGGTTGGCCCGAGGAGACCGACGACCTCAAGCGTCACTACCCGAACGACGTCCTCATTTCAGGCTTCGACATCCTGTTCTTCTGGGATGCGCGGATGGCGATGCAGGGCATCGAGTTCATGGGCGAGGCACCGTGGAAGACACTCTACCTCCACGGCCTCGTTCGCGATGCGCAGGGCGCCAAGATGTCCAAGTCGAAGGGCAACACGGTCGACCCGCTCGGTCTCATTGACAAATATGGCGCCGACGCGCTGCGCTTCACGCTGGCGGCGATGGAAAGCCAGGGCCGCGACATCAAGCTCGATGAGAAGCGCGTCGAGGGCTACCGCAATTTCGCGACCAAGCTGTGGAACGCGGCCCGCTTCTTGCAGATGAACGGCGTCGGCGCCACCGACAGCATCGCCGCTCCGGCCGGTGAGCTTCCGGCCAACCGCTGGATCATCGGCGAAGTGGTTGAGACTCTGACGAAGCTCGACCGAGCGTTCGACGAGCTCCGCTACGATGAGATGGCCGACGCAATCTACCACTTCGTGTGGGGCACTTTCTGCGACTGGTATGTCGAGCTGATCAAAGGTGCGTTCGACGACGAAACTAAGCGCGTGGCCGCCTGGGCTTTCGACCAGATCCTCGTCATGCTGCATCCGCTGATGCCCTTCATCACGGAAGAGCTCTGGAACGCGAATAAGCGCCCGTACGAACTGATCGTCGCTAAGTGGCCCGAGCCGCAGGCCCAGGTCGATCCGCACGCGAAGCGCGAGCTCGATTGGCTCGTGAGACTCGTTAGCGAGGTACGCTCAGCGCGAACCATGCTGAATGTTCCCCCCTCGGCGAAGCTGCACCTGTTCGCTGCCGATGCGTCGGTGGAAACGGCCGCTCGCCTCGATCGCAATCACGCGATGCTTTCGCGCTTGGGGCGGCTGGAATCGATCCAACTCTCTCGCTTCGCCGGCACCGGTGCTGCACAGGTAGTCGTCGACGAGGCAACTTTCGCTCTTCCGCTCGAAGGCGTCATCGACATTGCGGCCGAGCGCGATCGCCTTACCAAGGCCCTCGCAGCCGCCGAGAAGGAGCGCGACAGCCTCGCTCAGCGGCTCGCCAATCCGAACTTCACCGAACGCGCCAAGCCCGAAGCAGTGGAGAAAGCACGCGCGGACCACGAAGCGAAGGCTGCAGAAGGAGATCGTTTGCGCGCGGCGCTGGAGCGGCTAGGCTAATCCCACGGGGGACAGCAATGGCCGACGGAGCAGAACTCAAGGGTCCCCCACGCGGCGACCTCACGCAGGGTCCGATCGGCAAGACCCTGCTCGTCTTCGCCATGCCGACGCTCATCTCGTCGATCCTCCAATCGCTGAACGGCACGGTCAATTCGATCTGGATCGGCCGCTTCCTCGGCGAAAAGGCGCTTGCCGCAACCTTCAACGCCAACTTCATCATGTTCCTGCTGATGGCCTTCGTGTTCGGCTTTGGCATGGCTTCGACAGTGCTCATCGGGCAAGCGTTTGGTCGCAAGGACGTCGACGGCGCGCGGCGTGTCATGGGAACGGTCGTCGGCAGCTTCCTGCCGATTGCGATCCTTATCGGCGTTATCGGCTGGGCCGCGTCGCCAGCGATCCTCAAGCTGCTCGCCACCCCGCCCGAGTCCGTTCCGCTCGCGCTCTCCTATCTGCGCGTCATCTTCCTCGCGATGCCCGCAATTCTGCTCTTGGTCGTCTTGATGATGGCCCTGCGGGGTGCGGGCGACGCGATGACGCCGATGTGGTTCATGATCCTTGCCGTAGTTCTGGACGGTGGTCTCAACCCGGTATTCATCCTCGGTCTCGGCCCGGCGCCGAGGCTCGGGATCGCGGGCTCCGCCACCGCGACAGTCATTGCCAACTATGTGGCGATCATCGCGCTGGTCGCGACAATCTATTGGCGCGACCTTGCGCTCAGGCTGCGCGGGAGTGAGCTACGGTATCTGGTGCCCGATCGGGAACTGCTCGGGGTGATTGTTCGCAAGGGCTTCCCGATGGGCTTGCAGATGATCGTCGTCTCGTCGTCGGCTCTTGCAACGATTGGCCTGGTCAACCGCGAGGGCGTCGAAACGACTGCGGCTTTTGGTGTGGCCATGCAGTTATGGACCTATTTACAGATGCCGGCGATGGCGCTTGCCGCAGCAACAAGCGCAATGGCTGCGCAAAACATCGGCGCCGGTCACTGGGACCGAGTGAAGAGTGCCACGCGGGTCGGAATCGTCCAGAATCTGATCATCACCGGAGCGCTGGTCGTGCTCCTCGCAGTGGCCGACCGGCCGGCTCTTGCGTTGTTCCTGGGCGGATCGAGCCCGGCCCTACCGATCGCGGAGCACATCCAGATCCTCGCGACGTGGAGCTTCCTGCTCTTTGGCGTGACGATGATCCTGTTCGGCACCGTCCGGGCGAACGGCGCCGTGATCGGGCCGCTCATCATCCTTGCCATCGGCCTCTATCCGGTGAGGCTCGGCTTCGCGCTCGGAGCGCATAAGTGGCTCGGTGCGGATTCATTGTGGCTAAGTTTCCCGGTTAGCAGCCTCGCCAACATGACGATGGCTATCGGCTTCTATCTCCACGGCGGCTGGAGAAAGGCGCGGATGATGCCCCATCCGATCAGCACCGACGAAGCGATCGAGGAGGCGGAAGGGGCGACCGAGCCTGGCGGCCGCCTCAACCCGGCGGGGTGACGAACGCCCGGACGGAGGCTAATCGCTCGCTCCAATGACCAGTGCTTCATTCCCCTCCATCCGCATGCGGCGCGGCCGCTCGAGCGCGTGGATGCGTTCGATGCTTGCCGAGAACCGACTGCACCCTTCCGACCTCATCTGGCCTTTGTTCGTCTGCGACGGCCGCGATTGCGAAGAGCCGATCGGCTCGCTTCCAGGCGTCAGCCGCTGGAGCATCGACAAGCTCGCCAGCAAGGCGCGCGAGGCGGCGGACCTCGGCATTCCCTGCATCGCGCTCTTTCCTAATACGCCGAACGAACTTCGCACCGACCGCGCCGAGGAAGCGCTCAACCGCGACAACCTGATCTGCCGCGCCATTCGCGCGATCAAGGATGCGGTGCCGGAAATCGGCGTGCTAACCGACGTCGCGCTCGATCCGTACACCAGCCACGGCCACGACGGGATGATCGACATGGCTGGCAATGTCATCAACGACGACACGGTGGAAATCATTGTCCAGCAGGCGCTCGTTCAGGCCGAAGCCGGGGCCGACATCGTCGCACCATCCGACATGATGGATGGCCGCGTGGGCGCGATCCGCTTGGCGCTCGAAGACGCCGGACACCAGAATGTCGCGATCATGGCCTATGCGGCCAAATATGCCTCGGCCTTCTACGGCCCGTTCCGCGAGGCCGTGGGATCGCTCGGCCGCCTCAAGGGCGACAAGCGTGGCTATCAGATGGACCCGGCGAACATTGAGGAGGCGCTGCGCGAGGTGGAACTGGACATCGCCGAGGGCGCCGACTTCGTGATGGTGAAGCCGGGCCTGCCATACCTCGACGTCCTCGCTCGCGTGAAGGACGCGTTCGGCGTCCCGACCTTCGCCTATCAGGTGTCCGGCGAGTATGCGATGATCGAGCAGGCTGCTGCGGCCGGCGCCGCCGACCGCGATGCGCTGATCCTCGAGACGCTGCTAGCATTCAAGCGCGCGGGTGCGAGCGGAGTGCTCACCTACCACGCTGTCGATGCGGCGCGGCTAATCTCGTGATCGACCAGTTGCGCGCCGAGATCGCGGCGCTACGCGAGGACGCTGCGCCGCTAGAACCCGACAGCGCCGGACGCCGGGCGCTTGGCGCGCAGGCGCTCGATCATGTGCTTTCTTACTGGGACCAGGTCGAGACTGCCTCGAGCAACCGCCCCTGGTCGGAGGTATTCAGCCAACTTCTAGACCCGGAATTTACCGACGAGGGACGCGATCCCGCCTCGGTGCTCGACTATGTCGGCGCCTGCATCGACGCTCCCGGCTTCGCGACCACAAGCCCGCGGTTCATGGCCTACATTCCCGGCGGGGGCGTTCCTTTCTCAGCATTCGGCGACCTGTTGGCGGCGACGTCGAACAAATATTCGGGATTTGCCTCCGCGAGCCCTGGCGCCGTTCGGATCGAGAATGCCTGTGCGGCATGGCTCGCGAGCGTCATCGGTTTTCCGAAGGAGGCGGCCGGGACGCTGACCTCCGGCGGGAGCATCGCAAACCTCACCGCCGTCGTTGCCGCCCGCGAGGCGCGCGATCCGGAGGGCGGGGGCGCCGTCTACGTCACGCGCTTCGCCCATTACTGCATCGACAAGGCACTCCACATCGCCGGTCGCGGACGCTCGCCCAAACGGGTTGTCGCGACCGACGACAAGTACCGCATGTCGGTGGAGGCCCTCGAAGTGGCGCTGGATGACGACAGCAGGAAGGGCGTCCGTCCCTGGATCGTGATCGCCTCCGCCGGCACGGTGGACACAGGCGCGGTCGATCCGCTGCCGGAAATTGCCGAGCTCTGCCGCCGCTATGGCGCGTGGCTGCACGTCGACGGCGCCTATGGCGGGTTGTTCGCGCTGTGCGATCAGGGTCGCGAGCTGCTTCGAGGGATCGAGCAGGCCGACAGCGTTGCGCTCGACCCGCACAAGACCCTGTTCCTGCCTTACGGGACCGGCGCGGTCGTGGTGCGCGATGGCCGCCTGTTGCAGGCGGCCTTCAGCGCAAGCGGCGAATATATCCGCCCGCTCGGCGAGTCCGAGGTCGGCCCGTCGCCCGCCGATCTTTCACCCGAACTCACGCGCCATTTCCGCGCGCTGCGCCTGTGGCTGCCGCTGCAGATGGCGGGGATTGCTGCCTTCAGGGCGGCGCAGGCCGAGAAACTGGCGCTGGCCCGTTATTTCCACGCGCGCCTCTCGGAACTCGGACGCTTCGACCCCGGGCCGCCGCCCGATCTCTCGGTCGTTGCCTTCCGCTATCTCCCGAAGAGCGGTGACGTGGATGAATTCAACGAGCTTCTGATGAGCCATATTCAGCAAGAAGGCCGCGTGATGATGAGTGGTACGCGGATCGACGGCAGTTACCGCCTACGCTGCGCGATCCTGAGCTTCCGCACCCATCTCGAGCATGTCGATGACGCGGTCGATGCAGTCCTCCGCGGCGTAGCGGCGCTCGATGGTTGAGCGGCTTGCCGAAACAGAGCGGCTCGTCCTGCGCGACTGGGATGATGAAGACGAGGTCCGCTTCTACGAGGTGATGAACCGCGACGAGGTGATGCAGCATCTAGGTGGCCTTCAGCCACTCGAGGAATGGCGCTCCGCATACAACCGTGTCCGCGGGTATAGCAGGGATTTCGGCCACACTTTCTGGGTGATCGAGGACCGGAAGACGGATGAAATTCTCGGATTCTGCGGCATCAAACGCGTCAATTCACCTGGCGCCGGCGCGCTTACCGGCATGCACGAGATCGGCTGGCGGCTTCGGCCGGAAGCATGGGGCAAGGGGATTGCGAAAGAAGCGGCGATCGCCAGCCTCGATCTCGCATTCGGCCGCTTCGGGGCGCCGCACGTGATCGCACTGACGATCCCCAAGAATGAACCAAGCTGGGGCCTCATGAAGCGTCTGGGAATGAAGCGACGCAGCGACCTCGATTTTACCGACGAACGCATCGGGCCGGAGATCAATCCACAGATCGTGTACTGGATGGATTCTGCGGACTGGTCAGCCGCGCGCGTTGAAGCGCTAAGCTAGAGTCCCAGCCTGCGTTGCATAGCCGCGATGCGCGCAGTCTGATGGTTCGCGATCGCCAAAACCTCATCCGCTGCGCCATCTATCGCCTTGAGGTCGTTCGGAGCGATCCCGCCCTGTGTTTGCAGGGCCCTCGCGGCAAGCGTGTCGATGTCTGCCATCGCCAGGGCAGTCGGCTTCCGGGCGGCAATTGCCGCCGAAAGAGCCTGTTGAGCGACAATCCAGCTCTCGCTTTGAGCCCGGCCTGCCGCCGCCACCAGGCGCTCGGCACTCGCGGCAGCCGGGTCGAAAGCTGAATCCCCCGTGCGCGCCAGGTCGACGAGCGCTGCGAGCTGGGAAGCAAGGGCCGGCGACACCGGACGATCATTGATCGGGGCGGCGGCCTGGAGCCTCGGATCGATCGCCTCCGCTGCACGCGGCTGAAGGGACGGGTAGGGGCCGCCCGGCGACGAGCACCCGCTGAAGGCCACGGGAATTATGGAGAGGCAGGCCGCGAAGCGCATTTTCGGTGTCTAGGATTGCCCAGCGCGCACAGCAACGCCTGGGCGTGACGCGAATCCCAGACGCGAACCTCGTCACTGACCTCCTTTGCCCGCGAATGATTGGCGATTTTAGCCGACGCCTCACTCGACGCGATTGAGGAAACCGAAGCCGAGCTGGACGCTCGACGTGATAATTCTTCTCGTAAAACGTCGGTTAACTTGGAACTCGTCTACAGATAGATATTATACTGTTGCCGACGCGGTACGCCGAGCCGGCACACGGGGGTCCGTCCTCTCTGGCGCGAGGGCGGGCCCTTTGTTGGCTGCGGCGCGCTCACGCCCAGGCCGCGAGGCCGAGGACTGCTCCGATAAAGATGATCACGAGTAAGACGACGGCCACCGTGACCCTGGTCCGGTCGCGGCGACGTTCATGGCGCTCCTTCTCGAAGCGACGACTGCTCTTCTCGATGAAATGCTGTTCCCAATCGTCCACCCGGCGCGTGGTCGGATGAAACATTCATGGAATCAAGATTAACTGGCGACTGCGCTCTGGATCGCGACGGAGCTGGACATCGCCCGCTGGGCGAAATCCTCTGCTAGCTTGGCGTGCCACGCCTTTGCAGTGTCGGTAATCGCTCGCTGTGCGGCCATCCGCTCTTCGACCGCGCGCCGCCTGTAATAACGCTCGTTCGACTCCACTGGTCCCCCCTCCGCTAGAGAACCTTGGGACCATCAACCCAGAATGACTAAGAGTTAGTTAAAGCGAAATGACGGAGGGGCTGATTCCATAGGAATCAAGCCGATAGCGGAGCTTGTGTGCCACGTCGGTACAGGGGGCATGTATCACAATGGACACGGCGGGGCAGGAAGCAGACTATCGTTGAAACCTAACGACTCGCGGCTCGTTGAGAGCGCAAAAGGTTTCGAAGGAAAGCAACATGCTGAGTTCGATCGAGTCCCGCCGCAACACTTTCAATCCCAATGCGCGCGGATATCACGCCGTTTACCATGACGGTGAGGTCAACCACTGCCCCGGCTGCGGCCGTACGCACTGGCTGATCGGCCGCTTGTCGGCCGAGTGCGCGTTTTGCGGCACGGCGCTTCCCTTGAAGGAAGCAGCAACCCAGGGTCGCGCGACGCCGGTGTTCTGGAGCGGAAGCCGCCCCAGCTACGCCGAGCTCAACGCAGCCTAAGCCCCGGCAAAATCTTCTGATTTCGTTGTGAGCGCCGCCAGTATATGGTGGCGCTCATGACTAGGCCTCTTCTTTTAGTCGTCCTGCTCGCGTCTGCCTCGACGGCTTACGCGGGCGCTTCCGACTTCACGCTGGTAAACGGCACGAGCGCGCAGCTCGCCGACCTGTCGATCCGCCGCGCAGGAACGCAGGACTGGAAGCCGCTTGGCACCGCTCCGGCTGCGGGAGCGAAGGGCCCAATGAAGTTCACCGATCCCGATTGCGCGTTCGACATCCGCGCGACGGTGCCGGGCGCCGGTCAGGTAACCTGGGCAGACATCAATCTCTGTGATGTGAAATCTGTGACTCTGAAACGTGACCAGTCGGCTGGCGCGTGGGTCGATTACGACCAGAAGTAACTCGGCGCCTCAAAGGCGCGCGATAAGGACCGGTGGCGATCGCCGACGCTGCCGGCCTGACGGAATCGAGCAGCTTCGCGCCGGCAATGAAGACGACGGCCGTGCACGCAAGAGCGAGCATCCAGCCGCCCCAGCCGGGATAGGTGTGAAGATAGAGGCGGCCGCGCTCGACGGCGCCAAGCGCGATCGCGTAGATCACCAGCCACGCCTCGAAGCGCGTCTTGATCGTGAACAGTCGGCCGATTTTCTTCAGGGTCGCCATCTTAACGCTTGAACACCTCAAGCGCGGTTTTGAGCCATTCAAGTCCTAAGGGACAAGGTTAAAATTGCGGTAAGAAACGGCATTTGTGCCGTTTCGGGAATTTTCGCGGTCAGGCTAGCTGCGTGAGGTCCAGGGCATCGAGAAGCGCCGCCCGCGCGCCTTCGACCTCGGCGACCAGCGTGGGCCGCTGCAGCTCGTCGTGCGAGATCTCCGCCGGCCAGAATCGCGCGATGACGTCGGCGATGCGGTCGAGCTTGGCTTCGTCGACCAGGAAGCGCCGGTCTACCGATGCCGGATCGGCGACGACCCGAAGCCGCAGGCATGCCGGGCCTCCGCCGTTCGCCATCGATTGGCGGACGTCGACCACTTCGACGCGCTGGATCGGGCCGTTGCCCGCGACCTGGCCTTCGATCCAGCGCCAGACAGTTGGCGTCTCGCGTGCTTCCCTCGGGACGACGAGGGTCATTTGCCCATCGGGCGGCGTGACCAGCTGGGCGTTGAAGAGATAAGACCTGACCGCATCCTCGAGTGGCACGTCAGCAGCGGCGACTTCTACATATTCGAAACCGGGAACCAGCCGCCGACAGAGTCCAGCAGGAGGTGCTTGTCCGCGAAGGCTTGCTCGTGCGCGAAGAGAACCTCCTCGTTGGCAACCGCGACAACGTCATTGTGGAAAGCTCCACCAGCGATGGCTTCCTCGGACTGCTGGACAAAGATCGTGCGATCCGGATCCAGCCTGTGAAGGCGCGCGATCGCTCTCGAGGCTTCGACATGCTGGCGGGCAGGGAAAAGGCCGCCAGTCACGCCATAGACGAAGATCTCGAGGCCCGGCTCGCCATGACCCTGAGTCACGCGCATGTGGTTCGCGGCGCCCTCATCGCCGAACGCCGGAGGAACCGGCTGATGCACTGCAAAGGCGTCGCCGGCGAAGGCGACCTGCAGCTGCGCAAGCGTCGCGGGCCATTCGTGGCTCCGGTGCGGCATGGTGCGCAGATTGGCGACCGTGAGGTGACACTTCCCATCGGTCGTGTCGGGCG
This sequence comes from uncultured Alphaproteobacteria bacterium, assembly GCA_963738825.1. Taxonomy (GTDB): domain Bacteria; phylum Pseudomonadota; class Alphaproteobacteria; order Sphingomonadales; family Sphingomonadaceae; genus Sphingomicrobium. The sequence continues at coordinate 163,534 of CAVTYB010000006.1, read as the reverse complement.
CAGGGGAGACGGTCGCGGCATTCGCGGCCCACATCGCCGAAGCGGACATCGCATTGGCGGCGAGCACCGCGTCGCCGTTCTCGATGTCCGCGCCGAGTTCAGCGATCCAGGCTCGATGCGGCCGCGGGTGCGGCAGGAAAACGCCCTGGACGAGGCCGAGCGCGAGGTTGGCGCGCATCTTCTCGACGCCCTGAAGCGCGGCGGCGCGCGGCTCGGATACCTGCCCGGCATGGCCCATCGACGCGACGTTGCCGAAGCTCAGCCCCGCATAATTGTGGCTGGGGCCGATGATTCCGTCGAAGTTGATTTCGGTGAGCGACATTAGCGCGCTACCGCAACAATCTGCTCGCCTGTGTCGACGCCGAGCAGCTTGCGCGCGTCAAAGTCTACAGCTGCGCCGTCGCCGTCGACCTCCACTTTGGCGTAGCAGGCGACGAAATCCTCCAGGCACCCGTGCGCGACCAGCATTGGCCGGCCATCCGCCGGTTCGCGGTCCAGCACACGCAGCGTCTGCGCTTCTCGGATCGTCCGTATGTTGTCGGTTCGAGATGTCACCGTCGGGCCCCCGTCGAATATGTCGACGTATGAATCCCAGGACAAATCCTTCGATCTCTAGCATCTTAAGTGCCGCTTTGCCGGTTGGGTGCGGCTGCCCGATGACGGCGCGCGCGCTTTCCGGAAGCATCGATATGTAGATCGCGCTCTTCGGAAACAGGTCGGCGATGAACTGTGTCCCGTGGATGGCATTGAATTCGTCCGCCTCTGGAAAGGTCATGTCGAAGAAACGACCGCCGATCGCATCCCAGAATGGCGAGTGGCCGCCTTCGTCCATGACCCCTCGAAGTTCGGCCAGGACGATTTCCCCGAACCGCGCCCGGTGCATCTTGATGAACAGGTAGCGGGACCGCGCCAGCAGGAGCCCGAGACCTCCCGCGCGTTCGTGGGGATGGAGGAACAGTCCGCCGACCTCGCTCGACCCTTCAAGGTCGGTCGTCAGATTGAGAAGCTGGTTGCGAAAAGTCTTCCCGAGCTCTCCGCTCTTCTGCGTCAGGGTCGAGATCAGATAGGAGTAGAAGGGGTGCTGCGTCCCGACTGCTCCGAAGACCTGACAGGTTCCCCGGATCTGCTTCGTGTCGATATTCTCGAGCATGAAGACGTAGAGGTCGTCACCGGGCGTATCGCCTTCGCGCGCAAAGCCCGCCGCGCTGGTCGCCAGCTTCGCCTCGAGCGTCGCCTTTTCGGCCGGCAGGTTGGTAAAACCGCCGCCGGTCAGCTTGGCGAGATTGTAAAAGGAGCGGAGATCGCTCTCCCGCGCAGCGCGAATTCGGAAGGTCATGCGCCCTGACCCATCAGCCGCAGGATCGTCAGCGCTGACAAGGCGGCGCGCTCGGCGAGGCTGTCGGTGATCAGAAACTCCTCCATGCTGTGGATCTTGCCGCCCCGCACGCCCATCGTATCGACGACGGGCACGCCGCATGCAGCGATATTGTTGCCGTCGCAGACGCCGCCGGACGGCTGCCAGCCAATGTTCTGACCGAGATCGGCCCCGGCCTGCTTGACGAGGTTGAACAGATCTTCGGCCTCCGTTGTCAGCGGCTTCGGCGGGCGGCCGAACCCGCCGCTGAGCTCGATCTGCACGTCCCGCTCCGCCGTCACTGCAGAGACTGCTTCGTCGATCTCCTGTTTCGCAGCGGCTTCGATCTCGGGCGTCCGCGGCCGCAGGTTCACGCGAAGGATTGCAAGGTCGGGCACGACATTGCTCGGACTTCCGCCTTCGATCCGTGAAGGGTTCACCGTCAGACCGTCGCGCTTCAGCCGGTCCAGCCGCAGCGCAAGATCCGCCGCGGCGAGCAAGGCGTTCCGCCCGTCTTCGGGGTTGCGCCCGGCATGCGCGGATCGGCCACGAACGACGATGGCGAAATTCCCGCTTCCGGGCCGAGCGCCGGCGAGCGTGCCGTCTGGAAGCGCCGCCGGCTCATACGTAAGCGCCGCGCGCTTGCCTCGCGCAGCCTGCGCAAGCAGTGCCGCGGAGCCGAGCGAGCCGACTTCCTCGTCACTGTTGATCACCACCTCGTAGCCGAGGCGATCCGCGCCGCCGCTACGCTCCACCGCCTTGAGCGCCGCGAGGATAACCGCGAGCCCGCCCTTCATGTCGGCGACCCCGGGACCGTTCAGCACTCCGTCCTCGAGCCAGCGCGTCCCCTGGAAGGCGTGGTCGAGACCGAACACCGTATCCATGTGACCGGTGAAGAGCAGTTGCACCGGCGCGGTCGGCCTTACGGTCAGATGAAGATGGCGCCCATGCTTGAGCGCGACCTTCTTCCCGTTGGCATCGACCGCTTCGACCGGTTGCGGCTGTTCGAGCCTGAGCACGCCGGGAAGAGCCGTGAACGCGTCGGCGAGCAAATCCGCCATTCGCTCGAGTCCGCCGAGGTTGCGCGAGCCGCTGTTGACGGCCGACCACGCAAGCACCTGGTCGAGCATCGGCTCGGCCGACGCGCGCTCCACCGCGCCCTTTTCGCTGGACGACAATCCCCGCATCGCTCGGCTCCTAGCCGTGCCTTTTCCGGAACGCCACAACAGTCGAGATGGGGCTAACCGCCCGATAGCCGGAGGAACTCTGCCCGCTCGCCTTGGTCGGCGATCGTTTCGGCAAGCTGGTGCCTGAGAGCCTTCATGGACCCCGCCGTTCTACTCTCCCGCTTCACCATCACCGAAGCGATCGGCCCGACGTATCGCGCCATCAGCCGCGCGAGCGATTCCAGCTCGGCCGAGGTAATTGCGGCTTGTGGCCTCGCCGCCGCAGGGGTTTCGCTCGTTCGTCGAGGCGTCGCGTCGCCAGCCTTGGGAGCAAGCGCGATGAACCGCTCGCGCTCCGCGCCTGGATCAATATGCTCGGAAAGCAGGTCGTAAAGTTCCGGAATGGACCCTGCGCGAACCGCCTCTTTGTCGACGAGCCGAGCGGCAATGGGGCCAACGATCGGAGCGAGCTGCTGCTTGATGGTTTGAAGCGCCTCGGGATCGAGCGGTGTGCGGGCCGGTGGGGCAGGGGCCAGGACGTCTGCCGCCCCGTCCCCGCCCATCAACGCATCCAGACACTGCTGCAGCGCGCGATCGTAGCTGCCGGTCGCGTCGACGACCTGCTTGCGGGTCAGCCGAAGCGGTAAGTTGCAGGTCTCGATCTTGACCGGCAGAACGCTTTTTCCGCTATCGATTGCGTAGCTGATCTCGTCGGCCACATTGTCCGACGCGACCGAGCGCGGCGAAAGGATGACGACCAGTCCGCGGCAGCCTTTGACCGCCCGCTCGATTGCCCTGTCCCAATGCTCGCTCGGCCTTATGTCGAGCTGATCGATCCACACCGCGATACCAGCGGTGCGCAAATCCTTGGCAAGTCTGAGCGCGAACTTCTCGTCCGTTCGCGAGTAGCTCAGGAAGTAGCTGCCGTCGGCGGGTTCAGTCGTCACCGCGTCATTCCTCGCCGAGCATCCTGAAGGCCTCGACGAGGCTGCGGTGCATTCGGTTGAAGGAGGCGGAGAGGCGGCCAATCTGATCCGAACCGCCATAATGATATTCAGGCGTGTTGATCTCGCCCAGGCTGATCGCTTCGGCTGTCTTCGCGATACGTTCGATCGGGCGAACCACCACAAAGCTCAGAAGAATGTTCACCGAGATGAAGAGCAGCGCCAGGAAAGCGAGGAACGGGATCAGGAACAGGGTTCGGATATGGCTCGCGCGCACGGCAGAGGCCGCCATCGGCACCGACACGATCTGCGCGCCAATGATCTCGCCCGGCTTCCATCCGAACCCATTCTGGTCGCCGTAAAGCGCAATCATCGAGGCGGGCGCCGTTGCCGCGGTGTTGTGGCATTCCATGCAGGCCGGCTTGTTCACCAGCGGCCGTGCGAGCTCAAGCATCGTACCGGTCGCCGTCGATCGGATGAGCGACACCTCCTTCCTTGTCCGGGTGCGATCGGAAGTCGTTAATGATGTCCGCCTCCCAGTCAGTCGCTCGGTCCTGCGGATTGGTCGGATTAAGCGCGGCTTCGCGGTACATATAATCCGGGTACTTAGCGTGGATCACGTCGAAGTTCCGCTTCGCCGCATAGGCGGAGACCGACTGCGGATAGAAATGCTGACCGATCGCTGGCTTTAGGATCGGCGCGATCTGCTCAGACGTATATTTGCGTGCCCCCGCTGCGCTCTCCATCATAATGCGCGAGCTTTGCAGCACTTCCTCGCGCGCCACGGAATTGACCAGCGGCTCGGCCGCCAAGACGAACAGCCCCGCGCCGACCAGCGCGACGACAAGCATCAAAAGATTGAATTTGGTCCTCAGTCCCACTGCCGCCCCCCGGCTTAAGCGCCCATTCGCGGCCGCCATCCTGACCCAAGGCAGCAGCTTAACGCAAATGAATGCGCCCTGCGCGGTTATTCGGCGGGAACCGCCATCCGCTGGCGTTCCTTGGCCGCGGTCAGCATCGAGATGAAACGCGGGTCCTCGCGAATGGGATCGAGGTCCGGATCTGCATCGACATGCCGCATCCAGATCGCGCTGTTTATCCGTTCGAAGAACGGGGCGATCGCCTTTATTGCCTCTTCCTTGTCGCCGAACTCAGCAACCATCGAACAGGCGACATTGTACCGCATGTTGAGATTGTCGGGATCGAGCAGCAGCGCACGACGGATCCACTCCCTGGCACGATCCGCGTCGCCAAGCCTCACGAGGGCGCCCGCACCGGCAGCCATTGCAGAGGAGTTGGTCGGATCGCGCGCGATGACCCTTTCGGTTCGCTCCAAGGTCATCTTGGCAGCCTTGTGAAGGCGATCGTTGTCACCAATCGCCTGGAAACAGGTCATCAGCATCATCGGGCTTCGCCAGTCGTGATCCATCAGCGACGCCGCTTTTTCGAAGTACGGAATGGACTCGGCGGGTTTGCCATCCCGAAACAGCAGCCGTGATGCCTCGTGGTTCACCTCCCATGAACTCGGATCGAGCTCCAGCGCCTTGCTGATGAATTCCGCTGCCTCCTCCTTGCGGCCTTCGCCCTCGAGGTAATTCGCCTTGACGCAATAGGGAATCGCAAGATTCGGATTGATCTCGAGCGCCTGTTCGGCTGCCGGAAGCGGGTCATCGTCCTTCGTATGCCAGAGCCTCAGCCTCAGCTGCGCGAGCGACATCAGAGCCCAGGCGTCGGCATAGTTGGGATCGAGTGCCGTTGCCTGCCTGCACAGGCGCACGGCGGTCTCGGCAAGCCTCGGGTCGCCGAAGTCTCCGCTGATCAGCTGCTGACGTGCCATCAGGAACGTGTTGTAAGCCTCGACGCTCGACGTGCCGCGGGTCTCGATCGCGGTCTTTTCCTTGGGCAGCAACCTGACCTTGAGCGCATCCACGATCGCTTCAGATATCTCGTCCTGGATTTCAAAGATGTCGGTGAGGTCTCGGTCGAAGCGGTCCGCCCAAAGGTGCTTGCCGGTGCTTCCGTCGATCAGCTGGGCGTTGATGCGCACCCGGCCGCCCGCCTTGCGCACGCTTCCTTCCAGGACATGGCTGACGCTGAGCTGTTTCGCGACCTCCTGAACGTCCGGATTCTGCCCCTTGAAGCCAAAGGCGGTGTTGCGGGCTACGACTTCAAGCGCGGAGATCTTGGACAGATCAGTCGTGATGTCCTCGCTGATCCCGTCGCTGAAATATTCCTGCTCCGGCTCGCCGCTCATGTTGACGAACGGAAGGACGCAAATGGAAGCGCGAACCTTGGTCGTCGTGGGGGCGGGCTCGCCGCTTGTGCGGTCATCAGCCGCGCCTCGAACGAGGGCTGCGACGCTGTCTTCGAGCTTACGCCACGAGGGCGACTTCGTGTCTCCGCCCCAGCCTTTGAGATCGGCGCACTGGATCTGATTGAACGGCATCGGCGGCAGCACGCCGTCGAGCGTAGCCTGCACCAGCGTTCCTGCTTCGCGCGCGCTATCTGCTTCCGCCCGCACCCAATGCGATTTTCCGGACTCTGCCGACCACAGTACGACGACTGCCTTTGCTGACTTCAGTCGCTCCTCGATAACGTCCGAATAGGCGCGATGGGCAGGCAGCTCGTCGTCGCGCCACACGCTGAACCCGGCGTCGCGCAGCAATTGGGAAATGCGATGCGCCTCCTCCTCGCTCGGCCGAGCGTAGGAGATGAAGACGTCGCGGGTGTCAGGCATCGGCCTCGGCCTCGGTCATCCCGAGACGTTTCTTGGCCGCCCCAAACATCTCCTTGAACCGCGGATCTTCGCGCAGTGGGTGGAGATCTGGATCGACCCCCATGTGGCGAAGCAGGGTCGTGCTGTTGATCCGGTCGAAAAAAGGCCGGAGCGTCTCGATTGCTTCGTCGGCATCGCCAAGCTGCCGGATGAGCGTGCAAGCGAGATTGTAGCGCATGTTGAGATTGTCAGGATCGAGAAGCAGCGCACGGCGCGTCCAGTCGCGAGCCCTCTCGCGCTCGCCGAATGCGGCGAGCGAATAAGCGCCCCCAGCGAGCGCCGTCCCGTTCGTCGGATCGCTCGTTACCGCCCGTTCGGCACGTTCAAATGTCAACTTCGCTACTCGACGAAGGGCCTCGGTGTCGCCGGTCGCCTCGTAACAGGTCGTGAGCATCAACGGGTTGTGCCAGTCGGTTTCCATCAAGGAACCCGCTTTCTCGAAGAATGGAATAGAGTCCAGAATGCGTCCATTGCGAAACAGCATTCGCGCAACCTCGCGATTCACCTCCCAGGAGTTGGGGTCGAGTTTCAGGGCTGTGCGAATTTGCTTTTCCGCTTCTTCCTTCTTCCCTTCTTCCTCGAGGAACCGAGCCTTGATTGCATGCGCCTCCGGCAGGTCGGGATTGATCTCCAACGCCCGCTCAGCGGCGCGAAGTGCATTTTCATCCCGGCCATGGACGAATTGCAGCTCGAGCTGTGCCAACGCCATCAGTGCCCAGGCCTGCGCATAATCGGGGTCGAGCAATGTCGACTGGTGGCAAAGCCGAATGATAGCTTCCTCGCGCCGGGGATTCCCGACCGTGCCGGAGATCCACTGCTGCCGCGCCATCAGGTAGAGGTTGTATGCCTCGACGCTCGATGTTCCGCGGCTCTCGATCGCCTTCTTCTCCGCGGGTAATAGCTTGACCTTCAGCGCATCGACGATCGCTTTGGAGATCTCGTCCTGAATCTCGAAAATATCCGTGAGGTCTCGATCGAAGCGCGCCGCCCACACGTGATCGCCCTTCGCGCCGTCAATCAGCTGCGCGGTGATCCGCACGCGGTTTCCCGCCTTGCGTACGCTGCCTTCGAGCACGTGCGTGACACTGAGCTTCTGCGCGACTTCCTTCACGTCGAGAGACTCGCCCTTGAACGTGAATGACGTATTGCGCGCGACGACGGAGAGCGCGGACACGTTCGACAGGTCCGTGATGATGTCCTCGCTGATGCCGTCGCTGAAATATTCCTGTTCTGCCTCGCCGCTCATGTTCGCGAACGGAAGGACGCAGATAGACAGTTGCTCCGCCGCCGCAGGCGACATCGTGGACGCCGCCGTCTCGGCTTCATCATCTGTCCTGATCAGTGCGGCGACGCTGCTCTGCAGCTTTTGCCATCCCGATGAATCCGTATCCCCGTTCCAGCTCTTGAGGTCGGCGCACTGGATCTGATTGAACGGCATCGGCGGGATGGTGCCGTCGAGCATCGCCTGGACGAGCGTGCCGCCTTCCAGTGCGGTGTTCGCCTCGGCCCGGACCCAATGCGATTTCGCAGACTCGGCGCTCCACAGCACCACCACCGCTTTGGCCGACTTCAGCCGCTCCTCGATCACGTCCGCATAGGAGCGGTGGGCCGGCAGCTCATCGTCGCGCCAGACGCTGAATCCTTCCTGCCGCAAGGACTGCGCGATGCGATGCGCCTGCTCCTCACTAGAGCGCGCATAGGAAATGAATACGTCACGCGTGTCAGGCATTGGTCATCGTTGCAGCCATTCCGAGCCGCTGCTTCGTGGTGGCAAGCATTTCCTTAAATTGGAGATTGTCGCGGATTGGGTCCAAGTCGGGATCCGCCTCCAGATGTCGAATGAAGGTGCTGCTTGTTACGCGTTCGAAATACGGGCCGAGCATCTCCAGTGCAGCTTCGTGGTCGTCCAGGTCCTGCACCAGCGCACAAGCGAGATTGTAGCGCATCGACAGGTTGCTCGGATCAAACGCCAGCGCTCGCTGCATCCATTCCCTTGCCCGTTGCTTGTCTCCCAGCAGGCCAAGTGCGTTCGCTCCGGCCGCAAGCGCATGGCTGTTCGTCGGGTCCCTGCTGATCGCACGTTCGGTGCGCTCGAGGGCAACTTTTGCACGGTCGAGAGCCGTCTCTCTTTCGCCGATGCTCCGATAGCACCCGACAACCATCATTGGATTGTGCCAGTCGCTGTCCACGAGCGAACCGGCCTTTTCGAAGAACGGGATCGCTTCGCGGACGTGACCGTGCCTGAACAGCATGCGTGCCGCCTCGCGGTTCGCTTCCCAGGAATCGGGGTTCAGCTTTAGCGCCGTCTTGATCTGTTGTTCTGCTTCCTCGGCGCGGCCCTCGTCCTCAAGATAGCGCGCTTTAACGCAATGGGCTTCGGCTAACTTCGGGTCGAGCGAAAGCGCGCGCTCCGCCGCCGGAAGCGGGTCTTCGTCGCGCGCGTGCCAAAAGCGCAGCTCCGCCTGCGCGAGCGCCATCAGTGCCCATGCCTGCGCATAATCAGGGTCCAAGAGCGTAGCCTGCTGGCAGAGCCGAACGATTCCTTCGTCGCGTCTCGGGTCACCAAAGCTGCCGCTGATCCACTGCTGCCTGGCCATCAGGTAGACGTTGTAGGCGTCGACGTTTGATGTCCCTCGGGCTTCAATTGCCTTTTTCTCTTCGGGGAGCAGCTTGACCTTGAGTGCGTCGACAATCGCCTTCGAAATCTCATCCTGGATCGCGAAAATATCTTCGAGGTCCCGGTCGTAGCGATCGGCCCAGACATGATCGCCTTCCGCGCCATCGATCATCTGCGCCGTGATCCGCACGCGGTTCCCGGCTTTGCGTACGCTGCCTTCCAGCACGTACGTGACGCCCAAAGTTTTCGCGACTTCCTTCACATCGACCGTCTGGCCCTTGAACGTGAACGCGGTGTTCCGAGCGACCACCGACAAGGCAGAAACCTTCGACAAGTCGGTGATGATGTCCTCGGTGATCCCGTCGCTGAAATATTCCTGTTCGGGCTCGCCGCTCATGTTGATGAAGGGGAGGACGCAGACCGAAGGCCTCTTCTTGGCCGTCGATCCCTTTTCCGAAGCGTCGGCCTCGCCAGGTCGCGCCTCGATCCCGCACGTTCGCCCGATCGCGTCGAGCAAATCCTCAAGCGCGTCGGGAGCGCAGCGGCCATCCCACGATCCCAGCTCGATCGTCTGGAACTGGCGGAAGCCAAGCGGCGGTTTTGCGGATGAGAGGGACACCGGCACCAGCCGCGCTGAATCGCGGCCCTCGGCGGCTTCGTCCTGGACCCATGCGGATTCGATCGAATTGGGAGACCATAGGACGACGACGGCCTCCGCATCTTTCAGCGCCTTGTCGATCTCCGCCGCGAACCGCGAGCCACCGTGCAGGTGCCGATCCCACCAGACGTCATGACCGGCGGCGGAGATGCAGCCGGCGAGCTGTTTCGCCGCCTCGGCGTCATCCCGTGCATAACTGAGGAAAATCCGCGCCAAGCATCGCCCCCCGAACGTTGGCACTTTTGCTCTGAACCGCGTTAACCTGCAAGTAAACTAACTTGAACTCCAAGTGTATTATTTATACAATACACAATGAAGGAGTCAGCACATGCTCGAGAACCCCATAGCGAAGCGAACGGCCCTAGCAGCCCTGATAGGCGCGGTGATCGCAATTCCGCTTCCGTTCGTAGGCCCCATCGTAGGGGCCCTGGTCGGCGGCGGGATCGGCTATTTCACCGCGACTCAAAGATGATCCGCGAACTCGCGCAATAGGCGCCGGTAGAGGTCGCGCTTGAAGGGGACGATCAGGTCCGGCAACTGCTCGGGCTCGATCCACCTCCACTCGCGGAATTCCGGGTGCTTCGTCGCGATGTCGATGTCGCCGTCCTGGCCGAGGAACCGCGCGAGGAACCAGTCCTGGTCCTGGCCGACATATTTGCCGCCCCACAGCTTGCCGCGCAACTCCTGAGGCAACTCGTATTTCATACGCCCGCGGCACTTCGAGATGCGCTCGACGAAGTCCGGCGAAATTCCCGTCTCCTCCTCAAGTTCGCGAAGAGCGGTCGTCCACGGCTTTTCGTCGTCATCGATCCCGCCCTGCGGCATCTGCCATGCCTCGTCGGTATTATCGATCCGCGCTCCGACGAATACTTTGCCTTCGCGATTGAGCAGCATCACGCCGACGCCGCGGCGGTAGCGGTCCTTGGTCATGTCCGCCGCGTAGCCGAGCGCGGCATCCTCCGCCAGTTCAGGAGTGCTTGTCGAAACTACGGTCGAGCGCGCGAAACTGTTCTCCTCTCAGGTCGTCGCGAACGTCATCAAGAAGATCGCGAACCGGTAACCGACGAACAGGAAAGCGATGGAAATGGTCAAGAACACGGCGGAGGCCAGCCTCGGCCAGCCGGACGTGCGATAGACCTTGCCAATCGAGAGGTAGAGATAACTGCCGCAGACCAGCAGGTTGAACACCGACAGCGTCTTGTCGACGAGCCCCGAACTCAGGCCTTGACCACCCAGAACTTTGTCGAGCCAGGCGAGAATCACCGAAGCGCTGAGCAGGATCAGGACAAACGCGTAAAGGTGCAGCGCGAACACGATATGAGCACCCGCCGGACGATTGCTTCCGCGGAACACGATCGCCGGCAACGGCACGAACAACAGCGCCATAAAGATGATCAACGCCTTGGCGTTGAAGAGCGCGGACTGATCGAAGACAGGAGCGTAGGCATCGAGCGTCAGATGGCGGTGCGCCAGACGGTTCCGGACAAGCTCCTGCGCCAGGGCACTCCAGTCTTGCGAGTGAAGATGGGAATCGAGCGGCGAGGACAGCACGTTCGTGCCGGTCAGCGACTGGATGCCGACGAAAGCCGCGTTCCCGATGAAGAATAAAGCGAGCGGCGTGATGTATCGTCGTCTCTCGCCGCTGATGAAGGCGGCCGTCAACTGACCGGGCATGGTGAGCAGGCTCCGCCAGCTTCTCATCAACTTGCCGTCAAGGCTGCTAGCGTGCTTGACGAATTGTGCCGCCAGATATCGCATGCTGAGGTCGTCAGCGCGGAGCTGCTCTTCACCACATTGCGGGCAGAACCGCATTCGGCGCCGCATAGAGCAAGTCGGGCAGGTCCAGACCGCTGGCTTTGGCATTTGCGCGCCCCAGCTGGAACCATCGCATCTACGGCCGTTGTCGACAATGGCAGCAACCGTTGGCAGTGCATTCGTCCCAAATGACAGAAAGGTAGCGAAAGCGATCCTAGGGGCTTAAACAGGCGCGATCCAAGAACTCGCGTCTGTGAAGGACTCATCCGTGGCAACTGCCACCCATCTTCTCACCGAAAAAGAAGCCGCCGCCCGACCGCCGCAGGAAGCGGTCGTCGTGCGCTTCGCCGGCGATAGCGGCGACGGCATGCAGCTGACCGGCGGCCAGTTCACGCTGTCGACCGCGCTTGCCGGCAACGACCTCGCCACGTTCCCGGATTTCCCCGCCGAAATCCGCGCGCCGCAAGGCACCACGTTCGGAGTCTCGGCATTCCAGATCAATTTCGGCTCCTGCGCGATCGACACCGCCGGCGACCAGCCGGACGTGCTCATCGCCATGAACCCGGCCGCGCTGAAGACAAATGCCAGGGATGTGCGCGAGGGCGGGCTGCTCATCGTCGACGAAGGCGAGTTCACGGCACGCAACCTCGCCAAGGCAGGATATGAGCAGAGCCCGCTCGAGGACGGCAGCCTCAGCCGCTGGCAGGTTGTCCATTTCAACATCTCGCAGCTGACCCTCGACGCCGTGAAGCCATACGGACTCGGCAACAAGGAAGCGCTCCGTTGCAAGAACATGTGGACGCTCGGCCTCGCGCTCTGGATGTTCGACCGCGACCGCCAGCCGATCGTCGACTGGCTCAAGACCAAGTTCGCCAAGGCGCCAGAGCTTGCCGAAGCGAACATCGCGGCGCTGAACGCCGGTCACGCTTATGGCGAGACCGCGGAAATGGGCGCGCCGTTCAAGCAGCACTATCTGGCACCTGCGCCAGCGGAGCCGGGGCTCTACCGTACCGTTACCGGCGCGGAATTGCTGGCGCTCGGACTCGTCGCAGGTTGCCAGCTAGCCGGCGTCAACATGTTCTTCGGCTCCTACCCAATCACGCCCGCGAGCCCGTTGCTGCACCACCTGGCGCGGCTCAAGGAGTTTGGGATCACGACCTTCCAGGCGGAGGACGAGATTGCTGCCGCCTGCGCGGCGCTAGGCGCAAGCTATGCTGGACAGCTGGGCATCACCTCGTCGTCGGGCCCGGGAATTGCGCTCAAGATGGAGGCGATCGGCCTTGCGGTCATGACCGAGCTACCGCTGGTCGTCGTCAACTCGCAGCGCGGCGGGCCTTCGACCGGCCTTCCAACGAAGACCGAGCAATCGGACCTCTACCAGGCGGTATACGGCCGCAACGCCGATTCGCCGGTCCCGGTGATCGCCGCGCGCTCGCCCGCCGATGCCTTCGATTGCGCGATTGAGGCTTGCCGCATAGCCACGCGCTACATGACTCCAGTCATGCTGCTCACTGACGGCTACATCGCCAATGCCGCCGAGCCTTGGCGCGTGCCGGACATGAGCAATTACCAGCCGTTCCCAGTCAGCTTCTTTGAAACGCCGCCTGCGGAAGGCGAAGCGGTCATGCCTTACGCTCGCAACGAGGACCTCGCGCGTCCGTGGATCAAGCCCGGCACGCCCGGCCTCGAGCATCGCATCGGCGGCATCGAGAAGGCGCCCGGCACCGGTAACATCGACTATCGCCCTGAAGTCCATCAGGAGATGACCAACACTCGCGTCGGCAAGGTGCTCGGCATCGCCAACTCAATCCCCGATCAGGAAGTCTGCCTAGGACGCGAAGGGGCCGAGCTCGCGGTTGTCGGCTGGGGCTCGACCTTCGGCCCGATCCATCAGGCCGTGCGACGGGCGATTGCGAATGGGCAGAACGTCGCGCACGTCCACGTCCGCCATATCTGGCCGATGCCGAAGAATATGTCTGCCCTGTTGAAGGGCTTCAAACTTATCCTCGTGCCCGAGATGAACATGGGCCAGTTCAAGACGGTGCTCCGCGACCAGTTCTTGGTCGACGCAAAGTCGCTGACGAAGGTCTCTGGGCACCCCTTCCGCATCGCCGAGATCGAGGCAGCGATCGATGCCGCGCTTGCCTAACTTCACAAATATGGTCGCGTTCTTTGAGAAAATAGCGAAGCTAAGGGCGCGTCCGATGAAACCGATGAACGTCGGAGCAATGATGATCATGCTTGTGATCATTGTCCTGCTCGTCGTCTACCTGAGGCCCCACTTATGAACGACATGACCACGATTACCACCGCCAAGGACTGGGCGAGCGACCAGGAGGTTCGCTGGTGTCCCGGCTGCGGCGACTATGCGGTGTTGAAAGCCGTGCAGCGGACGATGCCGGACCTCGGCGTTGCGCGTGAGAAGACGGTCTTCATCAGCGGCATCGGCTGCTCGAGCCGCTTTCCCTACTACATGGCAAGCTACGGGTTCCACACGATCCACGGCCGCGCTGCGGCGGTTGCCACCGGCGCAAAGCTCGCCAACCCTGAGCTCGACGTGTGGATCATCACCGGCGACGGCGATGCGCTCTCGATCGGCGGCAACCACACGATGCACGTGCTCCGCCGCAACCTCGACTGCCAAATCCTTCTGTTCAACAATGAGATCTACGGCCTCACCAAGGGCCAATATTCGCCGACCAGCCGAGTCGGCACGCGCAGCCCCTCGACGCCGTTCGGCTCGGTCGACCGACCGGTCACGCCCTGCGCGTTCGCGCTCGGCTCCGGAGCGCGATTCATCGCGCGTGGAATCGACGTCCACAAGAATCTGCCCGACGTCCTGAAGGCTGCCCACGCTCACCGCGGCGCAAGCTTCGTCGAAATCTTCCAGAACTGCATCGTCTACAACGACGACGTCTTCGCCTCCTTCACCGAGAAGGGCGCGGCGGATCAGAAGCAGCTCTGGCTCAAGGCCGGGGAGAAGATGCTCTTCGCCGGCGGCACCAAGGGCCTCGCGCTCGACACCGAGCGGCTGACGCTAAAAGTGGTCGAGGGCGGTGATCCCAACGGTCCTCATCCACGATCCGACCAACCGCGGCTCGCCGCGATGCTGATCCTGATGCCGGCGGAAGGTTTCCCGATCGCGCTCGGAGTCATCTACGAGAACCCGCGCCCACCTACGAAAGCGCTGTGATCGAGCAGAACAAGGCCGCCGCATCCGGCAAGACTCCCGACCTCCAGGCCCTCGTCGCCAAGGGCCAGACCTGGATGGTCGAAAAGGAACCGCACCAGATTTGATCCCCGCGGCCTGATTGGACAACATCACCCACACCTTGTCGGTGGCTTGCTCGGCCGAGATGGGCCTCAAGCGCGCGCTCGCGTTTCGCCTTTGCCGCCTGCCTCCTCGGAGCCAACGCGCCGGACATCGACGTGTTCGCCCCCGTCGCGCTTCCCGGTCGACGGCATCGAGTTCCACCGCGGGCCGCTTCACGCGCATCTTCGCCTGGCCGCTCCTCGCCGCCGCGATCGTCGCGATCCTCTGGCTCATCGATCGGCTAAAGCCGCGCCGACCGGACACGCTGCCGTTCCGTGCCGGGCCGCTGTTCATCTGGTCGCCTTCCTTGCAGTGCTCACTCATCCGTTCCTCGATTGGCTGACCACCTATGCCATCGCGATCTTCGCGCCGTCGAGCTGGAATTGGTATTCGGGCAACGCGATCTTCATCGTCGACTGGGTCTATTGGGTGCTGATGATCATCGGGATCGGACTGTCCACGTGGCGTTGGCGGCGGAACAGGCCGAATCCTGGGCGCCCGGCCCAGATCGCGGGCTTGATCATGCTCGCCTATATCGGCCTCAATCTCGCCGAGAGCGCCTGGGTCGAGCAGCCGCGCCAGCCGGCTGAGCCGGCGCGGGATCGAGCCAGCGCTGATCGTCGCCGGCCCGCCGCCGCTCGCTTTCTGGGAACGCACGATCGTGTGGCGAAGCGCCGACCGCTTCGGCAGCGGCAGCTTCGACGCCTGCAGGGCAGCCTGAGCCTCGATCCGGCAGTGCAGCCCTTGGCCTCGACGATCCGCAGCCTGCGCGCGCCGAGCGCAGCGAGCGCTATGTGCGCTCTTTCCTAGTCTGGTCGCGCATGCCGATCGTCGTCAGGCTCGAATGGTCGCATCCTATCTGACCGATCAGCGCTTCTATGGCCACTCCGTGCGCGTTCGCAGTGCCGATGCGGAATCGCCGGTTCTCCGAAGCCCTTTTCTCGATCCCGCTCGACAATCGGTAAATGAATTCATAACTGCGCCGGCATGAGCACGCGCGGAGAACATCTGGTGCGCGCGGACCGGGCTTTGCCACCGGCGGGGGCACTCTTGCGCGCGTTGCGTCTCCCGGCTTTTCGAAAGTGCTCGACGAGATCGACAAGCGCCTTCCGTCGGCGGCATCGATGCGACGCTTCCCGACGGCTCCAAACGCCAGCTCGGTTTTCATTCGAAGGGCGCCCGCGCGGTCGTCCAGATCAGCAGCTGGATGGCGCTTGTCCGCCTCGCGACTTCTGGCTCGGTCGGCTGGTACAAGGCCTGGACCCTCGGCGAATGGTCGAGCCCCGATCCGGTCCAAATATTCGAGTTGTTCTCGGTGAATGCGCGGCCGCTCGGCGATTCGGCCGCGCCAAAGGCCCGTTCCGCTGGGTGAACGCGCTCGCGCATCGCCTACGCGACAATGCGCCGCGCAAAGCGCGGAAGAACATCGCCGCACATTACGACCTCGGCAACGACTTCTATTCCGCCTGGCTCGACCCGACGATGACCTATTCGAGCGCGCGGTTCGCCAGTCGAGCGCGACAGCCTCGAACACGCGCAGCTCCGCAAGATCCACGTCTTGCTGGATCGCCTCGATCTCAAGCCCGGCCAGCGCCTGCTCGAGATCGGCTGCGGCTGGGGCACGCTGGCGATCGAGGCGGCGAAGCGCGGCGCGCATGTCGTCGGGCTCACCCTGTCGACCGAGCAGAAGGCATGGGCGGAGCGCAAGATCGCCGAGAAGCGGCCTGGCGGCCGCGATCGAAATCCGCCTTCAGGACTATCGCGAGACTGCCGAGCAGTTTGACGCCGTTGCCTCGGTCGAGATGGTCGAAGCGGTCGGGCAGCGCTGGTGGGGCGCCTATCTCGACAGCATCGCGCGCAACCTCAAGCCCGGCGGCCGCGCGGCGCTTCAGTTCATCAGCATGCGGCACGAGCTGTTCGACCGCTACGCGCGCAACGCCGACTTCATCCAGACCTACATCTTCCCCGGCGGCTGCCTGCTCGACGAGCCCCAGTTCGAAGCACTGCGAGCGAGCGCGGCCTTTCATGGCAGGACCATGAAGGCTTCCGCCTCGACTATGCCGAGACTCTGAAACGCTGGCGCGATCGCTACAACGAGGCCGTCGCGCGTGGCGCGCTACAAGGTTTTGCGGAGCCGTTCCACGATCTCTGGCGTTATTATCTGATGTATTGCGAGGGCGGGTTCAGGGGCGGCGCGATCGACGTCGCGCAGGTGACGATGGTCAAGTCTTGAAGACCATCTACGATCGCGCTGAAGCGCTCGGGCAGGGCCTTGTGGCAATCCGGACCCAGTTCCAATTGCCCGGCGGCTTTCCCGCTGAGGTTGAGGCAGCCGCCGCTGCTGCCGCGAAGCAAGCCGCTGGCCGACCATGTCGACCGCACGGACATCCCGTTCGTCACGCTTGACCCGGCCAGCTCGACCGATCTCGACCAGGCGTTCGCGATCGAGCAATCCGGAAGCGATCTCATCCTTCGCTACGCGATCGCCGACGTCGCCTGGTTCGTCGACCGACGGCGACCCGATCGATGTCGAGGCATGGCAGCGTGGCGAGACGATCTACATGCCCGACGAGAAGGTCAGCCTCTATCCGTCCGGTGCTGAGCGAAGGCGCTGCCAGCCTGCTGCCCGACGGCGACCAGGCCCGCCATCATCTTCACCGTCCGGTTTCGAGCGATGGCGGGCGCAGTCTCGACGGCGCCGAGCGCGCGATAATCCGGAGCCGCGCCAAGCTTGGCTATGCGACGGTACGTCCCGGAAGATCTGCCTGCCGGTTTCAACGAGCTGTCCCGCCGGATCGACGCGGCCGAAGACGCACGGGCGCCTCGCGCGTCGATCCGCCGCAGCAGGAAGTCATCAGAGCGAGCGACGGCAGCTTCGAGCTTCAATTCCGTCCGGTGAGCGCGGCCGAGCAGGCAATGCGCGCTTTGTCGCTCGCCGCCAATCTCGCGATCGCGGACCTCTTTATCGCCACGGGACGGGCCTCTTCCGGGTCATGGCCGAGCCCGACGATTGGGCGATCCGACGGCTTCGGCACAGCGCTCGAGGCGCTCGGCGTCGAATGGCCCAAGCCAATGAGCCTCGAAGACCGCCAGCGGAGCTCGATCCCAATGATCCGCAAGCGAGCCGCATTCATGCTGGCGATCCGCCGCGCCGGCGCGCATGCGAGCTACGCGCCGTTCCGGCAGGGCGAGCGGCCCGTGGCACTCCGCGATGCGGGCGACCTACGCCCACGCCACGGCGCCGCTTCGCCGCCTCGCCGACCGCTTCGTCTGGAAGCTGCGCTCGCGCTCGCGAATGGCCGAAGGTGCCCGGCAAGAGCTGCCAGCGCCTTTCGAACGCTTGCCCGACGTCATGAACGGCGGACGCCAGAGCTGGGCAGGTCGACGCCGCTGTTCTCGAGCTCGCCGAGGCGGTGGTGCTTTCGGGCTGCCTGGGGAGATCTTTGACGGCACCGTTACCGATATCGACGAGCGTGGCGCGAGGGTCCAACTCTGCCGACCCCGCTGTCTGACCACCCGAGTGCCAGTGAACGGCGCTGCAAATCGGCGAAGTCCGTCAGGCTCCGGCTCGACGAGGTCGATCCAGATCCCGGCGGCTGACGCGCTTCTCCCTGGTCTCGCAGCAGGCGGGGTGCTGGTCGAGGATATCGGCGATCAACGCGTTCGGTCAGCCGTGCGCAATCGACGCCGGCGAAAGGAAACGTTCCGTCAGCGCGTTACGAACTTCGGGCGCCAGCGCCTGCTGGAGCTTGCGCCGCGCGCGCATCAGCCGTGTCTTGACTGTGCCAGTCGGAATTTCGAGCGCCTGCGCCGCATCCTCGACCGACACGCCCTCGATCTCGTGAAGCACGAACACAGTCCGGAAATTCTCCGGCAATGCTCGCCGATCGCGCGCTCGAGGATCGAGCGCAGCTGCTCGCGCGCCGCTTCGGCTTCGGGGCTTGGCGCGGGCGAGCCTTTGGCGAGCTGCTCACGATAATTTTCGAGCACCTGTACGCCCTCCGCTTCCAGATGCCTGCGCCGCCGCTCCTGGACTGCGCCGTGCGCCAGTGCC
Source organism: uncultured Alphaproteobacteria bacterium (assembly GCA_963738825.1). Lineage (GTDB taxonomy): Bacteria > Pseudomonadota > Alphaproteobacteria > Sphingomonadales > Sphingomonadaceae > Sphingomicrobium. Next base: position 144,897 of record CAVTYB010000006.1, on the reverse strand, counting down.
TCGTTGATCGCGATCCGGGTCAGCCATGTCGATCAGCGACGAGCGGCCTTCGAACGAGCCGATCGCGACGAACGCCTTGGCATAGGCACGACTGAAGCACGTCCTCCGCCTCCTGCCGGTTCCTGAGGATGCTCCACGCGGCGCGGAACAGCCGCTGGTTGTTCGCGCTGACGAGGTGGCGGACCGCCCCGACGTCGCCCGACGCGCAGCAGCCGGCCAGCTCGATATCCGCTCATCGCGGAATAGTCGAGCGCGAGGCTGCGCCTTCATCATTTCGCCACCATAGTCCCGCGCATTCCCGGGTGATACTTGCAGTAGAAATCACGCGTGCCCTGCCGAGTTGATGTGCAGGCTGCCTCGCGCACCCGGCATCAGGTCCAGGTTGAAGCTGTTGTTCGACGCCGTGACCGTGTGCCGAAACAAGATCCTTGTTCACGAACATGACCGTGTCGCCGACCTTGAGCGGCGGCACGTGCGTATATTTCATCTGATCGATCACGACGACATGCGTAGCCGCTGCTGCCGGTGCGGGGAGCGCGACCGGCAGCAGCGCGCACGCAACCGCGGCGCACATGGGGAATCGCCGCGGCGACAAGCTCATTTCAGCTTCGCCGCCAGCTGCTCGGCATGCGCCTGATGTTCCTTGAAGAGCTTCAGGCCGGTCTCGAGCAGCGATTTCAGCTCGCCATTGTGCGAGGATGGAATGAGCGTGAGTCGCAAGGGCGTGTTGACAGTCTTGTGATAGGCGACTTCGTTGTTGATATACTCGCGGTCGAACGCGGCGCCCGTGAGCTTGGCTGAGCTTCGCCCGCTCCGCATCGGCCGCCTTGGTCAGGGCCGCGCTGGTCGGATTCGCCTTCTGGCGTCACGTGCAGCTTCTTCACGAGCGCCAGCGCCTTGTCGTTCACCGCCTTATGGTCGCGCACCATCTCCTGTGCGAAGCCGCGCACCGCGGCGTTGTGCGACATCTTGAGTGCCTGGTTTCCCGCTGCAATGTCGAGCACGCCGGCCGTGTAGGCGATATGCGCGATCTGCGGATCGGTCGGCGCGGCCGCGGCAACCGACGAAGCTGCGGCGATCATTCGCGGCGCCCGCGATGAACATAACGGCTCGTGTCATTGGTAAGTCCTTCCGCTTGGTTGCGAGGACTTGGATGACGCGCGCCGGGAAAGGGTTCCCAAGTTTTCGCTAGGCTTCGACGCGGACCTTTTCGCCAGTCGGAGTTTCCGTGGTCAGCCGCTCGAGAATGGCCTCGGCGACCACTTCCGGAGGCTTGACGCTTTCGGGCTCCTCGCCAGGGAAGGCGAGCGCGCGCATTCGCGTCCGCGTCGCGCCCGGATCGACGATGTGGACGTGAAGCCGGCCGGTATATTCCGTCTCGTCCGCATAAGCGCCGAGCAAGGTCTCCAGCGCCGCCTTCGACGAACCGTAGGCGCCCCAGAAAGCGCGCGGCTCTCCGCCGACGGAAGACGTCAGCGCGACTACGTCGGCGCGTCGGCTCTCTTCAGAACCGGATCGAAAGCCGCAATCAGCGCCTGGTTGGCGAGCAGGTTCAGGCTCAGCAGTCGCGAATATTCCTTGGGGTCGATGTCCTGCACAGGGCTGAGCGAGCCGAGCATCGCCGCATTGAGCACGAGGATGTCGAGCTTTTCCCAGCGCTCGGCCACCGCGCCGGCGAGCTTGCCGATGCCCTCGCCCTCGGTGAGGTCGAGCGGGGCGATCGTCGCGGTTCCGCCGGCTTGATGGATTCGCTCCTCGACTTCCTCGAGCGCGGAGGTAGTGCGCGCAACCAGGATCACATGCGCGCCCGCCGCAGCAAGCGCTTCCGCGGTCGCCGCGCCGATCCCGCGGCTCGCGCCTGTTACGAGCGCCAGTTTGCCTGAGCATGGTTTGTCGTTCATCATCGCGGGCGCCCTATCATTCCATTCCACCAAAGGGGAGCGGCAATGGACTGGAAGACGGCTAGCCGGATTCTCTTTGCACTGACGATGATCGCCATCGGTGTAGCTGGACTGGTCAGCGGCACCTTTGCACCGATCTGGGTGGGCGTTCCGAAGACGCTGCCTGACCGGATATTGCTTGCCTACCTCTCCACCTTCGCATCGCTGGCTTGCGGCGCCGGCCTTTTGGTGAGGCGTTGGGCGGGCTGGTCGGCGCTAGTTCTGGTCGTGTTTCTGATGGTGTGGACGGTCCTCTTCAAAGTGCCGTTCATCCTTCGACAGCCGCTAGTTGAGGTCTCGTATCAGAGCACCGGCGAAAACCTTGTGCTCATTGCCGCGGGCTGGGTTCTCTACGTCTGGTCCGCGAAAGAGCCGGACCTTCCCTGCGGGCGATATCGGCATGAGAGTGTCCCATCTGCTCTACGGCCTGGCGCTCATCGCCTTCGGCTTTTCGCACTTTGCCTATTTGAGCCTCACCGCTCCGTTGATCCCGCGCTGGCTTCCCCCGAGCCAGCTTTTCTGGGCCTATTTCACGGGTGCTGCCTATCTTGCCGCGGGACTTGCGATTGTGACGGGGATCGCTGGCCGTCTGGGCGCTGTCGGGTCCGCACTGCAGATCACTCTAATCACGCTGATCGTATGGGGACCGGGAGTGGCAGAAAAGTTCGACTCGTCGAACTGGCAGGAGCCTGTCGTGTCCTGGTCGCTGACAGCGGCCGCATGGGTCGTCGCGGCGTCCTTCGAGCGCTATCCGTGGCTGAAACCGTTGGGATTCGGCGGGGGGAGACGCTTCGCGCGCGGTTAGCGGCTGGCTACCAGAGACAGGGGCGCGCCTTTCTCCTTCTCCGACACGTCTGTAAGCGTCGTCGGATAGTCGCCAGTGAAGCAGGCGTCGCACCGCTGCGGCTGACCATTGTCGCGCTCCTCGCCGAGCGCCCGGTAGAGGCCCTCGATTGAGATGAAGGCCAGGCTGTCGGCGTTAATATAGTCGCGCATCTGATCAACGTTCATCTGCGCCGCGAGCAGCTTGGCGCGCTCAGGCGTGTCGACGCCGTAGAAGCAGCTGTGCCGAGTTGGCGGCGAGGCGATGCGCATGTGCACTTCTCGCGCGCCCGCATCGCGCATCATCTGAACGAGCTTCACGCTGGTCGTTCCGCGAACGATGGAATTGTCGACCAGCACGATGCTCTTGCCATCGACGAGCGCGCTGTTGGCGTTGTGCTTCAGCTTCACGCCGAGGTGCCGGACTTCCTGGCTCGGCTGGATGAAGGTGCGCCCGACATAGTGCGAACGGATGATACCGAGCTCGAACGGGATCTTGCTCGCCTGGCTGAACCCGATCGCTGCCGGGACGCCGCTGTCTGGGACCGGCACGACATAATCGACCTCGACCGGCGCTTCCCGCGCGAGCTCAGCGCCGATGTTCTTGCGGACTTCGTAGACCGAAACGCCCTCGGCGATACTGTCGGGCCGCGAGAAATAGACATGTTCGAAGATGCACGGCCGCGGTTCGACCTTCTGGAACGGCCGGAAGGAGCGAATACCGCTGTCGTTGACGAGGATGACTTCGCCCGGGTCGACGTCGCGGAGGAAGCTGGCGCCGATCACGTCGAGCGCGACCGTCTCGCTGGCGAAGATGGTCGCTTCGCCAAGCTTGCCCATGACGAGCGGACGGATGCCTAGCGGATCGCGGCAGGCGATCAGGCCTTCGTCGGTGAGCACGACGAGCGAATAGGCGCCTTCCACCTGCTTCAACGCGTCGGTCAGCCGGTCGAGCATGTTAGTGCAGTGCGACGTCGCGACGAGGTGGATGATCACCTCGGTGTCGCTCGTCGACTGGAAGATCGATCCGCGCCGATTGAGCGTCCGCCGCAGCTTCATCGCATTCGAGAGATTGCCGTTGTGCGCGACCGCGAACCCGCCCTCGGCGAGCTCGGCGAACAGAGGCTGGACGTTACGAAGCGCGGTCTCGCCCGTCGTCGAATAGCGGACGTGCCCGATCGCGGTGCGACCCGGCATTCGGCGCATGATGTCGTCGCGGTCGAAGTTGCCGGCGACATGGCCCATCGCGCGATGAGAATGGAAGTGCTTGCCGTCATAGGCAGAGATGCCCGCAGCTTCCTGCCCGCGGTGCTGCAGAGCGTGCAGCCCAAGCGCAACGAAGCTCGCCGCATTGTCGGCACCCCAGATGCCGAAGATGCCGCACTCCTCGCGGAGTTTGTCATCGTCCAAGGGATTGGTGGTCAGCATCGCGTTGAGTTCCCCGAGCAGCCCAGCGCTGTCATTCGCGCGTCATATAAGATGAGGGCGGCCTCTTGTCGCCCCAGCCTGAATAAATCGTGAAATCTTAACCGGTTAGCCGTCTTAGCCTTTGTAAAGAGCCGGGAATTTCTGCTTCAGTGCGCTGATCTTGGGGCGGTCGTTGTAGAGGATGTACGGATAATAGGGGTGCTCCGCCGCGAAGTGCTGGTGGTAGCTCTCGGCCCGATAGAAGCCGCCGTGCTCGATGCGCGTCGCGATCGGCCGCTTATAGATGTGAGCAGCGTTGAGCTTTCCGATGAACGCCCGGGCGAATTGCTCCTGCTGCGGTGACTGGGGGAAGATCGCGGAACGGTAGCTTTTCCCGACGTCCGGTCCCTGGCGATCCACTTCCGTCGGATCGTGCGCGACTGTGAAATAGACATCGAGAAGCTTGCCGTAGCTGATTTGGGCGGGATCATAGGTGATGCGGACCGCTTCGGCATGGCCGGTGCCTTCCGAGCTGACCTTGTCGTAGCTCGCATCCTGGGCCGAGCCGCCGGCATAGCCGGAGACGACGTTCGCCACGCCCTTCACGTGCTCGAAAACCCACTCCATTCCCCAAAAGCAGCCGCCGGCAAATACTGCCGTTTGGCTGGGCGCAGCTGCAGCCGGCGTAGCCGTCAGAATTGCGAGGGGGATCAGGGCGAGCGTCTTCATGGCCGCTATATAGTGATCGCGTCTCCTGATGTCGTTACCCCAACGAAATTCATGAAAATTCGGCCGCCGCTCATCCGTCGGGTTGGCGGAAGGAGATTGCGTAATGCCCGGCAGTAAACATGGCGCCGAAATCAGGAATCCGCACATGTACGAATCGCTTCGCGACGAGGGGGTGTCCAAGGAAAAGTCGGCACGCATTTCAAACGCGAAAGCCGAAGGTCCCTCGATCACGACAGCACACATCTCGAGGATCGGTCCAAGGACGAGCTTTACGACATATTGGCATCGAGGGCCGTTCCGATATGTCGAAGAAAGAGCTCATCGACGCCATCCGCGATCATTAGACCGCGCATTTGGTGCCAGCTCCTTAGGAGTTCGCGTCAGTCCCGCGCGGCCGCTGGACGGCGCGCCGCGCGGACAATAGGGCACTGCTGACACGGAGGTCAGCCGATGCCCACCTACAATGCGCCTGTCCGCGAAACGCGCTTCATCCTCGATGAAGTGCTCGACATCGGCCGATATTCGAACCTGCCGGGCTTCTCGAATGCAACGCCGGATTTGGTGGAGGCGATTCTCGAAGAGGCTGGCCGGTTTTGCGAAGAGGTGCTTCAGCCGCTTAACCGCATCGGCGACGAAGTCGGCTGCAAGCGCGCCGACGATGGGTCGGTCGCGACACCGCCCGGCTTCAAGGATGCTTATCGGCAATTCTGCGAGGCCGGATGGCCGACCCTGACCGTCCCCGAGGAATACGGTGGTCAGGGGCTTCCGCAGGTTATCGGCACTGCCGTCAGCGAATATATCCTCTCCGCCAACCACAGTTTCGAGATGTACCAGGGGCTGACGGCCGGCGCGATCGCTTCGCTGCTCGTTAAGGGCAGCGCCGAGATCAAACAAAAGTTTGTGCCGAACATGGCGACGGGAAAGTGGACCGGAACCATGAACCTCACCGAGCCTCACTGCGGCACTGACCTGGGTCTGCTCAAGACCCGCGCTGAGCCGAATGACGACCGCAGCTATTCGATCACTGGCACGAAAATCTTCATCTCGTCCGGAGAGCACGACCTTTCGGAGAACATCATCCATCTCGTCCTCGCGAAGCGCGCCGGAGCTCCGGACAATGTGAAGGGCATCAGCCTGTTCGTAGTGCCCAAATTCCTGGTGAACGACGACGGCTCGCTCGGTGAGCGCAACAGCCTCTCGTGCGGCGCGCTCGAGAAGAAGATGGGCATCCACGGAAACGCGACCTGCGTCATGAACTATGACGGGGCGAAGGGCTGGATCGTCGGGGAGGGCGAGAAGGGCCTCCAGGCTATGTTCATCATGATGAACGCGGCGCGCCTCGGCGTCGGCCTGCAGGGACTCGCGCAGGGCGAGGTCGCCTACCAGAACGCGGCAAACTACGCGCGCGACCGCAGGCAGGGGAAAGCCCTCAACCCGTCCGATCAGGAGCAGGGCGCCAAGGCCGATCCGATCATCGTCCATCCCGACGTGCGTCGGATGCTCATGGAATCCAAAGCGTGGAATGAGGCGGGACGGGCGCTCTGCTTGTGGGGATCGCTCCTTGTCGACATGGTCCGTCGCTCTCCCGACGAGAGCGAGCGCGAAAGGGCCGACGACCTCCTCGGCATCGTGACGCCCGTCATCAAGGGCTATTTGACGGACAAGGGCTTCCAGGCTGCCGTCTACTCGCAACAAATCCTGGGCGGTCACGGCTACATCCGCGAGCACGGGATGGAGCAGTTCGTCCGCGACGCGCGCATCACCCAGATTTACGAGGGTACGAACGGCGTCCAGGCGATGGACCTCGTCGGTCGCAAGCTCCCGAAGGACGGCGGTCGCGGCATCCGCACGTTCTTCGAACTGGTTGGCGGTGAAATCGCGGAAGCCAAGGCGTCGGGCGATCCAGCCGGCATCGCCTCCGCCCTGGAGCCGGCGCTACACGATCTTCAGGCGGCGACGATCTGGCTTGCCCAGAACGGCCCGTCCGATCCCGACAATGCAGGAGCTGGCGCCTATGCTTACATGGATCTGATGGGCCTCGTCACCCTCGGCTGGATGTGGCTCAAGATGGCTGCCGCCGCGTCGGAAGCGCTTGCAAGCGGCGGCAGGGAAAGCAACGGCTTCTACGAAGCGAAGCTCACCACCGCACGCTTCTACGCGGAGCGTGAATTGCCGCTTTCCAGCGCTCTGCGCCGCAAGATCGAAGCGGGTGCCGAAACATTGATGAAGATCCCCGCCGACGCCTTTTGATGGACGAGGTTTTATGTCACGCGAAATTGCGGAGATGCTAGACGAGGCGCGAAGCGATCGGCGCGCCGGCCACTTCGAGGACGCTGAGCGCGGCTACGCGGCGGCGGCCGCTCACGCCCGAGCAGAGCGCCAGCAGATCGCGCTCGCATACGCATTGCGCCATGTTTCGGACCTCGCACGCGAGCGCGGATCTGCTGAGGAGGCGCTTGACGCTTCGGCAGAGGCTGTACAGATTTATCGCGCGGAAGCTGACGCTCGGCCGCTCGATCTTGCCAATGCAATGCGGCTCAATGCGCTCGCGCTGATCGACGCGGGCCGCGGCGCAGAAGCGAAACAACTGTGGCTGGAAGCGCGTGAGCTTTATTCGTCTGCAGGTGTTCAGTCAGGCGTCGATGATGCCAGCGCACACCTCCCCGATCAGGGGTAGGCGTCGTTCCTAGGACGGCTTCACGAATTTTAGGGCATATTGATCGGTGTGGCCGCGGATCTTCGGGTCGAAGATCACCGTGTGATGGTCATCGTTGGGACGGTGCAGGAAGGTCCCTTCACCCGCCAGCTTAAATCCCACTGAGGTCACCTCACGGATGACCTGTGCCTTGTCGATCCGATGGACCTTTTCGATGTCGGCGACGGTCATTCCTGGCCAGCCCTCGTGGTCGAGCACGAAGAAGGTACCGCCGGGTTTCAGCGCGTTGTAGACGCCACGGTCGAACGCGACCGTGTCGACGGGCCCGTACTTTGGAATCTTCAGGTCATGGTAGTTCTGAGTGACCCATGCGAGGTCGAGCGGCTTCGGGAATTTGACAGTTCCGAACGGCTGGACGTCGAGCGACACGTTCTTCCATTTGCCTTCGGCCAGCATGCTCCGGTCGTCCTTCACGGAGTCGTTCCAGCCGGCATTCTCGATCGCATAAATGTGTCCTGTCGGGCCCACGACGTCGCTGATCATGCGCGTGAAATATCCGCCCGCGGGATAGAATTCGCCGACGGTCATTCCCCGCCGAACGCCGGAAAAGGCGAGCGTTTCGGCCGGCTTTCGGAAGGCGTCGGCGGCCTTGTAACCGGCCGGCCGCGCCGGGTCAGACACTGCCTTGGCAATGAGGTCGGACTGGCTTTGCTGCTGGCTCGCGCGGCAGCCGATCGGTGCGAGCGCAATCAGCGGAATCGACAGGAGAGCAACGCGTCGCATGTGAAATCCCTCTGTTTGACGGCGTGGTTGTCGCAGCCCGCGGTAACTGTGGAGCATTATTCGACGAAACTCCGGCGGCCTTCGACGCGCGATTTGACCGTCGCGGCAGAACCCAACAGCAATTCATGCATCCGGCCTGCCGCCCCGTTCGTTGACCCTTCCAAACTCCTGGGAGGAGAAGCAACATGACGCAGAATGCGTGGATCATCATAGCAGTCATCGTCGTCGCGGCGCTTGTGGTCGGAGCCGTCATCTGGTCGCGCCGCCGCCGCTCGGAGCATCTGCGGCAGCATTTCGGTCCAGAATACGAACGTGCTGTCGAAGCGAAGGGCGACCGAGCCAAGGCCGAGGCCGAGCTCGCTGAGCGTGAGAAGCGCGTCGAAAAGCTAAACATCAGGCCGCTCGAGCCCTTGGAACGGCGCGAATTTGTTGCACGCTGGGACGACGTGCAGGCGCGTTTCGTCGATGATCCGCCACGTGCAGTAGCGTTCGCCGACGCACTACTTGGCGATGTCATGAAGACGCGGGGGTATCCCGTCAGCGACTTCGATCAGCGCGCGGGCGACATCTCGGTCGATCATCCGCTCGTCGTAGATCACTATCACAAGGCGCATGACATCGCTGTCCGTCAGGAGCGCGGTCAGGCGAGCACCGAGGATCTTCGCCAGGCGATGATTCATTATCGCGCCTTGTTCGATAATCTCGTCGGCGCCGCGGCCACCACCGCGCGCGAACCTGAAGCGATTCACTAGTCGCAAGAGCTTCAGGGCGTCAGCTCAGGACGCAATCTCCGCAATTGACCGAGCGGCCCTTCAACAGGGTCGCTTCACGTCAGTTTACCAGAAAGCGACTGCCAAAGCGCCGCCGACGACGGCAACCGTAAGGCCCAGCCCGACCATCGCGCTGCGCCAGCTTCCAAATGTGCTTTCCATCACAACCTCCCCTGTGTCCCCGACTCAACTCATAACACAGATTGGCGGTAAGGTGATGTGAAAAGCTGACTAAACAGTTACTTAGGCGAAACGCGGTGCCCCGATTAAACCACCGTTCAGCCTAGCGCGATGAGCCGGGCTGCTATCGCGATAAGTACAGCCTCAAGCCTCCTTGCCGAGCGTTTTTACAGGCGAGGCTCCAACCATTTGGAAGGAGGAAATGAGCCATGCGTATCCTGACGAAAATTCTAGCAGGTGCGGCGGGTCTTGCCGCGATGACGGCGGCCGCCCCTGCAGCCGCGCAATATTATCCCTACAACTCTTATGCCTCCGGCGGCGCCGCTTATGGCGCCAATGCCGGCATGGCCGCGCAGCAGTGCACTGCTGCGGTGCAGAACCGACTTTATAACCGTACGAGCCTGGGATCGATCCTCGGTTCGCTAGTGGGCATCCCGACGACGCCCTCGGGCCGCGTTCTGAGTATCACTCAGGAAACGCGCAATCGCTACGGCGGAATGCGCATCCGCGGTCTCGCGACGAGCGGCCGTCACGCGTACAACAATTACGGCCCGTACGGCTACGGCGCCTATGGCGCGCTTGGTTACGGCTACAATTCGGCAGCTGACCTGTCATTCAGGTGTGACGTCGATTCAAACGGCTATGTACGCAACGTCGACGTCAACCGCCGCTAATCCATTGTTCTTTTTTGCGAGGAGGAGCGCCGGCAACCGCCGGCGCTTCTTTTTTTGTAAATCGTCTAAGCTTCTGCAGAAAAACAATTTATCGTGACATTGCGTGTTCATCTCGGGCCCGGCTAAACATTTGCGGGACCTTGTGCGTTCATGGCGTCGTCGGCGTCGCCAAAAGCGAAGGGGACAGATGGGAAAGCTTTTGCGCGGTACTCGACCGGTGAATCGAATCTTCGTGCTTGGACTGGCGATGGCCACGCTGCCGATGGCGCTCGTCGTCGGCGGTTTTTCGGCGCCCGCGGTCGCCAAGCGCGCCCCATCCCACGACAGTGGGGTCGAAGCTTTCTATCGCGCGCGCGGTGGCAGCCCGCTTTGGCTCGCTCCAGCCTCCGCCGCAGCGGCACAACAGCTGATTTCTCTCTTGGCGACTGCACAAGCGGATCACCTCAACCCGAAGCGCTATAATTTGAGGGCGCTATCCCGCGCGGTTGACGATGCGCGAGGCAGCGCGGACGCGGCCCAGCGTGCCGACATGATGTTGAGCCAAGCGTTCGTGGCTTACGCACGCGACCAGAAGCACGATCCCGGCGGCGTGATTTATGTGGATCCGGAGTTGAAGCCCACGCCGGCCTCTGCTGCGGAGTTGCTCTCGGCTGCATCACATGCGGCATCGTTATCTGACTATGTCCAGAACATGGGCTGGATGAATCCCATTTACGCGAAGCTGCGCGCGGCGATTGCAAGCCGCATGTATCGTAACGATTCCGAGCGGCAGGTGCTGGAATTGAACCTGGAGCGGGCGCGTGCACTACCTTCCGGCAACGGTCGCTACGTCATCGTCAATCCGCCGGCGGCGCGGCTCTACATGTACGATAACGGGCAGGTCGTGGACTCGATGCGCGTCGTGGCCGGGCGCCCGGACCCGATCGCGCAGACGCCGATGATGAACGCGTTCATTCGCTACATCGCGCTTAACCCCTATTGGAACTCGCCGGCCGACATCACTGCAAAGCGGCTTGCGCCCACCATCCTCAAGGAGGGGCGGGCCTATTTCAAGAATAGGGGGTACGAGCTTCTGTCGGACTGGTCCGATCACCCGCACGTCATCGACCCGATGTCGATCGATTGGCATGCGGTTGCCGCGGGTCGAGTGCAGGCCCGGCTACGACAAAAGCCGGGTCCGGCCAACTCGATGGGGAAAATGAAGTTCATGTTCCCCAATCCGCAGGGGATCTGGCTGCATGATACTCCGGAACGGGAGAAAATCGAGGACGCGGCGCGCTTGCAAAGCAACGGTTGTGTGCGCCTCGAAGATGCGAAGCGGCTTGCCCGGTGGCTGTTTAACGGCCGTCCTCCAAGCCCGCAGGGAGCGAAGCCCGAGCAGAAGGTGAACCTGCCTTCGCCGGTGCCCCTCTACATCACCTATCTGACGGCGGTGCCGAGCGGGACATCGATCGTTTATTTCGATGATTTCTACGGGAAGGATCGCACCGAGACGCGGCGCTTCGCGGGCTTGTTCTAAGCCTTAGCTCGCCTGCCGCTCCTGGTTCTGAACATACCAGGGCTTGAGCATCGTCGCTTGGTTGCTCTTTTCCTTTTTGGGCGCGAGCCGGGCGAGATCGAACTGATGGTCGAATTGGACGCCGAATTTGCCTTCCTGCGCCCAGCGGACAATGCCGCGAACGGGGGCGACCCCGACGATATCGATTGCGAGTTCGGTACCAGGGGAAACAGAATGCGAGCATTCCACCAGCGCGCCCATCGATGAGATGTTGCGCAGCTTCACCTCGGCCATCACGCCGCCGATGCAGGTCATGGCACGGCGCATCAACCGGTGCCGCGCCTCGCGGGTGCAGGCGAAACCCTCAGCTTCGACAGTGACGCTGTTAGCCAGTTCCCGGGCGACCGAAGATTCGCTCGGCTTACCGAAGATGTAGCCCTGGACCATGCTGACGCCGAGTTCCCTGATCAGCTGCAGGTCGTCGTGGGTCTCGACGCCCTCGGCGCAGGTATCCATGTCCAGGGTCTCGGCAAGAGTGACGATGGCGCGAATGATGGCGGCACTGCGGTTCGTGGCCGACGCGGCGCCGCGGACGAAGCTCTGGTCGATCTTGATCTTGTCGAACGGCGCCTTCTTCAAATAGCCGAGCGAGCTATACCCGGTCCCGAAATCGTCGAGCGCGAGGCGGACGCCGAGCTTCTTCAGCTTGGCGAATGTGTCGTCGGTCGAATCTCCCTCGGCGAGGAACACGCCCTCGGTGATCTCCAGCTCGAGCCTTTCCGGACGGACTCCCGTTTCCTGGAGGTGCTTGCCGACCATCGAGGCGACGTTCGGATCGTTGAATTGCAGGGGCGAGAGGTTGACCGCCACGCGTACCGACTCCGGCCAGTTCGTCGCTTCCTCGAGAGCGGTGCGCAGCACCCACTCGCCGATCGCCCCGATCAGGCCGGCTTCCTCCGCTAGAGGGATGAACCTGGTGGGCGGTACCGCGCCGCGGGCCGGATGCTGCCAGCGGACGAGAGCCTCGAAGCCCGATATTTCCTCACCTGCGGCGTGCACGACGGGCTGGTAATGAACCGCCAGCTCACCGCGATCGATCGCCTGGCGAAGATCGTTCTCGAGCAGCTGGCGCTCGGCTGCTTCGCTGTGCATCGACGGCTCGTACAACCGGTGCTTGCCGCGCCCCGCGGCCTTGGCGGCATAAAGCGCGAGGTCGGCGTTGCGCACCAGGGCGTCGGCGCTGGCCCGCCCTGGATCTCCGATCGCGATTCCGACAGATGCGCCGATGGTCACCTTATGACCTTCAATGCTGTACGGCCGCGAAGCCTGCTCGATCAGAGTACGTGCCAGTGACTCCAGCAAACCGATGTCGGTAGTGCCTGGGAACACGGCCTGGAATTCATCGCCACCAAGACGGCCGACCTGCCCGTGGTTGCCCATCACCGACTTCAGGCGTTCCGACACTTGACGAAGCAAGGCGTCGCCGATCGGGTGACCGAGCGTATCGTTGACATTCTTGAACCGGTCGAGATCGATCATGAAGAGCGCGCAGCCCTTCTGGCGGATCGACGCGTTGCGGAGCGCTTCGTCGAGCGTCTGTCGCATCATCGCGCGGTTCGGGAGTCCGGTGAGGGAATCGAACTTCGCGAGACGCGAGATCTCGCGTTCCGACTTGCGCTGCTCGGTAAGGTCGGTGCCGATGCCGCGGAAGCCTAGGAAACGACCGCGCTCGTCGAAGATCGGGTTGCCCGACAGCGACCAGTGAACATCCTCCTCGCTCGCGGGGCGAACGACCACGTCCGAGAACGGGAAGCGCGCGGAAAGATGAAAACCGAGCGTCTTGCCTTCCTCTTGCGCTTCGCCGCCATGGTCGACCGAAAGCAAGTCCGTGAACTGACGGCCGAGGAGCGCCTCGGGATCGCTTTGGAAGTCGTCGGCAAGCTGTTGTGACACGTAGGAAAGGGTTCCGAGCGAGTTGGTTTCCCAGAACCAGCCGCGGCCGCTGTTCTCGAATTCATCGACGAAATTGAGCGCCTTCTTCGCCTGCCACTCTACGGCGAGCCGTCGACGGCCCCGTTCGAGCGTTTCGCGCGTGTTCGCGACGCTATAGGCGATCATCACCAGTGCCAACGCGTCGATCGCGAACGTGATCGCGAGATTACTCGAGAAGAGAATTGTCGCGGCGAAGGCAACCAGCGCGTTGATGAAGGCGAACGGTGGGGCGGAAACAGCGACGATCGAGCGGACAAAGAACCCGGTCGTCATGGCGAGGGTGACGAAGCTCGGGTCCTTCAGGGCGAGGTTGCCGGCGTCGACGCTCGACATCGCCCACAGCGCGCCGGTCGCGGCGAGATATCCGCACATCAGCCGACCGACCGTATGCGGCGCCATTTGAAGCCGCCGCCAGCCGAGGAGCACCAGTCCTGCGACAAGGTCGAGCGTCAACGATCCGATCAGCGGCGCGAGCACGGAGAACAAGCTTCCGTGCGGTTGCGACCGCCAAGTCACCACGACGAGGCAGCCGGTGATGATCAAGTGGCCGGCAAGCAGCAGCCATGGCGCGAACGTCCAGCTTTCGACCCGGCGCTCCGCAAGCGTCAGGTCGGCGCTTGCCTGTTGATCGCTCACGTCGAACAGCAGCACCTCGGAAATCGAGGCGCGCGGCGGCGCGAGACGCTCCAGCTCCGGGGATTTGCCGAACATCGTTCGACGCATTGCGTCCACCTGCAATCGAACGCCCAATGCGCCCGCGCCCAATGCTTAACCTCAGCCAATTAAAGCTAAGGGCAAGAAGTGAGGTTTATTCGCGCTTAAGCTTTTATTCGGGCAGGAAATCCGGAACCGAAAGATAGCGCTCCCCGGTGTCGTAGTTGAAGCAAAGGATGCGCGGATTGTCGCCGAGCTCGGGCAGCTTCTGAGCCACTCCCGCGAGCGCGGCTCCGGACGAAATTCCAATCAGCAACCCTTCTTCCCGAGCCGCGCGCCTTGCCATTTCCTTCGCCTCATTGGCATCGACGTCGATCACGCCGTCAAGGATCCCGGTATTGAGGATGCTCGGCACGAAGTTGGCGCCCAGGCCCTGGATCGGATGCGGCCCCGGCTTTCCGCCGCTGAGGATCGGCGAAAGCGCCGGTTCGACCGCAAAAACCTTAAGGTTTGGCCAGGCCGGCTTCAGCACCTCGGCGCATCCGGTGATGTGCCCGCCAGTACCGACGCCGGTGATGATCGCATCGAGCGGGTTGTCGCTAAAGTCGCGGAGAATTTCCTGCGCAGTCGTGCGCTGGTGAATTTCGACGTTGGCGGGATTGTCGAACTGCTGCGGCATCCAGCTGTTCGGCGTCTGATCGACCAGCTCCTGGGCCCGCTCAATCGAACCGGACATGCCCTTTTCCTTCGGCGTCAGGTCGAATGTCGCGCCATAGGCAAGCATCAGGCGCCTCCGCTCGATACTCATGCTGTCTGGCATGACTAGAATCAGTTTATAGCCCTTGACGGCCGCGACCATTGCTAGGCCGATGCCGGTATTTCCCGATGTCGGCTCGATGATCGTGCCGCCCGGCTCCAGCTTTCCTGAGCGTTCTGCGTCCTCGATCATCGAAAGCGCGATGCGGTCCTTGATCGAGCCGCCGGGGTTTGCCCGTTCCGACTTCATCCAGACTTCGGCGCGATCGCCGAACAGACGATTGATCCTGATGTGCGGCGTATTGCCGATCGTCTCCAGGATATTGGCGGCCTTCATTGGGCGGGCTCCTCAGGAAGGGAGCGCCGCAAATCGGGTACGTCGAAGCTTTTTGCAAGCCGAAGTTCGGGGAACCACCAGGACCACATCAGAACGACGCAAATCGCGCCGACCCCGCCTGCGATCACCGCCGGCACTGGGCCGATGAGCGCTCCCAGAAAACCTGATTCGGTTTCGCCGAGCTCGTTCGAAGCAGAGATGAAGAGAGACGAAACTGCGCCGACCCGCCCGCGCATCTCGTCCGGCGTGTAGAGCTGGATCAGCGACTGGCGAACGTAGACGGAAAACATGTCGGCCGCGCCCAATAGCGCCAAGCAGGCGAGCGACAGCGGCATCCATCGCGAAAAGCCAAAGACGATGGTCGCGCCACCGAAGACGGCGACTGCGGTCAGCATTTTCATGCCGACATTGTGTCTGAGCGGACGTGCCGAGAAAAAGGCCGCGGTCAGCGTGGCACCGACGGCGGGCGCTGCTCGTAGGTGACCCAAGCCCTCCGGCCCCGCATGGAGAACGTCGCGCGCGAAGACCGGGAGCATCGCGGTCGCGCCGCCAAGAAGGACCGCGAACAGGTCGAGACTGATTGCTCCGAGCACAAGCCGGTTATGCCGGACATAGCGCAGGCCCTCGACCATCTGCGCCCAAGGATTGGTCCCCGGGCAAGTCCGGTACGAGCCACCGGCGGGATCGCCAGCAGGCAGATGAAGGCTACGAGGAATAGCAGCCCGCCCACTGCGTAAGGCGCGTAAGGGGCGTATGCGTAGAGATAGCCGCCGAGCGCCGGACCGAGGACCGCGCCCGTCTGCCAGGCGATGGACGATAGAGCAATCGCGCGAGGCAGGATGTCGCGTGGTACGAGGTTCGGCGCGAGAGCGCTCAGCGCCGGGCCCGCGAACGCTCGTCCAACGCCGAGAAGCGCCGCGACGAGATACAATGAGGGCAAGGTCGTCGAGTGCGTCCACGCCAGCGCGCCCAGCGCTGCCGCGCACCCGAGTTCCAGCGCCACCGCGGCACGCGCGATCCAACGCCGATCTAGCCGGTCCGCCGTCCATCCGGTGACCAGCGTCAGCAGGAAAAGCGGGATGAACTGCACCAGCCCAATTAGCCCGAGACGGAACGCCGCCTCCTTCAGCCCCATCGTATGGCGGGCGATGTCGTAGACCTGCCAGCCAATGACGATGACCATGGCGAGACTACCGATGGTCCACGTCAGCCGTGCCAGCCAGAAGACACGGAATTGGGGAATTCGAAGGGGTTCGGGGAGAAGGCTCACCCGATGCGCCTAGCCAGCGGGCGCAGGCGCGGCAACCGCCTCCTCCGGCCGGCGTCCGGCAAGGCCAAAACGCTTGATCAGCAGCGGCATCGTCAGTCCCTGCACGAGGATCGAGAAGGCCACGACGACGAATGCCGTGAGGATGATCGCATTGCGCTCGGGGACGATGGATGGAATCGCGAGTGCGAGTGCAAGCGCCAGCGCGCCGCGCAGGCCGCCCCAAAAGAGCGTGTGCTGGAACGAGGCCTTGAGCCGCCACCGCGACCAGCGAAACAGCGCCGATATTGGATAGATTGAAAGCGCGCGGCCTGCGAGGACGAGCAGGATCGCCACCGCGGCTGCTGCAGCACCGATCCGGTGCAGTGGCTGGTTCGCGTCGTTCATGCCGATCAGGATGAACACGAAGCTATTGGCGAGGAACGCAAAATATTCCCAGGCCCAGCGAACGCGATCGCGGCCCGGGCGCGAGAGCAAGTGCGTGCCCCAGCTGCCGATCAGCAGACCGGCTGCCAGCGCACTGATTATTCCAGACGCTCCGAGATACTCGGCGATGAGGAAGGACCCGTAGGCGGCAATTGTCGTAAGGGTGATCTCCACCAGGGGATCGTCAGTCCGGCCGACGATCACCAATATTCCGCCACTGACCGCAAGACCGGTTGCGAGGCCGCCTCCAAGCGTCCAGGCAAAGGCGGGCAATATGCTGGACGCTGTAGGCGAAGCGCCGGCCGCGACGGCGGAGAGGACTGCGAAGCCGACTGCAGCGACACCGTCGTTGAGCAGGCTTTCCGCTTCGACAACCATCGAAACTCGCGGAAGACAGCCCATTTCCCGGAAGGCGGCAATGACGGAAACCGGGTCGGTCGCCGCGATCAGCACGCCGAACAGGGCGGCGCCGATCCAGCTCCAACCGATAATCCAGTGCATGCCGGCGGCAATCACGAGTGCTGCGATCGCAACGCCAAGGAACGCAAGCGCGAGGGTCAACGGAAGCTCGTACCTGAAGCGCCGCCAATCCAGCTGCAGCGCTCCTTCGAACACCAGCGGAGGCAAGAGCACGTTGAAAATAAGCTCGCGCGAGAGCGGGACTTGCGGCGCATTTGGCATCAGGGCGATCAGGAAACCGGCGACGACCAGCCCGACTATGTAAGGAAGCCCAAGGCGGCGCGACAGCATCGCGATCAAGCAGGCGACAAGGAGCAAGATCCCGATCGGAGCAAGGGCGATCCCGTTCATGCGGTTTTGCATATCAGGCGATTTCGGCCAGGTCTGCCCTGCTGCCGCTCCTGGCCTCTAGGAGAACAGAACGGGATCGGTTACGCCTTCGTCATGGCCAAGCCCAAATCGCGTTACGTCTGCCAGGCATGCGGCTCCGTCAGCACGCGCTGGCAGGGCCAATGCGCCGATTGCGCCGAGTGGAACACCCTAGTCCAGGAAGCCGCGGAAGTGTCGAGCATCTTCGCCGCCAAGCACAATCTGCAGGGCGGCGGACGGGTGATCCCGCTGGTCGGCCTCGAAACTCCCGCGGCATTGCCGGAGCGCCTTCCCAGCGGCCTTGCCGAGTTCGACCGGGCGATCGGCGGGGGCATTGTCGAGGGCTCGGCGATGCTGGTCGGGGGCGATCCGGGCATCGGCAAGTCGACGCTGCTGCTCCAGGTCGCCGCGCGTCTGGCAAGCGAGAGGCACAAGGTCGTTTATGTGTCGGGCGAGGAGTCCGCAGAGCAGGTCCGGCTGCGGGCAGTGCGGCTGGGCCTCGGCGGAGAGCCGGTACGGCTCGCGGCAGCGACGTCTGTCCGCGATATCCTGACGACAGTCGGTGACGGCGAGCCGCCGGCGCTGCTCATCATCGATTCTATTCAGACCATGCACTCGGACCTGATGGAGGGGGCGCCTGGCACGGTGAGTCAGGTCCGTGCCTCCGCGCAGGAATTGGTGCGCTTTGCCAAGGAGCGCGGGACCGCGCTGGTGCTCGTCGGCCACGTCACCAAGGATGGGACGATCGCTGGTCCGCGCGTGCTTGAGCATATGGTGGACACGGTCCTGAGCTTCGAGGGAGAGCGCAGCCACCAGTACAAAATCCTTCGCGCGATGAAGAATCGCTTCGGAGGTACCGACGAGATCGGCGTCTTCGCAATGGACGGGCAGGGCTTGGCCGAGGTTCCGAACCCCTCGGCTCTGTTTCTGACCCACCGCGGCGAGCCAGTTAGCGGCACTAGCGTATTCCCTGCCATGGAGGGCTCCCGCCCCGTGCTCGTCGAGATCCAGGCGTTGACGGTGCGCCTGGCGACCGGCGCCACACCGAGGCGAGCGTCAGTCGGCTGGGACAGCGGCCGCCTGGCCATGATCCTCGCCGTGCTGGAAGCGCGCTGCGGACTCAGCTTTGCGACGGCGGAAGTCTATCTGAATGTCGCCGGCGGCTATCGCCTGAGTGACCCGGCGGCGGATCTCGCGGTCGCAGCGGCACTGATCTCGGCGCTGTCGGAGCGGCCAGTGCCCAGCGAATGCGTCGCCCTCGGCGAAATAGCGCTGTCGGGCGAGATTCGACCCGTCGCTCATGCAGGACTGAGGCTCAAGGAAGCTGCGAAGCTTGGATTTGAAATCGCGTGGGTCCCACGCGGCGTTAAAGGTGCAGAGGGTTTGTGGGTCGCAGAGTTCGGGAATCTGCGGCAGCTCGTCGATGAAATCTTGGGAAAAGTGAGCGAATGAATGCCAAAGTGATCCTATTTACCGCGATATGCGTCCTCGGCTCGGTCACACTCGCGCAACCAGACCCACAGGCCCCGACCGTATCCAAACACATTGCAAAGATATTATCGCGTAGCGACGGATTGTCCGAAAGAACCGCTTACAGGGTCAGCTCGGTTCATGACGAGTATGAGGTCCTCAAGGCGCTGGGACTTACGTCCGACAAGCAATCACTGGTTCAAACTAGGAAACCGTACGACGTGCTCGAAACCAAGGACCCGCGAACTGGGGCCCTTCGAGTTCTCTGGTTCGATATTAGCTCATTCTACCCGGAGCTTTAATTGGACGTGTCGTTAGCCAGCGGGGTCTATCTCGATGCCGATCGTGTCGCGCACCACGTAAAGCGGTCGCTGCTTTGTCTCGGTGAGGATGCGGCCGACATATTCGCCGAGCACGCCGAGCGAGATCAGCTGCACTCCGCCTAGGAACAGCACCGAAACCATGATCGAGGCGTAGCCCGGGACCTCGTTGCCGAAGATCATTGTATCGAGCGCCAGGAACCCCGCATAGCCGAGCGCGAACAGTGCGACCATCGCGCCGACATAGCTCCAGATTCGAAGCGGCACGGTGGAGGCCGACGTGATCCCGTCGAGCGCCAGCGTCCACAGCTTCCAGTAATTGAACTTGCTCTTGCCGGTCTCTCGCTCAACCCGGTCGTACTCGACCGCCGCCTGCTTAAATCCCGCCCAGGCGAACAGTCCCTTCATGAAGCGATTGCGCTCGGGAAGCTTGCGAATGACTTCGACCACCTTGCGGTCGAGCAGCCGGAAATCGCCCGCATTCTCCGGAATCTTGTCCTGTGAAACGAGGTTGTGCGCGCGATAGAAGAGGCCGGCCGTCAGCCGCTTAGCGAAGGAATCCTCTTGGCGCGAGCGGCGGACCCCGAACACCATCTCATAGCCCTGGAGCCATTTGGCGACCATTTCGGGCAGAACCTCAGGTGGGTCTTGCATGTCGACGTCCATAGGAACGACGGCACGCCCACGAGCATGGTCTAGCCCGGCGCTGAGCGCTGCCTCCTTGCCGAAGTTACGCGAGAGTGAAAGGGCACGGACTCGGCGGTCATGGCCATGGGCGGCAGCGATAGCGGCCAGCGTGGCATCGGTGCTGCCGTCGTCGACGAACAGAATTTCCCAGCTCTCGTTGATCGCGATCTCGTCGAGGATCGTCGACACGCGTTGAACGAACGGGACGATCGCCGCTTCCTCGTTCTTCACGGGGACGACGATGGAAAGCAGCGGCATCAGCACGCCGCGCTTGATCAGCTGCGGCTCAAGCTCGTTAAGCGGATGATCCGGCGCGAAATTCGCGATGTGGCTCTGCTGACCGCTCACCTGTCGTCTTCCTCCCGCCACGAAGGCTAAGCGGGAATGGTTACCGAGACCTTTATCTGGCGATTGTGTGCTTCCGCCCACCCCGCACGATAAAGTAGCTTTGGAAGCGCTTCCATCTTGGATAAGCGTGAGCGCGAGACTCGCGCGTCACGCACCACGGAATGCGCGTGCCTCCGGCTCGAACTCCCCCTGGGTCGGGCCGTCACCCTCTTCCGAAAGATGAAACCTTCCAGCCGTGGCATCCGCTCGGGTTGCGGTTCGTTGGGAAGCGGACCAATGGACTTGCACGAGTGAACGTACAGACCTCGACCGATTATAATCACCACCCCGAAGACGGACTGCCGATCCCCCGCCGCTACTGGTCGGTGATCAGCATCTGGCTGGCGCTGACGATGGCGGTGCTGGATGGCGCAATCGCTAATGTCGCGCTGCCCGTAATCGCTCGGGAACTGGGCGCGACGCCATCCGCATCGGTCTGGGTCATCAATGCCTATCAGCTGACGATCACAATCCTGTTGCTCCCGCTCGCCGCGCTCGGTGACCGCATCGGCTACAAGTGCATCTACATCCCGGGATTGGCTCTCTTCACGCTCGGGTCCGTCGGGTGCGCCGCGGGAGGAACGCTCGGCCTGCTGATCGCCGCGCGCGTGTTCCAGGGCATCGGTGCCGCCTGCATCATGAGCATGAACGCGGCACTGGTTCGTGCCACATACCCCGCGAACATGCTGGGCCAGGGCATCGGTTACAATGCAATGGTGCTGTCGATGTCGGCAGCCATTGGCCCAACGCTCGCAGCACTGATCCTTAGCGTCGCCTCGTGGCAATGGCTGTTCCTGATCAACCTGCCGATCGGAATCGCGGCGTTGATCGTTGGTCGAAAGTCGCTCCCAGACCCCCACGGCCATGGGAAGCCCTTCGACTGGGCGTCAGCCCTTCTCAGCGCCGCAATGATGGGCCTGATTGTCTCGGGCGCCGAGACTTTCGCGCGCGAGAGTTCGGGCTTCGGCACGGCGATGATGGTTGCCGGCGTCTTCGCCGGCGCCGCCCTCGTCTGGCGAGAGTGGGCTAAGGCTACTCCGCTGATGCCGCTCGATCTAATTAGGATCCCGATCTTCACCCTGTCGATCTCGACCTCGATTGTCTCGTTTGCTGCGCAGATGCTCGCCTATGTCGCGATTCCCTTCCTCTTTCAGTCGGTGCTTGGGCGGAGCGTCTTTGCGACCGGGCTGCTGATGACCCCCTGGCCGCTCGCCGTGGGCATTGCGGCGCCGATCGCGGGCAGGCTCGCTGACCGAGTCAACGCCGGGCTGCTCGGATGCGTCGGCCTCCTCATCTTCGCTACCGGGCTTTTCCTGCTTTCGCGCCTCGGAGCCGCGCCCGACAATTTCGATATCGCCTGGCGAATGGCTGTGTGTGGGCTCGGTTTCGGCCTGTTCCAGTCGCCCAACAACCGCACCATCGTCAGCGCCGCACCCAAGCCGCGCTCCGGAGCTGCCGGCGGAATGCTGGCGACCGCGAGGCTGCTCGGGCAGACGACCGGCGCCGTGGCGGTGGGCGTCGCCTTCCACCTCGCCGGCGTAAAGGTCACGCCAAGTTTGCTCCTTGCCGCCTCGATTGCCGCGGTGGTTGCAGCGGGTATCAGCCTTCTTCGCCTCAATGTCGCGCCCCCGGGCCGCGTCGCGGTTTACAAGCCCATCCTCGATTAGCTGTTGGCATCGGCTCCGGCGCTCGGCTAGCGCCGTTGTGATGACCGCGCTCGATGTCTTCGTGTTTCTCCTGCTGATCGGCGGCGCGGCTGTCGGCTTCGTGCGCGGCTTCGTCCATGAGGTGATCTCGATCCTTGCATGGATCGTCGGGATCGCGATGCTCAAGCTGTTCCACACCCAATTGTGGAGCGGGCTGGATGCGGAATTCCATACAAGCGCCGCGGCGGGCGCGGTGCTCGCCTTCGCACTGCTTTTCGTTCCCAGCTTCGTGCTGGTAAAGCTGGCGGCCCGGACGATCGGGGGAAGAACCCGACGTCATCAACTCCTCGGGCCCTTCGACCGGGTGCTCGGCGGCGGGTTTGGGCTTCTCAAGGGCCTGCTCGGAGCGACTCTCTTCTTCCTGCTGGCTAACCTCGCCACCGACATGGTCTATGGTCCGCAGGCCGACCGACCGCATTGGATGACCAAATCGATGACCTATCCGCTCCTCAACGCGAGCGGGCGCAGTATCGTCGACTGGGTCGAGGCACGCCGCTACAAGCCGCAGGTGGGATCGGGGGGATGATCCGGCTCCACGATACCATGGCCCGAGAGAAGCGGCCGTTCGTTCCGCTCAATCCGCAGCGGATCACCATGTATGTGTGCGGCCCCACGGTCTACGGCCGCGCGCACATCGGTAATGCGCGTCCCGCAGTGGTGTTCGACACACTCGCTCGGCTGATTCGCCACGAATTCGGCGAGAAGAACTTAGTCTATGCGCGGAACGTCACCGACATCGACGACAAGATCATCGCCTCCGCAGAGTCCGAAGGTGTCGACCCGTCCGTCATCACCGGGCGCTACGAACGCTTCTATCTCCAGGACATGGGAGCGCTCGGCGTAACGCCTCCCGACATCGCGCCGCACGCGACGCAGGAAATCGCGCCGATGGCGGCGATGATCGAGCGGCTGATCGAGCGCGGCAACGCCTATGAAGCGCAGGGCCACGTTCTCTTCTCGGTGCCGAGCGATCCCGATTACGGCGCGCTCAGCCGCCGCGACCGCGAGCAGATGATCGCCGGCGCGCGTGTCGAGGTCGCGCCATACAAACGCGATGCTGCCGACTTCGTCCTGTGGAAGCCCAGCTCGGAAGGGGTGATCGGCTGGGACTCGCCGTGGGGACGCGGCCGGCCCGGCTGGCACATCGAATGCTCGGCGATGATCCGCGCTCATCTCGGCGAGACGATCGACATCCACGGCGGGGGACTCGACCTCATTTTCCCGCACCACGAGAATGAGATCGCGCAGAGCCGCTGCGCGCACGCGGGCGCTCCGCTCGCCCAATTCTGGGTCCATAACGGCTTCGTCGACATGGGCGCGGAAAAGATGTCGAAGTCGCTCGGTAACATCATCACACCGGCCGAGCTCCTCGCCCAAGACCATCGCGGCGAAACGCTGCGGCTTGCCCTGCTGTCGGCGCATTACCGTTCGCCGCTGCCCTGGACCGACGCGTTGATCGAACAATCGAAGGCTGTTCTCGACCGCCTTTACCGAGTTGCGGGAGATGCCAATCCCGATGAAGTGGACAGCGAAGTGCTGGAGGCGCTCTCAGACGACCTGAACACCCCGTTGGCGCTCTCACGTCTATCGGCGATCGACGATCCGGAAGCCTTGAAGGCCAGCGCCCAGCTCCTTGGGCTGCTCGAGAGGACCGCCTCGGATTGGTTCCAGGGCGATGCAGACGCATCGGTGATCGAGGCTCGGATCAACCAACGGACCGAGGCCAAGAAGGCGCGCGATTTCGCGGCCGCGGACCGAATCCGCGACGAGCTCAAGGCCGAGGGCATCATCTTGGAGGACGGGCCGGGCGGCACTACTTGGCGTCGGGAATGATCCGCCCGCTCTACACGACCGACATCCTTCGCCTCGCCGCGTCGCTTCACGAGATGCGCGAGCTCGAACGCGAAGACGGCCGCGCCGAGCTGAGATCGCCTACCTGTGGCAGCCGCATTACCGTCGCTGTCCAGCTCGATAATGACCGCCGTGTCGAAATGATCTCGCAGCGGGTCCATGCCTGTGCGTTCGGCCAAGCTTCGGCGGCACTGGTGCAGCAACATGGAATCGGCCGGCGGCACGATGAAGTCGCCAGCGCCCTGGTCGAGATCAGTCGCTGGCTTGCAGAGGAACAGGATGAGACCGGCGACTGGCCAGGCCTCGAAGTTCTCGAACCCGCGCGGCATCGCCGGGGCCGCCACGGTGCGATCCTGTTGCCGTTTCGAGCGCTTCTAGCAGCGATCGAGGCGGCAGGGTGACGACTCCGCTGAAACCGCACAGGCAACCACCGCGATCCTCGAGAGCAGCGCGATCATGCTTGGCGCTGCGCTTTTGTTCGTCACGATCTTCCGGCGGCTGAAGCTCGGGGCGACCCTCGGATATATCGTCGCGGGGGCGCTGATCGGCCCGCAGATTCTCGGACTTATCGGCGACCCCCAGCAGCTGACGAGCGTCACCGACATTGGCATCGCGCTGCTCCTGTTCATCGTCGGACTCGAACTTCAGCCGAGCCGCCTGTGGAGGCTTCGCAAGGACATCTTCGGGCTCGGCCTTGCGCAGGTGGTGGCCTGCGGGCTCGCGATCAGCGGCCTCCTCTATCTCGCGCTCGGAATCTCGCCCGAGGCAGCGCTGGCGATCGGTCTGCCGCTCGGTCTGTCATCGACCGCCCAGGTGCTGCCGATGCTTCGGTCCGATAACGAGCTGAACACGCCGCAGGGCGAGCGGGCGTTTTCGATCCTGCTGTTCCAGGACCTCGCAATTGTGCCGATGATCACGATCGTCGCCGCCATGGCGCGCGTGGCGCCGGACCCCGGCGCTCCCACCGGCTGGAAGCTGGCCCTCTACACGGTGCTAGCGGTGATCGCTCTGGTAATCGTCGGACGCGTCGCACTGAACCCGCTCTTCCGGCTCGTCGGCAGGCTCGGCGAGCGCGAGCTTTTCATCGTCGCAGGGCTCTTCACCGTGATTGGCGCGGCGGCGGTGATGCATTCGCTCCACCTCTCGGTCCCGCTCGGCGCGTTCGTGGCCGGCGTGATGCTCGCCGAATCGCCATATCGGCACGAGCTGGAGAGCGACGTCGAGCCTTTCCGCTCGATCCTTCTCGGCCTCTTCTTCCTTTCGGTTGGAATGCTGCTCGACCTGCGGCTGGTCGCTTCGCGGCCGCTGCTTGTTCTCGCACTCGCCGCTGGAGTGATCGCCACCAAGACGATCCTCATCACCATTCTCAGCCGGGCTTTCAGCTGCAGCTGGACGCGCAGCTTCCGCCTTGGACTGCTACTCAGCCAGGCCGGTGAGTTCGGCTTCGTCCTGTTCAGCCAGGCGACGACCGCTCTCCTCATCTCCCCCGAGGCGGCATCCCTATTCAGCGCAGTCGTGACTCTGTCGATGGCGACGACCCCGTTCCTCATGCGCCTGACGGACTGGCTCGAGCGGCGTGAGGAGAGGGGCGGCGAGGGGCTCGACGGGCCGGAGGTCTCGCCCGAAACCAGCGCCATCGTCGTCGGCTACGGCCGCTTCGGCCAGACCGTGGCGCAGATGCTCCAGGCCAAGGCCATCGGCGTCACCATCATCGACAAGAAGCCCAGCCAGATCGAGCTGTCGGGAGAGTTCGGAACGAAGGTCTATTACGGTGATGGACTTCGAATCGACCTCCTTCGAACCGCGGGCGCGGAGACCGCAAAGGTCATCGCCTTCTGCAACGACAATGAAGGCGGCGAGCTGTCACGCGAAGCGGTGAAGGCGGTGCTCGATGCCTTTCCCCAGGCATCGGTCATGGTCCGAGTCTTCGATCGGCGTCACCTGCTCGAGCTGCGCGGTCTCGATCTTGTCCTCGCCGAGCGAGAGCTGTTCGAAAGCGCCGTGGTGATGGGCAAGGCGGCCCTGAGAGCGAGCGGGGTTCCACCGCACGAGAGCGAACGGGTCGAGCACGAATATCGCCTGCGTGACTGCGACAGGCTCGAACGTCAGCGTGAAACGGGCGACATCCGCGCCGGCTGGGAGAACTCGTTCGGTGACGGCCGTCCCCTGCCGGATGAAAAGGCGACTCCGGCCTAGCCCCGGTTGGCGAGATAATCGTCTAACGCCCGAACGATCGCTTCCACCACCTCGCGGTGCGCCCCGGTGCCGCTCTTCACGTGGATATGTGCCTGCTCGTAAGACTGGCGCCGCTCGCTCGCGAGCCGTTCGAGCGTGGACTTCGGATCGCCGTTCCTGAGCTGCGCGCGCGTGTCGCGTCGGGAAGTCCGCTCGGTGAGGATATCCACCGGCGCGTCTAGCCACACCGTGATTGCGCGGCTGTTGAGCAGCTCGCGCGTACGCGGATCGACATAGGCACCGCCGCCGGTCGCGATGACTCGGACGTCGCCTTCGATAAGCCGGGCTACGAGCCGTCGCTCGCCGTCGCGGAAATCATGCTCGCCGTAGCGCTCGAAAACCTCGGCCGGAGAAAGCCCGGCGGCGTCCTCGATGGCCGCGTCGCTGTCGACGAACGACAGGCCGAGGCGCTTCGCAAGTCGCCGGCCTACCGTCGATTTTCCAACTCCCATCAGCCCGACCAGCACGATCGGCCGGTCAAGGCGGTTCCCCAAATCAATCACAGGAAAGGGCTATACAGCGGCTCACCCGCTCGGCAAAAGCGCCGTCATGTCACGACTAGTGGTGCTCATCATCGTGCTCGTCCTCGTCGTCGGCGGGCTCTTCTACCTTTCGACGGTTCCGAAGGAGCAGCCGACCCACATGATCGAGGTCGCAGTCCCTCAGGGGGGCAATGCGCATTAAGGCGTTGCTGATCGCTTCGGCGGCACTGGCGATCGCGATACCCGCGATCGCTCAACAGCTCTCGCAGGCGAACCAGTATCCGAACGGCGGAATCGGAGCGACCCAGCCGCAGCCGCAGTCGCAACCTACGACTTCGCTTGGCTCCGACCTTTCTGGCGGCGGGGATGAGACCGCGGTCGAAGAGGTTAGCCCGGTCAATCTTCAGCCTTCGCAGCCGGTCCAGCCGCCGATCGAATATCCGGGCTGGGCACGCCGCGATCCCTGGGTGGTCGGCAAGCTCGATCCTGCCGCGGAAGGGCTCGGCGACGATCCGTGGGGCAGTGCCAGCGGCGTATTCCTGTCGACCTTGATGCGGCGGATGGACACGCCGATCGCATCGCGCTGGGCGCATATCGCGCTTCGCGACACGCTGCTTGCGAAAGCACGCGCACCGCGCGACGTGAACCCTGCGGATTGGGTCGCCGAGCGATCCTGGCTGCTGCTCCGAATGGGCGAAGCGGACGCCGCGCGGATGCTGATCGCCGCGCTCGACACGGACTACTTCACGCCAAAGATGGTGCAGGTAGCCGTACAAAGCGCCCTCGCCAACGCCGATGCCGCAGCGCTCTGCCCGCTCGAAACAGGCATCCGCAAATATGATCCGCGTATCTCGCAGCTTGTGACCGCCATGTGCGCCTCGCTTGCCGGCGATGCCGATATCGCGTCGGCGCAGCTCGACGATGCACGCCGGCACGGGCGCATCGGTGGAATCGATCTCGGGCTTGCACAGAAGCTTGTCGGCGCTGCCGGAGGCGGGCGCGCCGCGACGATTGACTGGGGTCCGGTCGACAGTCTGACGGCGTGGCGTTTCGGCTTGTCCGCGGCCACGGGGATGATGCCGCCTGAAGGCCTGATCAACAACGCATCGTTGCAGCTGCGCGCATTCGAAGCACGAGCGCCGCTGTTTTCGGCTCAGCAGCGACTGCCGGCGGCAATGATCGCGGGAGGGATGGGGGTCTTCTCCTCTCAGAGTCTCGTGGATCTCTACTCCGCCATCTACGATACGACGGACCCGAGCGACCTGCCGACAACAGATGCGTGGCAACTTCGCCAGACATTCGTTGGCAAGGACGAGCCGACCCGGCTGGCAGCAATCCGCCACCTGCTGGGGCTCGGCAAGGAAGGCCTGCAGAAGGAAGCGTCGAGAGCGTTGGTCGCGCGTGCAGCGACGCTGGTGAACCCCGATGCGAAGCTTACCAAGGATGCGCCGGACCTCATCTCCGCGATGCTCGCGGCAGGCTACGACCGGGCGGCAGCACGCTGGCTTTCCGCTGTCGGCGGAATGGACGACGAGAACGGCGATCGCTGCTGGGCGATGCTGGCGCTCGCGGCACCTGACATCGCCGACGTCTCCACCAGCAGGATCAATGCCTTCGTTCGCCGCGACAACAGCCGGAACAAAATGCGGAGCGCGTTCCTCGTCGCGGGGCTCGCCGGCCTCGGCCGAATCAGCAACGACACCGCGAACTCGCTGAACCGCCGCTACGGCTTCGGCCTTGGCGCCACGACGAGCTGGACGAAGATCATCGATGCCGCGGCGGGTCGAGGACAATCCGGTGGCGTGGTCGTCCTCACCGGCACCGGTTTGCAAACGGCCAATTGGGATCGCGTCCCGGCGGCGCATCTCTATCACGCCATAGCGGGCCTCAAGCGCACGGGGCAGGACTTCACCGCGCGGATGATCGCCGCCGAGGCGCTCTCGCGGACGTGACACCCGACGACCGAGCGCTGGTCGACCGGTTCCTCGACATGATGGCTGCCGAAATGGGCGCGTCGAAACATACGCTCGCCGCCTATCGTAACGATCTCGATCGCGCCGCAGAGACCGTGGGCACGCTCGGAAGTGCCTCGCCTGAGGATCTGTCGCGGCTGGGAGCGAGGTGGACCGATCTCGCTCCGTCCACGGTTGCGCGGCGTTCGGCGGCGCTGAGGCGCTTCTTCGGCTTTCTAGTCGATGAAGGACTTCGGCGCGACGATCCATCATCCGCACTGCCGCGTCCTCGTTTTGAACGGCCGCTGCCGAGAATCCTCGACGAGGATGAGGTACGGCGCATGTTCGAAGCCGCCGAGGACCGAGCGTCGAGCGCCGAGCCGGTGGCCGTCCGAAACCTTGCCCTGCTGGAGCTTCTCTACGGCTCCGGCCTTCGCGCTAGCGAGCTGGTCAGCCTACCTCGCGGCGCGGTGCGCCCGGCGCAGCCTTTCCTAATGGTGCGGGGAAAAGGTTCGAAAGAGCGGCTCGTGCCCATCTCGACGCGGGCGCAGGAGGTCGTCTCAAGGTGGCTGGACCATGTCGACTCCTCCACCCTCTGGCTGTTCCCTAGCGGCAAGTCGCACCTCAGCCGGGTCAGGCTATTCCAGATCGTTCGGGCGATGGCCGCCGATGCTGCCATCGCACCTGAACGCGTGAGCCCACATGTTCTCCGCCACGCCTTCGCCACTCATCTGCTTTCCGGCGGAGCCGACCTCCGCGTTCTGCAGTCGCTGCTGGGCCACGCCGACATCGCGACGACCCAGATTTACACGCACGTCGACAGCGCCAGGCTCGTCGAGCTGGTCAATGCGCGCCATCCGCTGGCGACCGGCAGTCGTTGACGCCTTGGGCAGCTTCGTCCTACCCGCGCGAGCCAGATGTTGACGTACCTCGATTTTGAAAAGCCGATCGCCGAGCTCGAGACCAAGGTCGCCGAGCTGCGCGAAACGGCCAACAGCACGGACATCGATATTGATGCCGAGGTTGGACGCCTTGAAACGAAGGCCAACAAGCTTCTTCGCGATACTTACGCCAAGCTGACGCCGTGGCAGAAGGCGCAGGTCGCGCGTCATTCGGACCGCCCTCACTTCAAGGATTACGTTGCCGGCCTCGCCGACGACTTCCTGCCGCTCGCGGGAGATCGGTCCTTCGCCGACGATCCGGCGATCGTCGGCGGTTTCGCTCGGATTGACGGCCGTCGCGTGATGTTGATCGGCCATGAGAAGGGCGACGACACAGCGTCGCGGCTCAAGCACAATTTCGGTATGGCAAAGCCCGAGGGGTATCGGAAAGCGATCCGCCTGATGAGGCTTGCGGACCACTTTGGTGTGCCCGTGGTTTCGCTGGTCGATACGCCAGGCGCCTTTCCGGGCGTGCAAGCTGAAGAGCGCGGGCAGGCCGAAGCGATCGCGCGGTCGACCGAGGAATGCCTCGCCCTGCAGGTCCCGATGATCGCGGCGATCGTCGGGGAGGGGGGCTCCGGCGGCGCGGTGGCGATCGCAACTGCCAACCGCGTGCTCATGTTCGAGCATGCCGTCTATTCGGTTATCTCGCCGGAAGGCTGCGCGTCGATCCTGTGGCGCACGGCGGACAAGGCTGCGGACGCAGCGGAAGCGATGAAGATCACGGCGGCGGACCTTCAGGCGTTCGGAATCGTCGATCGGATCGTCGAGGAGCCGCTCGGCGGTGCGCACCGTGACCCGGACGCGGCGATCGGCGCGCTGAAAGGAGCGTTGATTGAGGAGCTCGACGGCTGCGGCAAGCTCGGACCGAAGGAGCTCAAGGCTCAGCGCCGCGCGAAATATCTCGCGATCGGCTGATCCCGACGACGGGAACCGGCCTCAGTCATTCTCCGTTCAAATTGGCGGGGGTTTGTTTGCCGCCCGAAACGGAGGCTGCACCGAAAATGCGTAAAGGCGTCCTGTTACTCTTTGCCGCCGCGCTCGCGCTCGCTCCGGCCGCCGCTCAGCAAGTTCGCTATCTCGACCCGCAGGACATCGCCGAAGCGCAGCGCGAGAACGCGCAAGTCATCCAGGAACTCGGGGGCGCGGAAACTGGCCCTCGTGCCGATTATGTCGAAGCCGTTGGTCGGCGCGTCGCTTCCTATTCGGGGATTGCCAGCCCGGCTCAGCAGCTTCACTTCGTCACCTTGAATTCTGCCGTCGAGAACGCCTTTTCTGTTCCTGGCGGCTACGTCTACATCACGCGGCAGCTCCTGACCCTCATGGGCAATGAGTCACAGCTCGCGTTCGCGCTTGGCCATGAGGTCGGCCATATCGCCGGCAATCACGCCCACCAGCGCGAGGCAGTGGAGCAGGAGCTCGCTCGAGAAGCGCTTCCGTGGATCATGGTCGGGCAGATGATGGGCGGCTTCGGAAGCCAGATCGCCGTCCGGAACCTGATCGAGGCCAAGCTCGAGAGTTTGAGCTTTTCGCGCGAGCAGGAATATGAAGCGGACAGCTTCGGCCTCCGTTACATGCTTGCTGCCGGCTACGACCCCGCCGGCGCCGCCCAGTTGCTGGGCTCTCTAGCGCAGGCAACGGCGTTGGAGGCGCGCGTCCAAGGCCGCACGAACCGGCGCATCCCCGAGTGGGCCAGCACCCATCCGTTGAGCGAGAACCGAATGCAGCGGGCGCTGCAGGAGGGACGCGCGACGGGTCGCATCGGAACCGGAATTCGCAACCGAGACCAGTTCCTGAACGAGATCGAGGGCCTCTACGTCGATGATGACCCCGCGCAGGGCATCATCGATGGGCCGGTCTTCACCCACCCCGATCTCAGGATCCAATTCCAGGTGCCCACCGGCTACTTGATGTCTAACGGGACCTACGCTGTGACGATTGCTGGTTCGGCGGGGAAGGCGCAGTTCAGCGGTGGCCGCGCCACCGGCTCGCTCGACAATTATATCGTCAGGGTCTTCCAGCGTTTGATACACGGGCAGGTACAGATCGCCGTGCCTAGTCCGAGGCGCCTCACGATCAACGGATTACCGGCTGCCGCGACGACCGCGCACGTCAACACGAATTCAGGAACAGTCGATGTGAGCGTCGTCGCCTATCAATGGGATCCTCAGCACATCTACCATTTCGTGACGCTGACGCAGGGTGGGACGGGGATGGGTCCGTTCACGCCGATGGTCAATTCCCTGCGCAAGATCAGCGCGTCGGAAGCCGCCGAGATCCGGCCACGCATCATCCATGTCGAAACGGTGAAGCAAGGCGACACGCTGCAGTCGCTCGCGACCCGTATGGCCTATCGCAATTTTCAGCTCGACCGCTTCCTCGTGCTCAATGGACTGACAGCACAAAGCACCCTCGTGCCCGGGCAGAGGGTGAAGCTCGTCGTCTATGGGACGCGGCGCGCCTGAGCGCGCCGCTTCTTACATGTAGGTTTCCACCGACGTCTGGATCTTGCCCCACATGCTGCTGGAACCTCCAGCAAGCGTTTGCAGCCCGGCCATCATCGCGATGACGATGAGGGCGCAAATGAGCCCATATTCGATAGCAGTAGCTCCACGCTCGCTCGTCCAAAGCATGCGCAGTCGTTTACGGATAGCGATCACGCCACCCTCCTCTGGTCCACGTCCACGCGACGGGTGTAACGAACACGCAGTTAACAAGTCTTACCCCTGTTAGAGTTAATGCCGCTTCATCCTTAAGCGGGCGTCCAGACGGCGAAGTGAATTAGCTCGAACGTCTCCACAGTTCGTCCGTTTTCGGCGCCCTCCGCAAATGCGCGCGAGGCAGCTTCGCGCTGAAGGCGTGTCAGTGGCGGCGCATCGGCAGTGAGGACGTTGGTGGCACCCATAGCGCGGAGATCCGAAACGAGGCGATGAAGGGACCGATAAGCCACTTGCACTCGCTCGACGTCGACCACCGGCCTTAAGAAGCCCGCATCGACAAGCATAGGAGAAAGCGCGGACGCTTCGATGCGCGGATGAACATGGGGCACCGCATTCCCCGCTGTCGAATCCGCCGCGCGCATGGCAGCGCGCAGCCGCGGAAGAGTGTCGCCACCCGAAACGGCGCCAATGAGCAGACTATCGGCGCGCATGGCATGTCGGATCAAACGCAGCGCAAGCGGAAGGTTATTGACCGTGTCGAGGGTGCCCACCGTGGCGACGAGATCGTAAGCTTGCGCCGGCGCATCCCAGCCGTCTTCGACGATAGATGCGCCACTCGCTGATTTAGCGAATAGCGGCCCCGGATCTCGGCACTCTATCGCTTCGGCAAACGGACGAAGCCGATCAGGCCAATTCGGGTTGGGGCATCCGATCAACAGCGCCCTTTCGAACCGTCGGTTCATCAGCGCGACACGTTCGAGACAGTCGTTGAATGCCCGATCGAGTAGAAAGAGTTCCGGTCCGATGCGCGCGGCTCGGTCGCGCCTCAGCGCGCGGAGTGTCATGTCGAACAGCTCGGGCACGGTGCGGCTTGTGCGATGCCCTGCGTCACACGACAAGAAGCAATGGACCGGTTTCGCTCCATCGTAAGCGTAAGCGTTTGCGCCCGCTCCGCCGCGCTGCGCCGACTTCGGCACGATCGTGCCCGACGTGCACAGCTTCTGCGCCGAATGCTGGAAGGTGGTCCAGTTCCTTGGCGAATCCGGTTGCGGATGTTGCGGGCTTCCGCTCGATGCGACCGAGCAAGCCACCTGCGCACGCTGCCTGGCGAAGCCGCCGCGCATCGAGCACCCGCGCCGCAGTCGTCTTCGACAATCTGTCGCGTAGCCTCGCGATCCGGCTGAAGTGGACGCAAGGTCGCCACCGCTCGGACGATGGCGCATTAGATGGAGCCCTTCGTGCAGACAGACGGCGGGGCGATCGTCGTTCCGGTCCGCAGAATTGCACACACCTATGGTTATGCGGCTTCAACCATCGGCGCTCGTCGCCCGCGAACTCTCGCTGCGATTGAACATCGCGGCCGACCAGATGCTTCTGCATCGGACTCGACGCACACCCGCCTTGAAGGGCATGAACCTGCGGCAACGCCGCAAGACCGTGGCCGGCGCGTTGAGGGTAGCCGAGAAACGCTCCGTGAGGGGCAGGACCATCATTCTCGTCGATGACGTATTGACCACCGGCAGCACTGCCAAAGCTTGCGCGCGCGTGCTCAAACAAGCTGGAGCGGCCCGCGTCGACCTCGTGAGCTGGGCGCGCGCGGTGAAACCTTCGCAGTTGATGCGTTGACGTCAGTGCTTAAGTATCGCGCTGAAGGAAACGTGGCGTGACGATCGAAATCTATACCAAGACTTTCTGCCCCTATTGCTGGCGAGCCAAGGCACTGCTCGACGCCAAGGGCGTCCCGTATCGAGAGATTTCGGTGGATTTCGGAGGAGAGCATCGGGAAACGATGATCGAGCGGGCGAACGGGCGCACGACGGTTCCCCAAATCTTCATTCGGGAGCATCATGTTGGCGGCTGCGACGATCTTTTGGATCTCGATCGCGATGGCCGGCTCGACGACTTGATCAGCTGATGACAAGAATCGCTCTTTTCCAGTCCACGACGGGCATCGACCCGGCTGCAAATGCGCAGGCACTGGAGGATGCGATCGCTCAGGCTGCGACCGGCGGCGCGGAAATGTTGTTCACGCCCGAAATGTCGGGACTCCTCGACCGCGACTCTGCGCGAGCGGCCAAGAGCCTCACCGAGGAGGTTCAGAACGACGTCCTCGCCAGGTGCCGCGAAGCCGCACGGAAGCACCATATCTGGCTTCATCTCGGCTCGCTCGCGGTGTTGGTCGAAGATGGGAAGGTCGCCAACCGCGGTTTCGTCATCGACCGCGAAGGCGAGGTCCGGGCGCGCTATGACAAGATCCATCTCTTCGACGTCGACCTTCCGACGGGTGAAAGCTGGCGGGAATCCAACGTCTATTCCGCTGGCAAGGGCGTGGTGCTGGTGAACGGTACGCCGGTCGGCAAGCTCGGCCTCACCATTTGCTACGACCTGCGCTTCCCGGGCCTTTTCGCGCGATTGGCGGAAGCGGACGCAGACATCATCGCGGTGCCGGCCGCCTTCACGGTTCCGACGGGCAAGGCTCATTGGCACATCCTTCTTCGCGCGCGCGCGATCGAAGCGGGCTTGTTCGTGGTCGCTGCCGCTCAAGTGGGGCGCCATGAGGATGGGCGGCAGACGTTCGGCCATTCGCTGGTCGTCGACCCCTGGGGCGAAGTCATGCTCGACATGGGCGATGAGTCCGGCGTCGGGTTTGCCGACGTCGATCTCAAGCGAATCTCCGATGTCAGAGGACGCATACCGGCGCTTAATCATCGACGGCCTATTCCGGACGCGGTGACCTTATGATCGTCTTCGATCTGCATTGCCGTGACGGCGGCGAGATTTTCGAAGCCTGGTTCCGTTCGAGCGCCGACTACGAACAGCAGCGCGAAGCGGGGCTTGTCGAGTGCCCGTATTGCCAATCCGCGAACGTCGAGAAGGCGCCTATGGCGCCGCGCGTCCCGCGCAAGGAGTCCAACCCACTCGCTCGACTTGCCGAGATGCAGGCAGAAATGCTCAAGGAGTTCGCGGTGGGTCGGCGACAAGTTCGCCGAAACAGCCCGTGCCATGCATAGCGGCGAGATCGAGCGCGAACAGGTTCACGGCCAGGCGACTCTCGAGCAGGCCAAATCCCTGGTGGATGAGGGTGTGCCCGTTGCGCCTTTGCCGCTTCCCGTGACGCCTCCCAATCAGGTCAATTGAACCGCATCAATTGATTGGACAGTCGCTGGCCCCTATTCCGGGGCCGGTAAGCGACCCCGTAGCTCAGCAGGATAGAGCATCAGATTCCTAATCTGAGGGCCACAGGTTCGAATCCTGTCGGGGTCGCCAAGATTTTAGGGAAGGACGGCGACATGGCGACGACGCACGCGCGACCGGAGACCAAGACGGGTCTGGCGCACCGGCTGTTCGTCGAGCATCCGCGCTCGCTCGGCATGAGCTGGGCGCAGCACGGAATTGGTGCCGTCGCCATCGGTGCAACGCTCGTCGGCGCAGGTGCCGCCTGCCTAGTTCATGCGATCGTGCCGGGCTGGTTCACGCAGACGGCGGGCAAAACCGTCGCTCGGATGTATGACCACATCCAGAACCGCAAGGCGGCGGCGCCAGACCCGGAGAATTGGCCTGACTACGAAATCTGATCGGGTCGTCCCGGTCGCAATCGTCGGAGGTGGTGCTTCGGGCACGATCCTCGCTGCGCAGCTGGCCCGGCGGGGCATCAACTCGGCATTGATCGACGGCAGCGGCCGAATGGGCCGTGGCGTTGCTTATTCGACGATCGAACCGACGCATCTTCTAAACGTGCGCGCCGAAGGCATGAGCGCCATTGCAGGCGAGCCCGATCATTTTGCTAAGCGCTTCGAGGCGGAAGGCGGCGACCGCCGAGGGTTTGCGCAGCGGCGATTTTTCGCTCGATACCTTAGCGGAATCCTGGATGAAGCGGTTAACGGCGGTCACATCGATCTCCTCCATCGGTCGGCCACGAGCGCCGAGCGCTCAGACGGCAATTGGCGCATTGGATTCGCCGACGGATCGTCGATCGAAGCGGAAGCTGTTGCGCTGGCGATCGGAAACCAGGAGCCGGGGGCATTGCGCGCCTTTGCCGACGCGGGGGGGCGCTACATCGCCAATCCCTGGGCCAGTGACGCGCGCGCGGCCGTGGAGGATCTCGCAGCCAACGGCGGCGACGTCCTCCTTATCGGCACTGGCTTGACGATGGTCGACCTCGTGCTGTCGCTCGACGCAGCAGGCCATCGCGGCGCCATCCTCGCTCTATCTCGGCGCGGCCAGGCGCCCCGGTCGCATGCCGACTTCGAGCCGGCGCCGGTCGAGCGAGACGAAATCCCGCACGGTAGTGTTCGGTCCATCTGGCGCTGGCTTCGCAGCCGAAGCGCCGAGGTCGGATGGCGAGCCGCCGTCGACAGTCTTCGTCCGCACAGCCATGCGCTCTGGCAGAGCCTTGATGCCAAAGAGCAGCGGCGCTTCATCAGGCACGCTCGGCCGTGGTGGGACGTGCACCGCCACCGGATCGCGCCGGAAGTTGCAAGGACCGTTGCGCAGCTAATCGCCGAAGATCGCCTGCAGATCATGGCCGGCAGCATCATCTCCGCGACGGATAGACCGGACTGCGTTGAAGTCGAATTTCGTCGGCGCGGCTCTGCGGCCCTCCAGCGGGCGAGCTTCGCTTATGTCATCAACTGCACCGGACCGCTCCATTCGATCGAGCGGACTCGAGATCCGTTGCTTCGATCGTTGCTCGACGGGCGAGAGGTGCGGACGGATCAACTCGGCATCGGCCTCGCGGTCGACGAGATTGCACGCGCCGGGGAACGTTTGTGGGCCCTCGGACCTCTAACGAAGGGCCGGTATTGGGAAATCATTGCGGTTCCCGATATCCGCGAGCAGGCGGCCACCGTCGCCGAGGATATTGCACAGGAGCTGCACAGATGAATTCGGCCGGTGATCATGGCGAACCGGGAAACGGCGATCTAGTCGAGGAGGGGCCCTCGGTTAAGGTTCCGCAGAACGTCAAGGAAGCCATCAGGACACTGATCCGCTGGGCAGGGGACGACCCCGATCGAGAAGGGCTCCTCGATACTCCGAGACGGGTTGCATGCGCCTGGCGCGAATATTCCCGCGGCTATGCGGAAGACCCGGCCGCGCATCTCAGCCGCACGTTCGAGGAAGTCGGCGGTTACGACGAAATCGTCCTTCTGAAGGACATCCCTTTCCAGTCGCACTGCGAGCATCACATGGCGCCGATCATCGGCAAGGCGGCCATCGCTTACCTGCCGGACAACAAGGTGGTCGGAATCAGCAAGCTTGCACGCGTGCTTCACGGCTTTGCACGGCGGCTCCAGGTGCAGGAGCGGCTGACCGCGCAGGTCGCCGACGCGATCTGGCATCACCTTCAGCCCAAGGGCGTCGCCGTCGTCATCGAGGCGAGCCATGCCTGCATGACCGCCCGGGGCGTCTCGACGCCCGGAGTCATGATGACGACCAGCCGGATGATGGGCACGTTCCGCGAGGACGAGCGAAGCCGTCGCGAAGTCCTCGCGCTGATGGGTTACTGACAAAAGGGGCGGCCGCGAACGGCCGCCCCGTTAGTTCTGACGCCGGTCCGGTTAGGCTTGGGTTTCCATGCCGTGCTTGAGCTGGCTCATCTGGTCGTGACCTTCGCGGACCGACTGGTAGCAGCGCTCGACCACCGATCGGCTTTCACCGCTCAGCGTATCCGAATTGAGCGCGGTTTCGAACTTCTCCTTGAGATAGTCCTCGCCGCGCTCGACCTCGTTGATGATGGCCTTGTCGTCGCCTCCCATGATCGCGGACTTCATGTCCTCGAAGCGCTGATGGGTCTTGCCCATGAAGGAGCCGTCATCCTCCGGATTGCCCCCGAGCCGGCGCACTTCGCTGCGAAGATCCTCGACGACCCGCTGGCGTTCGTTTGCGCGCTCGCGGAACATCTTCGCGAAACGATGGCTCTCGATGTCCTTGGCCGAATTCTCGTAGCCCGTGAGGCTGTCGATGGTCGTCGCGATTAGCGTGTTGAGTGTGCTGATCTCGTCCGAATGAACATGGTCGGTCATTAGGTTTGCTCCATTTTGAAAGACTTCTGCGGTGAAGAACGCGTGAGCGTTGCAGCCGATGCGCCTTGTCAAAAATTTGCAGGCGCCGACCGCGAATTGCTGTCAGTCTGCCGCGCGCGGCGGCCATGATTCGCCGCACGGGGGAGAGACTGCATGGCGCTCACTCGCCGCGCATTACTGGAGCACATTGGAAGGGCAGGGGGCATCGGCGCCGCCTATATGGCGATGGAGACGCTTGGTCTCGCGATCCCGACGCCGGCAGGGGCCGAAAATTTTGCGCTTCCCACGGCGAGCGGCCGTGGGCGTTCGGCAGTTATCCTGGGTGCGGGCATTGCCGGCCTGGTTTCCGCCTACGAGCTCCAGCGCACCGGGTATAAGGTTACCGTCCTCGAGGCGCGCGATCGCATTGGCGGGCGCTCATGGACCATTCGCGGGGGCACCAAGATCGAGCAGATCGGACGGCCCGACCAGATCGCGAGGTTCGATCCCGGATTATACTTCAACCCAGGCCCGGCGCGGATACCGAGCACGCATCGAGTGATTCTTGGCTACGCGCGCCGCTTCGGGGTTCAGCTGGAGCCCTTCATCAACGTCAATCGCAATGCAGGTTGGGACTTTGGCGGGAGGGTTCAGCCCGAACGTCGGATGATCGAGGACATGCGGGGGATGCTGGCGGAGCTCCTCGCCAAGGCCATCGATAGCAAGGCGCTGGACGGAGTAATAGCCAAGGACGAGCTCGACGGTGTTCGCCAGTTTCTTGGGCCCTATGCGAACATTGGACCGGACGGCGTCTACCACCCCACTGGACGCAACGGTTACACGATCGAGGGCGGCGGCTACGCTCAGGCGCCCGTTCCGTTGCCGGCACTGCGTGGCAAGGAACTCGCTCCTTCGGGCGCGATTGTCCTTCCTTATCTCTTCGAACATATCTGGGATATGCAGGCGACGATGCTGCAGCCGGTCGGCGGAATGGATCGGATCGCCCATGCGATTCATGAGCAAGTGAAGCCAACCGTCCGGCTGTCGACACCCGTGACCGCTATTCGTCGAGTGGGCGATCGAGTTCGAATTGAGCATGGCCCCGCCAGGCAGATGATCGAGGCGGATTTCTGCATCTGCACCCTCCCTTTGCCCGTTCTCGGGCGCGTTCCATCCGATTTTTCGCCGGCGAAGAAGGCCGCCATCGCCGGAGCTCCACCGTATCTCCCGAGCGTGAAGGTGGCCTTCGAGGCGCCGCGCTTCTGGGAAACTGACGACAATATCTTCGGCGGTCTCGCCTGGACCGATCGGCTGAACGAGAATGTGCTCTATCCTTCGAGCGGAATCGGATCCCCGAAGGGTGTCATCGTGGGGGCCTATTGTGCGGGCTGGACACATCAGGACACGCCCAACTCCTACGCCGCGCTGTCGCACGAAGAGCGGCTGAAGATTAGCCGCGATTCACTTGAAGCGCTCCATCCCGGACGGTCCCACCTCTTGAGCAAGGGGACGACGGTTGCCTGGGGACTTACGCCCCATTCGGAAGGTGCGGGTGCGACGTGGGCCGATCCAGACTTCGGGGGCGGCGACCGAGGAGCGGGATATGCCGAGCTTCTGAAACCCGAAGGCCCAATCGTTTTCGCCGGCGAGCATCTCAGCTACCAACCGATCTGGCAGGAAGGCGCGGCGACTTCGGCCCACCAGGCCCTAAAGCTTGTAGCGTCGATGGCGAAAGAGAAAGCAGCCGCATGAGCAGGGAAGGCGGCTGCACCTGCGGAGCGGTGCGATATCGCGTGAACCGCGAGCCGATGTTCGTTCATTGCTGCCACTGCACGTCTTGCCAGACCGAAACGGGGAGCGCGTTCGTCATCAACGCGCTGGTCGAAAGCGATCAGGTGGAAACGCTCAAGGGCTCACCGGTGCCGGTGATGACCCCGTCCGAAAGCGGTCGCGGCCAGCAGATCTGGCGATGCCCAGACTGCCATGTTGCGCTGTGGAGCAACTACGGCGGTGCGAAGGACATCCTCCGCTTCGTCCGCGTCGGCACCCTCGATGCGCCGGGAAAGGTCGAGCCCGACATCCACATCTACACGCGCTCCAAGCTGCCGTGGGTGCGATTGTCGGAGGGTACGCTGGTGGTGGAAACTTATTACGACAGCAGCGAGGTTTGGCCTCCGGAAAGCCTCGAGCGACGAAAGTCGCTGTTCGGCTAGGCGCCGACGCCGGGCAGGTGCGCAGCGACTGCCGCCCAAGGTAGATCGAACCAGAAGACAGCGAGTGGAATCGCAACGGTGATTGATGCCAATGTAAAGCCCAGCTTCGTCGCGGGATGGATCTGGCCGATCGTCTTTCGGTCCCACAGGAACAGCGGAATGAAGAGGGCCAGGCCGAGCAGCAGCAGGATCGTGATGCCGACCGTTGTCGGTGGCGCAATCGGCAGCCGTCCGATTGCCGGCCCCATCACCACCATGATGGCGGCGCTAAGCATGATCCGCTTGTGAAACTGGACATCGCGGCGGTGCTGCCAGCCGTTCCAGATAAGAATGCCGAAGGGGATGATCACCGAAAGCGGGACGATGGTCCACGTCAGCGGATCGGTGAAGGGCGCCTGATTGGCGCGCGCGACCTGCCAGACGGCGGTCAGGTACATGACCGGGATCATTAGGATCGCGAACAGCATGCCGAGCTTGCCCAGCTGCATGTGGACCGCGTGCTTGCGCGCAGAAATGAGCTGAGTTTGCGCGACGATGATCGCCATCCAGATCGTAAACACGCCACCGTGCACGATCACCCAGGGCGGCAGCGTCGGGTTGGGGCGAGGATATGAGCGGGACAACGCCCCTGAGATAGAAACTCGGGCCGAAGCCCAGCAGGACCAGCAAGCACGAGGAACAGCGCCATGCGCGAATAGAATTTGCGTTCGGACGCCTTGCGGTCGGCACCAGCGGCTACGATCGTCGCCATTGCTCTCCCCCGGTGAATGGCTGTGACTCCATCTTGATCGAAAATTCCGGCCCCGATCAACGATGGCCGCATGACGCTGGCGCAACTTGTTTCGCATCAATAGAAAGCACCTCAACTCTGCGAAGGGGAGATCGACCATGCGCCAACTGAACTCTCGTTGTTTCCGCACTCGCACTTTCGATCGGCGCGGCTCAGGCCGCTGCCGCGCCCAAGGCGCCGACCATCGCGGCGGCCGTGGCGTCGCCTGATCGAAACGCCGACAACGTGAAGCTCGATGAGGGCCGCAAGCCCGCGCAAGTGCTTCAATTCCTCGGTCTCAAGCCCGGCATGCATGTGCTCGATCTGTTCGGCGGCAATGCCTATTGGGCCGAAATCATGGCGCCGGTCGTCGGTCCCAAGGGCCACGACACGGTTTGGGAGCCGACGCAATTCTACAGCGACAAGACCAAGGCGTCGTTCGAGGCGTTCGCAGGCGAAGCACTCGAACGTGTCGATCATCAAGCTCGCCGTTCGAAGCGCCGGACTTGCCGAAGAATTATGCCGACTTCGTGATCCTCAACGACAATTATCACGACACCTACTGGCAGAACGCCAAGTACAACATTCCGAAGATGGACCCGAACGCGTTCCTGAAGGCGGTCTACGGATCGATGAAGCCGGGCGCGGTGATCGCTGTCATCGACCATGTCGCCAATCCCAATGACGATACACGGGCGACGGTGGAGAAGCTTCACCGCATCGACCCGAACGTCGTGAAGGCCGACTTCAAGCGCGCCGGCTTCGTGTTCGTGAAGAGCAGCGACGTGCTGCAAGCAATCCTGCCGACGATCACAGTCTGCTCGTCTTCGATCCGAAGGTCCGCGGGAAGACTGACCAGTTCGTCTTCGAGTTCCGGAAGCCGCGTTGAGCAGCAAGCCGGGCGCGCCCAGCGCGAAGAAGAGCGGGCGCGGCTTCCGCGCCTATTGGGCGCTCGCCGCGCTCATTGTCGGTCTTGTCGCGGGTGACCTCTCGGCGGGGCTTCCGGCGGCCGTCCATGATGGCGCTGATCGGCACTGCCAGCTTCATCGGTACGCTCTGGCTCAACGCGCTCAAGATGACGGTCATCCCGCTGGTCGTCGCGCTTGCTTGTCGTCGGCATCGCCAAGAGCGCCGAAGCGGCGCACGCCGGACGCATTGCCGGTCGATCGGTCTTCTGGATCGTCATCATCTGCACCGTCTCGGCCGTGTTTGGCGCGGTGGCCATCCTCCTGCTCACCGACCTCTTCCCCTTGCCGCGTGAGACCGCGGCGGGGCTTCAGACGGCGCTCGCGGGAATAGAGAACAAGGCGCCGACCAGTCGCTTCCCGGCGATTGCCGAGTTCTTCAAGGGCGTGATCCCAGACAATGTCGTCTCCGCTGCGGCAAACGGCGACATCCTGCCGCTGGTCGTCTTCTCCGTCGTCTTCGCGCTGGCGATTGGGTCCATCTCCGAAGCGGGCCGCCGCTCGCTGGTCACTTTCTTCGAAGCAGTCGGTGACGCGCTCCTCGTCGTCATCGAGTGGGTGCTGTGGATCGCACCCCTCGGCGTTTTCTCGCTCGCGCTGGTCGTCGGCTCCGCGGCGGGCGGAGCCGCCTTCGCGGGCCTCGCGCCACTACATCATGCTGATCTCCGTCGTCGGCATCCTCGTTACCTCGCCGCCTTATCCGCTGGCTATCGTACTCGGCCGGATCGCGCCCGGCCGGTTCATCGCGCGCGATGATTCCGCCGCAGGCGGTTGCGATTTCGACCCGCTCATCGCTTGCCTCGCTTCCAGCCATGCTCGCCGCCTCGCGGACGACTGGGCATCCGTGACGAGGTGGCCGACGTCTCGCTTCCGATCGCGGTCGCGCTGTTTCGGGCGACTGGCCCGGCGATGAACGTCGCTGTTCCCTTTTACATCGCCCACTGGCTCGGGCTGCACCCGAGTGTCGCCCAGATGATCGCCGCAACGGCGGTCGGAGCGGTGATGAGCTACGGTGCCGTCAGCCTTCCGGGCGAAGTGACCTACATCAGCTCGATCGCGCCGATCGCGCTTGCGCTCGGGGTTCCGATCGCCCCGCTCGCGCTGCTCGTCGCCGTCGAGATGGTCCCCGACATCTTCCGCACCGTTGGCAACGTATCGATGGACGTCGCGCTCGCAGCTGTCGTCAACCGCTCCCGAAATGCCTGCGGAAAGCTGAACGCCAGCTGACCGCCGTTCGTCGATTGGACCGACACGCGAACGGCCTTTTGTCGCGCTGCCGACAATCTTTTCCGCTGTCATCGACTTGCCAGTGAACCGTTCGTGCCGAATTGCGGCACTAACAGGTCTGCGACGCGGGGTCGAGTCCCTCCCCCTCACTCCCCAGCCGCTCCCGCGTCGCAAAAAAGGAGACGCGACATGTTGAAGGCCATCCCCGCGGCTCGCCGCGCTTGGCAGTGGCTGCTGTGCTTGTCACCCACTCGTAACCCAGGCGCCGAAGAAACGAATTCGGTGCGTGTATCCTATGCGGACCTCAATCTTGCGTCGAACGCGGGGCAATCCGTCCTTCGAGCGGCGGATCGTCGTTCGCTGCCCGCGTCGTCTGCGAGTTCGAGATTTCGCGGCAGCTTCCGATCGTCATCGCAACCAACGCATTGCCGCAAGCGATGCGATCGATCGGGCGCGCAGCCGGCCTATTCGAAGCGGCCGTCGCAGCCGCGAGGCACGGCACGGTCACCGTCCGTCGGCGCAGCAGCGCTGGTCGTCATGCCGGCACTTGATTGCTGGTCCGATGGAACCGCCGCGCGTCGTAACTGCGCTCGGCGGCTCTTGTTTCTCAGCGGCCGGCGATCGCGCGAACCCGGTCAGAATAGAGCCGGCCGACCGGCTGCTCCGTCCCATCGGCGAGGCGGGCGATCCAGCGACCCGACTGGTTGCGGGTGAAGCCCGGTGATGAAATCCTTCCGGACGATCGCCGACCGGTGGAGCCGGACGAATAGATCCGGGATTCAGCCCTTCCTCGAGCGCCGCCATCGAATGATGGATGAGCCAGCTCCGGCGGCCGACGTGGAGACGCATATAATCGCGCTCCGCCGACACCCGGTCCACGTCCTGAGCGGCGATACGAACTAGCCCCGACAAGGTCGGACGCCCAGAATTCCTCGAGCCACTGCGACGTCTTCCCGGCTGCGGCTGGCCAGTACGCGCACGAAGGTAGGCTCCGAGCGCGGTCGAGCGCGCGCTGGAGCCGCGCCGGATCCACGGGCTTCATCAGATAATCGACCGCCTCGACTTCGAAGGCAGCAACGGCGAAATGATCGAACGCGGTCACGAATACGACCGCGGGAGAGGGGCTCTGAGCCGCAAGCGCCCGTGCAACACCGATGCCGTCGAGGTCCGGGCATTGCAATGTCGAGCAGCAGCAAGTCCGGGTGGAGCGCTTCGGTCAGATTGATCGCCGAATCGCCGTCGCTTGCGGTTCCGACGAGCTGCGCTCCATCGGACCGCGCGAGCAGCAGCTGCAGCCGCTCCGCCGCGAGCGGCTCATCGTCGGCAATGAGAACTCTGAGCGGATTCTCTTCAACCATTGGTTTCGACCGGCA
The DNA here is from genome assembly GCA_963738825.1 of uncultured Alphaproteobacteria bacterium. Lineage (GTDB taxonomy): Bacteria > Pseudomonadota > Alphaproteobacteria > Sphingomonadales > Sphingomonadaceae > Sphingomicrobium. The sequence continues at coordinate 99,938 of CAVTYB010000006.1, read as the reverse complement.
TTGTGAGCGACAACCTTGAATCCGCCTCCGGTCATCGCGCCGAAGCGGCAGCTGGCGCGGCTTGCCGAACCGGGCGTCGAGCCGCTGGCAGACGTTGGCGAGGCCGAGGCCGGTCCCTTCGTGTGTCGCGGCGGCGAGTTCTTCCTTGCCCGCCGTTCTTCAGCTGGTTGCTGACTTCCAGAACCATCCGGTGATCGTCGAGGTGGCGCGCTTCGATGCGGATGAGCACCGCCTTGCGGCTCTTCGACACGCCATATTTGATCGCATTTTCGACGATCGGCTGCAGGAGCAGGGCGGGGAGCCGCGCATTCTCGAGCGTCTTCCGGCACGTCGATCTCGACATGGAGGCGGTCCGGGAAACGGGCTTTCTCGATGTCGAGATAAAGGCGCTGAAGGTCGATCTCCTCAGCCAGGGTCACGTTGGCCCCCGGATCGAGTGAGAGGCTCGTTCGGAAGAAGGTCGAAAGCGCAAGCAGCATCGCTTCTGCGCGATCGCGTCCGGCCCGTCATCACCAGCGACGAGAGCGAATTCAGCGTGTTGAACAGGAAGTGCGGATTGATCTGATAGCGAAGCGCCTGAAGCTGCGCCGTCTGGCGCACGCCGCTTCCGCATCGGCCGCTCGCCGCTGCGCTCCGTGGGCTTCCGATTGGGCGAGCATAGCGATGTAGAAGGCGCTCCAGGCGGCGAAGAAGAAGAGCCAGACGACCATGCATGTCCGCGGCCATCCGGAATTGCTCGTAGGCAGGAAGTCGAACCCGACGCTAGGATAGGTCACGATCAGCGGCGGCGCATTGGGACGCTCGATCTGCGTCTGCGTCGCCGACTTCGGTGACCTGGTAGCCTTCCTTCGAGACGTACTGGAATTCGTCGTGAGGCTTGTCCTGGAAGCGATCGGCGGCAAGCAGCGAGAAAGAAAGGGCCCGCGAGCGATGAAAGAGGCAACGCCGGCAACCAGCGGCCTGCCGGCGCAGGCTCGAATTGCCGGCGATCAGCTTGATCGCAGCATAGACTCCGAACGTGAGGATGATACCGGCGCCGATCGTGACCGCCCGGTTCTCCATCACCGTCATCGGGTCGCGACCGAGGAACGCACGAGCAACGACGGTGAGAAAGTAGAAGAACCAGAAGCCGAGGATGGATTTTACGGCAAGCGGCCAGTCGTCGAACCGCGTTCGGACTGTCGGGTGCGGGACTCATGAACATCAGTCATCTTCATGTCCCAAAACGCTTGCCGCGCAAACCGCCACCTGCCCGTTGGCAGAAGCGCCAGCGCGTCCGGTCGAAACGCGACGCGCCGCGGAACGCCGTCGGCGCATGCTGCTCGTTACAGACGAGCAATGGTAGCCCACGGAGACGCTCCTGTGAATGACGACGAAAAGGAATGCCGCTTCCGCCGACCGTGCACTCGGCGGCGCCGGAGCGGGAGCTGGAGCAGGAGCTGAAGCGCAACCCCGACGATCCCAATCTCAAGGCGGATGTCGGGAGCGATGAATCCATGGATGCATCTGACCCGCCCGCAGCAACCCAGCCGGGAACTCGAAGACGAACCGGCGCCGTCATCGGGATTTCCTGAATAAGTTACGCAAGCGTCACAAAAAAACACTGCCGTTGCAATAAATCAACAATCCACAGTTTTGACGCCCGCGGTCAATTTCTAGCCTAGACGCGGTGACTCCCCTCTGATTCAATCTGAACGGGGGGTGGGACTGTGGTTAAGTATCTCGAAACCATATCGGCCGCATGATCCCGCCTGGGCAAAAGGAGTTGGGTTCATGATTACGCGGACCAGCCAGCCGGCAAGCGGCGCGATGCTGATCTCGGAGATGAAGGAGTTTGCGAGCTTCCCGAAGGCTACGCAGCGCTACATCCGCCGATCGCTCGATGTGGCTTATGGTCGCCGCGACGCGATCGAATGCTGGGCGCGCGACGAAGGCGAAGCTGCCTCGATCCGTGCCCAGGCCCGTCTCTACAAGCAGCTCGATCATCTGCGTCTTCAGGTGCCGGACGACAGCGGCCTCGACATGATCGAGCCGTTCATCGGCATGCTCATCACCATTTCGGCGTTCGACCTCGGCCAGGACCGCCTGCCGAACTTCGCCGCCTACCGCTTCCTTTACGAGCGCCTGATCGGCGCGGCTTCGCGGCCGTGGCTGCCCGCGGCGTTCTGCTCGGCCGCCGCGCTTCCGCACCTTCACCCAGACCGTCGTCGCATCCTGCTCCAGTCGATCAGCGAGAGCGCTGCGACTGCGCCCGGCTGGTCGAGCCGGGAGCCGGTGTTCTGGCCGGAGTGGGTCGAGAAGGTCGACCTGAAGGCCGCCAGCCTAGGAAGCTCAGAGCGCTCTTCGCGGGCGCCTTTCACCGACGGAAATATCTTCGCCAGCTGCCTGAGGCTGTCCTCGGCATTCCTGTGGTGAGATGAAGACGATGCCCGCTTCTTCATAAGCGGCGCGGTGCTTCTCGCGGTCGTCGACCAGCACGTCGCCTGGATGCATGTGCTTATGCTTGTCGCGCGCCATGCAGGTGATGATCGGCACGCCAGGGAAATGCTCGGCGGCCCATTCGACTTTCTGCGGCGCAGCCCAAGCTGCCGACCGGCAAGCCCGGTCAGGATCGTCGGTTCGAGATGCTTGACCGCGTCGAACAGCAGCCGCGCGTCGGGCATCTCGGGCAGCGAGCCGTAGAAGTTCTTCGCCCTGGCAAGCCGTTTCCAGAAGCCTCCGCGGCCGTGCTTCGCGATAAAGTCCCTGGGCGACGCTCCGAGCAGCCGCCGCGCGCCCAGGTCGAAGTCAGCCAGGACCCCGTCGGCGTCGAGAAAGAGGCGCTGCGTGGCTCTATCACTTGGCATCAGAAGCGCGCCGGCGTCAGTTCGACCGGGATTGGCGTCTCTAGATAGTCCCAGCCCCTGTCGCGGAGGACGTCGTTGCTCTCCCGCGCCCGGCGCCCCGGGCCCGAGCGACCAGGTGATATGATAGGTCGAGCCGTCCGGCCGGTCGGTGGTCCCGTCCAGCTCCAGGACGAGGCATTCGAGGCTGTCCCCGTCATCGGCGCGGCCGACCACTTTCGAGCTCTTCGGCATCACTGGAAGCGGAGTCTGGGGCGTGGCGCCGGTGCGCAAGGTCACGTGGTCGGCGACGACATTCTCATATTTCGGCGGGAAGCGCTGGAGCAGGAGCTCGCGCGCGATCTCCGGCAGTTTCCAGCCGGTTACAGTTCCTGGTTTGGCCATAGCTTCTCAACCGCCTTCATGCTTGTTTCCGAGTCGAGCTTCGGGAAAGCAGCCCCTCCACCAGCTCCCGAGCGAAGTCGATCAGCGTGTCGTCTCGCGCGCCCATGATGAGGAGGCGGTCGCCTTCTTTCGCGTCCGCGATCAGTGCATCGCCGATCTTTGCGCGTTCCGGCGTATGGACCGCTTCGCGCCCGCGCTCCTTGACCTGCTCCAGCCAGCCAGTCGCTTCCCCGCGACCGGTCGACGGTCCCTCCCTGGTAGACCGGGTCGGGCACGTAGAGCCGATCATCCGGCGCCATGCCTTCTGCGAACGCCTCAGCCAGCTGCTCACCCATCTTAGTGAGAGGCCCGTAGCCGTGGGGCTGGAACATGATCAGTAGCCGGCCCGGGTGCGCGCGCAGAGTAGCGAGCGTCGCCGCGATCTTGTCGGGATTGTGAGCAAAATCGTCGATGACTGTGACGCCGCCGGCGGTCCCGACCGTTTCCAGCCGCCGCCGCAAGCCCTCGAACCTGCCCAACGCGGAAGCTGCATCCACGATCGGCACGCCGAGCGCTCGAACCGCGGCGATCGCTGCCAGCGCGTTCGACGCATTGTGGCGGCCCGGCACCGCGAGCTGGACCTCATGCCGCTCGCCTTCAGACTCGACCGCGAACGCCGCCCCATCCGCAGCCAGGTGCAGATCCTTACCCATGAAGTGTGCGCCCGGACTGTCGAAACCGTAACCGAGGCAGACATCGGGCGGGACGACGTCCGACATTGCCCGGGTCTCGGGATCGTCCAGGTTCACGACCGCCTTGCGGGCGCGCAGGAGAAAGGCCGCGAACAGGCTGCGCAGCTCCTCCATTTCCTTGTGGTCGAGGCTGATGTTGGTCAGAACCGCGATCTCAGGCTTGTAGAGCGAAATTGAGCCGTCGCTCTCGTCGACCTCGCTGACGAACAGCTCCGGATCGCCGACCAGCGCGCTCGCGAAGGGCGCCGACGGAGTCACGAAATTCTTCATCACCGCGCCGTTCATTACGGTCGGCTGGCGGTGGCGGGCGTGGAGAATCCAGCCGATCATGCCGGTGACGGTCGACTTCCCGCTGGTCCCGCCGACGGCGACACTGCGCTGTGCGGCGTTGAGGAGGTTGGCGAGGAACTCCGGGCGGGTCAGGTGAGTCAGCCCCAGCTCTTTCGCCCGCACCACGTCCGGAACGGTCGGCTCGACGGCAGCGGACGTCACCAATGTCATGCCCGGCTGAAGTCCCGATCCATCCTGCGGAAACAGCTGGATGCCGAGCGAGCGGAGATACTCGAACTTGTGCGGGGTTCGGCCCGCGTCGAGCGAGCGGTCGGAGCCCGCAACCCTGGCGCCGGACGCGCGGACGATGGAGGCGAGGGGAAGCATCCCGCTGCCACCGATGCCGCTGAAGAAAACCGGAGAATCGATCATGCGCGCGGCCCTATTGAACGTCGCATCGATTGGCCAGCATCATGCGAAGCGCGAGCATGTCCTCGAATGTTCCTCAATGTTCGCAGTGACGAGCCGGTTTTAGATGTGGAGGCTGGCCCTTCCTCGACCAGCGTATGCCGCCAGAAGGCCCATGTAGGACAGTAGAATCTAAGACTGGCGCCAGTGGCAGCTTTCAAGGGTGGTCTCAGGTGATTGTCGCAACACCTTACCTAATGGGTGGTGAGGTGAGCGATGATGAAGAGACGACGGCGTTTGTTCAGTGCGACGGAGAGCGCGGAGGCCTGGGATCGGTGGCAGCGTGGTGACGGGCTGAGCCTGATTGGCCGCGTGATCGGCAAACCTGCGTCGGTATCTTCGAGCATCATCTGCGACCGCACGGCGGCATTCGCCCCACACCGCGACGACGATCGCGGCGGAGCACTGTTCCTGTTGGGGTGGACGGCTCCCAGCGGCATCGCAATGTGCCAAGGTGAGGTCGTTGTAAGACTCACAAAGGAAGCCGTCCGTGACGAACATTATCCGCGTTGAGCGGAAAACGCCCAAGCTTGCGGCGGTCGCGCTGGCTAACAAGATCGCACGGATCGCGTGGAAGTTGATGGTGAGCGGCGAACAATATTGTCGTCCTGTCAAGCAAGTGGTCCCGGCTCTCGCAGCATGAGCAATTGGCCAGTCACGATGAGCGTACGACCAACGCTCTCGTGCTGAGCTGATGTGGAGATCTTGCAGGAAATGAGCAGATGGTGTGATCGATCGATCCAAGGCACGAGACAATCCGTTAATGGCAGTGGCTGCTTGAGGCCGCATTCCTGTTGGGAACTCGGGCTGCGGAAACCATCTTGGCCAGCGTTCATATGCGAGCGCACCAACAGGCCGCACATATGCACGCAAACGATCCGATCAAAATATCTGCTTAAGCCCCTTGCAAGAGGGAGCCGTCCACATATGCCATTAGATCAGGCTAATCCTGGCACGCGCCTCCACCCGGCCATCCGGTCCAGCCGGGTCCGCGCACGACGCGACCCGGCTTGGCGCCGGTGTGCTTGCCGTTCCTCATCACCTGGACGCCGTTGATGAACACGTCGCTTGACGCCGGTCGCGAGCTGGTCGGGCTTGTCGAAGGTCGCGTGATCCTGGATCGTCGCCGGATCGAACACCACGACGTCGGCGTAATAGCCCGGCTTCAGCCAGCCGCGCTGCTTGATGCCGAGGTTCGTCGCGGGCAGCGACGTCAGCCGGCGGATGGCGTCCTGGAGCGTCGTCGCATGCTCGTCGCGCACATAATGGCCGAGCAGCCGCGCGCGAAATTGCCGTAGGCGCGCGGGTGCGCTGCTCGACTTCAGGAACACGCCCTCCGGCGCGGCGCGAGGCTTCGTCGGAGCCGAAGCTCATCCACGGCAGCCCGCCTCGCGCTTCACATTGTCCTCGCTCATGATGAAATAGATCGGTGCCGACGCGGCTGTCGTCCTCGATCGACCAGGTCCATCGCCGTCTCCTCGGGGCTCTTGCCGCGCATCTTCGCGACCTCGGCGAGGGTCTTGCCGGTCAGCGGCTTCAGCTTCGGGTTCTTGAAGCTGACCAGCAGCACCTTGTCGCGGGCCGCCCGACGAGCAGCAGCAAATTCTCCCAGTCGTTCGACGGCGTGCGCATCTCCTTGACGAGCGCGCGCGCGGACCGCCGGGTCCTTCAGCCGCTTGATCCACGCCTCGAGCCCGCCCGACTGCACCCAGGGCGGCATCGCCGCGTCGAGGCCGGTCGCACCGGCGGTGTAGGTGTACATGTCGGCGGTGATGCGCTGGCCGGCCGCGCGCGCCGCATTCACCTTGCGCGATCGCGGCGTCGAGCTTGCCCCAGTTCGGCTGGCCCGCCTGCTTGAAGTGATAGATTTCGGCCGGCGCGCCCGACTGCTTGCTGATCGTGATCAGCTCGTCGATCGCCTCGAGCAGCTTGTTCCCTTCGGAGCGCATGTGGCTGATGTACATGCCGCCGCACTTGCCGGCCTCGGTCGCCAGCGCGGTCAGCTCCGGCGTCTTCGGCATAGGTCGCGGGCGCGTAGATCAGCGACGAGCCGACGCCCAGCGCGCCCTCCTTCATCGCCTGGCGCACCAGCGCCCGCATCCGCTTGAGCTGGGCCGGCGTCGGGTCGACGTCCTTCTCGCCGAGCTCGTGCACGCGCACCGTCGTCGCGCCGACGAACGACGCGACGTTGGGCGTGACGCCCTTCTTCTGCAGGATATTCGAGATATTGGCCGAGCGTCGTCCAGCGGATCGGATATTTGATGTCGCCCTGCCGCTTGACCGCGAGCCGCTTCATCTCGGGGTTCAGCGGGCCCATGGAATCGCCTTCGCCCATCACTTCGAGCGTGACGCCCTGGTCGGTGTCGCTCATGCCCGCGGCCGTCGGCGATCAGGCTCTCGTTCGCCCAGCTCAGCATGTTGATGAAGCCCGGCGAAACCGCCTTGCCGGTCGCGTCGATGACGCGCGCCGCGCGGTCCGGGAGCGTGCGGGCCGACATAGACGATCTTGTCGCCCTTGAGCGCGACGTCGCCGACGTAGGGCGCGCCGCCCGACCCGTCGTAGATCGTGCCGCCGCGGATCAGCACGCTGTAGCTCGCCGGAACGGGAGCGGCTGAGGTTGCAAACAGTGCCGCGATTGCGACGGCGATAGCGGTGTTCTTCTTCATCAATTCCCCTCTCTCCCTACGGGGCGAAGCTGCACCATCCGCGGGCCAGCGGCAATCCGCCCGCCAATTGTCGAAGGGAATAAGGATGCTGTTCGGGAAGCGGCCGGTCGCCGCTAGGTCATCTCACCAATGTGCCGTTCGCATTGACGCTCCTCGGGTCGTCGAGCCGGACCTCCTGGCGATAGGCAGTGAGAAGCGCTTCGAGCTTTTGGCGGACGTAAGCGCGGTGTTCCGGCGTCAGGCTCGCCGCCGTCGGCTGCCTGCAGCGCATGCATTTCGTCCCGTAACGCCGCGGCCTTCGCTTCGTATGCGAAATCCAACGCTTGCCTCGAGGGCCGCTCGAAGCCGTTCCCCCCATGGGTCGGAGGATCCGGTGGAAACTCGGGGATGGCACTGAATCGAGCCGCTGTGAGAGCGAAAAGCGCGACAATCATCGGAAGTCTCCTGCCTTGCCGCTTATTACCCCTCATTGGCGTCGGCCCAGTCGGGAATGTTTCAGCGCCAAAACGGAAACCTTCCAGTTGCTTCTTACGCAACGAACTCGGGGTTCGGATCAGGTGGCTCGCTCCCTCGACTTGACGGGCTATGGCCGCTCTGCCTCTATCCCTCCATGTCGATCCACGACGTCCGGCAGCACCTGGCCGAGGCGCATCGCGCAAGTCAGGCGGGCTATCCCGACAAGGCGCGAAGTCATTTCGAGGCTGTGATCGCGATAGACGGTGAGGAGACCACAGCGCGCAATTGGCTCGGGGCTGATGCCCTCGGACGGGGCGATGCACGCACGGCTGCGATGCATTTCGAAGTCGCATGCAAGTGCGAACCAGACGAACGGTCCCATTGGATCAATCTAGCGGCGGCCTGCCGAATCCTCGGCAATACCGAGCGTGAACGAAGCGCGCTCGAGAATGCGCTCGGCATTGATCAAACCGATCTGCTGGCCTTGATCCGCATTGCTGAGCTGCACGAACGGCTGGGCGAAGAGGCACCGGCAGCGGAGCGTTGGACTGCCGTACTTGCCTTCTCCTCAGGCATTCGTGATCCGGCGCCGGAATTCGCAGAGATACTCCGCCACGCGAAACAATATGCCGGAGATCGGAAGAAGAAGCTTGCCGACGCCGTAGGAATGGCCCTGGAGAATGATTTGGCGGAGGCCGGCGCCCGCGACCGGCGGCGGATGCGGGCGGCGGCAGATGCGTGGCTCGGTAGGCGCCCAATCTACGCCAACCATTGCGAAGGCTTGCATTACCCTTTCCTGCCCGCCGACGAGTTCTTGGATCCCGAGCATTTTCCCTGGCTTGGCGAGTTGGAAGCCGCGACGACGATGATAGCAGCCGAGCTTGAGGCCATCCTCGCCGAAGGCGACGCGGAACTGACGCCCTACATTTCGCTTCCGCCAGGAGTGCCACGGAACAAATGGACGGGCCTAGACCATTCGCTGGACTGGGCAGCCTTTCACTTGTGGAAGGAGGGCGAGCGCTTCGAAGCGGCCTGCGCTCGTGCGCCGCGCACCGCTGCGTTGGTGGAATCCCTTCCGATCTGCCACATTGAAGGGCGCGCTCCGAACGTCTTTTTCTCGATCCTCAAGCCGGGAAGCCATATCCCGGCGCATACCGGGATCACGAATGTCCGCAGCGTCGTGCACCTGCCGTTGATCGTTCCCGAAGGGTGCGAGTTCCGCGTCGGGGGTGAGACCCGCAGCTGGCTACCAGGACGGGCCTTCGTCTTCGACGACACAATCGAGCATGAAGCATGGAACCGCAGCGGGCAAAGCCGCGCGATCTTGATCGTCGATGTGTGGAATCCTCATCTCAGCGACCACGAAAGGGCGATGATCTGTCGGCTTTATGAAGCCGCCGACTTGCAGCGCCGTTAGGTAGCTTTCCAACCGTCCCCGCCGCTACCCGCTTGTCGCCGGTTTCGACCTGTTTCTACCATTAGCGGCCAGCTCGGATGGCTATCCCGCAAAGCCCCAGCTTCGAACCTTTCGGCTGCGCTCCCATAGTTCCATCTGGCGGCCCTCAATCCGACCTTGCTCTGCAATAGCTATCGCGCTTTCGTCGTCCGCCGCGCGGAACTCTCTTGGCCAAAGAAGGCGCCCCGCCTCGAAGACGTACAACCGGTACTCGAGCATGCCCCCCACCGACAGAACGCTGAACAATAGAGTGGGGTGCGTAACGATCGGCGAATGCTCCGTCTGCCTACTTGTGCACACTAATCTGTGAACTTGTGGACGTTGGGGAATTGTGCTTTCGTTGAGCGCTCGCAACGGGGACTCAGCGTATGTACGGTACACTCGAAGATAACTCCGCACCGGCGTTCGGAAACAATTTGCTGCGGGCGCTCCGTTCGACGGACCTGGCGATCCTCAATGCTTATCTCGAACCCTGGATCGGCGCACGCGGGCAGATCATCCATGAACCCGGCGATCCGGTCCGGACCGTCTATTTCCCGTGCGGCCCGAGCCTGATTTCCTACCTGATCGTTTTGCAGAACGGGACGGCCGTCGAAACGGCGCTGATCGGGCGCGAAGGCGCCGTAGGCGGAATCGTGAGCAGGGGCCGGCTGCCGGCATTCGCGCGCGCGGAAGTCCAGTTTCCGGGATCATTTATGCGCATGCAGGTCGCCGAGCTTGAAGCGGCGAAAGAACAGTCGCCAACCTTGAGCAACCTCTTCGCCCGATATGCGGACTGCCTCGCCGCTCAGGTCTTCCAGGCCGGCGCCTGCAATGCTGCCCACTCGATTGAACAGCGCACCGCCAAATGGCTGGTATCGGCAGTCGATCGCACCGGCGGTCCCGACATCCCCCTCACCCAAGATCAGCTGGCGGCCATGCTTGCGGTGGGGCGAAGCTACATCAGCCGGGTGCTTCGCGAACTCAAGCAGCGCGGAATCCTCGAGACCCGGCGCGGTTCGCTCTACATCCGCGACATCGATGAACTGCGCCGCCTCGCCTGCGAATGCAACGACAGCGTGCGGGCCCACTTCGACGAGGTGCTTAGTGGCGTCTATCCGACCGATGACGAGCTAATCGCCGCCTAGCGCGCGAGCCAGCATCAGACTTGGCCCACCGTCACTTGAACTCGCTGAAAGCTTGATGTCGGTCAGCTTGTTCGCAGCCTAGCGCGCGCTATCGCGCTTCCCCATGGCAAACATACTCGACCACATTCGCGGCCGCATTCAACAGCTCCGAAAGGTCAAGCGGTTGGCGCACGATCCCAGAATGATCGAGATGATTCAGAGGGTCATAGATGAGGCTGAAGCTGACATTGTTAAGCTTAAGGCAGAATCGGATCGAGCTGGCCATTCGGATTAGACGCTAATGTCAGCTTCTAATGGGCGCTTGTGTCAAGCTGCCCCGGTTTATTCTGCCTCTGTTACCGTGCTTCTGTCCGTGGTCAGCTTGAGTCGTGCCACATCATACGGTCAGAGGAAGCGGTGAGCCCATCTTTCGAGCGTAGTCTGTAGATCGAAGCCCCCTTGCTTCTGCCATTGCTGCTTCACCAACTTCACCGTCCCAGCGACGGGACTTCGGTAGCGCAGACCTATCGTCTCTTTCAGGATCAGCTGGCGGAACGCCTGATGGCGAGGCTGCGAAGCTGAAAGGCGAGCGAGACGGTGGCTACCTAGTTATTATTCCGCTGTTTCTCCGTTGGACGAACGTCGAAAGCACTGGACTCGATAGCCTTCCGTTCGGCTTCCTCACGTAACCGCCTCGCGTGAATAATCAGTCGCTTTGCTAGACGAGTGTTATGTGAGCTGCTGTCCTCATCCATGAATTTCGCATTGGACCGTCGAAGGACTCGCCCTTCTGTTTTTCAACATCGGAGTGGAAATCGGCCAACTGCGCTTCATCGCCACCCTGTTCGCGGCCACGCGATTAGTGCTGGCGCTAGCGGCCAGCCGCATCGACCTTCGCCGCGCCGGCATCGTGCCAGCATATCTGATCGGCGGACTCTCCAGCTATTGGGTCATCGAGAGAGTGTCGATCTTCTGGCAAAACTAAATCGCCCGTAAAGTCCGCGATTGGCCTGGATTTGGCCAAGACCGTTTTCCAAGTGCATGGTGGTCCGAGATGGATCGATCCGTCGCGCTTCGACGTGACGCAGGGCTAGCTAACGTCCGCATTCCACCCATTGCAGACCTTGGCGATGGCCTCATAAGCTTGCGCCATGCGCATCGCCGTCGTCGCTCCCAGCTGTCCTTTGAAGCGCGAAGCGGCGGAGCGCGTGGAGGCGATCGTTGCTGAGCGCGGCGATTGCGAGCTCGTGATCCATCCGCAATGCTTCCTTTCCGAGGGCCATTTCGCGGGACCCGACGAAGCGCGCCTGGGTGCCCTTCGCGAAGTGATGGCGGACCGGTCGGTCGATGCCGTGTGGTTCGCACGTGGTGGCTATGGCTCGAACCGGATTGCCGAGGCCGCGGTCGCGGACATGCCAGAGTCTGCGCGAGGCAAGACCTACATGGGCTACAGCGACGCCGGCTTCCTCCTCGCCGGCTTCTTCAACACGGGCCTGAACGTAGCGTGGGGGCCGATGCCGCAAGATGTGCTGCGCGGAGACCACGGCCTCGAGAATGGAGAAGCGGCGGTGCGGCGGGCACTCGACTGGCTCGTCACATGTGACCCGAGCGCCGTCGAGCCTCAGCTTGAGCCGCCGGCGATGGCGTTCAACCTTACGGTGCTGTCGAACCTCCTGGGCACCCCCCTGGAGCCCGACCTGTCGGGTATCGACCTGCTGATCGAGGAAGTGAGCGAGCAGCTCTATCGGATCGACCGCACGATGTTCCATGTGACGGCTAGTGAGAACGTCCGGAAGGTACGTAGACTGCGTGTCGGCCGCGTCGCCGATGTGCTTGAAAACGACCCTGCTTTCGCCATCGATGAGGTCGCGATCGTCGAAGATTGGTGCCGCCGGTCGGGCATCCCATTCGGCGGCCGGGCCGACATCGGCCACGACGCGCGGAATCGCGTGGTTCCATTTGGACCGCAATTTCGCTGATTTCCCCTCTGCAACAGCATTGCAAAGCGCTTCGACTTGCGCTCTATCAGGTGGGGAACAACAGGAGGGCCTGATGGCACAAGGAACTGGTCGTAAAGCAGGGGGCGGACTGGCTCGCCCGGTTACTCCGTCGGCGGATCTCGCCAAGATTACCGGAAGCTCGCCGCTTCCGCGCAGCCAGGTGGTCTCGAAAGTGTGGGATCACATCCGCAAGAACAATCTTCAAAACCCGCAAAACAAACGGGAAATCATGGCTGACTCGACGCTCAAGCCGATTTTCGGGGGCAAGGATCGCGTCAGTATGTTCGAGATGAACAAGCATCTCTCGAACCACCTGAAATAAGCGCGAGTCGCTTTTCGTAACGGAAGGGTCCGCTTCGGCGGGCCCTTTTTCGTTTGAGGAATATTCGCCGACTCGGAAGCCGGATTCAGCCTCGCCAGAGGCCGTCGAGCCGTTCCTGGGTCACCGGAAAGCCCAGATGTGACGGAATAGTAATGAATTTTTCGCCGTCGCGCTCCTCGACCCATGGCGTCACCGGTTCGATCGGGTGAGCGAGCGCATCGGCGCGGATCGCTTCGAAATTGGGATGCTGGGCGAGCCGCTCCAGCGTCCGCCTGGTGGGAAAGATGAGCCGCGCGTCGCCGCGCCGGTCCCGGTCCATGACTTCCTCGGCGGTAAGCCAAGCGGCGGCGGCGCATTCGCCTTCGATGACCTGCGGGCTCCAATCGCCGGCGGGGCAGAGCGCGACATAGAATAGCGTGTCGAAGCGCCGAACGGCGTGAAACTTGGGCACCCAGCGAGCAAACGGCGTCAGAGCGCTACTGTCGATGCCGAGGCTGCTCCGCCCGAGCAGTCCTGCGAACGGCTCATCAGCGACGAGGGCGCGCTGGAGCCCGCTTGCGATGGGTTGTGAAGGAATCGGTGCAAGTGCAGCCGGTACGGCCGTCTCCTCAATCGTCTCGCGCACCGCTGCGACCGCTGCGGGATCGAGGCCGAGCTCGCTCGCGAGATCGCGATCCGCCGCGTCGATCCGGCCGCCGGGAAAGACCCAGGCGCCCGCGGCGAACGCCATCCCCCGCGCTCGTTCGACCATCAGCAGCTCGGGCGGCCCGCCTTCGCGGTCGCGCACGACGATCAAGGTAGCTGCGGGGATCGCATCGTCCGACATGGCACTGGCCTAGGCGTCGCGCAGGCAAAGAAAAAGCCGCCGGGCGCAGGCCCGGCGGCTCATTCATCCGCACCGGCGGCGATTACATCGCGTCGATGTTCTTCTCTTCCGCCTCGGTCGGGTTCGATCCATTGTCCGGCGCGGCGGCGTTCATGTCATTCGCCTGCTGGTTGGCGAGCGCATTGTTCGCGTCGGTGGCAGCGTCGTTGGCAAGCGAGTTGAGGTCGTCAGCGGCAGGCTGGTTGAGCTCGGCGTTCTGGACTGCGTCCTGGTTGCTGTTGTTGCAAGCCGTCAGCGCGAGCGCGGCCGCGCCACTCAGCAGAAAAACCAGTCTTTTCATGTTCTTGTGTCCCCACGAACGATGATGGTCAGGACAGCCATATCAGCAGTCAGCGCGGAATTTCCACCCCTTTTCGTCGATGCGACGACAATCGGTGGATCGGCCGAATCCTTGAGATTGCGCGTCAAATTCCCTATCTCAGTGGTGCCGGGTGACCGGCTATGTCGGTAGACTGTCAGGTGGAATAGGCATTTCGGACCCGGGGGGCAGTACCCCGGCGCCTCCACCATCAACCCTCCTCGAACGAGGGATGTTGATGGGGGCGAAATAGGATCGACGAGTGCAATAAAGGCCCGATTGCCGATCGGATTGAGCCACCGTGACGGCTCATTCACACAAGTGCCAACGATAACGAGGCGCTCGCTCTTGCTGCGTAACTGACGTCCTAACGGACTGACGTTACAAAGCTAAAGCGCGGTTGGACCCCACCGGGCAACAGAAGGGGATTCCAGCGGCACGGGAGGCGCCGGGCAACAGAAGCCTCCCACTTCTTTCCGCTCTCCCTCCGATGCGGTAAACAGCCGTAAGGGGGGCCTCCATGAAACATTGGACCAGGCGTTTGTTCGCGTTCGCGGCGCCGCTGCTGCTCACCGGTTGCTTGTGGGGCCCCGGCAAGTTCACGTCCGATCTCACGCTTCGAAAGGACGGCAGCTTCGTCCTCGTTTATCGCGGCGAGATCGTCCTTGAGACCGCCGACGCGATGGCCAAGCCGCCAGTGGCAGGACAGCATGGCGCACTGCATCGAACGAGTCGAAGGAGCGCCCGTGCACCGCAAAGGAAATCGCCGACCAGAAGGACGCCTACGACAAGAAGCAGAAGGACGACGAGGAAATGGCCAAGTCGTTCGGGCTTCCCGGGACAGACGACGAGTCCAACCGCGCCTTCGCAGCCAAGCTGATGAAATATGCCGGCTGGCGTTCGGTCACCTACCAGGGGAAGGGCGTGTTCGACGTCGATTATCATATGGAGGGGCGGCTGACGCAGGATTTCGTGTTCCCGCTCATGCCCGACAGCAATATCGTCATCCCCTTCATCGCGCTCCGCCGCCGGACCGACGGCGCGGTGCTGGTGAACGCGCCCGCGCTGACAGGCGGAACGAACATGTTCGGCCCGATGGCGCAGCAGATGGGCGGCGGAGAGACGAAGGGTCCGCCGTCGCGCGCGGAAGGGCGCTTCACAGTTCACACGGACGGCGAGATCGTCACCAACAACAGCGAGGACGGACCCGCCGCCGACCCACTCGGCCAGCAGGTCCATTGGGACATCGCGCCGGGGATCGAACAAGGTGCCGGAGACACTAATTCGGCTGTAGCGCAGCCCTTTCGTCGAAGGCCGGTTGCCTTTGCTGCTGCTGCTTGCCACGGTCGCTGTAACAATTCGGGGAAATTTCCATGCGCCGAATGATTGTTGCCGCGCTGCTCGCAGCGAGCGGTTCCATCGGCATTGCCGAGCCGACGCCGAAGGATCAGTTGCTCGTCCCGCCCGGCGACGCGGCGCATTATGTCGTCGTCTCGACCGCCGGCAAGCATGGCGACGAATATATGTGGACGATGCCGGACGGCCGTCTCGCCTTCCGGGAATCGATCCTGCTTCGCGGCCTGATCTTCGAGACCGACGAGACGATGCGCGTCGGGCGCGGACGGCATGCCGTCGGACGTCGTCATCCGCGGCGTCACTCCGCAGGGCGATGCCGCCGAGACCTTCGCTATCGCCGATGGGCAGGCGGCCTGGACCAGCCCGGTCGACAAGGGCAGCGCGCCCTATTCGGCCGCATCTTATTATCTGCCGCAGGGCGGACCGTTCCTGAGCACGGCGCCCGAGATCGACCGGCTGATGGCCGCGGGCCGCACGGGGCTGGCGCTGCTGCCCTCCGGCCATGCCGACTTCGACAAAGTCGCCTCGCTCGATGTCGACTGGCCCGCAGGGCAAGAAGCACGTCGATCTCATCATGGTCAAAGGCGTCGGCAGTCGCCGCAGCCGGTGTGGGTCGAGAACGGCAAATTCTTCGGCAGCTCTGGTCGGCCTGGGCCTCCTTCCGGCCGGCTACGAAGCCAACCTCGACAAGATGCAGGCGGCGCAGGACGCGGCGATCGCGGCGCTGGCGCCGGCGACCGCGAAGAAGTTCCTGACCGCCGATGCCGAGCGGCCGGTGCTGTTCAGCGACGTCAAGATGTACGACGCCGACCGCCGAACGCTTCCTCGAACATCGCTATGTGCTGACCGACGGCGGCAAGATCGTCTCGGTCGGCAGCCGCCGCGCCGGCCAAGTTGCCGGCGGGCACGCGCACGATCGCCGGCGCGGGCAAGACGCTCGTTCCGGGCCTGTGGGACAGCCACATGCACGTCGGCGACGACTTCCAGACGGTCAGCGAGCTGGCGCTCGGCGTCACCTCCTGCCGCAATCCCGGCGGGCCGATCGAGCTCGAGGTCTCGCAGCGCGAGCGCCGCAACGCGGGCACGCTGCTCGCTCCCGAATGCTTCGATTCGGTCATCGTCGACCAGAAGGGACCGCTGGTGGCGCAGGGCAGCCTTGCGGTCTCGAGCCTCGACGAGACGCTCGCGGCCGTCCGCAAGATCAAGGCCAACAACCTCACGGCGGTGAAATTCTACACGTCGATGAAGCCGGCGTGGATCGCGCCGGGCGCGAAGCTGGCGCACCAGCTCGGCCTGCACGTCCATGGCCACATCCCGGCGGGCATGCGCACGCTCGACGCGATCAACGCCGGCTATGACGAGATCACGCACATCTATTTCGCGACCATGCAGGCGATGCCGCAGGAGGTCGTCGACAAGGCGAATACGACGATGCGGATGCTCGGGCCCGGCAAGTATTTCAAGGACGTCGACCTCGACGCCGAGCCGATGAAGACGGTGATCGAGACGATGGCGAAGAAGCACATCACGCTCGATCCGACGCTGGTCGTGGTCGAGGGCGTGCTGCTCGCCAACGCCGGGACACCGGCGGCGCCGGCTACGCGCCTTATGTCGGCACGTGCCTGCGGCGGTCGAGCGCGGCTTCAAGTGCGGGCCACATCCACTATCTGCCCGGGATGACCCGCGCGGACGCGCAGGCCAGCGTCGATCACATGGGCGAATATGTCGCGAAGCTCCGCCGTGCCGGCGTGCCGATCGTCGCCGGCACCGACGGCTACGGCTATGAGCTGGTGCGCGAGCTGGAGCTGTACGTGAAGGGCGGCCTGACCCCGGCCGAGGCGCTGGCGACGGCGACGATCGCTGCCGGCGCGCAACGTCAAGGCCGACAACCGCACCGGCTCGATCGCGGTGGGCAAGGAAGCCGACCTGCTGCTGGTCGACGGCGATCCCGAGAAGAACATCGGCGACCTCCGCCACGTCGACCAGGTGATGAGCGACGGCTACCTGATGGACGGCGACGCGCTTCGCAAGGCAGCCGGCTACAGCGGGATGCCCAAATGAGGCGCTACCGCTTCCTCAGCTCGTCCCTGATCTCGGTCAGCAGCTCGACCTCGCTCGGGCCCGCCGGCGCTGCCTCTTCGGGCTTGCGCATCAGCTTGGTCGCCCAGCGCACCATCAGGAAGATGATGAAGGCCAGGATCAGGAAGCTGACGACCTCGGTCACGAACTGCGCCCCAGCCGAGCACCGGGCGCCCCTGCCTTCTTGAGGGCGGCATAATCGGTCATCGAGCCATGATAATCCGCGGGGACCGGGCCAAGCAGGATGAAATGGCTGGAGAAGTCGAGTCCGCCGAAGATCTTGCCGACGATCGGCATGATGATGTCGTCGGTCAGGCTGGCGACGATCTTGCGAACGCGGCGCCGATGATCACCGCGACAGCGAGATCGAGCACGTTCCCCTTGGCGATGAAAGCCCGAAAATCCTTCAGCATCGGCGTTCCCCTTCTGTCGTTTATGCGACAGTCCTACTGCAGTTCGCGACGAAACGCAGCGGCTGTGTTGTCAGTATAAGACAGCATCTTGAACGCGGGCACGCACCCCTCTACTTATCCGCGCACCTGACCAGTGGGAGGGGGACATGACTGTAATTCGCCGTCTCGGTTTGTTTGCGCCGCTTGCCGCCATTTCGCTTGCCGGATGTGGCATCAACAGCGTTCCTACCGCGGAGGAACAGGTTAATGCCAAGTGGGGTGACCTACAGGCGGACTATCAGCGTCGCGCCGACCTCATTCCGAACCTCGTCGCGACCGTGAAGGGTTATGCCCAGCAGGAAAAGACGGTCCTGACCGAGGTCACCAATGCTCGCGCGAACGCAACCAGAGTTCAGCTGAACGCGAGCGACCTCAGCGATCCTGCGAAGGTGCAGGCATTTAATGAGGCGCAGAGCCGGCTGACCCAGGCGATCATCCCGCTTGCAGCGGCTGCAGGAGGCTTATCCGGACCTCAAGTCCAACCAGAACTTCCTCGCGCTGCAGGACCAGCTCGAAGGGACCGAAAACCGCATCAAGGTCGCGCGCCGCGACTACAATGAGGCCGTGCGGCAATATAATACCCTGATCCGCACCTTCCCGAGCGCGATCGGCGCCAAGGTCTTCTATGGCGCCAAGCCGAAGGTGCCGTTCGAAGCCGCCGCCGCCGCGCAGACAGGCGCCGACGGTCAGCTTCGGCAACGGCAGCTAAGATGAAACAGCTCTTGGCGGCTGTGCTGCTGGCGTTTTTTGCGCTGGCAGCACCCGCGGCGGCGCAGACCTTCCCGCCAAACAACGGCTCGCCCGTTGTCGACCAAGCAGGCCTCCTGACGCCTGCCCAGCAGCAGGATCTCAAGTCGAAGTCTCAGGCGCTGTTTGCATCGACAGGTCGCGCCTTCGCGGTGGCGACGGTGAAAAGCCTCGAGGGCTATCCGATCGACGATTATGCCTATCGCCTCGGCCGTGCCTGGGGACTGGGCCAGAAGGGCAAGGACAATGGAGTCCTGCTCCTTGTCGCACCAAACGAGCGCAAGGTTTGGATCGCGACCGGGTACGGTGCAGGCGCTTACATGACCGATGCCATGTCCGGCGTGATCATCCGCGAACAGATCCTGCCGCACTTCAAGCAGTACCCGCCAGACTATGGCGGCGGGATCGAGGCGGGCGCCAACGCGATCATCAAGCAAATGTCGCTTTCGCCCGACGAGGCCGAGAAGAGCGCCGCGACCGCTCAGCAGGCGCAGCAGAAGCGCCAGCATTCCAGCGGAGGGGTTCTTCCGGTCTTCTTCTGGGCGATGGTTTTCGGCTTCATCGCGCTGTCGCATTTTCGGCGAGGACGCGGACAGCGATATCGCCCGCGATCGGGCGGAATCAGCCCCTGGGTGACGCTCTGGGCCTTGAACTCGCTTAGCCGCGGCTCGCGCGGGTGGGGCGGGGGCAGCTGGGGTGGCGGAGGCGGCGGCTTTGGCGGAGGCGGTGGAAGCTTCGGCGGCTTCGGCGGCGGCTCGTTCGGCGGCGGCGGCGCCGGGGGCAGCTGGTGACCCGCCTCACCGACGAGGATCGGGCGAAGGTCGCCGCGGCGATTGCGAAGGCGGAAGAGAGGACCGCGGGCGAGATCGTCGTGGTCGAAACCGCGATTAGCGATGCCTATCACGACGTCGCGCTGCACTGGGCTCTCGTTCCTCTGTTCGCCGTGCTGGCCTGGGCCGCCTGGCGGCCGACCGCGCTCGTTTGGTGGTATGATTTCCTGTTCGGTGGATGGAGCCCGGACCCGACTCTCAGCCAGCTGCTGACGCTGTTGATGTTCTTCGCCGCGCTGAAGTTCACCATCGCGCTACTGATTCTAAAGTGGACGCCGCTCCGGCTGTTTCTAACGCCGGCTGCGACTAAGCATCGCAGGGTGCGGCGGCGTGCCATCGCAATCTTCCAGGCGGCCGCGGCCGGGCGGACGGCGCACAAGACCGGCGTCCTGATTTATTTGTCGCTCGCGGAAAGGCGCGCGGAAATTGTCGCCGACGAAGCGATTCATAAGATCACCGACGAACATACCTGGGGCGAGGCGATGACCGAGCTAATTACGCAGGTGCGCGAGGGCAGGGTCGGCGGCGGCATCGTTGCTGCCGTCGAACGCGTCGGAGCGGTGCTTTCCGAGCATTTCCCGCGTTTGGCGGACGATACCAACGAGATACCGGATAAGCTGATCGAGCTATGAACCTCGACGATCTGCCGCCGCCCGAGGTGATGTGGGCGGGCAAATACGTGCGCGCCATGAAGCGCGGCAAATGGGAATATGCGAGCCGCACGAACAATATTGGCGCGGTCGTGATCCTCGCGGAATATGAGGGGAAGGTGATCCTCATCGATCAACCCAGAGTGCCGCCGGACTGCCGCTGCATCGAGCTTCCCGCGGGGCTGGTGGGCGACGAAGATGCGCATGCCACGGTCGAAAGCACAGCGATCAAGGAGTTAGAGGAGGAGACCGGCTTCACGGCCGAGCGCGTCGAGCGCCTCGGTGAGTTCTACGCCTCGCCCGGAATGGTGTCCGAAGGCTTCACGTTGGTGCGCGCTCGTGCGGTCCGCAAGGTCGGCGAAGGGGGCGGCGACGAGAACGAGGACATCAACATCCACCTCGTCCCCCGCGACGAGGTCCCGAACTTCATCGAGCAAAAGCGTGCCGAGGGGTTCGGTATCGATGTAAAGCTCCTGTTGCTGCTCAACTACTGAACCGCCTCGCAAGAGGGGCGTTCTCCAGACATGCCCCGACTCGTGCATCTTTCCGACCTGCATTTCGGCGCGCATGATGAGCGCCTGGTTGAGGCAGTCGAAAAATCCGTCGACAAGCTGAAACCCGATCTCGTCGTCATCAGCGGCGACTTCACGCAGCGCGCTAAGACCGAGCAGTTCGAGGAGGCCTGCCAGTTCCTCGAACGGCTGCAGCATTCCGGGCATGAGGTGCTCGGCGTCCCGGGCAACCATGACGTGCCGCTTTACGACGTTCTGCGCCGCTTCTTCTCGCCGCTGGCGCGGTACCGGCGGTTCATCGACGAGAATTTATGCCCGTTCGTGGAGCTTCCAGGGATCGCGGTGCTCGGCATCAACACGGCGCGCTCACTCACCTTCAAGGACGGGCGCATCAACCAGGACCAGGTGGCGTTCATTCGGGACACCTTTTCGCGGACGTCCCGCGATTCGTTCCGTATCCTCGTCACGCACCATCCGCTCTTCGCGCTCGAGGTGGCCGGCGAAAAGGAGCGCGCAATCGGCCGGCAGGACCTCGCACTCGATGCGATCCAGGAGGCGGGCGTCAACATGCTCCTCGCGGGCCACAACCACCATGCGTCGACCCATAGCGCGAGCGACCTCGTCACCCGCGCCGGCGGGGCGCTCGTCGTTCAGGCAGGCACAGCGACCTCGACCCGCGTTCGCGAGCAGGAGCAGAGCTTCAACACGGTCGATGTTGGGGACGCGTCGGTGACCGTGACGGTGAACGCCTGGAAGAACGGCGGTTTCGCGTCGCTCGATGCGCAGCGCTACGCATGGGAAGAGGGACGCTGGCGAATCGCACTCACCGCCGAGTCCGTGCACTGAACTTGTCGTGGGCATTCCCCGGCGACTAGAGCGGACGCATGCCAATCCCCGAAGACTTTGACACGAACGACTTCGTCCGCCGCGTTCTCGCGGAAGATCTCGGCAACGGCGGCGACGTCACCTCCAATGCAACGATCGCAGCCGATGCGCGGTTCTCCGCCGAGATGAACTCGAGGCAGACCATCGTCCTCGCAGGCCTCGACATCGCCGCGGCGTTCTTCCGGTCACTCTCTGCGGACATCGAGATAGAACAATTGGCGAAGGACGGCGAAAGGCTCGGCCATGGCACGACGCTGATGCGCCTCACCGGAAACGCCCGCGCAATGCTCGCAGCCGAACGGTCGGCGCTCAATACGCTCCAGCATCTATCGGGGATCGCGACGCTCACCTGGCAATATGTCCATGAGATTGTGGGGACGGGCGCCATTCTTCTCGATACGCGCAAAACGATCCCGGGCCTTCGACTGATCGAGAAATATGCTGCACGCATGGGCGGCGCTCAAAATCATCGAATGGGGCTCGATGACGGTGTGCTGATCAAGGACAATCATGTCGCCGTCTGCGGCGGCGTCGCCGAGGCCGTTCGCAGCGCAAAGGCCGCAAACACCGGCCTCCAAATCCAGGTCGAGGTCGACCGCATCGACCAGATCAAGCCTGCGCTCGACGCTGGCGCCGACAGGCTCCTTCTCGACAATATGGATCCGGCGATGCTGCGCGAAGCAGTAAAGCTGGTAGCGAGCCGCGTCCCGCTCGAGGCGTCGGGAGGCGTAACCATCGAAACCATCCGCTTCCTCGCCGAGACCGGCGTGAATTTCATCTCGGTGGGGCGGATCACCCAGTCGGCCCCCGCCGTGGACATCGGAATGGACTATTCGATCAGTCGTTAGAGCGACGGAACAGTCGTTCACTTTCGGGACAGCAAGCAAGGAGCATCGGCAATCTGAGTTGGCCTGCGCGCCAACGCAGCCGATGCGTTCAGGATCGAGGAGTATTTCGATGAACAAGCTCATCGCACTCGCGCTCGCAAGCGCATTCCTTGCATTGCCGGCTGCCGCGAATGCGGAAGGGCGCCGTCATCACGACGGCGACCGTTCGTACAGCTACGGCCGAGATCACAACTACAACTACAGCTACCGCAACTACCGCGGCCGCTATAGCTACAACAACTACGGCTACCGCAATTACGGTTACCGCTATGCCTATCCACGCACGCGGACGATCATCTCGGTCGGCTACCCGGCTTACGGCTATTACGGCGGCTACGGCTATCCCGCTTACGGATATGGCTACGGTTACCCGAGCTACGGCTACGGATACCCCGCCTACGGTTATGGCTACGGCTATCCTGTATACGGCTACGGTGGCTACGGCTATAATGGCTACGGCTACTGCAACCCCGCCGCTGGTGCGGTCGCGGGCGGGCTTGCCGGCGCAGCTATCGGAGCCGCGGTCAGCCACAACGGTCATTACGGCTACTACGGCTATCACCACGGGAATACCGCGCAGAGCGCCATCGTTGGTGGCGCAATCGGTGCGATCGCGGGCGGCGCGATTGCGTCCGGAAGCTGCTACTAAGCGAAAGCTGAATGAATGAAGGCGGAGCACCGATCTGACCGGTGCTCCGCATTTATTTTTTCGCCTCCGTAACTCACCTTATGGTTCGCTATTCGTAATGAGCGCACAGCGCCGGCTTCCTGAGTAAGGAGAGGCTCGATGAAGACCCTCGCGATCCTTCTTTCGGCAATCTCATTGATCGGATTTTCGAGTGCTGCGAACGCACAGCACCATGGAGGCGGCGGTGGCGGCTGGCACGGCGGCGGCGGTTGGCATGGTGGTGGCGGTTGGCGCGGGGGCGGCGGTCATTTCCACGACGGCCATTCCCATGGCAGCTCGTTCGGCTTCTCCTTCGGCTTCCCGTACTACGGTTACGGCGGTTATTACGGCAGCTATTATCCCTATTATTACGGCAGCGCGTACGGGTATCCGTACCCTTATCCGAGCTACTATCCGTACGGATACGCCTATTGGCCGAATTACGCCTATCCATCCTACGGCTATGGCGCCTACCCTTACGGCTACTCGCAATATAGCTATGCGCCGTACGGCTACTCGCCCTACGGCTATTCGCCTTACGGCTATGGCCACTGCACTGCTCCGGCGGCAGGGGTGGTCGGCGGCGGCCTCGCCGGGGCGGCAGCGGGTGCCGCGATCGGCAGCGCTAGTCACGATGCCGGAGCTGGCGCCGCAATCGGCGGTGCGATCGGCGCCGTAATAGGCGGCGCGGCGGCAAGCTCGAGTTGCTGACGACGCTATCCGGGAACCGACTGCCCAGGCCGCACTTTTTTCGCGCAATCGTTAAGAAGCGCCTCTATATGGTGGCGTGAGAGGCGCATGCGCGCCACGGGAGACGTGTATTGTTCAAGGGGCTGAAGCCCATCCTCTATGGCGGGCGGGAAGTCTGGCCGCTGATCGAAGGCGGCAAGGGCGTCAGCGCGACCAACCACGCGAGCTCGGGGGCCTGGGCCGCAGCCGGAGGCATCGGCACGGTCAGCGCAGTCAACGCAGACAGCTACGACGCCGAGGGCCGCATCATCCCGCAGGTGTATGAAGCGCTCACCCGCCGCGACCGTCACGAAGAACTGATCAAATATGCAATCGACGGCGCCGTCGCGCAGGTCCAGCGCGCCTATGAGATGGCTTCGGGCGCGGGCGCGGTCAACATCAACGTCCTGTGGGAAATGGGCGGAGCGCAGCGCGTTCTCCACGGCGTGCTCGAACGCACCAAGGGCCTCGTCAGTGGCGTAACCTGCGGCGCGGGAATGCCCTACAAGCTGAGTGAGATCGCGGCGTCCTACGGCGTCAATTACCTGCCGATTATCAGCTCCGCGCGCGCCTTCAGCGCCTTGTGGAAGCGCGCCTATCACAAGGCTGCCGAATGGCTTGCCGCAGTGGTCTATGAGGATCCGTGGCTGGCAGGAGGGCACAACGGCCTGTCGAACGCCGAGGACCCGCGCAGGCCGCAGGATCCGTATCCTCGCGTCGCGGCCTTGCGCGCGACGATGCGCGAGCAGGGCATCGCCGACCATGTGCCGATCGTAATGGCAGGCGGTGTCTGGCGGCTGGACGAGTGGGAGAACTGGATCGACAATCCAGAGCTCGGGCAGATCGTGTTCCAGTTCGGAACGCGTCCCCTGCTTACCCAGGAAAGTCCGATCCCGCCCGAGTGGAAGGCGCGGCTCCTGACGCTGGAAGAAGGCGATGTGCTGTTGCACCGCTTCTCGCCGACCGGCTTCTATTCATCGGCGGTGCGCAACCCGTTCCTGCGCAATTTGGAAGCGCGCAGCGAGCGGCAGATCGCCTACACCAAGGAACCGATCGGCGATCACCATTTCCAGCTCGACGTCGGCATCGGCACCAAGAAGAACTACTGGGTCACCAAGGGCGACCTGATCCACGCACGCGAATGGTATGCGCGCGGCTTCACCAACGCGATGAAGAGCCCGGACGACACGCTCATCTTCGTGACGCCTGAGGAAGAGAAGCAGATCCGCAAGGACCAGGCCGAGTGCATGGGCTGCCTCAGCCAGTGCGCTTTCTCGTCCTGGGCGGACAATGAGAAGAACTCAACCGGCCGTCTCGCCGACCCGCGCAGCTTCTGCATCCAGAAGACGCTTGCAGGAAATCGCGCACGGCGGGCCTGTCGAGCATAACCTGATGTTCGCCGGCCATTCCGCATTCCGCTTCAAGAGCGACCCCTTCTATTCGAACGGCTTCATCCCGACGGTAAAGCAACTCGTGGACAGGATCCTGACCGGCGCGTGATGGTTGTGCGGGGGCTGTTCGGCGCGTTTCTGATTCTTGCTGCTGCCACGTCCGCGCTCGCGCAGGAAAAGCAACCCCCTTACTGGGCGTCGATCGCGTCGGGCGAAGCGATGACCCACACCGGGCCGGGCCGCAATTATCCCAACGTCTGGCTCTATCAACGCCGCGACCTCCCTGTGCGCGTGGTCAAGAAATACGAAACATGGCGGTTGATCCAGGATCCCGACGGGGCGCAGGGATGGATGCTCGTGACGATGCTCAGCGACCGTCGAACGGCAATCGTGAAGCCTGGGGATCCGCGCCCGGTCCGCACCGACCGAAGCGACCATTCAAAGGTCCATTATCTCGCCGAGCCGGGCGTCGTCGGCCGCATCAGCAAGTGCAAGGGCGACGGTTGGTGCCGCATCGAGATCGGCAAGAAGGACGGCTACATCCGCACGTCGGACTTGTGGGGGGTAACCGAGAGTGAACTAGTCGACTGACACGAGCGAAGGGGGTTCGCATGAAGGTCATTCTGGCAATCGTAAGCACGACTTTACTGGCAAGCTCAGCGATCGCGGCGCCAACCCCTCCGACTGTCGAGCATTTCAGCAAACCTGCGCTCAACGGACAGGCCTTGCCGTTTTCGGACGCGGTTCGCGTCGGCGATACGCTCTATCTCTCGGGCCAGATCGGAATCGGGGCAGACGGCAAGCTACCCGACGGGATCGAGGCGCAGACCAAGCAGGCGATGGACAATGTCGGCTCGGTACTGAAGCGCGCCGGCGTCGGCTACGACCGTATATTCCACTGCACGGCGTTCCTCAGCGACATGAAGAACTGGCCCGCGTTCAACAAAGTCTATGTTGGCTATTTTCCCGATGGCCAGATGCCGGCTCGCAGCGCGTTCGGCGCGAACGGGCTCGCGCTCGGCGCGCTGCTTGAGATCGAGTGCCAGGCCTACGCCGGCAAGTAGCAGCGCCTAGGAGGGTTGCGGCAGCTCCTGAACCAGCTCGAGCTGGTCGGGGGTGAGCAGGGCATCGATCTGCTTGCGTGTTTGATTCCGGGCCTGGCGTTCCTCCGCCACGAACTGAGCACGCGTCATCGATTTCGGAGCGGCAACCAGCAACGCGAGGATTTGGTCGTGGTGTCGCTGCAGGATCGCTCGGGCTTTCGCTGCCTGTTCGTTTGTCAGACTGAGGCGGTCCGACATGCGCGCCACAATATGGTCGACCTTTGGGCCACCCGGATAGCGGTCGAGCATTTGCTCGCGCCAGTTGGAGCCGGTGGGCACTACGAACGGCGCCGCATAGACGCGAGCCTGGAAAATATCGTTCTGAACAATGATTTGTCGTGATGCCCGCCACGGCTGCGAGAAGGATGGCGCTGATCGGTTTCATCGGAACCTCCGTCGACGAATCGCGGACGCGACTTGGCGTGACGAACAACCGCGCAGTGAACCCGCGAAGCTGAATCTCAGATTTCCCGAAGATTACAGTTTGGCGCCCGAAGCGCGTTCGCGTTTCGGCACCGCGCAACTGGCGGTCATTCTTGATCCCCGAAACGGAATAGCGCCGAAGCGCTACTCACTTCGGCATCGACAACTTTTCGTAGGCGATGCGATGAACCGTCAGCTTTTCACCCTTGTCGCTGACAGTTTTCATCGAATGACCGATGGCGACGGGCATCGTCGTCCAGCAGATTTCGCCGTCCTTGGTCATGGCGCTGGTGAAGCAGGCCTTGCTGTCCTTCATCACCGCGGTGCCGTGATCCATGCGCTTACCGGCCATCGTCTGCGTGATGTAATTGCCGTAGGGGTCGATCGACTCCTTGAGCTTGCCGTCCTTCTTGTCGACGTAGGTCCAGCTGGTCTCGTTGAGCTGGAAGGTCGCAGGCTTGGTGGACTCTTGGCGCCGGCTGGGCCAGAGGCGGCCAAAACCAGCACGGCGGCGGCGAGGCAGATGGAAAGACGCATCCGCTTTCTCCCCTTTTTGAGGGGAGCGCCCATACCACCAAGTCGTTACGGCCGCGAGTTAACGTCAGACAAGTTCCACCGCGATCGCCGTGGCTTCGCCGCCGCCGATGCAAAGGCTCGCGACGCCGCGCTTGAGGCCACGGTCCTGGAGCGCCGCGATCAGCGTCGTCGTGATGCGCGCGCCGCTCGCGCCGATCGGGTGACCGAGCGCGGTCGCGCCGCCGTTCACGTTGATCTTCTCGTGCGGAATTCCGAGGTCGCGCATCGCGATCATCGCGACGCAGGCGAACGCCTCGTTGACTTCCCACAGGTCGACATCATCGACGCTCCAGCCGGCCTTTTCGAGAACTTTGTGGAGGGCCGGAACGGGAGCGGACGTGAAGCGCGCCGGTTCCTGGGCTGCCGCCGCATGGGCGACGACGCGAGCGATCGGCTGTTTGCCGAGCTTCTCGGCGACGCTCTGCCGGGTGAGCACGAGCGCGGCGGCGCCGTCACTGATCGACGAAGAAGTCGCGGCGGTGATCCGGCCGTCCTTCGCGAATGCCGCCTTGAGCTGCGGAATCTTCTCCGGATTGCCCTTGCCCGGCTGCTCGTCGCGGTCGACCGTCACTTCGCCCTTGCGGGTGACCACCGTCACCGGCGTGATTTCCTTGTCGAACTTTCCGTGGGTGATCGCCTCGTTGGCGCGGCGCAGGCTCTCGATGGCATAATTGTCCATGTCCTCGCGAGTGAACTGATATTCCTGCGCAGCTTCCTCCGCGAAGGCACCCATCGCGCGGCCGGGCTCATAGGCATCCTCGAGCCCGTCGAGCATCATATGATCGTAGACCGTGTCGTGGCCAATGCGCGCGCCCGAGCGGTATTTCTTCGACAGGTATGGGGCATTGGTCATGCTCTCCATGCCGCCGGCGACGATGAGGTCGGCCGAGCCCGCGTCGAGCATGTCGTGGGCAAAGATCGCCGCCTGCATGCCTGAACCGCACACCTTGTTGATCGTGACCGCTTCGGCCGAGCGCGGGAGGCCGGCGCCGAGCGCAGCCTGGCGCGCCGGGGCCTGCCCGAGGCCAGCCGAGAGGACGTTGCCCATGAACACCTTGTCGACCTGGTCCCCGCTGATCCCCGCGCGCTCGACTGCTGCCTTGACCGCAGTCGCGCCTAGCTCGGTGGCTGAGAGCGGCGACAACGCGCCCTGAAAGCTGCCCATCGGCGTACGTGCATAAGAAAGAATGACGATCGGGTCGGACGAAGGTGAAGTGGCCATTTCGATACTCCGGAGTCGGATTGTTGCAGCGCACATAAGACCCCAAGCGCCCTTGTTCAAACGGTGGGACTGAGCGCTTGACCGCAGGCCGCCGCCGTCCATGATAACGAATCACGAAATGGGGGTTCCTATGAAGCTTGGAATTCCGGAAATCGCGCTATCGGCAGCAGCTGCCGTCTTTAGCGTTTCGGTGGCGGTTGCACAGACTGGCGGATCGCCCAATCTCTCCTTCGCCGACCCGCCGCACAAAAATGTGAAGGTCCTGCCGCAGGACATACCCGGCCCGCAGCTGTTGAGCACGATGAAGTTCTTCTCGCAATCGCTCGGCGTACGCTGCACCTTCTGCCACGTCGGCGAGGAAGGGAAGCCGCTCTCGACGTTCGATTTCGCGTCGGACGCGAAGCGCGAGAAGCGGACCGCGCGCAAGATGCTGGCGATGGTCCATCGCATCAACGAGCAGGACTTCGGCGTCACCGACTTCAGCAAGGTGAAGGTGACCTGCTTCACCTGCCATCGCGGTGCCGAGAAGCCGCTGACCGCGCCGCCACCGCCAACGCCTGGCACGACGCCCCCCGCCACCCCTCCAGCCAAGCCCGAGCGCGGATCGACCTGACTTCCCAAGCGCCGATGCGCTCTGCTAGCGCGCTCCGCGACAGGAGACGTGTGAATGTCCGACACCGGACTCGATTTTCAGCTCGGCGAAATGGCGGACACGATCCGCGAGACGACGGAGCGCTACGCCCGCGACCGGATCGCCCCGATCGCTGCCGAGATCGACGAGAGGGACGAATTCCCTCGGCAGCTCTGGCCGGAAATGGGCGAGCTCGGCCTTCATGGGATTACGGTCGAGGAGGAGTTCGGCGGGCTCGGGCTCGGCTATCTCGAACATGTCGTCGCGCAAGAAGAGGTCGCGCGCGCGTCCGCCTCGGTGGGCCTCAGCTACGGCGCCCACTCGAACCTCTGCATCAACCAGATCCGACGCTGGGCGAACCCGGACCAAAAGCAAAAATACCTCCCGAAGCTGATCAGCGGCGAGCATGTCGGCGCGCTGGCGATGAGCGAAGCGGGCGCAGGCAGCGACGTCGTCGGGATGAAGCTCAAGGCCGAAAAGAGCGGGAACGGCTATCGGCTCAACGGCACCAAGTTTTGGATCACCAACGGCGGCTATGCCGACACGCTTGTCGTCTACGCCAAGACGGGCGAGGGGAGCCGGGGCATCACCGCCTTCATGATCGAAAAGGGCATGGACGGCTTTTCGATCGGCCAGAAGATGGACAAGCTAGGTATGCGCGGCTCGCCGACGAACGAGCTGGTGTTCGACGATTGCTTCGTCCCGCCCGAGAACATCCTCGGCGAGGAGAACAAGGGCGTCGAGGTGCTGATGAGCGGCCTCGACTATGAGCGCACCGTCCTCGCCGGAATCCAGATCGGCATCATGCAGGCCTGCCTCGACACGGTGCTGCCCTACGTCCGTGAGCGCAAGCAGTTCGGGAAGCCGA
The DNA here is from genome assembly GCA_963738825.1 of uncultured Alphaproteobacteria bacterium. GTDB lineage: Bacteria > Pseudomonadota > Alphaproteobacteria > Sphingomonadales > Sphingomonadaceae > Sphingomicrobium. The sequence continues at coordinate 70,043 of CAVTYB010000006.1, read as the reverse complement.
TCGGATCCTTCCAGCTCATGCAGGCGAAGGTTGCCGACATGTATGTCGCGCTGAACAGCTCACGGGCCTACGTCTACAACGTCGCCAAGGCCTGCGACGCCGGCAGGACGACCCGCTTCGATTCCGCCGGTGCGATCCTCTACGCGTCCGAGAACGCAGTGAAGGTCGCCAACGAAGCCGTGCAGGCGCTAGGCGGCGCCGGTTACACCAAGGACTGGCCGGTCGAACGCTACTACCGCGACGCCAAGCTCCTCGACATCGGCGCCGGCACCAACGAGATCCGCCGAATGCTCATCGGCCGCGAGGTGATCGGCGCCTGATGTGCTAAGGTCCTCCGACCGGGGGGCTTACTATGCGCCAGGGCTTTGCTGCAGTCACGCTGTTTGCAGCCGCCTGCCAGCAACAGACGCAGGCGCCGACCAAGTCGGCTGAAGCCACCTTCGACGGCGCGCAAGTCACGGATGCGGCGGCTGTGCGCGCGCATGGGGAGCGGCTGACGTGGACCCTTGGCTGCCGCGGCTGTCATGGACCTCAGCTGCAGGGGCACCGCTTCTATGAGCGGTACGCGTCCAACCTTACGCGTGAGATTCCGAACTACTCCGGCGTCCAGATCGAGCGCTTGCTGCGCACCGGCGTTCCGCGCGACGGGCGCGAGCTCTGGGGCATGCCGTCGGAGATTTTCCAGCATCTCAGCGCCGCCGACATGAAGGCGGTGATCGCCGACCTGCGGAGTGTACCTCCCGGAGGAAAGCCAACCCAGCCACCGTTGCCGTGGCAGAAAGAGGAAAAGGACCTGATCGCCAAAGGCTTGATCAAGCCGGCGGCCGAGGAGGTCCGCGAGAACAAAATGATCGGCCCCGTCGACCTTGGCCAGCAGTACGTGCTCGGCCGCTACATCACGCGCGTCACCTGCGCCGAATGCCATGGCCCCGAGCTCAAGGGCAGCCCGCTCGGGCCGACCCCGAACCTCATCGTCGCCGGGGGCTACTCGCGCGCCGAGTTCGAGACGCTCATGACCAATGGCATTCCGACGGGTGGACGCAAGCTCGACCTGATGCACGACGTCGCCGTCGAGCGCTTCAGCCACTTCACCCACCACGAACGCGACGCGATCTACGCCTATCTCAAAGCGCGCGCAGACCAGCCCTAGCCGCCCTAGTGGACTAACCCCAGATCTTCACCCGCTTGTCGGGCGCCAGATAGAGCTTCTGCCCCGGCTTCACGCCGAACGCGTTGTACCAGGCGTCGATGTTGCGCACCGTCTGTGCCCTGAACTGGTCGGGCGCATGCTCGTTCGTGAGCACGATCTGGCGGAGCGCTTCCGGCCGCCACTTCGCCGCCCACGACTGCGCGAAGGCGAGGAAGAAGCGCTGCTCGCCCGTCAGGCCGTTAATCACCGGCGCCGGCTTGCCGTTCAACGACGCCTTGTACGCCTCATAGGCCGCACCGAGGCCGGCGACGTCCGCGATGTTCTCGTTGATCGTCAGCTTGCCGTTGAGGTGCAGCCCCGGGAGTGCCTCGTAGCCGTCGAACTGATCTTCCAGGAGCTTTGCCTGCTTCTGGAAGTTGGCGAAGTCCGCCGGAGTCCACCAGTTGCGCATCGCTCCCTGCGCATCGAACAGGGCGCCGCCGGTGTCGAAGCTGTGGCTGATCTCATGCCCGATCGTCGCTCCGATCGCGCCATAGTTGAACGCTGCATCCGCGTTCGGATCAAAGAATGGCTTTACCAGGATCGCGGCCGGGAAGTTGAGCGCGTTCTGCACCGGCAGGTTGACCGCGTTCACCAGCTGCGGCGGCATCCACCATTCATGCCGGTCCATCGGCTTGTCGATCTTCGCGATCTGGTAATGATATTCCCAAAGCCGCGCGTTCTTCTGGTTGGCGTAGGCGTCGTCGCCCGTGATCTGAAGCCCCGCATAGTCGCGCCAACTGTCAGGATAGCCCACTCCGACGACAATATTCTCAACCTTCTTCAGCGCTTCCTGCTTGGTCGAAGGCGACATCCATCCGATCGCCTTCACGCGCCGGGCAAAGGCAGCCTTCAGATTGTCCACCATTCCCTGGATCTCGGCCTTGGAGGAAGCCGGGAAATATTTGTCGACGTACGCCTTGCCGACAGCGTCCTGAACCGCGCCACTGGTCGCGTTGAGGGCGAGCGCATCACGCGGGCGTTGCTGAGGTGTTCCCTGAAGCTGCGTGCCGTAGAAAGCGAAGCTCGCGTCCCGGAACGCCTTCGGAAGCACATTGGCCTGCTGGTTGAGCGTGTGGAAGGCGAGCCAGTCCTTCCAGTTTTGCAGCGGTTCCGATGCAACCAGCGCCGACAGCTTCGGGATAGCGGCATAATGGTACGCGTCGAACTTCGGCGCGCTTCCCAGGCCCGCGGCGCCGAGCAGCGCGGCCCAGTCGATCCCCGGCGCTTTCTGCTCGAGCTGCTGGCGGGTCCAGACCTGCGCGCCCTGCTTGAAATCCTCGCTCTGCTCGCGCGTTTCGTGCGCCTTCGCGATCTTTGTCTCGAGGTCCATGATGCGCCCCGCCGCGCCCTGCGGATCGGCGTATCCGGCGTCCTGAAGGATGGTCTGGATGTAGTCTTTGTACTTGGTGCGGATGTCCGCCATCTTGGCGTCGCCGGACAGATAATATTGCGCGTCCGGAAGTCCGATGCCGCCCTGCATGATGTAGGGCAGCTGCTCGCCCGGCGTGGCGAGACCCTGGGTCACGAAGATGCCCAACAAATTCTCGGTGCGGAAATTGGTTGCGTTCAGCGGGTCGGTGTCGGAGCGCAGCGTGCCGCCGATCGCCGCGCTCAGCTGGTGCCCGTCCGCGATCCGACCGATCGCGTCGAGGTCTGCCTTCGCCGGAGCGATGCCCGCTTTGTCGATCGCGTCGGTGTTTAAATAGGCGTTGTAGTAATTGGCGATCAGCGCGTCGGTGCCGCTCGTCGGTTTGGAGCTGATGATCTGGTTGAACAGCTCGCGCGTATTCTTCTCGCGCTGCTGGTCCGCGATGAAGAAACCGCCGATCCGCGAACGGTCAGCCGGGATCGGCGTGTTCTTGACCCAGGTTCCGTCCGCGTAGCTGAAAAAGTCGTCACCAGGGACGACGCTCTTGTCCATCCAGCCGGTGTTGATGCCGATGTCGCTGCCCTGCTTCTGCTCCTGCTCCTGGGAGGCATTCTGGCTGGTGCTTGTGTTGCAGGCGGCGAGTGCCAACGCCGAGGCGACGACGAATAAAAGTGGGCGCTTCACTTGGGTCTCCTTGCAGACTGCTTTGCCATCGCCTGGCGTTGCGGCTACGCGAGCGGCAGGGTTTTTCGACTAACGGACACGACGGCGGCATGAGCGCACCGCGCATCGAGAGCAAAATCGACACCGGAGGCGACGAGTTCCGCGCCCGCTGCGCTCACAACCGCGCGCTCGCGCAAAAGCTCCGCGCCGATGTGGCGGAGGCGGCGAAGGGCGGAACCGAAAAATCGCGCGAACGCCACGTCGCGCGCGGCAAGCTGCTTCCCCGCGATCGCGTCGAGCGATTGCTCGATCCTGGGTCGCCATTCTTGGAGATCGGACAGCTCGCCGCGTGCGACATGTACGAGGGTGAGGTGCCTGGCGCTGGCATCATCTGCGGCATCGGCCGGGTGTCGGGCCAGCAGGTGATGATCGTCTGCAACGACGCAACGGTAAAGGGCGGCACTTACTATCCGCTGACGGTCAAGAAGCACCTTCGCGCGCAGGAGATCGCCGAGCAGAACCGGCTGCCGTGCGTCTATCTGGTTGACAGTGGCGGCGCGAACCTTCCGTACCAAGCCGATGTCTTCCCCGACCGCGACCATTTCGGCCGCATCTTCTTCAACCAGGCGCAGATGTCGTCGAAAGGCATCGGCCAGATCGCCTGCGTGATGGGAAGCTGCACCGCGGGCGGCGCCTACGTCCCGGCGATGAGCGACGAAAGCGTGATCGTTCGCAACCAGGGCACGATCTTCCTCGGCGGACCGCCGCTAGTGAAGGCGGCGACGGGCGAGGAGATCAGCGCCGAAGATTTGGGCGGCGGCGATCTCCACGCAAGAAAGAGTGGCGTCGTCGATCATCTCGCCGAGAATGACGAGCATGCCCTCACGATCGTCCGCGACATCGTTTCCACTCTTGGTTCCCCGGCGGAGGCCCGGGCCCAGGTAGCGCAGCGAGAACCACGTCCGCCGCTTTACGACGCCGAGGAGCTCTACGGCATCATCCCAGAGGACGTGCGAGCACCCTACGACGTGCACGAGGTGATCGCGCGCATCGTCGACGGCTCCGAGCTACACGAGTTCAAGCCGCAGTTTGGCGCCACGCTCGTGTGCGGCTTCGCGCACATCTGGGGCATTCCGGTCGCGATCCTCGCCAACAACGGCGTGCTGTTCAGCGAAAGCGCGCTGAAGGGTACGCACTTCATCGAGCTCGCCTGCCGGCGCCGCACTCCGCTCCTCTTCCTTCAGAACATCTCCGGCTTCATGGTCGGCGGGAAATATGAGGCGGAAGGCATCGCCAAGCACGGCGCCAAGCTCGTCACCGCCGTCGCCACCGCCAGCGTTCCCAAGGTCACGGTGTTGATCGGCGGCAGCTTCGGCGCCGGCAATTACGGAATGTCCGGCCGCGCTTACTCGCCGCGCTTCCTCTTCACCTGGCCGAACTCGCGCATCAGCGTGATGGGTGGCGAGCAGGCGGCGAGCGTGCTCGCAACGGTCCACCGCGACGCGGACAAATGGACGCCCGAGCAGGCCGAAACCTTCAAACAGCCGATCCGCGAAGAATATGAGAAAGAGGGCAATCCCTGGCACGCCACCGCGCGGCTCTGGGACGACGGCATCATCGACCCAGCCCAGACCCGCGACGCCCTCGGCCTCGCCTTCGCCGCAACGCTGAACGCGCCGATCCCAGCCCGGCCGCAGTTCGGCGTCTTCAGGATGTGACGATGCTGTTTATCGCGCTTGCCGCCGCATCTGCACACTGCGCGACTACTCCCACCATAATAGGCAAGGGACTGCCCGCGGCATTCAGCGCGAAGCCCGTGGAGCGCGCATCGAAGAACTTCGAGGCTGCTTACTCAAAGGCGTGCATTGATCATTACCTGAAGAAGCCGCTGATTGATCCTCGCGCAAAGAACGGGCGTCTGTTCCTGTCGAACGCGCCGAACGCGAACATCGCATCGATCTATTTCAGCTCGGGCCGCATGCTGCTCGAATATCCATTCGTTTCCGAGGACGGAACGGTGCAGGTGCCGAGCATGCAGCAATTGCTGGAGGCGATTTACTGCGCGGCTCACGGCGCCACGGCGAAGGAACAAGAGGAGAGCGGACGCTGCCTGCCCGATTGATAAAGTCCGCGCTGATTGCGGTCGCCTTGGTGCTCACGCCTGGCGACTTTGCCGCACACCCGAACCACAGGCTCCCACCACACTATCACCGGGGCCGCTGCGTGCTGGTCGTTGGCGGCCAGACGCGAATTTCCGGCACGTGCGCTTACCGGATCAGCAAGGGCGGAGGTTTTCACATTGACGGACCGCACCAGGTCTATGACGGGATCGATTACCCTGTGGCCGAGTACGGGTATCAAATGGAATCGAAAGACTACTGGGCCGATGTGTCCAGGGAAGACGATGGCACCTGGTCTGGTTACGGCAATAGCGACATCAGAGGCACGCACGGCGACCAGCCATGGGAAAATCTCCGCCGCGAAGGCGCCTGCTACGTGAACAGTGAAGTTCGAGTATGTCTCTGGCAGAAGTAACTGCGCGATGATGTCGTCCCTCCTCATAGCCAACCGCGGGGAGATCGCCTGTCGCGTGATCCGCACGGCGCAGCGGCTCGGAATTCGCACAGTTGCGGTCTATTCCGATGCGGACGCCAAGGCGCTGCACGTGCGAATGGCCGACGAAGCGGTGCGCATCGGGCCAAGCCCGGCGCGCGAGAGCTATCTCGTCCGCGAGAAGATCATCGAGGCGGCAAAGCAGACTGGCGTGGAGGCGATCCATCCCGGTTACGGGTTCCTCTCCGAGAATGCGGACTTCGCGCAGGCGGTGATTGACGCCGGCCTGATCTGGGTCGGGCCGAAGCCGGACAGCATCCTCGCTATGGGCCTCAAGGACGCGGCTAAGAAGCTGATGGCAGAAGCCGGAGTACCGGTAACGCCCGGCTATCTCGGCGAAAACCAGGACGCCAAGCACCTGAAGAAGGAAGCCGACGCGATCGGCTATCCGGTGCTGATCAAAGCGGTCGCGGGCGGCGGCGGCAAGGGCATGCGGCTGGTCGATGAGCCCGGCCAGTTCGACGATGCCCTCGAAAGCGCGAAGCGCGAAGCGGCGAGCGCGTTCGGCGACGACCGTGTCCTCATCGAGAAATACGTCCTCTCGCCGCGTCACATCGAGGTGCAGGTGTTCGGCGACAGCCGCGGCAATGTCGTGCACCTGTTCGAGCGCGACTGCTCGCTACAGCGCCGCCACCAGAAGGTGATCGAAGAAGCACCCGCGCCGGGAATGGACGCGGAAACCCGCGACGCGGTGTGCGGCGCTGCGGTGCGGGCGGCCAAGACCGTGAACTACGAAGGCGCAGGCACCATCGAATTCATCGCCGACGCGTCCGAGGGCCTCCGCGCCGACCGCATCTGGTTCATGGAAATGAACACGCGGCTACAAGTCGAGCATCCAGTGACCGAGGAGATCACCGGCGAGGACCTGGTCGAATGGCAGCTGCGCGTCGCGTCAGGCGAGGCGCTACCGAGGACGCAGGATGAGCTGACGATCAACGGCCACGCGATCGAGGCGCGGTTGTACGCCGAGGACCCGGCGAAGGGCTTCCTGCCTAGTGTCGGACGGCTTGAGCATTTCGACCTCGGTGAGGAAGGGCGCATCGAAACCGGCGTCGAGGAAGGCGACGCGATCTCGCCATTCTACGACCCGATGATCGCGAAGCTGATCGGCTGCGGCGACGACCGTGAGGAAGCGATCAGCGAGCTCGCGGGGATTCTTGAAAATGTCGAAGTCTGGGCGGTGCGAACTAATGCCGGCTTCTTGGCGCGCGCCTTGCGGCACCCGGATTTCGAAGCCGCGAGGATCGACACCGGATTTATCGAGCGGAATGTCGAATTGCTTGTGCCGAAGAGCGAACCGGAGGAGTGGCTGTGGGAAGTCGCGGGTGTACTCGCAGCTTGGGATTCTCATGATGAGGAACTGGCGGGCTTTCGGTTAAACGCCGCGCGTTCTCGTTGGACGTACATTGGTCGAGCCGGCCAATTCCGGCTGATTGATCTGCCCAAGAGTGAGGCTGATCTCACGACGATATTGTTTTCAGATGGTCCGGCATTTCTTAGCGACGAAGCCGACGGCGACGTCGGGATGGCGTCTGGTTTCGTGGATGGGGATCGCATCCTCGTCTTCGCCAGCGGTCAAGCTTACGAATTTCAATCTGCCGCCCGCGGCACCGGTACCACACACGGCATCCACGACGGCGAGATCGAGGCGCCCATGCCGGGGAAGGTCACCGCGGTCGATATTTCGCAGGGCGAAAAGGTTTCTAAAGGACAACGTTTGCTCACGTTGGAAGCGATGAAAATGGAGCATTCGCTTGCGGCGCCGTTCGACGGCACGGTCGCCGAGCTCAACGCCAAGCCCGGAACGCAGGTCGCCGAAGGGCAACTGCTGGTGAAGGTAGAGGCCGAAAGTTCTCCGGCGAAGGTCGGAGCCGAGGGCAGCGCGTGAGCGCAGCGTCGCAGCGCCCCGGACCGCGGCCTGCGCCGCGGAATCGGGCCCGGAAGCTCGCCGTCCTTCTGCCCTTCTTCGCGACCGCTTGCGCCGCAGTCGAGCCCACCGGCGGGGCACCGGTCCCGCTCATCAACGCCTCGGGCCAGTCGATCGGCACCGTCCGCGCCTGGCAGACCGCCGGAGGCGTCAGCTTTCACATTGTCGCCTCACGCTTGCCGCACGGCCTTCACGGTATCCACGCGCACAACGTCGGACGCTGCGATCGGCCCGACTTCGCGAGCGCCGGTGCGCACTGGAACCCTACAGGCAAGCAGCATGGACTCAACAACCCCGCGGGACCGCACGCCGGCGACCTGCCCAACGTTGAGGTTGCAGCGAACGGCGTGCTCCGCGCGACAGTCACCCTGCCAGGCGCAAGCATGGCCACCCTGCTCGATGCCGACGGCGCGGCTTTGGTCATTCATGCGGCCCCCGACGATTATGTGACCGACCCGAGCGGCAATAGCGGCGCACGCATCGCCTGCGCTGTAATTCAGCCCGTCGCCGAGGTCCGCTGAACTGCATCCGAAACGGGCCGATGGTTAAAGGCGCGGTCACTTCGCTGCTCGTAGACCGCGGCGATGTCTGCACCACTCTCCAATTTGATTCCACGCCGCAGCGAACGCCACGTTCTCAACGCCGACGTTTCGCTCCGTCGTCCGGGACAATTGAGCTACCGGGTCACAGTCTTCGACGCTTCGCTGCACGGATGCCGATTAGAGTTCGTCGAACGGCCGGCGCTTAGCGAGAAGCTCTGGGTGAAGTTCGACGGGCTTCAGCCGCTCGAGGCCGAAGTGTGCTGGATCCACGGTTTCAGCGCCGGCGTGAACTTCCTTCAGCCGATCCATTCCGCAGTGTTCGATCGCCTCATCGCCACCTTGCGTCGTTAAAACTCCCTTTACCGGCAAATTATAGAATTGGTGAGCCGCCAGCGGGAGTGCTGAATCTCCGGCTGCAGCAGGCTTGTGGCGTTTCACATGTTGGGGAGCAGGATGGGCGCCGAACCGAAATCAGGGACGATGAAGGCTGAGCCGGTCGCTCGACATGAGCGGCGATCGGTCAGGATGGACGCGGTTGTCGGCCGCAAGGGTGGAATCACATCGCCCGTCGTCGTGCTTGACCTGTCCTATGAAGGCTGCGGAATCGAAACGCCGGTCGAACTGGAGGCGGGAGAGCCGGTCCAATTGTCCGTTGTCGGGCGCGGAGTAATCCGCACGCACGTTCGTTGGTGCAAGGATGGCAAGGCTGGCCTGATCTTCGATCCGGACGAGGTGGAGAGAAAGCAGTCGCCGCGGCTGAGCAGAACGTCAGTCTCGGCAGACGTCTCGCTTAGGCGATTGGGCCAGAATAATTACCGCGTGCGGGTGAACGATCTCTCCCCCGAAGGCTGCAGGGTGGAACTCGTCGAGATGCCGCGCGTGGGTGAGCGCATGCTGATCAAGCTCGACGGACTCGAAGTCCTCGATTTTCGAGTTTGCTGGGTGCACGGGTTCGTCGCCGGTCTGCGTTTCGAAAGGCCCATTCACCCGGCCGTGTTCGACCTTCTCGTGCAGCGGCTCAAATAGCGGGTTTCTGGCCTGACGGCGTCGACCCAGCCGGCTGGGCCGACCCGGTTCCGACCAGCTCTCGATAGCGGCGTTCCAGTTCCTGATGCGCAGTGCGCGCGGCTCGACCCGAAGCATGATCGGCGGCAGTGCCTTCCTGCGCCGCGCGCCGCATGAAATAAGACTTGTCGTTCTTCATGCACGCCACTCCCCGATACGTGGCGATTCCAATCTATACGCTCGTTGCCGGCGCGACGGATTCACTTCGATCAATTTCCCGGAGATGAAAATTCCGCTTGGGCCGCCTAGTAATGCCGGTAGGCCGGATCGACGTGAACGTTGCGGACGTAACCGCGATAATCGACGTCGCAGCGGAAGCTGAACTCCGAGCCGCCGTATCCGCCTCCATTATAGCCGTAGCGCGGATCGTTGGGCTGCGCGTTGTAGCGGGCCCCGTTTCCCAACATGCCGCGCACGCGTATGCTATTTGAACGACGTTCGATATCGTTGATCGCCGTCACCCGCAGATAGTTGTGGTAGCCGGGATAACCGTAACCGCCGCCGTAATTATAGCCCTGCGCGCGCTGAACGGCAGCATAGGCGCATTGGTGGATCGCCTGGCGGTCGCTGACATTGTAGCGATTGCCGATCAGCTGATCGATGATCGCACCCATGACGTTCTGGTTCGTGCCGTACTGGTCCGGATAGGGATATTGGCCCTGCGGATAGCCCTGCTGGTATTGGCCCTGAGGATAGGCCTGCGGATACTGCTGCTGATATTGATCCTGCGGATATTGCTGCTGCGGGTATTGCTGCTGGGGGTATTGCTGTTGCGGATATTGGACGGCAGCAGGGGCTGCGGCCGCGGCGGTGAGACCGACAGCGGCAACGAATTTAGCAAAACGCGCCATGGGAACCCTCCTTTGCGAGGAGGCCGCTATCTACCACACATCGCTGTGCCGAAACAGCTAGGCGGCGCTAACGGTGACGTGCTGGATGGGGGCCACGCGCGCGGCTTCTTCGTCATCGTCGACCAATCCGCGGTCGATGTAGATGATGCGCATCTGGTAAAGCCAGGCGAGCTCCTGATGCCGTCCGCGCACGGCCCCAATTGAATGCGAAGCCGCGTCCAGCTCCTGCTCGGCCCGCAGCATGAAATAGTCGCGATCCTTCGGCCCCATGGCCGCACAATCTGCTTCCGTGGGCTCACCCGCAATTCGGACAATTACGGGCCGCAACGCCGGTAAAGGTCCCGAGCCCGAAGAGAGGGTTTTGGGCTCGGACATTACCCTGACCCGCTCTCGATCCCTTAGACTAGCTCAGGAGCGGTACCAGGGGTTTCGCTGCAGCTTGAGATCGCTGACGTTACCCTTGCCGTTGACGTCGCACGAGAAGCTGACGTCGGAACCGTTGCGTCCGCCGCGATAGCCGTAGCGGGCCGTGTCGAGCAGGCCCTTGACCCTAACGACCAGAGTCCGGCGCTAGACGTCGGTGATTGCCGCGACCCGGGCATAACCTCGGTAGCCTGGATAGGCGTGTGGCCGGCCGTTGAAATAGCGGCGATAGTCGTTCTCGGCCCTGCGCACCGCTACCCATCCGCACTACGGATCGCCTGCCGTTCGCTGACATTGTATCGGTTGCCGATCAATCCGTTGATGATGTTGTCGATGACGCCCTGAGTCTGGGCATTGGCTTCGAACTGCGGTTCCGAAGATGCGGGGGCCGCGGCCCCGGCGGCGATGATCGCCGCGGTCAGTACCGATGCGAGAGATTTCATTCGTAACCCCTCTAATGCGAATGCAACTGGCACAGGCCGAACGCGCCGCGGGCGTTTAGTGGGCCGCGGTATCGCCGAACAGCCGTCGGGTGTATGGCCCGCGCGTTCATCGGCAGAGAAGGGGAAGCCCCATGACCGCATTCAACGCAGTGCGTTTCAAGGTGAAGCCAGGCCGCAACAAGGACTTTCTCGACGCTCACGAACGGGTCGACCGCGACTGGCCCGGCCTGAGGCACGTGAACATCATCCAGACGGGCGATCAGAATTTCTGCATCATCGGTGAGTGGGACGACATGGATGCGATGGTCGCCGCTCGTCCGCGCATGATCGCCACCCTCGATACGTTCCGTGACATGCTCGAGCAGCTGGGCGACGGAGTGGTGACCGACCCGGTGTCGGGCCCGGTGGTACTGTCGCTGAAATAAGCCGCTCGGGAGCAGCCGAGATTCCTATCTGCAATAGGCCTTAAGTAGTCTCTCGTCCGAGCTTCCGGGTGCAGGGCGCTTGAGGTCGCGAGCGTTGATCGAGGACTCGTCCGGTCCTTCGGGCCAGGTCGAGTGAACTGCGATCGTGCCAGCCTGACAGTCGGCAAGGACCCGGAAATAGATGTCGCGAAACGATCCGGAGGCGTCGGGATTGTTCCAGGGCTCGTCCAGGACCGCGTGAAGCTCTCCCGACATCATGTGGTCGCCCGTCCGCCCGAGCTTCCCGATGTAGAGCTCTGCGGATCCGTAAGTTGCCAATTGCTCCTTGCCGATGTCGCTCCAGGGCGGTGCGGCGGCGGCCGGGCAGGCGAGGAATGGCGAGGCGATGACGATGGACGATGCTACCAGCAAGCGCTTGATCATGACTTCGATCTCCGTCGCGCAAGACGGATCGAGTGTGCGCTCATTCCTAGTCGAGTCAATCTTCGAGGACGGTGTCAGCGCCCGCGATTGTGCTCGATGTGGGCGACAAGGCGTTTGCCCCGCCAAAGTTCGCAATCGTGGCCGTCCATCATCTTCTTCGCGACCTCGATCGCGGTCTCGTCGTCGTCGGCTTCGAACCATTCGCCGGACGCGACCTTATTGACCCCGTCGAGGCCATAAAGCCTGTAGTCCGTCACGCTTACAAATCCCGATCAGTTGCTGGCCAAGCGGCCATTTTCGAAGCGCGAAAACGCCAATTTTCTGATTTGGTTTCACTACTGTTTCGATGGCAATCCCGCCTGAGATCTCATCTCGCTCCAGTCGGGAAGTCGGCAGGAAGAGGCTTCACGCAATCGCCATAGCGGTCACTCGCATCATCCACCATCTCACGAACCCGTTCGGCATCAAGCGAGCCGAGCTCGCGCAGCTTGGGCATCGTCCAGCCGGATACCAGCCAGATGAGATGGTCATCGCTCCGCAGTGCCTCGACCGCCGACAAGGCCTTGACCCGTTCGGCGGCGCTGAGTGCCCCGCCGCTGTGGCTCAAGGCGTGGAGTTGCGCCAGGCCGGCCACTTCCCTCTCTGAATTCTGGTTCATCGGTGCCATCTGCGTGTAGACGATCGCGAACAGGTCCATCGTGTCGGCCGGCATGTGGCTGGCGACGTCCGACGTGTTCGCAGCGTCGCGCACGATGCTGTCGTAGCTGAAGTAAGGCGCAGAATAGGAATCGGTCAGCGCCGCGTCTCAACGGCCGCCCGGATCGCGTCCAGCCGCTGGACCGCGCACGGATGCATCACCGCCCGCTGGTAAAGCTGCGGCCCGTTGTCCCACAGCATCTCATGCCGCATCGCGCACTCGAACGCTGCGACCTTCTGCTTCCATTCCCAGCTTTGAACCACTTCCTGAGCGAGCAGGGCGATGAGCACGCCGATGACGACGATCGCGAGTCGCGCGCATCGTTGCGCCAGTCATGCCAACGTTCCGGCGCCGCCTTCGAGATTTGCTTCGGCACTTCGTGGTCGTTCTGGGGCTCAGCCCGACGGAGGCGCTGGAGGGCTTTGCGTCGTAGGCGTCGTGGGCGGGGGAGGCGCGGCGGGCGGGGAGGGCTCGCCCGACTGGATCGCGCAATCCTTCAGCCAGCGGTCGTTGTTCGAGCCGGCCACGCTTCGGCAGCTGACGGTCACCTCCTGCCCAGGCTGCAAGCGCTTTGCGTCGTCGACGGAATCGTTCACGACGTCGACGCCGAGCGGCGCGTCGGGATTGGAAGTCTTCAGGCGCATGTCGATGCTTCCGTAGCCGTCGGGCACGATACGAAGGAACTCCCCGCCGACCATGATCTCACGCCCCCCGAACCTTTTTTCGGCGGCGGCCGGGTCCGCGGCAAAAGCGCGGACCAATACCTCCGCGTTCGTCACCACCGGGCCCTTATGTGACGGCGCATCCATGTCGATGTGGATGCCGTGCGGAATGTGCCAGGGAATCTTGCCCGACACCGCGAGCAGTGCGGCCATCGCCGCGCAGGCGATGAGGACCGTCTTGCGGTTGCGCTTGAGCTCGTCGGTGGAGCGGCCGCCGAGCACCCCAGGCGGGCGCCGCCGCAGGCCCGGATTGGTCGCCGTCCCACAATTCGGGCAGAACTCCCGAAGCGGAGGCATTTCGGCACCGCATTCCGAACAACGCACTCGTCGCCTCCCCCTTGCCGGGCGTCATCAGCCGTCCGCTGGGCAATAGAGGAGGCGCATGTGAAGGCAAAGCGCGCTTGCGTCCTTGCGGGCCCCAATTGAGGCGGGGGCGGATGCGATTTACAGCCGGCGTGGGGAGGGCTTCCGTGACGGTCTTCGAGTTTGTTTTTTCGCTTTACAGTCTTCTGTTCGGCCTCGCGCTGGCGCAAGTGTTCGCGGGCTTCGGCGACACGCTTCAGGAGCGGCACAAGCTCAAGGTCGGCTGGCTCACCCCGCTGCTCGGCCTGTTCGTCATCCTCGACCTTACCTCCTTCTGGGCGATCGGATGGGAACTGAGGGACGCGTTTCAACGTCCCTATTTCCTGTTCCTGGTCGGTGGAGTGCTGCTGGCTGGCATCTATTTCCTCGCCGCGCGGCTGGTCTTCCCCAAGAACTTCGTCGAGTGGCCCGACTTTGACCTCTATTATTTCCGCCACAAGCAGTGGGTGTACGGCGGTATCCTGCTCTGCAACGCCGTAGCGGTCGCCATCATGGTGGCGGTCGGCGGCAGCTTCATGCGCACGCCGCTCGGCTTCGCCAACGACGTCACTTATTTCGTCCTGCTGATCGCGCTGCTCCTCGTTTGGAACAGGCGAGCGAACATCGTGCTGCTGTTTCTGATGCTGGCGAGATATGCGATTTTCCCAGTGCTCGGCTTCCTGGGTGTCGGCATGCACGGCCATTTCCTCTGAGGCGGGAGGGAGTTCCAGTGAGCAATTTCGAATTCAACTTTTCGCTGCTGGTGATCCTGCTCAGCCTCGCGCTTGCTGAGGTGCTTGGCGGGCTGGCGCCCGTGGTCAAGCGGCGGCCGAAGATCAGGATCGTCTGGGCGCCCGCGCTCCTGGCGACCTGGGTGACGACCGAGACGGCGCTGTTGTGGCGCGTTCCTCGCCGCCAACGCGCTGGCGTTCGGCGTGCGCCCGGCGGTCATGGGCTGGGCCTCGTGGAGCTACATCGAATGGTGGGGCTGGGCGCTGCTCGCTCTGCTCTTCGCCATAGGGGTCGCCGCAATCGTGACGAAGCGGCGGAAGGTAGCGACAGGCAGCCTCGCCCTGCTGGTCGTGATCGACCTGTTGGACCCGGTTGAAAGCATTATGGCGTCGACTTGAGATAGCCTGCCTCGCTGTCCTCGTCGTGTCGCTCCGGTGTTTGTACTGGTGGGGCTGAGCTGACGTCTTTGGTCCAGGCAAGGCCAATGGGGTGCGGCACAAGGGCCCTACGCTCGCCGGGGGGCGAGTGAGTCCCTTGGGAGTAACTTCATGACATTTCCAATTCTTTTGCTCGCCGCAGCCGCGGCGGCGCAGCCTGCTGCACCTCAGGCGCCTAACCAGTTAGCATCCGCCGCGGTCGCCAAGCGCCCTCGGCTGCGCGCATGCTGCCGGCGGGCACCGAGGTGAGCCTCGCTGCGCTGCAGGAGCTCAGCAGCAAGCACTCAAGGAAGGCGAGCGCTACCAGTTCGAGGTCGTCAGCGACGTTGTCGAGAACGGCGTCGTGGTGATCCCGCGCGGTTCGCATGCGGTCGGCGTCATCACGATGCAGACCGGCCGCGCCATCGGCGGCAAGTCTGGCAAGTTCGACGTGAGCTTCGAGAGCGTGGTTGCCAATGGAACCACGTCCGCCCTGGCGGGCGTCCAACGGCAAGAAGGCAAGGGCAACACGGTTGGCGCCCTGCTCGGCTCGATCCTGATCAGCTGCCACTCGGCGGTCATGCTGCCGGGCCAGGTCGTCACGGCGATGATCAAGGAACCGACCCCTTACTAAGCACATCGAGCTCAGGCTTCGATAAGGCGGCGGGACGCATCGTCCCGCCGCCTTTTTCTTTGCCGATGACATCCGAGGTTGGAGTCAGTCCGGATAGACCTGCCCCAACTGGAGAGTGCGGTTAGCGGCCGTGCTGGTTGCGGCCGACGCGGATGTCGGTGACCGCGCCGCGATAATCCACGTTGCAGCGGAAGGTGACGTCGCCAGCTGCATAGCCGCCGTTCTGGTAACCGTGCTGACGGTCGTAGCCACCGTAGCCCGAGCTCATCAGCCCCTTGACGCGAAGGCCGTTGTTGCGGCGCTGGACGTCGGTGATCTGCGTGACGCGCAGGCTTGAATAGCGGTTGTAGCCGTTGCCGTAGCCCTGATTGTAGCCCTGATTGTAGCCGCCGCCATACTGGGCGGACGCCTGGGTCATCGCTGCGCTCGCGCATTGCGATACCGCCTGGCGATCGGTCACGTTATAGCGGTTTCCGAGCAGGCCATCGATGATCGCCGACACCGGGTTCTGGGCATAGCCCTGGTTGTAGCCGTAGGCGGGCTGTCCGTAGGAGGGCTGCTGATACGGCGGATACGCCTGCTGCGGCGTGTAGGGCTGCTGGTACTGCGGGTAGGTCTGCTGCTGATTGCCGTAAGGATAAGCGGTCTGCGCAGCGGTCGGGACGGCAAGAGCGCTGAGCGCCGCCGCAGCGGCGAGATAGTGGGCACGGATTGTCATGGGATTTCCTTCAGGTCTCGCCCGGGAAACGCCGGTGAGTTCGATGGTAGAACGCGTACTAGGCAAATAAGACGCATGAACCTGAAACAACAAAGGCGCGCCCCCGGATGGCCGCCGTGAGGGGCTGGCCGAGAAACCAGACTAGGAAATGAATACGAAGGCGAGCGCGCCGCCGATCACCGCGATCGTCAGAGCGGCAGGAAAGAACATGCGCCGCCAATCGGCGATGAAGGTGCGGTCGATCATCAGTGACTCCTTTCGGTGGACCTAATCTGCGTCGCGGTCGTAAATCTTCGAAAGGGCGGCGGCGGGAACGGGCGTGTTGCGCCGGATGAAGGCTTCGGCTTCGCGCATCGTGGCGAAGGCGTGCACAGTTTCTGCGCCATCGTCGCGCGACAGGACGACCTTGTAGGGCAGGTCGGCGTCGGGCGTGCGCACGAGGCGTCCACTGGTCGAGCTCATATGACCGCCTTCATTGTCCCAGCTTTCCTTCTCCGATTTCGCCGCCGCCTCTTCGGCAGCGGAATAGAATGGAGTGAAATGCTTGTGGGCCCTGGGAGGACGAGGCGCGCTAATGGACATCGGGTGACCTCTTTGCGATGCGGACAGGTGATGCGGGCGAGAGCGTTGCCGCTCCCGCTCGCAGCCCCCTGTTACGCGTTCTGCAGGTTCACGGCCTTAAATTCGCCGTTCGCCTCCGTGACATCATAGGACAGGCGCCTTCCCACCGCCGGGGGCGTCTTGTTTTCCCAGGAGATGGCGCTCTTGTCGAAGCCGATGGCGCTCTTTCCGGTCTCCTCCGGCTTGATGAGCCCGTGGCCCTTGGTCTCGTCAAAAAATTCGACGGTTCCGAAATGCTTCATGATGATCGTCCTTCTTTGCCGGAATGGCCGGAATTGGCCGCTCCGCGACTAAGAGGCGCTAAGGATGGAGAGAGGCGCTTCTGCTGCGCCCAAGACCGCCGATACCGACTGGTAGCCTTTCCCAGATGGGCCCTTGCCGACGCATTGACCAGTGGGGTGCGGAGCCGCGGCCCGGTAAGCAACTGTTTGCAAACACTTCTTTATTTTCGTGCGGAGCAAGGCGCGTCGCGGCAAATTTAACTATCAATTACCCTTTCGCGGGCGTAACAAGGCGCATCGCCGCTCTCGCCTCAGCGCCGCGGCGACAGAGAGACAAATGGAGAGCTCCCGCTGTGTAGGAGCATCCCCATGTCCGCCCACCCCATCACCTATCGCGTCTATTGCCTGGATGAAGCGCGCCATTTCGTGGACGCCGATTGGATCGAGGCCGGCAGTGACGAGGAAGCGATCGCTAAGGCGCAGGCCAGGGGCTTCAGGTCCAAATGCGAGATCTGGGAAGGCAAAAGGCTGGTCGCCCAGCTCGAGGAAGAGCGCCGCCAGGCCTAGACGGCGCAATTGGCTCGGAGGTTGCCAGGTTCAGTCAGGCTGGGACGCGCATGGGCTGCGGCCGCATCCCTGCGGCGATCAGCCAGAGCGTGAGCATTAGCTCGGGCACCGCGCCGACCAAGGTGTTCCAGGGCGCGATGCGGTGCGCGAGCGTTGGAACGGCGAACGTCAGCCAGCTGATGCCGGCAGCCATCAGCAGGATGCCGAGCAGGCGCGGCATCGATCCCGAGCGGACGATAACGGCACCGAGGCCAAGGCAGTAAGGGCCGAACAAGACAACCGGGTTCACGCCCGGCGGGACGGCGAAGAGGTGGACGATCATCGCCGCGGAAACCGCGCAGGCGACGAGACCGATTACGGCAACCGACCAGGACAGGCCGCGCGCGGCAGTCTCGAATAGGCGGCCGAGAAGGCAAACGACGACCGCATATTCGGCAGCGCCGGCGAGGTTGAGCAAGTCCGCGGTCGCCTTGTCGCGCTGAGTCCAGACGATCGCGAGAATGCCGATGGCGATGTTCAGCGCATAAAGCAGACCAGTGATGAGGGAGAGACGACGGCTGATCATGACCCGGCACTCCTCAGCGTATGAGTATTAGTGATATAATACGGCAGGCCTGCGCATTGTCAAAGCCTCGCCAGTGCCGATATGGGAGCGAGCGCAGGGACCTTAGCCGAAACGCGTGTTGCTCACGGATGCGAGGCAGGCGGCGTGGACGGGGAGGCTTTGCTCGTCGAACTGCGGCTGCTTGACCGGGCCGGCGGGCTTCTGGATGCGGAGACGGACGAGATCGGCGGGCGCGATGTCCCTGGCGCACATGGCGCAGGGCTTGCCATCGATATCGGCGCTGTCGTCGAGATACGGCGCGCGGCCGTTCCAGTGACGGCGGAAGGTCAGCGCGACCTCCCGCCGGAGCGCCCTGCGGAGGCAATCGATATGACAGGCGCTTTCGTTCAGCATGAAGCCCGGCGTGTCCGGGTCGACGCGGATCACCCGAAGGATCTCGCCCCACGGTACGAGCTCGCCGCAAAAGCGGCAGAGGTGGCCGGTGGTGAACTTCGGGTCGCGGCGCCGGGGCATTCCGCGTGATACCACGGATGGTGCGCTTTTCGCGCCTTGCAGCGCCGCCAGAGGCTCGCGAATGTTCACGAACGTTTGCAGTGACGGGGGCTTGACCCGGCAGCAGCTTGCTCTTGAAGTGAAGGCAGATCCCGGCTCGGGGGCCGGGGTGACGGAGAAATGCATGGTCACCGGCTCATGCCATTGCGGAGCGATCAGAATCGAGGTGGCGCACCCGCCCGAGTGGCTCGGCAGCTGTAACTGCAGCTTCTGCAGGAAGATCGGCTCGCTGATGGCTTATTATCCGGACGATGGGGGCGTGCGGATCGAGGGCGAAACCGTACCCTACATCTGGGGCGACCGGATGATCGCGCTTTACCATTGCCCGGCGTGCGGATGCTTCACGGACTGGCGGTCGACCGGCGAGAGCTACGGCAAGGTCGGCGTCAACGCGCGCCTGCTCGACGGGTTTTCGGTGGAGGAGGGGCGGCCGCTGATCGACGGGCAGGAGGTCGAGGTGCGGCACATGGACAACGCGGACACTTAGACGCGCGGAAGGACAACGAGGGCGGCGGAATTGCGGCCGCACCGGCGGCATTTGAGACGGGGGATTGAGGTGGGCGAGGTTGGCGTTACCGTGCACCCGATGACCGCTTTCAATGTCCGCGCTGCACCGCGCGCGGTCCGCTAGACCTTGAGACTTGCGGATTCCTCCTGTCGCGGACGCATTATTTAACTCTGGTACGACGGCGCATCGACGGCAGCTCGGGTATTTCGACGTTCTTCGCCGGTCCTGTATCGGTATTGGAAGGCTACTTCGCCGCGATTAAATCCGGCTCGTCCTCATCGACGAACGCCTTACGTGACCGCGCCGGCCGCTTAGGCTTCGCCTCCACCACCGTCGGCTTGACGCTAGCCCGCTCCAGCATCGGCTTCAGATACTGCCCCGTAAAGCTCTCCTTCGTCGCGGCCACCGTCTCCGGCGTGCCTTCGACCACGATCCGCCCGCCATTCACGCCGCCGCCCGGCCCCAGGTCGATCACCCAGTCCGCGGTCTTGATGACGTCGAGGTTGTGCTCGATCACGACCACGGTGTTGCCCTGGTCGGCGAGGCGGTGGAGGACTTCGAGGAGCTTGCGGACGTCCTCGAAATGGAGGCCGGTGGTGGGCTCGTCGAGGATGTAGAGCGTCTTGCCGGTGGCGCGGCGGGAGAGCTCCTTCGACAGCTTGACGCGCTGCGCCTCGCCGCCGCTGAGCGTCGTCGCGGACTGGCCGACCTTGATGTAGCCGAGGCCGACCTCCTGAAGCATGCGCATCTTGTCGCGGATGCCGGGGACCGCCTTGAACAGCTCGGCCGCCTCCTCGACGTTCATGTCGAGCACGTCGGCGATCGAGTGGCCCTTGAACTTCACCTCCAGCGTCTCGCGGTTGTAGCGGGCGCCGTGGCAGACGTCGCAGGTGACGTAGACGTCGGGCAGGAAGTGCATCTCGATCTTGATGAGGCCGTCGCCCTGGCACGCCTCGCAGCGGCCGCCCTTGACGTTGAAGCTAGAAGCGGCCGGGCTTGTAGCCGCGCGCCTTGCTCTCCGGCAGGCCGGCGAACCAGTCGCGGATCTGGGTGAAGGCGCCGGTGTAGGTCGCGGGGTTGGAGCGCGGGGTGCGGCCGATCGGCGACTGGTCGATGTCGATGACCTTGTCGAGCTGCTCGAGGCCGGTGATCTTGCTGCACGGGCCGCAGGGGATGCGCGCGCCGTTCAGCGTGCGCGCGGCGCCGGCGTAGAGCGTGTCGATGGTGAGCGATGGACTTGCCGCTGACCGCTGACCCCGGTGACGCAGGTGAAGGTGCCGAGCGGGAAGGCGGCGGTGACGGACTGGAGGTTGTTGGCGGTCGCGCCGTGGACGGTGACATACTTGCCGCTGCCCTTGCGGCGGGTCGTGCGGAGCGGGATCTCGCGGCGGCCGGTGAGGTAATCGGCGGTGAGGCTGTCCTGCAGGCGAGCAGCTCGTCGAGCGTGCCCGCGCAGACGACCTCGCCGCCGTGGACTCCGGCGCCGGGGCCCATGTCGATGACATGGTCGGCGTTGCGGATCGCCTCCTCGTCATGCTCGACGACGAGCACGGTGTTGCCGAGGCCGACTGCAGGCGCTTCAGCGTCTCGAGCAGGCGGTCGTTGTCCTTCTGGTGGAGGCCGATCGAGGGCTCGTCGAGGACGTAGAGGACGCCCGAGAGGCCGCTGCCGATCTGGCTGGCGAGGCGGATGCGCTGGCTCTCGCCGCCCGAGAGGGTGCCGCTGGTGCGGTCGAGGTGGAGATAGTCGAGGCCGACATTGTGGAGGAAGCCGAGGCGCTCGTTGATCTCCTTGAGGATGGCCTTGGCGATCTCGTTCTGGGTGGCGGTGAGCTTCTCGTGGAGGTCGGCGAACCAGCCGAGGCGTCGGCGACGCTGCGGCGGGTGGACATGGAGATGTCCTCGCCGGCGATCTTCACCGCCAGCGCCTCGGGCTTGAGGCGGGCGCCGTGGCACACCTCGCACGGGCGGCTGACGCCTGGTAGCGGCTGAGCTCCTCGCGCATCCACGCGCTCTCGGTCTGCGACATGCGGCGGTTGAGGTTGCCGATGACGCCCTCGAACGGCTTCTTCACCTCGTAGCTGCGCTTGCCGTCGATGAAGCGGAGAGTGACCGCGCGGCCGTCGGTGCCGTGGAGGATGACGTTGCGCGCCTCCTCGGGGAGGTCCTTGCCCAGGGCGTGTCGAGGTCGAAGTCATAGGCGCGCGCGAGGCTGGCGAGCACCTGCATGTAATAAGGGCTGGGCGGGTTGGACTTGGCCCAGGGCACGACCGCGCCCTTGGCGATGCTGAAGCGCGTGGTTGGGGACGACCAGGTCCTCGTCGAACACGAGCTTCTCGCCGAGACCGTCGCAGGCGGGGCAGGCGCCCTGCGGCGCGTTGAAGGAGAAGAGCCGCGGCTCGATCTCGGCGATGGTGAAGCCGCTGACCGGGCAGGCGAATTTCTCGGAGAAGATGATCCGGCCGGGCGGGGCGTAGTCGAGCTTCATGCCCGAGGACTGAAGCTTCGCCGTTCGACCGGGATCCGCGGGGTCGAGATAGACGAGCCCTTCGGCAAGCTTGAGCGCGGTCTCGAAACTGTCGGCGAGCCGCGCCTCGATGCCTTCGCGCACGACGATGCGGTCGACCACGACTTCGATGTCGTGCTTGTACTTCTTGTCGAGCGCCGGGGCGTCCTCGATCGCGTGGAACTGGCCGTCGATGCGGACGCGCTGGAAGCCCGCCTTCTGCCACTCGGCGAGTTCCTTGCGGTACTCGCCCTTGCGGCCGCGAACGACGGGGGCGAGCAGATAGTGGCGGCTGCCCTCGGGGAGCGCCATCACCCGGTCGACCATCTGGCTGACCTGCTGCGCCTCGATCGGGAGGCCGGTCGCGGGCGAATAGGGCATGCCGACGCGCGCCCAGAGCAGGCGCATGTAGTCGTAGATCTCGGTGACGGTGGCGACAGTCGAGCGCGGGTTGCGGCTGGTCGTCTTCTGCTCGATCGAGATGGCGGGCGAGAGGCCGTCGATATGCTCGACGTCCGGCTTCTGCATCATCTCGAGGAACTGGCGCGCGTAGGCGGAGAGGCTTTCGACGTAGCGGCGCTGCCCTTCGGCATAGATGGTGTCGAAGGCGAGGCTGGATTTGCCCGAGCCGGAGAGGCCCGGTGATGACCGTCAGGCTCTCGCGCGGGATGTCGACGTCGACCCCCTTGAGGTTGTGCTCGCGCGCGCCGCGGACGCTTATGTGAGTCAGCATACCGCGGGCCTATGCTTCGGAATATGGGTCAGCATCGGAGTCGTTCGTTCCGTTTATGTTCTAGTTTAGCGTGGAGCGCCGCACCCGGTCAACGCGGCAGAATAGGAAATGGGGATTGTTGCCGCGGATTGCCAGCTGTTGATTCCATCCCGGTTGCTGTCAAAGTCACATCAGCCCAAGCGCTTAGGGGGACGAGTCCATGAGATATCTGATCCTGTTGCCGATGCTGTTGGCGTCTACCGCTACGGTTGCGGAAATCCCGACACCGGCACGGCCGGTCACGGACGCCAAGACCCTGACGTCACCGACCGACCCTCAGGCTGCGCCGGTGCCGATCGACGATCTCGTCTTTTCGCGAGGTGTCGGCGATGCGGCGTGGAGCGCGGACGGGCGGCAGCTGTTCATTTCGACCAACCTTACCGGCCGGTACAATATCTGGCGGATGGACTCGTCGGGAAGCTGGCCGGTCCAGCTGACTCAGTCGGACGATAACCAGGGCGGGTTCGCCGTCTCGCCCGACGGGAAGACGCTCTACTACACGCAGGACAAGGGCGGGAATGAGCAGTACGACGTCTATGCCGTTCCGACCTCCGGCGGTGCGCCGAAGGACCTGACCAACACGCCGGACCTGCGCGAAGATACGCTGCTGATGGCGCCCGACGGCAGGTCGCTGGCGATGTCGACGAAGAAGACCAGCGAAGGACAGCTTAACCTCGCAGTTATGGACCTGGCGAGCGGACAGGTGCGTGCGCTTACCCACGAAACCGACCCGCAGTGGCGCTGGAATCCGGTGGCGTGGGTCGACGGCGGATCGATCGCTCATCGCCAACCGCAGCTTCGCCGACGGTTCCTCCGGCGAGGTCTGGAAGGTCGACGTAGGGACGGGGAAAGCGACCAAGCTGCTCGGCAAGAAGGATGTGCTCTACAGCGCGAGCGACGCGACCCGCGACGGCTCGGCCGATTGCGCTGACGACTAACGAGGAAACGCACCAGCCGCACGCGGCCGTGTTCATCCCTGCCACCGGGGCAATCCGTACGCTGAAGCCGACCCCGTGGGAACAGATCGAGCGGCGCGATCAGCCCTGACGGGCGTTCGATGGTGGTCCAGACCAGCGAAGACGGCCGGCAGCGGCTCGAGCTCGTCGACATCTCGCACCCTCTCAGAACAACCGCTCGCAATGCCGGCCGGAGTTAATGGGACGATTGGCACGCAGCCGTTCACCGCCGGATTCGCGGCGTCTGCTCGTACTGCATTCGGGCGCCGATACGCCGAGCGAACTGCAGGCGTTCGACGTGGCTGCCGGAACCATGACACCGCTGACGCATCTTGCGATGGCGAGCCTCTGCGCCGGAGCATCTGCCGAAGTCACGGATCGTCACCTACAAGAGCTTCGACGGGACGCTGGTCAGCGCGATTGTGACGATGCCGTTCAACCTCAAGCGCGACGGCAGCAATCCGGCGGTCGTGATGCCGCACGGCGGACCGACGGGGCAGACCAATGACGGGTTCAGCCGCTACGCGACCGCGCTTGCGAGCCGCGGCTATGTCGTGATCCAGCCCAACCCGCGCGGCTCGACCGGTTACGGCCTCGCCTTCCAGAAGGCGAACTTCCAGGACCTCGGCGGTGGCGACCTCAAGGACGAGCTCGCGGCCAAGCAATTCCTCGTCGACAGCGGCTATGTCGATGGCAAGAGGGTTGGCATCGCCGGCGGATCGTACGGCGGGTTCATGACTCTGATGGCGATCGGCCGCACGCCGGACGAGTTCGCTGCCGCAGTCGATCTGTTCGGGATCATCGACTGGCGGACGATGTGGCAGCATGAGGACGCACTTCTGCAGGCGTACCAGAAGTCGCTGCTCGGTAGTCCGGACCAGAACCCGAAGGTCTATGACGCGACGTCACCGCTGACCTACATCCATGCGGTGAAGGCGCCGCTCCTGGTGCAGCAGGGCGAGAACGACATCCGCGTGCCGCCGGGCCAGGCGAAGCAGGTGGTCGAGGCGCTCAAGAAGAAGGGGAATACGGTCGACTCCGTCTTCTATCCGGAGGAAGGCCACGGCTTCTACAAGCGCGAGCACCAGCAGGATTTGCTGCAGCGCATGGTCGACTGGTTCGACAAATATCTGAAGGGCGACGGCGCAGCAGCGAAGTGAAATAGAGGATCAGCCGCTAGCTGGCATCTTCGATCCCAAGTGGAAGTCAATAGTGTCCGCAAGGCGGTTGGGCCGGGTTCGCCGCGCACTCCTTGTAGAACTTCGCTTCAATTTCCGATGGTTTGTATGGGCCGCTACCGGTGGTCTCGCAGCCAACGAGCATGATGAAAGCCGTCAATGTCACGGCCCTGAGCAGACTTGATTTCATGGCGTTCCCCCTGTCTTGAATCGCGAACAGAGCACAGAACGACGTCAAATCGCTAACGCTTTATAGCGTGATCTTGCTTTCCATTGGCGGCACTTCGTGAGGCGCGCCATAGGAACTTCTACGGATGGGCCAGTCGCGTCCGCGTCCCCGAAAGGGCAGATCGCGGTCGGCGACCTCTCAGATCATCGAGCAGAAGGACGGCGGGTTCTTGTCGGAGCAGACGTCCGGTTTCGTGTGCGTCGCCTTCCAATATTTCATGAGGCCGGCCTGTTCTGCGACCGACGTGAATGTCGGGTCCGTACGTGCCACGACGAGGTTCGGGCCGAAGAATGGTGCAAAGACGAACACGTTGCCTTTCCCCACGCCATCGGCGGCTTTTTGCAGGGCAACCCGCGGCGCTCCGAGAAGCCCGAGAAGGTTGAGCTGAAGGTCCGAGTTCATGCCGAAGGGCATTGCCTGAAGGCCCTCGACAGCTTCGCCTTGTCGGAGCCTGACGTGAGCGCACGGAAGGCGCCACCTATCCCATCCCTGAATTTCTGCGGCGCCGCCACCTTCGGGTCGAAGACGATGTTTGCCGCACCGGCATAATCATGTTTGAAGGGTGCTGCCTGGACGGTCATTTGGGCTCGAGCCGTAGCGTCATCACTCAAATCCGCTGCGGCGTCGAACGCCTTGTTCACGGCGTCGATGTTGCCGGCGTAAAGCAGGGCCTGGCCGAACTCGAACTGAGTGGAGGCATAGAGCGGCTGAACGTCGACCGCCTTGCCGAACTCCGCGAGCGATTCCTTGACCCGTCCGACGTCGAGCAAGAACGTGGCATAGCCGTGATGCTCGCAACCGCACGCGAGCGGACGCGCTTCGAGTGCCTTTTTCATCAGGGCTCCGCGTCCGACGAAGTCATCGGCGTCGGTAAGAAACGCCTTGATCATGAAGGCTTCGCTGTTCGTCGGATCGAGCGCGATCGCCTTGTCAGCTGCTTCAGCCGCCTTTCTCCGAGCCTCGGCGGCGTTGGGGCCGCGATTGAACCATTCGGCGCCGATGGAGCCGCTCACCGCCGACCAGCCCCAAGAGAAGTCGGGCGCCGCAGCGACGACCTTGCTGGCAAAGTTCAAGGCCTTGGTGGATTCGCCGCTGTTATCGGCGTCGCAGTAGCCGATGTAGGAAATTAGCGTCGGATCGGACAGCGCCTTGGGATAGGTGGAAGCGCCGAACAAGCCGCAGCGCACGACCATGCTCGACGAGACCGCGGCGAGATGGGGGACGCGGGCGGCAGGAGCCGCGTCATAACTGTAGCTGTTCGACCAAAGGACTGCGTTCGTCCGTTCGTTCAGGAGGCGGATGATGACCTCGATCTTGCCGGCCTCGCGCCAGATTGTACCGCTCAGTGCATAAGCGGGCGCGTTTCCTGACGGCGGCGCGGGCGCGTTGGAGACAGACGACAACTCCATCGTCATTGAAGGCGGCGTTGATCTCGTCTCCGAGGGCCGCTGGCATGGCATCGGGAATGTCCGGCGAGAGACGCTGGAATCCGGCGAGACGCACCTGCATCGTATGCGCGGGCTGAGCCCGTGGAACGCATGAAAAGCCAAGCCCCGAGGCTTGCGACAATGACGACCACGACGGCGACGGCCACGATCAACGTTCTGGCGGGAAACTCGGAGACTCGCACGCGCCTAGTTGCGGCACGTGTAGCCGGAGCGGAGGCGGTTTCGGTTCCAGAAACCTGGGCGATCCGCTGCGTCGGGGCGTCGATCGACTTGTCCCAGCTTTCGAAGGCGTCGATCCACTGGCGGGTGGAAAGCTCGTAGGCGAAGGCGTCGCTCGGCTCGACGTCCTCGATGCGCAGTGCCATGACGGGGATGTGATAGCGGCTGGCGAGCGACAGCTCTTTCTTGATCTCGTCACTGTTGTTGGCTGCGTCGGAGAAGACGAGCACCATCGCGCCCGCATTACGCAGCGAGCGGACGATCGCTTCCTGATAATTCTCACCGGGCGCGACATCGCGCGTCGAGATCCAGCATTGCGTGCCGCGGCGCTCGATCGCCTTGCAGACCGACAGCGCTTCCTTGCGGTCCGCGGTGGCGTAGCTGATGAAAACCGGGCGCGTCAGCCCGCGGTCGTCACTCGTTACAGGACCCGGTTCATTCACGGCGAGCCCCCTGCCGGAAAGTGAAAGCTCACTCGGCGGTTTGTTAGAAAAGAGAAGCAAATTAGATCAACGGGAAGCTCGCCACCTCCTCATAATGCGCGCCGTGGCGGGAGAGGTGGCTTTCGAAGAGGCCAAATGCCTCGACGACGAAGGGCTCGGACGACAGCCCGCGCCGTCGTTCGAGGATAGCTCTGAACCTCGCTAGTGCGGCGGCCTTTCCAGCGCGCGAGGGTGATATGCGGGTGGAAGGCTCGGCGCTCCGGCTCCAGCCCCGCTGACTGGCACACGCGTTCGACTCTGGCGGCGAGCGCGGCAAGCGGCGGCTTGGGCTCGACACCAGCCCATAAAGCGCCTGAATTGCGCTGCTCGAAGCGACCGACGCCGGCGACGTGAAGTTCCAGGGGGCGAGCGCTGATCCGCGTGAGGGCGTCAGCGAGATCGTTCGCAACTGGCCGTTCTATTTCGCCGATGAAGCGAAGGGTCAGGTGCAGCTGTTCATCGTCTTGCCAGCGAAAGTCGGCGCTCTCGTCCATGGCATCGATCAGCAGGCCGCGGATTGGCTCGGGCGGTCGGATGGCGACGAACAGACGGTGCATGAGCCCTAAATCCGGAATCGCGCAACGCGTTGATCCAGCGCAGCGTCGTCGGAGCGATGTCCTTGGGAAGTCCGTCGAGCGCGAATTCGTCGACGTGCTGGACCTCCCACGACCAGCGCCGGGGTAGGTAGCGGACGTCCTCTACGATCAGCAGCGAAGCGAGATCACGCTTGAAGTCGACCTCCTCCTCCAGCTCGCAGGCGAACCGGATGCGGCCATAGGCGGTCATGCCGATCTCCTCGCGCAGCTCGCGAATGACGGTGGCCTGCGCATATTCCCCGCCCCGGCGGCCGCCGCCGGGCAGACGCCAGCCGGGAGCGTAGCGGAGCTTCACGAGCACCAGCTTCCGCGCCGGGCGTCAGCGCAAGTGCATGAGCGCCGTAGGTGCGCGGCCGCCGCACGAACCAGCCCGCCTGAAACACCTTGTGTATTCCGGTAAGGACGAGACGAAGCGGGGCATCGAACCAGGTCATCGGCTGCTCAGTAGCCGGAGCGCGAGAGTGGTTCCAATCCACGCCTCACCATGCAACAACAAACATGTCTGAAGGGGGCGCGTGGATGAGCGGCAAGAGCGAGCTCAGCAACGACGAATATGAGGAGCTGCTCGAGCCGATTGGCTCGTGAACTTAGCGCGATGGCGCGTTGGGTCGCCGAGACCAGACCAACGCATCGATCGTCCTCTTCGAAGGCCGGGACACGGCGGGAAAGGCGGGTCGATCGACATGATCGCAAGGCTCCTCAATCCCCGTCAGTGCCGGATTGTAGCGCTTCCCGCACCGAGCGAGCGCGAGCGGACCGAATGGTATTTCCAGCGATACATCGAGCATCTCCCGGCTGCCGGCGAGATCGTGCTTTTCGACCGCAGCTGGTACAATCGCGCGGGTGTCGAGCGCGTCATGGGCTTTTGCACCAATGACCAGGCGCAGGACTTCCTTAACGCCGCGCCG
This sequence comes from uncultured Alphaproteobacteria bacterium, assembly GCA_963738825.1. Lineage (GTDB taxonomy): Bacteria > Pseudomonadota > Alphaproteobacteria > Sphingomonadales > Sphingomonadaceae > Sphingomicrobium. Next base: position 41,519 of record CAVTYB010000006.1, on the reverse strand, counting down.
GAGTTCGAGCGTCACCTCGTCGATGACGGCATTCTGCTCTACAAATATTGGCTCTGCTGCGACCAGGAGGTTCAGGAGAAGAGGTTCGAGAACCGGCTCGACAATCCGATGAAGAGATGGAAGCTCTCGCCGATTGATATCAAGGCGCGCGAGCATTACGACGATTATACCGAAGCGCGGGAAATGATGCTGTCGGCGACGCACACCGACTTCGCGCCGTGGACGCTCGTGGATTTCAACGACCAGCCGCTGGGGCGCCTGACGCTGCTGAGGCATCTTCTCGACCAGGTCCCGGACACCGAGTTGCCGCTGGCGGAGATCCACGTGGCCGCCGCTGGGACAAGAAGCCGGGCAAGGAACGCTACGGTGTCCTTCGGCCGCTAACGTCCTACCCGGTGCACTTGCACAAACATACATGACCATAAGCACGGGGACGATTGAACCGAACCGAAGAGCATGGGGGGAACATGATGCGCGCATCGAAGCTGCTGCTGGAAATTACGGCCTATTATCTCGTCATCGGGCTTGCGGTCTTCATCGCGATCAAGGTCTGGCCGGAGCTCCGCAATTACCTGCCGATCGGCGGCGTCGAGCAACTGATCAGCCAGCCGAGCAAGAACCCTTTGGAAGCAAGCCAGGCGGTTCGGGCGGCGCATGTCGCCAATTTCGGGCAGAGCGTGTTCTGGCTGATTGTCGCGATCATTGCCGCGATCCTGGTCTCACTGCCGGTCAGCTGGACCTACATGGCGGTGCGTGGTGGAGATGAATATGACCAGTCGCTCGTCAACACGATCATCGTCCTGCCGATGGTCGTCACCGGTATCGTCATCATCGTCCAGAACAGCCTCGCGCTGGCCTTTTCCTTGGCGGGGATCGCGGGGCGGTTCGGTTCCGAAATTCGCTCAAGAGTTCGGGCGATGCATTATTCATCTTGTTAGCGGTCGGCATCGGGCTGAGTGCCGGCATTGGCGCGATAGAGCTGGCCGCGGTGATCAGCATCTTCTTCAACTATTGCTTCGCGCTGCTGTGGGTCACCGAATACGGCGAGCGCGACCAGATGAAGCGCTTTCTAGCCGACTACCGGGTCAGTGAGACGGTCGTTGTCGTCGAAGAAGGAAAATCACCCGACGCAGCGCCGTAACAGTTTCGAATTCACCACCTCGTCGCTGGCGATATCGGCGAAGAAGCCGTCGAGGAATGACATCGCTTTACTTAAAGTCGCTGGCTCGAGTCCCGGCGTTGAGGTGATCGCGGCCATCAGCTGCGGCCGCGCCTCGCGCATCTGACGTGCGGCGGCGAGCACGTCGTTATTATGCAGGCAATAGCCACGATAAACCCGCTCGCGCACCGAACTGATGTGGAGCTGTTCAGGCGGCGTCGCGTAGGGCGCGTCGACAAAGCCTGAGAAGTCGAAGTCGTACGGAACGGGGATTGCCGCGCCCGGTCCCAGGGGCCCGATCAGCTCGGCATTGTGGCAACATTCGTGTCCGGCGGGCCCCGCGCGCATCGACCAGTCGTGATTGGCGACCATGTCCTGGAGCAGCGCATATCGCGCCGCGTCGGGACCGCTGAGATCGCTTGCCGGAATGATGTTCGGAGCATGGGTCTGCTTCATCCCGTTGCGCTTCGCGACGTCGCTTAGGTCCTCGAGGAAATAGCCGATGCGCGAGACGATCGGACGCCCGTCGGGGCCCAGATAATCGATGTTGGCGAGACGCACGCGGAAGCTGTGCGGGGTCAGCAGATTGTACATTTTGTAGACGGAATATTCGAGCAGCACCTTCTGCTGGAACGATGGGCTGCTCTTGCAGTGGGTAACGAGCTTGAGCTTTTTCTGTCCCTTGAAAAGCGACGTGGCCGGCGGCGGTGTCGTGAACTGTACCCGAAGCGGTGGGAAATCGCAGACGTCGGCGGCACGGCGGGTGATTCCGCGGACACTGAGCGCGACCGGCAGCGCCTGTCCATTCGGGTCGGTCAGCGTCCCCGGGACCACCTGGTCGGAACGGTTGTGGATCAGGCTGGATAGGGGCGCCTGCATGACGATGTGAATCGGGTCCGACGTAGCGAACAAGGGCTTGGGCTGTTGCGCCAGGGCCGGTGCCGAAACGATCGCGAAGCAAGCCGCGAAGAACGCGAGCAGTCCCCTCATTGCGCGGGCCTCCCGACAGTATGTGGGATCATCTTCCCGCCTATGATTTCAAGCCAGCTCAACACGCCGCCGTAAGCTCGTGAATCGCCCGTATCGATGCGCGCCAGGCGATCGTTGCCGAGCAATTGGATCCCTCCGAGGGAGGGCGTGTGGCCGACGACCATCCGCTGTGCCCCGAAGGCCGAGAGGACGATGTCGAGTTCCTGGTCGGCGGGGATAAGGCGCGAACCGGGAATCTTCGCGCGCGCTTCGTCGGCGTCGGTGTCGCGCGTGACCAGGCCACGATACCAGAGCGGACCGAGGGGATCGTAGAGAATGGTTGAGGGCCGATTGTCGCCCGTCGCCATCGCCGTGGCGATCCGGCGGTTGATGTCCTCGAGCGGAAGCTTGGAGTATTCGGCGCTAAGCCCGCCGTGGACGAACAAGGTCCCGTCAATTTTCACGATCGCCGGGTTCCTGGTCGCCCAGCGCCCGAGCTCACCCGACGGGCTCCATGCCAGCTTGTGCTCCACCCAGCCGAGGGGGTGAGCGGCCATCCAGGCCGCTCGGACGGCGGACGGCGCCGCGTTGGGGTTGGCCGCCTCCAGCTGCTTGCGGATGGCGATGTAATATTGCTCGCGCCGGGCAGTCGAGCGGTCGTCGACAAAGGCCGCGATCTCGCCTGGAGTCGTGTAGCGGAAGTCGCCGAGCAGGTTCATCGCTTCGTGGTTGCCGAGCACGACGACCACCCGCCCGCCAGCGCGCGGTGCCTCCGACTGAAGCTGTTGGAGACTGCGGACGATCTGGAGCAAATCCGGCTGACGGTCGAGGACGTCACCGAGCTGGACGAGTGTGGTGTTACCGCCGGACCAATGGCCATTCGCATCGATCAGGCCCGCGGCGCCGGCGATCGCCAGCCAAGCCTGATAGTCACCGTGGAGATCGCCAACGGCGACGATCCGACCGGGCGGCGGCGCAGCTGCAGTGCAACCCGCGGTTGGCGTAAGGAAAAAGAGGGCCGCAAGCATTAGCAGCGCGATGCGGATGAGCCGCTCAAGCGGGGTCCGTATCGTGGCCGCCTCCATTAGCGCAATGTTGCACCGCCCGGACCGACGAGCAATGGCGTTAATGTATGGCGTTTCGCGCCTGGGCGTTGCGGCGGTCGCAACCTGTGTTAGGCTGCCGAGTATTGTCTAACCGCCTGCTCCTCGCCGCGATTGCTCTCGCCGGGACGCCAGCCGCAGCGGCAGAGCCAGGCCTGTGGCGAGCATGTACGATCGACACGGTGTCGGTCTGCACCCCGGACCGCTGCACTCCGCGGAAGCCGGCGATCTCGATCTACATTTCGAGCTACATAGATCGCGGAACGGAACGCGCGGCCTATTATCGATGCGCGCCAAAGCTGACGAAGTGCGACCGCTACAGCGCCCTCGCTTACAAGACAGGCGATTTCCTGATCTTCTCGCTTCCGCAACGGAGCGTGTTCGCCAAGCTCGCGAGTGACGACAGCATCACCGACGTCGCAGCACTCGGAAGCGATGTGTTCGTCTCGCGCGGCAAGTGCACCGCCTCTTCGCCGCCGCGCGCCAGCGACCTGCGATCGCAGTAATCAGGCGGTCGCGGGCTTTTGCGCTCGCTCGCGGGGCTTTGCCGTTTCGTGCTTCTGCGGCTTGGGCAGCGGTTCGAAGCTTCGGCTGAGCGAGCTGGCGATCTCGCCGGCGAGACCGACGCCGTAGAAGCCGAGGGTGATGAGCATTGCAGCGGGGCGCTGCCAGACCGGCAGCTCGACATTCTTGCCGCGGGTCCAGATCCGCCACCAGCTCTTGCCGACTTTCCCGCCGAAGAACTTGAAGGCGTAGGCGAAGCGGCCGACGCGATTGCGCGTCGCCATCTGGAAGGCAAAATAGTCGCGGTCCATTCCCATGGTCCACGCGCGCCAGGCGAGGAACTTGTACCCTGGGTGCGGGGCATGGACCGTCATGGCGTCAGCCGTGCGCGTGTATTGATAGCCGTTGGCGATCATGTCGCGGAGCCAGAAGCCGCACTGCTTTTTGAACGCCGGCATGTCGGGGAAGGGATTCGTTTGGAAGAAGTCGGTTCGAACGGCGCAATTGTTGGCATGGATCTTCTCGCGCCTGACGGTCTTCTCGCGCTCTTCGCGCGTGTCGAAGATCCAGCTCAGCGCGAAGGTCTTCGAAAGCAAGTCGTCGTAGCCGAGCACGGTGAAGCCGCCGACAGCCATGATCTTCGGGTTCGAAAAGGGCTTCAGAAGATTTTCGATCCAGCCGGGCTGCGGCGCCGCATCGCTGTCGAGCATGATTGACAAGTCCGTCGTGGCCCGTCCGATGCCGTAATTCTTGAGCTTGTAATAAGTGAGGCCGTCGGTCGGCACGATCTCAAGGTCGGCGAGGTCCTTGAGCCGCGGAGCCGTCGTCGCCAGCGCCTTCTCGATTACGGCCGGATCGACCCGGTTCTTGTCGTACAGGTACATGATTCGTGGCTTGCCGCTCATGCGGGGCGCGGCTTCTTCGATCTCGCGTTGGAACGCAGCCATCGCCGCCGTCGTCCATTTGTCGAGAACGTCGATCGCATTCTCCCATTCGATCACGATGGTGACTTCTCGGGAGCGCCGCCGGGGCGGCTTTCTTGGTCGCTTTCTTGGCCATGGTGAGCGCGAATATAGGTTCAGCCAGCCGTCAGGCCAGCCCTGTATTGTTCCTTAAAGGGATGGCCTGTCCGGTTTTCCTTGAAGTCATTCGGGCCATCCACGATATATTGAGGAAGCGAAACGGGGCCATTGTCCCCGCGCGAAGGAGAAGAAATGGCTGAATGGAATGACCCGCGCACGACTGGCGTGAGCCCCGCCGCAACGGTTGGTGTTCCGCGCGCCGCCCGCGATGTGGGCCTTCGGTCGTACATGCTGTCTGTTTACAACTACATGGCGTCGGGCGTTCTGCTGACCGGCATCGTCGCCATGCTGTTCGCCAACAGCAGCCTCATCAACCTGATCGTCAACCCGGCTACCGGCCAGGCGACCCCACTGTTCTGGATCGCCTTGTTCGCGCCGCTCGCGATCGTTTTCGCACTCGGCTTCGGCATCAACCGGATCTCGGCAGGCGCAGCTCAGGCGCTGTTCTGGGCCTATGCGGCGCTCGTCGGCGTGCAGTTCTCGAGCCTGTTCCTGGTCTATACGGGAGCTTCGATCGCCCAGGCCTTCTTCGCGACGGCCGCAGCGTTCCTCGGCCTCAGCCTTTACGGCTACACGACCAAGCGCGACCTCTCCGCGATGGGGACCTTCTTCATCATGGGCGTGGTCGGGCTGTTCGTGGCGATGCTGATCAACCTGTTCCTGCGCTCACCGGGCCTCAACCTCGCGATTAGCGCGCTGGGCGTCCTGATCTTCGCGGGGCTGACCGCCTACGACACGCAGAAGATCAAGAGCATCTATTTCGCGGTCGCCGGCAACGGCGAAGCAATGGCGAAGTCGGCGGTGATCGGTGCGCTGAACCTCTACATCGACTTCATCAACATGTTCCTGTTCCTCCTGCGCTTCATGGGCAATCGCCGCTAACCCGCAGGCAAAAGACACAAGGAGGGCCGCTCGGAAACGGGCGGCCCATTTCGTTGGTGGACGCGGCTTGCACCTTCGTCGAATTGGAGCAACAGGCGCCCTTATCCTTAGTTAAGTGAAACTGGATTCGGGTTGAGGATCAATTGACGGTTGGTTGTTTGGAACGTTCTGGCTCGCTGATTGCGCAGGCCGACCAGGCGATGGCGCGCGGCGATGTCCGCGAGGCCGCGAGCCTGCTCGAGGTCGCCGCGCAGCGCGGGCGAGATTCGACCACGCTTTTGCGGCTTGCAACGGTGCGCCGTTCGCTCGGAGACCTTGCCGGTGCGCTTCAAGCGGCGACCGCGGCCGTCGAGCTTTCTCCACGCAATTTCCTGATGTGCCTGCTGCTGGGGAGCCTTCGCGAGGCGACGGGCGCGGTTCACGCCGCGCAGCGGGCCTATCGCTCTGCCTGCGATCATGTCCCGCTCGATCTCTCGTTCCAGCCGGCGATGGCGAAGCAGCTGGAGTGGGCGAGGCGCCGCGTCGATGCCGCCGAGCAGTGGATGAAGCGCGTCCTCGAGTGGGATCCAGCGGACGCAGCTTACGACCTCAGCCGCGAGCAAGAGCAGCGCATTCGTGGGTTTCGGTCGAACATCCTCGAGAATGTGCAGTCGGGCCCGATCGCGCCACCGGTTTTCATGGTCCCGGGGATTAAGCCCAGGCGTTACTTCGACCCCGCAGCTTTTGCGGGCGTCAGTGATCTCGAACTGGCCACAGATGAAATCCGCTCCGAATTTCTCGCGCTCGCGCAGACCAAGAGCGATGCGTTCTCGAGCCGATTGAAGGGGCTTCACTCGGTCGAAAGGGACGGAAGTCGTCCGGGCTCGTGGTCAATGATCCCCCTGATGAAAAATGGGGCCGTCGTCGAGGAGTTGGCCTCGCGCTGTCCGAGGACGATGCAGCTTGCGCAAAAGCTCGACTTGCCGAATCTCGGGCTGATATCGCCGAGCCTCTATTTCTCGGTGCTGGAGCCGGACAGCCGCATCGCGCCGCATACCGGCATAACCAATGCTCGGCTGATTGCGCATCTGCCGCTCATGGTGCCCGATAACTGCGGCTTCCGTGTTGGCGGCGAGACTCGCCGGTGGAAGGTTGGGAAAGCCATGGTGTTCGACGACATGACCGACCATGAGGCGTGGAACGACAGCGACCGTATCCGCGTGGTTCTGATTGCCGATCTCTGGCGGCCGGAATTGAGCAACCCCGAGCGTGTCGCAGTTAGCGACCTGATGGACTGCAGGAACGTGGCCCCGGCAAACTAATCGGGAATTGATCGAAATATTCGCTAGCGTCAACTGTCTCGCAGCGCGCGACGTAGCGATCGATCAACTCCTCCTCTTCGCTCAAGACCATCGCCAGCGTCCCCATGTCTGTTCCGACGAGCAATCGTCGTTCCTCGAAGCCGAACAACAGCCCGCAGGCGATCCGATGCTCCGCCGCCGCGCGCGAAGCGACGTGAACCAGGACTTTGGTTGAATTGGGGACGCGCGGGCATCGCTGAAGCGTGGCTGGTGCTTGTGGCCTCGCCGACTCCGGCAATTTGAGGTCGCTGCTCCGCGCCACGAGTTGCGCAGCAATGTCCGGGAGATCGCCCTTCATCTGTCGCACGAAATCGTCGACACGGTCGACGGCGAGCGGGCGGGCGATGTATCCATCGGACAGAACAGTCGTGGACGGGGTGGCAAGATAGTCCGCGTGCGGGGTACATAGCCAGATCGCCGAGACCAGCCATTCGGGCTCACCTTCGGCTGCCCCGAAGCGTTCGAGCTGATCGGCAAGAGCGCTAATCGCCTCCGGCCGGCTTCCGAGCCCAACGAATTCCCCTATGCCCACGCGCGCAACGTAACGCGGGCGAATTCGAACTGCAATTGTCGAGCGCCTGTTCAGGCTAAATGCCGGTTTCGCTTATGCGGGCTGGGACTGGGTGGCCTGCATCTCTGCGAACGCTTCGTCGTCCTTGGCCCAACCGCGTTGGAAGGCTTCGCGCGCCTTGATGCGGTCGACATAACGCGCAAAGCTGTCGCGGTTGGGGAGCGTGCCGAACTGCGTCCCCCACATGATTGCCGAGCCGACATAGACGTCGGCCGCCGTGAATCGGTCGCCGCAGACATGGTCGCGCAGGCTGAACAACTCGTCTAGAACTGAAACGACCTTGTCATAGCTGCCGTAGCCGAACATCCGCATCTGCTCCGGCGCGGGATCCCACTTGGCATAATGGTTGGTGACCGCCTGTTCGACCGGCCCCGCGGCGTAGAAGAGCCAGCGGTAATAATCGGCCTTTTCATCGTCCCTGGGGCCGAGGCCGCCCTCCGCAAAGACGTCGGCGAGATAGGCGCAGATCGCCGCGCTCTCGGTGATAATATGGCTGCGGTGCTTGATCGCCGGCACCTTGCCCATCGGATTGACGGCAAGGTAGCGCTCGCCCTTCAGCTGATCGTAGGCGATGACCTCCGTCTCGTAGGGAGCGCCGATTTCCTCGAGCATCCAGCGTACGATCCGGCCGCGCGATTGCGGGTTCGTGTAGAAGATGAGGTCGGCCATTTTCGACTCCTGTCCTGGCAGCAGGAGCGCGAATTACTCTTGTTAGAGCGCCTGCTCCAGCACGGTTGGGCTTAGCCGAATACCTGTTTCGCGACGGCGCGGTAGCGCGGATCGTTACGCAACGAGTTGAGGAAGGGATCGACCTGCATCGCGATGCGAGGCCGGAATCGCGCTTCTCCCGCCTGGAGCGCTGCACCACCTTTGTCGACGTCGCCGACCTGCGCGTAGATCTGGGCAGTCTGGTAATTGGCGGCGTCGCCATATCGCTTCCGGATGGCATCAATGGCAGCGAGCGCCTGACCCTTTCGGTTCAGCCGGACCGCGATCGCAGCCAACCCCACGATCCTGCGATAATCGTCCGGGGGCAGCTTCTCGAGCCCGCGCTTTCCTTCTTCCAGGCGATTGAGCATCAACAGGTCCCAACCGATGATGCTCCTGGCGAGCGTGTTTTCCTTTTTGATCAGCAGTGCCCGCCGGCCTGCTTCGAGCGATTCCGGATAGCGCCGACCATAGAAATAAATTCCCGACTGGACCGCCCGCGCGACAGCGCTGAGCGGGTCGGGGCTGATTGCCTGCGCGGCAACGTTCTCGGCTTCGCTCTGACGGCCCATCTGGCCGAGAGTGAGTGCATGGTTGAAGAAGATCGGAGCATCCGCTCCAGGAAGCGTAACCGACCGCTGCGTTTCCTGGAAGGCACGGCTCATTGCCAGCTGGTTATGGTAGATTACGCCAAGCGCGGAGTGCCCGAGAGCCAAGTTCGGAGCGATTTGAATCGCACGCCGGGCGGCACTGAGAGCCTCCGCATCTGCGGCATCTTTCTAGGCCGCATCGCTGGCATAGGTGCTCGCCCACAATTCCTGTCCCAGCCGCAATCGCGCAAAGGCTTGCGCGTAATTCGGATCCAAGACCGTTGCCTGCTTGAGCTGAGCGATCCGGCGAAGGTGTGCCTCGCTGCTGTCATCGCCGATGCTGGCGGTCGCCTCGAGAAGCAGGTCCTAAGCCTGCGCGTTGTTCGTCCCGCCGATGGTCGTAAGACTTTGCGAGGCACCGCCAAGTTGAACGCTTAGCGCCCGCGCAACATTCGCAGCGATGTCGGACTGGATTTGAAGGACGTCGCCGAGCGGCCGGTCGAAGCTCTGCGACCACTGTTCCAGCCCGTCCTTTCCGTCAACCAACTGGGCGTTCACCCGGACGGTCGAGGATGAGCGGCGGACGCTTCCAGTGGCGACATTGGCAACGTCGAGACGGTGCGCGGCGGTGACTGCATCCTCATTTCTCAACATCTCGGACGATGTTCGGGCGACCACGTGGAAGCTCCCGAGCGCGGCAAGCGCAGCCCGGACTTCCTCAGCCATCCCGTCAGAGAAATAATCTTCGGAGCGATCGCCGCTGAGATTGGCGAACGGCAGGACTGCGATTGTATTGGCTTTCGCTCCTGGGGGCCGGAACAGCATCCATCCGGCGGCACCCGCAGCAATGACGACCGCGCCTCCGCCCGCTGCCAATGCCGCGCGCCGAGTCACTCCTGGCCGCGGCGCGGCGGCCGCATTCGGAGCGTCGCCCCAAGAATTGAGTGCACGCACGTGCTGATCGCTCGGTAGCGCGGATCGGAGGGATCGCCCTTCCACGAGGTCAGCTGCAAGGCCTGCGTCTCGCCAAAGCCCAGCGGCGGATCGACCTTGTCGATCGTAACAGGGAGGTAGACCTCGCGACGCTGGGCGCGGCTCGCTTCGTCCCGGACGAAGCGTCCTTCCGGACCCGTCGACCGTTTGCTCCATACGACGATGACGCAGCGGGCAGCATCGAGATGCTCCGCGATCGTTTCACGCCATGCTTCCCCGCCGCTTACGCGCGCATCCCACCAGACCGACAGGCCCTCAGCCTCAAGCCTTTTGACGAGGGGCTCGACCCGAGCTCGTCCTCAGCCTTGTAGGAAACAAAGACGTCCGACATGCACCCCCCAACGGACGCCACTTTGTGAGGAATGCCCTTCCGAAGCGAGCGCCTGCGGCGGCTCCTCAGCTCGGACCGTGGGCCCTCTTGCTAGTCTGGTCGTCCCGGTAACGATCGAACTCGTCGGACTGGCGAAGAATTTTCGAATCCGGATCTAGCGTCACCTGGCTATACCAGCTCGGAAGTGCCAGAAAGCCGTGGCCGCCGGTCATCGGAACGACTTGGCGCTTGCCATCGACGTCCACCTCGACGGGCATGGGGAAGGGGAGCCCGCGAGGCGTCTTCCACTGTAGGAAGAGAGTATTGCCTTTGCGCCAGCTAACGAGGCGCGGGAGACGCGCTTGGCGAAGGTAGACATTGAAGAGCCAGCGGAGGTCCTGGTTGGCTTCCTGGCTCGCGATCGCGACGAACTCGTTGGTCGAGCCGAAGCGCGGCTGGAAGTTGCCGGGAAGCGGGTCGGGCCGGCCGTAGACGAGGCGCCGCGTCGCCCGCCAGAATGCGTCGTCGCCGATGAGGCCCCGCAGCGTATGAAGCACCCAACTCGCCTTGTAGTAGATGTCGGTGCCGGGACCGGTCTTACCGTCGTAGACCTCGCTCTCCGGCTCGCGGCGACCGGACACGATCGGGTGCTTGTTGGCGATCTGCTGACGCTGTTTGAACATGGCGGCGTCGTAGGCCATCCGGCCGCGCAGCCAGGCGAGCGTGACAGGCTGCATGTAGCTTGCGAAGCCCTCGTGCAGCCACATGTCGTCCCAGTCGGCATTGGTCAGCTGGTTGCCGAACCATTCGTGGCTGAACTCGTGGTTGAACAGCCAGTCATAGCCTTCAGGTGCGATTTTGTAGGCATTGCCGTACGCATTGATCGTCTGGTGCTCCATGCCGAGGTGCGGGGTCTCGACCACACCCACTTTCTCCTTGCCCCAAGGGTAGGGACCGATCGTCGCCTCAAAAAAGCCGACCGTCTGGGTCATTTCGGCGAGCAGTGCTGCAGCCTGCTCGCTCCTCGCCGGGCAGGTACCAATATTCGATCGGGAAGCGGTTGCCGAAGCGGCTGTAATAGGTCGTGTGCGCGAGCTTGTAGGGCGCGATGTCGATTGCGATTGCGTAGTTGTTGGGGTGCGATGCCTGCCAGTTCCAGCGCGTGCGGCCGTCGGGGAGCTTGTCGATCCCAAGCAGGCGGCCGTTCGAGGGCGCCGCGAGCCCTTTCGGCGCGATGATGTGCTGGGTGACGGTGCCGACCTCGACGACGCTGTTGTCGAAGCAAGGCCAGAAGAGGTCGCAGCCTTCGCCTTCGACCGCGGTGGCGACCCACGGGAATCCGGCCTTCGTGTAAGCCCAGACGAAGCCGCCGTCCCATGGCGCCCGCTTCGCAACATGGGGGTGGCCGCCGTAGGCGACCGCGAGCGTCAAATGATCGCCTGCACGCTTGGCGGTAGAAAGCTCTACTGTGACCAGACCGCCGACGTTCGCCCACGCCGAGCGAGGCACGCTGCGGCCGTCGGCTGCGATCAAGTCGATCGGAAGCTCCGGATCGAGATCGAATTGCAGCTTGGAGATGGGTGCCTTGACGGTGAAGCCGAGGATCGCGCGACCGTCGATCCGGCGCTTCTCGGGATGAACCTCAAACGTCAGGTCGGCCGTATCGAATGTGACCGAACGCTGTTCGCGCGTGAGCGGAAGTCCGGTCTTCGCCGTTCGCTCAGCCAGCTTCGGCGCGGGCCGATGAGTGAGCCAAATTACCGCCGCCAGCGCGACCAGCAGGACCGCGAGGATCGCCCAGGGCTGCCAGTCGCGGTTGCGTCGCTTCGGCGGTTGGTTCAACCGCGCTCGCCGGGCCGAGGCGTCGTTACTGGCTGACCAGCAGGAGCGGCTCCGCCGCGCTCAGCGGCGGTCGCATCGCGCGTGGCCCTGAATTCGCTGTCCGCGGACCAGTTCGGCCAGTCCCGCGAGTTGGCGAGCCTGAGGCCAACCTGGTGCAGCAGCTCGGCGTTCTCCGCGACTCCGCTCCAGTCCCAGTTCGCCTGCCATTGATCGCTCGGCTGGTGATAGTGGAGGCGGTTATATTCGCTGGCGAGCTGCTCGCCTCGCGCCGTGCCTCCGTTCACCAGGTCGAGACCTTCGGAGAAGCTGATGGCGGGCACGCCGACCTTCGCGAACGGGAAGTGGTCGGAGCGATAGAAGCCGCCGGTCTCGGGGTGCGGGTCCGGCACGTAATAGCGGCCCTGCGCCTTGCCGGCGGCGATCACATAATCGGTGAGGTCGAGCTTCGCGGTGCCGCGGATCGTGAAGTCCTTCTGTTGACCATCGGGCAGCCACGCGTCGACGTTGAGGTCGGCGACCGTCTTGCCTGGCGCGTAGAGCGGGTGAGTCGCGTAATATTCGGAGCCGAGCAGGCCCTTTTCCTCCGCCGTGACAGCAAGGAAGACGATAGAGCGGTCGGGCTGAGGACCATGCGCCCAAACCCGCGCCTGCTCGATCAGGGCGGACACGCCAGTGCCGTTGTCGACCGCGCCGTTGTAGATTCGGTCGCCGGTCGCGTCGGGCTTGCCGACGCCGAGATGGTCCCAGTGCGCCGAATAGATGATCGTCTCGTCGGGATGCGTCCTGCCCGGTAGGATTCCGACCACATTGTGGCTGTTGATGACCTGGGGGGTCGCCGAATAGCGAGCGGTCAGCGTCGCCTTGAGTGGTATCGGCTGGAAGTTCGGATTGCGAGCCGCGACTCGGGCCTGCTCGAAGTCGAGGCCCGAACGCTGGAACAGCTGGACCGCGAGCGGACGCTGGATCCAGCTTTCGAGCGGTGAATGGGCCGCCGCCGGATTCTCGCGGACAATGTCAAACTGCGGAATCGTGTTCGAGTTCTGGACGACTTCCCAGCCGTATGAGGCGGGAGCAGTTTCGTGGATCAGGATTACGCCCGCGGCGCCCTGGCGTGCCGCTTCCTCAAACTTATAGGTCCAGCGGCCGTAGTAGGTCATCGCCTTTCCGCCGAACTTGCCGGCGACCGGATCGCCCGCCGCGGCTTCGAAGTCGGGGTCGTTGACCAACTCGATCAGGATCTTACCGTGCATGTCCTGACCCTTGAAGTCGTTCCACCCGCGCTCGGGTGCGTCGACGCCGTAGCCGACGAAGACGAGCGGTGCGTTTTCGATGTCGACCTGTTTGGCGCCGTTGAGCGGGGCGAGGACGGCGATGTCCGGTCCCTGGCGGATCGGAACGGCAGTGCCGTTCTCATTGAGGCTTAGCTCAGGCGTTCCGTTGATCGAGGACTGGAGTAGCGGGACAGTCTGGAACCACGTCCGCTGTCCGTCGACCACATCGCCGCCGGGCTGCACCCCGGCCGCTTTCAGCTGGTCTGCGATATACCGGATCACCGTCGGCTCGATCGGCGTCGCCGGGCCGCGGCCCTGGAAGGCGTCGGACGACAGCTGCTTGTCGACCTCAGACAGCCGCTCGGTGTTGAAGGGGTTGGTCGATGCGGCTGCGACTGGAACGGCGAATGCAACGGCGCTCGCCAACAGCCAACGGGCAGTGCTCACATTCTTCTCTCCCCATGTAGGTGTGCGCCCGGCGGCTGAAGCGCGCGGCGCGAAATGGTTGCAATTCCCGACTAGTTAATGAGCGGCCGCTGGGGAAGCCCCTTCGTTGGAAGCGACGGGCGCCGGCCCTTTGTCCGTGCGGTAGCGGTCGAACCAGGCTAGGATTGCGCTGGCCTTGGCGGCCGCCTGGCTTGGGCGGGCAGCGATTCCGCCGTGGCTGGCCCCGGGGACCTTCACGAACTCTGTCGGAACGCCGCGGAGTTGCAGCGCTTCGTAATATTGCTCGGCTTCGCTGTCGGGCGTGCGATAATCCTCGCTTCCGACAACGACGAGCGTCGGCGTCTTGACGTTGCCGACGAGGCTGAGCGGCGAGCGCTGCCAATAGCCCATCGGGTCTTCCCACGGCTTCTTGGCGAACCAGTAAGGCGAATAGAAGGCGGCGCCGTCGCTGGTCAGCGCGAAGCTCGCCCAGTTGATCACCGGCTTCTGCGTCGCGGCGGCGCGGAAGCGGTCGGTCTTGCCGACGATCCACGCGGTCAGCACGCCGCCGCCCGAGCCGCCGGTGACGAACAGATTGTTCGGGATCGACGTGGCCGGTCGCGATGGCGGCATCGACCGCGCTCATCAGGTCGTCATAGTCGTGGCCGGGATAGGCCTTGTCGATCAGGTTCGCGAACTCCTCGCCGTAGGAAGTCGAGCCGCGCGGGTTGGTGTAGAGCACGACATAGCCGTGCCGCCGCGTAGAGCTGGTCGTCGGTCGAGAAGCTCGGACCGTAGGCGGAGAAGGGGCCGCCGTGGATCTCGAGGATCAGCGGATATTTCTTCGCCGGCATCGAAGTCGGGCGGAGTAACCATCCAGGCGTCGATCGGGCGCTGGTCGAAGCTCGAGGTGACCGGCAGCTTCTGCACCTGCGCCATCGCCTTGGCGCGAAGGTCTCTCATTGAGATGCGTGAGCTTGCGGACTCCGCTACTCGGTGACGATGCGCGATGTCGGACGGGTGGAGCGGATCGCCGACGGTGACGGCGACCGCGCCGCTTTCTTCGCGACGCTGAACTCGCCGCCGGCATAGGGCCGGTCGAGCTCCGCGCCGGTGAGGCCGGTCGCGACTTCGCGGATTGAGCCGTCGAGCCCGACGCGCTCGATCTTGTTGGTTCCGCGGTCCTCGACCTGAACGTAGATGGAGCGGCTGTCCGGCGACCAGATCGGGCTGCCGACCGAGCGGTCGAGACTGCCGGTAAGCACGCGCTTGTCCGAACCGTCGAGGTTCATGATCGACAGCTGCGTATTCTGGTAGCCGAGCTTGCCTGTCGTCGAACCCGACATAGGCGATATAGCGCCCGTCGGGCGACACGACAGGCGAGTCGTCGGGCCCGTGGCGGTTGGTGAGCGCGACCGGTGCGCCCGCCGTCGATGCCGATGCGGTAGACCTCGCTGTTGAGTGGCTCGCGCTGCCAGTTCTTCGACAGATTGGCGCTGAACATGATCGAACGGCCATCCGGGGTCCAGCTGACCGGTCCGCCGGCGTTGGTCGCGCCGAAGGTCAGCTGGGTCGGCGCGCCGCCGTCGGCGGGAACCCAGAATAGCTGGTAGTAGCCGGCCTTGAGATAGCCCTCGTCGTCGGTACGGTAGGTGACCGTGTCGATCACCTGCAGCGGGTCGGCCCATTTCGCGCCCTCGGGCTTGGGCGGCGCCTTGCCGAGCGTTGGCGCCTCGTCGGGAACGAACATTGTGTAGGCGATGCGGCGGCCATCGGGCGACCAGGCGAGCGCGCCGGGGCTGTCGGGCAGCCCGGTGATGCGCGCGCTTTCGCCGCTTGCCGAGCCAGCGGACATAGAGCTGCGGGCTTTCGCCTTCCGCGGCGACATAAGCTAGGCGGCGTGCCGTCGGGTGACCAGCGCGGCGAGAAATAGGAGCCGGAGCCCGCCAGAAGAGGCCGCTGCTGCCCGGTCGCGACGTCGACCAGCCAGATGGTCGAGCGCGCTTTGTCGGTCATGATGTCGTTGGAACGCGCGAACGTAGGCGATCGTCCGGCCGTCGGGACTGATCTGAGGGTCGGTCGCAACCTCGAGGTTGAACAGATCGGAGCCGGTGAAATGGCGGGTCGGGCCGGTGGCCGGAGCGGCCGTGGCAGCTGCCGCGAGAGCGGTGGCGGCGAACAGGAGCGCGAGCGGCGAAAGCGGGCGAATGGATTTCAACGAAGGTCCCCTCCGGAATTGGAATGGCGCGACGATTTAACTTTCGGGCGCGTATCGCAAGCAGGGCATCGACAAACTGCCGCGGCGATTTGTTCAACCGAATGGTTGACAATCGGCTAATGACCACTAATTTTAAACCATATGGTTGAGAATCGACTCGATACGACGTTCCACGCGCTGGCCGATCCGACTCGGCGCGGGATGCTCGCGAGCCTCGCGCTCGGCGACAAATCGATCGGCGAGCTCGGCGAGCCTTTCGCGATGACGTTTCGCCGGCGCGGCCAAGCATGTGAAGGTTCTCGAGAGCGCAGGGTCTGATCGAACGGCGGAAGGCCGGTCGTCAGTCAGATCTGCACACTCAAGGCCGAGCCGCTCGCAGAAGCCGAGGCATGGCTGAAGCAATGGGAGAAATTCTGGTCCGCTCAGGCTCGATCGCCTGCAGGCGCTGGTCGAAAACGCATTCGAAGGAGATCCAAATGACTGAAGCTGTACTTGCCCCCGTCCAGCGGATTTCGTCGGACACGATCCGGCTCGAGCGCCTTATCGATGCATCGCCCGAGAAAGTGTGGCGCTATCTCACGGAGGCCAGCCTTCGCGAGCAATGGTTCATGGGCGGCACCGATGCGCGTGCGATCGGCGACCTCGAGCTCCTCGTCGACCATGACAAGTTGTCGGACGACGAGGTCGGCTATCCGGAGAGCTACGAGTGCTTCAAGGGCCGCGTGTTCCACGAGAAGGTGCTGCGCTTTGATCCGCCTCGGTTGCTCGAAACGACCTTTCAGGACGGGACCAATGGCAATGTGACGTATGAGCTCGTCCCCGAGGGCGAAAAGACGCGGCTCGTCCTCACGCATAGCGGAATCGTTAGCCCTGCCGGCGCCCAGGATTTCGGAAGCGGCTGGAACTCGCATCTGACTGTCTTGCAGGAGAGGCTTGCCGGACGCGGCGTCGCGGATTTCTGGGTCCTCCATGCCAAATCGCGCGACGCGGTCGCGAAGGCGCTCCGCTAATCGCTTGACGGGCGGGCGACCTGCTGTGTTATACTGGTAATACAGGAGGCCCCAATGAAGCGATCAGCATTGTTCCTGCTCGTGCCGTTGCTGGCGGCGTGCAACGTCCATGCGAAGAACCCGGCGAAGGATGACGACAATGTCAGCATCCATGCCGACGAGAGCGGGCACATCGCCTTCAACCTCCCCATCGCGGAAGGAAAGCTGAAGGTACCGACCTCGATGATGCACAACGGCAATTTCGACATCGACGGGGTGAAGTTGATGCCCGGCAGCTCGGTGACGGGGTTCAATCTCGATGCGCACGACCACGGGGCCACCGTGGACATGAGCTTCAACGCGCCGGCATCGCCCGATCAAGTCCGCTCTTATTATGTCGATCAGTTCAAGAAGCAGGGCGTCGAGGCGTCGCTCGCCGGCGACGCTGTGACCGGTAAGTCGAAGGACGGAAGCCCTTTCACGATCCAGGTCAGCCCCGCACAGGATGGCTCACAGGGCAAGATCGTCGTTCAGGACAACGACTGAGAGGAGGGCTCCGCCCGCCCATAAGATGAAGGCCCGCGCACCAGGGGGATACGCGGGCCTTCCGAGGCTTTTAAGCGGTTTCTCCCCTAACCGCTGCCAGCTCGCCGAAGCTTGCCGGCGCGACGCTGGATATATGAACGTTGCAGCTCCGCAACGGACTGCCCGCACATTTTGTGCAGGATCTCACGGGCGACCCAGGCATGCCCGAATTATGGCCGGCCCGAAGGATTGCGCGTCTACTCCCGTGGCTGGCTTTGGCGGGGATGAAAAGGCCAATCAGGTGCTGGGAGTCGACGACAAAATGGTGAGCGAGAAGAGCCGCCTGGCCGCTCTGCGGATCGCAATGCTGTCACTTCGATCGCTGGAGAATTGGCGCCGGCCCCGTCACGGATTACGACAGTATCGTCATTCGCCTCGCGATCGCCGCGATCAGCGGCGAGAAGCTGACTCGGACCACGCTCGAGCCTGAATTTCAAAATCTCGGTACGCCTATCCCGGGCGATCGCCTCACGCCGTACAACATTAGTTCGATCGCGGAGGCAACGGGTCTCAATCGCGAAACGACCAGGCGCAAGGTGAGCAGGCTACTGGCCCGTGGCAACGAGGAGCTGACGGCTCGATAAACTTCTCGCCGGGGTTCACACCGCGCTCCGAGCGGATGGCCCTCGTCAGGGCCCAGCTCGACATTCTGAACCGCACGGCAAACGAGATCGTCCGGGACGGAGTGCCGAAATGACGAAACTCGAAGGCCGAAGCCGACTAAGCCTGGTAACTGGAAAGGGGCCCAGAGCTCACTCCCGAACCCCCCTCGTTTGGATTACTCCGCTGCTGGAGCTTCCTCGCCGCCGGCCTTTTTCGTGGCGGCTTTCACTTTGGGCTTCGGCTTGCCCTTCGCCGCTTTGGGCGGCGCGGGGACAATCTCGAAGCTTGGCGCATTGTCCTTGATTCGGACCTTCACCTCGCCGCCGTTGACCAGCTTGCCGAACAGCAACTCCTCGGCGAGCGGCTGCTTGATCTTCTCCTGGACAAGGCGGCCCATCGGGCGCGCTCCATAAAGCTTGTCGTAGCCGCGAGTTGTGAGCCACGCGCGCGCTTCGTCGTCGAGCTCGATGTGAACGTTGCGGTCGGCAAGCTGGAGCTCGAGCTGCAGGATGAACTTGTCGACGACCCGAGCGACGACGGCCGGCGGGAGGTAGCTGAATGGCACGATCGCATCCAAGCGGTTGCGGAATTCCGGCGTGAACATCTTCTTGACTGCATCCTCCTGCGCGTCCTCTCGCGTCGACGCGCCGAAGCCGATGCTTTCGCGCGCCATGTCGGCCGCGCCGGCATTGGTGGTCATGATCAGGACGCAATTGCGGAAATCGACCGTCTTGCCGTGATGGTCGGTGAGCTTCCCGTGATCCATGACCTGCAGCAGGATGTTGAACAGGTCGGGGTGCGCCTTCTCGATCTCATCGAGCAGAAGCACGCTGTGCGGGTGCTGGTCGACTGCATCGGTGAGCAGGCCGCCCTGGTCATAGCCGACGTAGCCCGGCGGCGCGCCGATCAGGCGGCTGACCGCGTGGCGCTCCATATATTCGGACATGTCGAAGCGCTGCAGCGGGATGCCCATGATCGACGCGAGCTGGCGTGCGACCTCGGTCTTGCCGACGCCGGTGGGCCCCGAGAACAGGTAGTTTCCGATCGGCTTGTCCGGGTCGCGGAGGCCCGCGCGGCTCAGCTTGATCGCCGAGGCGAGCTTCTCGATCGCGAGATCCTGGCCGAAGACGACGCGCTTCAGGTCGGCCTCGAGATGTTCGAGCACCTGCTTGTCGTCCGCGCTGACCGACTTCGGCGGGATGCGCGCCATGGTCGCGACGACGGCCTCGATTTCCTTCGGGGTGATCACCTTCTTCCGACGGCTCGGCGGCACCAGCATCTGCATGGCGCCCACCTCGTCGATCACGTCGATCGCCTTGTCGGGCAGCTTGCGGTCGTGGATGTAGCGTGCCGATAGCTCGACCGCCGACTTGATCGCGTCGGGCGTGTAGCGGACGTTGTGGTGCCCTTCGAACGAGGAGCGAAGACCGGCGATGATCTTGATTGTATCCTCGATCGTAGGCTCGTTGACATCGATCTTCTGGAACCGGCGCAGGAGCGCGCGGTCCTTCTCGAAATGGTTGCGGAACTCTTTGTACGTGGTCGAGCCGATGCAGCGGATCGCACCGTTCGACAGAGCCGGCTTCAGGAGGTTCGACGCGTCCATCGCGCCGCCGGAGGTCGCGCCGGCGCCGATCACGGTGTGGATCTCGTCGATGAAGAGGATCGCGTTCGGCATCTTCTCGAGCTCGGAGACGACCGACTTCAGCCGCTCCTCGAAGTCGCCGCGGTAGCGGGTGCCAGCGAGCAGCGCACCCATATCGAGCGCATAGATCGTCGCCGGCTTAAGGACTTCGGGCACGTCGCCCTCGACGATCTTGCGGGCGAGTCCTTCGGCGATCGCGGTCTTACCGACGCCGGGATCGCCCACGTAGAGCGGGTTGTTCTTCGACCGCCGGCAAAGGATCTGTACAGTGCGATCGACCTCCGGCATGCGGCCGATCAGCGGATCAACCTTGCCGGCGCGCGCCTTCTCGTTAAGATCGACGGTGAACTGCTTGAGAGCGGATTCCTTCTTCCCGCCTTCCTTGTCGGTCTTCTCCTCGGTGCCTTCGGGCGGACGGGCTTCGGCTGAGCTTTCGCCCTTGCCCACGCCGTGGCTGATGTAGGTGACGGCGTCGAGGCGGCTCATGTCCTGCTGCTGCAGGAAATAGACGGCGTAGCTCTCGCGCTCCGAGAAAAGGGCGACGAGGACGTTGGCCCCGGTGACTTCGTCGCGGCCCGAGGATTGGACGTGAAGGATGGCGCGCTGGACAACGCGTTGAAACCCGCTCGTCGGCGTCGGATCGGTAGCGCTGTCGGCGACCAGAGCTCCAAGCTCATTGTCGAGGTACTGCTTCACCGACGCGCGCAGTTCGTCGCGGCTGACGCCGCAGGCGGTCATCACCTTCGACGCATGTTCGTCGTCGATGAGCGCGATCAGAAGATGTTCGAGGGTCGCATACTCATGCCGGCGCTTGCTGGCCTCCCCCAGTGCGTTGTGGAGGGTCTGTTCGAGTTCGCGAGCGAAACTAGGCATTTAGCGTGGTACTCCGCACCCGCTAAATCCCAACGGGCTTCAAGGTCAATGTCATACGCGAAACGCCCCTGATCAAGGGCGGCTCCCGCTCTTATCCCCAGTTAAAGAGTTGCGCCTGTTCGAGGGCTGAACGCAGCCGGAGATCATCGCCATGTGCTCACCAAGCGCCCCTGGCACGGCTGCGGTCATGGCTTCCGGAAGAGTTCCTCGGCGGCCGAGCGATGGTCCTGCGCACGCTTCATGTGCGCCTCGACCCGCGCGATCTCGGCCTTGAGCGCCTCGACACGAACTTGCAGCTCCTCAACCGAAATGGGATCGAGGTCCTGCTTTGCAAGAGCGACGAGCGGATCGTCGGGCTTGCTTGGGAAAAGGTCGTCCAAATCCACTCCCCAAACGTTGACCCGTGGGGCTGCCAAGTCAATAAGCCGCGGCCGGTGAGCAACTCTGTCCCAGCGTGCATGCGCGCCATCGTCGCGCCGCCCACCGAGGGCGGGGACGAGCTTCTGCTCGTCGAACGCCCAGTGCCGCAACCGGGCGCTGACGAAGTGCTCGTGAAAGTGGCGGCCGCAGGCGTGAACCGGCCCGACATCCTCCAGCGTAAGGGACTCTACCCGCCGCCACCGGGAGCGTCCGACGTCCTCGGCCTCGAGATCGCGGGCGAAGTGGTCGCCATGGGTGAGGGGGCTGAGGAGCTGGTCGGCCGGAATGTCTGCGCGCTCGTCGCCGGCGGCGGCTATGCGGAATATTGCGTGGCGCCGGTGGGCACCTGTCTGTTCGTTCCGAGAGCGCTGTCGTTGGCCGAGGCCGCCGCAATGCCCGAGACCCTCTTCACCGTCTGGGTCAACCTCTTCGAACGCGGCTTCGCGGCGGACGGCAACTCGGTGCTCATCCATGGCGGCACGAGCGGGATCGGCACGATGGCGATCTCTCTCGGACAGCTCTTTGGATTGAATGTCATCGTGACCTGCGGGACGGACGAGAAATGCGCCCGTGCGCTCGAGCTTGGGGCGGCGACGGCGATCAATTATCGCGAGCAGGATTTCGTCGAGGAAGTTCATCGGGTCACGGACCAGGCGGGAGTCAATGTCGTCGTCGACATGATTGGCGGCGACTATCTCCCGCGAAACCTCGCGTGCCTCGCGAAGGAAGGGCGGCACGTCTCCATCGCCGTCCAGCACGGCGCGACCGCGGAGATTTCGATCGTCGAAATCATGCGGCGGCGGCTGACTTTGACCGGTTCGACGCTTCGGCCGCGGTCGATCGAGTTCAAGACGATGGTTGCGGACGAAATCGCCAAGACGGTCTGGCCCTATGTGGAGGGAGGGCGGCTCAAGCCGGTCATCGACAGCCGCTTCCAGCTTAGCGACGCCGCACAGGCTCACGCGCGCATGGAAGGCGGCGAACATGTCGGCAAGATCGTGCTAGAGGTGGGCTGACCAGCTCGGTGGAGGGGGCCATGACCGATCGGTGCGTGCTCCACGAATATTCCGCTTCGGGGAATTGCTACAAGGTGCGGCTCACTGCGGCGCTCCTTGGCATTTCGCTGGAGCGGCGCGAATATGACATCATGGAGGGTGAGACGCGCACGCCATACTTCCTCCAGAACGTCAATGCGAATGGCCGGATTCCCGTGCTCCAAGTCGGCGACCGCTTCATCCCCGAAAGCAATGCCGCTTCTTACTATATCGCCGATGGTTCGAATCTTGTCCCGACCGACCCTTTCGATCATGCCGACATGCTGCGCTGGATGTTCTGGGAGCAGTATAATCACGAGCCAAATATCGCGACGTTGCGCTTCTGGATGGGCTGGGTTGGTGTCGACAATTTGACCGAGTTGCAACGGCTGCAGATGACCCCCAAGCGAACCGCCGGCAACGCAGCGCTCAAGCTGATGGACGGGCACCTTAACGGCCGCGAATGGCTCGTCGGAGACTCGATCAGCCTCGCCGATATCTGCCTGTTCGCCTACACGCACGTGGCCGGCGATGCCGATTTCAATTTGCCGGGATATCCGCACGTCCTCGCTTGGTTGGAGCACATCAAGGGACAGCCCCGTTACGTTCCGATGGACGCCTGATCAGCCTTGCTCCTGCGGCGGCGCAGGACTACATCGCGCGCCAAGCCGGCCGCTCCGTGAGGGGCGGCCCTATTTGTTTGTAATTCTTCGGGAGAGACCAAGTGGCGCAGAATGCCCAGCCCCTGATGCCCCACGCGACCGCCGCCTGGCTGGTCGACAACAGCTCGCTCACGTTCGAGCAGATCGCGGAGTTCTGCGGACTTCACATCCTCGAGGTTCAGGCGATCGCTGACGATACGGCGGCGACGAAGCTGACCGGCCGCGACCCGATCCGCGCCGGCGAGCTGACCCATGAAGAGATTGAGAAGGGGCAGAAGGACCCCGACTATGCGCTGCAGATGCACAAGGCGCCGGAAGCCGTGCGTCGCACGCGCGGCCCGCGCTACACGCCGGTCAGCAAGCGGCAGGACAAGCCGGACGGAATCGCCTGGATCATCAAGAACCATCCCGAGGTCAGCGATGGCCAGATCAGCAAACTGATCGGGACCACTCGAACGACCATCGCGGCAATCCGCGAACGGACGCACTGGAACATGGCGAACATCACGCCGAAGGATCCGGTGACGCTCGGCCTCACGACGCAGCGCGAGCTGGATGCAGCCGTCGCCAAGGCGGCCAAGGCGGCTGGCATCACTGCGCCGACCGACACGCGTCTCGACAGCGACCGTGAGGCGCTGATCGAGGAGCTCCGTCATGAGCGTGAGCAGCATGCCCGCCAGGCCGAGGCGGCGCTTGCGGACGCCGAGGGCGAGGCACTTCGCGACGAGGTTGTGCCGGGCATTCGCGACCCGTTCACCAACCGCCCGATCGAATAGCTGTTTGCTTGATTTGAACGACAGCGCGGCTCAAATTCCTCCGATGGAAACGGCGACCAGCGTCGAGCAACTGAGCTTCGAGGACGCGCTGAAGCGACTCGAGGAGATCGTGCGCACGCTCGAAAAGGGCGAGGCGCCGCTCGACCTGTCGATCGAGCTTTACCAGGAAGGAGATCGCCTGCGCCGGCATTGCGAGGCGCGGCTGAAGGACGCGCAGGCGCGGATCGAGCAGATCGCGTTCGGAAGCGATGGCAAGCCGGCGGGGCTCAAGCCCTTCGATGCCGGTTGAGACGATCGACAGGCTCGCCCACGAGCTGAAAGCCGAGGCCACGGCCGTCTCGGCCGATGTCGATCGTTTCTTCGGGCAGTTGCTGGCGCCGACCGGGGACAGCCGCGAGCGTTTCTATGAGGCGATGCGCCACGCCGCGATCGGTGGCGGCAAGCGCCTTCGTCCGCTGCTTACAGTCGCCTCCTCCCGGTTGTTTGCGATCGCCCGCGAACGGGCGCTTCGGGTCGGCTGCGCGATCGAGGCGATCCACGTCTATTCGCTGATCCACGACGATCTTCCGTGCATGGACGATGCCGAGCTCAGGCGCGCTAAACCGACGGTTCACAAGGCGTTCGGCGAAGCGGCGGCGGTGCTTGCCGGCGACAGCCTTCACGCGCTCGCCTTTGAGATCCTTGCCGATCCCGCGACGCACGAAGACCCCTGGGTTCGGTCCGACCTCGTGCTAGAGCTCGCGCTCGCTGCCGGTCCGAATGGCATGGCGGGCGGGCAGATGATGGACCTGGCGGCAGAGGGCCAGGCGCTGGATCTTCCCTCCATCACCCGCCTGCAGCAGCTCAAGACCGGAGCGCTGATCGAATATGCGGTCGAAGCGGCCTGCATCATGAACAAAATGCCGCCAGACGCGCGCACGCCCTATCGCGGTTACGCGCGCAACATCGGCCTTGCTTTCCAGATCGCCGACGACCTCATCGACCATAGCGGCGACGAAGCAGCAGCGGGGAAGCCGACGGGACGAGATGCCAATGCGGGCAAGGCGACCTTCGTCTCGCTGCTCGGCGAGGAGCGGGCCCGACAGCAGGCGGGCTTCCTGGTCAATCAGGCAATCGAGCATCTTTCGGGCCATGGCAGCGAAGCGGACCTGCTCCGCGCCATCGCCCGCTTCGCGATAGAAAGAGATCACTGATGAAGGTGGCAGTCTATCCCGGGACGTTCGACCCGATCACGCTGGGGCATCTCGACATTATCAGGCGCGGTGCGCACCTCGTCGACAAGCTGGTGATTGGGGTCACGACAAATCCTTCGAAAGAGCCGATGTTTTCGGTCGAGGAGCGCCTCGCGATGGTTCGGCGCGAAGTGAAAGATATCCCGGGCAATATCGACGTGGTGGAGTTCAGTTCGCTTCTCATGGAATTCGCGGAACGTCAGGCTGCAACCGCGATCCTGCGCGGCCTCAGGGCCGTCGCCGACTTCGAATATGAGTTCCAGATGGCGGGAATGAACCAGCAGCTGAATGACGACATCGAGACAGTCTTCCTGATGGCTGACGCGTCGCTCCAGCCGATCGCGTCCAAGCTGGTGAAGGAGATCGCGCGCTACGGTGGCTCGATCGGCAAGTTTGTGACACCGGCGGTGGCCGAAGATGTGCGGAAGCACCTCGCGGGCGGTTCAGATTGAGGTCAGCGCGTCGGACGCAGCACGTCCGGGAAGTTCGGGGAGGGAAATGTTCGGTAAGCTTATCATCGCTGCAGTCGCCGCATTGCTGATTGCCGCAGCGCCCGGCCCACCACCGTCCGCGCCATCGATCGTGGCGCCGGCGGATGTCTCCGCCAACCCCGCCAACCATCTGTTCCTGGACCTTTCGACGGGCGGAACGGTGGAAATCGTGCTCAGGCCGGACCTCGCCCCGCAACATATCGAGCGGATTCAGGCCCTGGTGCGCCAGGGCTTTTACAACGGCCTCACGTTCCATCGCGTGATCCCCGACTTCATGGCGCAGGGCGGCGATCCGAAGGGCACAGGAGAAGGCGGATCGAGCCTGCCCGATCTCAAGGCCGAGTTCACTACGGTGCCTTTCCTTCGCGGAACGGTGGGAATGGCGCGGACTGAGCAGCCAGACACCGCCAACAGTCAGTTCTTCATCATGTTCGTGCCCCATCCGGAGCTCGACGGAAATTACACGGTCGTCGGCCGCGTGGTGAAAGGCATGGAGGCAGTTGACGCGATTGCGCCGGGCGAGCCACCTGAAAACCCGACGAAAATTGTGAAGGCCTATCTCGGCGGCTAAGGCGGCGCGCCATGCGCGTCGCAGATTTCGATTTCGACCTTCCCGCCGAGCGGATCGCCCTGAGGCCGTCCCGGCCCCGCGACAGCGCGCGACTGCTAGTCGTCGATGGGAAAGAAGTCTCAGATCGCGGAGTTACGGATCTTCCGGGTTTGCTTCGCCCCGGCGATGTACTGGTGTTCAACGATACGAAGGTCATTCCCGCTCAGCTCGAAGGGCGGCGCGGGGACTCGAGTATCGGAGCAACCTTGCACAAGCGCGAAGGGCCGCGCGCCTGGCGGGCGTTCCTCCGCAACGCCAAGCGCGCCCGGCCCGGCGACACGATCGACTTTGGCGAAGGCGTCCATGCCTCGGTTGTCGACAAGTCAGAGGACGGATCGGCGCTGTTGCACTTCCATGGCGAGGAGCCCGTCGAGCTGATGCTGGAGCGCGCCGGTCGCATGCCGCTCCCGCCTTACATCGCCTCGCGCCGCGAGATCGATGAACGCGACCGTGAAGATTATCAGACCATGTTCGCCAAGGAGGAGGGTGCGGTCGCGGCTCCCACGGCGGCGCTCCACTTCACGCCGGAATTGCTCGATGCGCTCCAAGCCTATGGCATCGGCCGCGAGACGCTGACCCTCCACGTCGGCGCGGGGACGTTCCTGCCAGTCAAAAGCGAGCGGATCGAAGAGCATAAGATGCATGCCGAATGGGGCCGCATCGATGCCGCGACCGCCGAGCGGCTCAGCGCCGTGCGCAGATCGGGAGGCAGGCTGATCTCGGTCGGGACGACGAGCCTGCGCCTGTTGGAGAGCGCCGCGGACGAGGGGGGCACGATCCAGCAGTTCGAAGGCGACACTGCGATCTTCATCACGCCCGGCTACCGGTTCAAGGCGATCGACGGCCTGATTACCAATTTCCATTTGCCGCGCTCGACGCTCTTCATGCTGGTCAGCGCACTCATGGGTCTGGATGTGATGCAGGCTGCCTACGTGCATGCGATCGAAGCTGGATATCGATTCTATTCGTACGGCGACGCGAGCCTGCTGCTACCGGGAAGCGGCTGACTACTCAGGATAGCATTCAGGCCGTTCTTCGGGATGAAGTTTGAACCACGCTTTGCGCGCTTTCTGGTTCGCAAGCTCATGATCCGATCCGATCATGATGGTCTGACGCTTGATCGTTCGCCTGTCGGGATCGCCCGCCGCAGCCGGCGACGCATGCCAGTCTTCCGTGTAAGCATTGCACAGCTGGAACCTTGTGTCGGGATCGAAGATGTTATTCTCGCCGATCCGGCACTGAAGGGCCCGCCCTGTCCGATCAACGTCGATGTAGACCCAGGCGAATTTGTCTCCGCGCATCAGATCATCGCTATCCCATGGGTAGGATTGGCCAGCTTCGCGCGGAGGGCATGGAGCCTTGTCGGCTGCGGCCGCCATCGACGGCGCAAGCAACGCAACACAGAGTGCTACCGCACCGATCCCCCTCATACAGAGGAAGCTATAGAGATCGGGCGGCACCCGCAACCAGCGCTATTTCGAAAGTTCGGGGCCTTCGCGCGGCTGGAGCCAATGGCTGAGATCGCGGCCGATCAATTCGCCGAGCTTGTCGACCTCGCCCTGGAAATGGGCCTGGATTTCACGCTGCACTCGCAGCGGGACGGGATATTTGTCCTCGGGCGCCCGGTTCCAGCGCAGGAGGCGCTTTCGAAGTGACTTGGAACCCGTGCCAGGCTTGGTTTCGCTCGCCTTCTTGCCGGCTTCCTTGTTGAAGCGCCCCTGGAAACGGAGCGTCGCCAAATAGGGCAGCAAGATTCTTGGCGGCCGTTTCAGCAGCTGTTGAAGAAACAAGTAGCGGACCCCCTTGCCCTCGCGCTCGCGCTTGAACTCTGGCGGAGGGACCTGCTTGAGGTCCGCGAACTCGAGCAGTCGGCGATGCTGGCCCACCGGGTCGGCAACGAGGTCGTCGAACACCATCACCAGGCAGCGTTCCTTGCCGACGGCGTTGAACAGCCGCTCAACATAGGTCCCGTAGCGCGCCGCTTCGTCGTAACGGAGGAAGCGCGGGTCGATCGTGCTCCACGGGATCGGCGGCCGGCGGCGCGGTCCGGAACCGCGGCCCACGCATCTTCGAAGCTGCGGATGTTTTCATCACCCGTGAAGACGAGCCTCTTGTGGAGTGAAGGCAGCAACGTCAGCGGGTCTCGGACACCGATGACAAAGCGCGAGTCCGGCCACAGCTCCGGAACCGGTTCGAGTTGTTCGGGGGCATAAAGGTACGAGACCGAGCCATCGGCTCCCACGGTCTGCCGGGGCTTGGGCTTCGAGAAATAGTGGTCGAGGAAGTCATGCTCGACACGGCGCCGAAGCTCGGCATCGTCGAGGCCGCGCAAATCGTACTGCAGGAAGAAATGAGGTTCCTTAACGAACGGGAACAGGATCTGCGGATGAAACTGCAGCCAGCGCGCCATCGTCGTCGTGCCACAGCGCGGCGCGCCGACGATGAACAGGAACCGCTCGACATCTTCGATATGCAGCATCGACGCGGGCCCTAACATGGGATCGGGCCTTCGCCAGCCCCGTTTGAGTTGCGGCAAATGCTCGAACTCGCTAAGCGCCAAGCGGTGACACGCTTTTCCTTCACGATCGTTGCAACGGACGGCGCCGCGCGAACCGGGGTCATCGCCATGCAGCGCGGCGAAATCCGGACGCCGGCGTTCATGCCTGTCGGCACCGCGGCGACGGTCAAGGCGATGCGTCCCGAGGAGGTGCGGGCGAGCGGGGCGGACATCATCCTCGGCAACACCTATCACCTGATGCTTCGACCCGGCCCCGAGCGCGTCGCGAAACTCGGCGGACTTCACAAGTTCATGGGATGGGAACGGCCGATCCTCACCGACAGCGGCGGCTATCAGGTGATGAGCCTTTCCGAACTGACAAAGGTCACCGAGGAGGGCGTCGCTTTCGCCAGCCACCTCGACGGCTCGCGGCATTTGCTGTCGCCCGAACGCTCGATCGAAGTGCAGCGGCTCTTGGATAGCGACATCGTCATGCAGTTCGATCAACTCGTGCCGACGACCTCGACCGCAGACGCGCAGCGCGAGGCGATGGAGCGATCGATCCGCTGGGCGAAACGGTCGCGCGAGGAGTTCGATCGCGGTGGCGAGCACGCGGAGCGCGCGGCAATCTTCGGGATTCAGCAGGGAGCGCTCGACCAGAAGTTGCGGCGGTCGTCGGCTGAGGCGCTGATCGACGTCCGCTTCGATGGCTATGCGGTCGGGGGACTCGCGGTCGGCGAGGGGCAGGAAGCAATGCTCGGCTGCCTCGATTTCGCAGTGGAGATGCTGCCTGCAGGCCAGCCGCGTTACCTGATGGGCGCCGGCAAGCCCGACGACATCGTCGAGGCGGTGGTGCGCGGGATCGACATGTTCGACTGCGTGCTTCCGACGCGCTCAGGGCGGACAGGCCAGGCGTTCACCGCCGACGGGCCCCTCAACATGCGCAACGCGCGGTTCGCAGAAGACCAGGAGCCGATAGAGCCGGGTTGCCCGTGCGCCGCCTGCACCGGGTTCAGTCGAGCCTACGTCCACCATCTCGTTAAATCGGGCGAGATCCTGGGCGCGATGCTGATGACCCAACATAACCTGTCATTCTACCAGCGGACGATGCAGGGACTACGTGATGCGATTGGCGAGCATCGGCTGCAGCTATTCGCGAGCGAGTTCGTGCGGCGTTACCGCAGTTCCCCGGCGAACGCCGGGGTCCAGGCGCCGCAATAGACAGCGCTCTCGCACTCCTAGGCCCCGGCCTTCCCCGGGGAACCGCCTAGATCGCGTCGTCCTTCATCGCCTCCGACTCGTTCGGCGCAATGCCCTTGATCTTGTCCTCGGTGCGAAGCTCGAAGTCGCTGGCCTCGTGACGCTCGTGCAGCTGCTCGCTTTCGTTGCCGCTGAGCTTATTGACGATCCGCCCGCGCTTCACCGCAGGTCGCGCTTCGATTTGCTTCGCCCAGCGCATCAGATGCTCATATTCGTGAACGGCGAGAAACTCGCTCGCGCCCTGATAGGTGCGGTTCAGCGCGACGCCGCCATACCAGGGCCAGATCGCGATGTCGGCGATCGTGTAGTCCAGACCGGCGATATATTCGCTCTCCGCGAGGCGGCGATCGAGGACGTCGAACTGGCGCTTGGCTTCCATTGCGTAGCGGTTGATCGGATATTCGAACTTCTCAGGCGCGTAGGCGAAGAAGTGGCCGAAGCCGCCGCCAAGGAACGGCGCGCTGCCCATCTGCCAGAAGAGCCAGGACAGAGTTTCCGCGCGCTCCGGCTCGGACACGGGAAGGAACTCGCCGAACTTCTCGGCCAGATGGACGAGGATCGCTCCGCTTTCGAACACACGCACGGGTTCGGGCCCGCTGCGGTCGACGAGCGCCGGGATCTTGCTGTTGGGGTTTATGTCCACGAAGCCGCTTCCGAACTGGTCGCCGTCTCCGATGCGCACTGGCCATGCGTCATATTCGGCGCCCTTGTGACCCTTCTCGAGCAACTCCTCGAACATGATCGAGACTTTCTGACCGTTGGGTGTCGCAAGGGAGTAGAGCTGGAAAGGGTGCCTGCCGACCGGAAGGTCCTTGTCGTGAGTTGGGCCGGCGATCGGGCGGTTGATGTTCGCGAACTGGCCGCCGCTCGGCTGTTTCCACGTCCACACCTTCGGAGGCACATATTCACTCATGCTGGAACCCTTTCAGTTAGGGCGGCCAGCTAGGAACGCGCCGGAGCGCTTTCCAGTGTCACGAGTGTGCCTAGCCGGCGCTCACCGAAAGGAATGAGGGCAGGGGGCCGTTCCAGTCGGTCTTGATGTCCTCGACCACGGGTGAGCGCTCTTGCGGGATGGGCTGGGGCTTTCGCGGATCCTCGGCCTTGCGCGCGGACGGTCGTCCCTGCTTCGACTGGACATCCTGTTTCTCCCCCTTCGCGGCCTTCGCTCTTGGCGCGCGCTCCTTGGTCTGGGCCTCCGGTGACCCATCGCCCGGCAGTTCGCCGGTGCGCGGAATCTTGTGTCCGATGAGCTTTTCGATCCGGTCTATCGCTTCGCCATCGGCACGGGTGGCGAGCGTAATGGCAATGCCCTTCATGCCGGCGCGGCCGGTGCGACCGATTCGATGGATATAATCGTCAGGCTGCCACGGGACGTCGAAGTTGATCACGTGGCTGACGCCTTTGACGTCGAGTCCACGGGCGGCAACGTCCGAAGCGACAAGGACGGTGATTTCGTCATTCTTGAACCGATCGAATTCGGCAATGCGATCGGATTGGTCCATGTCGCCCTGAATCTGACCCGCCGCGAAACCTGAGCGCCTGAGGCTCGTGGCGAGCTCGCGGACGGTCGTCTTACGGTTGGCGAAGACAATCGCGTTCTTGAACTCCTCGTGCCGCAGGATGTCCCGCAGCGCATCCTTCTTCTTGTCGGGGCTAACCTGGACCAAACGTTGTTCGATATTGATGTTGGCAGTCGCCGGACGAGCGACTTCGACGCGCTTCGGTTCGTTGAGGAACTTTGCCGCGAGTTTTTGGATCGGCGGCGGCATGGTCGCCGAGAAAAGAAGGGTCTGGCGGCTCTTCGGGAGCTTCGAACAAATCTCCTCGATATCCGGGATGAAACCCATGTCGAGCATTCGGTCCGCTTCGTCGATCACCAGCAGCTTGCAGTCGGTGAGCATGATCTTGCCCCGGCCGAACAGGTCCATCAGCCGGCCGGGGGTTGCGATCAACACGTCGACGCCCTTCTCGAGGGCCTTCACCTGATCGCCCATCTGAACGCCGCCCATCAGTAGCGCCATCGATAGCGGATGGTATTTGCCGTACTTTTCGAAATTCTCCGCGACCTGCATCGCCAGCTCGCGCGTCGGCTCCAAGATTAGCGAGCGCGGCATCCGCGCGCGGCTGCGGCCCTGATGCAGGATGTCGATCATCGGCAGCACGAAGCCGGCCGTCTTGCCCGTACCGGTCTGGGCAATTCCAACGAGATCGCGTCCCATCAGCACGGACGGGATCGCGGCGCGCTGGATGGGCGTCGGCTCGTCATAGCCGCTATCTCCGACAGCGCGGAGCAATTCGTCAGAAAGGCCGAGATCGGCAAAAGACATTGATTCTTCCGGATGAATGGGTGGGCCTGCAGACTGACGCCGGCGCTGCGTTTGCGTGTGCCAAGCCTATGAACTTGTCAAGAAATGTGGGGTTTGGATCGCAAAATCCAACCCCCGTTTAATGGCGCAGTTTGGGGATCAGTTGCCTGAAGCGCTCGATCGTGCAGCTTCCGCCCATCCGGGAATGGATTGCGTCCCGGCCTGCACAGAGCTTCTGATCCTGCGGCTGGAGATAGAAACCGCCGTAGAAGTCGAGCGCCGGGCAGTCCTCGTCGAGCTCAGCACGAATTCTCTTCGGGCCTCCAAGGACGAAATCAACCTGCTGCGGCCCGGAGAGAAGAGCGCCGCGAATTTCCGAGGCGGGGATGCACTTGGGCCCCTTCTTCTCGTGCCATTCGAACTGCGGCAATAGGGGGCGCGGCTGTACCGGAACGCGCATGATCACCTCGTCCTGGATCACCAGCCGGGTGACCGACTGGCCGACGAGCTGGGGTTGGGCCACGAACAGGCCGAGCAACAGCGGCACGAATGCAAGAATCGCTCCCGGAATCATCTGCAGCCCGCCGCCATCAGCGAGCGTTCGCAGTGGAGCGTTGAATGCTCTATGAACTGGAACGGAGGAGAACGCGTCTGGTGGGCGCGCTCTCGGCTTGCCTAACGACATCAAGGCCAATAGAGGCGCCTCGACCAATTTAGCGGTGGGCTGGCCCGAGGGAGGCCGCATGCCCGACCCCCAGGAGAAGTTTTCGATGGCGACTACCGCCCCGACCCAGAATTTGCCCTTGTTTTATAATTCGGTCGAGCCGCTCAACGCGACGCAGCACGGCAAGATGAAGGTCCGCCCGATCCTGCGGATGCCGCAAATCGCGCGCACGCACGCAATCCCCGTGACGGTCGATGAGTTCACCCTAGTGCAGCGCCACTATCCGATCGTCTTCTCTGTCGGCGACAATCCGATCCCGATCGCGCTGTTCGGCCTCAACGAGGGAGTGAACGTGTTCCTCGATGACGACGGCCGTGCGATCGATCCGGGTATCTACATCCCGGCCTATGTTCGCCGCTACCCGTTCCTACTGGCTCGGCTTCGGCCCGACAGTGACGAGCTTTCGCTGTGCTTCGACCCGACGGCCAATGCCGTCGGCGAGTTCGACGAGGGCGAACCTTTGTTCGACGGTGACCAGGCGAGCGAGGCGACCAAGGCCATTCTTCAATTCTGCGAGCAGTTCGAGGCCGCCGGCCAGCGCACCGCTGCG
The DNA here is from genome assembly GCA_963738825.1 of uncultured Alphaproteobacteria bacterium. Classification (GTDB taxonomy): domain Bacteria; phylum Pseudomonadota; class Alphaproteobacteria; order Sphingomonadales; family Sphingomonadaceae; genus Sphingomicrobium. The sequence goes on along the minus strand of CAVTYB010000006.1, from coordinate 8,294 downwards.
TTCATGGAGGATCTGACGAAGGCCGACCTTCTGATGGACGGAGAAGTCGCGATTCAGCCCGAGGGCTTCACGCAGCCGTTCGTCTATCGCGGCTTCCGGATGGTCGACGAGGAGAAGCTGAGGAACCTTCGCGGCGACGAGCTCAGGAAGATGAACCAGAACGGCATGCTGCCGCTCATGTACGCCCATCTTTTTTCGCTGAGCGAGATGCGCAGCATCTTCGCTAAGCAGCTGGCTCAGGGCAAGGCGCCGGCCCAGGTGCCTGAGATGGCGCCGGCCAACGTTTAAAGGCCGGATTTACTCGGCGGCCGTCGCGAACTGACGGCCGAGCAGCCCTTCTCCGAGCTCGATCGCAAGCCGCTCGACAAACGCGGCGACCCTGTCGAATCCGCCCCCTGGCTCCCGAAGCGCTTCGTCGAGGTAGCAGCGGCGGTCGATCTCCAGCTGGATCGCGTGGACGTTGCGGCCGGGATCGGCGTGCCGTTCTATAACATGGCCGCCGGCGAAGGGCTCGTTAAGCGCCGCTTCGAATCCGCAAATGCGCGCGATCTCGACCGCTTCGCGGCTAACCCACGCGTCCGCCGTCCGTCCGCGGCAGTCGCCAAAGATTATCGGCGGCGTCCCGGCGGGCGGTGGCGGCATCGAGTGACAGTCGATCAGGAGCGCGCAGCCGAACCGATCGAGAAGCAGGCGGAGCTGGTCTTCGATCGTACGATGATAGGGCCGGTGCGCCTGTTCCAGCCGATCATGCAACTGTGCCGGGCTGATCGGCCGCCGCCACAAATAGCCGTGCTGCTGCGTGCGCGACGGAACGATCCCGAGCCCGCCGCGTGCCCGCGCGGTAATCCGGCCGCGGCGAACTCCGTCGATCACCGAGGGATCGATATCGTCCTCGGCACGATTGCAGTCGACCGCGGCCCGAGGCGTCCGCGCCACTACTGCCCCGCAGCCCCGCTTGAGCGCGCGCCACACGAGTTGGTCCACGATCGGATCCTCGAGGGTCGTAAGTGCTGACTTTCCGGCGGGTGCGCTCTCGATCAGCCAGTCGGGATAGTCGCGCCCCGAATGCGGGACGGACAACAGCACGGGTAGGGGCCCGCGCGGCTCATGCACGATCGGGGAAGCAAGCTGCGTCACAAGGTTGTCGCGCGAAATCCTTAAATTTGTGCCAGTTTAGGACTGACACTGAGGCCCTGCAACGCACGGGAAGGATTTTCGCTTCTAGCAAAACGAAATTGGTGAGAGCATAAAGTGGCCATGGCAAGAATCCTTCTGGCCGAAGACGATACGTCGATGCGCGAGTACCTGCAGCGCGCGCTGCAGCGCGTCGGCTATGAAGTCGCCGCTGTCGGCTGTGGCACCGAGGCTATGCCGCTTCTCGAGACCGAGCGTTTCGACCTGCTGCTTACCGACATCGTCATGCCCGAAATGGATGGCATCGAACTTGCCCAGAAGGCGAGCGCGATCGACCCGGCTATCCGCGTCATGTTCATCACCGGCTTTGCCGCCGTTGCCCTGCAGGGCGGCCGCACGGCACCGGAAGCGAAGCTGCTATCCAAGCCCTTCCATCTCAAGGACTTGGTGATGGAGGTCGACCGAATCTTCCAGACCGAGGATCAGCACGGCCGGCTCTAGGCCGTCAAAAGCCGGTTGCGCCTTTCGCAACTGCTCCCTAAATGCCCGACTTCCAAGCCGCATCGGCTGACCCGGGTGGGCGTGTAGCTCAGTGGTAGAGCACTGTGTTGACATCGCAGGGGTCGCAAGTTCAATCCTTGCCACGCCCACCATTTTCCCCTTTGGTTTCATTGGGAAATCACTGGAATACAACGGCTTTTCCACAGTTGACTGCTACAAATGTGACAGTCAGGAAGCCCGCTATGTGTTCGTACCTGCGCCGCCGCGAAGGTGGCATGTACTTATACCCGATTGGTCGTTCCGCCCCGGCTCAGGCCGATCATCGGTAGAGCGATCTAGGCCGGTCGCTGAAAACCAAAGACAGACCTGAAGCTAAGCGACTGCTGCCCGGGTGGTTAGAGGGCGCAATCGATGCTCGCTGCTGCCGAGCGGGAACTAGCCGGCAGGCGAAGCCCCACCGGCAAACGGCGCGACCTATCCCATGACGCAAGCCGAGGCTGATTGGTAGGAGGAAAACGTCCGCTTCTGGCGACATTTCGATCAGCGTGAGGAAGCCAAGGTGGGAGCCGCAGAGCCGCTGGAGAAGCGGCTACTCCGGCCCGTAGGCGGAGCTTACCCTGATGAGGCCAGCGCCGCTTGGCCACTGCGGGAAGCGCTGATGAGCGGGATGTTACCGTTACTGCTATCGCCGTAGAAAGCGTAGGGATGAACAGCGCGGAACGAGAACAAAAAAGTACCTTCTGGATAGCAGGTCCAACGGACCGCCCCCCACGGCAGTAACGCCAACAGTTACTATCACGGGAATGTTCGATGGCTACGCGGGGCAGGATGGCAGTAAGCCCGAAACGATCAGGCAGTGGCGCTCAATCATCAATCATCTTGTGGCGTTCCTAGGCCATGACGATGCGAAGGCCGTTCGGCTTCTCAGATCTGGCCCGGTGGCGGGAGCATCTGCGGACGGAGGCCGTGAAGGACGGCAAGCCGAGGTCCGCCAAAACGATCAATGACAGCTACCTCGCTGCCGCCAACGCGGTGTTCTCCTACGGGGTCAATCAACTGCTGATACCCGCCAACCCCGCCAGCGATTTGGCCAAGGTCCGCGCCCCGAAAGCTCCGAAGCTACGGGAAAAGGATTTCACCAAGGCAGAGCGCAAGATCATCCTGCAAGCTGCCCTAGTTGCAGCGTCGGGCAACCTATCGCCCGAGCAGCGCACTAGCTCGCCGTTGGGTACCGTGGCTGTGCGCCTAAACCGGGGCGCGAGTGAATGAGATTACCCAGCTACGCAAAACGGACGTGCGGCAGATCGAAGGGATATGGACCATCCACATCACGCCCGAGGCGGGAGGGAGTAAAACTAACGAGGCCCGCACCGTGCCAATCCATGAGCATCTGATAGCGCAGGGCTTCCTCGCTGCGACCAGTGACAAGCCCGACGGGCCGCTGTTCTACAAACCGGACCCAGCCGCTACGTCGCCTCGGGATAGCTCAGCACAAGCAGGTTGGCACGTTCCTCGCTGCTTGGGTCCGCGATCACTTGGCGTCACTGACCCTGCCATCAGACCGAACCATGCGTGGCGGCACACCTTCAAGACCATTTGCCAAGAGGCCGAGATTGAGGAGCGCGCAGCGGATTACATGCAGGGCCATGCGTCAAAGGGACAGGGTAGGCGTTACGGAGCGAATACCGTTCCAGCACTGGCGGCGCAGCTTGCGAAGTTCCCTCGGTTTCCTGTTGGGGAAGAGGGGATGAAAATCGGCAGGCTGGTCGGGCATTGTTCAAGGCAGAGCCTTGCCCGACCTGCCGCGCCAATGGGATGATTCCGTATTCGCCCGCGAACGGGCCACAGGACTCGAAAGCGAGCCGGGGAGCTAGGTTGCTAGCGAAGTCCCGGCCCGCTTCTCAGCGAATCTCCTAGAGGCTCTGAGCGGCCTCCCCGGATGGTGACTGAGCGACCGCTTCCCGAACCGCCGCGTCTCGCGCCCAAAGCTGAGCCGCCCTCGGGGCCACCATTCCGGTTTCGGGACGGCGCTGCCGCCGATGCTCTGTTGGCTACTGTAGTTCTTGGAGGAGCTTGTTCGACCTGATGGCTTGCTGGCGTGTCGTTGAACTGAAACTGCTGCGCGCCCCCTCGCTCGCTTATCGCGAGACGGGGCCGCTTCCTGATCCGGAACTATGTTTCCGGCGTCAATGTCAGCTAGCCGCGCATCAAGCTCCTGCTTAGAGATAACGCCATTCCGGAAGTCCAGGGTGGCGTCGTCGCGGGCAATATCCGGCGCATGGCCAGCAGTTCCGACTGGTCCCCCTCGTCTAGGTACTTTGTCAGAGCCGTCTCGTACCTTGTGATCGTGGCATCGTCTGACGCATCCAATAGACTGAAGCTCTGAGCAATCTTCTCGCTAAGCTCGGGGTCAGCCTTATGAAGCTGGTCCATCGCGAGTTCCATGCGCTCGCTCCGGCGCACCGTGAGCGCGCATCTGTCGGGCCATGGCGATTAGCTGCTCAACATCCTTCGAGCCATGCTTGTCGCGGACCCAGCGAGTGCAGCTCGGATTTTGGTCTGTTGGACCTTACTTAAACTCATTCTTCTTCCTTGATGTATCTTTCGATGAATGCCGGACAGGAGACTAGGTACTGGTAGGTGGCCCTAATCCTGCGGGGCTCTAGGTACGGTCGCCCTGCCTTGCGCCAATCGCAGAGCGTTTCAGCGGCGACGCGCAGCGCTTCTTGCTGCACATTCGGACTGAGGGACCTTAGGAGAGCGGGGGCCGCTCCTTGCCGTCATGAGGGGGCCAGCCGAACCTGATGCAAACCGTACCTCCTGCACCAAGTGGACTGCCGTGTTCACGACCCGAGAGGGATTGCTCAGTGCGGCCTCGGACGGGACGTTCATCAGCCATACCGTGACACAGTGCCATTCGGCTTCCCGTGCCGCTGGCCTGCCGAACCCCGGCAAAACATCCTGAGTTCATTCAGGGTACGTGGGTACAGGCGTACATGCACATAGGTGCTGCCGTCCTTCGCGGTCGCCAGTTTCGGGAAGCGGGCTAGGGACCAGAGCCGGAACATTCCTGTCCTGCTCTGGCGCTCCCTTGCGGATTTCCCGGAGGGTCCGGTGGTTAGCCAATGAGGAAGCCGCGCTTTACGGCCTGCGAGTAGCGAATGAACGGCTTCCCGTGGGGTTTCAGCTAGCGCCAGTATCTTGGCCGGGAGCTTATCCGGGCAAACCTCTAGGAGATATTCGAGTACGTCCGGGGGCAGGCCGTCAGGCCGCGATCATGTTTGGTGATCGGGTTCTCCCTGCCGTTCCATGTTGGCTTAGACCAATGCACGGTGAAGCTGGAGCGGACCACGTTCTCCCGTGCCGTCAGTGGGTTCTCGGTAACGAATACGTCGCTGATGCCAGCGAACCGGGCAGCCTTGTCGGCCTTCGCCTCGGCCGGTTTCGCCCGGTCCAGTTCCTTGGTCGCCTTCGCATGGTCGGCAGTCAGTTGGTTCACCCGGTCCTGTGCGCTCTTCGAGGCGCTCCAGCAGGGCAAGGTCGTCGCGGGCTACATCAAGCTCCACGGTGATGCGTTCGAGGTCAGCCGCAGCGATCTGGCTGCGGTGAGTGGTAGTGGTCATTCTGTTCCTTGTTGTGAGTGTAGATTTGGGGCCTCGCGTCGGAAGCCCGCAGAGAGGTCGTTGAGTGCGGCAGTCGCTCAGCCGAGAAAGCCAATGTCGATCTGCCGTCCTGCCGCTGTTTGCTCTTGCTCATAGGCGACGGATAGCAGATTGCACATGTGCGGGTGCCTCGGGCGTCCTGGCCTTGGGCAGCCGAGAGGCATGTTCCTGCCACCCTTCCGCATGGTCGCTTGGTGCAGCGCTCTCGGGATGGTCCGCCCGGAAGGCAGCCGCAATGGAGCGCCCGGGCTTAGTCCTGTAGGCTTACGCTCGCCCATTCGGGGAGCGGGATGCCGAGCATTTCGAGGGTAGCGCGGAGCCGATCAAGATGCGGCGATCGGCCCGTTCGGTGAAATAGGCCTCGGCGTCCGGGGTATAGGACGCCCCGGTATCAATGGTGATGGTCATTGGTTCCTTACAAAATGGGGATTCCCCCTGCGATAGGGACTGAACTGGACTAATTGGACAGAACCAGGCCGGGGGATGTTGGGCCCTCTGGTTCTAGTGCTGTCTGGGTTTTGGGGCTTATTTAGTTCCTGATTTTTGGAGCCGGATGGGTTTTCACCCGTCTCCCTACTCTTCTCTCTAGAGAGTATGGGGAGCGGCTACTCCTCGACCATCGCTTTGAAAGTCGGAAGTGCGATCTTTGCCCGTTCCGCTTGAACCGGGTATCCGGTGAGTTCTGGAATACCCGGTGCTTTCCGGGCTTGCAGCCTTCGACGAACGCGACAGCCTCGTTGCTGTAGAAGCCCGCAGCTTGAAAGGTGCCGCATCGGTCGCCTGCGGCCCGGGCATCGGCATACGCCTGAAACTTGCACAGGCTGTTTACCCGGCGGTGGTCGAACGGGACGCCTGTGGCTTTCGCAATCTCGGATAGCTGCCAATCGAACAGCGGCTTGTTACAGCAGTTCTTGGGGACAGAGTACCCGGTGGCCTTCAGCCGATCTTGAAGCCACTGCTTCAGTCCGGCCGAGGATAGTTCCCGCATGGCCGGTAGCTGAAACAAGCCAATCCCGAGGGTCACGACCGAACGGTAGTATTCCTTCGGTGGCTTCACGTAGGCGAACAGCTTGTCGGTGGTGAGGTCTATTCCCTCAAAATCGGGGTCGCTGGCCATGAGATTGTCGAGGACGACCAGCGCTTTCATCCTCGCTCGGGCTATCCTCGCCTTGTCGGTCGGAATGGTATCCCGCGGGTGATCGTCGTTCGGCCTATCGTGCGGGGCCTGTAATGCGGCTGAGGCTACCGCCTCGGTGGTATTCACCGTGTTTCATTCGCTCCTTTGGTTCTGGTTCTGGTTCGAGTCACGGGATGGGTTCTCTCCAATGAATTACGATAGATGGTCCCCGCGATTGCACGGGCAGAGCTTCCCTTGGAATGACCTAGCGCAGCCAGCCCGCCACCGCCGTTGTGGTAGGCTCAGGAGCAGGAATGACCGCTGCGGCCACGCTAGATCAATCGAAGGGGAAGCGTCTCTAGTGGAGGACGGTCCCAAATCAGCGCCACAGGGTTCCTGTGCATGACGGTACCAATTCAGTGGACTAAACGTCCTGCCGGTCATTTCACCATTCCGAGCGCCCGATAAACTGACGTGCGACCGACCTTGAGCCGCGTTGCGATCTCCGAGGGCCTCACCCCGTCGCTGGCTAGCCGCTTGACCTTCCTCAACTGGGACGGACGGCTGGCGGCCTTTGTACGCCCCGGCAGTCTTCGCCTTCGCAATGCCTTCCATCTGCCGTTCCCGGCGCAGTGCAGTCTCAAACTCAGCGAATACTCCGAGCATCTGGAGGAACGCTTTGCCCGCTGCCCGTGGCGGTATCCACGGGCTGTTCGATGCAGCGCAGGAAAGCGCCCTTGGCTTTCAGTTCCTTCACGATGGCCTCAAGGTCCGCCACGGAGCGGGCGAGGCGATCTATCCGGGTGACGACGAGAGTATCGCCCTGCCGCATGAACGACAGCACGGCGTCCAGCTCCTTGCGACCTTCCCGACTTGTGCCGCTCACCTGTTCGCTGCGAATGGGGTGGCACCCTAGGCTTCCAATGTGGCTACCTGAATGGCGCAATCCTGATCTGTGGTGCTGACGCGGGCATAACCGATGACGCTCGACATTACTTGCTCCTGTTCCAATAGGCTCTAAACCTTGCCCGGATAGTGTTCCATAATTCTGCTGTCAACTCTATTGGAACGCAAAATATTTGTCCGCTCCTTGTTCCGCAGGAGTTTACCCTAGTGGAACGGCAACCACTCAACAGCATGGCCGTCTTCAGAGGGCTAACCGAGGCACCGCAGGGGGGAAACCAGCTTCAAATCAGTCCGAGTTGCCGCCTCGCGTAAGCACATCAGGCTCAGGTCGCAGAGTACCGGAACACTTGGTGAACATTTAACCGAGCGCAACAACTTGAATGGTTCGAGTGGCGACCCATTTACGGACCTTGCGGAGTACGGAACCGCAAGCAACAGAGGAACCAAGAAATGCCCAAGAAGCACGACTGGAATAAGGAGCAGCCCCACCACGTTGATACCGGGGAGTTAGGTTACGAAGAAGGACTGGGCCGAGAAGCATCCCGGCAAGGTCGAGTGGGTCAAAGAAAAGAAATGAGCTGATGGGCGAGGCCCACGGCTAGTCTCTCGGGCCTCTCCTGCTATTGTTGACGTAGCTCGACAAGTCAGGAGTGCGTGTAATGATCGCGTTAGCGTTAGCGTTCGCAGCAGCACCAGCGGCAACACCACCCAAAGCACCGTACAATCCACCGGGCGTCTTCGGAGCCATGGGTGATAAGAAATGCTCGGAACTCAAACCTTACGACGTCGGGCTGATCGGGGATTACATCGTTTTTGGTCGGGCATGAATGTTGCAGCCAATACTCCGACGGTCGGCCATTCAACTAATGCCCGAGGTATTGTCGTTGAGGTCATCAAAGCATGTTCCAATCCTGGTGCCACTTGTGGCTATGCATAGTCGAAGGAGGGCAAAACGATGCGATTGTTCGGGTGGC
>CAVTYB010000005.1:0-149804 GCA_963738825.1 uncultured Alphaproteobacteria bacterium | reverse complement strand
GAGTAATTCCTTCGCGCGCGTCGCGCGAGAACCTTACGTCTTTGCCTGCCATGCTCAAAAATTCCTTAATTGGGTTGAGCGGATCTCTGATCCGCAAAATATGTTGGAGGGTCTCGCGTCAGCCGACGATCCCGAGGATGTCGCTTTCCTTCATGATGATGAGGTCCTCACCGTCGATCTTCACCTCGGTGCCGGCCCACTTGCCGAACAGGATTCGGTCACCGGCCTTGACGTCGAGAGGGGTAATCTTGCCTTCCTCCGACTTGGAGCCTCCGCCGACGGCGACGACGTCGCCCTCCTGCGGTTTTTCCTGGACCGTGTCGGGAATGATTATCCCCCCGGCGGTCTTCTCAGTCGCCTCGACCCGACGGATCAGCACGCGGTCATGCAGTGGACGAAATGCCATAATTCTAGCCTCCAGACGGGCGGGATGAAGCAGATTGTTACGGGGGCCCGCGCCAGCGAAGCGATTGGCACTCTCGCTCATTGAGTGCCAATGCGCTGTCGGCTTGTTTGGAGAACGCGTCAAGCAGACTCGCTCGCGCTGCCTGTAGGACTGCTCAGACAATGTAGGCGGCCGCCCGCGCAATAGACATTGCTTCTGCTGTTCCCAGTCAGGTGCGATGGCGCCGGATGTGCAAAGGGCGCGGCGTCCATCCACACCGATTGCCGGCAAGTGATGATCGCCTGAACAACATCGGGCGAGAGAAATGCCAGTCTCAATACACAGCTTTCCACCATTCTCGACTTCGGCCGCTTGGCTCCGCTCTTCACTCATGACTCTGGCAGAATGGCAGCAATGGGTGGAGTGCTGCCATTAACTTGGCGGCTGACAACGCGAAAATTGGGCCGAAGTCGAAGTTCTGATGCCAGCTCAACGCCGGAACGAGAAGTTCGCGACCAAAGCAGAGACGATCACGAATTGAAACGCAATCGCGCCGCTCCGGAATGGCGATCGCCTGACAGCTAGGGCGGCTCGTTGACCGACCAGTCGCTCGCTCAAATGAAGCGCGCCGAACGGCGTCGTTGCGTATTGAGCCGCAGCTTATTTCGGCATCGACAGCTTAACGTAGGGGGCGTGAATAACCTTCAGCTTCTCGTCTTTGTCGCTGATCGTTGCCGGACCGCGAGTCCGGCGGCTAGCCAAACCGGCCTCGCGGCCAGATCATCGGGGTCTAATGTTCCCTTTGAGTGGAAGCCGGACGCTATCGCGCTACTTGTCCGCCAGCCGCTGCGCTAAGCTATTGCTACTGCGAGCGCACAGGTTTCGATGAATTGCCCGAAAGAAGACTTCCCACCGCAGGGGCGGCAAGGCCTTGCAGGGGCGCTCACTGCGAAAGCGACCATGTCACCACCCGCGCGCGACAATCGCGGCCGCACATGGCGTTGCCCATGCTATGCTTAGCGCACTGCATGGAGGCGATATGGCAAAGAGAGAGCAGTTCGGCGGCAAGATTTAATGCGTCTGCGGCGCCAAGGGGCATGCGACATATGAGGAAAACGAGAACCCCACTCATGCTGCCACCATGCAGCTAGAGACAGTGCTAATCGGCGTTTCGGAGGGGTTCACGATAATAAACGCGAAGACATACTGCGACGGCTGCGGCGCACACGTTCACACGGATGCCTAAGGGCCCACGCGGCTTGTCACAAGCTAGATAAGCTCGTGGTCAGGATCCTTCCGCGGCGGCAGGTCTGGTTGGAGAGCTGACGTTAGCGCCAGCGGCTAGAAGCGATTGGGAATCCTCACGATGCTCCCGACCGCGTTTGGATCACTCGCGTCTTTCACGACTGACACGTAAAGTTCCTTTTCGCCGGCCCCGAGCGCAACGTTCGTCGTTCCTGTGCCCGCCCGGATATTGAAAACGTGCAGCAGCTTGCCAGCGGGGGAAATCTTCAGAACCTTCGCGCCGAACCATTGAGCGACATAAAGGTCGCCTTTGCTGTCGATCTTGAGGCTATCCGGGCCGAGCCACCAATTCTCCACGCGATTGGGAACGAGCAGGTTCAGGAGAGCAAAGTTGGATCGATGGCTGAGGCTCCCGTCCCGCTCAATGCTGAACTTCAGGATGCAATTGCCGACTGTCTCGTCGACGTAGAGAGTCTTCTGGTCACGCGACACTGCGACCCCATTCGCATAATTGAGGTCCCGTGCGACCTCGACCCACGCGTCGCTACCGGGAGCACGGTAGACGACCCGTCCGGCGACAGCCGTAGGGTCACCTTCGTACGGTCCAAAGACCGTCGCATAAGCTCCGCCATTGTCGGCGACCACAATGTCGTTGATGCCACCGTCAAAAGGCTGCCCCTTTTGGTCGGCGGTCCACCGGCGCAGCTCCTTGCCCGTCACATCGAGCTCGAGGATGGCCCCTTGCTCATCGGTGCATGCGAGAAGGAAGGTTCGTTGTTTCGTTAGCGCAAGTCCATTGTGGCCACATTTTGGGGCATTGTTCAGAACCGTAACCGCGTGACCATCCCACTTCGAGAGCGTTCCGGAAACCCAGCCCACGAAATAGAGATTGCCGTCGAGAAAAAGCGGTCCTTCAGGGCCGCGGACGTTCGATACGACGACCCTCTCGTTCAGCGTTGCTTGGCCCGGCGCACCGGCGAGAAGAGCCAAGCCAAAGATCAGCGCAAGAACGGAGTGCCTTGTCGCAGACATAAGCGTCCCTCAAAGTGAGGCGCTTGATGGTGCTTTGTGCTGCCGATTGCAAACGGGCAACCCATTCCAGACATAAGACACAGAACCGTCACGAGCCATTCATCCGGACGCTGGTACAACAGCTCATCACCTGAGATCGCAACCGAGCGCCCTGTGACAGAGAGACCCCTTGTGCTCTCGCTCGCAGGAGATGGATTATGGAAAAGGGATATTGGCTCAGCCGCAAGAGGGCTTCGCTCAAGGCAGCTCAAAATGCAGTAAGTGCCGAGGCTCGGCTCATCCACTATGATCTTGCTGGTCGTTATTGTTTGAAAGCTCTCTCACCTGAGACTGAGGCGATTGATCTCGCTAATGCGCTGCCGCCGGCGATCTATGCCGGCGGCGCTTCCAACTACGGCAAGGCGCGCTTCGATGCCTGAGGTGGCAGAAATTCTCGCTTTCGCCGCGGCGCTTCTGGTGGTGATCTCCTTTGCAATTTGGCTGAGTTGGCTGCGGGGACCGCTGCTACAGCGCCTCGGTGGGCTGCGAGCTGCAAATGTGGCGCCGGCTGCGCTTGCGATAAACTTGCTGATGGTGGCGCTCGGCACGAGCATCGTGGCCGCCGTCGTGGCCATCGTGGGGTGGATCTCTCCGTAGCGCCGGCCAAATGCAGCTTCTATTTGCCCATGACCTCACGCACGGCGGACTCAACGTCGCTGATGCGGAAAGGTTTGCTCAGGACGGGGGGCATTCGTGAGCGCGCCGCGTCCGCTCGCGCCGTGATGAAGATAACGGGTATCGGGTTGTCCGAGCAGATGGTCTGGACCGAGTCGATCCCCGAACCAGGCTTCAATTCCACGTCTGCCGTGATCAATCGCGGGCACCTTTCTCGAGCCGCGGCGACTGCCTCATCGAGTGACACTGCGAAATGAAACGAAGTGAAGCCGCACTCCCGAAGAACTTCCTCGATCGCGATGGCGATCAGGTTGTCGTCCTCGATGATTAAGGCGTGCATGCGGCGCTCCGCCGAGGACGAGGAGTGCTATTGCACGCTAGCAGCGGTGCTCGGACGCGCCGGTGCTGATAGCTAAACTCGCCGTAGCGGCGAACGGCCCAACTTTATTTATGTTAGCTTTGTCGCCGAACGGTGTACGGTGCGCGGACCACCGGAGAATCGCAGGCGCGCCGGTGGCTGAGAGACATGCGAAGCTCCCGCCGAATGGAGCAAATCGATGAAGCAGCTTTCACGACTTGGCCGAGGCGCAGGCCCTTGCGCTGGCGATCGTCGATACCTTGCCTGAGCCGTTCCTCGTGCTGGACGACACATTCCATGCTGCTCGCTGGCAGCCGGTGCTTCTATGAGGTCTTCGGCGAAAACCCCGCAAAGGCTCACGGCCGCTCAATGTTTGAGCTGTCTGACGGACAATGGGACATTCCTGGCCTGCGCCAGCTGCTTACTGCGGTAGTTGACGATCGGACGAGCATTGAGGGCTTCGAGTTCGAGCGCGTGTTTGCCAGGCTCGGCAAGCGCACTCTCCATCTGAACGCCCTGCCTATCCGCGATGAAAGCGGAGCTGGGACGGATGGTGCTCGTTGCCATCAAGGACATCACGGAGCGCCGCGTCGCCGAACAAGAGAAAGCAGCAATTGCTGGAGCACACCGAGGAGCTGCTTGAGCAGCAAAGAACGCTTCTGCGCGAAATGCGGCATCGAATTGCCAACAGCCTCCAGATCATCGCCAGCATCCTCTTGCTGAAAGCGGGAGCAGTTACATCCGAAGAAACCAAGAACGAGCTTCGTGCCGCGCACCAGAGGGTCATGTCAGTGGCAGCGGTGCAGAGCCACCTGCACGCCTCTGACGGTATCGAGCAGATCGAGATGGGACCGTATCTCACGAAGTTGAGCTCTGGCCTCGCCTCGTCGATGGTCGACCCACGTCGGCACGTCGAGATCACCGTGAGTGCGGATCCCGGTGTCCTCCCCACCAGCCATGCGGTGAGCATCGGTCTGATCGTCACCGAACTCATCATCAACGCGGTCAAATATGCTTTTCCAGTGGCGCGTTCATCAGCGCGCATCAGAGTGACATTCGAGATGGCAAAGTCAGACTGGAAGTTGACGGTCGCGGATAACGGCTCAGGTCGTCAGGAAACTGACGAGCGAGCGCTTCGACCGGGTTGGGCACCGCTCTCGTCGCTGCCTTAGCGAAGCAGCTAAAGGCTCAGGTCTCGGAAACGTCATCGAACAAGGGTATGGCTGTCGCAGTGACAAAAGCCACCTTCGAGTCCCGTTTGCCAAAGGCTGCGTAGGCGACCTACAACGTTCACAAAAAAAAGCGCCCAGCCGAAGCCGGGCGCCTTTCCGCGTGACGAACTAACTTTGTCAGCGCGCCATGTCGAGCAGGGCCAGGATCATCTGTGACTGACGGTCGATCTGGTAGACCCGGCCATTGTCATAACCGTAGTAGACCTGAGCATCATCCACATACTGGCCTCGATACTCCACTGGCAGGCTCACGATACGAGATCCCGCGTGCTGGCCAATCCTCGCGTCGCCGTTGAAACGATCGCCGGGCTGCAACCCTGCGAACCGAGCGTCTGGCACCCAATGGCCATTGACACTCCCACTTTCCCAATTCGCCGTTTCATTTCCCATGCGGTTATGGAGCCGGCTCGAATTCACGGATGTCCTTGTCGAGGGCAGTGCTGCGCCGCAGTAGCTCGGCGTGCTCGCGGCCGCTTATCCCATTCGGGCTAAATCGTCGCTCGAGGCGCACCAGTCGGCTCAGTTCCTCGCGAAGGCCGATGCTTTCACGCCTTGAGATCGTGCCCCGGCTGACGCCCGCATCAATCTGAAGCTGGAGTTGGTGGCTGTAGGTGCGGCTATGGCTCCACTCCACAGGTTCAGGCGCGGCCGGTGTATTGCTGTAAGTAGGTTCGTGGGCCCACTGTGCGGAGGCAGGCGCGGCCACGGAAAGTCCGGCGACGGCTGCCATTGTAATGTAAATCGGTCGCATTGAATTTCTCCTTGGGTCCCCGCTTGGGGGACTGGGTCGGCAGCAGATTGAGATGTCGCAGCAACGGGAATTGAAGAGGTAGAGCGGAGGCGAACATCGCCTCCGCCCGAGTCCTTATTAGATCGTCTGCAGGTTCAACGCGCAGGGCTGACGCTCGTCGTTGGTGCCTACATCGTAGGAGAGCCGCTGACCGACGGTCGGGACGGCCTTATTCTCCGATGACAGGGCGCCGCGCTCAAAGCGCAGCATGTCGCCACCTGTTTCCGGCTTGATCTCGCCGTGGCCCTTATTGGTGTCGAACGAGCTGACGGTTCCAAAATACTTCATGGTGAGTTCCTTTGTTGGCATGCGCCGAAATGGCGCTCTGCCGCTAGGAGACGTCAAAGATGGAGAGAGGTGCGGCTTAGCGCCCAAAACCGTCGATTGCGACTGGTAGCAACCAGGAGATAAGCGTAGATAATCGGTTAATCAATGCGATCTGCAAAATATAAATGCTCCACGGGTGTAACTCATCGTAGTTATCTAGCTCCTGTTACATAGTAATCTTCTTCGAAAATACTTACGTAGATGCTTGATGATCTTTTAGCGAGGACAAGAACTATGTTTGGTTTTACTGAAATTGTCAGCGCGGAGGCCGTCATCCGCAAACTCGGGTCTACGGCTGACGCCCAGGCGGGCTGGCCTCTCCCCACCCCTCCCGACGCATCCACCATCAAGAAGGAGCGCCAGCTAACCACCAGGGCGGAGGATCGCTGCTCCCACTTGCAGCAATACGCACATGCAGACGTTCGGGTTGGAAGGCATGGCCCTCTAGCAGAGGGGAATGGACCCGACTCCCCACATGAAACACCCTTGTTCTTCAACGAGCTCGGGGTGAAGAGCATCCAGATCGGAGTTGCAGCCTTTCATTGCATGGGTGTGATGCCGCCTCACGATCATCCGCATGTCTATCTGAACATGGGGGAGCAGACGGACCTTTTGTGTCCGTACTGCTCAACCGAATACGTGCTGAATCCTGCTCTTCGTTGGAATCAAACCATCCCGGCGCATTGCTGCGTCAGTCATTCAGCGGCGTAGCGTCGTGCTCCTCCCGCCTGGGAGGTGCTGATCAGCTTGTGCCCGCTAGATGTTCGCTCAACCCACGCGGGACTTGGCGCTCGCCGGCCGTCAATCCGTTGACGTGACCTGTGCCCCTTCGTTGTCCATGACATCGTAGGCAGCTTTCGTGGCAAGCTCTTCGGCGGCGGATCGAAAGATCGTGAAAGGCTTGTGTTGGCCACTAGGCAGAGACAAGCCGCGCCGAGCAAGCAGCTCGGTCTGCTGCCGGATCACCCGCGAGCGATGAGCGTAGTTCTTGTCGCTCACTCCTTTGCTCTCGCAATCCGACCGGAGGCTGAGACTGAGCAGACGTATGCTCACGTCACTCGGCGCGTCTGGTAAGTGGAAAATTGGGTTCGACATAGCGCACTCCTGATCGAGCGGGAGCTGCTATCTCTCAGGCGCAACGTGCTCAGGCAGATCGGCGCGCTGCCGTCAGACATGGTGTTGGGGCGGCTTTTGGCAAGGGCCATAGCGTGGCGGTATCATTTGGGCGCCAAGTTGAATGTCCGCTTTCCGCCCATTCCCGCCATTGCGCGCGATGGTGTCCGCTCGGACCGCCTGCGGAACATTTGCCTGACGCGAGGCATTCCACCCGGAGGAGTGCGCCAATGCCGATACGTCTCAAAGCCGATGGCGGATTCTCCGGATTTTCATTTCATTCGCTAGGCATCACCTCCGTAGCTTTCCTTCTTGCCGCGTGCGCGACGGCGCCGCCGACGAGGGCGGGCATAGCCAAGGTCAATCCCGCGAGCATTGCGGCCTCTCCGGCAGCTTGGGACGGGCGCGCAGTCGAGGTGGTGGGACTGGTGGTGTGGGAAGACGGCGCCTTCGGTCTATATCAGGACTATGGGACCTATTGCCGCGCAGCTGAACATGCGGCGATCTATGTCCATTGGGCGGAATGGCCTGGGGTAACGATTAAGGATAGCCGTCGCCGCGCGATCGTGCAGGGCGTGTTTCGCAACCGTGTCGGCGCCAAACAGCCGGATGGAAGCACGCCGATCCTGGCAGCAGCGCCTGGCCCGGGGCCGCTGGAGCCGGGAGCCATCATCAGGTGGCTGTCCAAGCCTCAGCCCCCTTGTCCCAATCGTTCCTAGGTGGGGCGCAGACTTTCCACCCATTGCTCACCACTCAGTGGTGGAGCGGAGTTTTCGCCTTTTCCTGGTCTTCGAGGCTGCCAAGCAACTCTTTGAAGGATCCTAGGCCGAGCGGGAATGCGTGGCGGAGAAACCGGCCCATCTGCTCGCGATCATTCGCTGCCGGGAAGCCACCTATGAGCTCACGAGTTATAGTGCCTCCAAAAAGATCCAACTCTAATCAGCCGCCCTTGTGCCCAAGATTACACCACCGGAATGTCCGATTTCCAACCATTCCGGACTTCGCTTAACATTCATTTCATGGCGATCACCTATTGCTCCCAGCGAGATGACGATGGCCCCGCCAATTGGACAAGCCGCGCCCGACGCAAGCCCAGCGCGTTTACGGGTACTGTGGTGCTGTCGAGAGGCCGCGTCGTTCCGATAACAGTGGTCGACGTTTCACCCGACGGTTGCCGTGTCGAATGCGAGGACACGCTTCCGATCGCTGCGATAGTGCAGTTGGAGATCGGAGGAGCGCTGGCCAGCGCTCACGTGCGCTGGGCTCTTCCGGGGGAAGCTGGTTTACAGCTCGTCTGAAAACTGCCGGACGCCGCGATCGCAATTCAGCATCGTCGTTGCTCGACAAGCCAATGACGGTCGCGCGGAGGGTCGTGTCGAACATCACGAATGCTGTTGCGGCCTCTGGGGTGATTCCGACCACGGCCTAGACTATCCGCTGCCTGTTGCGGTGTGGTCAGCTGTCGACGAAAACCAAGGACGCGTCGCCGTTCAAGCACAATCGATAATCGGGGGCTCGCGCACGCTGGCGCGCGGTCGCAGTGGAGTATCTAATGGGGTAACAACTGCTCTCCTTCCTAAATTCCCCCTTAAGGGTTGGAAGGAAGCCCTCTCCACGATCACCCAACAACAGGGTCGAGACTTTCAACGCTTCTCAGTGAATCTCCGGATGGGCCTACATAGCCTGCGGTAGCTAATTGCGCCCATGGCCAACCAACCGACCCCACTACCGCTTCGGTCGAGTTGCCGTTTGGTGGAGCGGTAAGGATGCAGGCCGCCGTCCAGCTTTTCGTGCAGGGGAGCCTGCTGCTGCTGATCTTTGCCGTCGGCGTTCAAAGCAGTTCGTCGGATCTTGCTTATGTCGCAAAGCGGCCATCCCTGTTCGTGCGCGGATTCATCGCCGTTAACATCGTCGTCCCCGCCTCCGCCGTGCTCCTCTGCCTTGCTTTGTCGGTCGATAAGCTGACTGAGGCGGGCATCGTGATCATGGCGGTTTCCCCGCTTGCCCCTTTCGTCGTCGGCAAGATGCTGAAGACAGGCGCAGACCGGGCCTATGTGATCGGCACTTATGCCGCTCTCATGGCCGCTTCGATCCTGATCGTGCCGGCGACATTCGGACTTCTTGGAATGCTCGTAGGCCGCGATGTTTCCGCGCCGATCCCGACGATCGCGCGCTTCATCGTCATCTTCGTAGCGCTTCCACTCGTCGCGGGCGTGATGATCGGGACCTGGCTGAAGAAGACGGGACGCTCGAACGAGCGGGTCGGAACGTTGTTGGCGCGAATCGCGCTCATCTGCCTGCTGCCGATCGTTGTCCTGATCATCTATCGCTCGGGCGGCGCCACGCTGTCCCTCATCGGAGACGGCTCCCTCGCCGTTATCGTCCTGACCGTCGTTGCAGGAATTGTGGCCGGCCACTGGCTAGGCGGCTCCGACGTCAACAGGCGCTTTGCGCTTGCGCAGGCGGCTTCGACTCGTCACCCCGGGATCGCGCTCCTCATTGCGCGCAAGCATTTCGAGGATCAGCGAGTGGCTCTCGCGATCATCCTCTTCCTTCTGACGAGCATCGTCGTGTCGGCGATCTACGCCAAGTGGATGACGAAGCGCATCGCTGTTGAACGCGGCCCAGCCGCAGCGATCTCGAGTGCCGGAACATGATGGGTCAGACCACCAAATTCGAGACCGACCGAGCGTAAGCAGCCACCTCACGTGGAAGATCCTTCTGAACATTCACAAAGGAAAATCCCCGACGGCGTCAGCGGCAATTTTTGCGTGAAGAAGACCGTTCAAATGGGTGGATGCTGAACGGATGTTGGCACTGTTCGCCCGGCTGCTGATCTATGCGCCATTGTGGCTCGTGTCGGCTGTCTTGGTTGCAGCCCTGATCGCCGCCGCGCTGCTCGGATGGCAGCTTCGCCACCGTCGGGGAGACGAGGGCGCACCGTCCGACCAGGAGGGCTACATCCTGTCGGCCGTTAGTGGGCTGCTCGCGCTTCTGATCGGCTTCACTTTCTCGCTCGCGATCGACCGGTTCGACGAACGACGCGACGCCGTTCTTCAAGAGGCGCAGGCAATTCAGTCGGCCTATCTCAAGACCCAAATCCTCGGTGAACCGTACCGCACGAAAATGAGCAGCCTGCTCGTTGAATATACAGATAACAAAATTGCCTTAGGCAACGTGGAGCCCGGCACGGAACAGAAGATGCTCCTTGCGAAGAATGAGCAATTCCTGACCGATCTTTGGGCCGAGACTCTCGCCGCGTTTCCAACGATCAAGTCGCTCGATTTCTCGAGCAGTTTCGTCGACACGATGAACGGCCTCGAGGAAATGGACGCCGCGCGCAAGGAAGGACGGCGCGCGCATGTGCCGACCCAGGTTTACGCGATCCTTTTCATCTACGAGATCGTCGCGGCGGGAGTATTCGGTTTCGTCATGTCCGGCCGACGCGGTCGTGAGATCGCAGCCTTCCTCCTGCTGCTTTTTGCGATGTCGATGATTCTCGTGATCGATCTCGACCGGCCCTCGACTGGACGGATCAAGGAATTGCAGGAAGCCATGGTCGCGTTAAGCGCGTCGCTTCATGCGCGGCCGCCAAGCGCCTTCGGGAAGACGCCCCCGGTGGGTGACTTGTCTATGAGGGCGATACCGTCGTCTACGTCACCGTCCCCCACCCTTCTAACGGGCAGGCGGCGGTGCAGGTGCAGCAATAGCGAATCCCGATCGTCGGTTTCGCAAGCTTCGAGCAAGCGTAGTGCTTGGCACTCAAAGCTGGCCTTTGCGCGCCTGCTTCACACGATTCATACTAACTAAAGTTCATCGAATTCGAGTCCATTTCGGCTGAAATCTGTTGAAATTCTGGCGAAACCCTCGCGGATGACCTAAGGGTCGATCCGGAGGTCGCGGCTCGGGAGTAATTGTGCTGCGAGAGGTGGGGACTGGCTCGGAGGACTCGGAGGGGTTGCCGAACACTGAAGGGTACGTTTCACGCCAGCCGGCGGATGAGGACATCGCCGCGCGCGTCGCGCGCTTGACGAGCGGGCAACTCGAATGCCTGCGCCTGGTCGACCAGCACCTCAGCTCGAAGGAGATCGCGGCACAGCTGGGAATCTCCCCACACACCGTCGACCAACGCATTCGACAATCGCTGCAGATCCTCGGCGTCGAGCGGCGGTCGCAGGCCGCGCGGATCGTCGCCCAGCACTCCGAGCGATATCAGCGTTTGATACATCAATCGCCGTACATTGAGGCAGATCAACCAACAGACCACCCAGACGCTGCGGTCAGCAATCAGATTCGGCACGCTGGCCGCGCAGGGGAGGTCGGAGGGCCCGGTTTCATTACCGAGCAGAGGCCAGCGTCATTCTGGCCTTCCCTGCAACCGCCGTTCGCAACGAGGAGCAACCCCCGGAATGAGATGAGTGTCGGCCAGAGGCTGTTCTGGATCGTGGCAATCTCGATCGGAGCGGCGTTTTCGGCGGGCATGTATCTCGCCGGGCTCGAGAGCCTCGCAAGGCTTCTCAAGGGCTAGCTGGGACCGACAGGCAAATCACTCCGGCAGCCAGGTCTGCGCGATTCCTGTCGCGCGGAAAGGAGCAGTCATATGCGCAAGCATCAGATTGAAAGCGCCGCACACGAAGTCGCCACGCAGGTTCGTGCGGTTGAAGATACGATCGACGCCGCGCTGATTGAAATCGCCGAGCTTCACGCGCGAATCATGCGCGCGAACTCTCTCGCCGGAGTTGGATTTGCAGCGGTGCACCCTACCCTTGAGCAGCTTGCAGCGGCCGTCAGCGGCCTCGTCGCCACGCGCGGAGCAATCGTGGGCTGCCATGCCGCACTCGCCGATGCAAAGGGCAAGGTACCCGGCCTTCGTGCCGTCTCGATCGGGGATGACGGCGATTGCCCGCCAGCAAGCGCGGCAGCGGCGCTCCGAGTGGTCGCCTGAGGTATTGACCGGACACGCTGCGGCGTGTCCGGTCGTGTCTCGATGGATCGCGTCATCATCTATCGCACGCTGATGTACGGCGTCTGTGGCTATGCCATGTTTCGGGGCAAAGCCGATGCGCGGATCGTCGGGTTCGTATTCCTGGTTGGCGACCTCGCGACGCTTGCGCTGAGGTCGTCGACCTATTCATCCGTCGAAACGAGCGTATTCGTCATCGATATCATCGCGTTCCTTGCGTTCACTTATGCGGCGCTCATTTCCGAACGGTTCTGGCCCTTGTGGGTCAGCGGTCTGCAACTCACGACGAGCTTGGGCCACGTCTTCAAGCTGATCGATTCGCACCTGCTGCCGCTCGCCTATGCGGCTGCGCTCCGATTCTGGGCCTATCCGATCCTTATCATCCTCGCGGTCGGCACTTGGCGGAGTGATCGGCGGAGGATGGAAGAGCGGCATTCGGTCGCTCGAAGCTGAGCACCGGCGCTGGACTTGGTCGTCGCCGCGGCTAAGCGGTGACGCATGTCGCGCCGCAAGAAATCACACCAGAGCCACGGGAGCACCACCAGGCCGCGGCTGTGGGGGAAGCATCCGGTTGCGGCAGCGCTCGACAATCCCGAGCGAAAGATCCTTCGAGCCTGGGCGACGCGGGAAGCCGCCGCCTTCATGCAATTTCCGGTCGACGTTGCGGTGATCCTTGCCGAGGCGCCCGACCTTGGCCGTCTCGTTCCGCACGATACGCCTCACCAGGGCGTGGTGATCGAGGTCGAGCCGTTAGAGACCGCGTGGCTCGACGAACTCATCACGGACGCGCCCGAGGGAGCCGTGCTGCTCGTCCTCGACCAGGTCACCGACCCGCATAACGTCGGTGCGATCCTTCGCTCGGCCGCTGCCTTCGGGGCGATCGGGATCGTCACTCAGGATCGCCACTCGCCGCCGGAGGGCGGAGTCCTCGCAAAGGCCGCTTCCGGGGCCCTCGAGCGCGTGCCGTGGGTACGCGTCGTCAATCTTGCCCGAGCGCTTGAGGAGATTGGCGAGGCGGGATTTTGGCGAATCGGACTTGCCGGCGACGCGGAAACCGATCTCAAGGACGCACTCGGCCCGTCGCGCGTGGCGCTGGTGCTAGGCGCTGAAGGTGCAGGGATGCGGCCAAACACCCGTGAGCATTGCGACGCGATCGCTCGCCTTCCGATCAGCGATGCGATCGAGAGCCTTAATGTCTCGAATGCCGCCGCAGTCGCGCTTTATGCGGCGACGGTCGCCTGATGGTTCGGTCGAAAAACAGCATCCGCAAGCATGTCGAGGAACTCGCCGCTCGCGAGCCGGCCTTCGCGGCCGTGGTCGAACGATATGGAGTTCCCGATCCGCGCACTAGTGCACCGGGTGCGCAAACGCTGCTGCGAACGATCGTCGGCCAGCAGGTCAGCGTCGCCGCTGCACGTTCGATGTGGGCGAAGCTCGAAGCGGCCTTCGGCTCGCCGCCCGATCTCCAGCTTCTCCTTGCCGCAAGTGATGAGGAGCTTCGCGCCGCGGGCATGTCCCGCCAGAAATCAGGTTATATCCGAAGCCTCGCCGAGCTGGTGATTTCGGGCGAGCTCGACCTTGCGAGCCTTCCCGGCGATGACGAGGAAGCAATTAGCCTACTCACCCGCATCAAGGGCATCGGCCGCTGGTCCGCGGAAATCTATCTGCTCTTCGCGGAAGGGCGGGCGGACGTTTTCCCGGCCGGCGATCTCGCAGTATTGGTTGAGCTCGGCCGATTGATGGGCCTCAAGGACAAACCCAGCGAGAAGCAGCTTCGCGAGATTGCGGAAGCGTGGCGGCCGTATCGCGGCGCTGCCGCCATTCTCGCCTGGCACAGCTATAATTCGGCGGTTCTCTAGCACTTCTCAAAATTGACTTGAGCAAACGCCGCATCCGGTGCGAACTCCTCCTTTCAGAGGGAGGGGCCAATGAAACGCATCGACGTCTATTTCCTGCTGCTTGCCACGGTGCTGCTGATTTGCGGTGCGGTGCTTGGAATCGTCGATGGGGATGAAACAGGACTTCCAGCTCACGCCGGTGCACGCGCACCTCAATCTCGCGGGCTGGGCGTCGCTGGCGCTGTTCGGGCTCACCTACCGAGCTTACCCGCAGCTCGCATCGACGAAGCTCGCGGGCCTGCATTTCATCGTTTCCGCAACGGGTTCGGTGCTGCTTCCAATCGGAATAGGCCTTGCGGTGCTTCGCAATTCGCCTGGCCTCGCGATCGTCGGCGCGATGCTTTGGCTGCTCGGCGTACTGATCTTCCTTGCCCAGCTGGTCCGGCTGCTTGGGGGCAGGAACGAGGCGCCGGCGGCAATGCCCGCCGAATAATGCTAGTTGCGAACGGCCGACGGCAACAGGTGGGCGGCGAGCCCGCGGAAGATCCGCGGTCCGAGGTCGAGGCGGAAGGGTGCGAGCTTCTCGCCCTTCGTATCCTTGCCGAGGAGATAGCCCACCGAGGTCTGACCTTCCCCGCCGCCCCAGTTGTAAAGCGAGTTGAAGGCGATGATCGGGACAAACACCTCACGCCCGCCGAGCTCATAGGCCTGGATCTGAGTCCGGGGAGCGGAGACCTGTGTACGAATTCCGACACGCTTCAGCGGCGGAATCACGGTAATGCGCTCGCCCTCGCCGACCGGTTTCGCGAAGAAGCCGTCGATCTGCTGCTCCTGCGCGGGGCCTGCATTGAACAAGGTCGCCTCGACCAGGACAGCGCGGGCGGGCCCGCTTCCTGAATTGAAAAGCTCGAGCTCGAACTCGACCGTGACACGCTCATCTTCGAGAATGCAGCGCGTCGGGTGGAAGCCGATATCGATCCACGGCCGGAGCCTCGTCGAGACGATGCCGATTGGAGCGGGAGGCGCCGCCTTCGGGGCAGCCGGAGGAGGCGCCGGCATCGGCCGCGGAGCGGGGGCGGGCACTGGCTCCGGTGCGACGAAAGCGTCGACCCGCGGCCCACCCGCGAAGACCTCCCGGCGCTGGTTGCGCCAGAACAGAAACGCTCCGCCGGCAGCAAGCAACAAAGCGGCCAGCAGCCACGGAACGATCGGGAACTTGCGCTCGGTTCCCGGGGCCGGCGCAAAGTCGGAAGAAGCAGTGGATGCCGGCGCTGACGAACTGCCCGTGCCGCTGGCTGGGTCGAGCGTCGGAAGCGCAGCCGTCACCGATGAGGACGGAGGCGATTGCTGCAAGGTCGACGGCGCAGTTTGCGGAGCGGCTGCGGGCGGAACATCGGCGGCGGCGGTTCGCGTCGGCGCAGGTGCACTCGTCGTCGTCTCAGCCGATTGCGGCTGCGCATTGTCAGTCAGTGAGCCACTTGGCTCGACCGCAGGAGGAGCGACCTGCGCCTGAGCTTTCGGCTGACGCTTCGAAGCGGCGGGCGGAACGGCGGCAGGCGGCTGATCCGCGGGCCGGGTCACGGTTCCGTTCAGGCTGAAATTCTGGAGGGCCTTGGGGCCGATCGCGTCGGCAGCGGGCGTGTTGCTGTCGGCGGCCGGCGCTTCTTGGGCAAGCGCCATCGCTGGGGCAAGCGCAAGCGCCCCTGCCAGCAATAGGTACCACAAGCGAAAAACCGCCCTCATCTGCTCCCGCTTCGCGCATGATTCGCGCCGATTTTCCAGGGCGCGCCAGGCACATGCCCTCCGTTCGCGCCGCTTTCAAGCATAGTATCGATGAACGGCGACGAAACCTAATGCTCCGAGGGACTTACCGGGCGTCGACAAGCACCAGTTCGGCATCGTCCTCCGCATCGATCCGGATATTGTTCTCGCCGGTGATGGCGACCCCGTCGCGAGGACCCGCCTCCACGCCGTTCACGCGTACCCGCCCGCTCGGAACAAGATAGAGGTGCCGGTCCGGGGTCGGCATCGATCATAATCGACTTGCCCGCCTTCACGGTCGCTCCGAGCACGCGCGCGTCGGCGTTGATGGTCAGCACTCCATCGCCGCATCTCCGCTGGCGAGAAGCTGGAACGCGCCCTCACGCGAATCCTTGGGGAACGGCATCGCGCCCCAGCTGGGGGGCGCCGACGGCTTGTCGGTCTCAATCCAGATCTGGAACAAAGTCGTCTGCTCGTCCTCGAGATTATATTCGGCGTGCGTGACCCCGGTGCCGGCGCTCATCACCTGGACGTCGCCGGCCGCGGTGCGGCCCTTGTTGCCCATCGAATCCTGGTGAGTGATCGCGCCGGTGCGGACGTAGGTGACGATCTCCATGTCGCGGTGCGGATGCGGCGGAAATCCGCTCTTCGCGGCGATCTGGTCGTCGTTCCAGACGCGGATCCGGCCCCAGCCCATGCGCGCGGGATCGTGATAGTTGGCGAAGGAGAAATGGTGGCGGGCGTTCGAGCCAGCCGTGGTCGGCATGGCCGAGGCTGTCGAATTTGCGGATGTCGATCATGCGACTGATTTGGGCGCGTTCACGCCGGCATCAAGTGTCAGGGGTGTGACCGGTTTAGCCGCTCGCGAAAGGTCACAATGTTCGCGATGCGATTGATCGAAACGGGGTCTCTCCACTACGGACTGGGCGCAAAGGGGGAGCGAACCGATCGAGAGCAAGGGCGGTGGCGGGGGAGGTCAGGGCTGCCGTGCTTGAAGCAATTAAATCGCAATCGTTTGCCGCCACCCCGCGCGACGAAGCCGTCGAACTCCTTTGCCGCTACCCCAATCTGAGCGAGATTGAGCTGGCTCGGCTGATCATCGTCTGAAGTGTCGAACGTGCAGCTAGTCGGCTGGTGAGCGTTCAGCAAAATCTGCCGCGATGGGTTCCTTCGCGCCGGTTGAACCGTTTCGCCGGTTTTCGCAACTTAAGTGTGTGGCAAGGCAAACGAAAGAGCGGCTGTTGCGTGACCAGGCTAATCTAACGAGAGCATTACGTGATTATCGAAGCGGGAAAACTCCCGCTTTGCCGGAGCTTGAGCTAGCTGCATTTGTTGACGGAATTGAACGTCGTCTGGGAGCAATCGAGGAAGAGCTACGCGACATCGACGCCATTTAGGCTCCAATTGCTGCTTTGGGTGGAAGGCCCCCACTCGATCAGGCCTCAATAATCTCCCGGATCCGATGTGCCAGCATCTCCATTTGGAAGGGCTTCGTGGCTACGTACATGCCATCGGCAAGTCGACCCTTTCCGATGACTGCGTTCTCGGCATAGCCCGTTATGAACAGCACCTTCAGATCAGGCCGGTTGACACGAGCGGCATCAGCCACCTGTCTCCCGTTCATGCCTCCAGGCAAGCCTACATCTGTGATCAACAGATCAATTCTAGCATTGGAGTTGAGCACCTTCAGCCCCGCAGGCCCGTCATGCGCCTCGATTACAGCATAGCCAAGATCGGCCAGGACCTCTGCAATTAACATGCGGACTGTTGGTTCGTCGTCAATGACGAGTACCACTTCGCCCTCGCCGCTTGGCTGGATGCTCGTCTGGCTTTCAATTTCATCCGGCAGCGACGCTTCGTCAGTGTGTCTAGGCAGATAAAGACACATTGTCGTGCCCTCACCAACCTCGGAATAGATCCTGACCTGGCCGCCGGTTTGCCTTGCAAATCCATAGATCATAGAGAGGCCAAGCCCGGTCCCTTCACCCATGGGCTTTGTCGTGAAGAATGGATCGAATGCCTTCGCAATGACATCTGGGGTCATGCCGGTTCCGGTATCGGTCACGCAGAGAGAAACGTACTGCCCGACTGGGAGGTCGTGACTGCGCGCAGCGCGTTCATCGATCCATTTATTGCTCGTTTCTATCGTGAGTTTTCCGCCATCGGGCATCGCGTCACGAGCGTTGATGCAGAGATTTAGGACAGAGTTTTCGAGCTGATTGGGATCAACGAGTGTGGCCCACAGTCCGCTGGCGCCCACGACTTCGACTTCAATGCTCGGGCCGACCGTGCGCCCGATTAGATCTTCCAAATCAGCCAAGAGCCGATTTACATTCGTTGGCTTCGGATCGAGAGTTTGCCTTCTCGAGAACGCCAGTAGCCTGTGGGTGAGCGCTGACGCTCGCTTTACCGCGCCTTGGGCGGCCATGAGGTAGCGATCAATCTCGGCCGTTCTACCTTGTGCAATCCGCGCCTGCACGAGTTCCAGACTACCGCTGATGCCAGTCAGCAGATTGTTGAAATCATGGGCCAAGCCCCCGGTTAGTTGTCCGACGGCCTCCATCTTTTGTGATTGGCGAAGCTGCTCCTCGATTGCCCGCCTCTCGCTCATGTCGCGCGTAACTTTGGCGTATCCAATCAGTTCGCCCGACTGATTTCGTATCGGGTCGATGATCACCACCGCCCAGAAACGAGTACCGTCTTTCCTTACGCGCCAGCCTTCGGCTTCAAACCGCCCTTCTGTCTTTGCGGCTTCGAGGGCGCGCTTGGGAACACCGGCCTCCCGATCTTCCTCTGTGTAAAACCGGGAGAAATGCTCTCCCATGATCTCCTTTGCCGAATATCCTTTGAAACGCTCCGCGCCGGCATTCCAGCTGCTGACCCGACCTTCCGTATCTAGCATGTAGATCGCGTAATCGGTGACACTTTGAACCAGCAGTTCGAAAATGCTGTTCGTCCCGCTCCCATTAGTGTCTGACAATCCGGCCTCGGCTTACTTTAGATAGATTTAAGGCAACGAGCGCGCTTTGTTCGCAGTTCCATCGCGGGGATTGATCACAGCCCGACGATGTCCGCTTGGTCTTACTGCCCAGTCAGCAAGGGAGGCGCGAGCGCTGCGATGATGATGAGCTTCATAAGCGTCTCCTTGGGTCAGTCCGAGTCCGCGCTCGCGCGTTGACGTCCAGTAACGTCCGACGCTTTGACGTCGGTCAAAACCACAAATCAGAGATTCCTCACGCTTCTCTCATGACGATCATCGCCCAGCCGGGCAGCTTCGCCCCGTCATCGATGGGGAGAAGAAGTCGTGCTTGGGATCGAGGCCGAACGCACACCGGGTTTCAAGCTGTTCCTCGCGATCGTGGTCGCCGGAGCGCTCACCATTCCGCTCTTTTCGATCTGGCTGCTGGTCTACGATCGCCAGACCCAGCAGCAGGAAGCGACGAGCTCGATCACGGCGGGCTGGGGCGCAGCACAGATCATGGGCGGGCCGCTGCTGGTCATCCCCTATCGAGCGACGGCGAGCGAGACGGTGCTGCAGAACGGGCAGAGCGTCACGCGCGCAAGCGAGGTGACGAAGGAACTTACGCTCGCGCCCGAAGCGGTGCAGCTGTCGACCAGCCTTCGTCCGGAAGTCCGCAAGAGGTCGATCTACGAAGCGGTCGTCTATGACGCGGCGACGTCGGGACGAGCGCGCTTCGCGCTTCCGCCGGACCTCGCCAGCACCGGCGTGGTTCCCTCGCAGATGGACATGAGCCGGGCGGAACTCCGCTTCGCCCTGAGCGATCCGCGCGGGCTCGGCGCCAATCCGCAAGTCATGGCGGACGGCCGCAATCTTCGCTTGCAGCCAGGTGCGGGAAGCAGCGGCGGCCGCGGCTTCTTCGCTTGGGTCGACGCCGGAAAGCTCGCGTCCGAACCCCTGACGGTGGACTTCGTCTATGACTTCCGAGGCAATGCCGAGCTGAGCCTCGCGCCCCAGGCTGGGGACTCGATCTGGACGGTGAAGTCGACCTGGGCGAGTCCGAGCTTCGGTGGCGATTTCCTTCCCGGCGCTCGCCGCGTGGGAAGCGGCGGGTTCGAGGCGGCCTACCGCATCGGCAATCTATCGCTCGGCCGGTCGCTGGTGAGCACGGGTGATGTCGCAGCCGCAGCCAAAGATCCGTCTCCGCCATCAACGAGCGACGCGCCGCAGACGGCGAAGATCAGCCTCATCCAACCGGTCGACCTCTATTCGCAGGTCAACCGCGCGACGAAGTACGGCTTCCTGTTCATCGGCTTCACCTTTCTCGCGCTCTTGATGTTTGATGTGATCGGCGGCGTTCGGGTATCGGCGGTCGAATATCTTCTGATGGGCGCGGCGCTGATCCTCTTCTTCGTGCTCGTGCTGGCATTCGCCGAGGTGATCGGTTTTACGCCTGCCTATGTGCTCGCATCGGCGGCGATCGCCGGGCTCAACACCGCATATTCGGCGGCGGTTCTCGGAAGCTGGAGACGCGCGGGATTCATCGGCGGGCTGCTCGTCGGCCTTTACGCCGTCCTCTATATCCTCCTCAGTCTCGAAGCTTATTCGCTGCTGATCGGCTCGCTGCTGCTCTTCGCGGCGCTCGCCGGCGTGATGTACGCGACGCGGCGGATCGACTGGGGCTCGCCGAGGACGACGGCATCGTGACCGCGTCACACTTTGCCGCTACTCGGCGGGCATGAATGATCGTCCGCGTCCGCCCAAGCGCATTTTCCCAACGTCCGAGGTCGAGGCGAAATCAGCGGAGCATGTCCCGTCGACCCCGCAGACCGAGAGTAGCTCCTACAAGCTGGCGTTCCAGGATACGGAGTTCCTCCTTCGTCCCGACCTTCGGCCGGTCCGTTTCCAGCTCGAGCTGCTGAAGCCCGAGCTTCTGCTCGAGGAAGCGAAGATCGGGTCGACGTTCGTCTTCTACGGTTCGGCGCGCATCCCGGCGCCCGATATGGCCGATGCCCTGATCGCCGCCGCGGCGAACCCGCAGCAGGAGGCGATCGCCGAGCGGCTGAAGGCGAAGTCACGTTATTATGACGTGGCGCGCGAGCTCGCCCGCCTCGCCAGCCGCTGCGGCGCCGACGAGGAAGGCTATCAGCAGTTCGTCGTCTGCTCGGGCGGCGGTCCGTCGATCATGGAGGCGGCCAATCGGGGCGCTGCCGATGAGGGGCAGGAGACGATCGGCCTCAACATCGTGCTTCCGCACGAGCAACTACCGAACCGCTGGGTCACGCCCAACCTCAGCTTCCAGTTCCACTATTTCGCGCTCAGGAAGATGCACTTCCTACTCCGCGCCCGCGCCGTCGCGGTCTTCCCGGGCGGGTACGGGACGTTCGACGAGATGTTCGAGCTTCTGACTTTGATCCAGACCGGCAAGGTGCGGCCGCTGCCGATCCTGCTGTTCGGGCGCGACTACTGGAACCGCGTGGTGAACTTCGAGGCGATGGTCGAGGAAGGCGTAATCGCTCCGCACGACCTCGACCTCATCCATTGGAGCGAGGAAGCGGACGAGGCGTGGGACTTCGTCACGCGCTTCTATGCGGAGCGTCCCGAGCCGCACCGAGAAGAGCGCGGCCCGCCCGAATAAATATTAGTGAGCCTTGGCGGCCGGCGGCTGCGGACCGCTGTTCGGCGCTGCCGGGCCACTCGAATTCTTCTTGCTCGATTCAGCGGTAGCGGTGTTCAGCACCGGCTCCTTGGCCCCCTTCTGAGGGCCGTTGTTCGGACCCGCGCCGGCGGCAGTTCCAGCGGCGGCGGGGGCTGCAGCAGCAGGAGCCTTGGGAAGTGCTCCGGGCGAATCGCTGTGGCTGTTGAGGAAGGCTTCGACGTCGGCGCGGTCCTGCGGGTTGCTAAGCCCCGCGAAGGTCATCTTGGTGCCGGGCGCGAACGCCTTCGGGCTGGTCAGCCACTGGCTGAGCGTATCCCAGTTCCAGGTGCCGCCCTTCTTCGACAGTGCGTCTGAGAAAGCGAAGCCCTTGCCCTGGCCGATCGGCTCGCCGAGCACGTCCCACAGGTTCGGGCCGAGCTGGTTTGCGCCCCCCTTGTCGGCATTGTGGCAAGCCATGCACTTGTTGAAGATCTGCTGGCCCTTCGCCGGGTCGGCCTTGGCGAGATAGAATTCGATGGGCTGCTCGGCGGCGGCGGCGCCCTCGCCTTCCTCCTGAACGCCAGCGATCGGGTAACCCATCTTTTCTGGACGTTCGCTGTGGAAATATTCGCCGGCAACGATCGACGAGCCGAGCGCGACGATACCCGCGAACAGCACCCAACCGGCGATTGTGTTGAAGCGATCGTCCATGTGTTTCCCTGATTTTCCTGAAGTAGGCAGAAGGTTTGGGCCGCCTCTTAAGTGCGACTTCGCGCCGCTTCAAGCACCGAGCCACTCTTCGAGCAAGGTGCGGGCGATCGCCGTTCGCGGCGGCGGCCGGAAGGTCGCCCCTTCTTCGCCCGCGATGCCGCGAGCGACTTCATCGCGCGTGAACCAGCGGGCATCCTCAAGCTCCGCCGTGTCGATGGTGAGATGATTGCCAAGCGCCTCTGCGCGGCAGCCGATCATCAGCGACGAAGGGAAGGGCCACGGCTGGCTCGCGACGTAATGGACGTTGCCAACGTCGATGCCCGCCTCCTCCTTCACCTCGCGCGCGACTGCGTCCTCGATCGATTCCCCGACCTCGATGAAGCCGGCCAGCGCCGAATAGCGTCCCGCCGGATAATGGGGCTGGCGGCCGAGAAGGACGCTGCCTTCATGCTCGACGAGCATGATCGCGACGGGATCGACGCGCGGGAAATGCTCGGCCGAGCAATGCGGGCAATGCCGCGACCAGCCGCCACGCACGATCTCCGTCGGCTGGCCGCAATTGGCGCAGAAGCGATGGCGCGAATGCCAGCGGGCAAGGCTCAGCGCCGCCGCGAACAGCGGAGCATCGGCGCCGTCGAGATTGGCGATGAGAGGAAGGACGCTGAACGCCATTTGCGCCGGCTCGTGCAGTGCCGAAAAGCGCGGCGATCCATTCTCGAGGCCGAGGAAGAGCGACGGCTCACTGGCCTCCTGCCACTGGATTCTGCCGCGCTCGTCGATTCCGGGATTCCGTCGCGCCAGACCAGCTCGCGAGCATCCCCGCGAAGCGCAAGCTCACCGATCTTCTCGGGCAAAGCGCGCATTGCATCGGCGCGGTCGAGCCCCGGCCCGCGAAAAAGACGTCAGGCCGCACGGCGTTCCATAGGCACAAGCGCAAGCGCGGCGGCCTTTCGATAGAGCGTAGGAAGACCCGCCTCTTCGAGGTGCTCGATGGGCTGCCACCAGCCTTTGCCGACCGGTTCGGCGCGGCGCTGCACTAAAAGGTCGAGCGAGAAATGGGTGAAGACGTGCCGCACCGTGCCGAGCATTCGGCCGCTGCTGGACGGCATCGGTCCAGTCGGTGCCGGGAAGCGCGGCCATGCCGCCAAGCAGGCCCTTCCCGGGTCGGCGCACGAGCCAGACATATCCGTCGCGCTCGGTCCACCAAACCATTCCGTAGCGGTGCGGCCGCGGCTTTCGTAAGCGCGGCTCGGGGAAGCTTTCCGGATCTCCGCTTGCGGCAGCAGCGCAGTCCCTTCTCAGCGGACAGACCGCGCAGCGCGGCTGCTTGGGCCGGCAGATGGTTGCGCCGAGATCCATCAGCGCCTGCACCACGTCACCAGGCCGCTGGTGCTCCATCATATCGAGCAGGTCCTGCTCGATGCCACGACGAGAAACCTGTGTGCGGCCGCGAAGTCTCGAGATCACTCGCTCAATGTTGGTATCCACCGCGGCCGCTTTCTCGCCAAACGCAATCGCGGCGATTGCGCAGGATGTGTACGCACCGATTCCTGGCAACTTTCGAAGCTCGGTCGCAATTGTCGGGAAGGCGCCACGCGCTGCCAATTCGCGAGCACAGGCGATCAGGTTGCGTGCCCGCGCGTAATAGCCGAGCCCGGCCCACTCGGAGAGGATATCGGCGTCCGGCGCCGCTGCGAGCGCTTCGATCGTCGGCCAGCGCGCGAGGAAGCGCTTAAACCGCGGAGTCGCGGTCGCGACGGTGGTCTGCTGGAGCATGATCTCGCTCAGCCAGACGACATAGGGATCAGGGGCCGGCTCACCCGGCGGCGAGCGCCACGGAAGGCCCCTCGAGTTATCCACATAATGTTGGATGAGGCGGCTTGCGGCATTGGCGGTCACCATTTTGCTATGGCATGCTTCATGAGCATGTCGAAGAAAAAGCTGGAGAAAGAGGAAGCCCCGAGAAGCTGCCGGCCCCGCTCGGCGGGAGAGCTGGTGGGCATCATCGGCGGCCAGTCATTCCGCCGCTTCGGCTTCGTCCAAGGTTCGATCGTCAGCCGCTGGAGCGAGATCGTCGGCGAGCGTTATGCCAAGGTCTCCTCCCCCGAATCGATCCGCTTCCCGACGGGGAAGAAAGCCGGCGGCGTCCTCACCCTTCTAGTCGACGGCGCGCACGCACCGCTCATCCAGCATCTGACGCCGATGATCGTCGAGCGGGTGAACCGTTTCTTCGGCCATTCCGCGATCAACCGAATCGTGTTCAAGCAAGGCAAGCCGCCCGCGTCTGCTCCGAGGCCCGTCCGCCCCGACCTGAGGCCAGTGCCCAAGGAGCTCGGCGAAGGACTTCGTGAAATCGCCGATCCGGAGCTTCGCGCATGTCTGGAGTTGCTTGCGGCTCGAATTGGCGCTAGCAGCGGCCCTCCCGCTCTCGACGAGAGCGCCGAACCCATTCCCGTCATCAAGGGAGCCGAGTGAATCGATGAGGCCTAGTATTTTCCTGGTCTGTGCCGCCGCGCTGGTGGCGATCGCCGGGTGCAATGCGAAGCAGAGCAACGCAGCTACCGCGCCGGTCAAGCTGACGATGGTTAAGCCGCCGAAGGGCGGGAACTGGATCGACGTCGTCAACGCCATGCCGTCGGGCGGCTTCATGATGGGCAATCCGAACGCGAGGGTGAAGCTGGTCGAATATGGCTCGATGACCTGCCCGCACTGCAGGCGTTTCGACCAGAATGCGGTCCCGCAGCTGCTTGCTTATGTGAAGAGCGGGGAGGTCAGCTGGGAATTCCGCAACTACGTCCGCGATGCCTTTGACGTCGCCGCTTCGCTGGTGGCGCGCTGCAATGGGCCGAAGACCTTCTTCCCCGTCACGCGCGCGATTTTCGCCGACCAGGAGAAGTGGGAGAACAAGATCCAGGCCATTCCCCAGGATCAGTTCAAGACGATGCAGGATCTTCCGCCAAACCAGCAGTTCGTGGCGATCGCGAAGGTAGCTGGCTTCCCGCAGTTCGCAGCCTCGCACGGCGTTCCGGTCGCGAGGACCGCGCAATGCCTGTCGAACGTCAACTCGGTCAATCAGCTCGTCCAGATGGCGAGTGACGCGACGTCACAATATCCGGACTTCGCGGGCACGCCGACCTTCGTCATGAATGGGTCCATGGTCGAGCTCGGCCATGTGACGGAGGATCAGGTCTGGCCGACCCTGAAGTCGAAACTCGAACTCCGCGCTTCACAGGCGCGGATGAGGATGACGCCCCTATATTCTCAACCGAACCGGGAAATTCCATGAAGCCTTTTGCCATTCTGGCCTGTGCAACGGCCGCTCTCGCCCTCGTTGGATGCAACAAGAAGCAGGGTGAGACTGCGACGACCAACGCGAACGTGACCTATGCGCACACCACGCCGCCTGCGGGCGGCGACTGGACCGGCGTAATCAATCCGACGCCGGATGGCGGCGTGATGATGGGTAATCCCAATGCGAAGGTTCATCTGATCGAGATCGGCTCGCTGACCTGCCCGCACTGCCGTGAATTCGAGGAGACGGCAGTCGATCAGCTGGTCGCCAAATATGTGAAGACCGGCAAGGTCAGCTACGAATTTCGCAATTATATCCGCGATTTGTTCGACCTTTCGGCGGTGCTGATCGCCAAGTGCAACGGGCCCGAAGGCTTCTTCCCGCTGTCGCGCGCCTTCTACGACACCCAGCTCGACTGGGAGGGCAAGCTCCAGAAGACTCCGCAGGATCAACTCGAGGCGCTCCAGAACCTGCCTGAGAACCAGATCGAGCTGGAAGCCGCGAAGATCGCCGGCTTGCTCGACTGGGCTGCGGCGCGCGGTGTCTCGAACGCCAAGGCGACCCAATGCCTGACCGACACCAAGAAGATCGACGAGATCGTCAATCAGAGCGGAGCGATTGCGAGCCAGTGGCCGGATTTCTCCGGACACTCCGAATTTCGTGATCAACGGCACGCTCGATAACAAGATCGACAGCTGGCAGAAGCTGGACGCCGCGCTCAGCAAGGCGCTCGGCGGATAGCAGCGGTTCCGGGGGAGGGGGACGCGCGTTGAAGATCAGGCGGCTCAAGCTCAGCGGATTCAAAAGCTTCGTCGAGCCCGCTGAATTGCGCATCGAACAAGGGCTGACGGGCGTCGTCGGGCCCAACGGCTGTGGCAAGTCGAACCTCCTCGAGGCGATCCGCTGGACGATGGGCGAATCCAGCCCGAAGTCGCTTCGTGGCGGCGGGATGGACGACGTCATCTTCGCCGGCACATCCAGCCGGCCTGCGCGCGATTTCGCCGAAGTGTCGATCCTCGTCGAACGCGATGCAGGTGACGACGGCGGCGCAGGCGAAAGCGAGGTCACCCGCCGGATCGAGCGAGGCGCCGGCTCGGCCTACCGGATCGACGGGCGCGACGTCCGCGCGAAAGATGTCTCACTGCTGTTCGCCGACGCCGCGACCGGCGCGCATTCGCCGGCACTGGTCAGCCAGGGCAAGATCAGCTCGATCATCTCCGCAAAGCCGGTAGAGCGGCGCCTCTTGCTCGAAGAAGCGGCGGGAATTTCGGGGCTTCACGCACGGCGCAAGGACGCGGAGCAAAAGCTGCGCGCGGCCGAGGCAAACCTTACCCGGCTCGGCGAAATCCTTTCTGAACAGGAACAACGCGCGGCTCAGTTGCGCCGGCAAGCCAGGGCGGCCGAGCGCTACCGCAAGCTGACCGACGAGATCCGCGGGGTCGAAGCGCGGCTTCTCCATGCACGCTGGTTCGAAGCGGAGCGCGCTGCCGAGGCGGCGACTGCCGAAGCCAAGGCTGCCGCCGAGGAAGTGGGGCGGATCCATCAGGCGATCGCGGATGCGCAAACCGCTCACGAGCGGGCAAATCAGGAGCTAGCTGCGCGGCGTAACGCCGTCGCCGAGCTTCGCGAGCAGGGCCACGCGCTTGCACATCAGCTCGCCACTGCTCGAGCGCGCCGCGACACCGTCACTCGGCGCCTCGCTGAGCTGGACCGGCTCGACGCTTCGCTCACATCCGATCTCGCGCGCGAGGAAGCGCTCAGGAACGATGCGTCGCGCGCAATCGAGCAGCTGGAGCAGGAGCGCAAGACACTCGAACAGCGGCTTGAGGATGCCGAGGGACAGGCATCGCGAATTGCCGCCGAGCTCACCGCCGCCGAGACGAAATCGCGCGAAGCCGAGGCGGGCCTGGCCGACCTGCTTGCGCGCCAGGCGGCGATGCGCGCGGAACGGAGGGTCGCTGAAGCGGCGCTCGAGGCTGCGCGCGCGCAGCTTGCCCGGACTGAACAGGAACGGGCGAAGCTTGCGGATCAGCTCGCCGCGCTAGGCGATGGAAGTGAGCAGGTCCGGGCGCGTGAGGAGGCTCAGTCCCGCTCCGAAGCAGCGGCTGTTGCGCTTGCCGAAGCCGAAGCGCGCCGGGTCGAGGCGGATGAGGGGCGTTCGTCTGCTGCCGAGCGACGAGATTCCGCGGAGACGAAACTGGCAGCGGCTCGCGCCGCCTTGTCCGCCGCGAAGTCAGAGCATGACGCGCTTGCCGCCGCGCTCGAGCACGGCGGCGGATCGGCAATCGCCAGCCTTTCCGCCGAGCCGGGCTACGAACGGGCGCTCGCCGCGGCGCTAGGTGAAGATGCGGACGCTGCCGTCGGCCGGGGAGAAAGTCCGCGCCGCTGGTCCGGAAGCGAAGCACAGGCGAGCGATCCGTCGCTTCCCGCCGGGACGGAATGCCTTGCCGACCACGTCCGCGCACCCGCGGAATTGATGCGCCGGCTGAAGCAGATCGCCGTCGCCGACGAGGATAAGGGCCAAGTCCTTTGTGTGGGTCAGCGGCTGGTGACGCGCGACGGAGTGATGCGCCGCTGGGACGGCTTCGTCGCGAAAGGCGCGGGCGCAGCAGCAGCCGAGCGGCTGCTTCGCGCAAACCGCCTTTCGCAGCTTGGCGATGCGCTTCCCGGCCTTCAGCAGGCAGTCGATTTCGGCTTCGTCCGAGCGCGATCGGGCGCTCGAAGCGATGGACGGGTGCCGGACGGCAGCCGAGCAGGCGCGTCACTCGGCGCTGGCTGCGGAACGCGACGCCCGCGAAGCAGCGCGCGCGATCGACGTCGCAGCCGCGGCGCTCGAACGGATCGAAGCGCAACGAAGCGGCCTCGCGCAGCGGCAGGCCGATCTCGAACCGGTCTTCGAAGCCGCCCGCGACGCGGTTGCGGCGGCCGAGCGAACGTTGGGCACACTCCCCGACCCAGCGATTCTCGAGCAGGATCTCGAAGCGGCGCGAACGGCTGCTGCAGGCGCTGCGTCTGCAGTCGCCGACAAGCGCGCCGAGGCCGCGACGCGCGCGAGGGAGAGCGCTGCTGATCGCGAACGTCTCAACGCGGCCGGACGCGAGCAGTCGGAATGGAGCGAGCGCCATGACAATGCAGAGGAACGCCTTCGCCGCGGAGCCGAGCGGCAGAATCAGCAGGCGTCCGAGCGCTCGGAACTGGAGAAGGAACCGGCCGAGCTCGATTCCAAAATCCGAGAGCTCGAGAAGGCGAATGACGAAAGCCAAGTCCGGATAAGCGAAGCCGCCGAATCCGAGCGCGAGGCCGAAGAAGCCGTGATCGGGGTGGCGCAGGCGGTGGCCGCGGCCAACGAGCAATCCGCCGACACCCGCGAGCGGCGTGCCGCCGCTGCAGCGCGCGCCGAGGCCCAGCAAGCGCGCAGCGCCGAGTTCGCACGCGCGAGCGTGGAGAAGTTCGAATGCGTTCCGCAACGGCTTCCGGAGAAGCTCGGCTTCGATCCTGACGAACGGCGCAATGCGGATGAGGAAGCTGCAACGCTTGATCGTTTGACCACGGAGCGGGAGCGCATCGGACCGGTCAATCTCGTTGCCGAGCAGGAGCTGGCCGAGCTCGATGCGGCGCGTGGCAAGGGCGCGGAGGAAGCCGACGAGCTGACCCAGGCCATCCATCGACTGCGCGGATCGATCGGCAGTCTGAACCGCGAAGGCCGAGTTCGCCTGCTCGACGCCTACCAGAAGGTGGACACGCATTTCCGGCGCCTGTTCACGACGCTTTTCGAGGGCGGACAGGCGCATCTCGAGCTGGTCGAGAGCGACGACCCATTGGAGGCCGGCCTCGAGATCATGGCCCAACCGCCGGGCAAGCGGCTCTCGACGCTGACACTGCTGTCGGGCGGCGAACAAGCGCTGACGGCAATCGCGTTGATCTTCGCGTTATTCCTCACCAACCCGGCACCGATCTGCGTGCTCGACGAGGTCGATGCCCCGCTCGACGATGCGAACGTCGAGCGCTTCTGCGAGCTGCTCGACCGGATGACTGAGGAAACTGAGACGCGTTATCTCATTGTCACCCACAATGCGGTGACGATGAGCCGAATGCACCGACTCTACGGCGTGACCATGATCGAAAAGGGCGTCAGTCGCCTGGTCTCGGTAGACCTCGTGGGAGCGGAGACCCTGCTCGCTGCAGAGTGAACTATGCTATTGCGAATGACTATCAATAACACTAGGGCCCCAGGCGAAGTCCAAAGGGGAAAAGATGGACCGCCTGTTGTTGTTCGCCGCGGCGGTGGCCGCCGGCGTTGCTCCTGTTCAAGCTGCTGAGGTAAGCGCAGACACGTCAGCCGACAGCTCCGATCCGATCGTCATCACCGGGCAGCAGCTCAAATATGGCGTTCGTTCCACATCCACGGCGACCAAGACCGAAACCGACGTCAAGGATATCCCGCAGGCGCTGACCACCGTCACGAGCCAGCAGATCGAGGACCAGCAGCTGCGCTCGATCGGCGACCTCATCAAATATGTCCCCGGCGCCTCCTACGGTGGAGGCGAAGGCAACCGCGACCAGATCGTGCTTCGCGGCAATTCAAGCACGGCGGACTTCTTCGTCGACGGTGTCCGCGACGACGTCCAATATTTCCGGGACTTCTACAACATCGAGCGGGTCGAGGTGCTGAAGGGTCCGAACGCGATGATCTTCGGTCGCGGCGGCGGCGGCGGAATCATCAACCGAGTGCTCAAGCGGCCGACGCTCACAGCATACCGAGCATTCACTGGTTCAACGGACAATTGGAGCGATTTTCGGCTGACCGGAGACATCGACCAACCAGTCAGCAGAATCCTCGGCGTCCGCCTCAACGCAATGGTCGAGCGAGGCAACAGCTTCCGTCATCACACCGAGTTTAATCGCAATGGGATCAACCCGGCGGCTGCGATCGTCAGCAGCAACACCCGAATCGACCTCTCGTACGAACATTTCCACGACCGTCGAACCGCCGACCGTGGGGTTCCCGCCGATGGGGACAAGCCGATCCGCGGCTTCACCCGCACCTTCTTCGGCGACCCTGGGATTAGCTTCGCCAAGGCCGACGTGGACTTGGGAATGGTTGCGATCGAGCATGACTTCGGCGGCGGCCTGAAGCTGCGCAACCACACGCTCTTCGGCGATTACCGCAAGTTCTACCAGAACGTGTACGGAAGCGCCTTCAATGCCGCGACCGGCGAGGTAGCGCTGAGCGGCTACAACAACCTCAACAACCGCACGAACCTGTTCAGCCAGACCGATCTCGTCTGGGACAATCGGCTGGCCGGGATCGACCAGACACTGCTGTTCGGCTTCGAGGTCGGGCGCGAGCGCTCGAGCAACAAGCATCTGACCGCCATTCTAAGCCAGACGACGACGCCGATCAGCGATCCGACCGTCGAGAGTGACGCGATCTTCGCGCCTGCGCCCGCCGACGCGGACAACCGGGTGAAAGCGACGGTCGCGGCCGCCTATGCACAGGATCAGCTCCGCCTGTCGGACGCTTTCCAGATCGTCGCCGGACTTCGCTTCGACAGCCTCAAGATCGACGTCGATGACCTTCGGCCGGTCGGCGGCGGCGCGTTCGAGCGGCGCGACAGCCTCTGGTCGCCCCGGCTCGGCCTGATTGCGAAGCCGAGGAAGAACCTCTCGCTCTACGCAAGCTACAGCCGCTCCTACCTGCCGCAGTCCGGCGACCAATTCAGTAGCCTTACGAACGTGACCGATGGGCTGAAGCCGGAGCGCTTCGACAATTACGAGGTCGGAGCGAAGTGGGAGATCCTCGATGGGCTGCTCGCGACGGCCGCGATCTACCGGCTCGACCGAAGCAATATGCGGGCGGCCGATGCGCTCGACCCGTCGCACACGGTGCTGACGGGCGAACAACGCAGCCGCGGCATCGAGATCGGACTTGAACGGAGCGTCACCAGCCGCTGGCTCATCTCCGGCGGCTACAGCTTCCAGGACGCTAAGATCACGCAGTCAACCTCCGCCGCGCCAGCGGGCCGAAAGGTGCCGCTGGTCCCGCGCCACAGCTTCTCGCTATGGAACCGCTATGACGTGACGAAGGAATTGGGCATTGGCGTTGGCGTGATCGCCCGCTCGAAATCCTACGCCTCGATCAGCAATGCGGTGAAGCTGCCCGGCTACACCCGCGTCGACGCCGCCCTGTTCCACCAGCTCCCGAACGGCCTCGAAGCGCAGCTGAACGCCGAGAATCTTTTCGGGGCGCACTATTTCCCGACCGCCAGCAACGACAACAACATCGCGCCAGGCGCGCCGCGGACGATCAAGGCGACGATCGGGTACCGATTCTAGCGCGCCAATTCTTCCGCCCGCCGCTTGATCAGCTTCAGGTCTTGCTCGAAGAGAGCGCGCGCTTCGTGGCGGGCTTCGGGGTCTGGCATTCGAAGGAGCGAGCTGGGATGCACCGTTACCCAGCATTCGCTTCCGTCCTCGAGCGCCAGCGGCTCGCCCCGGATCTTGCTGATCGTCACCGTCCTGCCGATCAGTGAGCGGGCGGCGGTTGCGCCGAGCGCCACCGTCACGGGTGGGCGGATGAGCTCGCGTTCGTGGGCGATCCACCAACGGCAGGCTTCGATCTCTCCGGCGCCGGGCTTGCTGTGGATACGCTTCTTGCCCTTCTGGACGAACTTGAAGTGCTTGACCGCATTGGTGACGTAGACCGTCGAGCGGTCGATCCCGACTTGCTCCAGCGCCGCGTCGAACACCGCGCCAGCGGGGCCGACGAATGGCCGTCCGGCGATGTCTTCCTGGTCGCCGGGCTGCTCTCCGACGAACATGATAGTGGCGTCGAGAGGCCCTTCCCCGAACACCGTCTGTGTCGCATGCTTATGGAGGGCGCAACGCGTGCATTTGCGCGCGTCCTTGATCAGCGCTTCCCAAGACGCGCGGAGGTTGCCGCCGGGCTCAAAGCGGCGCTCGGCCTCGAGCGCATGCCGCAAGCCTTCCATCGTCACGTCCGTCATCACTGGGTTGAACGAGTGACCACGAATCGCGTTGCGGCGCGCCGTGAATTGGGACGGTGAGCCTTCACTGCGCTGCGTTTTTTGCGACGAACACGGACTGGTCGAACGCGCTGGTCAACGCGATTTTCCGGGCTTCGACGCGCCGGGGGTAGCTCGATGAGGAAGGTCTGGAACCGCGCTGAATACTGACCTCGCGCAAGCTTCCGGGAGCCAGCTTGTCGCAGGTTGCAGCCGCCCCTAGGGTCTGGCGCCATGACCAAGTTCACGCTTCGCCTTTCCGCGGCAGTCCTCCCCCTCCTCGCGATAGCAGCCGCGCCCGCGCCGCAGCGCGTCACGCCGATGACCCCCGACGTCATCGCCTCGTACGATCAGGTCCTTCCGCAGGCCGATTTCGTCGACGCGAGTGCGATGGTGCCCGATGCGCGACGGGACCAAGCTCTACACCGTCATCTTCATGAAGAAGGGCACGGTGGACGGCCCGATCCTGCTGTCGCGAACGCCCTATGACGCGAAAGGGAGCACCCAGCGGACCGCGAGCGAATCCGTCGTCGATGTGCTGCCGATCATGTACAAGGAGTTCGTCGACGACGGTTACATCATTGTCCAGCAGGACATTCGCGGCCTTCACAACAGCGAAGGCACGTTCGTGATGAACCGGCCGATCGTCGGACCGCTCAACCACACCGGGATCGACGAGAGCACCGACGCCTACGACACGATCGACTGGCTGGTGAAGAACGTGCCGGAATCGAACGGCCGGGTCGCAACGATCGGTTCGTCATACCTCGGCTTCCTGACGCTTGCGTCGGAGATCAACCCGCACCCGGCACTGAAGGCCGCGGTTCCGCAGAGCCCGATGGTCGACGGCTGGATGGGCGACGACTGGTTCCACAACGGCGCTTACCGCGCCGGAGGCTTCGATTTCGCGGTGGGGCAAAGCACGGGCAAGGCCGAGGCCGGAGCAAGCATCCCGCATCGGCCCCGGCGACGATTACACCCGCTATCTCGAGGCGGGGTCGATGGGCGACTATGCGCGCAAGTACAACGTCGAGAACATCCCCTTCTCACAGAAGTTGATGCAGAACCCGGCCTACACCGAATTCTGGTCCGAGCAGGCGGTCGACAAGTGGATGGCAGCGCATCCGCTCACCGTCCCGACGATGCTCGAAGTCGGCGCAGTGGGACCAGGAGGACAGCTATGGCGCTCCGGCGGTCTACCGAGCGCTCAAGGACAAATATGAGGGCACCGACCTACTCCACCTGGTGATCGGCCCATGGCGGCATTCGGGCGCCAACCATTACGGCTATGAACTTGGCGACCTGACCTTCAACGGCGACACTGCGCTGCAGTGGCGGACTGAGGAGCTGAAGCCGTTCCTCGATCATTATCTCAAGGGCACGCCCGACCCGCACACGCCGAGCGCGTCTACACCTATGCGACGGGCATCAACAAATGGGAGTCGAGCCCGCGCTGGCCGATGGGCACCCCGACGCCGGTCTACCTGACGGCGTCAAACGGCGTTAGCTTCGACCGGCCGTCGGCGAGCGGACACAACGATTACGTCTCCGATCCGGCCAAGCCCGTGCCGTTCCTGCCGCGGCCGATCGATATGAACGATGAGAACCAGTGGCACAGCTGGCTCGTCCACGACCAGCGCTTCGTCGACGGACGGCCGGACGTCCTGACCTACACAAGCGCGCCGCTGACAAAGGCAGTCCACATCATGGGCGCCGCCGCAGGTCGATCTGTTCGCCGCCACCAGCGGCACCGACAGCGATTGGGTCGTGAAGCTGATCGACGTCTATCCGAACGAAAATCCAGAAGGCGCTCGCCAGGGATCCAAGCGCGACATGTCGGGCTTCGAGCTTCCGATCGGGATCGAGATCTTCCGCGGTCGCTATGTCGACAGCTTCGCTAAGCCGCATGCGCTGACGCCCGGCAAGGTTAGCGAATATCAAATGGAACCTGCCGAACGTCGATCACGTGTTCCTGCCCGGCCACAGGCTGATGGTGCAGGTGCAGTCGAGCCTCTTCCCGCTCTACGACCGCAACCCGCAGACGTTCGTGCCGAACATCTTCTACGCGAAGGCCGGGGACTACCAGGCGGCGACCGAGAGCGTCTTCTACGGCGGGAACAGCGCGAGCGCGGTTTACCTTCCAATCGTCCCTTAAGAGGGAACGCCGCTTCGACCGCAGCCGTTCAGTCCCTCCAGCATGGAGAGACGAACATGGCCGACGACCGCGAGATCGAAGAGAAGTTCTGGAAGGCGCTGAAGGAGAGCCCGTTCATCATGCTCGGCGTCGAAGGCGCGCGCGACGGGGCGACGCAGCCGATGACAGTGATGTTCGAAGACGCCGACCGTGACTGTGGGCTCCTGTGGATCTTCACCGCCAACGATCACGACCTCACCCGCGCAATCGGCCAGTCGAACCGAGCGATCGGCTCCTATTCGGCGAAGGGACACGGGCTGTTCGCGAGCCTTCGCGGAACGCTCCAGATCGTGAACGACAAGGCGACTATCGATCGTCTTTGGAATCCGATCGTCGCCCAATGGTACGAGGGGAAGGACGATCGCAAGCTCGCGCTCGTCCGCTTTGACGTCGAGAATGCGAAGATCTGGCTTAGCGATGTCCAGGGATTCCTGAAGCCCGCGCTCAACAAGCTGCTCGGCCGCAAGCCTGAAGCGGGAATGAAGGAAAAGGTCGCGGAAGTCAGCCTCTAGCCGAGCGCCTTCGCTTGGTCTTCCGCCGTGCTCTGCATCCGGTGGCCGATCACCATCTTGAAGATGATAAAGGCAGCGAGGCCAAAGGCGGCGCTGGCGACGTGGATCAGCCAGAAGGTGGTGGTCGGCAGGCTCGAGTAGAGGCCACCGACATAGCCGACGATGGCGTTCGCGATGAAGAAGGAGAAATAATAAAGGCCGATCACCGTCGAGGTGATCTGCTTGGGCGAAATCTTCGAGAAGAGCGCGAGGCTGATCGGCAGGACATGCGCAAAGCCGATGCTGTTGAAGAGCTCGAACATCATCGGCCATGAAAGGCTGATCTTGCCGCCCGCCGGCTGGGTCAATGCCGCCATGAAGAGGCAGAGCCCGCCGGCGATAGTGAAGACGCTGCCGATGATCATCTTGCTGATCTCGTCCGGCTCGCGGTGATGCGTTCCCCACCATTTCCAGAAGGCCGCGACAGCGACGAGCATTGCGAAGCTGACCGTCGCGTCGACCGTGATCAGCCAGCTGCTCGTATGGTTCAGCAGGCGTCAGGTCGAACTGCTGGTCGCCCCAGACGAGATAAGCGTTGAAGATCTCCTGGTTCGTGAGGAGCGACACGGCGAGCACTGGAATAAGGATGACCAGGTAAATCGACGCACAGCCAGTCGTCGCGGGTCAGCGGCTCGCACGAACCGCCGGCTCCTCGCTCGGGCTCTTGAGCTCCTCGGGCGGAAGGTAGCGGCGGCCCGAAAGATAGATGAAGAGGCCAAGCACCATCACCACGCCGGCACAGCCGAACCCATAGTGCCAACCGACCTTTTGCCCCAGCGTGCCTGAGATCAGTGGCGCGAT
Organism: uncultured Alphaproteobacteria bacterium; assembly: GCA_963738825.1. Lineage (GTDB taxonomy): Bacteria > Pseudomonadota > Alphaproteobacteria > Sphingomonadales > Sphingomonadaceae > Sphingomicrobium. The sequence goes on along the minus strand of CAVTYB010000005.1, from coordinate 113,935 downwards.
GATCACGCTGACGTTGATGAAGATGTAGAAGATCTGGAACGCCATCGCGCGTCTGAGATCGTTCGGGCCATAGAGCGCGCCCACCTGCGTCGCGATATTGCCCTTGAAGGCACCGACGCCGAGCACCAGGGCGAGCAGCGCAAAGACGAATGCCGACTCGATCGCCATCAGGAAGTGGCCGATCGCCATCAGCACCCCGCCGATGATCAGCGTCCTGTTCCGGCCGAGCCATTTGTCGGCGATGATTCCGCCGAGGATCGGCGTTCCGTAAACCAGCGCAGCGTAGGTGCCGAAGATCGCAGACGCGAGCGGCTGGCCCGAAAGGCCGTGGTAGACGTGCGCCTGCAGCCAGTTGAGGCCGACGACATTCTCCATCCGGCCCGGCACGAGCAGATAATTGACCATGTAGAGCACCAGCAGCGTCTGCATGGAGTAATAAGAGAAGCGCTCGCACGCCTCGGTGAAGCCGAGGTAGCCTAGCCCTTTGGGATGGCCGAGAAAGGCGCGGTCGTCGTGGGTGCCGACTTCATAGTCGGGCGCGGCGTCAGCAACCGTCATCGTTCGGAATCCTTGTTCGCTTCTCGAGGCTCGAGCGCCCGCTTGAGCACTGGCGCAAGCAACGACACCAGCAACGCTCCGGCGAAACCGATCGCTGCGTCGACCATCCAGAAGGCGGCGGGGCTCATCTGATCGTAGAAGCTGCCGACCCAGCCCATGATGACGCTTCCCACGAACAGCGACAGGAAGGACGCGCCCATCAGCGTCGAATTGACCTTCTTCGGAGCCGCAAGCGAGATGAGCGCGAGCAGCACGGGCCAGTACCAGATGAAGGCGAGGCCCATGCCGGCAAAGCAAAGGATCGGCCAGATCACGCCGACCTTCCCGTCCGGGCCGGGCATGGCGCAACCGAGAGCAAGAACAGCCGCCGAAATTCCGGTGATCGCGCAGCCGATGCCGATCTTAGCGACGTCGCTCGGCTCCTTCCCGCGCCGCGCCTGCAACGCCCACAGCGCCACAAGCGGCGGAACGACGACGATGCTCGCGAAAGCGTCGATCGAGTTGAACCACGATGCCGGCACGGCGCCCAACGGAGTCGCGAGGCTGACGTGGTCGTTGATGAACAAGATGCCGATGTTCCAGATCATCGGATATGCGACGTTTGGAAGAACGGTCAGGGCGATCGCGATCACTAGGAATGCAACGCGCTTGCGTTCATCCCTCGTCAGCGGTGGAAGTTCCTCGCCGGCGACCGGCGCACCTTTCCCCGGAAGATGCCGTTGCCCTGACAGATAGATGATCAGTGCAAGGATCATCAGCGCTGCGGCGAGCGCAAATCCAGCGTGCCAGCCGTAGATGGCGGCGACTGCGCCGCAGCCTAAAGGGCCGGCAACCGCACCAATATTGATCGCGGCCGAAAAGATGGTGAAGCCGCCTGTTCGGCGAGTCTCCTCGTCGGGGGGGTAGAGCTGCCCGACCTGCGCCGAAATATTACCCTTGAGGCACCCGGACCCGAGGATCAGCATCAGCAGCGCAATGAGGAAGCTCTGGTCGAACGACATCGCGAGGTGGCCCGCGCTCATCAGCAGCGCTCCGAGAACGACCGTCGTACGCGTGCCCGAGCCAGCGGTCGGCGATGAAGCCTCCGAGCACCGGCGTGAAGTAAACGAGGCCGCCGTACCAGCCGTAGATCAGCGACGCGAAGGCGACGTTCGACATTGGCCCGCGCAGCTCGAACAGATGCCGCAACGCGGCGAGGCCGACGACCTGCTCGGACATGGCCGGGAAGAAGCAGCTGCTTCGTCATGTAGAGCACCAGAAGCGCCGTCATTCCATAATAAGAGAAGCGCTCCCACATCTCGGTGAAGGCGAGATAGGCGAGCCCTTTCGGATGACCGAGGAAGCTGTCCTCGGAATGCACGTCGGCCGGCATCGCTTGCGCAGCGTTCAATCAGGAGTTCCCGGCCACATCATGCGCGGCGTAACAAGCCGAGCGTGCACCGCAAAGCCGTCTTTCGACGAAGAGCGCTTACTGCGGCGGCGTTTCTTCGTCCGCCTGCTGCTTGCGCTCGCCGTTGGCCTCCTGGATGACTCTGCATCAGGCAGCCGGTGTAGCCCGCCGGACCCACCGGCGAGCAGCTGTTGATCCCGGTTGCGCCGACGGTCGTCGAGCGACTTGCGACTTGCGCGCCCACGATTCCATCTGCTGCGGAGTACCGCTCTGGCGCATGTTGGGTGGAATCCGGATAGCGCTCCGCTTCCGGGCGGCGGGCGCAGACGACGACCTGGTCGTCGGTCGAGCGCGGGCACGGATCGGTGCCGTAGACGATGATCTCCGCGACGTTCGGCTGCGCCTGCGCGCTACGGCCGGCGCCGGAAGAGCCGCATAGCCGCCCGCGACCGCCATCGCGGCCGCGCTCATCAGATGTCGTGATCTTACTCATTAACGTCCTTCCACGGCTACAGCGGCCGATTTTTCCTTCTAGTTCCTCAAATTCGCTTCGAAAGTTCAATGGCCACCTTGCAGCCCGCACGGATAGCCGCGGTCAATAAGGGATAACCCGGAGCGCTCGTCGCGCCGGCTTCGCGCGCCGATGTCGCGATGTTCGAGTTCCTCGGCGCGAAAGTCCGCGATGTCGGCCGCCAGTTCCGGATCGTCCTCGCCAAGCTCCTCGAGCTGGCGGCCGTAATGGCGGTCGATCTCGGTCTCGATCGCATCGGTGCAGGCGAGCGCGGCCTTTTCCGACATCAGCGCCGTCGCCGCGCCAAGCGCGAAGCCGGCGACATTCCACAGCGGCTGGAGCGCGGTCGGACGGACTCGCCGCTCGGCCATCAGCTTGTCGAAGCGCTCAAGATGCCGCTGCTCCTGCGCAGCCATGCGCGAGATCAGCTTGGCTTCCGCGCAATTGGGCGGAGCACCGCAAGCTGGCCCGCGTAGATTCGGGTCGCGCCATATTCGCCGGCCTGATCGACACGAAGCATCGAGGCGCGTATCGGCGCGTCCTGTCGCCGGGCCGCCAATCGCTCATGCGCGCTTCGCCCTGAGGCTGAGCAGACATGATCAGCGCCGCACCGCCGAGCGACAGAATCGCGTTCCAGCCAGCCATCGAGATGCCAAGAAATCGCAACTGCACCTCGTCGCAGCGGACCAGCGGCGCGTGGGTGATCTGCTTCAGGAGCTCGGCGGTGCTCGCGCCTTTGGTAGTCGCAGCGCAGGTGGGTGAAGCCCTCGAAGATCTTCGCCTCGACGCCCGCATGATAGACGCCGATGGCTCCGGAAACCGCGATCCCGAGTGCGGCAAGCAACACGAACAGCCGGCTCGCGACGGAGCTTGATGCGGCCGCCGTGAACGCCAGAGCGGCCATGACGACCGCGACCATGTGCGCCTCGCGCTGCCACCAGCACATCTCGCACGGGATCAGGCCCCCCAAATATTGCGAACCGAAGGCCCCGCGAGGAGCGCGAGCGGAAGGAGGAGCGCGATAAGCCGCGCGATTGACGCGGCTGCGATTCGAAATACGCGACCGGTCGGCAGCGCATTGCGACCGCTTGGCTCATTTCAGCCTAGCGCGACTTCTTGGGTGTGCCGCCGCTCGGAGGCGATGTTCGTCGGCGCCGGCCTGGCCAGCCGCTTCAGCGTATTGAGCGCATAATAGAGCTGGAAGTCCTTGACCCCCTGCTTCTTGAGGTCGTCGGCCTTGGCGAGGAAGCGCGGATCCGGCGTATCGTCGCTCTCCAGCAGCTTGTCCTTCGACCTGCGCCTGCGCGAGCAGGTGCCGCCTAAGGTCCGCCTCACGGATGAAGCTGGCGATCTTTATAGTCGGGATCGGTGAGCTGCGGGACGACGATGTCGGGATCGATGCCGCCGGCCTGAACTGAGCGGCCCGACGGCGTGTAATAGCGCGCCGTCGTGAGACGCAGGGCAGCGTCGGGACCAGTCTGGACGACAGTCTGAACCGAGCCCTTGCCAAAGCTGGTCTCGCCCATGATCAACGCTCGGTGGTGGTCTTGGAGCGCGCCGGCGACGATCTCCGACGCCGAAGCGGTGCCCGCGTCAGTCAGAACGATCACCGGGAGCCCGTGGGCGAGGTCGCCCGGCCGCGCATAATAGCGCTCGATGTCGTCCTTCGTTCGGCCGCGCTGAGAGACGATCTCGCCGCTGTCGAGGAAGTCGTCGGCGACGTCCACCGCTTGGTCGAGCAGACCACCCGGGTTGGAGCGCAAGTCGACGACATAGCCGGACGGATGGCCGCCGGTCGCCTTGTCGATCGAGACGAGCGCCGAGCGCACCTGCTCGCCGACATTGCCTGAGAAAGTGTCGATGTTGATGTAACCGATGCTGCCGTCCTTGATCTCCCACTTCACCGGACGGAGCTGGATGCGCTCACGAACCACAGTGATGTCGAGCGGCTTGTCACGGCCTGGGCGGACGATGGTGAGCTTGACCGGAGTGCCAGGATCGCCCTTCATCTTCTCGACTGCCTGGTCGAGTGTGATCCCGTTGAGGAACTCGCCATTGATGTGGGTGATGTAGTCGCCCGCCTTGATCCCGGCCTTCCACGCCGGCGTATCCTCCGTTGGAGCGATGACCTTCACAATGCCATCTTCCATCGACACGGTGAGTCCGAGACCGCCGTAATTGCCGTCGGTGGTCGTCTTGAGCTGGTCGAAGTCAGCGCCCTCGACATAACTCGAGTGCGGATCGAGCGCGGCGAGCATCCCGTCGATCGCGCCCTTGATCAAAGTATGGTCGTCGACGGGCTCGACGTAATTCGCCTTCACCCGCTCGTAGACGCTCATGAACTTCTCCAGCTCCTGGTAATTGCTGTTGTCCGGCGCAGCAAAGGAGCTTGCGGTCACGGGCACCAATGCGAGCGCTCCGACGAGCGCGAGCGGCGGAAGAAGCTTGGCAATCGGTTTCATCTTGGTCGCGTCCTGATTTTCGGGCGGTTCCGGGCAGTTGGGGGCCATTTAGCCGCCTTTCATTCCCTTTGACAGAGTTTGAGATGAACCTGCGATGAGAGCAGGAGAAAATCGACGCCCATTGTGGGACAATTCGACGGTCGTCTGGCCAAGGGCCTGGCCGACCCTGTCGCCAAGCCGAACCTTGTCGCCCTGCTTCAGCGCAGAGCCGACATTGACGATGAGGCTCATCCAGCCGCCGCTATGGTCGATGATGAGGATCCCGTCGTAATCGCCGAAGGGGCCCGAGAAGCGGACGATACCGTCAGCCGGCGCGGTTACGGGATTACCGCGCGCGGTCACGAATGTTGTTCCACGCGACCGAACGCCGCTTTCGCTCACCGATCCCAGCCCCTCAACAACCGGAGCGTTCACCGCGAGGGCATAAGCAAATGGCGGCCGCAGCGGCGGCCCGGCCGGTGCAAATGGACGAAGCGGCGACGAATCCGCAGTGACGAGTTCCCCCGCGAGTTGCTGCGCCGACCTGCTGCTCGACTGCTCGGCCCGAAGCCGCTCCATCTGTTCGCCGGCGGCAATCGCGACATCGCCCGTGCGAAGGGCCTGGCCCCCAGTGGTGAACGATTGCTCCAGCGCCCGCTGTTCCAGCGCCGCGAAGCGCTGACGGCGGTTGGCAAGCTCCTCCTGGCTCCGCACCAGCTCAGCTCGAGCGGTTATTGCCGCTGTCTGGAGCTGCCGCCCTTGCGCAAGTTGCGCGGAAAGAGCGCGCGTGCGGCTCCGGATCACAGGCAGCGTGAAATCGAGGAGCACGCCGATCTTCACCAGGTCGTCCGTGCCGCCGCCCCCGTCGGCAAGTGCGAGCAGCGGCGGCCTCTGGGCCATCACTGCAAGCCCTGCGAGCAAGGATGAAATCGGCTGCTGTTCTTGTTCGAGCCGCGCTCGGTGCGCGCTCACGAAGGCAGCGGCAATGCGGTATTGGGCGTCCGCTGCTGTGATGCGGGCCTCAGCAGCTTCGATCGCCTGCGCTGCGGCGGCTTGCTCGACCTGCAGGCGCTGCGCTTCGCTGCGCGCCGCGCCCGAGGCCTTCTCGAGCCTTGCCGTCGCAGCCTCCGCCGCCGCCTGTTCCGAGCGCGCCCGCTTCAGCGCATCATCGAGCGGCTGCTGCTGCGGCTGGGCCAGCGCGCTCGCCGCCAGGAGGAGCGGCGACAATAAGGACGCGAGGGCGATGAGCCTCATCGCCCTAGCTTTCGCGATGATAGGGATGGTTCGCAAGGATCGAGGTCGCGCGGAACAGCTGCTCCGCCAGCATCGCTCTTGCGAGCAAGTGGGGCCAGGTCGCTGGACCGAACGACAGAAGCAGGTCGGCAGAGGCGCGTTGCTCCTCATCGTGCCCGTCTGCGGCGCCGATGAAGAACCGCGCCTCTCGCTTTCCGCCGTCGCGCCAGCGCTCGAGCGTCTTGGCGATCTGCACCGACGACAATGCCTTGCCGCGCTCGTCCAGCACGACATTGATTGCGCCCGCCACGGGCTCCGGCGCTTTTCCGCCGCGCTCCGGAAGCTCGGTCACCTTAGTCGGCCAGGCGATCCGCTTCAGATAGCGCTCGACGAGGTCGGCTTCCGGGGAGCGGCCGGCCTTTCCTCGAGCGACGATGTGAAGGATCACCCTATTGGCTGGTTGTGAGCGAGGGCCGGAACGGCCAGCTGAACAGGTTCTTGAAACCGTCGTAGATCGTCCTCGCCGCCTGGGCGATGGCTTGCGGCCTGTTCGAGCCGCCGCGGGCGAAGATTGCAACCGCGATTCGGTGACCATCTGGCATGGTGATGAAACCGACGTCATCGGCGAGCCCGTCGAGCGTGCCGGTCTTATGCTCCACCGGCGTTCCAGCCGGAAGCAGCCACTTCATCCGGTTCTTGCCGGTGTGGCACTTGGCCATGACGCCGAGCAGGTAATCGCGACTTTCGGGCGAAATCAGCTGCGCCTTGTAAATGCTCTTCAGGAGGTCGATCATTCCCTTGGGAGTGCTCGAATCCCTCGTGTCCCAAAGGTCGCGCTTGGCCGCGAGCAACTGAGCGATCGTGCGATCGACATGGACTCCGCGGATGCCGTTCTGGGTCAGGAAATGATGGACCGCGTTCGGCCCACCGACGTCCTTGAACAAAATGTCCGCGGCGTGATTGTCGCTGTAGATCAGCATTCGATCCATGAGCATCCGCACGGATTGGCCGTGAATTGTATCGTCGAGCGTCTTCTGGCCCTTGTCGACCTGCGCCAGATACAGCGCCGCGATCGCAACCTTGACGGTACTCGCCATCGGGAAGGGCGTATCGCCCTTGACGCTCACGCTCTCGCCGGTGTTGAGGTCCGTCGCTGCGATGCCGACGTCGGCGGAGCTGCCGGCAAGCATCGAGCTTAATTGCTGTTCGACGGAAACGAGGTCAGGTGAGGAGGCCGCGGCCGCGGGTGTGGCGGCAAGCGCCAGTAGCGACAGGAAAAATCCAATGAATCGCATTACCCTCACCCGCGCGCTGCGCTCATAGTCGCTTCGTCGCCAAATGCCCACATACGTTCCAAATTGTAAAAATTCCTGACCTCGGGACGGAAAATGTGGACGATGACGTCGTCGGCGTCGATCAGCACCCAGTCTGCGGAAGGGAGGCCTTCGATCCTGACGTTCCTCCCAAATTGCTCCTTTATCTTGTCGGCAAGCTTAACGGCCATCGACGCGACCTGCCGCGTCGAGCGGCCAGATGCGATCACCATGTGATCGGCGATGTTCGATTTCCCTGCGAGCGGGATGGACACGACCTCTTGCGCCTGATCGTCGTCGAGCGACTGGAGGATGAGCTGGTGGAGCTTTTCGACGTCCGCGGGGGCGCGCGGCGAGTCAGCTTCAGGGGGATGTTCGGTCAAGGGGTCTCCTGGCGAACAGGGGCATGGCCGAATGCCCGTGCCGAAGCGCGAGCGTTGGGGATCGGCGATACCAGCTGGGGTCTTGCGCGCGGATGGCGGTTGCAGAGGTCGGATCGGGGGACAGGCGAAGGAAGACGATCGCCGGTGCACTCCATTCCGTCCAGTGGCTTGCCTGGCTGGACGGGTGGACAAACCGCTTCAGCCAACCCATCGCGCGCGCCGCGTGGGCAGTCGAATTATAACCGGGCCTGCGAATCACCGCAATCGGCACTTCGCGTGCTAAACCCCTCCAATCACGCCAAAAGTGAAAATTTGGCAGGGTGTCGCTTCCGAGCAACCAAATGAAGCGATCCCTTGAGTAGCGCCGCTTGAGGCGCCGCACCGTGTCCACCGTGAACCGCGTGCCTTCGCGTTGCTCGAAATCGCTGACTCGGATGAGCGTGCCGCGCGCAAGGCGCCTTGCCGAAACCATCCGCGCCTCGAAAGGAGCCATGTCCTTGGCGCCCTCCTTCAGCGGATTGCCCGGCGAGACGAGCCACCACAGCTCGTCGAGCCCGAGCGCGCGCATCGCGCGAAGGCTAATGTGCCGATGCCCGCGATGCGCGGGGTTGAACGAGCCGCCGAGGAGACCGATGCGCGCCATCAGCAGCAACGGCTAGCACGCGCTGTGCACACAGCCTATTCTGGGAGCCTCCTTGGGGGGAAGTGAATGGCCGGCAATTTCGAGGCGATCGGCGACGCAGTGACGGGCGCGATGCTCGGGCGCGCCGTCGAACCCCAGGCCGGCGAGGCGGGCGACGGCCATACCCACGAGACTCGGTGCCTGAACTGCGGAACGCCGCTCCACGGCCCCTATTGCTCGGCCTGCGGCCAGAAGGCGCACATCCACCGCTCTGTGCGGGCCTTCTTCCAGGACTTCATCGTCGGCGCGTTCAATTTCGAGGGGAAGATGTGGCGAACCCTCCCGATGCTGGCTTGGAGGCCGGGAGAGATGACTCGCCGCTACATCGCCGGTGAGCGCGCGCGGTTCATCTCGCCGGTGGCGCTTTACCTGTTCACCGTCTTTGCGATGTTCGCCGTGCTCAACTTCACCGGCACGCTTAATCCGCACACTGCGACCAAGCATGTCCAGGAGGGGATGAAGACGGGCATTGCCGACGACCAGAAGGAGCTCGCCAAGCTCGAGCTCAAGCGCAAGATAGAAGTGGCTGCCGGCAGGTCGGCGGCCGACATCGACCGCGAGATCGCCGGCCACAAGGAGGACATCGCCGACATCCAGAAAACGATGACCGGCAATCTCGTTACTGCGGATCCGGGCGACGAGACGCCGAGCTGGATCCGTCCCTTCATCCAGAACGCGCGCGACAATCCGGAAATGGTCTCCATGAAGGTTCAGGATGCGGCGTCGAAATACAGCTGGCTGCTGATTCCGATGTCGGTGCCCTTCATGTGGCTGCTGTTCCCCTTCCGGCGGCGGTACAACACCTACGACCACATTGTGTTCGTCACTTACTCGCTATCGTTCATGATGTTGCTGGTGATCACGGGCAGCCTGCTCGTCGCTGTCGGCATGTCGGGCCTCGCCGGGCTGCTGTTCTTCGTGCCGCCATATCACATGTACCGGCACCTCAAGCAGAGCTACGAACTGGGTAAGTGGAGCGCGATCATGCGGACGATGGCGCTGGTCACCTTTGCCTTCATCGCCGCCGCTTTGTTCATGGTCACCGCAGTAGCGATCGGCGCGCTCGACTAGCCTTTGCAGGGATATTTCTTCTGGAGGACGCGGATCATCGCGTCCTTGAGGCTCATTCGGGCGAGTTCGGCCGAAGGAATGGCTTCGAGGCCGTTGATGAACTCGAAGCTGCCAAGCTCGGCGCGGGGCGAAGGCGAACAATAGAGGATCGGCTTGCCCGACCTTTCCGCAGCGATGCGTTCGTCGCCAATCTCCTTTCCGACCGCCGTCGCCTCGGTCTTCAGTCGCCCATAATCACTGTCGAAGAATGCGAGCGGCCCCTTCGACTTCAGGCGCTCCGCGCGGTCGAGGAAATTCTGTGCCGAGCCGGGCGCAGCTCCCATCGCAGGAGCTGCGATCGATAGCGCCAGAACGAGAAGGGTCGTGTTACGCATCAGAGAGCTTAGTGCCGCTGAGGTCGCTGCAGGTTCTAGCAGGGAAAGCGGACCGCGAGATAGCCACGAAGCGCGTCCTTCACCTCGACGATATGCCGGCTCGCCTCGGGCACATCCTGGAGCGCGGCGACGATCTCTTCGGCGGTCGGCTGCGAAGCATCCGGCGGAGGACAATAAGCGGGCGTCTTGTGGGCTGCAGCAGCGGCCAGGCGCTCGGCCCGAAGTTCCGCGGCGTCCTTCTGAACCTCGGAACGAAGCTCGCCGAGCTGTGAGGCTAGCTGTGTCGGAATCGCCAATTGTGTCGAGCGCCTGGAACTTGGTCAGGAAGTCCGAGACCGGCATCGCCGGAGCAGGTGCCGCAATTCCCGCTAGAGCGATCGCGATGGCAAAGCCCCGCATGCTCTCGCGGGGCGTTGCTTTAGGCGCCGGCGGCCGCCGGTCCGCCGATCGCGCCGGCCTTGGGCCGCTTGGCCTTCGGGATCGACGAGCCGGCCGACGGGATCGAAGACCCGGTCACGCTGCCACGGTCGATTCCTTCGCCGGCGAGGACTTTCTTGATCTCGTCGCCCGACAGCGTCTCGATATTCGAGGAGCGCCTGCGCAAGCGATTCCAGCTCGCTGGAATTCTCGGTCAGAACCGTCTTGGCGCGGGTGTAGCCGTCCTCGACGACCTTGCGGATCTCGGCGTCGATCGCCTGCGCGGTCTCGTTCGACATCTGCCGCTGACGGTTGACCGAATAGCCGAGGAAGACTTCTTCGTCCGGCTCGGCGTATTGCAGCGGGCCCAGCGCGTCGGACATACCCCAGCGGGTCACCATGTCGCGCGCGAGCTGGGTCGCGTACTGGATATCGGAAGAAGCGCCGGAAGAGACCTTGTCGTAGCCGAAGATCATTTCCTCGGCGACTCGGCCGCCCATCGAAACGGCAAGGTTCGCGTACATCTTGTCGCGGTGATAACTGTAGCTGTCGCGCTCCGGCAGCCGCATGACGAGTCCGAGCGCTCGGCCGCGCGGGATGATCGTCGCCTTGTGGATCGGATCGGACGCCGGCTCGTGGAGAGCGACGATCGCGTGACCGGCCTCGTGATAGGCGGTCATGCGCTTCTCGTCCTCGGTCATGACCATCGACTTGCGTTCAGTGCCCATCAGCACCTTGTCCTTCGCGTCCTCGAACTCCTGCATCGCGACGAGGCGCTTGCCCTTGCGCGCGGCGAGCAACGCAGCCTCGTTGACGAGATTGGCAAGGTCGGCGCCGGAGAAGCCCGGCGTTCCACGCGCGATCACTCGAGGGTCGACGTCGGGCGCCAGCGGCACCTTCTTCATATGTACGCTGAGGATCTGCTCGCGGCCGTCGATGTCGGGGCGCGGAACGACGACCTGGCGGTCGAAGCGGCCGGGGCGCAGCAAGGCCGGATCGAGAACGTCCGGACGGTTGGTCGCGGCGATGATGATGATGCCTTCGTTCGCCTCGAAGCCGTCCATCTCGACCAGCAGCTGGTTCAGCGTCTGCTCGCGCTCGTCATTGCCGTTGCCAAGGCCAGCGCCGCGATGGCGACCGACGGCGTCGATCTCGTCGATGAAGACGATGCACGGGGCCGACTTCTTGGCCTGGTCGAACATGTCGCGGACTCGGGATGCGCCGACGCCGACGAACATTTCGACGAAATCCGACCCGGAGATGGTGAAGAAGGGAACGCCCGCCTCGCCAGCGATGGCGCGGGCGAGAAGCGTCTTGCCGGTGCCCGGAGGCCCAACGAGGAGAGCGCCCTTCGGGATCTTGCCGCCCAAACGCGCAAACTTGCCCGGGTCCTTAAGATACTCGACGATCTCCTGGAGCTCCTCGCGGGCTTCGTCGATGCCGGCAACGTCGGCGAAGGTCACCCGGCCCTGCTTCTCGGTCAGCATGCGCGCCCGGCTCTTGCCGAAGCCCATCGCGCCCGAACCGGCATTCTTCTGCATTTGCCGCATCACGAAGAAGCTGATGCCGAGGATGAGCAGGAAGGGCAGGCTATTGTAGAGCATGTACAGCCAGATGCTCGAGCCTTCCTCACCCTTCACCTGAACCGCGACGCCCTTCTGGAGCAGCTTGTCGGAGACGTTGGCGTCTCCCGGAGCGACCGTGTTGAACACTTCGCCGGTGTCGAGCTTGCCGGTGATCGAACTATTGCCGGTGCCTCCGGTCGCCATCGTCACGGAGCGAACATTGCCCTCGTCGACCTGTCGGACGAACTCGGAATAGGGGATCGCCTGGCCGGTCGCGCTTCGCGATCCGCCGTCGATCATCTGCACGAACAGCACGAGCGCAAACAGCACGCCGATCCAGATCAGCAGGCTCTTTGTCCAGGGGTTGCCGGGCTTCTTTTCCTTGTCGTTCATCATCTCTTTCCGCGCGGGAAACGCGCTTTCACCTAAAATAGGCTCATCCGCCCCAATAACAATGTGACCTTATGAACGGGTGAACGGACCCTCGAAACGAGTGGCGGCGTCGCGGTCGCGTTCGTAGCGTTTCGTGACCGGAAACGGCGGCAGCCAGGATTCGCGGCGGATCGCCCATAACTCGTAGGTGGGCATGAATTGGTCTCGCTCATCTAGCGACCCGAGATTGACCTCGATTTCGTCCCCGCTGCGCCCGAAAACGGACGACCCGCAGCGCGGACAGAAGAAGCGACCCGCGTAATCGCGCGTGTCGCCCTCGATCGTCACAGCATCCGCCGGAAAGATGGCCGAAGCGTGGAACAGCGCGCCGTGGTGCTTGCGGCAGTCGAAACAATGGCAGATGCCGACCCGGAACGGCGATCGGGTAGCAGTGAACCGGACATCGCCGCACAGGCAGCCGCCAGTAAATTGTTCCATGCTGCGATCCTTCCTGAACGAGCGGTATCCGCCTCTGCAAAGCTGCAACTTGTCGCGATTAGCGCAACATCAGCCGTTCCCTTTCGTTGTTCATGCAAATCTCGGAAAACATTGTGTTTTCGCGAGCGAAACGAAGGAACCCCTCATGCGCAAACTGCTAATCGGATCGGCAGCCGTGATCGCCGCTGCGATGGCCGCTACACCGGCCGCCGCCCAATATTATGGCTACGGCTATTCACATTATTCCAGCCCTTACAGCTACGGCTACTCGTACCCCAGCTATTCCTATCCGAGCTACGGCTATTCCTACCCTGGCTATAGCTATGGCTATTCAAATCCGAGCTACAGCTATGGCTATTCGAACTATGGCTATTCCTATCCGAGCTATAGCTACCGCTACAGGTCGCACGACTGCCTGCGGAAGCATCACCACAATGGCGTGGTCTATTATACCCGCGAGTGCTGAGCTTACGGATTAGATCATAAGAAACGCGGCCCGGCGCTCACGCACCGGGCCGCATTTTTTTTGGCCGCATTTTTTTGGATTGGGGCGTGGGCGAGAAGACCCACGCCATATCCAACGCTTAGCCGCGCTCGCCCGCGTGGGCCGGGGGCGGCGGAGACGGCGGCGGAGGCGGCGGTGGCGGGCAGGCCGCGCCCGACGGAACCGTCGTTCCATCCGGACATACCGTCGGCGGTGGAGGCGGCGGCGGCGGTGGCGGCGGAGGAGGCGGACAAGGCGCCCCGGCTGCGACCTGCGAGCCGTCCGCGCAGGTCGTCATCGGCGGCGGAGTCGTCGCACAGGCGGACAGCACGGCCGTCCCTGCAATAAGAAGCAATAGTCGTTTCATCTGCCCTCTCCTCTTCGTGCAGTTCCGGTCGCCAACGCAGTCGTTGCGGCAACGTTCCTTTAGCTGTTGCGATTAACGCATTCTTGCCCGCTCACAAGTCGGCAAGCGGCTTGCAACAGCAGTCGGGAGCCGCTTTTGAGGACTCATGATCTGATTGGCGAACGGGAGACTGGCAATGTGCGGGAACGGCAACCATCAGGGCTTCATTGCGGATACTTCGGTCACGCGTCGGACCCTCCTTCTGACGATCGGAGCGGTCGCCGCCGCGAGCGGCGTGCAAGCGTTCGCCGAGGACCCTGGCGCTCGGACTGTCACCGAAAAGGACGTCGGCGTTCGGACCGCCGATGGAACGGCGGATGCGGCACTCTTCTACCCGAGCGGAAAGGGCCAGTTCCCGGCAGTCCTGATGTGGCCGGACATCCTGGGGCTAAGGCCAGTCTTTCGCGAGATGGGAAGAAGGCTCGCCGCGCAGGGCTATGTCGTGCTCGTGCCCAATCCTTATTATCGCGCACAGAAGGCGCCGATCGTTTCCGGGCCGTTCGACTTCAGCAACAAGGACGACATGCAGCGAATCAGCAAGTTCCGTGAGGGGCTGACCGATCCGATGGTCGATCGTGATGCCGCCGCTTACGTCACCTTCCTCGACGCGCAGCCCAAGACGGACAAGCGCAAGAAGGCGGCCGTGCAGGGCTATTGCATGAGCGGGCCGATCTCGTTCCGGACCGCCGCGGCAAGACCCGACCGTATCGGCGCGGTCGCGACCTTCCATCCGGGCGCCCTCGTCACCGACAATCCGTCGAGCCCGCACCTGCTCATTCCAAAAACGCGCGCCTCCTATCTCATCATCATCGCGAAGAACGACGCCGAGAAAATGCCGAAGGAAAAGGCCGAACTCGATGCCGCCTTCGCCGCAGCCAAGCGGCCGGCGATCGTGGAGATTTCGTCGGCGAACCACGGCTGGACCGTGGCCGGAAGCCAGACCTATGACGAGAAGGAGGCGGAGCGCGCCTGGGCCGAGCTCCTGCCCTTCTACCGCAAGGCGATCGGCTGAGTTTTTCGACGCGGTGCGCGGCTGAAGCGCCACTCCGGCCCGCCCATGCACAGCACTCCGCGGAGCGTCGCCTGGCGCCCGGTCCGAAGCGCAGCCAGCACCTGGTCGAGCTCGCGGCCGCGCGGCTCGGTTCCGCGTCCTTCGGTGGCGAGCATGAGGATCGCTCGGCGGATGATCCGGCGCCGGATCTCGCGCGGTGCGTCGGTCGGCTCGTAGACGAGTTGCCCGTCGGACTGGCGCACAGCGCGCTGCCACTCGAGATCAGTCGCCCAGTGGAGCGCGCCGTCGGCTTCGGCGAGATGCGATGCGCTCTCCGCGACCGCCGCCGCGTCGAGCCATTCGGCCTGCGCCAGAGCCTTGCGCACGCGGACGCGTTCGAATTGCTCGTCATCGTTGCTCGGATCCTCAACCGGGGTCACCCCCGCAGCGGCGCAAACGGCCTCGAGCTCGGAATGGCGCCACCCGAGCAGCGGCCGGAGAAGCGCGATGCTCGCGCCCGGCGGACGCGTGTTTCGACGCATTCCCGCAAGTCCTTTCACGCCCGCACCTCGGCCGAGCCGCATCAGCAGCGTCTCGGCCTGGTCATCGAGGTGATGTGCAGTGGCGAGCGCGGCGAGGCCGCGCTCGCGCGCCCAGCTGCCAAGTAGCCGGTAGCGCATGATCCGCGCTCGTTCCTGAAGCGCCGTCTGCGGCTTCTCGTCCCACGTGCAGGTCAGGATCGCGTGCGGAACGCCGATCCGTTCGCACAAGGCGGCGACCATCTCGGCCTCGGCGCGACTTTCGGGCCGGAGCGAATGGTCGACGGTCGCAGCTTCAACCTTCAGCGGCCGCGCCTCGGCGGCGAGAAGCAGGAGCGCGATGCTGTCCGGGCCACCGGAAACGCCAAGGCCGATCGGCTCCTCGGGCGAAATCAGCGCATCGAGCTCACGCCTGAAGCGGTCGAGGGGCGCAGTTCCTTCCTGGACCAATGTCGCTGTCGCCACGTTGTGGTCTCCTCGCGAGGCGGGCGTCAGTTAGACGTCTCTGGGGCGAGTGCAACTGCCATTCCCAACATGGCGGCAAGGTTGCCCTGTCATGACAAGCGGCCGCGTTGCGCTCAGGCGCAGTTGGCTTGCGCCTTGGCGTCGGTTTCGAGCTTCTTGAGGTCGGGCCGGACCTTGGCGCCATAAACGGCGTCCAGCTCGCCATAGGCCTTGCACGCCTGGGTCGGCTGGCCGAGCTTCATCAAGGCCTGACCCAGATAATAAAGGCTGTCGGGAGCGCGCTCTCCGCCGGGATCGGTGCGATAGTTGGAGAGCAAGGTCGTCGCCGCGGCACCGGCATCCCCTTTGTCGAGCTGGGCGCGGCCGATGAGGTTGTTCGCGTAGCTGACGCGCTTGTGCTTCGGATAGGTTGCGACGAACGACTTCAGCGTACTGATCGCCTCGTCATACTGGCCCGCTTCCCACTGGCGGAAACCCTGGCTGTAAGCATCCTCGCCCGGGTCGGTCGGAGAGGCGACAGCTGCGTCGGCGTCCGCCCCGGCCGGAGGCGTGGCTTGGGCGGTCTTGGGCGGTTGCGGCGAAGTCTTGGGCTTGGGCTTGGTCGTCGCCGGCTTGGTCGTGGTGGTCGGTTTGGAAGTCGCCGACTTCGTCGCGTCGGCCGGCGCCGCTGCGCTCGGAGCTGCCTCGGCGGCGGTCATCCGCTGCTCGAGCGCTTGGATGCGCTGGTCCTCGTCGCTCTTAAGCTGGCCAATGCCCTGTTCCATGCTGCGCAGGCGATTCCCGTTCTCCTCGCTCTGGCGAAGCATGTCGGCCATCTGCCGCTCGAGGGCGTCCAGACGCTGGTCGAGCGTAATCACCGACGATTGAGTGGCCGCCGGGTCATCGGAGAAACCGGCAGTGTCCGCCGGCTTGCCTTTCGGATAGACGCGCCGCTGCATTTCGTTGACCTGCCGCTCGAGCCTGTCGATGCGCTGCTCCGGCGTCGGCTGCTGGCGCTGGGCGATTGCGCCCGCGGGCACGAGGAACAGGGCGGCGGTCGCCGCCAAGGCCGTGAACGGACGCGATAGTCTCACTTGAATTTCCCCACCCTTCCTTCGGCTCGGACTGTGCCCTGTCCAGCCTTAGCCCTGCATGAATCTTATTCGCGCCGCGGCGTTCGCAACCGGCTGCGGCCTGCGCTCCGCCGTGCATCAGATCCGGGCCCTTGAGGCTCACCTTCGAGGCGACCTTGCCCGGCGGTCCGACCGGCGGCGCGACCGCCGATCCGACGGTGACCTTCAACGCCTCGGGCTTGCCCGCCTTGAGCAAAGGCGCGGTGGCGGTCGGCGGGACCGAATAGGTTTGGCCCGGCTGGAGCTCGCCCATGAACAGGGTCTTGCCCTGGTCGGTGATCTGGATCCACGCCGGAGCGATCGCCGTCAGCACGACTGGGCCCTCGGCTACCGGTGCCGCCGCGGGCGCTTGCTTCGGTGGAGGAGCGGCCGCAGCGACCGGAGCGGGCGCGTTCGTCGTCACCGCCGACGTTTGCTCCAGCGAACGGCGGTTGAGAACGGTCATTACTATGACGATGACGACCACGGCGACGAGTGTGGAAAGCACCAGCCATTTGGGCATGGTGCGCGCTGGGTCGGCGGCCTCGATCACCTCTGCCTGGGAGGAGGCGAAGCGATGGCCGCCCATTTCCTCGCGGAGCCGGTCGCCGATCTCGTTGCGGTCTAGCCCGACCGTGCCGCATAGCTCTTGGCGAATCCGATCGTGTAAGTCGGCGCCGGAAGCTTGTCCCACTCCGCGGTCTCGATGCTTTCGAGATGCCGCTGCGGAATCCGCGTCTGCGCGGCGATGTCCTCGAGGGTGACGCCCGCTTCCTCTCGCGCTGCCCTCAGCTGCTCGCCGACGGTCGGAACGCCCTCGTCAACGGTTTCTTCGCCCATCGGCTCGGTTTCGATTTCGCGCTTGGCCATGAGTTTCTGTTTGAGGCCTCG
This sequence comes from uncultured Alphaproteobacteria bacterium, assembly GCA_963738825.1. Taxonomy (GTDB): domain Bacteria; phylum Pseudomonadota; class Alphaproteobacteria; order Sphingomonadales; family Sphingomonadaceae; genus Sphingomicrobium. Next base: position 96,260 of record CAVTYB010000005.1, on the reverse strand, counting down.
GGGCCGAGTGTCAACCGGAAGCTAGCCAATCGTCACCGACTGACGTTTGGCCCAGTCGGTCAGCGCCTTGCGCATATCCTTCGGCGGCTTGGCCAGCAGCTGATCGAGCCGAGCCCGGATCGCGCCGGCGTCGAGCGAGCGGACCATGGCCTTGACCGGGCCGACGCCAACAGGCGTGATCGAGAAATTCTCGGCGCCGATGCCGATGAGGGCCATCGCTTCCAATGGCCGTCCAGCCATCTCGCCGCACACCCGCGCCGGCACTCCCGCTGCGCGGCACGCATCGAGCACCCGTTTCAGGAAGCGAAGGATGGCTGGGCTGAGCCAGTCATATCGCTGCGCGAGGCGCGGGTCGGACCGGTCGGCAGCGAAGAGGAACTGAGTCAGATCATTGGTGCCGATCGAGATAAAATCGACCCGCGGCAGAAGCTGGTCGAGCATCTCGGCAAGGCTCGGCACTTCGAGCATCGCGCCGAATTCGATTCGTGTCGGGCGCGGGCGGTGCGACTTCTTCGCCCAGTCGACTTGTTCTTCGACGAGCTTGCGCGCCTCCTCATATTCCCAGGGCTCAGAGACCATCGGGAACATCACTCGAAGCACCCTGCCGTGCGACGCTTCGATAAGCGCTCGGGCCTGCGCCTTCATCAGGGTCGTGCGCTCGAGCGAGAGCCGTAAAGCGCGCCAGCCCATTGCGGGATTTTCCGCCTCATCCTCGACCTCGTCGGTCAGGTAGGGCAGCGCCTTGTCGCCGCCGATGTCGACGGTTCGGAAGATGACGGGACGATCGCCCGCGGCTTCGAGCACCTTCGTGTACAGCCGCTGCTGCCGTTCGCGCCCGGGCAGGGTCGCGGAGACGAGGAACTGGAACTCCGTGCGGAACAGGCCAATTCCGTCGGCGCCGGTCATCGGAAGCGTTGCCGCATCCTCGGCGAGCCCCGCGTTCACCATCACGCTGACCGTCACCCCGTCGCGGGTCTTGGCGGGGAGCGTCCGAACCGCGGCGAACTCGGCGCGGCGCTTCTGGCTCATCGCCATGCGATGCTCGAAGCCCGTCGTCAGATGGCGCGTCGGGCGCACGATCACGCTTCCATTGTCGCCGTCGACGAGGATCATCTCGCCCTCTTCGACGCTGTGGCGGATGTCGTGGAGGCGCCCGATCACCGGAACGCCGATGGCGCGGGCGACGATCGTCATGTGCGACGTCAGCGAGCCTTCCTCGAGCAGGACGCCCTTCAGCCGGCGGCGGTCATATTCGAGGAGGTCGGCGGGGCCAAGGTTGCGGGCGACCAGCACGGTGTCCCTGGTCAGGCCCGACTGTGCCGCTGTTCCCATCCGGCCGGAAACGATCCGAAGCAGCCGGTTCGAGAGGTCCTCAAGGTCGTGCATCCGCTCGCTTAACAACGGGTCGTCGATGTCCTGCATGCGCGCCCGCATCCGTTGTTGGACGCGCTCGATCGCCGCTTCTGCGGTAAGGCCGCTGTCGATTGCCTCGTTGATCCGGCGCGACCAGCCCTCGTCGTAGGCGAACATACGGTAGGTCTCGAGGATCTCCTGATGCTCGCCCGCAGTTCCGAACTCGGCCTCCTTGGCCATATTGTCGATCTGCTCGCGCATCTTGCGGAACGCGGCGTAAACGCGCTCGCGTTCCGCCTCGATGTCCTCGGCGACCGTGTGCTCGACGATCACTCGAGGCTCGTGGAAGACCGCTTCGCCCTTGGCCATTCCGGCGACGAGCTTGAGGCCGGACAAGCGCAGCGGCCCGGCGCTCCGGAGCCGACTTCGGCGGGCGCCGTCGACCAGCCGCGCGGCGCCGATCATTTCGGACAATACCATCGCCACGGTCTGGAGCGCCTCAATCTCCACGTCCTCGTAGCGGCGCGGATCGGCGTTCTGGACCGCGAGGACTCCGATCGGGGTCTCGAGCCGGACGATTGGAACGCCCGCAAAGCTGTGGAACCGCTCTTCGCCTGTTTCAGGACGGTATGCGAAGGCCGGGTGCTGCGCTGCCTCGGCGAGGTTGAGGATTCGGCCCTCACCTGCGATCGTTCCGACCAGGCCTTCGCCCATCCTGAGCCGGGTTACGTGAACCGCCTCCTTGCGCAGTCCGTGCGTCGCGAACAGCTCGAGATAATTTTCGCGCAGGAGGTAGATCGAGCAGACATCGCTGCTCATCGCCTCAGCGATGAGATCGACGACGCGGTCAAGCTTGCTCTGCGCCGATCCGCGCTTCGCCATGATCTCGTGGAGACCCGTCAGGATCTCGCGAGCGGAAGCGGCAGCAGTAGAAGCCATTCGCTGCGGCTATCAGATGCGCCGCCGCCGTGTCACGCAAAGAGGTGGGCATCGGGCCGCGCCGAAGCTCGGTCCGATGCCCCGGCTCAGGCTGCATCCTTCACATCGAACGTGACGTTCCAATCTCCGACCTGGCCTTCGACATGACCTTTCGAATCGATCGCGAGCTCATAGCTGCGGCCGAGACGATCGAAGCCGCGAACGTGGGTCTTGCCGTCCTTGCCGACGCGCTGCGTGAACCGTCCGACCTGCTCGCCGATCCTGGCCTCGTCGACTTGGACGAGCTGGGGCGAGCCCAACTCCTTCACGGGCGTGATACCGACGGCGACTGCGACGATTGTGCTCATCAACATAATTCGTGCTCCTGTTACGCAGCAGCGCTGCTGCGACGGAGCGAAGATCAAGAAGCGTGCCAAACCAACTAATCGTTGCGGATCAGAATGTTAGCAGACATGTCGGGAGGCAGACCATTGGGAACAGCTGCTATAGATTAGTAATACACGCCGTTTCTAAAGCACGGTTCGGAATGTGATCAGCGGGCCGCTTTGATGGACATTGTACAGGAAGGTGTCGCCGGTGCTGTAGTTCACCTTGTAATAGCGCCAGCCGGCACCAAGCGTCATCTTGTGATTGATCTGGTAAGTGACAGTCGGCACCAGCTGCCAAGTCACGTGCGATCCAACGCCGAAGCCGCCAAAATCGCCATAGACCGCGATACCCCATTTGCCGCCGAGAGGAGCTGCGATCCGGCCAGCGACGAGCGGATCGAACCAGCTCTTCTTCACGTCGCCCTCGAGCTCGCGGTTTGGTCCCTGCAGCTGGAGCGTGGTCTTGAACCAGTTCATCCGGCCGCCGGCGAGCAGATCGACCGTCACCGGGCCATTGTTCACGACGCGATAGCCGCCGACGAGTGTGATCTCGGCAGTCCTCGAATTCGAGTTCTGCCTTGATGAAATCCGGATCGCGAATCCCAATTCCCTGATGAGCGTCGAGGTGGATGAAGGTCAGGTCGCCGAGAATGAGGAAGCGGTCGTGCCTCGCCTCCGCCGCCCCCATGAAGGCAAATTTGAAGCCCTTGAGGATTTTTCCGAACGGCAGGTTGAGATCGACGGGAGGTGTGGGACCGGTGACATCCGTCTTGCCCCAAGCGCCCGCGAACCAGACGTAGCCAATGGTCGCGAATTCCCATTTCTTGCTGGCGGCAGGCTGGCCCGGGGCTACATCTGGCGGCGGAGTGGGTTCGGCGGACTGGGCCGCCGATGCGTCGACGATTTCACCCTTCGAATTGACGGCGTCGTCCGCCGCATCGGCCGAACGAGCGACAGTAGCCGTGGCGAGCAGTAGAGGGAACGCGAGGACCCCAATGCGACGAGCGAACATCACCAACCAGCAACCCCCCCCCGGTTGAGCGCTCCGAGAGCGCCCAGGTAGGGAACTACCCTTAGGCGCGCGTCATCGCCGGGCCATCCGGACTTACCCCGATGTGTGGGAGAGCCACTTCCGTAAATCAGCGAGCGGTGAAGTCGTTATTCGAGCGGTCCCTGTCCGGGATTTTGTGGTCGGGATCGAGCACTGCGCGAACGATCGGCGAATTCGAAATCACCGGCACCCTGGTCGACGCCTGGCGGATCCAGGTCTCGGCCGGGAGCTTGACGTCGCGGCTGGTCCCATCGGCGAAGGTCACGCGCAGAGTCACCGGAAGCACCATCTTGTCGAGCGACTGCACCGTGACGAGGGCGCCCTTGAATGCGGCGCTCTGAGGGAAGGGCGTGATGCCGGTCACCGCAAGGTCGAGCTGCCAGTTGTTGTAGAACCAGCCGCGCCAGAACCAGCTGAGATCCTCGCCACCTTCGCTCTCCATCGCCCGGAAGAAGTCGGCGGGCGTGGGATGCTTGAACGCCCAGGCGGCGATGAAGCGGCGGAAGGCGGGGTCGAACCGCTCGGGCCCGAGGATCTGCTCGCGAAGAAGCACCAGCCCGAGAGCGGTTTTGAAGTAGGTGACGGGGTGCCGATATTTCTCGAGGATCGTATCGGCGCGCGACATGATCGGCGGCGCGTCGGGATCGGCGAGGATCGGCAGGATCTCGTCGACCGGATTGCCGCCCTTCGGCGCATATTCGCTGTCGCGCTTCGGGCCGAACTCGCCGTGGTTGAACTCGTCCGATTCGTAGACGTCGATGAAGGTGTTGAAGCCCTCGTCCATCCACGCGTTGCGGCGCTCGTTGAAGCCGACGATCATCGGGAACCAGCTGTGCCCGATCTCGTGCGCAGTGACGTAGAAGAGAGTCTTCGGCGGGGAGTCGATGTCGTCGAACGCCATCGCCGGATATTCCATGCCCGCCGCTGGTCCGGCGACGTTGATCGCGTTGGGCCAGGGGTAGGGATACCATTTGGCCGAATAACGCTCGACCGAGTCCTTGAGATATTCGGTCGAGCGGTCCCATGCCTTCGCCTCGACTGGATAGACCGACATGGCGAGGCCAGTGCGCCCGCCGGGCAGACGCATCCGCGCGGCGTCCCAATTGAAGGCCGGCGAAGCACCGAACGCCACGTCGCGGCTGTCGTGCATCGTGAAGTGCCAGCTGTGCGTGCCGGTCGACGGGCCGGCCGGTTCGGACCAGCGCCGGATCATCACCGTCTTGTCGCTCTGCCGCGCCTCCGCGAGCCGCGCGCGCTCGGTAGCAGTCAGCACCTCGTTGGGGTTCTGGAGCGCGCCGGAGCCGGCGACGATCCAGTTCGCCGGGACGGTCACCGAATAATCGAAGTCGCCGTATTCGAGATAGAATTCCTGCTGCAGGTAGGGAAGCGTGTCCCAGCCGCGCAGGTCGTCGTAGACCGCCATGCGCGGATACCATTGGGCGATCGAATAGATCGGTCCGTTCTTGCTATCCATCCAACCGTTGCGGCCGCCCCACGGCTCTTTTGCCACCGTGTAATGATAGCGGATGTCGACCACCGCCTTGCCGCCGGTCGGAAGCGGCGCCGGAAGCCGAAGCTGGGCGCGCGTGTCGCTGACGATCGGCTGCACGGCGACGGTGCGCTTGCCGACGGTCACGCGGACATCGTCGAGGATCATCCCCTGCGTGAGGCCGAGCGGCACTTCCGACAGCGTGCCCGGGCGCCCTCCGAGCGACAGGTTCGCGCGCGAATCCGGCTTGTAGAGATTCTGCTCGAGCAGCAGCCACAGCACGTCGAGCGGACCCGGGCTATTGTTGGTGTAGCGGATCTGCACCGAGCCGCTGATCGAGTGAGTCGCGGGGTCGAGCGCAGCGTGGATCGTGTAATCGGCGCGGTTCCGCCAGAAGTCCGGCCCAGGCGTCCCGTCAGCCGAGCGATAGCGGTTCGGTGGCGGATAGAAATCGAGCGGCGCGAAGGTCTCGCGCGGATTATAGGTGCTCACCGTAGCGGCCGAGGCGGCGAGGCAGGTCAGTCCGGAAATGGCGATGACGCAGAGACGAACGATGTCACGCAAACGCATGCGGATTCCTTGGGGGAGTGAGTCGGACGGAGCAGGATTCATGTCCTGCTAGCGAGTGACTAGCGGTCCCTCAACTCGCTGCGCCTGAGCTTGCCGGTCGCGGTCTTCGGAAGCGCGTCGATGAATAAGATCTCGCGCGGATATTTGTACGGCGCGATCTGGGCTTTCGCGTGGGCCTGCAGCTCGGCAGTGAGCGCGTCCGAGGGATCGGCGTCGGCCGCGAGAACGACGAATGCCTTCACCTTCTGCCCGCGCTCGGGGCATGGCGCGCCGATTACCGCACATTCGGCGACGGCTGGGTGCGACAGCAGCGCATTCTCCACTTCGGGAGCGCCGATATTGTAGCCCGAGCTGACAATCATGTCGTCGCTTCGGGCGAGGTACCAATAATAGCCGTCGGCGTCGCGGCGGTAGGTGTCGCCGGTGACGTTCCAGCCATTCTCGACATAGTTACGCTGCCGCTCGTCATCGAGGTAGCGGCATCCGGTCGGGCCCTTGATGGCGAGGCGACCCACGCCCTCGTCGAGCGGATTGCCGTCAGCGTCGAGGACGGTCGCGGTGAATCCGGGCACGGCCTTTCCAGTTGAGCCGGGGCGAACGTCGTCACCGGCGGCGGAGACGAAGATGTGCATCATCTCGGTCGAGCCGATGCCGTCGGTGATGGCGATTCCCGTGCGGTCCTTCCATGCCCGCCAGGTCGCCTCGGGTAGATGCTCACCCGCCGAGATGCAGTAGCGCAGCGTCTTCAGCGCTTCCTCCAACGCGGGCTGCGAAAGCATCGCCTTGTAGGCGGTCGGCGCGGTGCCAAGGTGCGTGACGCCGAACTTCGCGACCGCATCGAGCAAAGCCGGCGGGCTCGCCTGCTCGATTGTCGCGCTTGCCGCACCGAAGCGGAGCGGGAACATCGGCGTGATTCCGAGGCCGAAGGTGAATGCCATCGGCGCCGACGTCATGAACAGGTCGCCGGGGTTCGGACCGACGAGATGCTTCGCGAAGGTGTCGCACGGCGCGAGCACGTCGCGGTGGAAATGGACGCAGCCCTTCGGCACGCCCGTCGTACCGCTGGTGAAGGCGAGGATGCACGGGTCGTCGCGGCCGGTCTCCGCTGGGGGCAGCGGCTGAAGCAAGGCGGTGCGCGTCTCCAGCTCGCCCTTCCCGTAATCGCCGTCATATTTGATGATGTGCCTGACGCTGTGCGTCTGCTCGACCGCCTGGCGGAAATCGCCGATGAAGCGGCTGTCGACGATCGAGTGGCTGATTGCGCCGCGCTCAATCACCGTCGCGATCTCGCCCGGGCGGAGCAGCGGCATGGTCGCAACGACCACTCCGCCGGCTTTCAGAACGCCGAGCCACGCCGCGAACATCGTGTAGCTGTTCGGTCCGCGAAGGAGCACGCGGTTTCCTGGTTTCAGTCCCTCTTCATCGACCAGCAGGCGCGCAACGCGCCCGCTAAAATCGTCAAGCTGGGCGTAGGTCCATCTGCCATGGTCGTTGACGACCGCGGGCGCGCCGGGCTTGCCACCCTTCAGCAGCTCTGCTGCGGCATTCAGCCGTTCGGGGTATTGAAGCTCGGGCAGGTCGAAGCGGAACTCGGGCAGCAGTTCCGGTTGCGGCAGTCGGTCACGTACGAAGCTGTCGTACGTCACTCCTCCTCCACCACCGCCGTTGTCTCGATCTCGATCTTGGCGGCAGCCTCGATGAGGCCTTTCACCTCGACCAAGGCCATCGCCGGATAGTTCGGCCCCATGATTTCGCGCCAGGCGGCGCCGATCTCGTCGCGCGAATTCAGATATTCGTGGCGGTCGGTGACGTAGCAGGTCATGCGAACGATGTGCTGCGGCCCGGCGCCGTCCTCAGCGAGGATCTGAAGCGTGTTGCAAAGCGTGCGCGCGAACTGGCCATGGAGCGTATATTCGGGAAAGCTCTCATGCTCGTCCCAACCGACGATCCCGCCGGTGAAGATCATCCGCCCTTTCGCGGAAATGCCGTTCGAATAGCCTTTGGGCCGGGGCCAGTTGGGTGGCTGGAGAATCTTCATTGCTGCACCCCCTTAAGCAAATCGCGCGCGATGATCTGCCGCTGCACCTCGCTCGCGCCTTCGTAGATTCGGAGTGCGCGGATGTCGCGGTAGAGCTCCTCGACCTTCACGCCGCGCGTGACCCCGGCGCCGCCGTGCATCTGCACCGCCATGTCGATGACGCGCTGCGCTGCCTCGGTTGCGTGGAGCTTCGCCATGGCGGCAGCGCGGCGGTTGTCGATGCCGCCCTCGTCCTGCTGCCAGGCGGCGCGGTATATGAGCAGCGCCGACGCGTCGATCGCGAGGGCCATGTCGGCGAACTTGGCCTGGGTGACCGCATTATCGGCGAGCGTGCCGCTTCCGTGGCGGCGGCTCGCCGCGAAGGACAATGCCTCGTCCAGCGCACGCCGAGCAAAGCCAAGCGCGGCCGCGCCGACTGTGACCCGGAACAGGTTGAGCGTCTCCATGCCGATTCGGAAGCCTTCGCCAGCTTCCCCGACGATCGCATCTGCAGGAATGCGGACATTGTCATAGGTGAGACGCGCAAGCGGATGCGGCGCGATGACCTCGATCCGCTCGGCGAGCGTCACCGAGTCCGCGGGAACGATGAACGCGGAGAGGCCGCGCGAGCCTTCCCCTTCGCCGGTGCGCGCGAAGGTCAGGTAGAAGTCCGCAATTCCGCCGTTGGAGATCAGCGTCTTCTCGCCGACGATCACCCATTCATTGCCGTCGCGCATCGCCGAGGTCTGCATGTTGGCCGCGTCGGATCCGCACTCGGGCTCGGTCATCGCGAAGGCGGCGATCGCATTGCCGCTCGCGACCCTCGGCAGCCATTCGCGCTTCTGCTCGACGGTTCCGAACAGCGAGATCGCGCCAGAGCCGAGGCCCTGCATGGCGAACGCGAAGTCGGCGAGCGCGTTGTGATAAGCGAGCGTCTCGCGCGCGATGGCAAGGCTGCGAACATCGGGCCGCCGATCGCCTTTGGCGACGCTGAGCTTGAGGAATCCCCCAGCGCCGAGCTCGCGCACCAGAATCCGGCATTCGCTATCGAGGTCTTCGGCAAACCGGTCCAAACAATTGTCCACACACCAATTCTGCAGATCCTCGGCGAGCTCCCGGTGACGCGCCCCGAAAAAGGGCCAGGAGAGAAAGGTCCGGTCGGGCATCAATTACCCTCGAACTCCGGCTTGCGCTTTTCCGAAAAGGCCTCGTAGGCGCGGTGGAAATCCTTGGTCTCCATGCACCGCGCCTGCGCGCGCGCTTCCGCTTCGAGGGCCTGGTCGATCCCCATGTTCCATTCGGAATCGAGCTGCCGCTTGGTGATGCAGTGGGCGATCGTCGGGCCCTTCGCGAGCTGGTCGGCAAGAGCATAAGCCTCGGCCCGCACGTCTTCCACGATGCGGTTGTAGAAGCCCCAGGCGAGCCCTTCGTCGCTGGTCATGTCGCGGCCGGTGAACAGCAGCTCGGCGGCACGCCCGTGACCGATGATCCGCGGCAGGATTGCGCAGGCGCCCATGTCGGCGCCCGACAGTCCGACCCGGCTGAACAGGAAGGCCGTCCGGCAGCCGGGCTGGCCGAAGCGGATGTCGCTCGCCATCGCCATGATCGCGCCGGCGCCCGCACAAACCCCTTCGACCGCGGCGATGATCGGCTGCGGGCAGTGCCGCATTGCGCGCACCAAGTCCCCGGTCATGCGCGTGAATCGAAGCAGCCCCTGGCTGTTCATCCTGGTCAACGGGCCGATGATTTCGTGCACGTCTCCGCCCGAGCAGAAGTTTCCGCCCGCGCCGCGAATCACGACCACTTTCACGCGATAGTCGTGGTCGAGATTGTAGAAGGTAGAGCGGAGCTCCTCATAGCTGTCGAAGGTGAGCGGATTTTTCTTCTCGGGCCGGTCGAGCATGATGGTCGCGACGCCGTCCTCGAACGTCCACTGGAAGTGCTTCGGCTGAAACGCTGCCGGATCGAAGCTCATGCGGCCGTGCCTCCATCGATGGTGATCGCTGCCCCGTTGATGTCGCGGCTGAGCGGCAGGCAAAGCATTGCGATGACGTTCCCGATCGCCTGTGGATCGACCAGACGTCCGCTCGCATTCATATTGGTGATGATGCTTCGTGAATTGTCCGAGCTTCGACCGGTGATCTTGGAAACGCGTGCGACCGACTGGTCGGTCATTGGAGTGTCGACATAACCGGGGCAGACCGCGTTCACCGTCAGGTTCGTCTTCGAATATTCGGCGGCGAGGCTGCGCATCAGGCCGAGCAGTCCGTGCTTCGAAGCGGCGTAATGCGCTGCATAAGGAACGCCGCGAAGCGAAGCGACCGAAGCGACGAACACCAGCCGCCCGTTGTCGCTCTTGAGCAGGTCCCCAATCGCTGCGCGTGCGCAGTCGAAGGCGGCCGTCAGATTGGTCGCGATGATGCGGTCCCAGCTCTCTCGGGTCATCTTTTGGAAGGGCGCGCTCTCGGCGATCCCGGCATTGACGATCAATAGGTCGATCGGACCGTTCGAAGCGCGTGCCTCATCGAAGGCGGCACGAATACGGTCGGGATTGGTCACATCGCACTGGATCGCCGCTCCCCCCAAACCCTCGGCCACTGCGCGCAGCGGATCCAGCCTGCGCCCGAGCAGCGAGAGTTTTGCACCGGCGTCGTTGAGATGCTGAGCGGCAGCGGCACCGATCCCGGTTCCTCCACCGGTGATCAGCGCATGGCGTCCGTCGAGCGCGCTCCCCATCGCTTCGTCTTGGCGCAACGCCAATGAGGTGGCAAGGCGGCGCAATGAAGCTTGCGATCTTGGAAACCGGCGTGCCGCCGGAACCTCTGGCCGACGAATTCGGCTCCTACCCCGACATGTTCGCTCAGTTGCTCGGTCCGGGCTTCGAGATCGAGACGTTTGACGTGCAGAAGGGCGACCTGCCGGAACCGGCAGCGCATCATGCTTATTTGGTTACGGGATCGCCAGCAGGCGTTTACGACCCGCTGCCGTGGATCGAGCTGTTGCAAGACTTCATCCGCAACGCCGGCGAGGCGAAGATGGTCGGCGTCTGCTTCGGTCACCAAGTGATGGCCCAGGCACTCGGTGGCGAGGTCATCAAGTCCCCCAAGGGATGGGGCGCAGGCCTCCACCGCTATGAGGTCGTAAGTCCGCAGCGCTGGACCAACGGCGAACTCCGGATCGCCATTCCCGCGTCGCACCAGGACCAGGTCGTGCGCCAGCCGCCGAACACAGATGTCGTCGCAAGATCCGACTTCACACCCTTGGCCGCACTCGCCTGGACTGACCGGCCGGCAATCTCCTTCCAGTTCCATCCGGAATTCTCGGTCGGCTATGCCAAGGCACTAATCGAAGAGCGCTTCGACCGAGTGAACGATCCCGACGCAGCGCTCGCCTCGCTCGACGCTCCGAACGACAATCGGGCGGTCGCCGGCTGGATCCGCAAATTCCTTAATGGAGGATCACAATGAAGACCCGCGCCGCCGTCGCTTTCGAGGCTAAGAAGCCGCTCGAAATCGTCGAGGTCGACCTCGAAGGCCCGAAGCAGGGCGAGGTGCTCGTCGAGATCATGGCGACCGGCATCTGCCACACTGATGCCTACACGCTCGACGGGTTCGACAGCGAAGGCATCTTCCCGTCGATCCTCGGCCACGAAGGCGCGGGCGTGGTGCGCGAGGTCGGGCCGGGCGTCGCTAGCGTCAAGCCGGGCGACCATGTGATCCCGCTGTACACGCCCGAATGCCGGCAGTGTAAGTCGTGCCTCTCCGGCAAGACCAACCTATGCACCGCAATCCGCGCCACTCAGGGCAAGGGCCTGATGCCCGACGGCACTAGCCGCTTCAGCTACAAGGGCGAGACAATCTTCCACTATATGGGCTGCTCGACCTTCTCGAACTTCACCGTGCTTCCCGAGATCGCGGTGGCGAAGATCCGCGAGGACGCGCCGTTCAAGACCAGCTGCTACATCGGCTGCGGAGTCACCACCGGCGTCGGCGCAGTCGTCAAGACAGCCAAGGTCGAGCCGGGGGCGAACGTCGTCGTTTTTGGCCTTGGCGGTATCGGCCTCAACGTCATCCAGGGCGCAAAGTTGGTCGGCGCCAACCGAATCGTCGGAGTCGACATCAACCCCGACCGCGAGGAATGGGGGCGCCGGTTCGGGATGACCGACTTCATCGACGGCCGGAACAAGGACCGCGCCAAGATCATCGAGGAAGTGCTGGCGCTGACTGATGGCGGCGCGGACTATACATTCGACGCGACCGGCAACACCGAGGTGATGCGCACCGCGCTCGAATGCTGCCACCGCGGCTGGGGCACCAGCATCATTATCGGCGTCGCCGAGGCGGGGAAGGAGATCGCGACTCGGCCCTTCCAGCTGGTTACTGGACGCAATTGGCGCGGGACCGCATTCGGCGGCGCCAAGGGCCGCACCGACGTCCCCAAGATCGTCGACTGGTACATGGACGGGAAGATCGCGATCGACCCGATGATCACCCACGTGCTCGAGCTCGACGACATCAACAAGGGCTTCGACTTGATGCACGCGGGCGAAAGCATCCGGTCTGTGGTCGTCTACTAGGGGAGGGAAAGATGTTCAGCCATGTGATGGTCGGGACGCGGGATCTCGAAAAAGCGAAAGCCTTTTACAACACGGTGCTCGGCACGCTCGGCTTTGAGGGCGAACCGATCCACAATGTCGGTCCGTCGAGCCATTCGCGGCTCTTCTATCGGCACAACGGCGGGACGTTCTGCGTCACCGAGCCGATCAACGGTGAACCGGCGAGCCCTGCAAATGGCGGCACCATCGGCTTCCAGTGCGATTCGCCTGAGCAGGTGAAGCAGTTCCACGATGTCGCGGTCGCCAACGGCGGAACCTCGTGTGAAGATCCGCCCGGCCTGCGGAACGGCAGCGTTGGACCGGTTCACCTCGCTTACGTGCGCGACCCGGACGGTAATAAGCTCTGCGCGTTGCACCGCCCTAAATGACCGTCGAAATTGTTTCCGAGGTCAAGTCGCACGGCGGGCAGCAGCTCGTTGTGAAGCATGCGTCCGGAGCGACCGGGACCGACATGATCTTCTCGATCTTCCTTCCGCCGCAGGCGGAGAAGGGCGGCAGACTGCCGGTCGTCTGGTACCTGTCCGGTCTCACCTGCACGCAGGCAAACGTCACCGAGAAGGGCGAGTATCGCGCCGCCTGCGCCGAGCTTGGCCTCATCTTCGTCGCTCCGGACACTAGCCCACGCGGCGACGGCGTCGCGGATGCGGAGGGATATGACTTCGGCAAGGGCGCGGGTTTCTATGTCGATGCGACCGAGGAGCCTTGGTCCGCGAATTACCGCATGTGGACCTATGTGACCGAGGAACTTCCCCCACTCGTTGCTTCGGAATTCCCGGCGGACATGGACCGGCAAAGCATCACCGGTCATTCGATGGGCGGGCACGGCGCGCTTACCGTCGCTCTCAATCACCCCGATCGCTTCCGAAGCGCGTCGGCCTTCGCGCCGATCGTCGCGCCGTCGCAGGTGCCGTGGGGCGAGAAGGCACTCACCGGCTATCTCGGGCATGACCGCTCGGCGTGGCGAATGCACGATGCCGTCGCGCTGATCGAGGACGGCGCGCGAGTTGACGAAATCCTCGTGGATGTCGGCACGGCCGACCCGTTCATCGAAAAGGAATTGCGGCCCGAGCTTCTCGAGCAAGCATGCGCCGCGGCCGGAATCCCGCTGACGCTTCGCCGGCAGCAGGGATACGACCACAGTTATTATTTCATCTCGACGTTCATGGCCGAACACCTCGCCTGGCACGCGGAGAGACTGAAAAGGGGGTAGTATGACGCTCAGCCGCCGCGATTTCGTTCAACTTGCCGCGGCGATGGGGGCCTCGCTTGCGTGGACCAGCAAAGCCGCTGCATCGCGGACCGACTGGACCGAGCGGCGGGAGCTTTATCCGCAGGGCGTCGCGTCAGGCGATCCCGATCCGAGCAGCGTCATTCTCTGGACTCGGCGGCCGTACGATCAGAACGCCCGTCAGCTTCTCACAGCCGAAGTCGCCGAGGACGAAGCGTTCAATCGAGTCGTCGCCCATGCTCAGGCGCCTGTCTCGGCGGAATCCGACTGGACAGCGCGCGTATTGGTCGGCGGTCTCAAGCCCTCGCGAGCCTATTGGTACCGTTTCACCGACGCCGACGGGAATGGAAGCCGCATCGGGCGAACACGCACGGCGCCGCTGCCGAATGATCCGCGCACGGTGAATTTCGTCTTCGTGAGCTGCCAGGACGTCAACGAAGGCAAGCTCAACGCCTATCGCCGAATGATCTTCGAGGACGAACGTGCCGGCCCCGAGGACCAGCTCGACTTCGTGCTCCACCTCGGCGACTTCATTTACGAGGTCGTCGAATATCCCGACGAGGTGAAGACCCGCTACGACCGCACGATCTACGAGGTCGCGCGAATTCCAGACGGTGGCAAGGTCGGAAACTTCCATTTTCCGCTGACAGTCGAAGGCTACCGCGCGGTCTACAAGGGCTATTTAGCCGACCCGGACCTTCAAGACGCGCGGGCGCGCTGGCCGTTCGTGGCGATGTGGGACAACCACGAATTCTCGTGGCAGGGCTGGCAGAGCATTCAGAAGGCAGTCAAGGAGCGGCCCGGCCAGAGCATCAAGGTCGCTGCCAACCAGGCCTGGTGGGAATATCTGCCGTCACGCTGCAAGAAGGTCAGCGGACCATCGCTCGAACGCTTCGATCCGCCTGCGGTGAAGGACGTTGCGATCGAGAAGTGGGACGAGAACGGCCTTGGCGACGAGCCCAATAACCTCGCCGCAATCAACAGCCTGATCGGCTATCGCGCTTACCGCTACGGCAAGCATCTCGACCTCATCATTACCGACCAGCACAGCTACCGGAGCGCCGACCCGTTCAGCGACCCCTCGCTTGGCAAGCTCGGCGGCGACGAGTTCCTCGGCATGTTCACCGAGGAGGGGATGCGCATCCTCGACGGAGGCCGGGCCTATGGCGGCGGCAATCCGCCGGCCGAGGTCGGCTTCGGCGATAAGCGCGTGCCGAACCCACAGAAGAATGCGCCGCCGCAAACCATCCTCGGCGCGACGCAGAAGGCCTGGTTCAAGGATCAGCTGAAGCGCTCGACCGCCACTTGGAAGATCTGGGGCAATTCGGAGGGCGGCCCAGACCTCCGCGCCGACCCCCAGAACCTGCCGCCAGGAATAACCAAGGAGTCCTGGCCAGGCGGCTACGCGTCGGTGGGCGGCGGCGATTACGGAACTGCTTATCTCGAGCGCGCGGAGATTTACGACCTTGTCCGCGACGCGAAGATCACCGGCTTCGCCATTGTCGCCGGCGACCGCCACGCCTTCTGGGCTGGCTACGCAGCCTCCGATTTACCGCCGGCCAAGTTCGAGCCGGTCGGATTGAGCTTCGTCGGCGCATCGCTGTCGAGCGCCGGAGCGATGGAAGCGAATGAGCACAGTCTTCCCAAGACCGCTCCACTTCGGCCGCTGTTCCTCGCCGATCGCCCCGACGGCGCCAAGCCCGACTGGACGTTCAACATGCTGCTGAAGCACGGCGTCCGCTCGTGCCTCGAATATGCGAAGACGTTCGATCTTCGGCGCGCACTGGCCCTGTCGAATCCTGAACTTTCGCCTCATGTCGAATTCGTCGATACTGGCGGTCACGGCTATGCGAAGGTGCGGCTCAATGGCGACGAGATGCGGACCGAGTTCGTCTGCATTCCGCGGCCAATCACAAGCAGCGGCACACCGGATGGCGGACCGCTCCGCTACCGAGTGGTCCACACCGCAAAGCTGTGGGGACCAGGCGGGCGGCCAAAGCTCGAGCAGCAGGTACTGGAGGGCGATCCCGGCCTCTCCATCTGAAGCATGACGGTAGCGGTGCTAAATGGTTGGTACTGGCAAGCGCTCTGCGTCGCCACGGCGTTCGCATCCGGCCTGCTGATCGGGATCGAGCGCGGCTGGAAGCTCAAGGACCAGGAACCCGGGACGCGGGTCGCCGGAGTCCGAACCTTCACGATCATGGGGCTGGGCAGCGGCATCGCGGGACTGCTCGGCGCAAGCGGACATGTTCTCGTCGCTGCGGCGATCGCCATCGCCATGGTCGCGATCATGGTGATCGCCTACTCGCGCGAGCTCAGGACCCAGCATGATTCGACGAGTGCGGTCGCGGCGATAGCAACGATCGCGATCGGCTTCCTGGCCGGGAACGGAGACCCTGCGCTCGCGATCGCTTGCGCCGCCGTCGGCGTCGCCCTTCTCGCGCTTCGCGAGGAACTGCACAGCTTCGTCGAGCGGCTGGACTCGGACGACGTCAAGGCGCTCGCGCGCTACGCCGTCATTGCGGGAGCGATCCTGCCGTTCCTGCCCAACGGCCATTATGGACCGCTCGGCGCGTGGAACCCACAGCGCCTGTGGCTGGTGGTGGTCCTCGTCACCGGCTTCTCCTTTCTCGGCTATGTCGCGAACCGCATCTTCGGCGAACGGCACGGGACGATCGCGACGGCACTAATCGGCGGCGCCTACAGCTCGACTGCCGTCACGCAGGCGCTTGCGCAGCGGCTCCGACGCGAAAGCGAACCGGGCGCCGAGCCCGCCGGAATCGCGCTCGCGACCGGCGTCATGTACCTTCGAGTGCCAATCCTCATCGCCGTCTTCTCGACGCGCGTCCTGCCGCAGATCATGGTGTTGCTGGTGCCTGCGATCCTGGTCGCTTGGATGGCGGGATACTGGCTTTATCGCAAAGCGCCGAAGTCCGACGCACCGACGGCGCCCGGCAACCCCATCGCGATCCTGCCCGCGCTCGGCTTTCTCGTCTTTGTCGCAATCGCTGCGCTTGTCGCCAGATGGGCGCAGGGCCAGTTCGGCGAGAGCGGGATCGCCGTCCTTCTCCTCGTCACTGGAAGCATGGACGTCGACGTCGCCATCATCACGCTCGGCGGCCTGCCCGCCGCTGCCATTTCTCCCCTTCCGGCGGCCATGGCGATCTGCGGAACGATCATCGTCAACATGGCGGTGAAGATCGGAATCACGCTCGTCAATGCGGGCCGCAAGGGCGTGTCGGCAGCGGTCGCGATGACGGCGAGCGTTGTCGTTCTCGCGATCATGATCGGACTCGCCTGGACGCGGCTTTAGCCGCGCTGGGTCATCAGGTTCATCATCCTCGGGTCGGACGTCATGTTCGCGTTCATGTGCGCCATGATCCAGATCGTGCCGATCATCACCAGGAAGACGATGAGGACTCCGAACGCGAGCGCAAGCACGTTGTTGGTGTTGTCCGGTCCGCTGGTGATGTGAAGGAAAAAGACGAGGTGGACGCCCATCTGCGCGATGGCGAGCACGACCAGCCCCGTCGCGACGCCGGGACCCCATAATGACGACGTCGACGCTACCCAGAACGACACGCCGGTGAGGAGCAGCGCGAGGCCGAGGCCGACGACATAGCTGACGGTCTCGCTGAGGATGTCGTCGTGCGGCTCGCCCGGAGCGACATTGAGCGGCTCGGGATGCGGTTCGGTCATGGCAATGTCCCGATCAGATAGACGATGGTGAAGATGGCGACCCAGATGATGTCGAGAGCGTGCCAGAACACGCTGAGGCACAGCAGGCGCCGGGTAATGTGCGGCTGGAATCCCTTGGCCCAGATCTGAGCCATCATCGTGCCGATCCAAAGCAGGCCGCAGGTGACGTGGAGGCCGTGGCAACCGACCAGCGTGAAGAAGGCTGAGAGAAAGGCGCTGCGCTGCGGCGGCGCTCCGATCGACACCATGTGCGCAAACTCGGTAACTTCGAGCACAAGGAACACGAAGCCGAAGAGTGCGGTGAAAAACAGGAAGACCTCAGTCCACAGCATGTCCTTGCGCTTCGCTGCGATCATCGCGAGCCCGCAGATGAAGCTCGAGATCAAAAGCGCGAGGGTCTCGATCGCGACTGTCGTCCGGTCGAAAAGCTGGCTCGTAACCGGCCCTCCATCGCTCGCGTGGACGAGCGACGCGTAAGTCGCGAACAGCGCCGAGAACAGCACCATATCCGACAGCACGAAGAGCCAGAAACCGTAGGGAATGACGATGCTCTTGGACTCCGGTCCGCGCTGGCCGAGGCCTGTGTCTTCCGACCCCATGTGGGTCAGCCCGATCATGGGGGCTTCGGTTCCGGCCGTCATGTGGATTGGCTCACGGTGTGAAGATGCTCCATTCGAATCCGCCGCCGCTCGCGGGCATTCTTCCTGACCTCCTCGACGGGAATGATATGCTCATGCTCGTCGCGCCAAGCGTACCAGACGAGGATCGCGAAGGCGCCGATGAGGCCGACGATGACCAGCCACCATATGTACCAGATGAGCGCGAAGCCGCAGAGGGAAGCGAAGAAGGCAACGATGATTCCGGTCGGCGTGTTCACCGGCATCTCGATCGGCTGATAGTCAGGCTCGTCGATCAGCTTCTCTTCCTTGATCGCCGTCTGCTTGCGCGTCCAATAGGCCTCTTCACCATGGACATCGGGCAGGACCGCGAAATTGTAATGCGGCGGCGGGGACAGGGTCAGCCACTCTAGGGTACGGCCATCCCACGGGTCGCCGCTGACGTCGCGACGCTGGTCGCGGGTCCTGATCGAATAGAGCAGCTGGACGACCGTCAGAACGATCCCCAGGCCGATGATCGCAGCGCCGACGAACGCGACATCCAGCCACGGCGCCCAGGTCGGATCCGATATGTGCTGCATTCGGCGCGTCGCCCCCCAGAAGCCGAGCACGTAGAGCGGCATGAAGGCGAGGTGGAACCCGATGAACCAGCACCAGAAAACCGCCTTGCCCAAGCGCTCGTCGAGCGTGAAGCCGAAGGCCTTGGGGAACCAGTAGGTGTAGCCCGCCATCAGCGCGAAGACCACGCCGCCGATGATGACCTGGTGGAAGTGGGCCACTAGGAACAGGCTGTTGTGGACGATGAAATCCACCGGCGGGATTGCGAGCAGGATTCCCGTCAAACCGCCGATCACGAAGGTCAGCATGAAGCCGATCAGATAGTGCATGGGCACGGTAAAACGGACGCGGCCGCCATACATCGTGAACAGCCAGTTGTAGATCTTCACGCCTGTCGGAATGCCGATGATCATACTCGCGATTCCGAACACTGCATTGACGTCGGCCCCGGCGCCCATCGTGAAGAAATGGTGGAGCCAGACGCAAAAGGAGATGATGCAGATCGCGAGCGTCGCGAAGACCATCGACCGGTAGCCGAACAAAGGCTTTCCCGAGAATGTCGAGGCGACCTCCGAATAGATCCCGAACGCCGGCAGGACGAGGATGTAGACCTCCGGATGCCCCCATACCCAAATGAGGTTCATGTAGAGCATCGAGTTGCCGCCGCCGTCGTTCGTGAAGAAATGAAAGCCGAGGTATCGGTCGAGCATCAGCAGGGCCAGGGCGACCGTCAGCACGGGGAAAGCGGCGATGATGAGGAGGTTGGACGCAAGCGCAGTCCAGCAGAACACCGGCATTCGCAAATAGCTCATGCCCGGCGCGCGGGTCTTGAGGATCGTAGTGACGAAGTTGACGCCGGTAAGGAGTGTACCGACCCCGGATATCTGCAAGGCGACGAGGTAGTAATCGACGCCGACCCCGGGCGAGAATTGAGTCTCGCTGAGCGGCGGGAAGGCCAGCCACCCGGTCCGCGCGAACTCGCCGATGAACAGGCTGAGGTTGACCAGAAGCATCCCCGACGCGGTCAGCCAGAAGCTCACATTGTTCATGGTCGGGAACGCAACATCGCGGACGCCCAGCTGCAGCGGCACGACGAAGTTCATGAACCCGATCACGAACGGCATCGCCACGAAGAAGATCATGATCGTGCCATGAGCGGAGAAGATCTGGTCGTAATGCTCTGGCGGGAGATAACCTTGCGAGGGACCAATCGCGATCGCCTGCTGCGCACGCATCATGATCGCATCGGCGAACCCGCGAACGAGCATCACCAGCGCTAGCACGATGTACATGATTCCAATGCGCTTGTGATCGGTAGAGGTAATATACTCGTTCCAAAGATAGGGCCACCAACCCTTGACCGTGATCCAGATCGCAATCGCCCCAACCGCGGCGAGCACGACGATCGAGGTGAGCAGCGGGATTGGCTGACTGAACGGAATCGCGTCCCAGGTGAGCCGGCCGAACAAACTCATGCCTTTATTCCATTGGCGGGTTTGTTGTGCACCGGTGCCGGCGCTGGATTGGCCGGCGCCCGGTTGGCGACGATCGCATCGAAGAGGTCGGGAGCGACCGCTCCGTAAGTGATCGGCTTCACGTAGCTGCTCGGCTTCGAGAGTTCGGCATAGCCGGCGCCGTCGAGCTTCAGCGCGGACGAATGCGCTCCCTGCGCCCACGTCGCGAACTGGTCCGGCGGAAGCGCGTGGACCTGGAACTGCATTCCCGGGAAGCCATCGCCGCTAAAGTGCGACGACAGGCCCTCGTAGACGCCGGGTCTGTCTGCCTGGAGGTTCAGGCGCGTCGTCATGCGCGGCATGGTATAGATCATCGATCCCATCTGGGGGACGAAGAAGCTATTCCAGACGGTCGCGGAGGTGAGCCGGAACGTCACTGGAGTTCCCGCCGGCACCACCAGCTGGTTGACCGTCGCGACGCCCTGGTCGGGATAGATGAACAGCCACTTCCAATCGAGCGAGACGACGTCCACCTTGAGCGGCGCGGTCTTCGATGGGAGGGGCTTGCTGGGTTCAAGGTCGTGGCTTCCGATCCAGGCGATGCCGCCGAGCAGCATGATGGTTAGCGCCGGGATCGCCCAGACGACCATTTCGATCGCGCCCGAATATTCCCAGTCGGGCCGATACTCGGCCTTCTTGTTGCCGCGCCGGAACCAGAAAGCGACGCCGACCGTCGCGATCATCGTCGGGATGATGATCGCGAGCATGATCGCGGTCGAATTGATGAGGATCTGCTTTTCCTGCGACGCGACCGGCCCGATCGGGTCGAAGACGCCGCGGTTGCAGGCGCTGGTCAGCAAGCTGAGGGCCGCACCAGCGATGATGCGCCGCTTCGTCCCCCAATCGTGACTACGCGCTGTGTTCACGAGCCCCCGTCGCTTGCGGTTCGAGGCCTAGACGAACGCGAACTGTTCGGGGTTCCGTAGCTATACCTAGATTGGTCCCGACCCGCTTCCGATCTTGTCGCCAGTCAAGATTACTGGTGACCCCAACGGGACTCGAACCCGTGTTTTCGCCGTGAAAGGGCGACGTCCTAGACCGCTAGACGATGGGGCCGCTCGGAAGCGGGTCGCCGGTTAGGCGAGGGGCCGAAAGCCGTCAAGCGAGCGCGGCGTCGTCGACGTGCATCTCGGCCGCGTTGCCGCCGTTCCATTCGTCGCGCCTGATCGATCCGGCGAGCCACCAGCGCGCGTCGGCTGACGAAGCGAGCAGCGCCTGGCCAAGGTCGGTCGCGGCGCTTCGGAACGCGATCCACTTGAAGCTCTTGCAGTCATCGCCGCAGGCAATTCCGCGGACATGACCGTCGCCGACGATCGCAGTACGCAAAAGCCGCGCAGGTCCGGCGGCTACGCGCGGACTTGGCCAGCCGGCCCCGTACGGACCCGCCGTGTCGAGCGCGTCGCACAATGTTCCCGCCACACCGCCGGGTGCGAGAAGCGCATCGAGGAGCAGCGCGCGATCGCGGCGCGACTTCTCGACGTCCGCGGCGAGGCGGTCGTTGATAAATTCGCGGAACGGCTCGAGCCCGCCCGGTGCGAGCGTCAGTCCGGCCGCCATCGCGTGCCCGCCGCCCGCAACCAGCAACCCGCTCTCCTTCGCCGCGAGGACTGCCGCGCCGAGGTCGACGCCCGAGATCGATCGGCCTGAACCCTTGCCGCTGCCGTCCTCAGTCTCGGCAATGACGATGGCAGGCCGTCCGAACTTCTCCTTGATGCGTCCGGCGACGATTCCGATCACCCCCTGGTGCCAGCCGCCGCTCATCACGGTGATGACCGGCGCGCCCTCGATTTCCTCCGCCTGCCGCTCGGCCTGCTCGCACACGATCATCTCGATCGCCCGGCGTTCTTCGTTGAGGCGATCGAGCTCGACTGCGATGGTTCGCGCTTCCTCCGGGTCGGTGCAGGTCAGGAGCCGGACCCCAAGGTCGGATTTCCCGACGCGCCCGCCCGCATTGATCCGCGGGCCAAGTGCGAAGCCGAGATCGCGGCAGCTCGGCGGCTTCACCAGCCGCGCTGCTTGTGCCAGCGCAGACAGCCCGATGTTCTGGCGCGATGCCATCACGCGGAGGCCCTGCGTGACGAAGGCGCGGTTGAGATTCTTCAGCCGAGCGACGTCGGCGACCGTCCCGAGCGCGACGAGATCGAGCAGGTCGAGGATCTTTGGCTCGGCCAGCGCATCGAAGAAGCCGCGCCCCCGCAGCTCGCGCAGCAGCGCAACCCCGAGCAGGAATGCCATGCCGACCGCCGCGAGGTGAGCGTGCTCAGCACCATGCTCGCTTTCGTCGAGCCGATTCGGATTGATCAGTGCATAGGCGGCCGGAAGCAGGCTCGCGCACTGGTGATGGTCGACGACGATGACGTCGAGGCCAGCCGCCTTCGCCTCGTCGAGCGCATCGAACGCCTGCGCCCCGCAATCGACGCAGACCGCGAGGCTTGCGCCCCGCGACTTCAACTCCACCAAAGCTTTGCCGGACGGGCCATAGCCCTCCATCAACCGGTCCGGAATGTAGACGATGGGCTCCGCGCCCAACCTCCGAAAGAGCAAAGTCAGAAGCGCCGCACTAGTCGCGCCATCGACGTCATAATCGCCAAAGATCGCGATGGTCTCGCCGCCTTGCACCGCGTCGGCGAGCCGCTTCGAGCCCTTGTCCATATCCTGGAAGCAGCTCGGATCGGGAAGGAAATCGCGGATCCTCGGGTCGCGATTGCGCTGCAGGTCATCGCGCGAGACTCCGCGGGCGAGCAACAGTTCATCGACCAGCGCGTCCATTCCGATCGTGTCGTCCGGCGGCCGCCGCCAGCGCCACGGTTGCCCCGTGACCGATCGTTCGATGTTCAGCGCCGCTTCCACCCTTGCAAAGGTAAGAGTGGGCGATTCCCTGGTCTAGAGGCTGCGGTGCTCAACGTCGCGATATTCTGTGGATACGCGGCGCACGGTGCCCGTGCTCGCGCGCATGACGATGCTTTCGGTCGTGGTTCCGGCCCCGGTCCGATGAACGCCCTTCAGCAGCGACCCATCGGTCACTCCGGTCGCTGCGAAAATGCAATCGCCCTGGGCCATGTCCTCCAGACTGTAGACTCGCTCCAAATCCTCGATTCCCCAGCGGTGCGCGCGCGCGATTTCGTCGTCGTTGCGGAACACCAGCCGCCCCTCCATCTGCCCGCCGACGCAGCGAAGCGCCGCCGCTGCGAGCACGCCTTCGGGAGCGCCGCCGGTACCAAAATAGATGTCGATGCCCGTCGCCGGGTCGGTCGTCGCAATCACCCCGGCGACGTCGCCGTCCGGGATCAGCCGAACGCCGCAGCCGAGTGCTCGAAGCTCCGCGATGATGCTCTTGTGCCGGTCGCGGTCGAGCACGCAGGCAGTGATGTCGGACGGATCGACTCCCTTCGCCTTCGCGACGGCACGGACGTTCTCGCTGACCGACTTCGTGAGGTCGATAGTTCCTTGCGGATAGCCCGGGCCGATCGCCAGCTTCTCCATATACGTGTCGGGCGCGTTGAGCAGGCAGCCGCGCTCGGCGATGGCGAGGACCGCAAGTGCATTCGGTCCTGCCTTGGCGGTGATCGTCGTGCCCTCGAGCGGGTCTAGCGCGATGTCGATCTTCGGCCCAGAAGTCCTGCGCCGAGCCGACCTTCTCGCCGATGTAAAGCATCGGCGCCTCGTCGCGCTCGCCCTCGCCAATGACCACGGTTCCGTCCATCGGAAGCTGGTTGAGCGCCGAGCGCATCGCTTCGACGGCGGCTGCATCGGCGCCTTTCTCGTCGCCCCGGCCGATCAGCTTCGACGCGGCGATCGCCGCCGCTTCGGTGACCCGGACCATCTCGAGGACGAGGACGCGGTCGAGCACATGGCTGCCGGAGTGATCGGCGCGATTCATTCACTAGCTCCCTTGTTGAGGCGCTGGCGATAGGCGGCCTAGTTGGCCTCGTCCACCTTGTGCTGAAGAAGCTCGGAGCGGACCCGTACCGCCTTCGATCCGACACGGGTCTCCACCAGGAAGATCGCGAAGCCGACGCCGATCGCGATCATCGATCCGATGAACAGGAGCGCGATCGCAGTGGCGACATGCGACCGCGTCAGGCTGGCGCTGAACAACAACACGACGACCGCGCAAATGAGGACCGCCGAGAGCACCGACAATGAGATCGCCCAGCTCACAGAGACTCATTCGGCGGTCGAGCAAATGGAGCTCGCCGAGCCAGCGATCGTGCTCGGCACCGCGGCTTGCGAGCAGCTTCGGCTCGATCTCGCGCGAGCGGTCGACGATCCGCGACAGGCGCGCCGTGCAAACGTTCACGAAAGAGGCGATACCACTCAGGAGGAAGACCGGCGCGACCGCGATCCGGACGATGTCGGCAACGGTGTTGACGGAAAGGTTCGGCGCGTTTTCGAACATGCGCGTCTTATCGCTGGGCTTTCCCTTAATCGGAAGCCTGCTCGCGCTCGCAACTCGAGACCTCGAGAAGAAGCAGCCCGTTGACGATGAAGCTCGCCGCGACGAACCAGGCAAAGCTCGCGATCAGCCACTGTGTCGGTCCGAAGATGCTGATGACGATTGTCGTGATCGAGAGGCCCGCAACGAGCAACACGGCGAGCAGCAGGTCCATCCCTGCGGAGAGCGCGGTCCATGTCCGTACAGATCCGCGGGATTCGAAGCTCGCGGCACCGAGGATGACGCTTCGGATCACAAGCCACGCGATGACCAGGGTCACGGTCGGAAAGAAGTGAGTCTGATGATTGACCACGAAGATCACGCCGGCCGCCGCCGTCACTCCTCCGGCCGCCATCGCGAACGGTCGAACCTCGCTCCTCAGCGACCCCGCCACCGCCTCGATCAGGCCAGCGGCGATGAGCAATCCGCCGATCATGTCGGACGAGATGCTCCTGCCGCCCGCCGGGAGCAGAAGCGCGCCCGCGCTAAGCAGGATGATCGCGATCCCGGCGACTCGCATCCCGCGCGCTCGGGTCCGGTCCGACAATGGCTCACGGGCGTCCGTTGCCAACTCGCACCCCCTCTTTCCGCTGTTTCGAACCCGAAAGGACGCGCTCTTGTTCCCTCAGGCGCCCGGTTGACGCTCCGGAGCGATCACACGGAGCGCCTGTTTTCGGATCCGATAATCGAGCGGCGCGCCGGCCGTGACGACCTCGCCGTCGAGCGAAACGATGAGCTGCGCCCGCGGAACCGAAACGCGCAGCCGCTCGACCTCTTCAAGCCGAACCATGTCATCGCTCCGGCTTCGCCCGAAGAATGCGCGAAGGCTGGCGGCAAGGAGACCGCGCCGGGTCTTCTTGCGCATGACGAGAACGCTGAGTTCACCCTTGTCGAGGCTTTCGCGGCGGCCGGGAGCGCCGATGTCGACACGATAATCGTTATTCCCGACGAACAGCAGCGGCGTGTCGACGCGGCCGGTCCGTTCTTCATTCACCGTCAGCGTGAGGCGATGGTGATTGAAGCGCACAAGCGTACGCAGCGAGGCGATGATCATCGCCACGCGCTTGCTTCGACCGAGCCGCTTCCGCTGCAGGTCGCGGTCGACGACCATCAGCGGATAGAGCCCGATCGCGCTGTTGTTGATGAAGATCCGGTCATTCATCTCGCCGACGTCGACCTTGCGATCTTTCCTGCTCGCGATCAGCCGCGCAGCTTCGTCGAGGTCGCTCGGGATTCCGAGATCGCGCGCGAAATGGTTGAGCGTCCCGAGCGGCAGGATCCCCAGCAAAGTCTCGGTCCCGATCACCGCCGAGGCTGCTGCGCTGATCGTCCCGTCGCCACCGCCGACGATCACCATCGAATCGCCGCGCTCCGTTATTGCTCGGCAGCGGACCGAGCAATCGCCGCCGGACAAAAGCTCTACTTCAACGTCGAGACCGGCGTCCTTCAGCGCCTTTTCAACCTGTCCGGCAAGTTTCGGATCGCGAGCCAGCGCACCGCCGCCGCGGTTGAGAAGGACGGGAATGCTCGCCATCGGTAGGACAGTAACGCGTCAACGGCCGTCGCTTATCCCTCGTCGTCGTCCTTGCCTGTGCATTGGCCGATGCGCTGCGCATCGACATGCATCTTCATCGACATTCCGCCCTCTCGGCCGCCGGTGCCTGTCATCGCCGTATCGACCGAATAGGTGGTCGGCGTGTAGCTGCCGCTGACCTTCATGTTGTTCGTCGCGCCTTCGCGCTGGCACGCCATCGCAATGTCGATCTTTCCACCGCCCATGGTGAAGTGATCGTACTTGCATTCCTTGCCCGCGCCGAAGAAATCGGCCTTCGGCTTTTTCACGTCGGCCTCGGTGACGCAATGCTTGTTCACATCGTTTCGGTGCGCAGCGATGCTCTGCTTCATCTTGTCGGCATATTCGGGGGGCAGGCCGGGCATCGTCATTTCCTGGATCACGACCTTTGATTGCCAAAGTCCCGGCTCGATCATGGAGCCGCTTGTCATCACTCCGGACTCCTTCACCGCCGCAACTACCTGGTTTCCGGTGGCGTTCTTGACGCTGACAGTCGGCCCCTTGTTGCACCCGACGAGGCAGAAGACGGAAGCTGCGACCCACACGACATGTTTCATGACTGGCCCCCTTTGTTGAGCGCCGCACCATAAGACCGCCCTTGAACTAGCGCTAGCGGCGGCCGTGCGTCGGCGCATGGAAGTCCGGATCCTTTTTCGCGATCCAGGCAATGAACCGACCGATGCGCGGATCGGCGCGGATAGCCGCAACGCTGTCGCCAAATACGCCGAGCTCCGCATTGGAGAAGATCTTGTGAATCGAGTGATGGCAGATGGGATGGATCGGCACCGTCTCACGCCCGCCGCGGCTCTTGGGCACCGGATGATGATATTCGACGCGCGAACCGAGCGTTCGACTGCAGAGCCAGCAGCGCGATTCTTCGTCAGCCAATCGGCCCGCCTCGCCAGGTCGGAAACGGCCGCTTGCCGATGCATAGTTCAAACGCAGCCCGCGCCAGCAGCCGCGTGGAATCGAGGATCGGCAGCGGAGAGACTTCTGCGGTCACGAGCAGCGGGATTTCGGTGCAGACCAGCGCCGCCCCGTCGCAGCCTTCCTCGTCCTTCATACGCTGGATGATCTCCACGTAGCGGCAGCGTGCGGAGTCCGTGAACAGGCCCTCGACCAACTCGTCGAAGATGATCCGGTCGATGTCGGTACGCTCTTGCGCCTTGGGGAAAGCCGGCTCAATTCCAACCGCCGGAAGCGCACGCCGATAGACGGGTCCCGCCATCGTGAACCGCGTGCCCAGAACTGCGACGCGCCTCATCCCCAGCGCCGAGGCCCGCTCGGCGACGACATCCGCAATGTCGAGGCCAGGCAATGGAAACGCCGATCCTACCATCTCCAGCGCGATATGCGCTGTATTGTCCGGGCAAGCGAAGAAGTCGCACCCGCCCGCTGCGAGCCGCTCGACGGATTCGGCCATAATCGCCCGCACCGCCGGAAGATCGCCCGCCTCCCACGCCGGCATCGAGCGCGCCATCGCAGTGCCGTCGAGCATCACGTCGGGGTGCATGTGCTGGCCCATCTCGCGAAAGCCCTCGCGGCAGAAGCTTAGGTAGCAGAGCGCCGCCCCTTCCGAGCTATGGGCAAGGATTCCGAACCGCATCGTTCCCCCGTTGTTCCTACCCCTTAAGGCAACCATATAGGACGAAATGCCGATTCAAATCCGCACATCGCTGGCCGAACCGGAAACAAGCGAAACTTTCGTGCCGCACAAGCCAGCGCGCCCGGACAAGGCGGAGGGCGGCAGGAAGTTCAGGCTCGTCTCGGAATACGAACCGGCCGGCGACCAGCCGACAGCAATCCGTGAGCTGGTCGAAGGCATCGGCGAGAATGGCGAGACGAGCCAGGTGCTGCTCGGAGTCACCGGCTCCGGCAAAACCTTCACGATGGCCAAGATGATCGAGACGCTCCAGCGCCCGGCACTGGTGATGGCGCCCAACAAGATCCTCGCCGCACAGCTCTACGGGGAATTCAAGAGCTTCTTCCCCGACAATGCGGTCGAATATTTCGTCAGCTACTACGATTATTATCAGCCCGAAGCCTATGTCCCGCGCACCGACACCTACATCGAGAAGGAGTTGAGCGTGAACGAGGCGATCGACCGCATGCGCCACTCGGCCACGCGCTCGCTCTTAGAGCGAGACGACGTGATCATCGTCGCGTCGGTGTCATGCCTCTATGGAATCGGCTCGGTCGAGACCTATTCCGCGATGACCTTCAGCCTGAAGAAGGGCCAGGTCGACGACCAGCGCGAAGTCATCCGCAAGCTCGTTGCACTCCAGTACCGGCGCAACGACGCAGGCATTCACGCGCGGCAGTTTTCGAGTACGCGGCGACAACCTCGAGATCTTCCCCTCGCACTATGAGGACAGGGCGTGGCGAGTCAGCTTCTTCGGCGACGAGATTGAGGACATCAGCGAGTTCGACCCGCTGACCGGGAAGACCATCGCGAGCCTCGACAGCATCAAGGTTTATGCGAACTCGCACTATGTAACGCCCGGGCCCGACGCTCAAGCAGGCGATGGAGGCGATCCAGCATGAGCTTGCCGAGCGGCTGAAGGAGCTGACCGCGGAAGGCCGCCTGCTTGAGGCTCAGCGGCTCGAGCAGCGCACCAATTTCGACCTCGAGATGATCGCCGCGACCGGTTCCTGCGCGGGCATCGAGAATTACTCGCGTTTCCTTACCGGCCGCCTCCCCGGCGAGCCGCCGCCGACCCTGTTCGAATATCTCCCCGACAACGCGCTCCTGTTCATCGACGAGAGCCATCAGACGGTGCCGCAGATCGGCGCGATGGCGCGGGGCGACCATCGGCGCAAGATCACGCTCGCCGAGTATGGCTTTCGCCTTGCCGAGCTGCATCGACAATCGCCCGCTCCGCTTCAACGAATGGGATGCGATGCGCCCGCAGACGACCTTCGTCTCGGCAACTCCGGGCCCGTGGGAAATGAACGAGACCGGCGGTGTCTTCTCCGAGCAGGTGATCCGCCCGACCGGCCTCATCGACCCGCCGGTCGAGATCAAGCCGGTTGAGGACCAGGTCGACGACCTCGTCAACGAGGCGAAGCTGACCGCCGAAGAAGGGCTACCGGACGCTCGTCACCACGCTGACCAAGCGCATGGCCGAGGATCTGACCGAATATCTCCACGAGGCCGGCCTGCGCGTGCGCTACATGCACTCCGACGTCGAGACGCTTGAGCGTATCGAGCTGATCCGCGAGCTGAGGCTCGGCGTCTATGACGTGCTCGTCGGCATCAACCTGCTTGCGCGAGGGTCTCGACATTCCCGAGTGCGGGCTGGTCGCGATCCTCGATGCCGACAAGGAGGGCTTCCTCCGCTCCGAGACGTCACTCATCCAGACGATCGGACGCGCAGCGCGCAACGTCGAAGGCCGAGTGATCCTCTACGCCGACACGGTCACCGGCTCGATGGAACGCGCGCTCGCGGAAACCGGCCGCCGCCGCGAGAAGCAGCTCGAATATAATGCGCGAGCACGGAATCACGCCGGAGAGCGTCAAGCGCAACATCGCCGATCTCCTCGCCGACGTCATCCGAGCGCGATCATGTGCTCGTCGACACCGGCGACGAGGAGCGGCCGCACCTCGTCGGCCACAACCTCAAGGCCTACATCGCCGACCTCGAGGAACGGATGCGCAAGGCCGCCGCCGACCTCGAGTTCGAGGAAGCCGCGCGGCTCCGCGACGAGATCCGCCGGCTCGAAGAAGACGACCTTGGAATCCCCGATTTCGAGCGCGTCGCACCGCGACCGCTCGGCAACTCGACCGAGGGCAAGCCCGGCACGCGCAAGGGCCGCTTCGGAAAGCAGCAGCGCACGTCGGTTCGGCGGGCGGCGCGGCTGACGTCCGCCCATAGCGTCAGCTCAGCCGAATGACGCCCTTCTTCTCCGATTGCCGCGCATACCAGTAACAGGAACGCGCGACGAGGATGATCACCCACGGCATCACGGCCATTCATCGCCGGCGGCCATGCTTGCCCGGCATCGCGTGGCCATGAACATCTGGTATCCAAGGCCGAAGCACCGCGCCGATAAATGAGACTCAGAGCGTAGGCCCACAGGGCAAAGCGGCTGCGGGCGAGCAAAAGCACCGAGCCGAGAAGGCCGCCCCACACGCCAAGAGCCCAGCCGATCCCGATGGTCCATTTGGGATGCACTCGTTCATGCGAGCTGCAGCATTCGGATCGACACCGGGCATCGTCGACGAGATAGGCCGCGTTGTGCGGTCTCCGTCATCGCAATAGTCGTAGCAGCCGAACGCGCTCCACAAGCAGCGCAAGGATTCCGACGATCCAAAGGTGAATGGGCGCACCGCGCCCTTCCGCAGTCGTGGCCATTGCTGTCCCCCTCGACGCCGCGCCCGATGCGCGGAGATCGGATGAGGCTCCCAATCGGCAAGTCTGTCAATGCCGCTCGCGCAAGTGGTTCAGTGGACTGCGATTTCCTGCTTCAGCAGGTCGCTGACCGCCGCTGCCAGCGCGTTGAGCTCGTACGGCTTCTGCAGCACCGGGAAGCCCTGCGTGGCGTGCGACCTGCTCGCTGTACCCGGTCGTCAGCAGGATCGGCAGCTCCGGGGAAGCGCTCGCGCAATTTGTGCGCGAGCTCGATGCCCGTGATCCCGCCCGGCATGACGACGTCGGTGAAGACGAGTTTCGGCTTCTCCCCCCCCGCGAGCCGCTCGAGCGCCTCCTTGGCGCTGTGGGTGACCGTCGTTTCGAACCCGAGCTCGCCAAGCATGTCGGCGGCGAGCTCGGCGACGAAGGTATCGTCCTCCACGATCAGGACCCGGCCAGCGTGCCGGAACTCCGTTCAACTGGTTCCGCGCGCCGTCGCCCGAATGGCTCGCGGGGAGGTAGATGGTGAAGGTGGCACCCTTCGCCGAGCTCCAACTCGACGGTGACCGCGCCGCCGATCTGCTTGGCGAAGCCGAACACCTGGCTGAGGCCGAGGCCGGTGCCCTCGCCGAAGCTCTTGGTCGTGAAGAATGGCTCGAACACGCGCTCCATCACCTCGCGCGAGCATCCCGGTGCCGGTGTCCGAGACTTTGAGCACCACATGCTCGCCCTTGAGCCCTTCGGTGCTTGCCGTGAAGCACCTCGTTATGCGCGCTGATCTTGAGCGTCCCGCCTTCTTCATCGCGTCGCGCGCGTTGAACGCGAGGTTGAGGAGCACCAGCTCGAGCGCGCCCGCGTCCGCGTCGATCGGCCACAGCTGGTCCGAGATCTCGGTGACAACCTCGATGTCGCTGCGCAGCGACGGCCGCACCAGGGTCGCGACGTCGGCGAAGAACTGCTTAAGGTCGATCTGCTTGATCTCGAGCGGCTGGGCGCGGGCGAAAGCGAGCAATTGCTTGGTGAGGCTCGCGCCGCGATGGGCCGAGCCGCGGACGCCTTCCAGCATCCGCTTTACCTTGTCGGGATCGTTGATGTTCCGAAGACCCGAGTTCGCACGCGCCGAGGATTGCCGTCAGCAGATTGTTGAAGTCGTGCGCGAGGCCGCCGGTCAGCTGGCCGAGCGCTTCCATTTTCTGCGACCGGAACAATTGCTCGCGGCTGTCCTCGAGCTTCAGCTGCGCCTCGCGCTTCTCGGTCATGTCGCGCGTGATCTTGGCGAAGCCGATCAGTTCGCCGCCGTCGTCGCGGATCGCGTCGAGCACGACGCTTGCCCAGAAGCGGGTGCCGTCCTTGCGCACGCGCCACCCTTCCGCTTCGTACCTGCCAACCTCCCGAGCGGTTTCGAGCGCGCGATGAGGAACGCCGGCTTCGAAATCCTCCCGCGTGTAGAAGCGGCTGAAATGCTCGCCGACGATATCTTCGGGTGCGTAGCCCTTGATCCGCTGAGCCCCCGCATTCCAGTTCGCGACGCGCCCTTCCGGATCGAGCATGAAGATCGCGTAATCGGTCACGCTTTGGACGAGCAACCGGAAGCGCCGCTCCGCTTCGAGCAGGGCCTGCTGCGACTGCCGCTGCTCGGTCATGTCGCGGGTGATTTTGGCGAAGCCGATCAGCTTGCCCTTCTCATCGTTGATCCGGTCGACGACGACGCTGGCCCAGAAGCGCGACCCGTCCTTGCGCACGCGCCAGCCCTCACCCGCATATTTGCCTTCGCAGCGCGCAGTCTGGAGCACCTTCTGAGGCATGCCCGCCTCGCGGTCCTCTTCAGTATAGAATTTGGAGAAATGCTGGCCGACGATCTCTTCGGTCTGGAAGCCCTTGATCCGCTCGGCACCCGCGTTCCAGCTCGTCACGAAGCCCTTCGTGTCGAGCATGTAGATCGCATAATCGACGATCGACTGGACGAGCAGCTTGAAGGGCTCGGACGGCACCGTCTCCACGTCGTCTAGAACCCCCTCCGCCAACGCATCACTCCTGCCCTTGCATCCGCCGACATAGACCCCGGCGTGACGCATCAACTCCGATCTCTCCGTCGAGTTTCATTGCTGGGTAGTGTCTCAGTTTGAATCTGAGGGGGTTCGCTAGAGGCTTTTCGCTACCGTCTCCATGGGGAGGTAAAGCGTTCGGCTCTCTGGAGGGAAAGTCTGAAATCCAAACGGAACGTAGAAGCTCACGGCTTCGTCGTCGATTGCATGAACGAAGATTGCTCGCGCGCCGATTTGCCAAGACGCATCGAGCGCGCGCCTCATTCCCTCGCGCAGCAAGTGTTTGCCGATGCCCCCGCCCTGATGTTTGGTGGCAACCGCAAGACGACCCAGAACGATCACAGGAACTGGATTTGGCATGTTGCGCTTTGCCCATGTTGGGCAGTCTTCGTGGTTCACTCCACCTGCCGCGAGCGTGTAATATCCGGCTACGTTACCAGCATCCTCGCCGATTCGTGCGACAACAACATATGTCCGGGAGGCCCTGCCTTCATTCTTTAATGCACGTTGTTTTAGGAAGTCGTCGAGCGGCTGCTTCCCACAGCTAAAAGCTGCAACCCCATCGCCCTTTTCGATCGGGCGAGGGGCGCTGTATGGCTTCGAGTGTGCGGGAAGCTGCTCATCTACTCCCAAGGTGCCTTACTCTTCATTAGTTCTTTGAGCTTTTCCGTTGGCGCTGGAGGGTTTTCCAGCACCTGCGCAAAAGCCTCCGCCTGATCTGCGGATAGGTTAAACATCGTCTGATTTAGCAGCACGTCCACTGCGTGGTCTGTGGCACTCTCAATTACAAACGCGCTGAAAGTTTTGTTTAGTGTTTTTGCTGCCCTTTCAATCAGATCCTTCGTTCTCTGCGGCATCCGAATCGACACGGGTTTGTCGTGCCGGAGCCGCTCTGCGGCGGCTGTCTCCATGTATATTCCCTTACCGAGCGCAGCGGGGGTTGGCTGTGGAATTGCCACGCTCAGCCCTTTCTAATGCGGATTTGTAAATACATTGTCAATACAAAACCGGTGATGAACGCGATGGTTCCGTCGCAAATTGAGACTTAGACGGCGCACTTCTTGGGGTCCTTTGGGCATGGCTGCCAATATATTGCTCGCGGCTACATAACGCGAGGCTACGTTGCTTTGGTTATTTTCAAACTGAGGCACTGCCCATTGCTGGGCAGTGTCTACGTTCTTCTTCCACCGCTTCTCAGCGGCTTTTCGAGCAATCGCCTTGCGCTGTTACTGAGCGGCGGCGCTCCTGATCTCTAGCTCTTCCTCGACCACCGATTGCGCCTCCAACCTCGCCAGCGGGAGCCTTCTCTCCATCAGGGCCTCTGAGCATGATATTCGTCTTCGGTTGGCAACTTCTCGAAAACGGGCCTGTATCCCTTTGCTCTATAGGCCGCCTCGGTGATGTAGATCGGCGGGTGCGCCATGACATATGCCATCGGCGTACGATCTCCGAGCGGCTCTGTTCTGTATTGGCCTTGTGAACTTCGGATCGCCATCATTGCCTCCGTGCTAAGCGCTAAGCATAGCACAGCGGAAGCTCGCATGGGCGTTTAACCGATGACTGTCCCGGCGGATCGCTTTAGCGATGTTGTGCCGCTAGTCTGCTCATCAGGATTGCCGCGCGCTTTGCCTCCTTGAAGATCGACGGGACGTCGACTTTCTCCGACGCCGTGTGCGACCCGTCGCTGGACGGTCCCAGCCCCGCGAGTCCGCTCACTTCGGACGCAACGAAGCTGATATCGCCAGCGCCGCGCTCCGAAGCGTCAAGCTCTCCCATCGGCGCGAGGCCCAAGTCGCTGTTCACGCCGTTGAGCTCGGTGAGGATCGCGCGATTGCCCTCGGTCGGCGGCATCGGCGGATAGATGTCGTCGTCGAAGCTGATCTCGGCCTTCGCTCCGGCAAGCGGCTGCGCGACGATGGCACGCATCTTCCCTTCGGCGCGGTCTATCTGGTCCTGGCTGATCGCTCTCAAGTCGCCGCGCGCAACGGCCGTGGCGGCGATGATGTTGGTCTTCCCGGTCGCTTCCAGCCGGATCTTGTCGGCATCGAGCGTCGCCGTCTGCCCGCCGCCGATGAGGCCGACATTATAGGTCAGTTTGTCCTCGGGAAGCTCGCGGCGAAACTGATCGATGATGCGCGCAAGGTCGTAGATCGCGCCGTAATCATCGGCGCCGACACCGGCCGAATGCGCAGCATGCCCGGTCACCGTGAGCGTCCAACTACCCGCGCTCCGGCGAGCGGTGGAGCCCATATCCATCGGCCCGTTGGGGCCATCGCCGACCGCAAGATCCTCGAAGTCGAGCGCGACATCGGCGATCTTGCCTTCGGACATGAGATCGCGCCGAGAGATGGCGAGCGGCCGTCCCGCATCCTCTTCGTCGCCGGTCAGGAAGACAGTGATATTGGCGTTCTTCAAAGTCCCCGCCGCCTGCATCGCGCGGAGCGCCGCGACGATCACCGCATCGCCGCCCTTGTCGTCGCCCGAGCCCGGACCGTGCGCCCAATCGCCCTCCCGGGTCCAGCGCTGAAACGGCGAATCCCGCTCGAATACCGTGTCGAGATGGCCGATCAGCAGCAGCCTCTTGCCGCGCCGGCTGCCCTTGTGCCGAGCGACAAGATGGCCCGCGCGTCCGACGGCGCTCATGTCGATCCACTGAGTCATGAAGCCGAGCTGCTTGAACTCCGGCTCGACCATGTCGCGAACCGCTTCGACTCCCGCCTTGTCCATGGTGCCGCTGTTCTGGTCCACCCAGCGTTCGAGCATCGTCAGTGTGCGTTGCTGTTCCGCATCGACGGTTGTGACCATGGTCTGCTCGGCGCGGCTGAGCGCCGCCGAAGCAGGGTTTGATAACACAAGCATGCAAGCGGCGAAGGCGAACGGGATTCGGTTGTTCATGCAGTCGGCTTAGCGGCGCTCCGAGCGAAAGTGGAGGCTGCGTTGCGACTTCGCTGAGCGTTCCTGACACGGATCAACTGACCTTCGATATCTGTCCTTGGGTAATCTTGGCGCTCGCCGGATTCCGACTAAACCAAATCTCCGAACTCGCCGCCCCGATGCGCTCAGCATTCGCAGCCGAGATGGCGGGTCTCGGTGCAGCACCGCAGGAGGCGGCCGGCTCAACCCCGTTGTGGCCGGCCGCCTCTGCTATTTTTCACCGTTTTGGTTCGCTGATTTTCTTATGCAGCACCTATTCGGTTAGACATTCGCAACTGCCAACCGCAAGTTTGCGCAGCCCGACAAAGCCAGAAAAAAGGCCAAGCCCAAGAAGAATAAGAAGCCAAGCGTTCCGAACAACGCTTGCCACATAGAATCAGGCATGAAGGCACAGGCGAGGCGAGGCCCAACGCGCCGAAGCGTTGACGTCATCGCTTCCTTGCTTAAGCTCACCCCAGTGACGGCAGGCGGGGGCGCGGGCCATGAACACCAACCGGCTGAACAGCTTCACCGACGGAGTTGTCGCCGTCATCATCACGATCATGGTGCTGGAGCTGCCGGTGCCGAAGGCTCCCGGCATGGCGGCGCTCGCGCCACTTACCGTGCTCTTCGTCGTCTACGCGCTCTCATTCGTCAAAGTCGGGATCTACTGGTCCCAGCATCACAACATGCTCGCAGCCGCTCGGCGGGTGAACGGTGAAGTTCTTCTCGCGAACCTCTTCTTCCTCTTCTGGCTGAGCCTGGTCCCGTTCGTCGTACGCTGGGTTGGCGAGGCTGGCATCACGCGCGACACGATCATCGCTTTCGGAGTCATCATGCTGCTGTGCTTCCTGTCGTCGGTCTTGCTCCGGACCGCATTGCTCAGCGCGAATGACGCCGACGCGCCGATCGTTAAGGCATCCGGGCGAAGCTGGAAGGGAATCGCGACGGGCATCGCCTACCCGCTCGCGATTCCACTTGCCTTCCTCTGGCCGTGGCTGTCGGTCGCAATCTATGTCGCCGTCGCACTGATCTGGATCATCCCCGACAAGCGCTTCGAAAGGCTGATCGATTGAAGCCCGAGCGGCTGAACGCACTGACGGATGGGGTCGTCGCAATCGTGCTGACGATCATGGTGCTGGAGCTGAAATTCCCTGCCGAACCGACGCTCCATGCCGTCCTGGAGGTCCTACCTCTGCTTGCCGCTTACCTCCTCGCCTTCGTCAACGTCGCGATCTTCTGGAACAACCACCATCACATGATGCAGCGAGCGCATCGGGTCAGCGGCGCGGTGCTGTGGACCAACCATGCCCTGCTCTTCTGCCTCACGCTGTTTCCGCTGATGATCCGATGGATTGACGAGGCAGGTGTCACTCCCTGGCCGGTCGCGTCCTTTGGTGTGGTGCTGGTCGGCTCGGCAATCGCCTATCTGTCGCTCGAACGCGCCTTGATCGCCGCCGAAGGGGAGGGGTCGGGAATGCAAAGGGCGCTTTCTCACGGCGCCAAGGAGTGGGGAAGCTTTGCGGGCTATGTACTTGCCGTGCCGCTCGCTTTCGTCTCGCCCTACATCTCGGTCGCGATCTACGTCATCATTTCGATCGTCTGGATCGTCCCCGACCGCCGCTTCGAACGCGATCCCTAGTTGCAGCTGCTGAAACGCCCTCCCACATGAGCGCCATGGAACAATGGCATGGAACGACGATCCTGGGCGTCAAGAAGGGTGGCAGGACCGTCATTGCAGGCGACGGCCAAGTGACGATGGGCAACACCGTGATGAAGCCCAATGCGAAGAAGGTTCGGCGGATCGGGGGCGACGGGAAGGTCATCGGCGGTTTCGCCGGCGCGACCGCGGACGCCTTCACCTTGTTCGAGCGGCTGGAGAAGAAGCTCGAACAATATAACGGCCAGCTGCTTCGCGCGGCGGTCGAGCTCGCCAAGGACTGGCGCACCGACAAATATCTGCGCAACCTCGAAGCATTGATGATCGTCGCCGACGCAGAGCAGATGCTGATCCTCACCGGCAACGGCGATGTGCTCGAGCCCGAAGGCGGAATTGCTGCGATCGGCTCGGGCGGCAATTACGCGCTGTCTGCGGCGCGGGCGCTCGCCGATTATGAGCAGGACCCGGAAGTGCTCGCCCGACGAGCGATGAAGATCGCGTCGGAAGTGTGCGTCTTCACCAACGACCAACTCACCATCGAAGTCATCGAATAGTTCGTCATCGCGGACTTGATCCGGATCCATGAACACGGCAGTGTCTCGCCTCAGAGAGGAAGGTGTTCATGGATTCAGCCTTCGCTGGAATGATGGTCTGAAGATTGACCGCCGTGGCTTCGCCTTGGGGTCAGCCGCACTCCTCTCCGGCTGCGCGACGGTAGGCACTCGAACCGACTCACGACTGCACGCCGCTGGCACCGGTCGATGCCGACCCAAGCCGCCTAATCCGCGCCATCGCCGGCCTAAGGCCCTACCGCCGCCAGGGTTTCGTCGTTCGCGCCGAAGCGCTCGGCGACAAGAGGCTGGTCCACAATTACGGCCACGGCGGCGGTGGGATCACCCTCAGCTGGGGCACATCGAAACTCGCCACCGAACTCGGCCTGAAGGGCAGAGCGGGCCGGTCGCGGTGCTGGGCTCCGGAGTCGTCGGGCTCTCGACAGCGCGGCTGGTCCAGGAGGCCGGCTTTCCCGGTCACCATCTACGCAGCCGCGCTTCCGCCGGAGACGACCTCGAACATCGCGGGCGGCCAGTTCCATCCATTCGCCGTCTTTCATCGACGGTTATCAGTCACGCCGACTTCATGGCGCAGTTCACCCGCGCGCTCGACTATAGCTGGCGCCGGTTCCAGATCATGGTCGGCGACGATTATGGGATCCGCTGGCTGCCGACCTATGTCGAGACCGACAGCCCCGAAGCGAAGTTACTCGAGACCTTCCCGCCGATCGACCGGATGCTCACGCCGCGCCGAGCATCCGTTCCCGTGGGCCAGCACGCTCCGCTACGACACGATGTACGTCGAGACCGGCCGCTATCTGCGGCAGATGATAAGCGACGTGCAGATCGCCGGCGGCAGGATCGAGGTGCGCAAGTTCGCGACTCCCGCCGATATTGCCGCTTTGCCGAAATCGCTCGTCTTCAACTGCACCGGCCTCGGCAGCCGGGAGCTGTTCGGCGACCAGGACCTTCATCCGGCGCGCGGCCAGCTCGCCATCCTCGAACCGCAGCCCGAGGTTCGATATGCCTTCACCGGCGGCCCCGGCTATATGTTCCCGAGACCCGACGGGATCCTTCTCGGCGGCACCTTCGAGGTCGATCAGTGGGACCCGACGCCCGAGCCCGCGACCATCGCAGCGCATCATCGCCGACCACAAGCGCTTCTTCGCCATCGCTTCCGCTGCACCGCTTGAAGTGCCCGAGGCCGGTCCCGACATTCCTGGCGAAATGAACTATCACACCTCCATTCCCCAGAGCGGCGGGGAGCAAGCCGAAGTGCTGAAAGACAAGCTCACACCCAAGGCGATCGTCGCTGCGCTCAACGAGCATATCGTCGGCCAGGACGATGCGAAGAAGGCGGTCGCGGTCGCGCTTCGCAACCGCTGGCGCCGCCAGCAGCTCTCGCCCGAGCTGCGCGACGAAGTCACGCCCAAGAACATCCTGATGATCGGCCCCACCGGCTGCGGCAAGACCGAGATCAGCCGGCGGCTGGCGAGGCTCGCCGACGCGCCCTTCGTGAAGGTCGAGGCGACCAAGTTCACCGAGGTCGGCTATGTCGGCCGCGACGTCGAGCAGATCGCCCGCGACCTCGTCGAGGAAGCGGTGCGGCTGGAACGCGATCGCCGCCGCAACAAGGTG
The DNA here is from genome assembly GCA_963738825.1 of uncultured Alphaproteobacteria bacterium. GTDB lineage: Bacteria > Pseudomonadota > Alphaproteobacteria > Sphingomonadales > Sphingomonadaceae > Sphingomicrobium. The sequence goes on along the minus strand of CAVTYB010000005.1, from coordinate 57,075 downwards.
AGCGCGGCGGCCGAGGAAGCGGCGATGGACCGGCTGCTCGACGCGCTCACCGGCAAGGGCTCGAGCGAAGCGACTCGCCAGAGCTTCCGACAGCGTTTCTCCGACGGCAGCCTCGACAAGGCCGAGGTCGAGATCGAGGTCGACGAAGCGGCCGCCATGCCGTTCGAGATTCCCGGGCATGGGCGCCCAGGTGTTCGACCTCAAGTCGATCATGGGCAAGGCGATGGGCCAGGGCCCGCGCAAGCGCCGCAAGCTCAAGGTGCCCGGACGCGTTCGCGCGCCTCACCGAGGAGGAAGCCGACAAGCGCGTCGATCCCGACGACATCAACCGCGTCGCGCTCGCCGATGCCGAAGCGAACGGAATCGTCTTCATCGACGAGATCGACAAGATCGCGGTCAGCGACGTCCGCGGCGGCTCGATCAGCCGCGAAGGCGTCCAGCGCGACCTTCTTCCGCTCATCGAAGGAACGACGGTCGCGACCAAATACGGCCCGCTGAAGACCGACCATATCCTGTTCATCGCTTCGGGCGCGTTCCACATCGCCAAGCCCGCGGACCTCCTGCCGGAGCTTCAGGGCCGGCTTCCGATCCGCGTCGAGCTGAAGGCGCTGACGCAGGAAGACTTCGTGCGCATTCTCTCGGCGACCCGTGCGAGCCTGACCGAGCAATATCAGGCGCTGCTTGGTACCGAGGGCGTCACCATCGACTTCGCCGACGGCGGAATCGAGGCGCTCGCGCGCATCGCCGCGGAGGTCAACGAAGCGGTCGAGAATATCGGCGCGCGCCGGCTCCAGACGGTGATGGAGAAGCTGCTCGAGGACGTCAGCTTCCACGCCGAGGAGCGCCGCGGCGAAAGGCTGGTCGTCGACGCCGCCTTCGTCGAGGACAGCTCAGCGGGATCGCCAAAAACGCCGACCTCAGCCGCTACGTACTTTAAACAACATAGGTTAACTTCCTCGAGCGAGCCCTTCCGGCACACACCCCGTCGCACCGTGTGCGTCTCGATGCTGATACCTGCCGTTTGTCCTCTATCCACAGATTGGAGGTATCAATGCGAACTTCAGACTGACAGATTGCTCGGCGAGCGCCGCGATGCTCTTGCCGGCCGCTGCATTGGCTCAGGACATGACAGCCGACGCAACCCGGCGCCGGCGACCGCTCCGGCAGCGACAGCGCCTTCAGCAGCAGCGACTGGTCAAGCAAGTGATTCGACTGCTGCGACAACAGCAGCCGTCGCCTTCGGCCTCCGCAAAAACCAGAAACGGCCGCGACAACCAAAGCGACGAAGGCCGACGTGAAGGCGGGCGCATCGATCTTCGACACCAGCGGAAACGCGGTCGGAAAGATCAACTCGGTGTCCGCCAAGGGCGCGGTCCTGAATACCGGAAAGGTCAAGGTGACGGTGCCGATCTCGAGCCTCGCCAAGAGCGACAAGGGTCTCGTCATCGCGATGACCAAGGCGCAGGTCGAAGCTGCGGCGAAGAAGTCGTAACCGGCTAGGTGGCCGTTCGCCGATATCGCCAGACCAATCCGTTGACGAATGGCGGCCAGAGGCTCGTCTTCACCCCGGCGAGCCTGAGCCAGCCGGACGCGACGGCATTGCAGGTTCGGAGCGCATTGGCCTTGCCACTCGCCCGGTAGAACGCGTCGAACGGCCCGTAACCCGGATGGTCGATCCGTTCCGGCCTGCCTCTCGAGTCGAGCTTGAAGTCGGCGCGAATGGCGGCCCATAAGCGGCGATATTCCTCCGGCCGAAGGCGCACCTGCCGAACCGCGTAGGATGGGTCGGGCACATATTCGACGTGCATCACTCTCTTTCCGCCCACGAGCGCTGACCAGATTGTGTCGCGGCGTGATGTCCCACCAGCTCGGCGTATCGAGGTAGACGCGCTGCTCGCCGGAGCCGAATGCGATCCAGCGCGCGTCCGCCGGTGCGGCTGCGAAGTCACTCTCGGGCAGGAAGCGAGTCCAGTCCAGCCCGTCCGCATTTACCGGCATGATGATGTCGGCGTGGATGCCGTTATCGGCGATATAGATGGTCGTGCCCCGATGAGGTTCGGTCCAGCCGCGATTGACCGGGACCAGCGAGCCGACCAGCGCGGCCGCGAGGTACAAGCGCGGGCAGCGCGAGGAGCGCCGTCAAGAGCGCGCCCAACCCACTTGCCGACTTTGCTTTTTTGCCGCCGCCGAGCCATCCAGCCTCCCGCCGCACCTTGCCTAGATTAGTAGGGCTGCCTAGATGCGCCAGCCAGTCGGGGCGTAGCGCAGCCTGGTAGCGCATCACACTGGGGGTGTGGAGGTCGCTGGTTCGAATCCAGTCGCCCCGACCAGCATTCCTTCAATCTCGGAAAGTCCGTTATTCTTCGATGTCCAGCCCGCCAATGTCTGATGACCATGGTGCCAGGCCGCCCCAATCGGCGGCGCGGGCAGCACTGCCGGACATCGTGATGGGCATCGCGCCGTGGCTGCTGATCTTCGTGATCTTCTATCTCTGATGATTCGCCCGCAGCAGCAGCGGGTGAAGCAGCATCAGGCGACGATCGCGGCAGTGAAGAAGGGCGACGAGGTGATCACCGGCGGCGGTATATCGGTAAAGTGACCAAGGTCGGCGATCGATGAGGTGGAGGTCGAGTTCGCGGCCGGCCACGAAATCCGCGTCGTCAAATCGATGCTTCCCGAGGTGCTGACCCGTCGAGCTCGAAGCCGGCGAACGACTGAGGCCTGACGGATGCTCGAATTTCCCCGCTGGAAGGTATGGCTCGTCAGCCTGGTCGTCGCGATCGGCATCCTCCTTTCGATCCCGAGCCTGATCGCCGCCACTCCGGCCGCGAAATACTGGCCCAAATGGCTTCCGGACTACAAGATCAGCCTTGGCCTCGACCTTAACGGCGGCAGTCACCTGCTGCTCGAGGCCGATGCTGGCGATGCGCAGAAGCAGCGGCTCCAGGCGATGGAGGACTCGGTCGCGACCGAGCTTCGCCGCGACCCGCGAATCGACGTTGGCGACATCTCGACCGCCGGTGGACGACTGTCCTTCATGGTCCGCAACCCGACGCAAATCGACGCCGCCGTCGAGCGGATGCGTAACCTGACGCGACCCGTCGCGCTCACCGGCAAGCGAGACTGGGACGTTCAGGTCGTCGATTCGACGCGGGTGGTCCTCACTCCGACGCCGAGCGGGACGATCGCAGGCGATGAAGGATGCGATGAGCGTCGCGCGCGACGTCGTCCGCCGCCGAATCGACCCGTCGGGTACCAAGGAAATCACAGTCGTCACCGAAGGCGGAACCGAATCCTCGTCGAGGTTCCGGGCGTCGAAGATCCCGAAGCGCTCAAGAAGCTGATCGGCCAGACCGCGCGCCTAGAATTCAAGCTCGTCGACCTTTCCGCCAACCCCGTTGACGTAAAGGCGGGCCGCGCCCCTCCGGGCAGCGAAGTCCTGCCGATGGCCGATGGCAGCGGCCAGATTGCGGTCAAGCGCCGAGTGATGGTCTCCGGAGACCAGATCTCGAAGGCCAACCAGAGCTTCGACGAGAATGGCCGGCCCGACATCCAGATCCTCTTCAATTCGGCTGGCGCCCGCCGCTTCGGCCGAACGACCCAGGAGAATGTCGGCAAGCCCTTCGCCATCATTCTCGACGGCAAGGTCCTGTCTTATCCGACCATCGAAGGTCCGATCCTCGGCGGCAACGCGCAGATCACGGGCAGCTTCACCGTCCAGAGCGCCAACGACCTCGCCGTCTCGCTCGCATCCGGCAAGCTGCCGGTGAAGCTCAACGTGATCGAAGAGCGCACCGTCAGCGCCGAGCTCGGCCAGGATTCGATCCACAAGGGCGCCATCGCCTCGGTCGTTTCCGTGCTCGCCGTGATCATCTTCATGCTCATCACCTATGGGCGCTTCGGCGTCTATGCGACGATCGCGCTGGTCGTGAACGCGTTCCTGATCCTCGGCATCATGGCGATGTTCAACGCCACGCTGACGCTTCCCGGAATCGCGGGATTCATCCTCACGATCGGCGCCGCAGTCGACGCCAACGTTCTGATCAACGAGCGAATACGCGAGGAGATAAGGCGCGGACGGCGGCTGCTCGATGCTGTCGAGACGGGCTACAAGGAAGCCTTCCGCGCTATTTTCGACGCCAATGTCACGCACGTCATCTCGGCCGCGATCATGGCCTATTTTGGCTCCGGGCCAGTGCGCGGCTTCGCAGTCGTGCTTCTGATCGGAGTCGTCACCTCTGTGTTCACCGCCGTCTATTTCACCCGCATGCTGGTCGCGCTGTGGATCCGCCGCGCTCGCCCGCGCGAACTGCATATCTGAGGTAAGAGCGGCATGAAGCTCCTCAAGCTTGTTCCCGAGAACACCAATCTCGACTTCATGCGCTGGCGCAACGTCGCGCTGGTCATCTCGTCGCTGCTGACGGTCATCTCGATCTCCTACACCATCTATCGCGGCCTCAACCTTGGCATCGACTTCGTCGGCGGCGAGGTAGTGCGCGCCGAATTCGTCCAGCCGGTCCATGTCGATGAGCTGAGAGGCCGGGTAGACCGGCTCTGCAATTGCGAGGCGGGCATCACGACGCTTGGCAACAACCGCACTTTCCAGATCCGGCTTCCAAAGCCGGCGGGACCGGAGACTGCGTCGAATGCCCTGGTAGGCAAGCTGCGCTTGGCGATCCCGGCGCAATATCCTGGCGCGCGCGTCGATGCCGGCGAATCGGTCTCGGGCAAGGTCAGCGAGGAGCTCGCTCAGAACAGCGCCATCGCGATCGCGCTCGCGATGATCGGGATCGCAGTTTACATCTGGTTCCGGTTCGAATGGCAGTTCGGCGTCGGCGCGCTGCTGACGCTCGCCCATGACGTCTCAATGACCCTCGGCTTCTTCGCCTTCACTCGGCTCCCGGTCGACCTCAACGTCGTCGCCGCCTTCCTCACCATTCTCGGCTACTCGCTGAATGACACGGTCGTCATCTACGACCGGATCCGCGAGGATCTGCGCAAGTATCGCAAGATGGCGATCCTGCCGCTCATCAACGTTTCGCTGAACGAGACGCTGGCGCGAACCGTCGTCACTTCGCTCACCGTGCTCATCGCGCTCGGCGTGCTGATGATGATCGGCCCGGAGGTGATCTTCGGCCTCGCAATCGCCATCTTCCTCGGCGTTCTGATCGGCACATATTCGTCCATTTACATCTCGGCCCCGGTGCTCGTCTGGCTGGGGGTCAAGCCCGACAGCTTCCTGAAGACCGAGGACAAGGAAGGCGCTCAGGCGGAAACTGCCTGAAATTCCGTTCAGCTACGGCCAAGCTTCACACGGCCAATGCCGCGCTTGGCCTGCCCCCGAGGCAACGCTAATGAGGTTCCCATGCTGAAGTTTTCACGCCCTGCCGCCCTCCTGCTGGCCTGCGCCTGCATCCTGCCGCTCGCGGCCTGCGCCAAGGATCGTAACAAGAGCGGCGACACCGCCTACGTCGCGAGGGACGTAAGCTCGCTCTACACCGCCGCGCAGCGCACGATGCAGCAGGGCGAATATGAACAGGCAGCCAAGCTGTTCGACGAGGTCGAGCGCCAGCATCCCTATTCGAGCTGGGCGCGGCATGCGCAGGTGATGAGCGCGTTCAATTATTATCTTGCGCAGAAATATAATGACGCGATCAGCTCGGCCCAGCGGTTCCTGACCATTCACCCCGGAAGCGACGAGGCGCCCTACGCCCAGTATATCGTCGGCATGAGCTATTATCAGCAGATTCCGGACGCCCAATCGCGACCAGTCCGTCACCTCGCAGGCTTCCGACGCGTTCAACGAGCTTGTCCGCCGCTATCCGGAAAGCCGCTACGCTTCGGACGCACGGCTCAAGCTCGACCTCATCAAGGACCATCTCGCCGGCAAGGAGATGGAGGTCGGACGCTTCTACCAGCGCTCGGGCCAGTGGCTCGCCGCGACCTATCGCTTCCGCAACGTGTCGACCAGTATCAGACGACGAGCCACGCGCCCGAAGCGCTCGAGCGGCTGGTCGAATGCTATCTCTCGCTCGGCATTCCGGACGAAGCGTGGAAGGCGTCTGCAGTGCTCGGGAAGCAATTATGCCGGGGACCTATTGGTATCGCCAGTCACTTCGGCTGCTTCATGTCGGAGCAGAGCAAAACCGGCATGTGGACGGCCTCGGCGCCGCAGCCGGGCGGGGTTACCACGAACCGGCCAAGGGTCTCGCCAGGCTGCGCCAAAGCGAGCGGCTACCCGCACGGCCAGAAGCCGCAGGCCCAACAAAAGCCCAACGGGCAGTGATCTGACGCATGCGCGGGCGCAGCGGGTCGGCTGAGCCTGTTCCGCCCGGGCGCCGCGCATGCTGAGGCAGCTTTCGATCCGCAATATCGTGCTTGTCGAAGCAGCTCGAGCTGGAATTCGAGCGCGGCCTCGGCGTGCTTACCGGCGAAACCGGCGCAGGCAAATCGATCCTGCTCGATGCGCTTGGGCTCGCGCTGGGCGCTCGTGCCGACGCCGGACTGGTTCGCTCCGGGCGCGGAATTGGCAGCTCGTCTCGGCGGAAATCGAGCTGCCGTCGGACCATGCCGTCCATTGGCTGCTCGGCGAACAGGGTATCGAACTCGAAGCCGGGCGAGCCGCTGATCGTTCGGACGCGTGCTGAAAAGCGACGGCGGAAGCCGCGCCTTCCTCGGCGGCACGAGCGTGCCTGCCGGACTCCTTCGGGATGTCGGCGGCCTCGCGGTCGAGATCCACGGACAACACGATGATCGCGGGCTGCTCAACCCGAAGGGCCACCGCGCGCTGCTCGATGCTTTCGCTCGACTCGACCTCAGCGAGGTCGAGGCAGCGTGGAGATGAAGTTGTCCGGATCGAAGCCGAGCTGCTCAGGCGCGCGCCGAGCTCGCCGCCGCCGAACGCGACCGTGAATGGCTCGCGCATGCGTCGGCCGAAATCGAAGTCGCTCGCGCCCGAGGAAGGCGAGGAGACCCGCCTCGCCGAGGACCGCGCTGCGATGCAGGCGGGAGTAAGGCCGGCGAATCGCTCAGCGGGCTCGATGAATTGCTGGGCGGTTCGGAAGGGGCGCTCTCGCATGCTGCGGCAGGCGGCGCGGCGGATCGAGCGCGAGCCACCGACCATCCGTTGCTCGGCGAAGCCCTCGCCGCGCTCGACCGCGCGCTGATCGAGGCGAGCGAGGCCGAGGACCGGATCGCGCGCGCCGCCGACGCGCTGGCGTTCGATCCCGAGCGGCTGGAGCAGGCCGAAGCGCGCCTGTTCGACATCCGTGGCCTCGCGCGCAAGCATCGCGTTGAGCCGGACTCGCTTGCTGCGCTCGGAGCAGCAGATGCGCGCGCAACTCGCCGCGATCGATGCGGCGGGCGAGCATATCGACGAACTCGACCGACAGCTTGCTGCGGCCCGCGAGGCGCTATCCGGCGGCTGCGGCGCCGACTGAGCGAAGCGCGGCGCGGCGCGGCCAGCCCGGCTCGACACCGCCGTCGCCTCGGAGACTTGGCCCCGCTGAAGCTCGACGCGGCGCGCTTTCGCACCAGCGTCGCCGCCGCCGAAGCCGGCCCCTCGGGCACCGACCGCGTCGAGTTCGAGGTCTCAACCAACCCTGGCGCGCCGTTCGGTCCCCTCACCCGGATCGCCTCGGGCGGAGAGCTGTCGCGCTTCATCCTCGCGCTCAAGGTCGCGCTCGCCGAAGCGGGAACTGCGGCGACGATGATCTTCGATGAGGTCGACCGCGGCGTCGGCGGCGCGGTCGCAAGCGCTATCGGCGAGCGGCTCGCCCGGCTCGCGGAAAGTCGCAGGTGCTGGTCGTCACCCATTCGCCCGCAGGTCGCCGCGCGCGCTTCGCATCATTATCGGATCGAGAAGAGCCACGGCGCCGACGGCACGCGCACCACCGTCCGCAAGCTCTCGAGCAGACGAGCGGCGCGAAGAGATCGCGCGAATGCTTTCGGGCGCGTCGATCACCGAGGAGGCGCGGGCGCAGGCGTCGCGCCTGCTCGACGCCGCGTGACCGGCTACGTCGCGCTCCTTCGGGGCGTGAACCTGCTCGGCAAGAGCACGCTCAAGATGACCGATCTCAAGTCGAATCGCCGACGAGCTCGGCCTCGTCTCCGCACGGACCTACATCGCGAGCGGCAATCTGCTGTTCCATGAGCAATCGGCCCGGAGAGGAGCTGAGGCTAATGCTTCGAGAAGGGCTCTCAGGCCCACATGGGCAAGGAAGTGCGGGTCATGCTTCGGACCGCGCAGGAACTGGAAGCGGTCGTGAAATCCAATCCCTTCTCTGACCAGACCGCGAACCAGGTCCAGGCCTTCTTCCTCGATGAACCGCCGCCCGAGAACCTGCTCGAGACTGCGTCCGCAACCAGGCAGACGACGAACGCATCGCGTCGGGCCTCGCGAGGTCTTTGTCGCGTACGGCGAAAGGGGTATCGGCAAGTCGCGCCTGCGCATCCCGGCCGCCGAAGCCGGGACTGCGCGCAACATGAACACGGTCGCGAAGCTGGCCGAGCTTGCAAGGGAGATGTCATGAGCAAGGAACGCCCGATCGCCCACGAGTTCGAAGGCGAAAGTCTCGAGAGCGTCGTTCGTCGGACAGGCGCGACGGCGAGGCGCGGCCGACGGTGATCCTCGTGCCGACGGTAATGGGCGTTTCGGACCTTGAGAAGCAGCTTCGGCCGGCAGCTGGTCGAGCTCGGCTACAATGCGCTTGTCGCCGACCTCTTCGGCAAGAAATTCCACGGCGCGCCGCGCGACACGATGTTCGGCGAGATGACCCGGCTGAGGAGCGACCGCGCAGCGCTCCGCCGCCGGCTTCAGCACGTGCTGGAGATGGCCCGCAGCCTTCGCGGAAGTGCCCGACGACCAGATTGTCGTCGCCGGCTATTGCTTCGGCGGGCAGTGCGCGCTCGACCTTGCGCGCAGCGGCGCCGACATTGCCGCGGCGGTCAGCTTCCATGGGCTGTTCGACCCGCCCGGCCTTCCACCTCAGAAGATCGGCGCCAAGGTCGTCGCCTATCACGGCTGGGACGATCCGATGGTCCGCCGGAGAAAGTCGTCGCGCTTGGCCAGGAGCTGACCGAGGCAGGCTGCGATTGGCAGATCCACGCTTATGGCCATGTCGGCCACGGCTTCACCAACCCGCACGCGAGCGCGCTTCAGATCGAAGGCGTCGCCTACAACGCGCTCGCTGCTGAGCGGTCGTGGACGAGCTTCGTCAACCTGCTCGAGGAATTGTTCGGCGGGCATGCCTGATCATGGCATCACTGAGCTGACCGAGGCCGACGCCGCCAACCGCCTGATGCGGCTGGCGAAGGAAATCGCCCGGCACGACAAGCTCTATCACGACCAGGACGCGCCGGAGATTTCCGACGCCGACTATGATGCGCTCGTCCGCGAGAACCGCGAGCTGGAGAGGCGATTTCCTCAGCTCGTCCGAGCGGATTCTCCCTCCAAGCGGCTCGGCGCGGCGCCGACGAGCGGGCTCGCCAAGGTCGCGCACGAGCGGCCGATGCTTAGCCTCGAGAACGCCTTTTCGAGCGAAGAGGTCGAAGAGTTCGTCGCGCGTGTGAAGCGCTTCCTTGCCCTTCCGGCGGATGCATTCGTCGCCTTCACTGCCGAGCCGAAGATCGACGGGCTGAGCTGCTCGCTTCGCTATCGAGAATGGCGAGTTGGTCGCTGGCGGCGACGCGCGGCGACGGAGCGGTCGGCGAGGACGTGACCGCCAACGTCCGCACGATCTCGGACATCCCGCAGCGCATCGCCAGCGCGCCCGATCTGCTCGAGGTGCGCGGCGAAGTGTACATGTCGAAGGCCGACTTCGAGGCGCTGAACGAGCGGCAGGAAGCGGCGGCGGCAAGATCTTCGCCAACCCGCGCAACGCCGCCGCCGGCTCGCTCCGCCAGAAAGATCCGAGCATCACCGCCGCACGGCCGCTTCGCTTCCTCGCTCACGGCTGGGGCGAGCTCAGCGCGCCGCTCGCCGACACGCAATATGAGGCGATGAAGCAGCATCGAGAGCTTCGGCATTCCGGTCGCCGACCTTCTCGTCCGCTGCAACTCGGCGGACGAAATGCTCGCCCATTATCGCGCGATCGAGAAAGCGCGCGCCGACCTGCCGTTCGACATCGACGGCGTCGTCTACAAGGTCGACCGGCTCGATCTATCAGGAACGCCTCGGCTTCGTCGCGCGCGCGCCGCGCTGGGGCCTCGCGCACAAATTCCCAGCCGAGAAGGCCGAGACCACGCTCGAGGCGATCGACATCCAGGTCGGCCGCACTGGCAAGCTGACACCCGTCGGCCGGCTCACGCCCGTCGGGGTCGGCGGCGTGATCGTCGCCAACGTCACGCTCCACAATCGCGACGAGATCGCAGCGCCTCGGCCTTCGCATCGGCGACCGCGTGCGAATTCAGCGCGCCGGCGACGTCATCCCGCAAGTGATCGAGAACCTGACCCGTGACGAGCCGCGGCCCGCCTACGTATTCCCGACCCGCTGCCCGATGTGCGACTCCGAAGCCGTCGCCGAGGAAGGCGAGGTCGACGTCCGCTGCACCGGCGGGCTGATCTGCCCCGCCCAGCGGTTCGAGCGGCTGCGACATTTCGTCTCGCGCGGCGCGCTCGACATCGAAGGCCTAGGAGAAAAGAGCATCGCCGAGTTCATCGAGCTCGGCTGGCTCAATTCGCCCGCGGATATCTTCCGCCTGCGCAGTTCACCGGCCCGAGCTGCTCGGCCGCGAGGGTTGGAAGGAGAAATCGGTCGACAATCTCCTCGCGGCGATCGAGGCCAAGCGCCAGCCCGGACGGCCCGCGCTTCCTGTTCGGCCTCGGCATCCGCCATGTCGGCATCGTTACAGCCAGGGACCTTCTCAAATGCTTCGGAACGATCGAGGAGCTGCGCCGCGTCGCGCTCTCCGAAGGCGGTCAGGAAGAGTTGTCGTCAGTCCAGGGCGTCGGCCCTGTCGTCGCCGAGGCGCTCGTATGACTTCTTCCACGAGCAGCACAACCAGCGAGGTCCTCGACGACCTCCTCTCCGAAGTGTCGCCGCAAGCCATTCGTCAGCGACGCCAAGCAGACCGAGTGGAGCGGCAAGACGATCGTCTTCACCGGAAGCCTCGAGACGATGAGCCGCGACGAAGCCAAGGCGCAGGCCGAGCGCCTCGGCGCGCGCGCGGCGGGCTCGGTCAGCGCCAAGACCGACCTCGTTGTCGCCGGTCCCGGCGCCGGCTCGAAGCTCAAGAAAGCCGAAGAGCTCGGCATTCGCGTCATCAGCGAGGCGGAATGGGCGAGGATCGTCGCGGAAGCGTGATTGGCAGCAGATCCTGAGCTCTTGCGAATGTGGCTGACGGCGCGGTCGGTCGCGCGCGGATTGCCCGCACCCACAGCCGAGCTCGGCGGCTTCCGGGTCGAGACCAACAGCGAGAAAGAAGTTACACGCTGGGTGTTCGCTAAGGTCGTTCCCGGCATCCGGGACCTGGCCCGCTCGATCCGCGAGCCGCGCTATTTCATCAAACTGTGCGGAACCGAAGCGGAGCTGCGGGAAACACTCCCGACTCACTGGATCGTCCAAGGTGGAAGCTGGTTCATGGCGCTGGACGGCGAACCTGCACCGTCCCATCCACTCCCGCCCGGCTACGAGGTCGAGGCCATCCGCAACGGCCCAGTCACGCGCGTCGAAATCCGCACGAATGACGGCGCGCTCGCCGCCGGCGGCTATGCAGCCGAAACGCCCGAAGCCTTCGTCTACGACCGTATTGAAACAGACCCCGACCTCCGCCGCCGAGGTCTCGGCCGAGCAGTTATGGCCGCGCTCGGAGGCTGCAGAAGATCGGCGGCAGCCCGCCAACTGCTGATCGCCACCGTTGAGGGCGAAAGACTCGTATTCAAACGTCGGCTGGAGACGGCTCTCGTCCTACTCAACCGCCCACCTGCCCAAGGAATCCTAACGCACCCCGCTGGTCCGCCGAATAAAGTCCGCCACATTGTCATGTAGCTGCACCAGCGTCGGCAAATGGACGTACACCATGTGTCCCGACTGGTAATAATGATACTCGATGTTTCCCTGAAGCGCGGGCGGGATCGGCAGGTGGCGCATCTCCATCTTGCCTTCGAAATAAGGCGTCGAGACGTCGAAATAGCCGCCATTGACCATCACCTTCATGGTCGGATTGATCTTCATCGCGGTGGCGAGATCGGGAAGCACGTTGGGGAGCATGATGAGCGGCTTGTCGGCGCCCGGCGGCTGATGCTTGTAGTCCCACTTGCCGTAGATCGGGATGCCCGACTTGAACTGGATGTCCGGGCTGGTAGTTCAGCCGGTCCCGCACGTAGTTGTGATAGGCGGCGACATAGGCTGCGCTGAGCGCAGCGCCCTGCGGATCGTCGCTCGCCACCTTGCTTAGCGGGTCGAGCGTCGCGCCAAGAAAACGCGTGTCGAGCGTTCCCGTCGTCAGGCCCTGCTCAGCGAGAAATTCTTTCTGAAACGCGCCATATTCGATCCTGAGGTTCGACTTCAGGAGATAGGGCACGGTGAGCCCGGTGTAGGCCGAAAGCTGTTCGGCGATCCGCTGCCGCTCGGCGTCGGGAAGAGCGTCGCCTTTCAGCAGCGCTTGCTGATAATCGCCCATCGCGAACTCCTCGACCTGCGCCAGGTAGCCGTTGAGATCTGCCGGGCGGTTGGGCGCCTTGTTGAAATACCACGCAGTCGCCGCATAGGTCGGAAGCGCGACCAGGTAGGGCATGTCGATACCGGGGTTCAGCTGCGGATCGTCGGGCATGAAGTCCCAGTTGAGGATGTCCGACAGCAGCATCACGCCGTTCAAATCGACGTCCGCATTCTGGAGGGCAAGCGACAGCCCTGCCGCACGCATCGTCCCGTAGCTCTCGCCGAAGACATATTTGGGCGAGTTCCAGCGGTCGTACTTGGTCAGGAACTGGGTGATGAAATCCGCGAAGGCGTGGATGTCCTGGTCGACTCCGTAGAATGCCTTGTCCTTATCCTTGCCGGCGATGCGGCTGTAGCCGGTTCCCGGCGCATCGATGAAGACGAGGTCGGATGCGTCGAGAAGGCTCTCGTCATTGTTGACCATTCCATAGGGCGCGGGCGGCGTGTGGTTCGGCGCATCGGCGGTCGAGACCCGCACCGGTCCGAAGGCGCCCATGTGCAGCCAGATGCTCGACGAGCCGGGGCCGCCGTTGAACAGGAAGGTGATCGGCCGTCCAGCGGCGGGCGCGCCCTGCTTGAAGTAAGCGACATAAAAGACCGACGCTTCGGGCTTCGGACCGCTCTTGTCCTTGTCGGACTTGTCCGCGCCGGCATCGGCCTCGACCGCGTCGGTGTCCTGCCAGTCCTTCGCGTGAACAACGAGCGTGCCGGCGACCGAATCATAGGCGATCGGCTGCCCGCCGACGGTCACCGAGCCGGTCGAGCGGACCTCGGTCGGATGGAAAAACTCCTTCGCCGGCGTACTTGGCTGAGCCTTCTTGGGTGAGGCCGCTTCGGCCCTTGGCGGATTCGTCGCGCTTGGCTTGGAATGATGTGTCCGAGCAGCGAGCGCTGACGTCGCGAGCAGCATTGCTGTGAGGATGAGCGAGAATTTCATTTCGCAGGTGTTGCAGCGGCCATGCTGCCAGACAAGAGGCTTCGCCTGCTAGTCGGCCCGTTCGCAGACCAGCACCGGCCACTCGCCGAAGCCGCGGTCGCGGACGCTGAGGCCCTGCTCTTCGTACGCGCGCGCGACTCCATCCGCCTGCGTATCGAGCAGGCCGGCAAGGATGAGCATCGCGTTCGGCGCCACCGAGGTCGCGAAAGCGGGCGCGAGGTCGAGGAGCGGCCCGGCCAAAATGTTCGCGATGATGAGGTCGAACGGCGATCGTGCAACAAGCATCGGGGAATCCATCCCGTCAGCCTCGGCGAGCAGCAGCTCGCCTGCGCCATGGCCGAGCCTCAAACCATTGATCCGCGCATTGTCGCGAGCGACGCCAACGGCGACCGCGTCGATGTCGCTGGCGATGCACTTCGCCTCGGGCCAAAGCGCCAAAGCGGCGAAGGCGAGAAGGCCGGTACCGGTCCCGATGTCCGCGACATTGGCGAAGCTGCGGCCCTCGCGGTGCAGACGGTCGAGCGCTTCGAGACAACCGCTCGTCGTCGCGTGCTGTCCGGTGCCAAACGCGAGGCTGGCGTCGATCTCGAACGGGATCGTCCCCGGCGGCACGTTTCGATACATCGGCGTGTGGACATAGAAACGGCCGGCTCGGATCGGCTGAATGCCGGACTGACTCATCGTCACCCAGTCCGCTTCGCCAAGCTCCTCAACACTTGGCTCGCCGGCTCCAAGCCCGCCGATCATGCGCAATTCCTCCGCGCTCGGCGCATGCTCGAAATAGGCATGGATCAGCCAGCAGTCGGGCTTCGATTCATCGGGCTCGTCCGCAACGAGTATCGGCGGGTCCGCCGACGCTGGAAACAGATCGGCACTGTCAGCGACCGCCTCACCCTGCGCTCGGGTGCAGGGAACCGTAACCCTGAAGCTCACTTCGCGGCGGCTTCCTTCGCGAGCCGCTCGTCGAGCTTCTTAGTCAGCCTCGGCAGCATAATTCTTGCAGGCGTTGGAATCGTCGAGCGGCTTCCCGAGGGCAAAGCGGTTGACCATGTCGCTTGCCGAGGGATGCGGCGTGATCAGGATGTCGCATGGCAGCGCCGCGATCTTGGCAATGCTCGCGCGATAGGCGGCGAGATAGGCGGGATGATCGCTGAACCGGTAGCTGTTGTCGCTGGCCGGAGTCAGGCTGTCAGCATAGACGATCTGCCGGCAGATACCGCCCTGGCAGCTGCCCCAATGCCAAGTGATTGCACCCGGCGTGTGTCCGGGGGTCGCAAGCGCGATCAGGACGTTGTTGCCGATCCGGACCTGCTCGCCGTCCTGAATGATGCGGTCGACCCGGGCCGAGGGGAAGGATTGCTTTAGTCCCGCCTGCGGATCTTCCGGGGTCGGCATGCCTTCCTTGAAGGCGTGAGCTCCAGCGGGAGAGGCGACCAGCTGCGCGCCTGTCAATTGCTGAAGCTGCGCGAGCCCGCCGACATGGTCGAAATGCTCGTGGCTGTTGAGCAGATATCTGACGTCGGTCACTCGGAATCCGAGCTTGCGGATGTTCGCGGCGATCAGCGCCGCGTCCTTTTCGGTGCCACCGTCGATCAGGATGTCGCCCGCCGGATCGGTGATCAGGATCGACAGAGATTCCGCACGTCCCGACATAATAGGTGTTGCCGAAAATCCGGACCGGCGGCGCTGGCTTGTCGTAATCGTCCCAGTCCTTGCACTGCGAGGCGAACAGCGGGCCCGACTGCTCGATGGGCGCCTTTGGCTGCTCGATCTGTTGCGGCTTTCCGAGCGGAACGACGACGGGGAGGATCTGCGCCGCCGCCCAGAAGGCGAGGCTAGCGAACATAGCTCGCGCCGTTGGCGTCGATAATGCTTCCGGTCGCCGAAGCCGGCGCGTCTGTCGACAGCCACCGGATCACCTCGGCGATCTCGTCGGTGCTCGCGACACGGCCGAGCGGTATGTCGGCGATGATCTGCGCGCCGCCGCGGCCCTGCAGATATTCGGCGGTCATTTCGGAAACGGTGAAGCCGGGAGCGACTGCGAAGCAGAGGATGCCCTCGCCCGCATAGCCGCGTGCGATGGTCTTGGTCATGCTGACCATCGCGCCCTTCGACGCCGCATAATGCCAGTGCTGGGGCGAATCGCCGCGAAAGGCAGCGCGGCTCGCAACATTGACGATGCGCCCGCCGCCGCCGCGATCGAGGAAGTGGGACACGGCAAGCCGCGAAAGATCAGCCGCAGCTTGGAGGTTGATCGTCAGCGTGCGCTGCCACGCCGAATGCCATTCTTCGTCGGGCGCATTGTCAGCCACGCCTTCATAAATGCCCGCATTGTTGACCAGGGCATGGATTTCACCGCCGAGCTCGTCGAGCGCCGTGTCCCATATGTTGCGCGGTGCAGCCGGATCGGTGAGGTCCCCGGCGATCAGCTGATCGGACCCCTTGGTCGAATGGCCGACGACCTTGTGGCCGGTCTTCTTGAGAAGTGCGTAGGTGGCAGCCCCGATGCCGCGGCTTGCTCCGGTGACGAGGATGTTCATGGCGGCGGCGCTTAAAACAGCTGACGCGTCATTGCGAGGAGCGAATGCGAGGAAGCAATCCAGTTCGGGGCTGGATTGCTTCGCTTCGCTCGAAATGACGAGTGCGCGGCTTAAGCGGCCATGCCGTTCACGAATTCCTTGGCCGTCGACTTGAAGCCCGCGATCTGCTCGGAGAAGCGGCCGAAGCCCTGCTCGACCTGGTCGATGTCCTTCGCGACATTCTCCGTGTCGGAACGGATCGCGGCGATCGTCGAGCTCATCGAATCGGCGGCCAGCGCGGTCTCGTCGACGGCGGCGGTGATCATCGTCACCGTCTGCGCCTGGAGCTCCATCGCCTCGCGGATGCGGTCGGCCGAATTCTGGACTTCCTCGACCGTGCCCTGGATCGACGCGTTGAGTTCGACGGTCTGCCGCGTCGCCTGCTGGATCGCGGTGATCTTCGCGGTGATGTCGTCGGTCGCACGCGCCGTCTGCGACGCGAGGCTCTTCACCTCCTGAGCGACGACCGCAAAGCCGCGGCCGGCATCGCCCGCGCGTGCCGCCTCGATGGTGGCGTTGAGCGCGAGCAGGTTGGTCTGGCCCGCGATGTCGCGGATCAGGCTGAGAATCAACTCGATCGCTTCGACGTGAGCCGACAGCGCCTGGCTGACTTTCACCGCCTGGCTGGCCTGGTCGCCGGCGCGGGTGGCGACACCCGCGGCGACCTCAACCTCGGCGCGCGCATCCTCGATCGCTCGGATCAGGCCCGCTGCGGTCTGAGCCGCTTCGCGCATCGCGACCGCCGATTGCTCTGCGGCGGCGGCGACTTCGCTCGTCTTGCCCAGCATCCCGCGCGCCGAAGCGGCGGTCGAGCGGGTGCGCTCGGTCAGCGCCTTCGACTGCTCGGTGCTTGCGCGAACCAGCTCGGCGACGCGACGCTCGAACTGCTCGCTCTCGCGTGCCGCGCTGGTCGGCAGCCTCGATCGCCTCGAGGAGCGCGACCTGGGCGAGGATGATGTCGGTTTCGATGTGGTCCAGCCGGTAGATAGGCCGAGATGCAGCTCTGCGAGCTGCTTCGCATCGCTGTCGAACTGCTCGAGTCAATGCCGCGAACGACGCGGGTCGCGATCTCGGTCGCGCTCGGCGATATATTCCGGCACCGACGTGTGGTTCTCGTGAAGATGCTGGCGGCCGTATTCGGCGATCGTTCTGGACCCATGTCGGCGTCGACCTTGCCGCATAGATGCCGGCATAGCGTTCGGCGCGCTCCGGTCCGAACTGCGCGCGAACTTCGGCAACCACGAAGTCCAGCGCACATTCCTTGAAGCAAGGCTGGATGTCGCGGTCGAGCGATCCGCCGCGATTGTAGGCGCGCAAGCCGCTCGCTCACCTGCGGGTCCGTCAGCCGCTGCAGCTGTCCAGTCTCGCCACTCATTCGTCCGCTCTCCGTCATTCGCTTGGCCTATTTGCAGCCGCTCTTGCCGCACGAATGGTTAAGACCGGGTTAGGGAGCGCTCCGAAACTTGCGCCCTTCAGGACCGCGCCTTAAGCGGCGGCACCATGGCAAGCACCGAGACCACGCCCGCTTTCGCCCCACCTGACCATCTGGCGCTGGGGCCCGCACATGGTCGTTTCCATCCTTCACCGAGCCACCGGCATCGCGCTGTCGGTCGCCGGCCTCGCGCTCCTCACATGGTGGCTGATGGCCCTGGCGAAGGGGCCGGACGCCTATGCGACCTTCGCCAAGGCGGCGCACAGCTCGATCGGCCTCATCGTCCTCGTCGGCCTGACCTGGAGCTTCTTCCAGCACCTGCTTTCGGGCATCCGCCACCTGGTGATGGACACCGGCGCGGCATTCGAGCTCGGCGTCAACAAGACCTCGGCGATCCTGACGATCGTCGGATCGATGCTCCTGACCGCCTTCTTCTGGGCGTGGCTTTGATCTGGGACTGCGGCAACATGAGCATCGGCGACAGCTCCACGCCGCTCGGCAAGGCCCGCGGCCTCGGCTCGGCGCGCGAAGGCGGCGAGCATTGGCTGACCGAGCGCGTCACCAGCATCGCGCTGCTGCTTCTTGGCAGCTGGTTCATCGCCTCGCTGCTGCTTCTTCCGGAGCTCGACCCCCAGACGCTTCACTGAATGGCTGAGGGCGCCGAGCGCGTGCGATCCCGATGGCGCTCTGGTCATCGTCGGCTTTCAAGCACGCGCTCGACGGCATGAAGGTGTTCATCGACGATTACGTCCATGAGCCGGGCAGCAATTTCGTGATCAACACGTTGCTGCTGTTCCTCGCCGTCGGCGGCGCAGCGATCGCCCTCTATCGCGCTTGCGGCGCTCGCCTTCGGGGCGGCTCGCGTGAGCGCGTACCAGATCGTCGATCATATCTATGACGTCGTCGTCGTCGGAGCCGGCGGATCCGGCCTTCGCGCGACGATGGGAGCGGCCGAGCACGGCCTGAAGACCGCCTGCATCACCAAGGTCTTCCCGACCCGCAGCCATACCGTTGCCGCGCAGGGCGGGATCGCCGCCAGCCTCGGCAACATGGGCCCGGACCATTGGACCTGGCACATGTACGATACCGTCAAGGGCTCCGACTGGCTCGGCGACCAGGACGCGATCGAATATATGTGCCGCGAAGCGCCGCCGCGGTCATCGAGCTCGAGCATATGGGCCTGCCCTTCAGCCGCACGGCCGAAGGCAAGATCTACCAGCGCGCGTTCGGCGGAATGACCCAGAACATGGGCGAGGGCCCGGCGGCGCAGCGCACCTGCGCCGCGGCCGACCGCACCGGCCATGCGATGCTCCACACGCTCTATTCGCAGAGCCTGAAGCACGACGCCGACTTCTTCGTCGAATATTTCGCGATCGACCTCATCATGCAGGACGGCGTCTGCCGCGGCGTGGTCGCCCTGAACCTCGACGACGGCTCGATCCACCGCTTCCGCAGCCAGGCCGTCGTCCTTGCGACCGGCGGCTATGGCCAAGTCTATTTCACCGCGACCTCGGCCCACACCTGCACCGGCGATGGCAATGCGATGGTGCTTCGCGCGGGCCTTCCGCTCCAGGACATGGAGTTCGTCCAGTTCCACCCGACCGGCATCTACGGCGCCGGGCGTGCTCATCACCGAAGGCGCGCGCGGCGAGGGCGGCTATCTCACCAATAGCGAAGGCGAGCGCTTCATGGAGCGCTACGCGCCGAGCGCGAAGGACCTCGCCAGCCGCGACGTCGTCTCACGCTCGGAAGCGATGGAGATCCGCGAAGGCCGCGGCGTCGGCGAGCACAAGGACCATATCTTCCTTCACCTCGACCATATCGACCCGAAGATCCTTGCACGAGCGGCTGCCGGGAATCACCGAGACGGCGAAGACCTTCGCCGGCGTCGACCTGACCCGCGAGCCGATCCCGGTCGCGCCGACCGTTCACTATACGATGGGCGGCATTCCGACGAACTATCATGGCGAGGTCGTCACCCTGAAGGACGGCAATCCCGGACTGCGGTCGTGCCCGGGCCTGTTCGCGGTCGGCGAAGCGGCCTGCGTCAGCGTCCACGGCGCCAACCGCCTTGGCTCCAACAGCCTGATCGATCTCGTCGTGTTCGGCCGCGCGGCCGGCATCCGGCTCGCTGAGGTGGTGAAGAAAGGCGCCCTTCCAGGAGCAGCTGCCGGAGAATTCCGCCGAGCTCGCGCTCACCCGCCTCGACAAGTTCCGCCACGCCGAGGGCGGCAGCCCGACCGCCGAGATCCGGCTCGAGATGCAGCGCACGATGCAGGCCGACTGCGCCGTCTTCCGCACCGACCGGACGCTCGCCGAGGGCGTCGCCAAGATCGACAAGGTCTATCAGCGCATGGCCGACGTCCATGTCACCGACCGAAGCCTCATCTGGAACAGCGACCTCGTCGAGACGCTCGAGCTCGACAACCTGCTCTGCCCAGGCCGTGGTCACCATGCATTGCGCCGACAACCGCAAGGAAAGCCGCGGCGCGCACATGCAGGAAGATTATCCCGAGCGCGACGACAAGAACTGGATGAAGCACACCATCGCCTGGTTCGACGGCTGGGGCGGCAAGGGCGGCGGCGTAAAGATCGACTACCGCCCGGTGCACGAGTTCACGCTCACCGACGACATCGGCTACATCAAGCCGAAGAAGCGGGTGTACTGAGCTGGGTTCGTCCGTCGACAGCTATTTCCTGATCAAGACCCTGCACGTCCTTGGCGCGACCGTCCTGTTCGGCACGGGCCTGGGCATCGCCTTCTTCTTCTGGTCTGCTCGGCACGACGATGATCAAGCGCGCCTGTTTGCAGCGCGAACCACGGTCCTCGCGGACTTCCTCTTCACTTTGCCGGCGGTCATCCTTCAGCCGGTGACCGGAGCGTTGCTGATTTCGAAATCGGGCCTCGATCCGCGAGAGCATTGGCTTATTGCGAGTTACGCGCTCTACGTTCTTGCGGGATCGTGCTGGATACCAGTGGTGGCCCTCCAAATTCGAATGAAGCGGATGCTCGAGGCGAAGATCGCCGGAGCCGAGTTCGATAGTCGCGCCTATGAGCGGCTGAGAAAGGCTTGGTTCGTTCTCGGCTGGCCCGCCTTCACTGGATTGGTCGTCGTCTTCTGGCTGATGGTTGCTAAACCGAACTGGTGAAGCGTGTCCTGATCATTGGTGGCTACGGGAATTTCGGAAGCTATATCGCCGAAGCGCTGGCCAGCGATCCCAATGTCTCACTCCTGATTGCCGGCCGATCGAAGCCCAAGGCGGATGCCTTTGCTGCCGCGCTGGCGGCGATTAATCCCGCGGCCGGCTGTGCGTTGGACATCGACGCTGACATCGAGGCGCGAATTCAGGAAATTCGTCCTGACCTGGTCATCCATGCCGCTGGGCCATTCCAGTCTCAGGATCACCGCATCGCACGCGCCGCAATTGCCGCGCGGGCCCATTATCTCGATCTCGCCGACGCGCGGAAATTCGTCGCGACGATCGACGAGCTTGATCCCCAGGCAAAGACCGCCGGGATAATTGTGATCTCCGGCGCGAGCTCAGTCCCTTGCCTCACCGCGGCATTCATCGATCGATACAAACCGCGCTTCGCCCGCCTCGAAAGTGCGGTCTACGGAATCGCAGCCGCGCAGGCGACCAACAGAGGGCTCAGCACTGCGGCGGCAATCCTCAGCAACGTCGGAAAGCCATTCGCGATTCTCTCAGGAGGAGAAGCGAAGCGCGTCTTCGGCTGGCAGGGGCTGCACGCGGTTCGTTACCCCGAGCTTGGTCTTCGTCTGTTTGGCCATTGCAATGTGCCAGACCTAGACCTGTTCCCTGCGCGCTATCCTGAATTGAAGGAATTGCGGTTCGCCGCGGGCCACGAGGTAAAGCTGCTCCACCTCGGAACCTTGCTCCTCAGCTGGATCGTTCGCTTGGGTTTCGTCCGGTCACTGTCGCCTTATTCAGAGCGCCTGCACAAGCTGTCGTTCCTCTTCGCCCCGCTCGGCTCCGACAAGAGCGGCTTTCACATGTTTCTTAAGGGAGTCGACGTGCGAGGTCAGGCGATTGAAATTCGCATCTTTATGATCGCGCGCCAGGCGCATGGACCGAACATCCCCTGCTTCCCAGCGATCCTGCTCGCCAAGCGGATTGCGGCCGGAGATAGAATTCCAGCGGGTGCGCGCGCCTGCGTCGATGTCCTCGATCTCGAGGAAATCTTGGGGTCGATCAGTCACTTGGATATCGATACTGTCGTGGTTGGGCCAAAAGTGAACGACCGCTGGATCGGCCAAGCGAGACAAAGCGCCGCCCAGTCTCGCCTCCGCTAGTGGTTGCCCGCCATGACGCCGATGCTGATCTTGCCTTTTTTCGCCTTGGACGCCTGGTAGGCTTTGTACTGGTCTGGATGCGTTCGGAACGCTTCCTTCCAATCATCGCCTTCCGCCGCTAGTTCAGCTGCTTTGAGGGCGGTCAGTGCCATGGCGACGAGAGGGATCGTGGCTCCGCCGCAATTCGGGCCGACACAGGGGTTGGCATTGGTCGCATCGAGTTCGGGCTTGGGCGGCGGCGCTTCGGCGGCGCGGGCCGCCGCGAGGACGTTGGGGTCGATCCGGTAACGCTGCTGCAACCTGCCGCAGACGACGACCGCAGTGGGATCGCTGCTCTTGCAGCGTTCCGCCGGCTGCGCCTCCTGATCCGCCAGCGATTGGGATAGTGACGGCTCCGGCCGCCCAGGCGCCTGTGTCGCCGCCGCCGTTGGCCAACCGAGGGCCATCAGCAACACAAACCGGCGCAGTTTCGTCACAGGGGCTCCTGACGAATCCTCATTCCGAAGACTCCCGACCTACAATATTGCATTCGATCATCAAACTGCGGGCAGTGCCGCTGTGTCGAGCCGATTGCCGTGGCGATGCGGAATGCTACTGTTCGCCTCATCTGGTCCGCGGGGGGGCAGGAATGAGTGGAGCCGTAGCCGATTTCGCGCGCGATGGATTCCTGGGACCGGTGACGCTCCTCGGACCCGACGAATGTCGTGCGATCCTGGCTCAGCTTGAACGCGAGGGGGATCGGCAAGGCTCGACCTGGTCGGAGGGCAAATTTCCTGATTGGCTGGTGAAAGGGATCGCCACGAAAAGGCGGTTGATCGAGCTGCTTCTTCCGATCCTCGGCGACGACGTGATCCTGTGGAGCGCCTCCGCCGTCCGGCGATCACCGGAAATGCTTCACCCCTGGCACGTCGACGTCGAATCCTCGGCGCCCGACGGCCGCTTCGTTACCGCGTGGATAGGTCTCGACAATGTGACACGCAATTCCGGCCTCCGGCTGATTGCTCGCTCGCACCGCTGCAAGACCATCCAGCAAGTGAGATTCGAAAAGGGCCGCTCCCGGACCGACCATTCGAACGAATGGGCCCTAAGCCGCGCAAGCGAAGAGGATCCCGAGACCCGCCTGGTGCAACCGGACGTGTCCGATGGCGAGGCGATCCTGTTCGATGGCCGCATGTGGCATGGCTCGTTCAACGCGTCGAAGAAGTCCCGAACCGCGCTTTTGCTGCAATTTGCCGCCGCCGACAGTCCCGTGCGCATCCCCGAAAGCCTCGATTGGCCATTCCGCTTCCTCGATAGCCCTCGCCCGCCTGTCGTTCTGGTTCACGGCAAGGCGAACGATCGCATCAACTGCGTCGCTTCATCGGGCCAGACCCCGCAGCCGCCAGCACTTCCCGTGCTTCCCTCGTCGATCCGCAAACTCGGTCTCCCGCTCGCGGAGGCGTCCGAAGGGGGTTGGCGGCGCTACCCCTTGTTCCGCGGATCGACAGCCGCGCTTGAACTCGATGTCGTGCCACGCTGCCGTTCTCAGCCCTGGCTATTCGCCGCATCCGCCGCACGCGCACGCGGATGAAGAATTGCTGATGGTGCTTTCCGGAGAGGCCGATCTCCTGATGGCGGATGCGCCCTCATATGACGGCGCTCGCCCGATCCGGGCGAAAGCCGGCGACTTCGCTTATTACCCGCCCGGTCATCATCATACGATCCGAAATCCGGGCAGCTCGCCTGTCACCTACATGATGTTCAGGTGGCGCGCCCGCGGCTCGCCAAGACCGACGCGGCTCGAAGCCACCCTGTTTCGCGCGCCTCCAGCTCCGCAGGCGCGGCCCGGGCGAGGTTTTGTCACCCGCCCGGTCCTCTCGGCTCCAACGATGTGGTTGCGCAAGTTGACCTGTCACATGTCGAGGCTCGAACCTGGCGCCGGCTATGCTCCGCACGCCGACCCCTATGATGTCGCCATTCTCGTTCACTCAGGCCGGGTCCGAACCTTGAGCCGCGAGGTCGGGCCGGGCGGCCTCGTTTATTGTTCCGCGGGGGAGATTCACGGAATGCGCAACATCGGCGACGAGCCCGCGCATTATATCGTCTTCGAATTCCACGGGCGGCCAGTGCCACTTCCAGCTGCACCGGCAAAGGCCGAGCTTCTGGCCGCTGCTCAAAGCTTCGTCAGGCCGGCCGCGTAACCTGCAGCTTTCTCCGCATAATGCGCGGCTGAGGCTCGCAATAGCTGGCGTTCGGTATCGTTGAGCTCGCGCACGACGCGGCCCGGCGAGCCGACAATCAGACTCCCGCCCGCGAACCTCTTCCCTTCGGTAATGAGCGCGCCCGCGCCTACGATGCATTCGCTCTCGATCACCGCTCCGTTCAGGATCCGCGCGCCCATGCCGATAAGGCAATCATCGGCGAGCGTGCAGCCGTGAAGAATCGCCTGGTGCCCGACGGTCACACGCGCGCCGATGGTCAGCGGGAAGCCGGGATCGCTATGCCCGATCGCGCCGTCCTGGAAGTTGGTCTCCTCGCCCAACAGGATCGGCGTGTTGTCGGCGCGGAGCACCGCCCCGAACCAGACGCTCGCCCGTTCCGCCAGCCGTACGTCGCCGATGAGGTCGGCCGACGGCGCCGCCCACGCGGCCTCGCCCAGCTTCGGCTCGACACCGTTGATCGCATAGAGAGTCATCGGCAGCCTCTTCGGTTTACTCGAGCCCAGCGTCCAGCAGCCGGACTAGGCCGCGGCGAGCGAGCGGCGGACGCCGGCATAGTAGAGCGCCGCTCCTGAAACCGTCATGACGGCGGTAGCGAACAGCAGCTTCACGACGGATTCGACCGGGGCCGCCGCGCCGGGGCTCGGAACGATGCTGCCGAGAATGGCGGACGTGGTGACGACGAATCCAACCGCGGCTCCAAATCTCCCCCCGGGACCCTCGGCGATCTTCCTCCAGGCGACGAACATGAAGAGGTATGGCAGGGAGTAAGAAGAGTGCCCATGGCGATCATGAAGTCGTAGGCGCCAGCCACGTTCGATCCGGACTGGCTCAGAGCCAGCACCATGATCACCAGGGCCGTCTGCATCCAGATCGCGTTCACGGGCGCCCCGGTCCTCGGGCTCAGCTTGGCGAAGGCGGGCGGCAAGGCATGGCTGAGGCCGGCCGCGAACGGCAGCCGCGACGACGCACCGAACCATGAGCTGAGCGCGCCGAGGATCGACAAGGAAAAGCCGAACAGGATCACCGTAAGCAGGTGCGGGACAGCGAGCTTCTGAAGCAGCACGCCCAACGCGTCCGGCAGTCCGCCAAGTCGCGAGATATGAGCTTGCGGCAGGACCATGAGCATCGCCGACGTACCCGTCGCGTAGCCCAGGATCAGGGCGATGCCGATCAGGATGACGGCGATCTTGATCGATCTTACTCCGCCCTTGGCCTGGCTGCGCATCAAGGCGATTCCTTCCGCGCCGCCGTAGGCGAAGATCATGGTCGACCAAAGGATCGCAGCGTTCGCATCGAGCTTGGGCAGATATTGCGCGTGGGCGAAATCGGTCGCCGATCCGTCCCGGCTGGCGAGGTAGAATCCCCAGGATGATCAGCGCAAAGAGCCCGATCGTGATGCTCGCGCCGATCAGCGGCATCCACTTGCCCACGCCGATCCCGGCGGAGTGCATCAGGGCGATGGCGATGAGAAGGACCGACGAGGAGATCATCGTTCCGCCCGGAGTCACCATCCAGGCGCCAATTCCGCCGCCGGCTACCCGGCCGAGCAGGGTGACCGCGAAAACCAAGAGGCCCGAGAAGAAGGGCAGGTTGCAGGCCCAGCAGAACCAGCCGCAAAGGAAACCGGGAAGCGGCCCCTGCGTCTCGCGCGCCCACGCGTAGATCGCGCCCTCTTCGGGAAATCGCTGCGACAGTGCAGCGTGGCGAGCACCAGCGGCGCGAGGAAGAGGATTCCCGCGACGATCCATATCGGCAGAGCCATGGTGCCGATAGCCGCGCCCGTGGCGAGCCAGCGGATGCCAAGGTTCATGGCGACGCCGTAGAGAACGATCTCCCACAGGCCGAGCGGCCTTTGAACAATCATGATGGCGCGCCCCCACAGTCCGCAGGCAAGCTGCGCCGGCGGCGGGAGGTCGTCAAATTACATTAAGTAAGGGCCTGGCGCCGCGACTTCGCTTCGTCCGGATTGCACGCTCGCCTGCCCGGGGACAGGCTCGTGGTCGCGCCTGAACAGCATCGGAAACCAGAACCTATGATGTGCTCGATGTTTATAGTCTGGACATTTTTACCAGTTATGTCTATGTTGTGAATGATTCAAGGAGGTCCGATGGCAGTCGCAGAACTCGATCGTGAAACCAAAGTCGGCGATCTCGGCGGCCCGGCACTGCGCACCTTCTTCAATCTGGCAAAGGCCTGGGAGCTTAGTGAGCGGGAGCAGATGAAGCTGCTCGGCCTGAACAGTCGCTCGACGTTTCATGCCTGGAAGGGAGGCCGCGTTAGCAAGGTCAGCCGCGACACTCTCGAGCGCATCTCCTACCTCCTCGGTATCTTCAAGGCGATCAACATCCTCCTGCCCGATACGAAGCGTGCGGACGAATGGATGCGCATGCCGAACAAGGCGCCGCTCTTCGGTGGTCGGAGCGCTCTGGATCGCATGATCACCGGCAACATTGGCGACCTCTACGTCGTTCGCCAATATCTCGACGCCCAGCGGGGCTGACGTGGACATCATCGACTATCAGCCGCCGCTCGCGGCCACGGGCTTCGGCGTCTACCGCATCCTATCCTCGCGCTTTCCGCCGGTTTCGCTGTTTGACAGGATCACAGAGCCTGGAGACCTCGAGGCAGTCTTCGCGGTCGAGGCGATGACGAACGACCGGCTTCGCCAAGAGGTTGGGGTCATCAGCCTGGTGCCTGTCGAGGATAGAGTGGTCGGGCCCGGGTCTACCCCGATCATGGCGGCGTTTACTCACCTCAATCCCGACGGCGGCCGCTTCACGGGATCGACCTATAACGCCTTCTACGGCGGCCTGACGATCGAAACCGCAATTGCCGAGACCAAACACCACCGCGAAGAGTTCCTCGCAGCGACAGAAGAGGGCCGTCCAATCGACATCGACATGCGGGTCTATCTCGCCCGCCTCGACGGCGAGCTGCACGACGTTCGGCAGGGGGCGCCGGCGGCGATCTATGATCGCGGCAGCTACAGAGTCAGCCAAATGCTCGGCCAACGCCTCCGGTCCGAACAATCGAACGGCATCATCTTCAACAGCGTTCGTGATGAAGGCGGCACCTGCGTTGCGGTATTCCGGCCCCGTCTATTGTCAGACTGCCGACAGGAGCGGCATCTCACCTATCAGTGGGACGGACAGCGGATCTCGAACATCTTCGAGAAGCGTGAACTAGTCTCCAGCCGCTCATGGACGCAGAAACCTCCGGCGTGAATTGGTCCGCAACGAGATCGAGTATCGGCCGCCTTCGTTCGGCGCGGTCCTGCGCTATCCGTCTACTGATGTGGGAACGAATGGGGGACTAGCGCAGCATCCACTGAGCAATTTTTCTTATTATTCAATATGTTCATGCAATGTAATGGTGCCCAGGAGAGGACTCGAACCTCCACGCCCTTGCGAGCGCCAGCACCTGAAGCTGGTGCGTCTACCAATTCCGCCACCTGGGCACTTGTCGCTGTTGGCAGGCCGCGGCGCTTAGGAAACGCCGGCCTGCCTTGTCAATGTAGGAAGCAAGTGCTTAGGCCGCCACCCATATGATCGAGCGGAACGAACAGCTTGTCACCGTCTTCGGCGGCGCCGAATTCATCGGCCGCTACGTCTGCGAATTCCTGTTCAGAAGCGGCGTCAGGGTCCGCATCGCGACCCGCGATCCGCGCACCGATTATTTCCTTCAGCCGCTCGCCCAGGTCGGACAGTTCGGCTTCGAGAAGGCCGACATCACCGATGCCAACAGCGTGCGCAACGCGGTGAAGAGCGCGACGGGGGTGGTGAACCTGTGCGGCGTGTTCGGGAAAGCGATGCGCCGCGTCCATGTCGAGGGCGCCCGCAACGTCGCCGAAGCAGCCAGCGACGCAGGCGTCGGCGCCCTGGTCCAGGTCTCCGCGATCGGCGCCGGCCTCGAATTCGTCATCGAACTACGGCCGCACCAAGGGCGAGGGCGAAAAGGCAGTCCGGGAGGCATTCCCGGACGCGACGATCATCCGCCCCTCGCTCGTCTTCGGGCCCGAGGACGATCTCACCAACCGCTTCGCCGCAATGGCGAACCTGCCCATCCTTCCGGTGATTGCTCCCAGGCGCAATTTCCAGCCGGTCTATGTGCGCGATGTCGCCAAGGCGATCGCGCTCGCCGCGCTCGATCCCGCCCGATTCGGCGGCAAGACCTATGAGATCGGCGGACCGCAGGTGATGAGCATGGTCGAGCTTCACCAGGCGATCATCGACCTGACCGGCCAGAAGCCCAAGATCGTCCGTACTCCGGACTTCATCACAGGCCTGATTGCCAAGCTCGGCTTCCTTCCCGGCGCGCCGCTGACGCAGGACCAATGGATGATGCTCCAGCGCGACAATGTGCTATCTGGCGAGCTTCCGGGCCTGAAGGCGTTCGGGATCGAACCGACGCCGCTCGCGGCCGTGGGTTACGAATGGCTCGGCCGCTTCCGTCGCGGCGGGAAGTTGGCAGGCCGCCGAATCAATTTGACCGCGGCCTCCTGACCGGCTGAACTCCGCCAATGCCGCTACTTCTCGTCGCCATCATCCTCGGCATCGTCGAGGGAGTCACCGAATTCCTGCCTGTCTCATCCACCGGCCATCTAATCCTCGCCACCGAGCTGCTCGGTTTCGATGCGGCCAAGTGGGAGGCGTTCAACGTCATCATCCAATTGGGAGCGATCCTCGCGATCGTCGTCCTATACTGGCGGACCTTCTGGGCGGTCCTCGAAGGCCTGATCCAGCGCAATCCGATGTCGTGGAGGTTCGTCCGCAACGTTCTGATCGCCTTCCTGCCCTCGGCGATCCTCGGTTTCATCCTCATCAAATATATCGAGCAGCTGCTCGGCGCCCCGAAGGTCGTCGCGGTGATGTTCATCCTCGGCGGAATCGCCATCATCGCGATCGAGCGCTTGGTGAAGAACACGCCGACGGTCGGAGTCGCCGAAATGCCGGCCAAGACCGCGCTCGGAGTTGGGATCGTGCAGTGCCTGGCGATGGTTCCGGGAGTCAGCCGCTCGGGAGCGACGATCATGGGAGCGCTGTCGCTCGGCGTAGAGCGCCGCACCGCCGCGGAGTTCAGCTTCTTCCTCGCCGTCCCGACGATGCTCGGCGCAACCACGCTCGAGCTCGCCAAGCACCGCCACGAGATGATGGCCGGCGCGCACGGAGTTGGCTTCGGCACGGTGGCAGTCGGGTTCGTCGTCAGCTTCCTGGTCGCGATCGTCGTGGTCCGAGCCTTCGTCCACTATATCTCGAAGCACGGTTTCGCGCCCTTCGCCTGGTATCGCATCATCGTCGGCGCAGCGGCGCTCGTGTGGCTGTTCGGCCGCTGATTTTCTTTCGCCGCCCGATTGGGCTAAGCTAGGCCTGAAATCAGGAACTTAGCGTTATGCGTCTAGCCCTCGCCCTTCTGCCTTTCGCAATTTGCGCAGTGCCCGCGCTCGCGCAGGATGCCCCGCCGACTGCCCCTGCGGCGCCAAAGCCTCTTCAAGTGCCTCCGGAGACGGTCGACAGGCTTGCCGACAGCATGCAGTCGCTGTCGCAGGCGCTTCTCGACATGAAGGTCGGCGGAGTTCAGGCGGCGCTGGAAGGCCGCAAGGCCACGCGCGCCGAGGGCAAGCTCACGGTCCGCGATCTCGGCCGCCGCAACGATCCGAACTTCGATCGCAACATCGAGCAGCAGATTGCCTCGGCCAGGCCGATGCTTGAGCAGAGCGTGCGGGCGCTCAACGAAGCGCTCCCGCAGATCACTCAGGATCTCCAGAATGCGCAGAGGTCGATCGAGCGCGCGATCTCCAATCTCCCCGATCCCAATTATCCGCGCCGATGAAGGTCATTGCGAGGAGCCGAAGCTGACGCGGTAATCCGTCCGCCAAGCTGGATTGCCTCGCTCCGCTCGCAATGACGGTGGACTAGCCCTCCAGCGCCGTTAAAGCTGCCCGCGATGTGGCAGCTCTTCCAGTTCCCGCTCTGCCCCTTTTCCCGGAAGGTGCGGCTCGTGCTCGCCGAGAAGGGGATCGGCCATGAGCTGGTGCGCGAGAATCCGTGGGAGAAGCGCGACGAGTTCATCGACCTGAACCCGGCCGGCGAGACGCCGGTGATGGTCGAGCCGGATCAGGGCGTCACGCTGATCGGCTCGCAGCCCATCGTCGAATATCTCGACGAGACGGTCGACCGGATGCCGATGATCCATGGCAATGCAGCGCTTCGCGCCGAGATCCGGCGGATGACCGAATGGTTCGACATCAAGCTCTACCGGGAGGCGGTCGAGCCGCTGATGAACGAGCGAATGCGCAAGCGTCTGGTCAACCGCGAAAGCCCCGACACGCGGATCCTCCGCGAAGCGATGCGCACCGCGAGCGAGCACCTCGACTATCTCGATTATTTGCTCGACCACCGCCGGTGGCTGGCTGGCCCGGGCCTGAGCCTCGCCGACTTTACAGCCGCCGCCCACCTCAGCGTGATCGATTATCTCGGCGCGCTCGACTGGCGCGGGCACAAACAGACCAAGGACTGGTACGCGGTGATGAAGTCGCGACCCTGCTTCCGCCCTTTGCTCGGCGAGCGGATGGAGGTGATCGTTCCCCCGGGCCACTACGACAAGGTGGACTTCTAGGCGGCGAGCAAAGCGCCGCGAAGCATCTTGTCCTCGAGCGTCTGGCCGGCTCCAAGGGCGACGCAGCTCATCGGATCGTCGGCGATCCGCACCAGCAAGCCCGTCGAATCCTGGAGCACGGTGCCGATCCCGCGCAGCAGCGATCCGCCGCCCGTCATCGTGATGCCTTGGTCGATCACGTCTGCCGCAATTTCCGGCTGCGTGTTTTCGAGCGCCGTCCTCACGACCTCGATGATCTGGTTGACGGGCTCGCTCAGCGCTTCGGCGACCTGCGCCTGCGTGAGGACGACCTCGGCCGGCATCCCACGGCCGACGTCGCGGCCGCGTACGCGCGTCACCAGCCCGGCTTCGTCGACCGGTCGAACCGCGGACCCGATCTCGAACTTCACCCGCTCGGCCGTTCCTTCGCCGATCAACAGGTTGAAGTTGCGGCGGACGTAAGAAGCGATCGCGTCGTCCATCCGGTCGCCTCCGACCCGCGAAGAGCGACAGAAGGCGAGGCCTTGGAGGGAGATGACCCCGACTTCTGTCGTTCCGCCGCCGATGTCGACAACCATCGACCCGATGGGCTCGGCGACGGGCAGCCCCGCGCCAATTGCAGCAGCCATCGGCTCCTCGATCAGCGACACGCGATCCGCCCCTGCGTTGGTCACCGCATCGCGAATCGCGCGCCGCTCCACCGACGTCGCCCCGGATGGAATGCAGATCACGACCTCCGGCCCGCGCGAGAAGCGGGTTGGGCCGCCATGCGCCTTGCGGATGAAATGTTTGATCATCTCCTCGGCAACCTCGAGGTCGGCGATGACCCCGGCGCGCAAGGGACGAATCGTCTTCAGATTCTGGGGCGTCTTGCCCATCATCAGCTTCGCATCGTTGCCGACGGCGCGCACCTTCCGGACGCCGTTGATCGTCTCCATCGCAACGACCGACGGCTCGTTCGCGACGATCCCGACGCCGCTCACATAGACGACCGTGTTGGCCGTACCCAGATCGATCGCGACCCCACGCGATGAAAAGCTGAATGGCGAACGCATGATGAAACCCCTCCCTGCGCAGAATCTAGACCAGCAGAGTCTGAGCGATAGCCGCGTTAACCATGTTAAACGCGAAGCGTGGAAACGTTGCGGCGAACGGAAAAGCGTTAAGCGTCCGCTGCTTAAGCGCGGGCTGCCGACACCAGATAATTGAGCCGGAGATCGTCGCTGAGGTGCAGTCCGCGCGTCGGCGACCAGGCGATCCCTTCCACGTCGATGCACTTCAATCCAGCGTCCGCGAGAAGCGCTTTCATCCGGTCCGGCGCGATGAATTTGTCGAAGTCATGCGTGTTGCGCGGGATCTGCCCGAGCCCCTCGGCGAGCGTGATCATCAGCAGCTTCGCCCAACTCGTCGCGTTCGGCGTCGACATCAGCAGCAGCCCGTCCGGAGCGAGCCGTCGCGCCAGCGCCTCGACGAACGCGGCCGGGTCGGCGACATGCTCGATGACCTCCATCGCCGTGACCAGGTCGAACTGACCTTCCAGCACCTGCACGTCGCCGGAGCGATACTCGATCTCGAGGCCCATCGCCCGTGCATGCTCGCGAGCGACGGCGATGACGTCGGGTGACGCGTCGATTCCCGTAACCTCGGCGCCGAACCTCCGCAGCGGCTCGGTGAGAAGGCCCGCACCGCACCCGACGTCGAGCGCGCTTTTTCCCTCCAGCGGAGTCCGGCTGCACTCGTCGCACTGCCAATGCTGGTCGATCTGATCGCGCACATATTTCAGTCGGACGGGATTGAGCTTGTGCAGCATCGACGAGCGACCCTTCGGATCCCACCAGTCTGAAGCAAGCTTCCCGAAGCGCTCCGCCTCTTCCGCGACGATGCTTGTCTCTGCCATGGCGGCCCTGATGCGCCGAAGCCTTGCAAAGGGAAAGGCCGGTCGTGCGTTGGAGACCCGATGGACGACTTCCGACTGATCGATGGTGACCTTCATTGCGAAGAAGTCCCGCTAGCGACGATCGCCGCCGAGGTCGGTTCGCCGGTCTACGTCTATTCGACCGCGACGATGTGCCGCAACGCCGACGCGCTTGCCGCGGCGCTCGAGCCGCTCGGCGATCCCCTTATTTGCTACGCGGTCAAAGCCAGCCCCAACGTCGCCGTCGTCGCGACGCTGGCCAAGGCCGGGCTAGGTGCCGACGTCGTCTCGGGTGGTGAGTATCGCCGTGCACGTCTTGCCGGAGTCCCGAGCGACAAGATCGTCTTCTCTGGCGTCGGCAAGACCGAGAACGAGATGCGTCTCGCGCTCGAAGGCGGAGTTTGCCAGTTCAACCTCGAATCCGTCGCCGAAGCCGAGATGCTGTCGGCCGTGGCTTCATCAATGGGCACCCAAGCGCCGGTCGGCTTTCGTGTGAATCCTGATGTGGCGGCCGGCTCTCACCCGAAGATCATGACCGGCACCGCCGAGAGTAAATTCGGGATAGCGATCGGCGACGCGCTTGACGCCTATGCGATAGCCGCACGCTTGCCGGGCCTCGACGTCCAGGGCGTTGCCGTTCACATCGGAAGCCAGCTCACCAGCCTCGAGCCGTTCGCGTCGGCCTTCACTCATATCGGCGAGCTGATCTCCCGGCTGCGCGATGCCGGGCACGACATCCGCGTCGGCGACCTCGGCGGCGGCCTTGGGGTGCCCTACGACCCGGACCAACCGCACCCGCCAAGCCCCGCCGACTATGGCGCGATGGTCCAGCGTACCACCTCCGACTGGGGCGTTCGCCTCGTCTTCGAGCCCGGACGGCTGCTCGTCGGCAGCGCGGGCGTCCTCCTCTCGCGAGTCATCCGGATCAAGCCCGGCCCCGTTCACCCCTTCGTCGTGGTCGACGCGGCCATGAACGACCTCATGCGCCCCGCGCTTTACGATGCCTGGCACAAGATCGACGCGGTTCGCCCGTCCGGCGAGCGCTGGGTCGCCAATATCGTCGGGCCGGTCTGCGAAACCGGGGACACCTTTGCCATCGCTCGCGAGATCGACCGCGTCGAGCCCGGCGACCTCGTCGTCTTCCGCACCGCCGGAGCCTATGCCGCGGCGATGTCGAGCACCTACAACAGCCGCCCCCTCACGCCCGAAGTGCTGGTCGACGGGGCTCGTTGGGCGGTCGTCCGCCCCCGCATCGACGTCGAGCGCCTGATTGCCGCCGATCGGCTACCCGAATGGCTCGCCGGTTGCGCCGCCGCCGGCAACAGCTAAGAGCCGCGCCCAATGGCGCGCATCGTGATGAAATTCGGCGGCACTTCGATGGCGGGGATCGAGCGCATTCGAAGCGTCGCGGAGCGAGTCCGGCGAGAGGCCGAGGCGGGCAATCAGGTGCTTGTCGTCGTCTCGGCAATGGCCGGTGAAACGGACCGCCTCGTCCAGCTCTGCCGAGAAGCCGCCGCGCTCCACGATCAAAAGGAATATGACGTCGTCGTCGCAAGCGGCGAGCAGGTCACTTCGGGCCTCCTCGCAATGACACTGCAGAACATGGGCGTCGGCGCCCGAAGCTTCATGGGCTGGCAGCTCGTCCGCGCTTCCGGAATCCACGGCAACGCCCGCGTCGAAGCGGTCGAAAGTGCGATGCTCGACGAGGCACTGTCCGGCGGCACGATCGCCGTCATCCCCGGCTTCCAGGGCGTGTCGACCGACGGCCGGCTCGCGACGCTTGGCCGCGGCGGTTCCGACACGTCCGCCGTCGCCATCGCCGCGGGCGTGAAGGCCGACCGCTGCGACATCTACACCGACGTCGACGGCGTCTACACGACCGATCCGCGCATCGTCCCCAAGGCGCGCAAGCTTTCCCAAGTCACGTTCGACGAGATGCTGGAGCTTGCCGGAGTCGGCGCCAAGGTCCTCCAGGTCCGCTCGGTCGGGCTTGCCATGCGCGAGAATTTGCCGTTGCGCGTTCTGTCCGCGTTCGAGGACAAGCCTGGCACCGACATCGTCGCCGAGCTTTCAGGAGTACAAATGGAACGCAACCTCATTGCCGGCATCGCGGCGGACCGGAACGAAGCGCGAATCACGCTGACCGGCGTTCCCGACAAGCCGGGCACCGTCGCGCAGGTGATCACGCCACTCGCCGAAGCGGGCATCGCGTTCGACATGATCGTCCACGCGGCTACGCCGGACACCGGCTCGTCCGACCTCACCTTCACCGTTCCGCGCGCAAGCCTTGCCCAGGCGATGGCGGTGATTGAGCAGCGCAGGGGCGACATCGGCTACCGGCAGCTTGTCACCGACGATGCGGTCGCCAAGGTCAGCATCGTCGGCGTCGGAATCCGCTCGAACCCGCAGCTGGCAGCGACGATGTTCG
Organism: uncultured Alphaproteobacteria bacterium; assembly: GCA_963738825.1. Lineage (GTDB taxonomy): Bacteria > Pseudomonadota > Alphaproteobacteria > Sphingomonadales > Sphingomonadaceae > Sphingomicrobium. The sequence continues at coordinate 22,017 of CAVTYB010000005.1, read as the reverse complement.
AAGTGCTGGCCGAGCGGAAGATCAACCTGCTCGCCGTCTCGACCAGCGAGATCAAGGTCAGCGCGTTGATCGCCGAGGCCGATCTCGAGCTTGCAGTCCGCGTGCTCCACAGCGCGTTCGGACTCGACTCGGAGCGCGCGGCGTGAGCGGCGAGGGACTGATCGCCGAGCCGCGCGCGGTTCATCCGACCGAAGGCCACGAGCGCCTCGCCGAGCTCGATGCACCGAGGCACCGAGTTCCTCGGCTGCGACGTCGCCATCATGGGCGGCGCGATGAGCTGGGTCAGCGAGCGCAACCTCGTCTCCGCCATCTCCAACGCCGGCGGCTTCGGCGTGATTGCCTGCGGCGCGATGACTCCCGAGTTGCTCGACACCGAGATCGGCGAGACGAAAGCGCGCACGCACCGCCCGTTCGGCGTCAACCTCATCACCATGCACCCGCAGCTGTCGCGAGCTGATCGATGTCTGCGCCAGGCATGAGGTCAGCCACGTCGTCCTCGCCGGCGGCCTCCCGCCGGGCGGAGCGATCGAACGGATCAAGGGCAATGGCGCCAGGCTCGTCTGCTTCGCGCCTGCCCTCGCACTCGCCAAGAAGTTGATGCGCTCCGGCGCCGATGCGCTGGTGATCGAGGGCATGGAAGCGGGAGGCCACATCGGCCCCGTTTCCACCTCCGTCCTGGCGCAGGAGATCCTTCCCAACGTCAGCAAGGACATTCCGGTCTTCGTCGCCGGCGGGATCGGGCGCGGCGAAGCGATCGCCGCCTATCTGGAAATGGGTGCGGTCGGCGTCCAGCTCGGCACCCGCTTCGTTTGCGCGAATGAGAGCATTGCCCACCCGAACTTCAAGAGAGCCTTCATCCGCGCCTCCGCGCGCGATGCGATCCCGAGCGTCCAGATCGATCCACGCCTGCCGGTCATCCCTGTGCGAGCGCTCAAGAACCGCGAGATGGAGAATTTCGCCGCCAAGCAGCGCGAAGTCGCCGGAAAGCTGGACGAAGGCGCGATCGAAATGGCCGAAGCCCAACTCCAGATCGAGCATTATTGGGCCGGCGCGCTCCGCCGCGCGGTCATCGATGGCGACGTCGAGACCGGCTCGGTCATGGCCGGCCAATCGGTCGGCATGGTCAACCGCGAGGAGCCGGTCGCCGCCATCATCCAGGAGCTCGTCGACGAAGCCGCCGCCGCGCTCGAAAGCCGAGGCTGAGAGGAGCAGGTCAGTGGCAAGTGCAGCAGTAGCAGTCGCGCTCAGGAGAATCGTCTCGCACCTGATGGCCAATAATGCGGTGAGCCCCGACGCTTCGGTCCATTACATCCCCGATCGGCCGCTCCAGCGGCGTATGCTCGAGCGGCTTATCCGGCGCGGAGTGATCGTCGAAACCGGTCCCGACCGCTATTTCCTCGACGTCCCCGCCTACGACCACTGGCGGCGCGGCCTTCGCCGCCGGATTGCAATGATCTTCGGCGGCGTGCTGCTCGCTGGAATTGGCGCTGCCCTTCTCGGATGAGCGAATTTTCATACGCCGCTGCTAATAGAGCGAAAGAAGATCGCCCGAGATCGAAGCGCACCTCACCGGTTTAACAGAAAAGTCATTTGATCCCGGCCGCCGTCCGCGAGAGGATGCACGCGTTGCAAGCTCGCGTAGCTTTAGGGGGCACGCCGATGGAAATTCACATGCCGCACATGCCACACATCCCGCATCCGCACCTTGAAAGGCGCCAGGAGGCGTTCCGCAAAGCGAAGGAGGAAGCGGCGGGCTTCAACAGTAAGCTGGCCGTGGTGATCACCAACATCGTCGGCACCATGTGGTGCGCGTACGCCTTTGCCGCTCTGGCGTTGATCAGCCTGCCGGCAGCGGTGAGGGCCGGGACTCCGACGCTGGTCGCATGGTTCGCACAGACCTTCCTTCAGCTCGTGCTCTTGTCGATCATCATGGTCGGCCAGAAGGTCGCCGCCGAAAAGTCTGACAAGCAGCTCGAGCAGACGTTCTACGATGCGGAAGCGCTGCTCCAGCTCAGCGACGAAATGCACAAGCTGATGAAACAGAACGTGCACCTGACCGAGCAGCTGAACGAGCTGCTTCGGCAGAACACCGACCTCACCGAACAGATCAACAAGCTCATCTGCAAGTCGGGTAAGGACTGACCTCGTTCAGCGCGACGTCACGCGGACCTGCATCATCAGCTGAAGGGGGCGGCCTTCATTGTCCTCGAACGCCGCCATCCATTCCTCAGTCCCGTCCTCGTGGCGGTGGATCAGGTGCGGTGCATTGATGAACCTGACGCCCCGCGCCTCCAGCTCCGCCTTCGACGCATGAATGTCCGGGACTCGCAGATAGAGAATCGATTCCGAAGCGAGGTCGCCCTCCTCCTCGGTCAGCATCAGCCGGACTCCGCCGAGGTCATAGAAGGCTAGGTTGCCGAAGCTGTACAGCTCGGGAAGGCCAAGCGCATCGCGGTACCAGGCGTGCGATTCCTCGAACCGCTTCGTCGTGCGCGCCACCTGTCCAAGCATCATGTAGCCGCCGTTCGAAAGCTCACTGTCCATCGCCGATCTCCTGAACTGATCGAGCGCGGTGCCCTTGGCGACGCCGTCCCATCGGCGCAGCTCGACGCGGCTCGAAAAGCCGAGCTTCGAGAGCGCATTGCCGACGTGGAACTTCACGGCGTCGAGACTAACTCCCATTCGCTCGGCGATCCGTCGGTTGGTCATGCCGTGCCGCACCTGCTCGGCCACCTTCCATTCGGAGGGTGTCAGCAGGTCGTCGTGACGCGGTCGTCCGGGTCCGCTGCTCATGGGGGCGAGTCCTACGCGCCAGCCGCTCGAATTACCCTACCCGCCGGGGCAAGGCCGTTGAAAAGCTAGTGCGGGATTGCCCCGAGCAGGCCTCCGATTCCGAATCCGTGGCGCTTCTTCGGCTGCGGCTGATCCGGCTGCGGCTGCTGTGGCTGCTGATCGTTCGTCGCGAAGCCGCCATCATCGCCGCCCATGCCCATGTTCCCCATGCCGTGCATCAGCATGGCTGTCGTCTTGTACCGCACACGCGCAGTCCAGGTCGGGGCCTTGGGCTTGTCGGAGAAGGAGGCCTGCGGGCCGTAGCCGATCATCATGACCATGCCCTGCGGCACTGCGCGGGAGACTTCCGCGGGTAGCACGCATTCGCTGGTGCCCGGTGGAAGCGCCGATCCATTTTCGACGAGCGCCCTCGCCTCGCCCGGAGTTTCGTAATCGAAGGACGGCGTGAGCGACGCAGACTTGGAGGAGGTCCAGATGATGATGTCACCGTTTCCGCCGCCACTTCCAAAAAGTGCGAGCGCATAGCCGGTCGCCTGCGCCGAAGGGGTCCAGTCGAGCCTTTCGGCGCCGGAGGGAAGAGCACCCGACTCGCGCAGTCCCAGGCCGGGCATGAAATCTTCGCCCTGACCGAGCGTGAAGGCGATCGCAGGCGAGTAATTCCCCTCGACCCGATGAGCACCGACTAGCGAGGCGGAGGCTGGGACAGACCGCGAATCCCTGGTGTTCGGCCATTCACCGAACGCCGCCGAATTCTCCGCGGTGGGCTGGCGCATCGACATCCGGCCCATCGCCCGTCCCATCCGCGAGAGCGCTTCGAGGCCGGGCGGAATCTGGCCGGCCGCGACCTTGGCAAAGTCGATGACCATTGGCGCAGCGGCATGCTCGCCGCAGCCCCAGTAGATTAGCATGCGCCCCTTAGGTTTTTCATATTGGCCGGGCTCACCGCCGCTACCACTCCGCTCCTGCATCCGCTCGGGTGATACCAACGGCAGGCTCGGGCCCATGTCCATGCCAGCGGGGATGAGATGATTGGCTTCCGGAGTTCCCGACGGCTTGTCGCGCGATGAAAGCCTAAGGTTCAGCATGTGCCCGACGGCCGCGCCGCCGCCGCCGTTCATCATCGCCATGATCGCGGCCGGGTTCGGACGTCCGCCTCCCATCATCGCGGCTCCGAAGCCACTCGTGGTCGAAACGTCCATCCAGTAGTTTGCGATCGGCGGCGGCGGAGGGCTGTCCTTCTTGGCCGGCGCAGCTCCCATCAACACAGCAGCGCTCACGCCCGCAGCCAGCACACTCAGCTTTCTCATCGATGCACCCCCTGTCGAGCGGTCAAGCCCCCGACCCCTCGTCTGGAATGTAAACTGCGTTAGTCGACGTGGGTCAAATGAAACTCACGCGAGCCGCCAGGCCGCCCTTAGTGGTGGGATGGAGGAGGCGAATAAGGCTGGGTTCCGCCGAGTTGAGTCACCAGCTTCCGGTATGCATCAAGATAGGCGAGCACGATGATCTGTCCGATCGCGGTGTTCTGGTAGCCGTAGCCGCCCGCCGCCGCGAAGCCGCCCCACCAGCCTGCGCCGCCGCCCGCGCCGAAGCTGACGTCGGTCTTGCGCGCATATCCTTCGGTCAGCGCTTCCTCCTCCGTCGTACGGGCATTGACGAGGGACAGCGTCACGTTCGCTTCGCCCTTGTTGACGTTGATCCCGCCAGCGATCCCGCCGACCGTGTTCGCCCACCCGTGCGTGTGACCGAGGATCCCGCCGAGCGCGGCTCCAACTCCACCGCCCCCCGAATGGGCGTTGCTGCTGACGATGTCGGGCTGGAGGAAATAATCCGCCGCCTTGACCTGTCCCGCTCCCATGTTCGAGCCCTGCTGGAGCTCCCCTTGCTCGGCGAGCGCGCGCTCCATGGCACGGCTGTGCATCGCTCGGTCACGATTGACGAGCGTGAAGCAGCCCGATTGCTGGACGAACACTTTGATGATCGCCTCCGGGCTGCCGAGGTTATACTCGCGCCACCATTCCTGGTCAGGCGGAACGATCGCCAGCGTTCCGATCCGGTGCGTGCATTGCGGCAGGTCGGCCTCGCCGTTCGCCTGTTGCTTATAGCCCGAACTCTGGTCCGCTACTGCCGCTGATGAAGTGAACGCGAGCGCCATGCCCGCGACAAGCGCATACTTGATCATGGCCAAAGCCCCCTTTGACTGGTTCGGTTCGTTTACCAGCCTCGCGGGCGAGTTGGAAGGGCGACAGCCTCCGGAATCTCAGGACCCTCGCCAGGGTCGATCAGGATCGATCAAAGAGTAAGGCCCGCCCTCGGTTAGAGAGCGGGCCTTGTTTTCAGAATAACGGCCGTCCTTCTGACGGTTTAGCCAGCCCGCAGGGGGGCGGACCGGCCAACCAGCATGGGGTGGAGGTGTGCCGACTCCCACCCCTGCCTAGCGTTGCGGTTACTCGCCGCGTTCGGTGAGGACGCTACGGCGTCCGGGCGCGCTCACGCGCGAGGCGGGGCCGATCGCGCAACAGCCCCGCGGCGGCTGGCTGACGGACAAACGCTCTGCTAGCGGCGCGGCCAATGACAGAAATCGGGCACATCAGAAATTTCAGCATCATCGCGCATATCGACCACGGGAAGAGCACGCTCGCCGACCGGTTGATCCAGACGACGGGCGGCCTCACCGAGCGCGAGATGAGCGCTCAAGTGCTCGACAATATGGACATCGAGCGCGAGCGGGGAATCACCATCAAGGCGCAAACCGTGCGGCTCGAATGGAAAGGCTACGAGCTCAACCTCATGGACACGCCGGGGCACGTGGACTTCGCCTATGAAGTGAGCAGATCACTCGCGGCGTGCGAAGGCGCGCTTCTCGTTGTGGACGCCGCTCAGGGGGTCGAGGCACAGACCCTAGCCAACGTCTATCAGAGCATCGAGCACGACCACGAGATCCTTCCGGTCATCAACAAGATCGACCTCCCCGCCGCGGACCCGGAAGGCGTGCGGCAAGAGATCGAGGAGATCATTGGCCTCGATGCGTCGGACGCAGTCATGGCCAGCGCCAAGACCGGAATTGGAATCGAGGAAGTGCTCGACGCCATCGTCGCCAAGATCCCCCCTCCCAAAGGCGACGCCAACGCCCCCACCAAGGCAATGCTCGTCGACAGCTGGTACGACCCCTATCTCGGAGTCGTCATCCTCGTCCGAGTGATCGACGGCGCGATCCGCAAGGGCCAGCAGGTCAAGTTCATGGCCGCGGGCACGACCCACCTCGTCGACCGAGTCGGCTGCTTCCGCCCCAAGATCGAGCAACTGCAGGAGCTCGGCCCCGGCGAGATCGGCTTCATCACCGCGCAGATCAAGGAAGTCGCCGAAACCCGAGTCGGCGATACGATCACCGACGCCCGCAAGCCCGCCGCCGAGGCCCTCGCCGGCTTCAAGCTCGTCCAGCCGGTGGTCTTCTGCGGCCTGTTCCCGGTCGATGCCAACGACTTCGAGAAGCTCCGCGATTCCTTATACAAGCTCCGCCTCAACGACGCCTCGTTCAGCTTCGAGATGGAGACGTCGGCGGCCCTCGGCTTTGGCTTCCGCTGCGGCTTTCTTGGATTGCTCCACCTCGAGATCATCCAGGAGCGGCTGATCCGCGAATATGACCTCGACCTCATCACCACCGCGCCGAGCGTCGTCTACCAGGTGCGGCTGCGCTCGGGCGAAGTGCAGGACATCCACAACCCGGCCGATTGGCCCGATGCGAACGACATCGAGGCGGTCGACGAACCGTGGATCGACGCCACCATCTACGTCCCCGACGAATATCTCGGCGCCGTGCTCAAGCTGTGCCAGGACCGCCGCGGAATCCAGAAGGACCTGACGTACGTTGGCACCGGAAGCCACGCCCGCGCGATGCTCCGCTACGAGCTTCCGCTCAACGAGGTGGTGTTCGACTTCTACGACCGCCTGAAGTCGATCAGCCGCGGCTATGCGAGCTTCGATTATCACCAGGTCGGCCACCGCGAGGGCGACCTCGTCAAGATGAGCATCCTGGTCAACAACGAGCCGGTCGATGCGCTGAGCATGATCGTTCACCGCGCCAACGCCGAGGCCCGCGGCCGGGGCATGTGCGAGCGCCTGAAGGACCTCATCCCAAGGCACCTGTTCAAGATCCCCATCCAGGCCGCGATCGGCGGCAAGATCATCGCTCGCGAGACGATCGGAGCGTTGCGCAAGGACGTCACCGCCAAATGCTACGGCGGCGACGCGACGCGGAAACGCAAGCTGTTGGAGAAGCAGAAGGAAGGCAAGAAGAGGATGCGCGAATACGGCAGCGTTTCGATTCCGCAGGAGGCATTCATTGCCGCCCTCAGAATGGGTGACGAAGGCTAAGCCTTCTTGGTCACCTGCTCCCGGATGGAGCAAATCAATTCCAACATCGGAAGGAGAAATGTGCTAGGGCCTTTGGCATCGCACGGCTCATCTTTGTAGGCATCGTGCGGCTGAGAGACCTGGCAACATGCTCCCGCTTACCGAAGGAGCCGTCCCCGTGGATCTCAATTACCTTCTTCATCGCCACCAGGTTTCCCTGTTCATGTCTGACCATGCCCAGTCCGAGAAGGCCCGCGAGGCGCATCGCGGGCTCGCGAAGGCCTATGCCGCCGAGATCGCCAGCGCCCGCCACGAGCGCCCGCCGGAATTCGCCGCGTGAGCATCGAGCCGACGAACGTCTCGCTTCCTCACCGCAAACCCGAGGATACGGCGGCCGGCTGTCGGCTGCTGGCGAGCGACGACCGTGACCGCGCAGCGCAGTCGGACAGTGCGCACATGCGCTTCCGGCTCGCGTGCAGCGCGGAGGCGTGGTCCGCCCGGGCGGACCTGCTCGACCGGCTCGAGGCCAACCGCATCCAAATGAACACCGATTATCCGCTTTCCGGGGCGGGCGAAGGGACGAACGACCATGGCTAAGGGACCAGAACGGCGCTCGGGCCAAAACCCCAAGCCGAAAGCCGACCCGATAGGGAAGTCCGCCGCGCCGGCTCCGCCGCAGCCCAAGCCGGAGCCGTCGGAGATGTACAAGCTGTTCACCAAGGGCCGGCGCCTCGACTGAAGCCCTGAGCTTCGACTGAGCTTCCTCTGAACCGGGGCGGGTCTTCGCGGGACCAACTCTCGGATGTACAAGGCCATCGCCATGAAGGCTCTTCGCCTGACGCCAGCGATCGCGGTGACTTTTGCGCTGCTAGCCCTTCCCCCAGCTGGCGCGCAGCAGGTGGGCGGGGTGCTCCGGCCGCCGATCAATCAGCCGGGCGGCGGGTCGCTTTATCCGACTCCCATTCCGCAGGGCATGGTTCGCGGCAGCCGCGACGGCGTGCATCGCGGCCTTCGCCGCGGGTTCGGCGGCAGCGTCTTCATCTATGAAGAGCCGGAGGTGGTTCACGACGTGGTGGTGGTTCACGACGAGGCCGCGGCGGCGCCCGAGCCTCCGGCGCCTCCGCCGCCGCCGCGGGCGCCTTATGTGCTCGGCCGCACCTACGCCTCGCTTCCGGGCGGGTGCCTGAAGATGGTCGAGGGCGGGGCGTCCTATTTCCACTGCAGCGAGGGCTGGTACCGGCAGGTGGGATCGCAGTTCAGGGCGGTTGCGGGGCCTTGAAGGCGAGCGCGGTGCGCTAGTCCAGGAGGTCCGGCGGGACGGCCTCGGCGCGGATCATCACTACCGCCTCGTCGAGGCTCATCATCTTCTGATGCTCGTCACTGCCGAGGCGGCGGATGGCGACGCTGCCTTCCTCGGCCTCGCGCTTGCCGACAACGAGGAGCAGCGGGACCTTGGCGAGGCTGTGCTCGCGGACCTTGTAGTTGATCTTCTCGTTGCGGAGGTCGGTCTCGACGCGGATTCCGGCGGCCTCGAGCCTGGCGGCGACTTCACCGGCATAAGCATCGGCATCGGAGACGATCGTCGCGACGACCGCCTGGACCGGGGCGAGCCACAGCGGGAACTTACCGGCGTAATGCTCGATGAGGATTCCGATGAAGCGCTCGTAGCTTCCGAAGATGGCGCGGTGCAACATCACCGGCGTGTGCTTCTCGCCATCCTCTCCGACATAGGCGGCCTCCAGCAGGCCCGGCATGACACGGTCTGCCTGGATCGTTCCGACCTGCCAGGTCCGGCCGATCGCGTCGGTCAGATGCCATTCGAGCTTGGGCGCATAGAAGGCGCCTTCGCCGGGCAGCTCCTCCCAGCCATATTGTTCGGTTGCGAACCCGGCCGAGCGGACCGCATCGCGAAGCTCCTGCTCGGCACGGTCCCACTGCTCGTCGGTTCCGGCGCGCCTTTCAGGGCGAAGCGCGAGCTTGATCGCATAATTCTCGAAGCCGAGGTCGCGATAGACGCGGTCGGAAAGAAGGCAGAAATCCCGTACCTCGTCGACCAGCTGCTCGTCGGTGCAGAAGATGTGGGCGTCGTCCTGAGTGAACTGCCGAACGCGCATCAATCCGTGGAGCGCGCCGTGCGGCTCGTTCCTGTGGCAGCTGCCATTCTCATAGAATCGGATCGGCAGCTCGCGGTAGCTGGTGATACCCTGCTTGAAGACGAGGATGTGCCCCGGGCAGTTCATCGGCTTCAGCGCCATGAGGTCGGCGTCGCCGGAAAGGACCGGCGCGTCGTCCTCCGTCGAGGGGATCTCGTCGGGAACGACGAACATGTTTTCGCGATACTTGCCCCAGTGGCCGCTCCTCTCCCACTGGCGAGCGTCCATCAGCTGCGGAGTTTTGATCTCCTCGTAACCCGCCTCGTCGATGCGGCGGCGCATGTAGGCCTCGAGCGCGCGCCAGATCACGAAGCCATTGGGGTGCCAGAAGACCGACCCATGCGCCTCGGCCTGGAGGTGGAACAGGTCCATCTCCTGCCCGATCTTTCGGTGGTCGCGCTTTCCGGCTTCCTCAAGGCGAACGAGGTAAGCGTCTAGCTGCTTCTTGTTCAGCCACGCCGTGCCGTAGATCCGCGACAGCATCGGATTCTTGGGGTCGCCGCGCCAATAGGCGCCGGACACTCGGGTAAGCTTGAACGCGTTCGGGTCGAGCTTGCCGGTCGAGGCGAGGTGCGGCCCGCGGCAGAGGTCGATCCAGGCGTCCTTGCCGTCGCCGGTCCGGTACATGGTGATGGCCTCGCCCTCGGGCAGCTCCATTACCCATTCGGCCTTGAACGCCTCGCCCTGCTTCTCGAAGAAGTCGCGCACCTGAGCGCGAGTCCACACCTCGCGGACGAGCGATTTGTCGGCGGCGATGATGCGCCGCATCTCCTCCTCGATCGCCGGCAGCTCCTCCTCGGTGAAGGGGCCATGCTCCGAAGTGGGAGCGAAGTCGTAGTAGAAGCCGTCGTCGGTCGCGGGACCGAAGGTGATCTGCGTTCCCGGAAAGAGGTTCTGAACTGCCTCGGCGAGGATGTGCGCATAGTCGTGCCGCACCAATTCGAGCGCGTCCGCCTCATCGCGCGAGGTGATCAGCGCGAGGCTCGAATCACCCTCGAACGGGCGCATGATGTCGCGCACCTCGCCGTCGACGCGCGCGGCAAGCGCGGCCTTCGCCAGGCCCGGACCAATCGCCGAAGCAACGTCGGCCGGGGTCGAACCCTCTGGCATTTCCCTGACGGAGCCGTCTGGAAGAGCGATCTTGAACATCTTGGTCATTGTGCAGTGCATCTAGCGATGCCGCTGCCGCCTCTCAACCGCTGCGATAAGGGCCGGTAAGCGGTGGGGTGGTTGCGCCCATGTAAACCTCACTTGACATCTGAGACGGAGCATTGTAAAGCGTCCTTGTCAAAGAGACAAAGGAGCTTGACTCATGTTCGCTTCTAAGCAGAGCGACCTCACCCCGGCGCAGCGCGCGCATATTCGCAGAACCCTGTGGCTGCTGCTCGCCTACGCGGTGATCCTACCGCCGCTCGTCTGGCTGCAGGCGAACCGGCACATCAGCCACTCGCTGTCGTTGCTGATGGCGGTTGCCGCTTCGCTTCCTGTGCTCGGCATTTTCGCGAGCTGGGGCCGTTACCTGTCCGATGAACGAGACGAATATCACCAGGCCATGACGTTGCGGCGAATTGCCATCGCCACCAACGCCACCATGGGCGCGGCCGTCGTCTGGGGATTTCTCCAGGCCTTCGGAGTCATGCCGCTGTTCGAGACCTACTGGATCCCGTTCGTGTGGGTGGTGATGCAGGGCGCGTTTGGCTGCGTCGCAGTCTTCTCGCGTGGACGCGCAGGCGCTTGATCCAACTCAGAAAGGAATATTCGCCATGTCTTTCAATCCGGCAATGAAGCGTTACAATTTGCGGGTCATCTGGCTCAGTCTGCTGTACGCGATTTTCCTCCTCATTGCGGTCTATTCTTTCAAGCACCAGCTGCTGCACGGGGCCCTCGCGTGGATTGCCGCCATCCTTCCGGCGCTGCCGCTCATCGGCATTTTCGGTGCGATGGGCCGCTACCTGATCGAGGAAAAGGATGAATATGTCCGAATGGTCCTCGTCCGTCAGTCGTTGTGGGCGGGCGCGTTCGCGCTGAGCGTCGCGACGGTGTGGGGATTCCTCGAAAGTTTCGATCTCGTCGGCCACGTCGACTGCATTCTGACATCGCGATCCTGTGGTTCTTCGGCCTTGGCGTCGGCTCGGTCATGAACAAGCTTACACTCGGAACGACGGTGCGATGCTGATGGAAAACCGCCTCCGAATCCTGCGCGCGGAGCGCAGCTGGAGCCAGCAGGACCTGGGCGAGCGGCTGGAAGTGTCGCGGCAGAGCGTGAACGCGATCGAGACCGGCAAATACGATCCCTCGCTGCCCCTCGCATTCCGGATCGCCGAGCTGTTCGACCTTCCGATCGAGGAGATCTTCGTCTCGCCCTCGCGCCGCAGCTCAAAGGCGATCTGAGTGCTTCTGGTGGCATTGTCCGTGGCGGCTGCGGGGCTCGAGGCCCCCGCGGTCGAGTGCCGGTTCGATGCCGCCACGTTCGAATTCGCCGGAACTTCAATCGAGCAGGCTCGCTGCCTTCTGCGTCATGTCGAACCGGGAGGTGGCGCCGATCCGGAACAGCCGCTTCCGCCGACGCTGCAGGCCCTGGTTGGGCAGCCCGTCACCATCGATCGCGGGAAGCTGGCCGCCGTCCTTTTGCACCGGCACATTCCACTGCCTGCAACCACCCCGATTTCGGAAACGCTCGACCATCGCCGAGCCCTCTATTTCGTCATCCACGACACAAGCTCGCCGTGGATCGACGGCAAGCCCTTCCCGGCACGGTTCGACAGGCAGCCGCGGTTCAACGACGTCAATCAGTTCCTCGGCAAGGACGCGGTCGCCCATCTGTTCAACGACCGCAGTGGCGCAGTCGCGATCGGCCACGATCTCGAAGTCGGCTGGCGGGCGACCAAGCTCGAATCGATCCTAGGCGAAAAGGTGCGCGGGCGCTTCGTCCACGTCGAGAATGTGCAGCCGCGGCGCGAGGACCCTGCGGGGCCGCCGAACAACGATCAAATTGCCCCGTCCGAAGGGTTGACACCCCCTCAGTACCGGACGCTGGCCCTTCTTTACGTCCTGGCGAGCGCCAGGGCCGGAAGCTGGCTCATCCCCGCCTTCCACGCCAACGTGGATCGCGGGATTCCCGGGGCGCACGACGACCCGCAGAATTTCGATCTCGCGTTTTTCGACCGTGAGTTGGCTCGCTGGGTCAGGAAGCTTCGGCCGAAGGGCTGATCAGGCCGGTTCGCGGCTCAGCGCCTCGTCGATGATCTGCTCGGCCCGAATGAACAGCTGCGTATCGATGACGACGCCCGATGCGGCCGCATTCTCCTGCACCTGGGCCGGACGCGAGGCGCCGATGATGGCCGAGGCGACGTTGGGCTCGCGAAGCACCCAAGCGAGCGCGAACTGGGGTAGCGTCAGTCCGGCCTCTTCTGCGATCGGCTTCAGCTGCTGAACGGCGCGCAGCACATCGGGCCTCATCAGGCGATCCATGAAGCCGCCCATCTCATCGCTGGCCGCGCGCGAATCCACGGGCGGCGGCTGGTCGGGATCATATTTGCCGCTGAGCACACCCTGGCCGAGCGGCGACCAGACAATCTGCGAGATTCCGTTCGCCGCGCAGAGCGGGATGACCTCGTCCTCCGGCTCGCGCCAAAGCAACGAATATTGCGGCTGGCTCGAGACGAACTTCGCCAGATGCCCGCGATCGGCAAGGTCGATCGCGGCCTGGATGCTGTCGGCGGGCCATTCCGAGAAGCCGATGTAGCGCGTCTTGCCGCTTTCGACGGCGCGGGTCAGCGCCTCCATCGTCTCTTCGAGCGGCGTGTCGAAATCATAGCGGTGGCACTGGTAGAGATCGACATAATCGGTCCGAAGCCGCTTCAGCGACGCATCGAGCTGCTTTTCGACCTGCTCGCGCGAGAGGCCGCGGTCGGTCTGCGTCATCGGGAAGAAGAGCTTGGTCGCGAGAACGTAGCTGTCCCGCGCTCGTCCCTGCAGCGCTTCGCCGAGGAAAGTCTCGGCTGCGCCGCGCCCGTAGATGTTCGCGGTGTCGATGAAGTTGATCCCCTGGTTGAACGCCTCCTCGAGGCACGCGCGCGCCTTGTCGGCTTCGACACCGACGCCGTAGGTCAGCCAGGAACCGAGAGAGATTTCCGAAACTTCGAGGTCGCTGTCGCCGAGCTTGCGATATCTCATGAAGGATTCTCCTTTGCCCGATGCGGAGAACTGGCGGGGGCAACGCGCGTTCCGGCGCATTGCGCTTTTGAAGACTAACTGGGAAGAGTCGCGCCCGATGGCCAATGAGCTTCAGCGCGCGGACTGCCGATTTCAGATGAGCGCCGACCTCCACCATTTCGACCTTCGCGGTCGCCGGATCGCCTATCGCCTCAGAGAAGGTGCAGCGCCGGCATTATTCTTCCTCCCCGGCTATGCGTCGGACATGGAGGGTACGAAGGCGGTCGCGCTGGACGCCTTCGCGAAGCAGCGGGGTCTGTCGATGTTCCGGCTCGATTACTCGGGCACCGGGTCGAGCGGCGGAACCTTCGAAGAGGGGACGCTGGCGCTCTGGCTCGAGGAAGCGCTGGCAATATTCGATCAGCTCAACTTGGCGCCGGTGGTTCTGGTCGGGTCGTCGATGGGCGGGTGGATCGCGCTGCATCTGGCACTGCTCCGGCCCGAGCGCGTTCGGGCACTGGTCGGAATCGCTGCGGCGCCGGACTTTACCGAATGGGGTTTCACCGCCGAGCAGAGGGCTGCGCTGCAACGGGACGGGCGGATCGAGGAACCAAGCCCGTCCGGGGCGGAGCCATCGATCTTCACGGAAGCCTTCTGGGAATCGGGCCAGAGCCTGCGCCTTCTCGATGCGGAGATCGCCATCGATTGTCCCGTTCGTCTCCTTCACGGAGAGGTGGATCGGGAAGTCCCGCTAGACGTGGCGTTCCGGCTGATGCGCGGCCTTCGTTCATCCGATGTCCAGCTGAATGTGCTCAAGGGCGGCGGCCACCGCTTGTCGGAGCCGCACGAGATCCAAGCGATCCTGGCCACCGTTGAAGCCCTGCTGGAGCCCTAAGCCTTTGATCCTTCTCTTTGCCGCCGCCTTCGCCGCCGCTGCACCGCAAGCCGGCGATTGCCCGAATCTCATCACGCCCGATGCGATGGTGTGCCGGGCGCTCAAGGCCCAGGCAGCGGGTGACGACCTCCGCGCTGCCCAGGGCTTCGAGGAGGCGGCCAAGGAATCGAGCAACCAGGATATCAAGACCGCGCGCATGTATGCCGCGGCCGGCAACCTCTGGATTGCGGCCAACGAGCCTGGGAAGGCCGCGTTGGATCTCGACAAGGCGCTGTCGCTCCCGGGACTTGAGGCCGAGCAAAGGGGCGAGGCGCTTCTCGATCGCGCCCGCGCGGCCGAGGCGCAAGACGATTTGAAGACCGCCCGCGCCAAGGTTACCGAAGCCGCGGAGACGATCTCCGACGATCCCTTCCTTTGGTATTTTTCCGCGGCGCTCGCGATCCGGGAGAATGATGGTCCGACGGCGCAGATGGCAATCAACAAAGCGCTGACGATCGCTCCGTCGGACCCGACGATCCTGTTCGAGGCAGGCCATGTCGCCGACTTCAACGGCGAAGACGACAAGGCCCGCAGCTACTGGATGCGCGCAGCCGGAAGCGATCCCCATGGCGAGATCGGGAAGGCGGCGGCCAAGGCGGTGGAGATGCTCGGCGTCACCCCGACGGTGAAGGATAGCACTCCTCCGCCGAAGTGACGCCCAGCTGAGTTAGCCGAGATCATAGTCGATTGTCGTCACGACTCGGACTTTCTGGAACGGCGAGCTTCCGCCCGAGGAGCCGCAATCGTCGCAGTCCTCGCCGTCGCGCGCGCCGACCGAGAAATAGCCCTGGCTCGCAGTCTTGATGCCGCCGACTGAAGCGCCGCTGTCGCGCGCGAACTGCTCGGCGCTCTCACGCGCATTCTTGTTCGCTTCCCCGATCATCTCGGGCTTGAGCCTGTTGAGGCCGGTGAAGGTATAGGTGATGCTGCTTCCCGACAGCTCGACATTGGCGCGCAACAGCTCGGCCTGACGGGTGTAGGCCGTGCGCGCCTTCATCACGTCGTTGGTTCTGAGCTGGATTGAGCGGCTGACGACGAGCTTCTGCGGTCCGACGGGCCGGCCCTGGTTGTCGCGCTGCTGCTCGCGGTGGAGCGAGACGTCGGTGTCGGTGACCTCGTCGGGTCGGAAGCCGGCGTGGAGGAAAAAGGTGCGAACCGCGCTCGCCTGCTCGTCGACCGACTGCTGCACGGAACCGAGGTCGTCGCCCTGGTGGGAGAAATTGACCGACCAGGTCGCAAGGTCGGCGGTGACGTTGCGTTCCGAAACGCCGCGCACCGTGACCGAGCGATGCTCCGCCATCTTCGAGCGGCGCAAGCCGTCGCCGAGCGCGTAGCCGCTGGTGGTGAGACCGAATGCAAATATCGCAACCGCGCCCAAAAGGACCGCACGGCTGTCCTGCAGCTTCTCAATCATGGGATGGAACCCCAGGCGTTCGTCCGCATATACGAGCAGCCACCGGTCACGATCGCCGGTCACGGCTACGACGAACCGTGCAATTATAGCGACGAATTGAGTGAAACGAAATGAAATTCCTGCATTCGATGATCCGTGTCTCCGATCCGCAAGCGACTGTTGCATTCTTTCAACTGCTCGGCCTCGAGGAGCGCCGGCGGATGGATAATGAGTCGGGCCGCTTCACGCTCATCTTCCTCGGAGTTCCGGGCGACGATGGCGGCGAGGTCGAGCTGACGTACAATTGGGACGAGGCCGGCTACGGCGGCGGCCGCAACTTCGGCCACCTCGCCTACCAGGTCGATGACATCTACGAGACGTGCCGGCGGCTGATGGGCGGCGGAGTGACGATCAACCGGCCGCCGCGCGACGGGCGAATGGCTTTCGTTCGCAGTCCCGACAACATCTCTGTCGAGCTGCTGCAGAGGGGGCAGGCGCTCGACTCGGCCGAGCCTTGGGCGTCGATGCCGAACAGCGGCGAATGGTAGGCTGGCCCGACCGCCGCTTCGCCGATCTCGTCGGCACCAGACATCCGATCGTCCAGGCGCCAATGGCCGGCGCTGGCGGAGTCGAGCTTTGCGTTGCGGCGATCGAAGGCGGCGCGCTTGGTGCGTTGCCGTGCGGCATGTTGTCGACGGAGCAGGTGCGAGAGCAGGTCGCCCAGGTCCGCTCGCGAACTGACGGTCCGTTCGCGCTCAACTTCTTCTGCCACCAGATGCCCGCAAACGCAGACCATAGCGAGTGGCACGCGCTGCTTCGGCCTTATTATGAGGAATATGGTGTCGAGCCCGGGAACGGCGGGGCGATGCGCCTTCCCTTCGATTCCGACATGGCTGCAGCCATCGAGGCGCTGATGCCGCCGGTCGTCAGCTTCCACTTCGGCCTTCCCGCCGAGCCGCTGCTCGCTCGGGTGAAGGCGGCGGGCGCGATCGTCGTCGGCAATGCGACGACAGTCGAAGAGGCGCGCTGGCTCGCGCAGCGCGGGGTCGACGCGATCATCGCGCAGGGCTTCGAGGCTGGCGGACATACGGGCCGGTTCCTGGGCTCGGACCCGGCGCAGGCGATCGGCTTGTTTGCGCTGGTCCCGCTGATCGCTGATTCAGTCTCGACGCCGGTAATCGCCGCCGGCGGAATTGCCGACGGACGCGGCATCGCCGCGGCGCTGACGCTCGGCGCCAGCGCTGTGCAGCTCGGCACGGCCTATCTGCATACGCCCGAGTTGACGATCAGCAGCGTTCACCGGCAGCGACTCGCCGAGGGCGGCACCATCTTCACCAACCTGCTCACCGGTGGGCTTGCCCGCGGCATCAAAGGCCGGCTGATCACCGATCTCGGGCCGGTCCGCGCCGAAGCTCCCCCCTATCCACTCGCAAGTGCCGCGCTCGCGCCGGTCCGGGTCGCTGCCGAGCGCCGGGGTGAATATGGGTTCGGCCCGATGTGGGCGGGGCAGGCTGCGCCACTTGGTGAGGCGCTTCCGGCGGCCGAGCTGACGCGTAAACTGGCCGCCGAGGCGCTGGCGATCCTTGGTCGTCGCGAGTAGGGGCGACTGGCGATGGAAATCGTCCCGGTCCCAGTGCTCACCGACAATTACGTCTGGTTGATTCACAACGAAGACATCGGAGAAACGGCGGCCGTCGACCCTTCCGTCTCCGATCCGGTTCTCGATGCGGCCAAGGCGAGAGGATGGTCCCTAACTCAAATCGTCAACACCCACTGGCATCCTGATCACACGGGCGGAAACCAGGGCATCAAGGCGTCCACCGGCTGTACGATTACAGCGCCGGCTGAGGCTGAGCGAGTGAGCCCAGTTGATCGCGTCGTCGCTGAGGGCGATCGAGTGACCGTCGCGGGGCGCGAGGCCGTCGTCTGGGACATTCCGGCGCATACGGCTGGGCACATTGCTTATTATTTCGAGGACGAGGGGATGATCTTTGTTGGCGACACAATGTTCGCCATGGGCTGCGGGCGCCTGTTCGAAGGAACGGCCGAGCAGATGTATTCGAACATGCAGCGGATCGCAGCGCTGCCCGACGACGTCCGTATCTATTGCGGCCACGAGTATACGCTGGCGAATGCTCGTTTTGCGGAACAGGCCGAGCCCGGCAACATCGCGGTCAAGCGCCGCCTGGAAGTGGTGAAGCTTCTGCGGGATCAGGGAAAAGTCACTCTTCCCACAACAGTCGCGCAGGAACGTGAAACCAATCCCTTCGTTCGCTCCACTAACGTGGAGGAATTCGCGCTTCGCAGGGCCGCAAAAGACAGCTTCCGTTCATGACGCCAAGCGCTTTTCGGCACGCCTGCGAAATGTTCGAGGAGGTCAAGATGCGCACCATTTCTCTCCTGACCGCGGGCATCGCACTCGCGTCCTGTTCGGCAACGCCGCCGGGGCCGCCGCCGCCGCCCAGCCCGAAGGCCCAGATGGAATTCGCTCGGGCGACCGGGGGCAAGGTTCCTGGAGCGCCGATCAGTTGCCTTCAGCATTACAACACGAACGACCAGACGACGATCGATTCGCACACGCTGGCGATGCGCGCCGGAAGCGCGACGACCTACATCGTCCATCTGACCGATGGCTGCGAGATGCTCGACCACGGGCCTTATGCGCTCGTGTCGCGTCAGTATGGCGGGATGGGCCTGTGCCGCGGCGACATCCAGTCAGTCGTCGACACGCTCAACCGGTCGAACATGGGAAGCTGCACGATCGCCGAGATCATTCCCTACACTCGGCGCTAGCTTCTTACTTGCGGTAGAGCGCCTCCAGCCGCTCGCCATAGGCCTTGCCGATGACATGGCGGCGGATCTTCATCGACGGAGTGAGCTGCTCATTCTCGATCGAGAAGGGCTCGTGGGCGAGGATGAAACGGCGAAGCCTCTCGATCACCGACAGATCGGCGTTCACGCGATCCACAGCTTTCTGAAGCCGCTGCTGAAGGTCGGGCGCGGAAGCAATTTCCGGATCCGGGACGAGCAGTGCGACAAGGTGGGGCTTGCGGTCACCGTAGATCATCGCCTGCGCGATTTCAGGCTGCAGCGTAAGCATACCTTCGATCCGCTGCGGCGACACGTTGTCGCCCTTGTCGTTAACGAGGATGTCCTTCTTGCGGTCGGTAATCTTGATCCGGCCCTTCTCGTCGAAATGGCCGACGTCGCCCGTCGCGAGCCAGCCGTCCTTGAGCACGCGCGCTGTCTCTTCGGGATTGCGCCAGTAGCCGTGCATCACGAGTTCGCCGCTGACCATGATCTCGCCGTCGTCGGCGATCCGCACTTCGGTGTTCTTGACGGGCGGTCCTACCGTGTCGAGGCGGATTCCGGCGCTGGGGCGGTTGCAGGCCAGCACGGGCCCGGTTTCGGTCTGGCCGTAGCCTTGGAGGAACGTGATCCCGAGCGATTCGAAGAACAGCCCGACTTCGGGATTGAGCGGCGCGCCGCCTGAGACCCACGCTTTCTGCCGTTTGCCGATCTTGGCGCGCACCTTCTTGCGAAGAGTGAGGGAGAGGAGCCCGTCCATCGGCAGGTCCCACGGCTTCAGCTTGCCGGCTGCCTTGTCGCCGCCGATCTTGAGCGCTCGGGACATCAGATATTTCGACAGACCGCCCTGGCCTTCGACTGACTTCATGATGCGGGTGCGCAGCATCTCGAACAGCCGAGGGACGACCACCATGATCGTCGGCTGCACTTCCTCGATGTTGGAAGCGAGCTTTTCGAGGCTTTCGGCGTAATAGATCTGCGCGCCGAGCGCGATCGGAAACATCTGGCCGCCCGTATGCTCGTAGGCGTGGCTTGCGGGAAGGAAGGACAGGAACACCTCGTCGTCCCAGCCGAAGTCGGTCGAGATGATGTCGGTGCAGCCTTCGACGTTGTGCAGGATCGCTCCGTGGTGCTGCTGCACCCCGCGCGGCGCTCCGCCGGTGCCGCTCGTGTAAATGATGCAGGCGAGTTCGTCGCGGCCGATGCTCCCGATGTCGCTTCGGAGTGCGTCGACGTCCGCCTCCCCAGATGCGAGCTCGGGCCAGCTATGGGATGTGACCCAGTCGGGCGCCTGCCCGGTGCGCAGCGGCTCGATGCCGATGATGTGATGACATTCGGACGAAGTCAGCACCGCCGGCATGAGGTTCTTCGCGAGCTTCTGGCTCGAGACGATCACGGCCTTCGCGCCCGAGTTGCCGAGGATGTGGGCGTGATCGCGTTCGGTGTTCGTGGTGTAGGCCGGAACGGTCACGCAGCCCGCAGCCATGATCGCGAGGTCGGAGATCAGCCATTCGGGCTGGTTCTCGCTGACGAGCGCGACTCGGTCGCCGGGCTCGAGGCCGATCCGCTTGAACGACGCCGCGAGTGAAGCGACCTGCCGAGCCGCTTCCGTCCAGCTTTTCGCCCGCCACTCACCCTCCCGCTTCGCCCACAGGAAGGGCTTGTCCCCATGCTCGGCAGCGCGGGTCAGGAAGAGCGCGACGAGATTGTCGAAATGTTCGAGCTGCCGAGCCAAAGTCCCCCCGTTTGATTCATTCGGAAACCGCCACGCCTTCGCTGCGCGGATCGGCGCCACCGGCCCACTTCCCATCTACCCATTCGATCGCATTTGCCTTGTAGGTTCCCGGCGGAAGCGTCCGCACGCTGGAATGGCCGAGCGCCTGCAGCTGCGGGATCATGCCTTCGAGGAAGGTGCCACTTTCGACGAACACTGTGTCACCGGGTGCGTAGATCATCGGCAATCCGATCGCCTCTTGCGGCGGCAGATGGAAGTCGATCACGGCGATGAGTGTCTTGATGACCTGCGCCGGAATGGTCGAGCCGCCCGCCGCCCCGACGGCGAGGACGACGTGCCCGTCGGGGGCATAGACGATGGTCGGGCTCATCGAGCTGCGCGGCCGCTTGCCGCCTTCGACCCGGTTGGCGACCGGACAGCCGTCCTTCGCCGGTTCGAAGCTGAAATCGGTCAGCTCGTTGTTGAGATAATAGCCGTTGACCATGAGGCCGGAGCCGAAGCTGCTCTCGATGGTCGAGGTTTCCGAAGCGACGTCTCCCCAGCGGTCGACGGCGACGAAGTGCGAAGTGCCGTGCTCGGGCTGCGGCGCCGGAGTGCAGGTGACCTCGGCGCCTTCGGGCGCACCCGGGCGAACGGCAACGGTAGAGGTCGGGGAAATCAGCGCCGAGCGGCGCGCGAGGTAAGCCGGATCAATCAGTCCGGCGAGCGGCACGCGCACAAAGTCTTCGTCCGCCAGATATTTGTCGCGGTCGGCGTAAGCGAGCCGCTCGGATTCGGCGATCAGGTGCCAGGTCGTCGGCGACTTCGGTCCGAGCGCCGAGAGGTCGAAGCGCTCGAGCTGCTTGAGCGTCGCGAGGACGGTGAAGCCGCCCGACGACGACGGGCCCATCCCGCAGATCCGGTAACCGCGATAGGTGCCGCAGACCGGAGGTCGCGGCTTGGAGTCGTAGGCGGCGATGTCGCCGGTCGTCATCGGTGCCGGATTATGCGGTGCGCCGCTGACCGCAGCTGCGATCGCCTGCGCGTTCGGGCCGACGTAGAAGCTGTCCGGCCCCAGCTTCGCGAGCTTCTCCAGGAATGCCGCGAAGGCCGGGTTCTTCACCAGCGTTCCGACCGGCTTCGGCTGGCCGTCGGCCTGGTAGAATATAGAGCGGGCCTCGGCGGAGAGCGCTCCGGTCGCTGGATATTTGAGCAGTGAATTGTGGAGCCGCGGAGTGATCTTGAATCCGTCGCGGGCGAGCTTGATCGCCGGCTGGAACAGAACCGCCCAGGCGACCTTGCCATGGTCGTGGTGCGCGAGCGCCATCATCCGGATGTTGCCGGGAACGCCGACGCTCTTGCCCCCCGGCTGGGCGTCGCTGAACTGCATCGGCTGGCCGTCCCGGAAGAACCAGGTGTCGGTCGCGGCGTGGGGCGCTTTCTCACGCCCGTCGTAAGTCACGGGCGCGCCGCCCCGCTCCGAATAGACGAGATAGCCGCCGCCCCCGATCCCCGAGCTCTGCGGCTCGACGACATTCAGTGCCAGCAAGGTGGCGAAGGCGGCGTCGAGGGCATTGCCGCCCTCGTGAAGAATCTGGACTCCTGCGGCTGCCGCGCGCGGATCGGCGGCGCTGACCATACCCGGCGCGGCGTTCGGCTGAGACTGGGAGGGACTGGTGCAGCCGCCGAACGCAACGGCAGCGAAAACGAGCAA
>CAVTYB010000004.1:0-722921 GCA_963738825.1 uncultured Alphaproteobacteria bacterium | reverse complement strand
TATCACCGGCGAGACCATCACGTCCGACGCGTTCAGGCGTCGCATTGCCGTCGCATCCAAAGGAGCCATCCTCCCAACAACCCCGAAAAGGCCCGCCCGCGCCGCCCGCTGGCCTCCGCCCGGTCCGATCGGGACCGATGCAAGGATCACGCCAGGCGATTCTAAGGGGAAGACGCCCAGGGCTCCCCGGCCCCCGGCCCGGCCCGAGGGCGGGGCTCCCCCGTCTCCGGGCCCCCATCCCCTGGATCGAGGGGCCGCGCCTTGACGGACTCCGGCCTCGCGACCAGGGAGCGGTGGAGCCCCCATGAATGCCTTCTACGCGGCCGATCTGAAGGGGTGATCCCGTGGGCCCGTTCGCCGCGCGGCGAGCCGACGTGCTGGGGGTGCATCACCCCCCGAAGCACGCGAGCCGGGCCGAGCCTGGCCGAAATGAGCGGGGCGCGGCGTCGAGGGACCTGCCCGAGCCCGTGGGGGATCGACGGCGATGGTCCGTCACGTCGGGGCAGAAAGGCTGAGGAACGGGGCGGGCGTGGAGGCCGATTGGTAATGGCCGCGTCCCTCGCCCTCCCGGACGAATCCCCGGGGGCCCGGGACATGCCGGCGAGTCCTCATTTAAATCCGTGCCCGGTCGGGTTAGAATCCTCCCATGCGGCCCGGCACTCGACGGCGCACGGCGAGGCCGGCACCGGCGCCGGTCCCGCTTCCCCTCGACGAGGTACAGCCGACCATGGGACGAGCAACGAGCCCCGCCGCGGGCCGGCCCCGCGCGCGTCCGTGTGCGGCCCCTTCGCGTCGAGCTGCTGGAGGGCAGGGCCCTGCTGGCCACCTTCACCGTGACCAGTCCCGCCGACTCCGGCCCGGGGTCGCTCCGCGAGGCCATCGGGCTGGCCAACGCGAACTCGGACCCCGACGTGATCGCCTTCGACCCGGCGGTCACGGGGACGATCTCGCCGTCCGGCGACCTGCCGGCCCTGTCCGCCCCCGTCAACCTGCGGGGCCCGGGCGCCGCGGACCTGACGGTGGCGGGTCGCCTGGTCGTCGAGGCGACCGGCGGCCAGGTGCGCATCTCCGGCCTGACCTTCCGGGGCGTCTCGAACTCCGGCACGCTGGCCGTCGTGGACTCCAGGATCAGCGGCGCCGACGCCGGCGGCGTCACCAACACCGGCCTGATGACCATCTCACGCACCGTGATCAGCGGCAATTCCGACGGCGTGTATGGCATCGGCGACCCGATCCTCCATCCCGGCAGGGACGGTGTCGGAGGGGGCATCCGCAACGCCGGTGTGATGGCGATCTCGGCCTCCGCGATCGCCGGCAATTCCGTCATCCCCGGCGGGCGCCTTCAAGTTCCCCGTCGGCGGCGGCATCTACAACGACGACTCCGGCACGCTGACCATCTCCAACTCGACCATCTGCGGCAACTCCGCCGACAGCGGCGCCGGCGGGGGCATCCTGACCGGGGCCGCTGACGATCCGGGCCTCGACCATCTGCGGCAATTCGGCCGCCGGCGACGCGGGGATCTCCAATAGCAACGCCCTGTCGATCACGTCCAGCATCGTGGCCAACGCGGGGGGCAACGGCCTCGGCGGCGCGGTCACCTCCGGCGGCCACAACCTGTTCAGCGACGCGCCCGCCGATTCGCGCTGGACCCGACGGACCTGATCAAGATCGACCCGCTCCTGGGCCTCTGGCCGACAACGGCGGGCCGACCCCGACCCTGGCGCTGCTCCCCGGTAGCCCGGCCATCGACGCCGGGGCGGCCGTGGTGGGCGGTTCCCGGACCAGCGCGACGTCCCCCGCGCTGGGGCCCCGCCCCCGACATCGGGGCCTTCGAGTCGCGCGGCTTCACGCTGGCCGTGGTGGGCGGGGGGGACCAGGCCGCGCCGCTCGCCACGGCGTTCGCCGCCCCGCTGACCATCGCCGTCGCCAGCCCGTTCGGCGAGCCGGTGGCCGGGGGCCGCGTGACCTTCACGAGCCGCCCGCCTCGGCGCTCGGCCGACCTGGCCGGCGGCCTGGCGAGGATCGGGTCGGACGGCCTGGCCCGGGTCGGTGCGAAGGCCGTCGGGGGCGCGGGCCGCTACCTCGTCGCGGCGCAGGCGGCCGGCGCCGCGACGGTCACGCTGGCGCTGACCAACACCGGCGAGGCGCTTCCGGCCGGGCCTCGGGTCGTGGCCTGGAGCCTGGGCGGAGTGCGTGCCCGTGCGACCCGGCTGGTCCTCGCCTTCAGCGGCCCCCTGGACGCGGCCTCGGCCGCCCGCGCCGCGGCCTATCGGTTCGTCGTCGCGGGCCGCGACGGCCGCCTGGGGACGCGACGACCGACCCGTCGCGGTCCGATCGGCGACCTACGACGCCCCGGCCGGGACCGTCACCCTGCTCCTGCGGAAGCGGCTGGACCCGCGCCGCGGCCCGCGGCTGACGGTCGATGGCACCACGGCGGCGGCCCTGCGCGACCCGGCCGGGCACGCCCTGGACGGCGACGGGGACGGCCGCGCGGGCGGGGACTACTCGGCCATCCTGCGGCGCCCCAGCCCGGCCCGGCCCGCCGCGACCCGGGGATGACCCGTCCGGGGCCCCGCCGCGGACCATGACCGTCGGCGCGGTCCCGAACAGAACTCGACGCCCTCGCGGCGGGCCGGGCCCACCCTGAGAGCCCGGACAGCGGCCCCCGTCGCCGAGGCGGCGATCGAGCCATCGACCGCCAGGACCCCGGCACCGACGGCCATGTTCCCGCTGAACGAGATCCCGACGGTGTGGCCGATCCCCTCCGGGGCGGGAGCGCCGGATGCGGCGCACGAACTCTCCGGTTGGGCCGCCGCGTCGATGACCTCGTGCGTCCCGCCTCCCGGCGCGATGCGCCTCGTCCTCGCCCGTGCGCACCGTCGCGAGGACGCGGGCCCCGGCCCGTCGGGAGAGCCCGGCCTGGGGGCGGTCGCCCGTCTTCGGGGCCGGGAGTCGATGCTCGGTGGACCGCTTCGAGGGGTCCCTGTGGGAGTCGCCCGGCGGCGGCGCAGCGGGCCCTGACGAGGAAGGCAAGGGGCGACCTGGAGGCGGTTCATGCCGCCTCTTTCGCACGAAATCCGCGGCATTTCAAGGCTGGAACGACGGATTTCGACACAGATAGAATGTTTCCTTTTTGCATCATCTCGGTACAGGGCAGCAAATTTCCAAAGCAAAAGAATTGTTGTTCTTGCTACCAGCTCATACGGCTTGTAACGTTCCGATCTGGCGTCGAAGTCGATGCGACTGGGTTGGGCCTACACGAGAGTACTCGGTCCGCCTTGGATTTGTGAGCCCGTTCCCGAGTCAACGGAGGCGCTCGCCATCCGGGGCAAGGATGTTGTGCAAATCCGATGGGAACCTCGCCCCTGAACTCGATGTCGTCCCGTCCGCATCCCTCTTTCTATGGAGGCATCACCCCCCATGCGACGACTCCGGAACCCTTTGGTGCTCGCCTGCTGAGATCGAGACCGCTTCGGCTCGTCGTCTTCGGTCGTATCGGCCGCGATGCTCGACCCTCGAGGAGCGCCGCCTGCTGACGGTCTCCCTGACGCCCGGCGGCCCCCCCGTCCCCCTGGTCGGGGCCGCCGGTGACCTGGACGGCGACGGCCGACGACCTCGGCTCGGCCCCCGTTTACCAGTTCAGCGTCGCGAAGGACGGCGGCACGCCCCAGGTGTATCGCGACTTCAGCCCCCTAAGCAGCTTCATCTGGAACCCTCCTCAGGAGGGCAGCTATGACGTCCAGGTGATCGTCAAGGCCGGCTACGACCTCGCGACCGGCGAGTCCGCGACCGCGTCATACCAGGCCCAGTCGCGGGTCGTCGGAGACGAGCCGTGGTCAGCCCCATGAGCAACCCCCTGGTCGCCCTCTACAGCGCCTCCCCCGTCCGCCGGCAGTTCGATGTACGTCCAGTTCCGGGCGGCGGGCACCCTCGACCCCTGGACGAACACCTCTCCGCTGCCCGTAGTCCGGGGAGCAATACGAGGCTTGAACGAAGTAGGTCGGAGGATGGTCAGGAGTTGCGCCAGATGCTCAGTCGGACAGCGGAAGACCACGTCCGTTCCGATCTGCTCGTCGAGGGAGCCGAGGCGCGGGTCTTCCGGCGGGTTCGGCTGATCGGCGTGGTAATAGGCGCGAGCGGCGGCTTCGTTCGGTCCGAACTCGCGCGCAATGATCGAGTCACGATGCGGACGATCCGAGCCGAACTCGATCTTGTTCGTTCCCGCTATCACCGGCCGAGGCGGCGCTGACTCCAGCAGCGTGCGGGGGTCGCTCGCGAATAGCTTTTCATCAACGGTGGTGCGAAGCCACATCATGTCGTCGGACTGCATGTTCTCGTCGTGAAGCTTCAAATCGACGGCAAGCAGGGCCGGGACCGACATCTGCCGCATCTTCTCGATGCTTCCGCCCGCCTTCAGCATATCGTCCGCCTGCATGCCGATGCGCTCGGCTTCCTTCAGACTTCGGAATGTCATTCCGAACCCCGGCGTGCCGCTCTCCATGATCGCTTTTTCGAAAAGGCCCCGAGCAGCGGGTGCCGCCAGCAGGAGACTGACGTCCTGTGAGCCTGCGGATTCTCCGGCGATGGTGATGTTGCCCGGATCGCCACCGAACTTAGCGATATTGTCGTGCACCCATCGCAGTGCCGCCACCTGGTCCATGATCCCGTAATTGCCTGATCCGCCCTGCTCGGCAGTGAGGGCGGGGTGGGAGAGGAAGCCGAAGATCCCGAGCCGGTAGCGGACGCCGACGATGACGACCTGCTTGCCCACGTCGGAAAGCACGATGTCGTTCGGACCGCCCGCGCGGTTGCTGCCGCCGTGGATCCACACGAGCACCGGCAGCTTCCCGCCGAGCGAGGGGGTTCGAACGTCGAGGGTGAGGCAATCCTCCTTGCCGATCACATAATCG
Organism: uncultured Alphaproteobacteria bacterium; assembly: GCA_963738825.1. Classification (GTDB taxonomy): domain Bacteria; phylum Pseudomonadota; class Alphaproteobacteria; order Sphingomonadales; family Sphingomonadaceae; genus Sphingomicrobium. The sequence continues at coordinate 718,010 of CAVTYB010000004.1, read as the reverse complement.
GAAGTGTTCCAGCCCTGGTCATTCTGGATGCAGGATGCGGGCTGTTCTGTTGCTTCACGAACGGCCTTCCAGGGGATGACCGGCTGTGGAGGCTTCCAGCGCAGCGCGCCGACGGGCGGGGCGGCGAAAGGAATGCCGCGGAAGAGCAAGCCGCCGTCCTTGGGTTGCGAACCGTGAATGGCGCCGCCGGTGACGGGAATGACCTGCGCCAGCGCGGCGGATGCAAAGAGCAACCATCCAGCCGCTGCTCCAACGAGCGCGGTGTTGCCTTGAGCGCAAACTGCTGACTGCACTTTTCCTCCGCTTCGAGCCGTTCGACGTTAGCGCTAACCCACCTTCTTGTGCGACGGATTTTTCGCTGCCAGTCTGCGTTTCAAAAGTTCGAAGGGATCGAGCGTGCAGCAACAGCGGCAATCGCCCGGGGTCACGGGCGCCTACGTCATCGTCACTTGCCTGTTCTTCGCTTGGGGTTTCATCACATCGCTGGTCGATCCGCTCGTCGCCGCAGTCAAGGGCATCTTCCACCTGTCGGACGTCGAGGCGCAGCTATCCGCCTTCGCTTTCTTCATCGCTTATGGTGTGATGAGCCTTCCCGGGGCGGTGATCGTCGCGCGGATGAAATCCGTTCCGAGCGTGCTCATCTCGCTCGGCGATGATGGTCGCCGGCTGCCTGATCATGCTGGTTGCCGCGAATCTCGCCATCTATCCCGTCGTGCTGCTCGGCCTGTTCGTCCTGGCGAGCGGAATCACCGTGCTCCAGGTCGCCGCGAACCCGCTGTCCGCTGCACTCGGTGCGCCGGAGCGAAGCCATTTTCGGCTGACGTTCAGCCAAGCGTTCAACAGTCTCGGGACCTTCATTGGCCCCTACCTCGGTGCGTCGTTGTTCCTCAAAGGCGTCGAGGTGAAGGAGGGGACGGTCATCACGCCAGCCGTTCGCGCCGCCTCCCTTCACGGCATCGACCGCGCCTTCTTCTGGATCGCCGGCCTCATCATCCTCATCGGCATCCTCATTTATGCGGGACGCAAGATGATCAGCGCGGCGGCTCCGCCGCCGCCGCACGAGACTGCGGACATGGGAATCGGAAGGACGATCAGCGAAGCGATCTCCTCGCCGTGGGCGCTGTTCGGCGGACTCGCCATTTTCCTCTACGTCGGGGCGGAAGTGTCGATCGGAACGCAGATGGCGCTGTTCCTCAACAGCACCAGCGTGTGGGACGTGCCGCTGGAAAGCGCGGGCAAGTTCGTCAGCCTCTACTGGGGCGGAGCGATGGTCGGCCGGCTGGTCGGTTCGGCGCTGCTGACCAAGGTGCAAGCGCCACGTTTGCTGACAATGTTCACCGCGATCGCCTGCCTCCTCTGCCTGTTCGTCTTCTCCGTGGGTGGAATTCCGGGCGGCTATGCGGCGCTGTCGATCGGTCTGTTCAACTCGGTCATGTTCCCGGTGATCTTCACGATCACGCTGGAACGGTCGAGCGCGTCGGAGGAGGCGACATCCGGGTTCCTCTGCTTCTCGATCGTCGGCGGAGCCATCCTTCCGCTGATCGTCGGCCTGGTCTCGCAGCATAGCAATTATGTGACTGCGTTCATCGTGCCTGCACTTTGCTACGCACTGCTCTGCTTCTTCGCCATTTCGTCGGGCCGTGCGCGGACTCACCTGCGCGGCGAGCCCGCGGTCGCGACGATCCACTAAGCCAAAGCGACCATCTCCGAGATATATTCGCTGGCGAGCGGTAACCGCTCGGCTCGGGTTTCGTAGGCGCTGCGCAGCTCGGCCATTGCGCGCAGCACCTCCGCCTCGGGCATCGCTCTAGCGAGCGGATCACAGTCGGCTGGAATGAGGTCTTGGCCAAGCATCACCGCAACCCAGCTAGGAATGTCGAAGAGCTCTTCATTGTAGCGGAACACGCGGCCATGCTCGCGGAACAGCTCGACCTTGTGCTGCAGCGTGTCGGGCAGATCCAGCTCACGCATTTGCTTCCAGAACGGCTCCGACCGACTGTTCGCGAAATAATGGAAGATGATGAAGTCGCGCACCGGGTCGTAGCTGTTGACCATGTGCCGGTTATATTCGGCGCGCTCGACTGGCGTAATGCCACGGCTCGGGAACAGGCTGAGAAGCTTCTGAACGCCGTGCTGGATCAAGTGGATGCTGGTCGATTCCAAGGGCTCCAGGAACCCCGACGAGAGGCCGATGGCGACGACGTTGGCTTCCCACGCCTTGGTCCGCCGGCCGGCCTTGAAGCGGAGACGTCGCGGCTCGGCGATCGCCGGCGCTTCGAGCGTCTCAACAAGTATCCGCTCAGCCTCGTCATCCTCCATGAAGGCGCTGCAATAGACGTGGCCGTTGCCGGTGCGGTGCTGGAGCGGGATCCGCCATTGCCAACCCGCCGCGTGGGCCGTCGAACGGGTGTAGGGGAGGAGCGGATCATTTCGCTCGGAGCCGACGGTCACCGCTCGGTCGCATGGAAGCCAGTGTGACCAGTCCTCGAGCGGAACACCAAGCTTGTCGCCGAGCAACAGGGCTCGAAAGCCCGAGCAGTCAATGAACAGGTCGCCGCGCACTTTGCGGTCGTCTTCGAGTTGTACCGCAGTGACATATCCGGTCTCGCCGTCTTGCTCGACTCCGACGATGCGGCCCTCGATGCGCTCGGCGCCGTGGCTTTCGGCATATTTGCGGAGAAAGCGCCCGTAGGCGGAGGCGTCGAAATGGAATGCGTAAGCCAGCTGCGAGAGTGGATCGGCGGGATCGAGCGACGGGGGGCTGAAGCGGTGGAGCGCGGCTGCAACCGCCGACATCGAATAGCCGGCGAGCGGTCCAACTGAATGGTTGACGCGGTTGCGAAGCCAGAGCTGATAGAAGGGCACGCCGTTCAGCGGCCGCCCGATCTTGCCGAACTGGTGGAAGTAGCGCTCGCCTTCCCTCGTCCAGCCGTCGAACTCAATGCCCAGCTTGTAGCTCGCATGCGTCTCACGGAGGAACTCGGCTTCGTCGAGCCCGAGCTGCAGGTTGAATTCGAGGATCGGCGGGATTGTGCCTTCGCCGACGCCGACAGTACCGATCGCTTCTGATTCGACGAGCACGATTCGACGTCCGGCGCCGCCGACGAAGCGAGATAGCGCCGCAGCGGTCATCCACCCGGCGGTGCCCCCACCGACGATGACGATCCGCCTGATTGCCCGAGCTTCAGCCATGCCCCTCTCACTAGGGCGTTTGCTGGCCCAGGAAAGCCCTTCTAGGGTTTACGATAAGGGACCCAGTCGCCGAGGTTGCAGGTTGGTCCGGCGATTATGGCGCCGGGCTCGAGCCCGCGAATTCGATTTCCCCGGCAATATTGCGTTCCGTCCCGGGCATCGACGATGATCGTGCTGAGCGCCTCGAGCCCGGGGCACGGACCGGGGAGGTGGTTGATCCAGATCGTACTGCCATAACCGTACGCGACGGTCTGTGGATCGACATAGTGCAAGTTCTCTGACGTGTTGGTCGAAACGCAGCTTTGCGGAGGACCCGCGACACGCCCCGCTGTCATTTCTGCCAAATCCGCTCCTGGCGGACTCACAGGACGCGAGCAGCTGGCGATTGTTGCGGCGGCAGCGATCAGGATCAAAGCGCGCATGGGGGGCCTCCTTCGGGTGGAACGCACGACAACTGCCGACCGGTCCCTGGACTTAGGAACCCGGGGACCGTGTCGAAGTGAATTGCCTTATACCAGCTTAGGTCGTGATCCGGCGGTCGAGTTCCGGCAGGAAGCGGCAAATGCGACACGCTCTGGAAATAAGCGATGGAAGCGTCGCGCCACCATTTCGCTTCGAGCGACTGGCGCCGGAGCTTGGCCGAGACGGCGTTGAAGCGGGGAGCATCGACGAAGGGGCGGAGGGCGCGCCACTCGTGGCTCATTGAGGCAACCGCGAAGACTCCGCGGTCGAAGCGATGGATCAGCTCGGCCCACAAGGTCCGGCCCGACCTCATTCGGTACGTCCACGGCTGGTGATGGAACCAGAGAAGATCGTTGTCGGATACACATTTCAGGTCTGCGAAGCAGCCGCCAACGGAAGGAGCATATTGGGCGACGGCGTTGCTGCCCGTGACAGTGCGGTCGAAGCCGATCCCGCCTGCATCCGCCCGATTGTAATAGGTCGGATTCCAAAGCGGCGCAGGCTGGTCGTTCACCCATGGGCCTGGACCATAATGATGGTCGCTAGCCATCTGATGGGCGAGGCCTAACGGAGTCATATAATCGACCACCGCCTGGCGCGATTGAATCATCATTCCGACCACGGCCTTCACGACCCGCGGGTCATTGCTCCACGTCATCCGGGTCCATTCGCCAGCGATTGCGGCGGGATCGGCGGACGGGTTCCAGGCGAGCCGACCCAAGGCGTACCAATTCGCCTGGTCGAAGTCGGATCCGGTCCAGTTGCGGTCGCTTCCGGCATTCGCGACGCCCGCAATCGCAGCGAGCGAATCCATGACTCGTGAGCCTTGCTGCGGCTGGTCCGTGCGGCTGCGCAGCACCTCGGACCACATGGTCCCGAGGTAGGCGAGATGCGTGCTTTCGCCGAGATATTCCTTGGTGGCCTGCACTTCCATCGCAATCCGCGCTCGAGCCATTGTTCCGAACAATGGGTGGAAAGGTTCACGCGGCTGGAAATCTATCGGCCCGTTCTTCACCTGCAGCACGACATTGCTTCGGAACTTGCCGTCGAGCGGCTTGAATTCGGCGTAGGCTTGCTTTGCACGGTCCTCCACTGACGCGCCCGAATAGACGAATGCGCGCCAGAAGACGGTGCCGTGATGCGGCGCTAGCGCGTCGGCGAGCATGTTGGCTCCGTCGGCATGGGTGCGTCCGTAGGTTTGCGGCCCCGGCTGCCCTTCCGCGTTCGCCTTGACCACGAAGCCGCCCAAGTCGGGAATGAGTTGGTAGATCTCGTCAGCCTTCCGCCGCCACCAGTTGCGGACCTGCGGATCGAGCGGGTCTGCTGTTGACAGGCCGCCGATCTCCTTCGGGGCGGAGAAGCGAGCGGAGAGATAGACACGAATCCCATAGGCCCGCCACAGATCGGCGATGGCGGCGACCTTGCGAAGATATTCGGGCGTAAGGATGCGAGCGTCGGCATTGACGTTGTTGAGGACCACGCCGTTGATTCCAACGGACGCGTTCGCGCGGGCATAGTCGATCAGGCGCGGGTCGATGGTCGGCAGCCGATCCCAATTCCATAGCGAACGACCGGCGTATCCGCGCTCAACGGTGGCATCGAGATTGTCCCAATGGTCGAGCATGCGGATCGCAATTCGCGGCGCGTCGCAGAGGTTGAGGTGCGCTGGGAGCGAGCGCGTCTGCATCAGCCGAAGCAGCGCGAATGCGCCGTAGAGCACGCCTATCTCGCGGCTGCCGCTGATGACCGTAACCGGGTGCCCGCGGATGCGGGTGCTTTTGAGGCAATAGCCCTCATTGCCAGCTCCGCCCCGCTTCGCGAGCACAATCGCGCCATCGGTGAGCGTGGTTCCCGGTTCGGGACCGATCAGACCGGAAATGCCTCGGCTGAGTTCTTGAGCGGAAGCATCAAGCGTCGGTGAATGAGAGTCCTCGAGGACCGCAGTTGAGCGCTGAGCGTAGGTTGTGCGCCATTGCGCCTCGAGGGGGCGATAGCGCAGCCACAGGTCATACCCGTCTTCTGCGCCCGCGGCGGTCGCTCCGAACGAAAGAAGGAGCGAAGCGACGAGGAGGCGAATAGGAGTCGTTGACAACACGCGGCTGAGCCTAGCATTGGTAGCGCTACCATTGGAGGGGTGATGGAGCTCACGCGCCGAGAGGCGATTGCTGCTGCGGCCGCCGCGGTCGCCACCAGCGCGATCGCTCAGCCGCCCACCCCGAGTTCGCTCGATTCGATCGCTCGCAAAAGTGGACGCCGTTTCGGATCGGCAGTCGCCTGGGCCCCCCCGCATACCGACACCGGCAGCATCACCAATCTGAGTTACACCGCCCTCATCGCCCGGGATTGCGAGCTGCTGGTGCCGGAGAACCAGCTCAAATGGCAGTGGGTGCGGCGATCGCCGGACAAGTTCGACTTCGCGGCGTTCGATGCGATCGCCGACTATGCAGCGAAAAGCGGCTCCCAGCTGCGCGGCCACACGCTCTTCTGGACGCCGACCAAATGGTATCCCAAGTGGCTTGCCGAGAAGCATTTCGGATCAGCTCTAGAGGCTGAGCTGCTGCTGACGGATCATGTCAAAACTGTCTGCCAGCGCTACGGAACGCGCATCTACTCCTATGACGTCGTGAATGAGGCGGTGCAGCCCGAGACTGGCCTCATTCGCGACACCAACGTCACTCGGACGCTGGGCGGCGAAGCCTTCCTCGACCTCATGTTCCACACGGCGCGGGAAGCCGCGCCCCACGCCCAGCTTGTCTACAACGATTACATGAGCTGGGAGCGCAACAGTAAGGACGAGACGCATATCCGAGGTGTCCTTAAAGTCCTCGAAGGCTTCCGAAAGCGCGGTTCGCCGGTCGATGCGCTGGGCGTTCAATCGCATATTCGGCTGCTGAAGCCGCTCAGTGTCGCCGATATCGTCCGCGAATCCGAAACTCCATGGCGGCGCTTCCTCGATGAGGTCGTCGGCATGGGATTTGAGCTGGTGATCACAGAGTTCGATGTGAACGACCGCATGGCGCCGACGAACGCTGGCGTGCGCGATCGGATGGTCGCCGATTATGGACGAGCTTACCTCGACCTCATGCTCGGCTATCCGCAACTCCGCGACACACTCTGCTGGGGAATGTGCGACCGCTATAGCTGGCTTAACGGCTTCGATCCGCGCCCCGACAAGACGCTGAAGCGCGGAACTCCTTATGACGTGAATTTCCAGCCGAAGCCGCTTCGGCGCGCCATCGCTGACGCCTTCGCAAATGCGAGATCTCAGCATGCTTAAATGGATCGCTCCATTTGCGCTGCTCCTTGCGGTGCCGGTGGCGACGTTCGCAAAGCAGGCACCGGCTAAGTTCGATTGGTTCGAATATAGCGGCAACGACGGGCTCCCTAAGCCAGGCCCCGGGGAATATGCGAATCCGATCCTGCAGGGCTTTTATCCCGATCCGAGCATCGTCCGCGTCGGCGCCGACTATTATCTCGTGAATTCGACCTTTGCCTGGTTTCCGGGAATGCCGATCTTCCACAGCCGCGACCTCGCAGACTGGACTCAGATCGGGAATGCGATCGATCGGCCGAAGCAGCTCGACTTAACGAAGACCAACATGGGCCTCGGCCTTTATGCGCCGGACATCAGCTTCCACGACGGGACGTTCTACATCCTCAACACGTGCGTCGGTTGCGGTGGGAATTTCGTCATTACCGCGAAGCGGCCTGAGGGGCCGTGGTCGGACCCGGTTTGGCTCCCCGGCGTGGACGGAATCGATACTTCGCTGTTCTTCGACGACGACGGCAGCGCGTGGATCGTGCACAACGGCCCGCCACCCGAGAAGCCGAACTATGCGGGGCATACTGCGCTGTGGCTGCAGCAGTTCGATCCAAAGACGCTCAAGACCTTCGGCAAGCCCGAGTTGTTGGTCGACCAGGGCACGCACCCGGAGCGGAAACCGATCTGGATTGAAGGGCCGCACATCTTCAAGAAGGACGGCCTCTACTATTTGATTGCTGCCGAGGGAGGCACCGAGGAGAACCATTCGGAAGTGGTCTTCCGAAGCGACAAAGTGACGGGCCCCTATGTCCCGCTCGCGAGCAATCCGATCCTCACGCAGCGCGATCTGCCGAACGAGCGACCGCATCCGATCACGTCTACCGGCCACGCGAAATTCGTCTACACGCCCGCGGGCGAATGGTGGGCTGTGTTCTTGGGCGTTCGGCCCTACGACGCCGCCGGCGATTTCAACACGGGCCGCGAGACCTTCCTGATGCCGGTGCGCTGGCAAGACGGCTGGCCGCGGATTACCGATCCAGGACAGCGGGTGCCGTGGGTCGCGCCGGCGGCCAAGCTGCCGCGACAAGCAAGGCCGCGAGTGCCGACCAACGGCGACTTCACGTTTCGCGAGGATTTCGACGCATCGAAGCTCGCTCCATATTGGATGATTCTGCGCAATCCCGATGGGCAGTGGTGGCGCCTGCGCAACGGGGCGCTCGAGCTGGACGCGCGTTCGGTCGCGCTTGGTGACGGGGGCAATCCGTCGCTCCTCGCACGCCGGCAACAGCATCTGAACGCGACCGCCTCGACCGAAGTTCGCTTTCGTTCGACCGATGATGGGTCGGAGGCCGGTATCGTCGCGCTTCAGAATGAGGAGCATTGGTACTTTCTCGCCGTTGGCAGCAAAGGCGGCAAAGCCGTGGTTCGCCTCCGTCGCCGCAACAATGATGACCAGGCCGGCATTGTCATCGCCGAAGCTCCCCTTCCGACGTCCGGTGGTCCGATTCAGCTACGCATCGATGCCCACGGCGCCGCCTACGATTTCAGCTGGAGCAAGGACGGCGCTCACTGGACCAGCCTTGCGAAAGATGCCGACGGGACGATCCTCGGAACCAAGAAGGCCGGCGGGTTCGTAGGCGCCATATTCGGTCTCTACGCCCATGACGGCGACGGGAGATGAAATGCGTCCTCATCGTCATTGCGGCATTGGTGCTCGGCGGAGCTGCACCGGTTGCTGAGGGCCCCGAGATCGCAATCACGATCGATGACCTTCCAATACACGCGCCTTATCCCCCTGGCCTGACTCCGCTTCAGGTGAACCGGCAGATGATCGCCGCGCTGAAGGATGCGCATGTTCCGGTCACCGCGTTCGTGAACGCAGCGAACGTCACCGACGAAGGCACTCGACAGGCACTTAGCGAATGGCGAGCGGCGGGGTTTGTGCTCGGCAATCACAGCTGGTCGCACCCTCACCTCAGCGACCTCACGATCGCGCAATTTGAAACCGAGCTGACGAGAGGCGAGCCGATCCTTTCCGAGCTTGGAGCGGGCAGCGACTGGCGCTGGTTCCGCTATCCTTTCCTCGACGAGGGAAAGGATGAGACTCAGCGCATCGCTGCTCGCGAGGTTCTTACGAGGCACGGCTATCGAGTAGCGGACGTGACGACGGGCTTTTCGGACTGGGCGTGGACTCCGGCTTATGCACGCTGCGCCGCGAAGAAGGATTCTGCCGGCGTCGCAGAGCTCGAGCATCTTTACCTGGCGGCGGTGAAAAGGAGCATCGTCGACGATCGCGAAACGGCGCGCAGGCTCTACGGACACGACATTCCTTACGTCTTACTGATGCACGTAAGCGCGATGAGTGCGCGCATGATGCCGCAGGCGATTCGGATTTATCGGAACGCCGGCTATCGCTTCGTCTCGTTGCCGCAGGCGGAGAGTGGTCTGACGTACAAGGGATACACGAACCTCTCGCTTCCTCCGCCGCCGTCTCGCGGCGACTTGGCCAAGGCGAGAGGCGTCAAACTGCCGGCGCCAGCCGATCCTTCTGCAGAACTCGATTCAATCTGTCAGTGAAGGAACTCCGTCGATCCATGACTGAACGACCTGAATATCGTCGTCGAGCAACACCAGGTTTGCGCGCAAGCCGGGCGCGATCCGACCAAGCTCATGGTCGAGGCCGAGAAATGCCGCCGGGTTGGTGCTTGCCATTGCCACCGCCTCGGCGAGATCCAATCCAAGCATGGAGACGGCGTTGCGGACCGCGCTCGCCATGTCGAGGTCCGATCCGGCCAGGGTCCCTTTCGCGTTGACGCACTTGCCGCCGGCAACGGAAATCTCCTCGCCGGCGATCATGAAGGACTTTTTTCCGCCGACGCTCGGCATCGCATCGCTGACCAGCATGAAGCGCCTCGACGGAGCGGCGCGAAGCGCGATCCTCAGCACCTTCGGGTCGACATGGTGCCCGTCGACGATGATCCCGCACCAGCTCCCGGTGTCGTCCAGTGCGGCGCCGACCACTCCCGGTTCGCGCGCGGTCAGTTGCGACATTGCGTTGAACAGGTGAGTGAAGCCGCGGATTCCGTTCGCAAGCGCTTCCTCGATGCAGGCGCTGGTTGCGTTGCTATGTCCTGCGCAGACGATCACGCCTGCCTCGGTCAGACGACGAACCGCTTCGGTCGGGACATTCTCGGGAGCGAGCGTCACGACCGTCTTGCCGCCGGTCGGCTGAGCGAGAAGCTCCATTTCCAAATCGCTGATGGGCCGAAGTTTGGAAGGGTCGTGGATTCCTTCTCGTTCGACGTTCAGGAACGGACCCTCGATGTGGACTCCGAGCACTCCAGCGACTCCGTTCGCGATCGCCGAGCGCGCTGCTCCGATCGCTTGTTCGATCTTTTCGACATCGTCACTGATGAGCGTCGGAAGGAAGCCGGTCGTTCCGAACCGGCGGTGCGCTGTTCCGATTGCGGCAATCGTTTCGACGCTTGGATCGTCGTTGAACAAGCGGTTGCCACCGCCGTTCACCTGGGTGTCGATAAAGCCGGGGACGAGCGTCTGGCCTGCGAGATCGACTTCGACCGCTCCAGTCGGCAATTCGGTCACGACTGCAGCGATCCGCTTTTGATCGATCATGACCGAACGGCCGGTCACGAATTCGCCGTCGATGAGCATTCGTGCGTTGATCAGAGCCCGCGGAATCAAGGTCGCGACCGATCGCTCGGGGATTGGGCTGGACGAGGCTGTGATCGGTCCGTCATCACTATTGACGCACGCTAACGATGTGCCGGATGGTCGCACAATGACAAAGTTTTTGGGGGCCTGTGCCGTGGGCCTCGGCCTATGAGCCGACTTACGCTGGCCGCTCCGATGGCGGGGTGGCTCATCGGTCTTCGCGAGGTTCCGGATCCGGTCTTTTCCGAAGAGATGATGGGCATTGGATTTGCCATCGATCCGACCGAGGGAATCCTTGTTGCGCCGAGCGACGCGCAGGTCCTGCTCGTCGCTCCTACGAAGCATTCGGTGACGCTTCGGACGGAAGGCGGCGCCGAGTTGCTGATCCACGTCGGGCTCGAGACGGTCGCGCTTCAGGGCCGCGGGTTTAAAGCGCAGGTCAGCGACGGCGACCGAGTGAAAGCCGGCGATTGCCTTTTAAGCTTCGACCTCGACTTGGTCGGGCTCGAGGCGAAGAGCCTCGTAACGCCGATCCTTCTGACCAATCCGGAAGAATTCGATTTCAAGCTGGAACCGGTCGATCGATTGGTCGAGCGCGGACAGCCGCTCGCCTGGATCGAGCGAAAGGCCGGGCAAAAGGTCGAAGGGGCGGATGGCCCACTTCGAACCGGGGAGGCACTCCTCACATTCGAGCATGGACTGCATGCTCGCCCGGCAGCGCGCATCGCCGATATCGCAAAGCGCTTCTCCGGCGCCATCACGATCAGTGTCGGCGCGAAGAGCGCGAGCGCTCGAAGCCCGGTCGCGATCATGGCACTCAACGCTCGAAAGGGCGACCGTGTCGTCATCGGCGCTGTCGGCGACGATGGAGCGCAGGCCATCCAATCGATCGCCGACCTGCTCGAGAAAGGCGAGGTCGCGAAGCCAATTGTGGCGACACGTCCCATTTCCCGGTCGCTGAAGGACGATGAAATCGGAGGCATTTGCGCGCTTCCGGGAGTCGCCGTCGGAACCGCAATGCGCTGGCGGCGGCAAGCCAGCGAGATTGCGGAGGACGGCCGCGGAGTGGAGCAGGAGCGGGATTCGCTCAGTCGGGCGCGAGCGTTGGTTCGCGGCGCGCTTGAAAGCCACCGGCGAATTGATCGCCGGACCCGCCGCCGCAATTGCCCGAGCCCATTCGAGCCTGGTCGACGACGAGCAATTGAATTCGGCCGCGCTTGCAGAAATCGAGCGGGGCAGGAGCGCTTCCAGGGCATGGCAGCTGGCCAGCGCCGCTGCGGCGGACGCCCTCCGCCAGGCCGACAATCCGCTGCTCCTCGAGCGGATCGCCGACCTCGACGACATCGCCGCGCAGATCAGCGCTGCTGCGGCAGGGGACGGTCCGGCGACAAGGATCGAATTTGCGGACGATACGATCCTCATCGCCGATGACTTGCTTCCATCGGAGATCATGTCCCTGCCGCTTGAGAGAATCCGCGGTCTTGCGACGGCAAGCGGCGGAGCGACCTCGCACATGGCGATCATCGCCGCCTCGCTTGGCATTCCGACGCTGGTTGCGATGGGGCCCGCGCTCAGCCGAGTGAGGGAAGGGTCGCGCGTCCTCATCGACTCCGCTGCCGGAGTGCTGGTCATCGATCCCCCCCGGGACGCGCAGGAGCGAGCGCTCGAACGGGCAAATCTCATTCGGCAGGGTTCGGACGAATGCGTCACTCGCGACGGCGATCGGATCAGCTTGCTGGCCAATCTCGGCGGGCTGAAGGATGTCGAGGCTGCGCTTGCCGCGGGCGCTCAAGGATGCGGGCTGCTTCGCACCGAATTCCTGTTCTTTGACCGCTCGACTGCGCCTTCAAAGGAGGAGCAGCGAAGCACTTACCAGGCAATCGCCGACGCGCTCGGCGGTCGGCCGCTAACGATCCGGACTCTGGACGTCGGCGGCGACAAGCCGGTCCCCTACATTCATTTTCCGCCGGAGCAGAACCCCGCGCTTGGAGCGCGCGGGATCCGAACCGAGCTGGTCGAGCCTGAATTGATGGTCGAACAGCTTCGAGCGATCCTCGCCGTGAAGGGCGAGGGGATCAAAGTGATGCTTCCGATGATCTCGTCGGTGGGGGAGTTGCGAGCCGTTCGCGAGCGCCTCTCCGCTCTTGGCAACAACTTCGCGCTCGGAGTGATGGTCGAAACTCCAGCGGCGGCGCTGATTGCCGGCCAACTTGCAGCCGAGGCCGATTTCCTGTCGATCGGATCGAACGATCTTGCCCAATATGCCCTGGCGATGGATCGGACCAATCCGTTGCTTGCACCATCGATCGATGCGCTCCACCCTGCAGTGCTTCGGCTGATTGCAATGACCGCGGAATCAGGACGGGCAGCGGGCAAGTCCGTCAGTGTCTGCGGAAATCTCGCGTCGGACCCGCTCGGAGCTTTGGTGTTGATCGGTTTCGGGATTCGCGAGCTCTCGGCCGTTCCCGCTGCACTTCCTTCGGTTCGCCATGCCATTGGGCAAGTCTCGTCATCGGATTGCCGTGCGCTCGCGAACCGCTCCCTCGCGCTCGAATCCGCGGGTGAGGTGCGCGCTCTCGCATCCGAGCTTCTGAATTCTCCTGCTTTCGGAGACGTGGAATGATTCAGCTTCGAATTCGACAAGCTCCAGCCGCTCGGCCGAGCGCTGATGCTTCCGATCGCGGTCCTCCCGATCGCGGGAATGCTGCTCCGCTTGGGCCAGGCCGACCTCCTCAACGTGCCGTTTGTCGCCGCGGCCGGAGACGCGATTTTCTCGCACCTTGGGCTGCTGTTCGGGATCGGTGTCGCAGTTGGCTTGGCTCGAGAAAATCATGGCGCCGCAGGGCTCGCGGGCGCGGTCTGCTTTTTGGTGCTGACGGAGGGCGCCAAGGCGCTCCTTCAGGTGACCCCGGATGCGACCGCGGGCTTCACCGACCCGGCGGCGCGCGATCTCGCGGTTGCCGCGTGGAAGACCGAAGCAGCTCGACAAGCTCAGCGTGCCTGCGGGAATCATCTCCGGCCTCGCTGCGGGGATGCTCTACAACCGGTTCAGCGACATCGAGCTGCCAGATTATCTCGCCTTCTTCGGCGGTCGGCGCTTCGTTCCGATCGCTGCCGGCGCACTCGGACTCGTCTTCGCCGTGATCTTCGGCCTTGGAGACACGTTTCTCGAAGCCGCGATCAACCAACTCAGCCTATGGGTCGTCGCATCGGGGAATTTCGGACTGTTCGCTTTTGGCTTCCTCAACCGAATCCTGATCGTCACCGGGCCTCCACCACATCATCAACAATATCGCCTGGTTCATCATCGGCGATTTCCACGGCACGACCGGCGACCTGAAGCGGTTCTTCGCCGGCGATCCGACCGCGGGCGCATTCATGGCCGGCTTTTTCCCGGTGATGATGTTCGGCCTGCCCGCCGCCTGCCTGGCGATGTACCACACTGCGCTTCCGGATCGCCGCAAGGCGGTCGCCGGCATGCTGCTGTCGCTTGCGCTGACGTCGTTCCTGACCGGCGTCACCGAGCCGATCGAGTTCAGCTTCATGTTCCTAGCGCCGGCGCTCTACCTGCTGCACGCAGTGCTGACTGGCCTGTCGATGGTCGTGATGAACGTGCTCGGCGTGAAGCTGGGCTTCGGCTTCTCGGCGGGCCTGTTCGACTATGTGCTCGGGTTCGGCATTTCGACGCGGCCGCTTGCTGCTGATCCCCGTCGGTCTCGCCTATTTCGCGGTTTATTACTTCTCGTTCCGCTGGTGCATCCAGCGCTTCGACCTCAAGACGCCGGGCCGCGACGCCGGCGAGGTCGATCGCGCCGCGCTGCGCCGGCGACGGAACGCGCGGCGGCGATTTCGCGCTGGCGCTTGGCGGCGCAGCGAACCTTACGCACGGTCGATGCCTGCATGACCCGTCTGCGGCTGACGCTCAACGATCCGGAGGCAGATCGATGAAGCGCGGCTTAGGGCGCTCGGGGCGAGGGGCATCGTCGACCCGGGCGGCAGATGCTCTGCAGGTCGTGCTCGGCCCGATCGCCGACCAGGTCGCGGGCGAAATCCGCGCGAGCCTGCGTCAGGCTCCGGCGCCCGCCGCTTGGGCCGAATGGGCTAGAGGCACTCGGCGGAGCAGTCAACGTGCAGGACGTGCAGCAGCGTTCTGCACGGCTGATCCTCCGCCTTGCGGACGCTGCAAGCTCGACGAGACGGCTCTGAAGGCGCTTCGGCGCAAGGGCTGTGGTCACGTCGGCGGCGGCCGAGTGCACCTGCTGCTCGACGAGGCAACCGCCGGTCCGTCGCCGCCAGCTTGCGCTCAGCCAGTTCGCGCGACCGCGACGATGCGGCTGGCACGGCGGCCGTCGTAGGAGCGGGTTCGAAGCTCGACCTTGCCGTTGACCCGGACCGGCGCTGTGTAGCGCGACCCACCGAGCCGCCGAGTGCGATACTCGATCGTCTGATCCGGGAATTCGCTGTTCGCCTGAGCATGCCGTCGGCGATGCGCGCGCCCGGCGGTGCGAGGCGGTACATCATGCCCGCTCGCTCGAGCGCTCGAAGCTGCTGCGGCATCCGCGACGGCGAAGCTGGCCCAGTCGCTGTCCAGCGCCGGCGGTCCACCTTGCCGTCGCGTAGGCGTAGCTTGCACCGGCGCGGTAGGGCGGCTCCCAGGCGGCGCGGTGCCAGGCGCGCTCGGAAGCGCGAGCAGGCGCGGGAACAGCATGTAGTCGACAAGCGAGTCGTTGCGGACCGTCTCGCTCCACAGGTTTGCCTGCGCGCCGGCGATACGATCGCCCCGGCTCGCAGCGGCTCCGTGTCCGCCACGGTCGTCGGCTTGTCCTGGATGTCGTTCATCACCGACGCATTCGCCGGCAGGTTCTCGGGCATGAAGCTGAACACCTTGAACGTGTCGATGCCGCGCGTCGCCCAATCGTAGCCGCGCTCGAGCGGGTTAGGCGCATAGGGAATGTCGAAGTAGAGAACGTTCGGAACCGCCGATCACCGTCTTCCAGCCAAGGTTCGCCGTGCGGTTCGCTTCCGCCGGAGCGAGCGGTGAACAGGTCGCCCCAGATGTCCGACTGGACCTTGCGCGTGGCATCTTCGCCGGATCGACATGGTCGAGGCCGTCGCTCCAGCCGGCGACGGTGATTGCCTGCGGGCAACGAGCGGCCGACACCCGCTCGATGAACATCGGGCCGAGCTGCTCGACCTTGAGGCCGGTCTTTGCCATCAGCGCCTTGCATGCGGGTGAGCCGGACCACGCGCCGGCAGTCTCGTCGGCGCCGATATGGATAGGTCTTCAGCGGCGCGCCTGCCGCAGCATGGAGCGCGGCGATCGTCGCCGATCACCGCGTCGATGAAGCGATAGGTGCTGTCGAGGCAGACGTTGAGCGTATTGTCGTTGTAATTCTGGATGCTGCGATATTGCGTCGTGTCGCCGGGCTCGACGAGCCGGAACCGCTCCGCCTCCGCCTTTCGGCCTAGCGGCCACCAGGCGGCGGTAGCGGGCTTCCATCGAGTGGATCGCCGCGCGCGAGTGGCCGGGCATGTCGAACTGAGGGATCACTTCGATCCCGCGCGCCTTCGCGGCCTTTAGGATCTCGATATAATCGGCGCGGGTGAGATAGCCGTTCACCGCTGTGTCGCGGTCCGGGCCGGAGCCGAGCTGGGGAAGCAGGCAGTGCGTTTCGCTCGGGTCGTAGCAGCGATAGCCGCCGACCTGCGTCAGTTCGGGAAGCGCGCGATCTCGATCCGCCAGCCCTCGTCGTCGCCGAGGTGAAGATGGAGCTTGTTGAGCTTGTAGCGGCCCATCTGCTCGATGACCTTGAGCACTTCGGCTTTGCTGTGGAAGTTCCGCGCGAGGTCGATGTGCAGTCCGCGGAAGCCGAACCGCGGTAAATCCTCGATCTCCAGCGGCCGCAACTGTCCGTGCTCGGATGCGGCCTGCTGCGGCTAGCGATTCGAGGGCGTAGCGCGCTCCGGCTTGGATCGGCAGCGGTCACAAGGATTGAGGAGCCGCTCGCTACGAGACGATATCCTTCCGGCTTGATGCTGGAGTTGCTCTCTACGCGAACGTCAAGGAGGGGCCCTTTCGGGCCTGCCCGGACTCCGGATTCCGCAAGATCGGAAAGAGCGGTCTCGATCTCGGGCCGCGATATTCCCGCCAGTCTCAACCGTACCCCGCTGAGCGAGGTCGAGTGCTGGACCCTGTCCTTTCGTGAAGGCAGCGGGCGAAGGAATTATCCCGACATCCGCCGGGCCTCGACGAGCCCGATGTTGCGCAAACTCGCCAAATGCGCGTCCGGCTGTCTGCCACCGTGTCTCGTCGCCCGCCGACTGCGTTCCAAGCCGCGCTTCGTCGGTCATTGGAGCAACGAACGGAAGGAGCTCGAGGCCGCTTTCCGGGTCTGTCGTTGGTCGCGTCGCTGCAATCACTTCGGGAGCGAGCTTGCCGCGACTCGATGAACATGTTCGGCATCGGATAATATGCCGAGAAGAAGTGGCCCTGAGACCAAAGCTTGATCCGATACGTCAGCGCCCGCCTTCAGAGTAACGCCGGGCCGAGGTTCAAGCACGTGGAGGTCGCCGTTGATGAGTCGTACACCGAACGCGTCGCTGTCGGCCTCGATCACTGGGCTGACGGAGCTGAAATAGATTTTGAAGTCGCCGCTCGCGAGGTCGGAGCCAAGCCGCTCCGGAATTGTGAGATCGAGCTCGGAAAGAAAGCATCCGTTCGCCTGGCCCGGGCAGTTCGACGGCTTGTTGTCCAGGATCTGAAGTCGGACACCGAGGTGGCCCGCGAGCGAATTCAGCTCCTGCTGCGATGTAGCGAAAGCTGGCGAACCTGGCGCCGAAGCGATCAGGAACGCGATCAATGTGCGGCGCATGAAAGGGGAGTTCCTCTTCTCGAAACGCATTGGTGTCATGCGAGTGCGGGCGGCGTCAACGTGACCGCTGTTGCTCTCGTCCCGTCACCGGCTAGGCTGCATTTCATGTTTCGCTTCGCGACGTTCCTGTTGGCAGCCGTGCTCGCGCTCTCACCGGCAAAGGCGAAGGACCGCGGCAATGTCATCGGCTACATCGCAGCCTTCAAAGGCTTGGACCGGGAGATGCAGCAGCGGGGGCTCGATCAATACACTCATCTCGTGCTCGCGTTCGTCAATCCGACGCCAGCGGGCGAAGTGCTAAGTCCTGATGGTCTTGCTTGCGCTCCTTCAGCGCCCGGTAATGTCGCGATGGTCTCAAACGCGCAGCTTCGATCGCTCGTCCTTGCTGCCCACCGCAATGGAACGAAGCTGCTCGCATCGCTCGGCGGCGCAGTGATCCCGCAATGCGGCGGGGACTGGTCGCAGCTGCTTTCGCCGGCGATGCGCTCGAAACTTGTCGGAGCGCTCATGGATCTGGTCGATCGCTACGACCTCGACGGGCTCGATGTCGATCTCGAGGGCGAGCTCATGGCTGCGATCGACAAGGAGGGGAATTACACTCCGTTCGTGCGCGATCTCGCGGCTGCGCTTCACTCGAGGTCGAAGATTCTGACGGCCGCGACCGGCTCCTATCCTGGCGGAATGCTTCCTGATTCATCGCTTTCCTATTTCGATCTGATCGGGGTCATGTCCTATGATCAGGTCGGGCCGACCTGGGGCACGCCCGGCGGCGAGCATTCCACTTTTGCGCAGGCCGAGGCCGACCTTGCCCTGTGGATCGGCAAGGGCGTTCCAGCGCGCAAGCTTGCGCTCGGAGTGCCTTTCTACGGCCGCGGATTTGGAAGCTTCCAAGCCGGCTGGAGCCTCCAGGACATCGCGACTCAATTCGGCGATCGGCAGCTCGCCGGTGACATAATCGGTCAGCGCTGCGGGGGCTGCAGCTATGTCACGTACAATGGTTTTCAGACTCTGGAGCGCAAGGGTGAGCTGGCCGCAGCCTGGGGAGCGGGACTGATGGTTTGGGAAATTGGCCAGGACCTGGCCGACGGAAGTGCGATCCGCCGGCTCGTGAACGCCTATGACAAGGGGCGAAGCGATGCGCGACGCTAGGCCCGACAGGTTCATCTCGCTCGATCTTCTGCGAGGACTCGCCGTCATTGGAATGATCCTCGTCAACGAAATGTCGGGAATGGAAAGCAAGGGGCCGGTCTTTCCCATCCTGCTTCATTCGCAGCTGGAACGGACTGACTGTCGCGGATGTCGTCTTTCCGGCTTTCCTGTTCATGGTTGGAGTTTCCATCCCGCTCTCGCTGAAGCCGGCGGAGGAGAGGATCTATTCGCGAATCGCCTTTCGGACGGGACGCCTGCTGCTGCTTGGCTTCGTCCTTTCAAACCTCTTCTGGCTTTCGAAATTCAGTGGGGGAAGCTGGCGGCTGTTCGGCGTCCTGCAGCGGATCGGGCTGGTCTATTGCGCCTGTGCATTCATGTTCCTGACGCTCGGCCCGCGGACGCGCCTGATCATTGCTGCCGCGATACTCGTCCTTTATTGGCCGCTCACTCTTCTTCCGTCACTGGACGGGCTTCCCAACGACATCTGGCTGAGGGGCCACAATTTCGTCGGTTCGGTGGACCGCGTCCTCCTCGGCGCCGGCAATCACATCTATGTGCATGGTCCCGATGGCTATGATCCGGAGGGGCTGCTTGGGACGTTGACTGCAGTCGCGCAGGGTCTGATCGGCGTTTCGGTCGGAGAATATCTTCTTCGAAGCGAGCGATCGGACCGGCTTCGAGCCTTCGCTCTTGCGGGCGGCGGAATGCTGGTCGTCGGAATCGCCTGGGGATCCATCTTCCCGGTGGTGAAGGACATATGGTCGAGCACGTTCGTGCTGGTCACGTCGGGCATCTCCCTCATCCTCCTGAGCCTGCTTGGCTATGCATTTGACGGCCGGCCATCCAACATCCTTGGCAATGCGTCGGAGATCCTCGTTCTGCCGTTCGGAACCAATGCGATTGCCGCTTACACGCTTGCACGATGCTGGCATGGTCGCTGCTGGGTTGGGACCTCCTCCAGCTGCCCTACGGAATGCTTCTTCCTGTTTTGGGTCCTAAGCTCGCGGCATTCGCTCCGGTACTTCTGTTCCTCGCCTTCGTCTGGCTCTGCATGTTCTATCTTTGGAGAAAGCGCTGGCTCATTCGCATTTGATCAGCCGGTGACCGTCAGCTTCGCGCTCTTGAGGTCGACCGAGTTCGGCCCGGAGTAGATGGTGAAGGTGCCGGGCTCGACGACCTTCTTCATGTCCGGGATTCCACAGCGCGAGATCGTCGGGCGTGACATCGAAGCTGATCGTTCGCCGCTCGCCCGGCTGAAGAGTCACGCGCTGGAAGCGCTTGAGTTCGATCACTGGACGAGTGACCGACGCCTCGTCGTCGTGGATGTAGAGCTGGACGACCTCGTCGCCGGCGCGGCTGCCGGTGTTCGCGACGTCGACTTCGATCCGCGCCTGCTGGTTCGCGGCAATCTGCGGCGTCAGCACGCGCGGCGCCGAAATGTCGAAGCTTCGTGTAGCTGAGGCCGTAGCCGAATGGGTAAAGCGGCTGCCGTGGTGTCGAACAGATAGCCGCGCCGAGCCGTCGGCTTGTGATTGTAGAAGACCGGCAGCTGGCCGACCGAGCGGGCGATCGTCACCGGCAGCTTCCCGCCCGGGTTGACCTTGCCGAACAGGACGTCGGCGACCGCGTGCCCGGTCTCCTGGCCGAGATACCAGCCCTCGAGCAGCGCGGGCGCGTTCTCCGCGAGATAATTCACCGACAGCGGCCGGCCGTTGAGCAGCACGACGACGGTCGGCTTGTGAAGCGCGAAGATCGCCCTGGCGAGATCCTCCTGCTGGCCGACGAGGTCGAGCGAGTCGCGATCGCCGAGGTGCGTGTCGGCCCAGCCCTCGCGGCTGGTCTGCTCGTTGCCGCCGAGCACCATGACGATGACGTCGGCCTTCCTCGCGGTCTGCACTGCAGCGGCGATCAGCTTGCGGTTCACCGACGCGGGGACGAGCTTCACCTCGTCGCACGACCAGCAGCGGCTCTCGGTCAGTCGCACGCCTTCGGAATAGTCGACGGCGAACTGGCCGCGTCCGCTTCCTGCAGACCCTTCGAGCACGCTGACGACATGCTTCGGAACGTCGCTGTAGCCGCCGATCGGCGTGTCCTGCGCGTGGGTTCCGATCACCGCCATGCGGTGGATCTTGCCGGAGTCGAGCGGAAGCAGGCCCTTGTCGTTCTTGAGCAGGACGATCGGCCTTGTCCGCCGCCTCGCGGGCCAAGGCGATTGCATCTGGAGTCGCCGTCTTCGCGTCCGCTGTGGCGAGATCGGGATAGGGATTTTCGAACAGCCCTGCTTCGAACTTCAGCGTCAGCACGCGCCGGACCGCCTGATCGACCAGCGCCTTGCGGAACGCGGCCTTCGCGGACCAGTTCGGGCAGATGGACGTAGCCTTCCGGATCGGGCGTCTCGACGTCGACCCCCGACTTGATCGCTCGGTCGGCGGCATCCTTCATGTCGCTGTACAGCTTGTGGCGAGTGACCAGCTCGCGAATTCCGTAATAGTCGCTGACGACGGCGCCCTGATAATCCCCATTCGCCGCGCAGCACGCCGTTCAGCAGCCAGTTGTTCGCGTGGCTCGGAATGCCGTCGATCTCGTTGTACGACGCCATGACCGATTGCACCGGATAGGCCTTCACCGCGCTTCGAACGGCGGGAAGAAGATCTCGCGAAGCTCGCGCTCGCCGAGATGCGCCGGGCCGACGTTGGTCCCGCTTTCCGGCCAGCCGTGGCCGGTGAAATGCTTCAGGGTGACGAACACCTTGTCGGCGGAAGCGGCAGCGTCGACCCCTGGAAGCCGCGGATCGCGGCGAGGCCCATTTGGGTCACGAGATACGGGTCCTCGCCGTAGGTCTCCTCGATCCGGCCCCAGCGCGGATCGCGCGCGACATCGACGACGGGCGCGAGGACGAGCGTTGCTCCGCGCGCGCGCGCCTCGCGGGCGGCAACCGAGAACACCCGGCGTGACGAGGTCCGGGTCCCAGGTGCTCGCGAGCGCGATCGCCTGCGGGAAGCTGGTCGCGCCGCGCGCGACATAGCCGTGCAGCGACTCCTCGTGCATCAGGATCGGGATTCCGAGGCGCGTATGCTCGACGCGCCCAATGCTGCGCGGCATTGACATATTCCGCGGTCTGGCGCGGCGTCGCGATTGACCGTCTCGCCGGACGCGCCCGCGGCGCCGTTCGACTGCGTCACTCCGCGATAGTCGGACGGGCGCGCGAAGCCGCCGATTCCGTTCGGGAAATTCTTCGAGGCAAGCGCGTTCGAGAAGTCGCCGTCGGCCGTCTGCAGCTTGGCCTTCTGCTCCCAGACGGTCTCCAGCTGCGCGACCTTCTCGTCGAGCGTCATTCGCGCGAGCAGGTCGTCGACCCGCTTCTCGACCGGCTGGCGCGGATCCTTGTAGACCGGCGTCTGAAGCTGGGCCGAGCGCGCGTCGGCTCCGATCAGCCGCCAGCCCAGATCATTGCGGCCACAATCGATCCAACTGCGTGAAGCGCACGCCCTGCTCCCCTCTGAGTAGCGCTGATGGTAGCGCTAACCTAGCCTCGTCGCGATGCGCGTCAACGCGCCTCTGATTGCATTGCCGTTGAGCGCTCACCTAGCGAGTTTGGACGGCGATGGCAAAGCCGAGCCGGCGCGGACGCGGAGCGATGACGATCGAGGACGTCGCGCGCGCCGCGCGGCGTGTCGGCGATGACCGTTTCGCGAGTCATCAACCACGGCAAGCAACGTCCGCGAATCGACGCGCGCCGCGGTGCTCGAGGCGATCGAGCAGCTCAACTATTCGCCCAACACCGCCGCGCGCAGCCTTGCGGCCGGGCAAGCGACGCACATCGGCTTGCTCTACGCCAACCCCAGCGCCGGCTATCTCGCGCAATTCCTGATCGGCGCGCTCCACGCCGCGCGAAGCGCGGGCGTCCACCTGGTCATCGAATCCTGCGAATCGGAAGATGCCGACGAGCAGGCCGAAGTCACTCGGCGCTTCGCCACCAGCGACGTCGAAGGCGTGATCCTGCCGCCGCCGCTTGTCGGAATCGCAGCCGATCCTGGCCGAGCTTGACGCGATGGCAGATTCCCGGTCGTGACCGTCGCGATGGGCGCGCCGCGCGACGATAGCCTCAACGTGCGCATCGACGATCATGCCGCGGCGATGGAGATGACTCGCTATCTGCTCGATCTCGGGCATCGCAACATCGGCTTCATCAAGGGCCACCCGAACCATATCGCGAGCCACGACCGCTACCGAGGTTTTTGCGACGCGCTGACCGAAGCCGGGCTCGACTGCGACAAGGCGGCCGGTCGAGCAGGGCTATTTCAGCTATCGCTCGGGCCTCACCGCGGGTGAGCGGCTGCTGGCGCGGCCCGATCGCGCCGACCGCGATCTTCGCCAGCAATGACGACATGGCGGCAGCGACGATCAGCGTCGCGCATCGCCGCGGCCTCGACGTTCCCGACGACCTCAGCATCGTCGGCTTCGACGACACCGCGCTTGCGACCAGCGTCTGGCCCGAGCTGACGACGGTCAAGCAGCCGATCGCGGCGATGGCGGAAGCCGCGCTCGAACTGCTGATCGCCGATTTGCGCCGCCGCCGTTCGGGCGCTCCGCACAAGTTCGCCGAGCGGGTGCTCAGCCACGCGATGATCATTCGCGAATTGTCGGGGCCGCCGCCGGGCGCGCGCAAATCGAAAACGCGCAAAGCGCAAAAGCGAGCTAGGCCGTTGCGCGTCGGCGAAGAGCGCGTGTTACCGCTAACAGCGCTGAGGCTCAGCGTAGGGGAGAGATGAATGGTTGAAGCGAGCCCGCAGCGGGCGAACATGGGGTTCATCGGCGCGATCGTCGCCGTCGCCACGATCGGCGGCTTTCTGTTCGGTTACGACAGCGGCGCCGTGAACGGCACGCAGGACGGGCTGACGCAGGCATTCAACCTCGTGCCGGGCAGCTGGTCGCCAACCAACGGCCTTGGCTTCACCGTCGCATCGCTGCTCATCGGCTGCTTCATCGGCGCGTTCTTCGCCGGGCCGCCTCGCCGACATCATCGGCCGCCGCAACACGATGATGCTCGCCGCCGCGCTCTTCCTTGCCGGTGCGCTCGTGCAGGGCGTCTGCGACCTTGCAGATCGTCTTCGTCCTGGCGCGCATCTGCGGAGGAATGGCGGTGGGCGCGGCGAGCGTGCTCTCGCCCGCCTACATCTCGGAAGTCGCGCCTGCCGAAATTCGCGGCCGGCTGACGACCGTTCAGCAGATCATGATCATTACCGGCCTGACCGCTGCATTCCTCGTGAACTATTTCCTTGCGCAGGGCGCGGGCGTTTCGACGGCGACGTTCTGGGGCGGAATCGAGGCCTGGCGCTGGATGTTCCTGATGCAGGCGATCCCGGCAGCGATCTTCCTCGTCGCGCTCTTCATGATCCCGGAAAGCCCGCGTTACCTCGTTTCCAAGCGCCGAATCGACAAAGCGGAGAGCGTTCTCACCAGCCTGTTCGGGGCAAATGTGGCCCGGGCGAAGCTCGACGAGATCCGCGCCACCTTCAGCGACGATCACCGCCCGCGGCTGAGCGACATCAAGGGAAAGGGATTGCTCGGAATTCGCCCGATCGTCTGGGCCGGGATCATGCTGGCCGTGTTCCAGCAGTTCGTCGGAATCAACGTCATCTTCTATTATGGCGCGACGCTTTGGCAGCTGGCCGGATTCACCGAGAGCCAGTCGCTGGCGATCAACATCGTCTCCGGCGCAGTCTCGATCGCGGCCTGCTTCGTGACCATCGCAGTCATCGACAAGGTCGGCCGCAAGCCGCTGCTCCTGATCGGCTCGGCGGGCATGGCGGTCACCTTGTTCGCAATGGTCTATGCGTTCAGCCACGGCTCGCTCGATCCCAAGGGCAATCTCGTTTTGTCGAAGGACCTCGGCACGCTCGCAGTGGTCGCCGCCAACCTCTACGTGATCTTCTTCAACTTCAGCTGGGGACCGGTGATGTGGGTGATGCTCGGCGAGATGTTCCCCAACCAGATCCGTGGATCGGCGCTCGCCGTGTGCGGGTTCGTCCAGTGGTTCTCGAACTTCCTGATCTCGTTCAGCTTCCCGGTGATGGCCGCGAAGCTCGGCCTTACGATCAGCTATACATTCTACGGCGTGTGCGCGGTCATCAGCTACTTCCTGGTGCAGAAGCTGGTGCACGAAACTCGCGGCAAGGAACTGGAGCAGATGGAGGGGTGAACCCAAGGGCGCTCCGATGACCGATCGAGAGCCAGTCCGGCCATTCCGATCGCGCGAATGGTTCGACGCGCCGGGGCGACCCGACATGACCGCGCTCTACCTCGAGCGCTACATGAACGACGCCTTCACTCGTGAGGAGCTTCGGTCCGGTAAACCAATAATCGGAATCTCCCAGTCCGGCTCCGACCTCGTCCCGTGCAACCGGGTCCATGTGAAACTGGTCGAGCGAGTGAAAGCGGGAATTCGCGACGCAGGCGGGATTCCAATGGAATTCCCAATGCACCCGATCTTCGAGAATTGCCGGCGTCCGACGGCAGCCCTCGACCGCAATCTCGCCTACTTAGGTCTAGTTGAAATCCTGAGCGGCTATCCGATCGACGCGGTCGTTCTGACGACTGGATGCGACAAGACCACGCCCGCCTCGATCATGGCGGCGGCGAGTGTCGATATTCCGGCGATCACGCTGAACGGCGGCCCGATGCTCGATGGCTGGCACGACGGGGAACTGGTCGGATCGGGAACGGTCATCTGGCGCTCGCGCCGGCTGCTGGGCGCGGGTGAGATCAACGAGGAAGAATTCATCCGCCGCGCCAGCGATTCCGCGCCCTCACTCGGCCATTGCAACACGATGGGCACGGCCTCGACGATGAATTCCATCAGCGAGGCGCTCGGAATGTCGCTGCCCGGCCAAGCAATGATTCCGGCGCCGTACCGCGAGCGCGCGCACATGGCATATGAGACCGGCCGCCGGATCGTCGACATGGCCTATGAGGACTTGCGCCCGTCGACGATCCTCACTCGAGAGGCCTTCCTCAACGCGATCGTCGTGAATGCGGCAATCGGCGGGTCGACGAACGCGCAGCCGCACATCGTGGCGATGGCTCGGCATGCCGGTATCGACATCGGCGCGAAGGACTGGATGAAGCACGGCTACGACGTTCCTTTGCTGGTGAACATGCAGCCCGCGGGGCAATTCCTGAGCGAGCGATTCCACCGGGCGGGCGGCGTTCCAGCAGTGATGTGGGAGCTTCTTCATGCCGGCAAGATCGACGGCTCTGCACTCACTTGCACCGGGCGAACGCAGGCGGAGAATCTCGAAGGCCGCGAGGCGACCGACCGTGAGGTGATCTTTCCATATTCGGCGCCGCTCAAGGAGCGCGCCGGTTTCCTCGTGCTCAGCGGCAACCTGTTCGAGTTCGCGATCATGAAGACGAGTGTGATCAGCGAGGAATTTCGCAAGCGTTATCTTTCGCGGCCGGACGATGAAGGTGTGTTCGAGGGACGGGCGATCCTGTTCGACGGCTCCGACGACTATCATCACCGGATCAACGATCCGTCGCTCGACATTGACGAGAATTGTATCCTGGTGATCCGAGGATCGGGCGTTCTCGGCTGGCCTGGGTCGGCGGAAGTGGTGAACATGCAGCCGCCGGACGCGCTTCTCCAGCACGGCGTGCAGAGCTTGCCTACGCTCGGCGACGGGCGGCAGTCGGGTACTTCCGACAGCCCTTCGATTCTCAATGCATCACCAGAGAGCGCCGCCGGTGGCGGACTGAGCTGGCTCCGAACCGGCGATATGATCCGAATCGATCTTAATTGCGGAACATGCAATGCGCTCGTCGATGACGATGAGATCGCGCGCCGAAAGGCTGAAGCGCCGCCTCCAGTTCCGCCGAGCAACACGCCTTGGGAAGAAGTCTTTCGCGAGAAGACGGGACAGCTATCGGCCGGTGCTGTGCTTGAGTTCGCAATTAAATATCGTGGAACTTCAGTGAGGACGCCCCGTCACAATCACTAGAACCGGCAGCTTGAATACGGGCGCCGGAAGCATGTCGCGATCGTAGAGGTTCACGATCGGATAATCGGCCCACGCGAAGCGAACTTCCCGCGGCCAAAATCCCTCGGGCACGTCAATCTCCACCTTTGCTCCTTCGATACGAGCGGTCGCGAAACGGCACTGCCGCGGCTCGCCGCCGCAGAGTTCGAAGCCGATCGGGCCCGCTCCGCCCAGCGCCTGAAGCGGCTTTGAGAAACGCACGGTCACCATATTCGCCGTGTAGAGCGTTGCATCGACCGCTACTGGTCCGAGCGCTCCGCCGTCGCGATAGACGAGTTTGTGCGCCGCGAGAGCCAGGCGCCTCCCGACCTCCTGCTTGTTGGCGGGATGGATGTCGTTGGGTTCGCCAAGATCGATCGCGCTGATGAGCGCGCTTCGTGGATCGCGCTCGGTTGCGAGCCTTTGCTCGTCGATCAACGATGCCCAGTCGCTTTCGACCGGACTCGGCACGGGTTTGCCCCAGCCGGCGAGACCGACGATCAGAAACGGAAGCTGCGCATCGCGAAATTGCGTGCGCCAATTTGCAATCCAGGCGGCAAGGCGCTTGTCATAGCCGCTTTGGCCCACGTCCGCTTCGCCCTGGTACCAGGCGACTCCTTTGATCCCGAGCGATCCGAGCGGGGCAACCATCGCGTTGTAGATGGTCGAAACGCCGGATGAGCCTTCCCACGGCGCGGTGGGCGGCTGCCCGACGGAATTGGCGATCTTCGAATATTGCCAACCGTTCTTAAGCGCTTTCGAATGGCCGTCTGCAAATGTCAGCGCGAACTGGTCTGCCGGACCTTTGAACCCTCCCAGGCCCCAGAGATTGCGCGCATAGATGAGGACTTCATTCGTTCCCGCTTTGAGCACGCCTTTCGCTACGGGATAGAGGCGGGGATTTGACGGATCGTTCTTGCCGCCCACGGCGATACCGTTGACGAACGTCTGATCGATGTCGTCGACGGCACTTAGCGACAGCGTTGCGGACTGGGCGGCTTCTGCGGGAGTTAGCGACACTTGCTCGCGCGCCCAGATCGCACCGATCCATGCCTTCCATTCGGGCCCCCACATGTCCCAGTAGGATAAGGACGGGACGGGATTCCAAGTCAGTCGATTGCTCGCGTTCCACGGTTCCGCGCCAGCCTTGTCGCCAGTCTTCGAACGCCACCAAATTCCCCACTCGGCACTGAATTGCCGGACGGCTGCCGCCGGATCCGAGCGATTGAGATCGACAGTGTCGGCCGCCTTTTCGCCGCCGCTCGACCGGACCGAACTCTCCTCCATCCAGGCGCGGATCGGCGTTCCGCCCCACGTGTCATCGATTGCCCCGATCGGGACCTTCTCGGTTGAGCGAAGATCGCGGGCGAGGAAATAGCAGGCGGCCGAGAAGTCCTTCACCAATTCGGGCGCTGCGCGCTGCCAAGCCGGAGCGCTCGCGAACTCGGACTGCGGCTGGTCCGCAAGCTGCTGCGGGACCTTCATCACTCGAAGGCCATCGTCGGCCGAGCCTTGCACCTCGCCGTCGCCACCCAGCGCCCGGCGCAGCGGATATTCCATGTTCGACTGGCCCGAGCAGAGCCAGACGTCGCCGACCACGATATCGTCGGCGCCCGCCTCGCCGCTGCTGCCACTGACCCTAATCTATAGTGGGCCGCCGGCGCGGCGCGGAGCGAATCTCGCCTGCCACCGGCCATTGGCGTCCGCCGTCATGCTCTTCTGCTCGCCGCAAGAGCGACTTTGAGCTGCTCACCAGGTGAGGCCGTGCCGCTCAACACGATCGGCCTGCCGCGTTGGATAACCGCGTGGTCGGCGAATTGAGGGTCGATCGTCGGGGCGGCGCCTGCACTCGACGCAAGCAGCAGGGCGGAATGGATCAGTAACGGACGAGGGGGCATGGCACTCCAGGCACGTCGACTCGGAACTCGAACAGGTCTCCGATCTGCGGCTGCTTGGCGATGTCATCGGGCTCAGCAGCTGGCGCGCAGTGGTTGCATAAGCGGTGCGCAGATCCGTCCCGCCGAACGCGATCTTGGTGATGTTCGCGACTGGAAAGCGGACTTGCTCGACGAGTTCGCCAACTGGCGAGATAACGGCAGCGCCTCCCAGCCGGCGTACAGCGAAATCCAAAGATACCCGTTGCTGTCGATCGTCGGCCCGTCGGGATGGCCGTCTTTGGGATCGATCCTTGACGAATGGCCGGCGGCTCGCCGAGCGTGCCATCGTCGCGGATGTCCGCCGCCTCGATCGTGCCTTTGAGCGTGTCGACGAAATAGAGCATTCCGCCCGTCGGGCGAGACGGCCGGACCGTTCGTGATCGCGATTTCGTCGATTCCGCGTGCGCGTCACCTCGCCATCGGCGAAGCAATAGAAAGCGCCGGTTTTCGCTTTCTCGCCATTGTCCATCGTTCCGAACCAGAGCCGTCCTTTCGGATCGACCACTCCGTCGTTCAGGCGGTTGTCGGGCCTGTCCGGCTCGACCTCGACGATGCGCTCGAAGCCGCCGCTCGTCTCGTCGAAATGGAACAGGCCGGACTGCAGCCCGGCGACGAATCCGCCGCGCTCGGCCGGGACGATGAAGCCGACCTGCTCGGGCGCGTCCCAGCTTTCCTTCGACCCGCTCGCGGGATCGTAGCGATGGACCTGCTGCTTCTTGATGTCGACGAACCACAAGGCCTGGTCGCGCTCGACCCACACCGGTCCCTCGCCGAGCTCGGCTTCGAGATTCCAGACGACCTTCGGCTCGGTCGCCATCAGCGCCACCCGGCGTCGACGAAATATTCGTGCCCCGTGATCAATCGCGCATCGGCCGAAGCGAGGAACAGCACCAGCGCTGCCACATCTTCCGGAACTATGCGGCCCTTGAGGCACTGCGCTTCGACGATCTGCGCTTCACCTTCCGGCGTATACCATTGCATCTGCCGCGGGGTCTTCACGTTGCCGGGAACGACGCAGTTGACTCGGATATTGTCGCGGGCCGAGATCGCGAGCGAGCGCTCGGGTCATCCCTTCGATCGCCGCTTTGCAGGTCTGGTAGAGGACCAGTTCGGGGAGGGCGAGGTGCCAGCTGATGGAGCCGAGATTGACGATCGCGCCGCCGCCATTTCTCCGCATTCCCGGAACGACCGACTTGAGCGCAGAAGAATTGGTGCTTGAGGTTCACGTTCAGCCGATCGTCCCAATAATGCTCGGTCACGTCGTCGATCTTGTGCCGGTCGTCGTTGGCGGCGTTGTTGACGAGCACGTCGATCGGGCCGCCCTCGTCGACCAGCGCCTCGATGCATCGCGCAGTCTTTCCAATGTCGACTAGATCAACGCGCTTGAAACGCGCTCCGCTGCTCTCGGCCAGTTCCTCGGAATCGCCGTCCTGGACGTCGATGAACGTGACGTCGGAGCCTTGCCGGGCGAATGCCTCGACGATTCCGGCACCGATTCCCGAACCGCCGCCAGTGATCAGCACCCTCTTGTTGCGCAGGCTCGGATAGACAGCGCGCATATCGTCACTTTGAGCCAGCACTTTACCCCCCGACGTAAACCGTCTTCGTCTGCGTGTAGAATTCCACGGCCGCGAACCCCTGCTCGCGAGCGCCGTAGCTTGATTTGCGCGTGCCTCCGAATGGCACGTGATAATCGACCCCTGCAGTCGGCAGGTTGATCATCACCATGCCGGCGCGGACGTTGCGCCGAAAGTGCCGGGCGTGCTTCAGCGAATTGGTGATGATGCCTGCGGAAAGCCCGAACTGCCCGCGGTTGGCGATCTCGAGCGCTTCTTCGTAATCACGGACTTTCACAATGCTCGCAACGGGGCCGAAGACCTCTTCGCAATTGATGCGCTGGTCGGGCGCGGTGCCGGCGATCACCGTGGGCGCCATATAATAGCCGCGCTTGTCGAGATTGAGAGCGTCTCCACCAGTAAGAACCTTGCCACCCTCGTCGCGCGCGATTCCGACGTAGCGAAGATTCTGCTCGAGCTGTTCTTCGCTGACTGCTGGTCCGATCTGCGTTTGTGGATCGAGCGCGTCGCCGACGCGTAGCGACTTCGCCCGCTCTGCGAGCGCCTCGACGAAGCGGTCGTGAATTCCTTCGGTGACGATGATCCGTGACGAAGCGGTGCAGCGCTGGCCTGTCGAAAAGAAAGCGCCGTCGATTGCGCAGGCGACCGCTCGGTCGAGATCGGCATCGTCGAGGATTACGAGTGGGTTCTTGCCGCCCATCTCGAGCTGAACGCGGGCCTGGCGCTTTGCAGCACCTTCGGCGACGCTCGCTCCCACCGTCTGCGACCCGGTGAACGAAATTCCGTCGATATCGGGATGACCGACGATCGCCCGCCCGACTCCGCCTTCGCCGATGACGAGGTTAAACACGCCCGGAGGAGCACCGGCCTCGATCAGGATTTGCGCGAACGCATGCGCAATCGCTGGCGTTGGAGTTGCGGGCTTCAAAACCACCGTATTGCCGAAGGCGAGGGCAGGAGCGGCCTTCCACGCGGGGATTGCGATCGGGAAATTCCAGGGCGTGATCAGGCCGAAGATTCCGACCGGCTCGCGATAGGTCTCGACGTCGATCGAGGGCCGCGTCAACTCCAGCGTCTGGCCATGCCTTCGGAGAGCCTCGCCCGCGAAATATTTGCAAATGCGCGCGGCGCGCATGACCTCGCCGGTCCCTTCGGCGAGAGTCTTTCCTTCCTCTCGGGAAAGAAGTTCACCGAGCTCCTTCGCTCGGGCCATGATCAGCGATCCGGCCCTGTCGAGCACGTCGGAGCGAACTTCCGGTGACGCTTCCGACCAGCCGGCGAATGCGGCGCGCGCGGCTTTCACCGCGTCATTGACCTCTGCTTCACCGGCCTTCGGGTAGCGCGCGACGACATCGTCGAGATTAGACGGATTGAGGCTTTCGCCGGAGGCTTCGGCCGAAACCGCCTCGCCATTGATAAGGTGGGTCAGTGTGTCGGTCACGAAGTCGCCGCTTTGAGTAATCCGCGAGCGGCGAGGTTTCGCATCAATGCACGGGTCCCGAATTTCCAGGCAGGTGCATCGCGCGACGTCGCAACCCGATTAGCGAGCGTGCCGAGCTTCGGGCTGGAAATTCGTACTTCGTCGCCGATTTTGTGCGTGAATCCGCGCCCTGGTTCGTCGCGGTCCTCGGTCGGTGCAAACAAGGTGCCGAGGAACAGCACGAAGCCGTCCGGATAATGATGCTCGCTCATTGCCTGGCGAACCAGATCTTCCGGATCGCGGCTGATCTCGCTCATCCGGCTTTGGCCCCGCAGGTGAAATCCGTCTGCGCCGACGATGTCGAGCTCGACAATTGCGGAGCGTACATCATCGAGCGTGAAGTCGTCGTCGAAGAGCCGGACGAACGGCCCGATCGCGCACGAGGCGTTATTGTCCTTGGCCTTGCTCAGAAGCAGCGCGCTTCGCCCTTCGAAATCGCGAAGATTGACGTCGTTGCCCAAGGTTGCGCCGCGGATTTCGCCGCGGCTGTTCACCACGAGGACCACCTCGGGCTCGGGATTGTTCCAGCTCGAATTCGGATCGAACGCCGATCTCGGCGCCCCAGCCGACGCTCGCGAGCGGTGCCGTCTTTGTAAAAATCTCGGCGTCCGGACCGATCGCGACTTCGAGATATTGCGACCAAAGACCGTCCTCGATCAACGCTTCCTTGAGGCGCGATGCGGCGTCGGTCCCGGGAACCACCGAGCGAATGGCGCCGCCGATCCTTTGCTCGAGCTTCCTGCGCATTTCGGCGGCGCTCCGGAAGTCGCCGCGCGCCCGTTCCTCGATGACTCGCTCGATCGCCGAGATTGCGAAGGTCACGCCGGCGGCTTTGACCGACTGAAGATCGACGGGAGCGAGGATGCTTTGATCTGGAAGATCGTCGATCGCAAACAGCCTCTCTCCCAAAACGGAGGCCGGCTCGGCCAAATCCATGAGGTCCGCGATGGTCGGAGCGGCGCTGGAAATGTCCTCGACGACGCCGTCGCGAATGATGACTGGAGTGGGGCCTTCGTCGAGTAATAAGCGGCCCGCGAGAGTTGCGCGTGCGGCGTCCTCAGGAAGCATCGCGGCCATGGATCCCATTGTAACGAAAATGCTCTCGGCGAAAGGATTGGTAGCGCTACCAATCGGCCTCGCACATGGTTAGTGTCAAGCGTGGATGCGCGATCCGGGCGCACTGAGGGGAGATGGATATGAAGACGACGTCACGCTCACGCGCCCGATGGCTTGCCGAAGCGGCTGTAGCGTTCGCAGCTGCCGCAGTTGCGCAAGCTCAATCGTCGCAGCTCAGCCCCGATCAGCGCGCTCAATCGACGCTCAGCAAGATGACGACGGACGAGAAGCTGCAGCTCGTTTTCGGCTATTTCGCGAGCGACTGGCAGGGCAAGAAGCCGCCCGCCGAGGCTCGCTACGGCTCGGCGGGCTATGTTCCGGGGATTGCGCGGCTCGGCATTCCCCCGCAATTTGAGACGGACGCAGGCGTTGGAGTCGCAACTCAAGGCGGTGCCGCAGTCAAGCGCGAGCGCACCTCGCTTCCCTCAGGTATTGCCACCGCGGCCACTTGGAACCCCGACATCGCCTTTCAGGGCGGCCGGATGATCGGATCAGAAGCTCGCAATTCCGGCTTCAACGTCATGCTCGCCGGCGGAGTTGATCTTGAGCGCGATCCGCGAAACGGCCGCAACTTCGAATATGCTGGCGAGGATCCGCTGCTGGCCGGCACCATCGTCGGTTCGGAGATCGCCGGGATCCAGTCGAATCACATCATCTCGACGACCAAACATTATGCGCTCAACGACCTTGAGACCGGCCGAAAGGGCCATGACGCACGGATTGATCCTGCCGCCGCGCGTATGTCCGACCTGCTGGCGTTCCAGCTCGCCATCGAGCGCGGCGATCCCGGGTCGACCATGTGCTCGTACAACAAGGTCAACGGCGATTTCGCCTGCGAGAATGATTGGCTTCTCAACCAAGTGCTGAAGGGTGACTTCGGCTTCCGCGGTTATGTGATGAGCGACTGGGGAGCCGTTCACAGCAGTGTGAAGGCGGTTGAGAACGGGCTGGATCAGCAATCGGGATGGCCGTTCGACGACAAGCCGTACCTCGGCTCATTGTTGAAGGACGCTGTTGCGTCGGGGAACGTGCCAAAGTCGCGGCTGGACGACATGGCGCGCCGAGTTCTCCGAGCGCTTTACGCGACGGGCGCGGTCGACGATCCGGTGCCCGCGAGCGGCGCAATCGACTATGCCGCCGACGAAGCAGTCAGCAAGGCCGATGCAGAGCAAGGCATCGTGCTCCTGAAGAACGAGGGCAACTTGCTTCCGCTCAGCGCGCGCAGGATCGTCGTGATCGGCGGCCATGCCGACAAGGGCGTGCTTGCCGGCAGCGGCTCATCATTGGTCTATCCGCTTGGCGGCAATGCCGTGGCGGGCCTCGAGCCGACCGGCTGGCCAGGACCGGTCACATATTTCCCATCGTCGCCCGTGCAGGCGCTGCAGAAGCTCCTTCCGAACGCCAGCGTGACCTTCCTCGACGGAGCCGATCCGGCCGCCGCAGCAGCAGCCGCCAGGCTGGCTGACGTCGCGATCGTCTTTGCTACGCAATGGTCGAGCGAATTGATCGACGTGCCAATGAAGCTCGACGGAATCCAGGACTTCGTCATCGAAGCCGTTGCGGAAGCAAATCCACGCACCGCCGTTGTGCTCGAGACCAACGCTGGAGTGGCGATGCCGTGGGCTGCGCGCGTGCCGGCGATCCTCGAGGCATGGTATCCCGGAACGAAAGGCGGCGCGGCGATCGCGAACGTCCTCACTGGCCGGGTAAACCCCTCGGGTCATTTGCCGGTGACCTTCTATGCCGCTGAATTCGCAGCTCCCTCGGCCGGTGCGGCCGGGCAGCAATTCGGAGATGGACCAGTTCACGCTGCCCTACAGCGAAGGTGCGGCCGTTGGCTATAAGTGGGTCGACCGCAACAAGCTCAAGCCTTTATTCCCGTTCGGCCACGGCCTTTCCTACACGAGCTTCGACTACGGGCCGGTGAGCGCGGCTGCTGGGCCGAATGGCGCTCTCCATGTGCAGTTCACGCTTCGCAACAGCGGAGCCCGTGCAGGGATGGCGGTCGGCCAGATCTATGCGTCACCAGCAGCGGGCGGGTGGGAAGCGCCCAAGCGTTTGGTGGGCTTTAGCAAGGTCGAGCTCGCGCCCGGCGCGACTGAGACTCTCAGCCTTGACGTCGACCCGCGGCTGCTCGCTACCTTCGACGAGGGCGCGCATTCCTGGCGCATCGCTCCGGGCAATTACACGTTGATGCTGGGCGCCTCTTCGGCTGACCTTCGGAGCAATGTGATGGTGAGGCTTCCGGCTCTCACTCTCCCGTCGAACTGGCGGCCGGAACAGGCAAAAGCTGCCCCAGCGCCGAAGCGCGGCGAGCGAGGTCGATAAGAAGCAAGGCGTAGCGGGCATCATTGGGCGCGACGGGTGTCGGTGCTCCTTCGAGGATTGCCGCCGCAATGCCATGATAGAAGTCGAGATAGTTGCCGCGTTCCGTCGGCACGCTCGTGATGCTTCCGTTGGCTCGGGTGAGCGTGCCGTCCGACGAGTTGAAGCCGTAATCGGGGTGGGTCGGCTGAATGCCCGCCTTGAGCTGCGCTTCCTGCGGATCAAGTCCTTTCTTAACGAACGAGCCCGCGACCCCGTGCGCTGCAAAGCGCGGGCGCGGTGCGGCGGCGACACTGGACGAGCGCAGGCAAGCGCGCATCGCTCCATAGTGTAACGTCACGTCGAAATAGTCGTCGACCTTCGCCCCGTCGCGCTGAGTGCCGATATCGGCGTCGACCGACTTCGGCATCCCGAATAGCCGGAGCGTCTGATCGATGAGATGCGGACCGAGGTCGTTGAACAGCCCCGCACCGGGCGCTGGCTCCTCTCGCCAACCACCTTTGGGGGTTGGGCGAAAACGATCCCAGTTCGCCTCGAACAGGAGCACGCCGCCAAGCTTCGGAACGATCCGCTTCACCGTCAGGAAATCGCCGTCCCACCGTCTGTTCTGAAACACGCTCAGAATATGCTCGCTCTGTTTGGAGATGAGGATCAGTTCGTCAGCTTCCTCGAGCGTGATTGTGAACGGCTTGTCGACGATCACGTGCTTCGCCGCCTGGAGCGCTCTTTTGGCCAATTCGAAATGGGTCTGGTTCGGTGAAGCGACCACGACGAGATCGGCGAGTTCAAATAGATCGCCGATGGATCCCACTTTTAGTGGATGATCGCGCGAAGTGAGAACAGCGGTCAGCTCGAGCGCATCGCACGCGCGGATCAGCGGCTCGTGGAAAACGGCGCCGGCTAGGCCATATCCGATCAGGCCAACTCGGATCACCTCTTCCCCCTCAGCTCGTCACGGAGCGCTTGACCTAATGCTAAATGATAGCGCTATCATCGGATCAAGCTCGGCAGCGGGAGAGCGCAATGCGCTTGCGGCATTTCTTTGCGTACCTCGTCTTGGCATTCGCAATGTTCGGCGCCGCGCCCGCATTGCGCCGACTCTCCCCCGAAGCCGTTGCTCGACCCAGGCCAACGAGCCCTTCCACCGCGGAGTCAACCTGCTCGGCTATGACCCTTATTGGGGGGACAGCGGGAAGCGCCGCTTCGAATGGCGCCACTTCGACCAGATCCATAAGGCGGGTTTCGATTTCGTTCGGCTCGTCCTCCAGGCCTTCAGCCACATGGATGCGCAAGAACCGGCTCGATCCCGCCTGGCTCGCCAAGCTCGACGAAGCCGTCGGCCAGGCACAGAAGGCCGGTCTCGGAGTCATCATCGACGAGCATGACTTCAATCCATGCTCCGAGATCCTCGACGTCTGCCGAACGAAGCTGACAGCGTTCTGGCGACAGGTCGCGCCGCGCTTCACCGATGCGCCGCACAATGTTGCATTCGAAATCCTCAACGAGCCCCACGACAAACTCAACGGCGTCCCCTGGAACAGGCTGTTCGCTGAGGAGCTCGCCGTCGTCCGTCAATCCAACCCGAGCCGAATCGTGGTGGTCGGTCCGACCCACTGGAACAGCCTCAACGACTTGCCGCTGTTCAAGCTTCCATCCGACCCGAACCTGCTCGTCACCTTTCACTATTACGAGCCGTTCCATTTCACCCACCAGGGCGCGACCTGGGTCGGCCCAGAAATCCAGAAGCTTCATGGGATCAGCTGGGGCAGCGATCAGGACCGCGCGGCTGTTCGCTCCGATTTCGACAAGGTGGCGACCTGGGCGGCGGCCAACCATCGTCCGATCCTGCTCGGGGAGTTCGGCGCCTACGACAAGAGTGGGACACCGATCGAGCTTCGCGCCGCTTACACTCAAGGGGTGCGCAGTGAAGCCGAGCGCCACGGCTTCGGCTGGGCCTATTGGCAGTTCGAAGGCGATTTTGTGGTGTGGGACATGCCGAACCAGCGCTGGGTCGAGCCAATCCTTAAGGCGTTGATTCCGTGAACCGCGCCTTGCTCTTAGCGGCCGGCGTAGCTCTTTCGTTCGCGGCAAGCCCCGTCGTCGCCGGCGCATACCGAATCATCCTCGCCGCTCCTCCAAGCGGCAAGCTGCTCCACGGTTATGGCGAACTCGAAGCCGCGGATGACAGAACGAAGGTCGCGCTGGTTCGACTGATCGCTCCGGGCAACGACATCCACGAGCGCGGCACAGTCAGAGTCCTCGTCATGAACCTCGGCAATGAGCCATTCCAGTTCGGCCCCGACGACGTGACGCTCAGCCTGTCGGACGGAACCGTGCTCAAGCCCGTTCCGGTCGCCCAGATGGAGGACGGTCGCGAGCTCGTCGAGCGCGAGATGCAGCATTACTATGCCAATGACATCAGGACGAGGAACAACCTCTCCGCCCTCGCCCAGCAAACGAACGGAGGAGCGACCGTCCAGTCGATGTCTCCCGGAGCGGCGACGCCTGGCAGTGCTGTGTCGGGAGTTGGGGGCCATGATCATCGCGTCGATGAATTGACGCTTCCGGGAGCGACCCTTCTTGATTCGATCGACCAGCTGTTGGTTCAACTGAACGTCGAGCCGAACAAAGCATGGGGCGGCTATTATCTCTTCGATATGCCGAAGGCGGTCTTTCAGCGGAAAGCGGATCAGCTGCTGACGATCACCGTGCGTACCGGCGCCGAGGAGCACCGCTTCCCCGCCACGCTCAAGTGGAAATGATCGATCTCCACTGCGGACATGGTGACGGCTGAGGGACTCGAACCCCCACCGCGACCGGCACTCGCAGGGAAAAACTGCACTTGAAGAAGGCTGGAGCCGATTACCCAGCCAGGATACGCCGAAGGGCGTCCTTCAGCTGGGCAACGCTGTCAGGATCCACCGACCGTCCGCGGTATTGCTGGCCAGGTGCCAGCCCCTCCATTGGGTCGCCGCCGGATTGAAAGACATAATGATCGTAAAGAGTGCGCCAGGCCTTGCGATGATCCCTCGGCATATCCCGGTAAAGGACGAAGGTGAGGTGAAGCAGCGCGCCGTAAGGATGTCGAGCCGCAACCTCATCAAGGTTCCACCAATAGTTCATCAACACGTTTAGGCCCGCGAGCGATTGGACGCCGTGCCACCACATGTAAGGAATATGGATGGCGTCACCTGGTTCCAGCTCGGCGACCACAGCGGCGTCCAAAGCGTCCCGGTAGCGGGGGAAGCGATCGAACTCGGGCTCGTCCAGCGAGACCATGCTGATCGGGACGTTGGCCGGCGTAGCATCCATCGGGCCGGGATAGAGGTTGGGGGTCTGCTCGGGTGGAAAAAGGATGAAACGCCTGCGCCCTGCAATCACGCACGCAAGGTTGTCCGCGACGTCGAAGTGCGGTGCGACAGTGACTCGGTTGCCGATCCAGACACGAGCACTTGTTGCTTCCGGAACGAATGGGTTCGGATTGTCGTCTTCCAGGCCCGGGAGGCAGTCGGAAGCGGAGATCGCCTGAATTGCGATTCCGAGCGGTTCACCCGATGCATGTTGCTGCAGCAGCCCCTTCAGCACGTTTGAAAGCTGCTGCGGCGCTTCGCGGTAGTTGAGCTCCTTCGAATCGTTTTGGTAGAATAGCCGGCCATGCTCGGACGGGGGTGCGACCACCGTGTTCACGGGCGTGCCGTTGTAGAATTGTTCAAGGTAGGCGACTGCTGCTTCGTTGGACTGCAACGCCTCGCGAACGAACGGCCAATTTGCGGCCAAGCCGCGAATGATGGCGGGGCGATCCCCTCTCAGGACTTCGTCGATGACGTGCCGAGGTTCGCTTGCCGGGATTTCATCTGCGCGCTGAATCCGGTCGAACATTGCGCGTGACCATTCCCAGCAAGTTGAGCGGAGCGCAAGGCGCTGGAACGAGCGGGGTTGTCACCCATGTCCTAGGAACTTTCTGTTACCTGTGTTTCGAGCTGGACAATGGGAGGGCTGGTGCGCGAAGCAGGTAGTCGATAACCGCTCTCACCGCCCTGTTTTCCCTGTTTTTGCGGAATTCTCGACCAACGGGCCTCCTGGGGACTCGACCAGCCAGGCGCTCTCGAACGCGCTGATATTCAGATCGCCGGGGTCGGCGTGGCTGGAAATGATCGACGAATGGAAGCGTGGGAAGGAACAGGAGCGCATCCCCAGCATCCGCTACAACTGCGACGACAAGAACATGACGTTCTTACTTTTCGACGGACGGAAAGCGGAGCGCGAAGCGGATGGAAGCTTCTTAGTCACCGCGCAAGAGGCGCAGTACATGGCGGCCAATTGCTACAGGATCGAATAGCCTATGGTTAGCGGAAACCTCGAGAGGCGTTGATCATCTCGGTTCACCAAGCCGGGGGCGCCACAGGATAGGGCGATATACGATCAGAAAAAGCAAAAGGGCCGCGCCCCAGAAAAGGCCCGCAATAACCAGTATAATTCCATAAGGCCCAAGACCGAGGGACGCGGAAACCCGCAGCGTCGCGCCGATCGTCACACAGGCGTATCCGACGATCGTAATCGGGGACGCCTTTAGCTCCCGCGCAGTGTGGCCAAGACTCGCGCGCGTCATCACCGCTAGGATCATCGTCGTCATTGCGCCGGCAGTCAGCGCGTGCACACCGGCGCTTTGAGGGAGGTCAAGTCCGGCGACCGATAGGCCAAGCAAGAGGAGTCCTATCGGGACCCATAAATAGCCCAGGTGAAGGACCAGGACCAATGGGTCGGCACCCGTTCGAAGTCCGCCCCAGCGCGAGATCCGCAACGCCTGCGCCGCCGCAGCGAGGATGAGCATTCCGCCGGAAAGATGTTGGTCGGTGAAGGCGACCCAGAAGAGCAAGGCGATCGCAGTCGACGCAATCACTAGAAGGTCGAGGGCCTGCGGCTGCGTGGGCAGCTCGTTCGTCAACTTCCGCTTCACCATCCAGTTCCTGGTGAAGGAGGGAATGATCCGGCCTCCGATCATCGAGATCATGATCACGACCAGCGCTACAGCGACCCGCCAGCCAACGTCCGCGGGGATGAGCCCCGCGGCCCCGGCGTAATCGGCGGCATCGGCGAGGCCGAATAAGAGCACGAGCACGACGATCGGTACGTTTCGGTTATTGCTCGCGATCACCTCGCGTGCGGCGAGCAGCGCCAAGGATACGAACAAGCCGACGTCGAAGATTGCCGCCGGCCAGAAGCCGATGAGCGCGGAAAAGAGAACCGCGAGTTGGGCGAAGACCCACAATCCGAACAGCGACAGCAATGGCTTGCCCGCGATCGGAAGTCGGCCCGTCCAGTTGGGGATTGCGGTTAGCAGGAACCCCGACACCGCAGCGCCGACGAAACCGAACAGCATTTCGTGACGATGCCAGGCGACGCCTCCGAAGCGGCTCGGAAGGACGATCTCACCCGCGAACATGCAAAGCCAAAGCGCTATTGCGATCACCGCCCATGTCGCGGAGCCGAAGAAGAACGGCCTGAAGCCGCCGCGAAGGAACGGATGCGCCGCCGCCATCCGCTTCTTTCGCAGGGCGAGCATCTGCTCCCCGCGCGTGACAATCGGCGTGTCGGAATTGGTCACTTCAGCAAGTCACTCCGCAAGGACAGCGGCTGCGCGGCGGCCGGTTGGGACTGCTGCGGAAGGTGAGCGGGTTGTTCGAGCGCAATGCCGGACCAAGCATCAACCGGGTCTTCAACTTAGGCCTTGTCGCTCCCCCCGCGCGCTGTCCCTCCGTGCGTGGTCGTGTCGTCGTGGTCGGGCCGCGGTTCTTCCGGCGCCTTTTCAGCCTCGTTTTTCTTCGACGTCGCGGCCTCCGCCTCTTTCAACGCGTTCTCCTCACGAAGTTGAGCCAACGCCTCGCGATACAGGCGGACCCTCGTCTGGGTGATGGTTTCAGGCTCATTTTCCATGGTGTTTCCTTTCACGGCGGGGGTTGCCGAACGATGTCGTGCATCGCTTCCTGTTTTCAACCAATCCGATTGCAGGGAACGACGAACGGTTCCCAAGCCGTCAAACGGAGGCTCAAGTCTCCTACTAGCCGCTGATCACTCGCGCCGCTTTTCATCAGTGGGCGGACATTGGGAACTTTTGCAACGTTTCCATTCGATGCTCTCATTGGACACTTCGGATCGTTCGTTCATTCGTATTCGTGCCCAAGGCGTTTTGCGGTGGCGCGACGATGAGAGTTTCGAGGGCAGACTTTCAAAGGAACTTGGCCGAACCCACAGGCCAGTCCTTTTGACGCTGGATCTGAGAGGCTTTCGAGGTTGGAGTGCGGCGGGTTTCATCCGCGACCTTATCTTCGACTTGCGTCATCGGGGGGCATTCTCTCGAATTGCGGCCCTGGGCGACGCTCGCTGGCATGCGTGGATCACATATCTTGCGATCCCCCAGTTCCGCGCGAAGATGAGGTTTCAAGATGCAGAATGGCGCAATGGATTGGCTTCGCGCCTAGGTCGGACTGCGGCTTTATCACGTACGTTAGCTCTTCAGAGGCCCAGACTAAGCGAGACCGACGAAGCGACCGGCTGATCGAGGTTTGGGACACAGCTGGAGAATCATCGCCTAAAGGACGCGTTCGGCGATCAGCTTCTTTTCCTCGGCGATCGCCTTGCCGGGATTGAGCCCCTTGGGGCAGACGTTCGTGCAGTTCATGATCGTGTGGCAGCGGTACAGGCGGAATGGGTCCTCCAGCTGGTCGAGCCGCTCGCCGGTCGCCTCGTCGCGGCTGTCGGCGATCCAGCGATAGGCCTGCAGCAGGACCGCAGGGCCGAGGTAGCGGTCGGAGTTCCACCAGTAGCTCGGGCAGCCCGTGGAGCAGCAGAAGCAGAGAATGCATTCGTAAAGACCGTCGAGCTTTGCCCGGTCCTCCGGCGACTGCAGCCGCTCGCGCGACGGCGCCGGGCTCGAGTCTTCAGCCACGGCTGGATCAGCGCATATTGGGCGTATAGCGTGGGTGAGGTCCGGAACGAGGTCCTTGACCACCTCCATGTGCGGCAGCGGCGTGATCTGCACGTCGCCCTTGATGATCCTCGATCGGGTCGTGCAGGCGAGGCTGTTGGTGCCTTCCATGTTCATCGCGCACGAGCCGCAGATCCCTTCGCGGCACGAGCGGCGGAAGGTCAGCGTCGGGTCGATCTCGTTCTTGATCTTGATCAGCGCGTCGAGGACCATCGGCCCGCATTTGTCGAGGTCGATCGTGTAGCGGTCCAAGCGCGGATTGGCGCCGCTGTCAGGATCGTAGCGATAGATCTTGAACGTCCTCAGGCGCTTGCCCTCCTTCGGCCTTCCACTCGCGGCCCTTGGTGATCTTGCTGTTCTTGGGAAGCGTGAATTCGGCCATCCTCTGATCCCTCGCTGCACATGTCCTTTCTCAACGCTTGTGGAAGACGGATGGTTGGCAAGATCCTGCCGCCATCTTGTGCGTGATGAATGCCGCCTGCGTGCGGTTGCGAGGAGTCTCGAAGGATTTCGCGACTCGCAGCATCTGACTCATTGCGCGGGAACTCCGACGAGACGCGCTGCATCAAATGGACATGGCGCGTAGACGCATTCGGTCTGAACGATCGCATCGAGTTTGATCCCAGAACGAATTGGTCGCATTTATCGGCAGCACGGCGCAGCTGACCGGGATCCATGCAAATGATTCGGGGCGTCACTGCGCAGAATGGAGCAGGCGACGTGGCAATTTGCACGAGCGCGACGAGAACGACATCGCGGCGCACAAGCGCGCCGCGGCTTGTGCCGCGGTCGCCGAGATCGAGGACGGGATGCTGGTCGGCCTTGGCACCGGCACGACGGCGAACTTCGCCATCGCCGCGCTCGGGGAACGGGTCGCGGCGGGCCTGAAGGTGACAACCGTCGCCACGTCGCTCGCCGACTGGCCGCGCCGCGGAAGCGGCGGGCCTTCCGTGCTTCCCTTCGACACGCTGGCAAGGCTCGATCTGGCCATCGACGGCGCCGACGAGCTCGATCCGCAATTGCGGGCGATCAAGGGCAAGGGCGGCGCCATGCTGCGCGAGAAGATCGTGGCCGCGGCGGCCGACCGAATGATCGTGATCGTCGACGCCAGCAAGCAGGTCACGCAGCTCGGCGGGGCCGCGCTTCCGGTCGAGGTGCTGCCGTTTGCGGCCGGCTTTCGTTTCTGATCGTATCGAGCGTTTGGGAGCCACCGTCAGCCGGCGAATGACCGGGCGATGCCAGCTACCGGACCGACCAGGACAATATCATTCTCGACTGCCGGTTTCGGCTCGATTGACGATCCGCAGGCACTGGCCTCCGCCTTGTCGGCGATTCCCGGCATGCTCGGGCACGGCCTGTTCCTCGACGAGATCGACGCCGCTTATGTCGGCGGAAGCGACGGGGTCATCCAGCTGACCCGCGGCGCGTCATGAACGGCCCCCCAAGGCAAGACAGCCGAATGACATGGTGCGGTCCGTCTCTGCGCCGACCGGAGAATCGAAATGGCTGCCGATCCGGGGAGCGCGCGTCTCCTTCCATCGACGAACTCACGATCAACACGATCCGGACCCTCACGCTGGATGCGGTCGAGAAGGCGGCGTCGGGACATCCCGGCACGCCGATGGGGATGGCGCCCGTCGGCTATACGCTGTGGACCCGGTTCCTGCGCTACGACCCCGACCGCCCCGACTGGCCCAACCGCGATCGCTTCGTGCTGTCGGTCGGCCACGCATCCCTGCTCCTTTATTCGCTGCTGCACCTTTCCGGCGTGCGCGAGATCGACGCTGACGGCAGGCATACCGGCCAGCCGGCGGTCAGCCTCGACGATATCAAGCACTTTCGGCAGCTCGACTCCGAAGACTCCCGGCCATCCCGAATATCGCGTGACCACCGGCGTCGAAGCGACCACCGGTCCGCTTGGCCAGGGTTGCGGCAATTCGGTCGGAATGGCGATCGCCGAGCGCTGGCTCGCCGCGCATTTCAACCGCGACGGCGCCATCCTGTTCGATCACGACGTCTACGCCTTGTGCAGCGACGGCGACATGATGGAAGGCGTGGCGAGCGAGGCGGCGTCGCTGGCCGGGCATCTCAAGC
The DNA here is from genome assembly GCA_963738825.1 of uncultured Alphaproteobacteria bacterium. Classification (GTDB taxonomy): domain Bacteria; phylum Pseudomonadota; class Alphaproteobacteria; order Sphingomonadales; family Sphingomonadaceae; genus Sphingomicrobium. The sequence continues at coordinate 673,869 of CAVTYB010000004.1, read as the reverse complement.
TCGCGAACCTCTGCTGGATCTACGACAACAACCACATCACGATCGAGGGCGGAACGCCGCTCGCGTTCAGCGAAAGCGTGGCCGAACGGTTTCGCGGCTATGGCTGGAACGTCCTGCATGTCGCGGACGCCAACGATCTGCGACGCGGTCGCGCAGGCGCTCGAGACGTTCCGGCAAACCGAGGATGCGCCGACCCTGATCGTCGTCGACAGCGTCATCGGCTGGGGCTCGCCGGTCGCCGGCACCGCCAAGGCGCATAGCGATCCGATGGGCGCGGAAGCGATCCGGGAAACGAAGCGCTGTTTATGGCTGGCCCGAGGATTCGCAGTTCCTCGTGCCGGCCGGAGTCGCGGATCATTTCCGGACCAGCCTCGCCGATCGTTCGAGGCCGCTTCGCGAAGCCTGGGAACAGACCCTGATCCGCTATCGCGCCGACCATCCCGAGCTCGCCGACGGAACTCGACGGCATGCTCGACGGCAGGCTGCCCGACGGGTGGGCCGCATGACATTCCGGACTTCGCGCCGGATGCCACGGGAATGGCGTCGCGCGACGCCGGCGGCAAGGTGCTGAACGCGATCGCGCACAACATATCGGCCTTGGTCGGCGGCGCGGCGGATCTCGCGCCGTCGACGAAGACCAGGCTGACATTCGAGGGCGCGGGCGATCTCGAAGCGCGAGACAGCCAGGGCGGCCGGAACATGCATTTCGGCGTTCGCGAGCATGCGATGGGCGCGATCGCCAACGGCATGGCGCTCTCCTACCTGAGGCCGTTCACCGCGACCTTCCTGGTTTTCAGCGACTATATGCGCCCGCCGATCCGGCTCGCCGCGATCATGGAGCTGCCGACCATTTTCGTGTTCAGCCACGATTCGATCGGGGTCGGCGAGGACGGCCCGACGCACCAGCCGGTCGAGCAGCTTGCGGCGCTGCGCGCCATTCCCGGCCTCAACGTCATCCGGCCGGCCGACGCCAACGAGACCGCGGAAGCCTGGCGGGTGGCGACGACGCGGACCAAGATCGCCGAGCTGCATCATCCTTTCGCGCCAGAAGCTGCCGACGATCGACCGCGACCGTTACGCCTCGGCCGATCAGCTGGCCAAGGGCGCCTATGTGCTGGCCGATCCGGACGGCGGCGATCCCGAGCTGCTCCTGCTCGCCACCGGCAGCGAGGTCTCGCTGGCGCTCGGCGCGCCACGAACAGCTCGCCGCCGAGGGCGTCCGCTCGCGCGTCGTGTCGATGCCGTGCTGGGCTTTGTTCGAGCAGCAGCCGCAGAGCTATCGCGACGCGGTGCTGCCGCCGTCGGTCCGCGCCCGCGTCGCGGTCGAGCAGGCGAGCTCGCTTGGCTGGGACCGCTATGTCGGGCCCGCCGGCGCGACCGTGACCATGAGCACATTCGGCGCGTCCGCTCCGTTCGCGAAGCTGCAGGAGAGGTTCGGCTTCACAGTTCGCCAACCTGGTCAAGGTGGCGCGAAGCGTCATGGCTGCGGAGAGGAAATGATGGCAAATCGATTGCACGCGCTCGAGGCCGAGGGGCAGGCCGTGTGGCTGGACTTCCTCGACCGGAGTTTCCTCGCCGAGGGCGGGTTGACACGCCTGATCGAGGAGGACGGAGTGACCGGCGTCACCTCCAACCCGTCGATCTTCGAAAAGGCGATCGGCCATGGCCGCGACTATGACGAGGATATCGCCGCGCTGGTCCGCCAGGGCGAATACGAGCGTCACCCAGATCTACGAGCATCTGGCGATCACCGACATCCAGGCCGCGGCCGACGCCTTGCGGCCGGTCTACGACCGGCTGAACGGCGCCGACGGCTTTGCGAGCATCGAAGTCTCGCCCTTTCTTGCGGGCTCGACCCGGGAGACGATCGACGAGGCGCGCCGGCTCTGGGCCGCCGTCGACAGGCCCAATCTGATGATGAAGGTGCCCGGCACCCGGGAAGGCGTGCCGGCGGTCCGCGAGCTGACCTCCGAGCGGCGTCAACGTCAACATCACCTTGCTGTTCGCGATCGACATGTACGAGGCGGTCGCGGAAGCTTTCCTCGCCGGGCTCGAGGAGCGGGTCGCGAGGGGCGAGGATGTCTCGCGCATCTCCTCGGTGGCGAGCTTCTTCGTCAGCCGCATCGACACCAGGATCGATGCAGCGATCGACGCGCGCGTGAAGGCGGGAGATGCCGAATCCGAAGCGCTTGCCGCGCTGCGCGGAAAGGTCGCGATCGCCAACGCCAAGCTCGCCTATCAATATTATCTCGAGCTGATCGCGAGCGACCGCTGGCAAGCGCTCGCGGCCAAGGGCGCGCGGCCGCAGCGCCTGCTCTGGGCGTCGACCGGAACCAAGGACCCGGCCTATAGCGACGTCCTTTATGTCGAGACCCTGATCGGGCGCGACACGATCAACACCATGCCGCCCAAGACGATCGAGGCATTTCTCGACCATGGCGTAACCACGGCATCGCTCACGGCGGATATCGAAGGCGAACGCCGGGTCCTGTCCGAGGCGGAACGCCTGGGCCTCGATCTCGCGGGCGTGACGGCCGCTCTGGTCGCCGAAGGCGTCGACAAATTCTGGATGCCGCCGACGCGTTGCTCGGCGCGATCGCGAGGACGCGCTCCAAGATGCTCGGCGACCCGCTTAACGGCCACGAAGCGAGCCTGCCGGACTCGATGTGATCGGGCGGCTCGCCACCGACGCGCTCGCCTGAAAATCGAAAGGCTCGCTGATGCTCATCGAAATTATCGGTCGGAGGGATGGGCGGAAGCATCGCGAGGCGACTGATGCGCGCCGAACATGAGACCATTTCTGGTTGGGCAAGCTTACCGGCTACGAGACCTTGCTCTGTGACATGCTGATCGGCGACCAGACCGTGTTCCAGCGCGCCACGGCGATCGAAGCCTCCTGGGTGGCCGTGCAGCCGATCCTTGAAGTCTGGAGCCGCACCCGCGGGCGACCTCAACTCCATGAGTCCGGGAGCAACGGATCCAAAGCTGCCGATCTGTTGCTCGCTCGCGACGGCCGCGCCTGGCATTCCCTCGAACCATGAGCGGCATGCTTCCAGATCTGATCCGGCTGTTGGTGTCGGACGTCGACGGGACGCTCGTGCGCGACGACAAGAGCCTGCCCGATACCAATCGCAAGGCGATCCTCGGCCTCGCAGCGGCCGGAGTACCAACCACGCTGATCAGTTCGCGGCCACCGAGCGGGCATGCTGGGTCTGGCCGCATCGATGCGTCTAACGGGGCCCCTGGCGGCGTTCAATGGCGGCACGCTTTTCGATCCCGACGGCACAATCCGTTTCGCCCACCGGCTTGAGGCGGTCGACGCCGCGGCGATGCTACGATTGCTCGACACGCCGGGAGTTGCCTTCTGGGTATATGCCGACGGCGCGTGGTTCGTCGAAGACCTCGACAATCCCCATCTCCCGCGCGAGCGGCTCGCTTCCGCGATCGAGCCGGTGATCCGGACCGACTTCGCCGAACTGGGCGGGCGCATCGACAAGATCGTGGGTGTCAGCGACGACCATGAACTGCTCATTCGGCTGGAAGAACAGGCCAAGTCCATGATTGGCGCACGCGCGACGATAACGCGCTCCCATTCTTATTATCTCGATGTCACTCACCGCCTTGCCAACAAGGGCGACGGGATCGCAATGCTGGCGCAGGCCTTCGGGGTCGAGCTGGCGCAGGTCGCGGCATTGGGCGACATGGTGAACGATCTTCCAATGTTCGCCCGCGCTGGATTGTCTGTGGCGATGGGGCAAGCGCCCCGTTCGGTAAGGTGCGCCGCGAACGCAACAGTCGCGACCAACGATGAGGACGGAGTAGCCGAAGCCATCCTTTGCTTCGTCCGCCCGAGAATCGCTAGAGCATAAGCCGGTTGCGATTTGTCGCGTCAGCCCTCCTTGCCGCCAACTTCACGAAGCTGCGACGGTTTTTGCAGCCGGGACATGGTTCAGCCCATGCGACCAGGATTTCATGGGTCTTGCCGTCCTCGGGCAGGTCGAACCGGAGCGGCCGGCTCGGCGATCTCGGATCCGTCGATCCGCGCCGATGCGATCCCCTTTGCGACGCCGTTCGGGATTGTCGACGCGGATGTCGAATCGCGTCGAACCGCGGCGGAGCGTGACCTCGAAGCCCGGCCAGCTCTCCGGAATGCAGGGATCGAGATGGAGCGCCGAGCCGGTCAGGCGCAATCCCAGTATCTCTTCCATTCCGGCGCGGTACAGCCAGGCGGCCGAGCCCGTATACCAGGTCCAGCCGCCACGGCCGACATGGTCCGTCGCGGAATAGACGTCGGCGGCGACGACATAGGGCTCGACCTTGTAGCGGCGCAGGTCCGAGCGGCTGCGGGCGTGGTTGATCGGGTTGAGCATCGAGAACAAGCTGGCGGCCTTCGCGCCTTCGCCGAGCCGGGCGAAGGCGATGACCGACCAGAGCGGCGGCGTGGGTATATTGGCCGCCATTCTCGCGGATGCCGGGCGGATATCCCTTGATGTAGCCGGGATCGTGCGCCGTCCGGTCGAACGGCGGCGTGAACAGCAATGCCAAGCCGTCATCGCCAGCGGATCAGCTCGCGCTCGACCGCCGCCATCGCCCGGCTCGCGCGCTCGGGTCTGGCGACGCCCGACATGACCGCCCAGGACTGGGCGATCGAATCGATCCGGCATTCATCGCTCGCCGCCGAGCCGATCGGGGTGCCGTCGTCGAACCAGGCCCGCCGATACCAGCCGCCGTCCCAGGCCTCGCGCTCGAGCGCCTTTTGCAGCGCCGAAGCCTGCTCGCGCCACTTCGTCGCGCGCGCCGCTTCGCCGCGTGACTTCGGCCACCGCCGCAAAGGCGGTCAGGGACATGTGCGAAAGCCAGGCCAGCCAGACGCTTTCGCCCTTGCCGCCCTCTCCCGACCCTGTTCATGCCGTCGTTCCAGTCGCCGCCTCCGATCAGCGGAAGGCCGTGGGCGCCGCGCGCGAGGCTCGCGTCGAGGCCAAGCGCGCAATGCTCGTAGACGCTCGCCGTTTCTGTCCGAGACGGCGGGGGCGAAGAAGCTGGCTTCCTCGCCTTCCTTCAGCGCCGGACCTTCGAGGAAGGGCGCGGCCTCATCGAGAAGCGAGGCATCGCCGGTCGCCTCGAGATAATGGGCGACGCAAAAGGCCAGCCAGACCCTGTCGTCGGAAATGCGCGTGCGCACGCCCTGGCCTGAATGCGGCAGCCACCAATGCTGGACGTCGCCCTCGGCGAACTGGCGGCCGGCGGCGCGGACCAGATGCTCGCGGGTCAGGGACGGGCCGGATCGCGGCGAGCGCCATCCCGTCCTGGAGCTGATCGCGAAAGCCGTAGGCCCCGCTCGCCTGGTAGAAGCCCGATCGCGCCCAGAGCCGGCAGGCGATCGTCTGATAGAGCAGCCAGCCGTTGAGCATGATGTCGATCGAACGGTCGGGCGTCTTGACCTGCACCGTGCCGAGCAGCTCTTCCCATTGGCTCGCGGACCTCGGCCAGCACCGCGTCCAGATCCGCATCGCGATAGCGGGCGATGAGCGCGGCGGCCTGTTCCGGCCCGTCGGCATCGCCGAACAGGATCACGATCTCGGTTTCCGCGCCCGGCGCCAGCTCGACGGTCGTGCCCATCGCGCCGCACGGATCGAGCCCCGCCCCGACCGCGCCGGAAAGCGGCGCCGTCGCCGGCGAGGCCGGCCGGATCGGAAAGGCAGCCGTTGCGGCCGATGAACTCGCGGCGGTCCGCCGTCCAGCTCGTCTGCCGGCCGCCAAGGTCGAGAAACGCCACGCGCCCGGCGAAAGCCGCATTCCATGGGTTGCGGGCGAACATCGCCCCCAGGACCGGGTCGATCTCCGTCGAAACAAATGGCGCCGAAGCCCGCGCGCGACGTGCCGAGCACCCATTCCACATAGCTCGTGACCGACAGCCGCCGCGGCCGATCGGTGGCGTTGCGGAGCTTCAGGCGCGCGATCCTGATCGGATCCGCCACGGGCACGTAGGTCAGAAGCTCCGATTCGATGCCGTGCGCTTCATGCTCGAACCGGCTGTAGCCCCAGCCGTGCCGGGCGACATAGACACCCAGATCGTCGCGGATGGGCTGTGCCGTCGGGCACCAGAGCTCGCCGCTCTCCTCGTCGCGCAGGTAAATGGCTTCGCCCGGGCGGTCGGTGACCGGGTCGTTCGACCAGGGGGTCAGCTGATGCTCCCGGCTGTTGACCGACCAGGTGAAGCCGCAGCCTTCCGCCGACACCTGAAATCCGAAGCCCGGGTTGGCAATGACGTTGATCCAGGGCGCGGGAGTTGACTGGCCGGGGCCGAGGGTGATCGACATATTCCCTTCCCTCTTCCGCAAAGCCGCCGATCCCGTTGAAATATTCGAGCTCGAGGCCGGCGAGCCGGCGGCTGCGCGCTCGCGGACGGAAGGCTTGCGTGCCGCGCGCGGGGCACGGACAGGCTCCTTGATGCGGTCGAGCTGCTCGGCAAGCCCGCCGCCGTCGCCGGTCAGCCGAACGCGCGCGACCGACGCCAGCAACGCGCAGGTTTCGGGGGGCACGAGGTCGGCGCGCAGCACGAACACCCGTCCCGTCGGCGCCCTCCGCCGACGCCGGCGGCCACGCCTGGCTGGTGCGCAGAGATCGTGCTCCAGCGCGGTCTGCAGGTCCTGGAGGTAGGAAGAAGGCCGTTCGTTGAGGATGACGAGGTCCACCTCGAGCCTGCGGGTCCGCCAATATTCCATGGCCTGCAGCAGCTGGTGAACGATCCTGATGTCCTCGATGTTCGCGATGCGCAGCAGGATGATCGGCAGGTCGCCCGAGATGCTCTGCGGCCAGAGACCGGATTGCGGTCCGGCGCCGCGCATGATCACTTCCGAGGACGGCCGCAGCGACGGCCCGGCATAGATGAGATGGCCGGCGAGGCGCTGGAACTCGCTCGCCTCGTCGCGGTCGATGCCGAGATGATGGAGCTGCACCTGCGCCTGGGTCCAGGCGAGCGTGACCGCCCGGTCGAACGCGCTGATGTCGTTGGTCCTGTCGACGACGTCGAGCAGCTCTTCCCGGGACTCGGCCACCAATGTCCAGAAGTCGATGTGCGCGGCCGCGCCCGGCGCGAGGCGGACCCGCCGGCGCAGGACGAAGACCGGATCGAGCACGGCTCCGGTCGAGCGCGACAGAAGGCGGCCGTCGATCGCGGCGGCCGGGGTCCGGACGCCGAGCCCCCGGCCGAGGAAGCGGGCGCGGTCGGTTTCGAACTCCGCCTTCCCGACGCCTTCGCCCGAGGCGACCGAATGATGCGCGGCCCAGATTTCCGGCTCGTCCGGCGAGCGGCGCCGGCGCGTGGCGAGGATGGCGCCGAAGCGTGCGACATATTCGGTCTCGACGGACATTTTGGAGAAGGCCGGATGGGCGACATCGTCCGCCTGGGGGGCGATGGCGATCTCGGCATAGGAGGTGACCTCGATGTCTCGCGTCCGCGTCGCCATTGTTGGTGATGGTCAGGCGACGGACCTCGGCGTCGTCCTCGGTCGAGACGACCACCTCGAGCGTCGTGTGGAGATCGCCGTCCTGGCGCGAGAATGTCGCCCGCTCCTCGCTGAACGCCACCGAATATTGATCCGGGCCGGGCGCTGGTCGGCTGGTAGGTCGCCGACCATAATGCGGTCGCTCTCCACGTCCCGCAGATAGATATAGGATCCCCAGTCGTCGCAGGTCGCGTCCTCGCGCCAGCGGGTCACCGCGAGGTCGCCGCCAGCGGCTGTAGCCCGACCCGGCCGCGGTCAGCATGACGCTGTAGCGTCCGTTGGAAAGAAGATGCGTGGCCGGAGACGCGGCATGCGGGTCGGCCTGCCGCCAGCCGCCCGCCGTCTCGAGCTCGCGGATCCTCGTGTCGGGCTTCGCTATCGCTCGCCCATGACGGCGCAGCGGCGATCTCGCGGGGCATGCGCTCGTGCAGGAGCAGCTCCGCCGCGCGAACGATCGGCTCGGCATGGAATCGCTCTCGCATCATCCCGCCGAGCAAGGCGTCGGCGATGGCGACGATGGTCATCCCCTGATGGTGGGCCATGAACGCGCGGACGATCGCGACCTTCTGCCCGTCCAGCAATCGGCGCGGCGTGAAGTCGAGCGCCTCGAAATATCCGAAGCGGCCGCGCGCGCCGAGTCGCCGCCAGTCGCGTGAAATTGCGCGCCGCTGCGGCCGGATCGACGATCGCGGCGAGCGCGGTGGCATAAGGCGCGATGACGGCGTCCTCGCCCAGGCCGCGCTTCAGCCCGAGGCCCGGAATGCCGAAGTTGGAATATTGATAGGTGAGCTGCAGATCGCGCGCATTGTAGGCGGACTCGGATATGCCCCAGGGCGTCGCCAGGGCCTTGGCATAGTCGATCTGCCGTCGGACGATCGCGCGATTGGTCCGCCCGATGATGCTTTCGGTCGGCGCGCGCATGATCAGCGACGGGCATCAGATATTCGAACATCGAGCCGGACCAGGACAGCAGGGCCCCGCCGCCGCGGACGACGGGGCGACGCCATGTCCAAGCCGGAACCAGTGCCGCGGCCGGCAGGTCGCCCTTGGCGATGGCGATGAAGCTCGCAAGGCGCGCTTCCGAGGCCAGCAGGTCGTAGCAGCTTTCGTCGAGCGCGCCGTCGCGAACCACGAAGCCGACGGAAAGGAGCAGGCGCTCCTCGTTCAGGAGGAAGCCGAACTCCATCGCCAGGGCCATTTCCCGCGCCGCTGCGGCCGATGGCCGACAATCGGGTCGCGAGATCATCGGAGCGAGGCGAGGTCGCGCTGGTGGCTGGCGACGGACGGCGCAGACCGCCTGCGCCCAGAAGAGGATGTCCGAAGCGTCCTCGCCCCGCTCGATCGCGAATGCCTCTGGCGAGATCGACGAGGATTTCGGCCGGTGCTGCGAGCGCTGCAAGGCGGCCGGCAAGAGTCTCGCCGTCAAGGCCGTACGCCGGCCGGCTTCCGCGAAGAGATGCGCGACGGACTCGTCGAGCTGGCGCCAGGTGACGGTTTCGGTGCGGCGGCGGTCCCGCAGCGCTTCGACCTCTTCCCGAACGAGGCTGAGCGCATCGATGATTCCGGCGAGCCGCCTCGCATCTTCGAGCGGCGTCTCGCACCAATCCTGGCAGGCATTGGCGAGCGCGATGAGATGTCCGGCGAGATTGCCGCTGTCGACCGACGAGACATATTGCGGATCGAGGGCGCGTAGGCTTTCCGTATCGTACCAATTGTAGAAATGGCCGCGATATCGCTCGAGCTTCGCCATGGTCGCCATCGTCGCCTCGAGCCGCTCGATCGTGTCGAGCGCGCCAATCCAGCCGAAATCGTGCGCGCTCGCAGTCGACAGGAGATAGAGGCCGAGATTGGTCGGCGAGGTGCGCCGGGCGAGGACCGGCGACGGCGTCTTCCTGGAAATTGTCCGGCGGAAGCATGTTGTCGCTCGCGCGTGACGAAGGTCTCGAAGTAGCGCCAGGTGCGCCGCGCGATCAGCCGGAGCGCTCGCCGGTCGGCCTGCGCTCGGCACATGTTCCGCCACCGCGCTCGATGGCCGGCTCACCCATCGCGCGACGGCGGGCGACGCGATCCACAGGAGATGCGAAAGGAGCGGCCAGATAGACGGTCCGGTCGCCGAAGAACCATGTCCCGGCGAGCGCGACCACGCCGGTGACGACCGCGCCCGCCATCCAGCGATAATAAGCGCCGACGCTGGGGTCGGGGCCGATGGTCGCCTGCGCCGCCGGCGTCCATTGCAGGAGATTGCGCCGGCGTGATGAACAACCGAAACAGGGTTCGAAGGACCGCGTCGGCCATCAGCCAGGCCTGGTGCGCGAGCAGAGTCACGATCAGCAGGACCTGCAGAGAGCGCGCCGCCAAGATCGGAAAGGACTCTGGCGAAATGGACTCGGGCGCGGATGCCGGGATGGCGCGCCCCGGCCGACGCAAGGACCGGCGACAGGCTGGGCAAGCGCGATCGTCGCCGAGGAAGAAGAGCGTCCACACCAGCGCCGCGTCGAACGGCAAGGCCCAACCCGCGAGCAAGGCCAGCACGCAGGTCAGAGGCGTGACCGACCGCCGCAGATTGTCGACCATCTTCCAGCGGCCGCTCGCCGGCATCGTCGCCGGCACGCGCCGGGATTTTCCAAGAAGCGCGCTCCAGCCGAGGATCCAGGGCAGCAACTGCCAGTCGCCCCGCGCCCAGCGATGGTAGCGCAGCGAGGCGACGTCGTAGCGGGCCGGATAGGATTCGACGACCTCGACGTCCGAGGCAAGGCCGGCGCGGGCGAACACCCCTTCGAACAGATCGTGGCTGAGCAAGGTCGAGTCCGGAACCCGGTCGGCGAGCACGGCCTCGAAGGCATCGACCGCGTAGATGCCCTTGCCGGCATAGGAGCCTTCGCCGAACAGGTCCTGATAGACGTCGGAAACGGCGGCCGAATAAGGATCGATGCCGTTGGGGCTGGAGAATGTGCGCTGATAGGCCGAGCCTTCGTCGCCGACCGGAAGGTTCGGCGTGACTCGCGGCTGGAGGATCGCATAGCCCTCGATGACGCGCCGCCTGGCAGGGTCGACAACCGGCTGGTTCAGCGGATGCGCCATCTTGCCGATCAGCCGCCGCACCGTGTCGCGGGGCAGCCTCGTATCCGCGTCCAGGGTGACGACATAATGGACGCCCTCGGGCACCGTCGGCGGACGCCCGTCGAGGCTGATGAAGGTCGTGTCGCGGGCACCGCGCAGCAAGCGGTTCAGCTCGTGCAGCTTGCCGCGCTTGCGCTCCCAGCCGATCCACAGGCGCTGGCTCTCGTTCCAGACGCGCCGGCGATGGAGCAGCAGGAACCTGTCGCCGCCGGGCGCCGGCGCGATGCCGGCGGTTCAGGCGGGCAATGGCTTCGACGGCGGTCTGCAGCAGCGCGTCGTCGCCTTCGACTCGTCTCGCTTGCCGCATCGGGCCAGTCCGAGAGCAAAGCGAACTGGATCTCACCGCCGATGCTCGCGAGATGATGGATTTCCAGTCGCTCGACCTGCTCGGTGATCGCTTCGGGCCGGGTGAGCAGGGTCGGCACCACCACCAGCGTGCGCAAATGGCGCGGGCAGCTCGCCGCGCAGCTCGAGGCCCGGGAATTTGCGTGACTCCGAACTGGCGCGTCACGCCCTGGTTGACCAGCGCCACCGCGGAATCGATCGCCGGCACGGCGCCCAGCAGCGCCGAGCACGCCGAGCAAGATCCAGTCCACGCTGGCCTCGACGTGGAAGAAGATCGGGAAGCCGAGCAGCAGCAGGGCGACGAGGGCGCCGGCGCCGGCATAGCCGCCGACGCCGAGCGCGCGGTAGGCGCGGCCCGCGACTTGTCCAGAAGGACGGACGAAAGCCCAAGGCGGCCTCGAACCCGGGACGGCCCTCGGCGGTCAGATAATAGCCCGGATCCCTGCGGCGGCGCTCGGTCGCGGCCGCCGCGGCCTCGACGGCGCGGTTCGCGACTTCCAGTTCGTCCAGGCCCGATCCTCGGGCGAGCTGCTCGACCGCGGTGCGATAGAAGTTGCGCGTCGCGAAATCCATTTTCGCGAAATCGCAGCCCTTGGCGAGCACGGGATCGACCAGCGACACGCGTTCGAAGATGACCGCCCAGTCGACATCGGAGATGTGCCGCATGCTGGTGATGATGTTGCGGACCGTGACATTGGCCGAGATCTGCCTTTGCTGTTCGTCCTGGATGGCGCTGTCGGTCGTCCGCCCGTCCGCCGCCAGGCGTTCGTCGAGGCGCCGAGCATCGCGGTAATGGCCGGGTTCTGATCCCTCAGCCGGTGGATCTAGCTGGACGACAAGCGCGTCGGACGGCGCCGTCGTGGCCGAGCCGGTCGACCAGCGCGTCTTCGCTTCTGGCTCGCGCGCTCGGCGCTCAAGCAGCTGGTCGGCGATCGCGTCAGCCTCGCGGCGTTCGCCGCGGCTGTAGACGATGCGCTCGGCGATCGCGCCTCAGATTCTCGACCAGGATGATGCGCAAGGTGATCGCCGAAGCCCACAATTCGCCGATCGTGAGCGGCTGCTACCTCCTGGTAGGCGTGGATGAACGCGCACCAAGTATCGACATCGAAGCGGCTGTCGGTGTGCGCGACGAACGCCCAGACCAGGCCGAACACCCGCGGCAGCCCGGCAAAGGGACCGTCGGCGAGCTTGGGCAAGTTCGCGATAATAAGGCGGCGGGAGGTCGAGGCGGATTTCGCGGATCTGGCGCTCGACGAGATGGAAATTGTCGATCAGCCATTCCGCGGCGGGCGTGATCGCGGCCTTGTCGTCCACGGCCCGCGAGATCGAGCGATAGGAATCGATCAGGCTCGCTTCATTGGCCGCCAGCCGATCATGCAGCGGTCGACCATATTGTCGGCGCGGCTTGATGGCCTGGGCGCGCGCCAGGCTTCGTGCATGCTCCTCCATCCGCTCGACGCTGAAGATCGCTTCGCGAATGGCCGTGGTATCGTTCCATGGCGGACTTGCGGACGCGCCTGAGAAGACCCGGCCAAGCCAGGGCGCCAGGGCCACGGTCAAGGACACGCTCATGGTCTTGTCGAAATCAAGGCATGTTCTCCAATGTTGTGATGACTGGCCGCTCGGCATGACTGCTGGCGGTCGGGACCGAGAACTTGCCCCATCTGAATTGGACCGCAGCGTAGCCGCGAGGGTTCCCAAGACAGGTCAGGCCATTGGGCACCCGGCTACCGCGCCTTCTGAAACTGCTCGCTTCCCTTTCGGCTCATGACCTGAGCATGCGGTGCCGGATCGGCGGTGCCGCCTCGTAGCAGGGCGCCTTGACGAGCCGTCGAGAAGCTTTGCGGTTAGTGAGATTTCGACAGCGGACAACGCCTTTGAAACGGGACAGCTTTTCTTTGCAGTTTCCGCTTGGACGGAGAAGGCGTCCGCATCCAGTCCCGGAACCTCGCCTTCCGTCACCAGCTCGATATGCGTGATGGCGAAGCCCTCGTCCGATCGATCGATTCTGACCTTCGCGAGGGTCCGGATCCGACACCGGTATGTGCCCTGCTTTGGTAAGCTGGCAGCGCCAGAGCCATGGAAAAGCAGCTGGCATGGGCGGCGCCGAGAAGCTCCTCGGGATTGGTTCCAGGTTCCTCCTCGAAGCGCGATCCGAACGAATAGCGGCCCTCGAAAAGGCCGCTGCCGAGGCTGACTGCCCCGCCGCCATCCGGGACGCCACCACGCCATTCGGCTGCTGATGTCCGCACGAACATGTTCTTACTCCTCTTGCTGACGATGGACCGGCCGTTCCCAGATCCATCCCGGCGGGTCGCTGGCCGGAAAGGATTCCTCCGACGCTTCATCGACCCGATTGTCCTGTGCCTGCTCCGACGGGGCCGCGAGCCGCAGCTCCACCTCGGCGCGTCACCTCGTCCAATATCCCGGCATGCGTGCCGGAGAGGTGGCGCTCAATGTCATCCTCGATCCCGAGCACGCATGCGCAGATCGTTTGCGCGACGGCTTCGCGGACATTGATCGTCGAGCGAGCGTCCGGGCGCGGCCCGGCGCAGCTCGAGCGCCCTTTTGACAGCGCTGTTCGATCTGCTCGGGCGACATGGGATCGCCATATTCGCTCATGCCGAGATCCCTGAGCGCCGGAACCGGCGCGAGGCAACGGCAGATGGGCGTCGCCGGCCGCTCGCACGACGCTTCGGTCAAAGGGAAAATTGCCCGACAATGCGCCGCTGAGACCTGGGCCGAGCAAGCGCTGCAGCCGCCGCCGCGCGCGCAGATGCCTCGTCTTGACGGTGGCCGCCGGAATGCCGAGCCTCTCGGCGACCTCGCCGACATCGAGATCCTCGATCTGGCGCAGCACGAAGACCGTGCGGAACGGCGCCGGAAGCTGGTTGATCGCGTCATCGACAATTTGCCTGATCTGGCCGCGTGCGACCGCCCGTTCGGGCGACACGGACATCGAGCCGCGCATCAGCATTTCGCGATAGTCGTCGAGGACTGGGACTCTCGCTCTCCTCGAGCAAGGATCGCCGCCGCCTGGCGGCGCGGGCATGAGCCAGCGCATTGTTGATGACGATGCGGGTAAGCCAGGTGGAGAGCGAGGATCGGCCTGCGAAGCTCTTGATCGCCGCGAACGCCTTCAGATAGGCGCTCTGCACCGCGTCCTCGGCATCCTCGCGGTTCCGCAATATCTGCCATGCGGCGCGAAACAGGCGCTGGTTATTGCGCCGCATGACGAGGCGGACGGCTCCGGCGATCGCGGCGTGCGATGGCGGCCGCAAGCTCGAGGTCGGAGCGGCTCTCATGCGGAAGATCGGCCAGCGCGCTCATACCGGACCACCGAGCCGGGCGGCCGAGCGGACGACCGCTCGCGCATTCGGGAAAGATCCCATTCTCCGAGCTTTCGATAGGCCCGATCGGAAGAAAAGACGCGGAAGCCGCCAGGGCAGCGCACCGCAACTCCAATGATCTTGTGACGAGCTTCGACCGCAAAACACACGGACACGATTGCCTCCAGTTCAATAGGCGCCTCGCTGACGAGGCTGCCGTCGAGCCGACGCAACCCACACGGGCCGGGACCAAGCCGGCTCGTTCAATTCTTTCGTGGAAAGTCGCGAAGGCCTGGTGTCGCAACAGCGATCGGGAGACGTCCCGTCGCGGCGAATGGCGCCCTAGGCCGCCGCTCGTTGACTATCGAGCGAGACGGCCCAGAGCCTGGAAGCGTGCGGTGCTGCTGCCCGGATGGATTTCAGAACGTCGAGCTTTTGAAAAACTGACCATTGCGCTTTCAACATGGTTCCGATCGCCGGGATCTTCAAGGATCGTCTATTGACGGATACTTTGACCGGACGATTCGAAAACCTTCCTTGCGCGTCGGCTAATCTACCTGCTATTCTGTTCTAGCAAATGAATATTATTGAAGCTTGGACGCAAAATTGTTGATTTTATTTCAGAGCCTTCGTGCGGATCGCACGGATCGCGGCATGACCGGCGCGCGCATCAGCCCGCTGGCCGGCAAGCTCGCTCGATCCCGCCGAGCTGATCAGACCCGGCCGACCTGATTGGGGCCTATTTTTCCGGTGTCCCGGATCCGTCGGAGCCATCGCAGCGCATCCATTTCGGAACGTCGGGCCATCGCGGCTCTGCGTTCCGCAATTCGTTCAACGAGCCGCACATCGTGGCGATCGCCCAATCGATCTGCCTCTATCGCAAGCGGCAGCCGGAATCGACGGTCCGCTGTTCCTCGGCATCGACACGCATGCCCTGTCCCGACCTGCCTTCGTCACCGCGCTCGAGGTGTTCGTCGCGAACGACGTCGCGACGATGATCGACGCTGCCGACGGCTACACGCCGACGCCCGTCATTTCGCACGCGATCCTCGCTTACAATCGCGGGCGCACCGAGGGTCTTGCCGACGGCGTCGTCCTCACGCCGTCGCACAATCCTCCCGAAGACGGCGGCTTCAAATATAACCCGCCGACCGGCGGGCCGGCCGATTCGATTGTCACCGGCTGGATCGAGGCGAGCGCCAACCGGCTGCTCGAAAGCGGCGTTCAGCGACATCGGCCGCGTTCCCTATGAGCGGGCGCGGCATTCGCCCTCAGTCCGCCGCCACGATTATATGAGCCATTATGTCGGCGACCTCGCCGGCGTCATCGACCTCGAAGCGGTCCGGGAGTCGGGACTGGAGCTTGGCGTCGATCCGCTGGGCGGCGCGAGCGTCCATTACTGGGGCGAGATCATCGACCGGTACGGGCTCAACGGAGAGGTGGTCGAGGACAAGGTCGACCCGACATTCGGCTTCATGACCGCCGACTGGGACGGAAAGATCCGGATGGACTGCTCGTCGCCCTATGCCATGGCGCGCCTGATCGCCCTTCGCGACCGCTTCGACTTGGCGGTCGGCAACGACACCGACGCCGATCGTCACGGCATCGTCACTGCGTCGGGCGGCCTGATGAAGCCCAATCATTATCTGGCCGCGGCGATTGCCTATCTGTTCGAGCATCGGCCGGCGTGGACAGCGCGGTGCGGCGTCGGCAAGACGATGGTGAGCAGCGCGATGATCGATCGCGTGGTAGCGCGCCTTGGCCGGAGGCTCGTCGAGGTCCCGGTTGGGTTCAAATGGTTCGTCGACGGATTGTTCGCGGGCGCGCTCGGCTTTGCCGGCGAGGAAAGCGCCGGGGCGTCCCTGCTGCGCCGCGACGGGTCGGTCTGGACCACCGACAAAGACGGCATGGCGCTCGCCTTGCTTGCGGCCGAGATCAAGGCTCGCTCGGGCCGCGATCCGGCCCAGCTCTATGACGCGTTGACACAGGAGTTCGGCCAATCCTGGTACGAGCGGGTCGATGCACCGGCGACGGCACAGCAGATGGACGCCCTACGGAAGGTCTCCAGCGACCGGATCCATGCCACAGAACTGGCCGAGGAACCGATCCAGGCCAAATTGACCGCAGCGCCGGGAGGCGACGCCCCGTTCGGCGGAATAAAGGTCTGCGCCGCAAACGGATGGTTCGCGGCGCGCCCTTCCGGCACCGAGCCGATGTACAAGATCTATGCGGAGAGCTTTCGCAGCGCCGACCATTTGCGCGAGATCCAGGCGGATGCGAAGGCGATGGTTGAAAGCCTCCTGAGCGAATGATTCAGCGGAGATCGCCGGCCGCGTCCGGGCCACTATGATCCTGCTTTGCTCTGATCAGTTCCCGCTCAATCTGCGCCTGCGCGCTCTGGCGAGCTGAGCAGATCGGCTGCGACATGCAGGCCATGCCGAACTCGAGCGACGACGCTTTGATCGGCGCGGGTCGAATAGACGAGATAGGAGGAGTACGAGAATTCGGGGCTCTCGGGAACCAGCTCGAGACGGCCATCTTCGATAAATGGCCGCACCGCAGCCATTCGAAAATACCCGCTGCCGCCCTGAGCGACGATATAATCTAGGGCCAGCGGCCCATAACTGATCGAGACGACACCAGCCCCAAGATCCGGAAATGCGGCATGATAGCTCGCCGCAAAATCCTCCCCCCAATCGACATTCACATGATCTTCCGGCCCCAATAGGCGATCATCCGCTGTGGTCCTCACAAGGACGAGTCGTTCCTCGAACAGCAATTCGGCAACAACACCGGGCCGAACAGGAGCGGCGTAAAGAATCGCCACGTCGAGTGAGCCTTCCTGCACCTGCTCCATCAATCGCTCGGCAGAATCCACATAGGCGCTGATCGCGATTTCCGGACATTCGCGCCGCATCCACAGCAGCCAATGGCGCATCAGGGGGTTCCACTGGCTGAGCTCCGCACCGATCGTGACAACGGTCTCGCTTCCGGACGCGACCGCCGCGGCGCGGCGCGCGCGGTCCCACACCTGGACCAATGACGTGGCGAAGCGGAAGAACTGCTCGCCGGCGGGCGTCAGCCGGGCGCCAGCCTTGTTGCGGATGAATACCTTGCGGTCGAGATTCTGCTCAAGCACCCGAATTCGGGCGCTGACCGCCGTCTGGGTCAGGTTGAGGTTGGCTGCGGCGTTGACGAAACTTCCGGTTTTCACGACCTCCAGGAAGGTTCGTGCGACATTGATGTCCATGTTTCGCCTCGCTCATCCAGCGCCACGAACGCCATTCTGGTGAAAGGACCGATACAACAAATTCTGGATTGTTATCCAACAATATAATGCGTTCGTCTTTTTTGAAATCGAGGCGCATTGCGGGATCCGGAGTTGACCAGACCCCTGCTGACGCCGGCTCCGGAAGGAGTTGGCGGCATGCCGTCGGCCGCCGATGCCTGGCCTGCCGGTCCGCAGAAATCGACAAGAGATCTCCGTTGCTCACGCACCACAAGAGGGCGCCCGCGAACGCAGTGCGCCTACTCAAGGAAGGGCCAGTTGATCGGTGTCGGCAAGGCCGCCGTTCCGCGGACGAAGCCGCGGCGCTCAGCGCCGCAGAGGCGACGCCTGGACATGGAATTGGACAAAGGAGATTCGCTGATGCTCGCTACATTGGATACGGACGATCTCAAGGCCGTTCGCGCACTCGAACGGCTACGCATTGAAGCGACTCGGCAGAATGACGCGGAGGTGCTTGCGCCGCTCTTTCATGAGCACCTGATCTATATCAACAGTGCGGGCGCGGTCTTCGACAAGGAGCATTATCTTCGGAGCATCCGGACCCGGTCCCTGTCGTACGACCGCGACTTTGACGTGCGGGAAACCGAAGTCCGTGTCCTCGACGATCTGATCATTCTCGCGGGGATGATGCTCGGCCATTCGCGGCTCGACGGAGAGCAGCAGGTCTTTCATTTCCCCTGCATCGGCGTGTGGCGAAAAGATGCAGGCGAATGGCGAATGCTCGCTTGGCAGTCATCGTCATGCAGCATGTCAGCCTAGACGCTGCCGATCCCGGCGCGGCACCGGCGGCCATGTCCTTGCATCCAATGGGGGCCAGGGCGTGCTGGATACGCGCGGCGACTAGCTTCCGGAGATGAAATGACAGCCATCGATCATGAACTTGAGGGTCCTGATTTCAGTGGCGGCGTGAAGCTCTCGGCGATTGCCGACGGCGCAATGCTGACCGGCCATATCGACGATGAGGCCGCGATCCTCGTCCGGCGCGGCGAGGAACTGTTCGCCGTTGGCGCCAAATGCACGCATTATGGCGGGCCGCTCGGCGAAGGCCTCATCGTCGGTGAGACGATCCGCTGCCCTTGGCACCATGCCTGCTTCAGCCTGCGCAGCGGCGAAGTCTTGCGGGCTCCCGCCCGCGACCCGCTGCCCCGCTGGCGTGTCGAGGTCAGCGACGGAATTGCCTATGCGCGGGAAAGGATGGAGCGCCAGCCCCGGTCGACGCACAGCTCGACTCGATGGCCGGGATCCGTCGTGATCGTGGGCGGTGGCCCGGCCGGAAACATGGCCGCCGAAACGCTTCGTGATGAAGGCTATGGCGACCCCATCACGATGCTGAGCGCGGATTCGGCACTTCCCGCCGACCGGCCCAACCTGTCGAAGGACTATCTGGCCGGCAGGATATCCGAGGAATGGGCGTTGCTGCGGCCCGCTGATTTCTATCGGGAGAATGGCATCGACCTCCGGCTGAACACGCATGTGACACGGATCGATCCCCGTCGGCGTCAAGTCGAGCTCGGCGATGGCAGCCGTCTCAGCTACGGCGCGCTCCTGCTTGCGACTGGCGCCGAGCCCGTCAGGTTGGAGGTTGCTGGCGCCAACCTCGGTCATGTTCATTATCTGCGGACGCTCGCCGACAGTCGCGAGCTGATCGCCAAGGCTGGCGAGGCGCGAAGAGCGGTGATCGTCGGCGCAAGCTTCATCGGCCTCGAGGCCGCGTCCTCGCTCCGCGCTCGCGGCCTCGACGTCCATGTCGTGGGTCGGCAGGCGATCCCGATGGCGCGTGTGCTCGGGCCGCAGCTTGGAGCGTTCATCCGCTCGGTCCACGAACAGCATGGAGTGACATTCCATCTCGGGCGGACCGCCGTCTCGATCGACGAGCATGCCGTAACGCTCGACAATGGCGAGCGCATCGAAGGCGACCTCGTCGTCATCGGTATCGGCGTCCGTCCGGCGACCGTACTCGCCGAGCAGGCCGGCCTCGCGATCGATCGTGGAGTGCTGGTCGACCAGTTCCTCGAAACCAGCGCGCCGGCCGTGTTCGCCGCCGGCGACATCGCGCGCTGGCCGGATCCGCACAGTGGCCAGGCAATCCGGGTCGAGCATTTCGTCGTCGCCGAGCGCCAAGGCCAGACGGCCGCACGCAACATGCTCGGCCGGCGCGAGCCGTTCGACGCGGTCCCATTCTTCTGGACCGAGCAGCACGACCTGGGAATCGCTTATGTCGGGCATTCGGAGAATTGGGACGAGGTCGTGGTCGACGGCTCGATCGAGGCCCGCGACTGTTCGATCGCCTATCTGCGCGAAGGCCGCAAGCAGGCGATCGCGGTGATCCACCGCGATCATGAGGGATTGCTCGCCGAAGTCGAATTCGAGCGGGCGCTTGGGCGAGCGGATGATGCGCTTCCAGCCGCTCGCAAGCTCACGGAGGATGCCTGAAGTCATGAACCGCTCGATCCCTGCTTCCAACGTCGTGCTCAAGCGCGCCTATGAACCGCCCGAGAAATCGGACGGCACACGGATCCTCGTCGATCGGCTGTGGCCGCGCGGAGTCAGCAAGGCGGAGGCCAACCTTGATATATGGATCAAGGAGATCGCACCGAGCACCGAGCTGCGCACCTGGTTCGGTCATGACCCCAGACGCTGGGACGAGTTCCGCCAGCGCTACCGCGACGAGCTCGCGCAGCATTCGGACACGCTGACGGATCTCCGCGGTCGTGCCCGGGAAGGCCGGATCACGCTCGTCTATTCGGCGAAGGACGAGGTCCACAATGATGCCGTGGTGCTGAGGAATGTCATCCTCGGCAGGGCAGATCCGAAAGAGGGAGCTTAGCAGTGAACGGTGAACTCTACCCCGCTATGACACACGATCTCGCGCACACCCGGCGCGAGCTCGCACCCGGCGCCGCATCGGCGTTCAACGACTTCAGCAAGGCGGTGTTCGCCGACGGTGGTCTGTCCGCTAGGATCAAGAATATCATCGCTGTCGCGGTCGCGCACGTCACGCAATGTCCTTATTGCATCCGCAGCCACACGCGCGCGGCGCTGCGCCAAGGCGCTTCGCACCAGGAGCTCATGGAAGCGATCTGGGTTGCTGCGGAAATGCGCGCCGGCGCCGCGTTCGCACATTCGATCATCGCGATTGATGAAATGGGTGAAGCCGGCCTCAACGGAGCGGGCGATCATCCGCCGCACGCGCCGGCCAGGGGAGACCATCATGGCCACTGAATATGAATTCAGCACCCGCCTGCGAGGTGGTTGGAGTGTTCCACACGCCGGAGGATCTCGAATCCGCAATCGACGAGCTGCTGAGCTCCGGCTTCGATCGAGCAGAGCTCAGCCTTCTGGCTAGCGAGGCAGCGGTCGCCGACAAGCTCGGCGGCTATTATCGGGAGGCCAGCGAGATGGCGGACGATCCGGCGGTGCCGCGCACTGCCTTCGTCTCGACCGCTGCAATCGGCGACGCCCAAGGCGCCCTGATCGGCGGCCTCGCTTATGTCGGGGCGATCGGCGCGGTCGTGATGTCGGGGGCCGCAATGGGCGTAGCCATCGCCGCCGTAGTGCTCGCCGGCGGGACCGGCGGACTGGTCGGCTCAGTACTTGCGCGCTGGGTCGGACATCATCACGCCGCGCATCTAAGCGATCAGATCGAAAATGGCGGTCTCTTGTTGTGGGTGCGCGCCCGGAACCATTGCGACGAGGGGCGCGCGCTCGAGATTGTCGCGAAGCACGCCGCAGACCATGTGCACGCGCGGGGTTTCTGCGCGGTTACGCCCTGATTTTTTGCGGCGGCTGCGGCAGCGAGGCCCGACAGAGCGGTAGCGCGGCGCGCTCGCGGACTTCAAACCTTGCCGGGCCCCAGCGAAATATCGGCAACACAATCATTTTCTTGATCTGAAAGCACAATATCATTCGTTTGTCTTTCGGATGACGCCGCCTCACAATGCGCGGACGTTCCGGCAAATCGCCTTGAGTCCATTCTCGTCGGGAGGATGGCGCGAGGCGGTTCTTGACACCGAGATCCGGCACGTTCCGGCATTCAGGCCAGAGCGTTTCAAACTGCCGGGAACTTGGCGGATCGGTCGGGATCAAACTGTTGCCTCCATGGGCAATGCAGGAGACCGTCATGATCAGCAAACTCGTCCTGTGCGCGGCCTCCGCCCTGCTCGTGCTTTCGGGTCCGGCGGTCGCCCAGAAGGCGGCCGCTCCCAATGACTCCGAGATCGCGCATATCGCCTATACGGCGGGCCAGCTCGATGAGGACGCCGGCAAGCAGGCCCTTGCCAGATCGCACAACAAGGCTGTCCGTTCGTTCGCCGAGACAATGGTTCGGGACCATGGCGCGGTCAACGCGCAGGCGCTGGCGCTGGTCAAGAAGCTTCACGTCACGCCGCAGGACAATGTGACCAGCGAAGCCTTGACGAAGCAAGCAAACGAAAAGGCTCTCGAGCTTAGCAAATTGCACGGCAAGGCGTTCGACCGGGCCTATATTCAGAATGAAGTTGCGTTTCATCGGAGCGTGAACGGCGCGCTGAAAACGACGTTGATCCCGGCAGCGCGCAATGCCGAGCTCAAGTCGCTCCTCGAGACGGGTCTCACCTTGTTCGAGGAGCACCAGAAACATGCCGAACAGCTTGCGGGGAAACTGCGGTGACAGTTCGAAAATCCCCTCCAGTTCGACCACTGTTGCTTGCAGTAGCGGCTGCCGTCCTGGCCTTGCCCCCGGCCAGCCCGGCGGCAGCCGCGCCCAAGGTGCACACGATCATCATCGACAAGATGAAGTTCGGTCCCGCGCCGGCCGGAATTCGTACCGGCGACACGATCATCTGGGTCAATCGAGACATGTTCAAACATAGCGCGACGGCGCGCGACAAGAGCTTCAATGTCGAGCTGCCGCCCGGGACCAGCGGAAAGACCGTGATCCGCCATTCGGGCACGATCGCCTTCTACTGCATCTATCATCCCGGGATGACGGGGTCGCTGAGTGTCGCAAAATAAGCGCGCTCGAAACCGTTCGCTGCGCGCGGAACCAGCCCCGCCGGCGACGAGCGCAAGATCGCTGACGCGTGACTTCATAGCGGACGACGTTGACGGTTCGTGCCGGCCGCCCGGCCTTCCTCGAGCGCGCAATGATCTCCAATCCTGGACGATGAGATGAGCACCGTCGCCGGCCACACAGTCGCGCTCGAGCTTCCGCAGGCAGCCGATGCCGAGCATCACGAGGGCCACAAGCCCGGCTTTTTCGTCCGCTGGTTCATGTCGACGAACCATAAGGACATCGGCACGCTCTACCTGATCTTCGCGATCATCGCGGGCGTCATCGGCGGCTCGATTTCCGGGATCATGCGGTGGGAGCTGATGGAGCCCGGTATCCAGGTGCTCAACCGCGCCTGGCCGATCGGCGCCGGTACCGCGAACTTCGATGAATGGACCCACCACTGGAACGTGCTGGTCACCGCGCACGGCCTGATCATGATCTTCTTCACACTGATGCCGGCAATGATGGGCGGGTTCGGCAATTGGTTCGTGCCGCTCATGATCGGCGCTCCGGACATGGCCTTCCCGCGCATGAACAACATCAGCTTCTGGCTGCTGGTGCCGGCATTCCTGCTGCTGCTCGGATCGACCTTCGTCAGCGGGGGCACGGGGCTGGGCGCGGGAACGGGGTGGACACTATATGCGCCCTTATCGACGTCGGGATCGGTCGGCCCTGCCGTCGACATGGTCATCTTCTGCCATTCACCTGGCCGGGATCAGCTCGATCCTCGGCGCGATCAACTTCATCACCACGATCTTCAACATGCGCGCGCCGGGCATGAGCATGCACAAGATGCCCTTGTTCGTATGGTCGGTGCTGGTCACCGCCTTCATGCTGCTGTTCTCGCTCCCGGTGCTTGCCGGCGCGATCACCATGCTGCTGACCGACCGCAACTTCTCGACCGCCTTCTTCGACGCGTCGGGCGGCGGCAACGTCGTCCTCTATCAGCACCTGTTCTGGTTCTTCGGGCATCCGGAGGTCTACATCATGATCATTCCGGGCTTCGGGATCATCAGCCAGGTCGTCGCGACCTTCAGCCGCAAGCCCGTCTTCGGATATCTGGGGATGGTCTATGCGATGGTCGCGATCGGCTGATCGGCTTCGTCGTCTGGGCGCATCACATGTTCGTCGACCGGCATGAACGTGAACGAAAAGATGTACTTCACGGCCGCATCGATGGTGATTGCGGTACCCACCGGCGTCAAGGTGTTCTCCTGGATCGCGACCATGTGGGGTGGATCGATCACCTTCGAGACTCCGATGCTGTTCGCGATCGGCTTCATCTTCCTGTTCACGATCGGCGGAGTCACCGGCGTTGCTCTCGCCAATGGCGGGGTCGATACGTACCTGACCGACACGTATTATGTGGTGGCCCACTTCCACTATGTGCTGAGCCTCGGCGCGGTGTTCGCGATCTTCGCAGGCTTCTATTACTGGTTCCCGAAGATGAGCGGCAACATGTACAACGAGCTGCTCGGCAAGCTGCACTTCTTCATCATGTTCATCGGCGTGAACATCATCTTCTTCCCGATGCACTTCCTCGGGCTCGACGGAATGCCGCGGCGGATCCCGGACTACACGCCGGCGTTCGCGCATTGGAATTACGTCGCGAGCGTCGGCTACATGATCACGATCACCGGCGTGGCGATCTTCTTCGTCAACCTCTTCTGGTCATTGGCCGCAGGCAAGAAGGCGCCAGCTAACCCATGGGGCGAGGGCGCGACCACGCTTGAGTGGACGCTGCCGAGCCCGCCGCCATTCCACCAGTTCTCGACACTTCCCAAGATCGATTGAATTGGCTCGCCGTTTGCTCCCCCGGTCGCCGATACGAATAGAAAGAGAGACTGAAACGATGCCGAACGACATTGCCTACTCCCGGAAGCTGGGGCCGTTGACGCCGTTCGTCGGCGAATGGGAAGGCGATTCCGGGCTCGACCGTTCCTATCACAACAAGGACGACTGGACGACCGAGACCAGCTATTTCGAGAAGGCCTTCTTCAAGCCGATCCCGGTCCAGGAAAACGGCCAGCAGGTGCTGTGGGGACTCCATTATGGAATGACCGCCTGGCGCCACGGCGAGGAGGCGATGGACCCGTTCCACGACGAGGTTGGCTTCTTCCTGTGGGACAAGGCGCACCGCCAGGTCATACGCAACGTCGTGTTCGGACGCGGTATCGCGATTCTCGCGGGCAGCAGCGCCGAGCCGCACGACAAGATCCTGCGGTTCGATGCGAAGCCGGGCGAACCCTGTTACGGCATATTGCAGAATCAATATCTGCTCGAACGCGCGGAGATCCGCGACTTCAAGAGCAGCTTCACGATCAACGATGACGGGATGATGAGCTACACGTCTGACCTGCTTCTGAAACTTGCCGCCACCGGCGACGAGATGCACCATACTGACAAGAACGTCCTGCGCCGCGTCAAGCGCTATCATCCCGGCGCCGAGGCGAGCTGACCGGCCAGGAAAAGACGCTCTCGTCCGCTGCGCGCGCAGTGCAAGGGAGAACTTCCGGAATGCGGCATCCTTGCGCGAATCTGCCCGCGAATCGTCGCTTCCCGAGCCCGGCAGGCCCTCACGTTTAACATGCATTTTTTTGCTTTAAAGGTGCAATAATATTCGTTTGCATGTTGCTTGACGAGGTCCCATCTAAGGACATGCTCCTGGAGCAGCCGACATCCCGCAAGCTCCAGGGCTGAAGGAGATCGGACATGAAACTGAGCAGGCAAATCGATTATCACGGATCCCGCGCATACCCGCAGGATCTCCCCTCGGCTGCAGAGGGAGGCTGGCTCAAGCGCTTCGGCGGACGGCTCGCAGCCTGGACCAGTCGGAAGCTGGAGTTGGCGCTGAGGCCCGGTGCCGAAACAGGAAGTCGAGAGGATGTGGTTCGTCCAGGGGAAGGGAAAGAACTTCTCTCTCCTCGGCGCCGAGTATGACAGGAAGCCGCGCCGTGCGGTTGCACCCTGGCCGTTTCCGGAAGCCGACACTCCCATTCGCCGGCCGCTTGGATATCGGGCCCAAAGCGAATGAATTGGAGCTTCGGCTCGACGATCGGCTGGCGCGTGGCCGCGGGTCGTAGCGAGTTCCTTAAGAGCTCCGATTTCCGCGGCCGCTTTTTGAATTCCAATGATGCTCTTTGTCGGAGTGACGCGTCGTGACTCAGGACACGCGGCCAGAAGAAGCGCCGTTCGACGAACCCGTCGAGGAGCCTCCCGAAACGCCGGTTCCTTATGCCGACCCCTATCCGGCGGAGGCCCCCGGACGCCCTCGGGACCCCAGGCCTTCCAATGCTCCGCCGGAAGTTCCGCAGAATGAGTTTCCCTGAGCCAGATGCGGCCTTGTGAGTAAGGCCGCACGCGCGAAGCGCTAGGGGCCGCCGTCTAATTCCGATCCGGCCGAATTTCGCTCCCGATCTCCATCAAGCGCCTGCTCGATCGCAGCGCGAAGTGCCGGAAGGACATCCTCGGCGAACCACGGGTTCCTTTCTTCCCACAGTCTCGATCTCCACGACGGATGCGGAAGCACGAAATAGTCCGGGAGATAATCGCGGAAGTTTCTCACCCGCGGCGCAATTGCCCCCGGTCCAAGCACATGCTGCTGAGCATAGCTTCCGACAAGCAAGGTGAGGCGCGCCGCCGGCAGCAATTGCAGGAGTTGATTGCGCCATAAGTGGACGCATTCCGTCCGTGGAGGAGCATCGCCACCCGCCGAGCGACCGGGATAACAGAAGCCCATTGGCATGATGGCGACCGTGGCTTCGTCGTAGAATACATCGGTCGACAGGCCCGTCCATTCACGTAACCGGTCTCCGGACGCGTCGGAGAAGGGGACGCCTGTCTGATGCACTTTTGATCCGGGAGCCTGGCTTGCGATGAGAATGCTCGCGCTGGTGGACAATTGCAGGATCGGCCGCGGGCCGAGCGGCAGTGCGCCGGCGCACGCGCTACAGGCCCGCACCTTCGCCAACAATGCGTCAAGCGCTTCCGATCTGCTCTTCTGGTGAGCCCTCATCCACATTTCCTGAGCGAGGCCGGTTTCGCCATTCGGGAACGTCCGGAACCAGCAGGGGAGCGCGAAACCATGTTAATGGCCAACCGGCAAACGAATTTTATCAAGGCTTTCAAGCAAATTATTTGATTTGACAGCGCGAGGCGTGATCTGCCGCCGTTCGGGATCCGCGTAGCGTCGGCACTGCGGAACCTTTCCTCTTCCACGAGGGCCCGCCGAGCGCTTGGCCACCTGCTCCCCGGGGTTTCAGCTGGGCGCAAGCACGGCGACCCCTTTAGGAGGCGAACGCGACTGCCCACGCGAGCACCGCAAGCCCCACCACGGCATAACCGACGAGCGCAGCGTAGTTGCGGAAGGGCGTGCTTATCTTGGACCCATGGTCTGCCGAGAATCGATCCAACCTCGGCGCCAGCTTTTCGTCGGAAAGCATCAGCGCCGTTTCGAGCGCGGACAGTTCGCGATACAGGTTGATGAGCCGAGCGAGTTCGATCTCGCTCAGCTTCGGATACCGGCTGATGAGCTCGAGGACCTCGTCGAGCGCCCTGGGCGCGGCCGACTCCGGCAGTTCGAATGGAGGTGCTTTTGCACTGAAACTTTGAAACATTGTGCTCGTCCTCGTCAAAGGGGAGCGAGCCGAATTGACAACAAGCGCGGCGGCTAGGTCAGCGCTGCCTCATTCCAAATGATTTTGCCTAAGCCGGGTTCGGCTCGCGTGAATCATCCCGGCCTTAGGCCGGGAGGCGTGCCGTGCTGCTGCCGGTATGCAATTGTGAACGTCTGGGCATGCTCCTCATATGGTGGCCCGAAACGGATATGCAAACCACTACAGGGTCTTACAACGAGCCGCTCACGTGTTCGTTTGGTCAGGAGGAACGCCTTCCGGCAAGCGTGCCGCGCATTCAGGCTTCTGGCAAACAATGCCCCTGGCTCCAAGGCCGTAGCAGGTCATTGAGATCGACCCCATTGCGTCGCCACGGACAAGGATTTCGACGGGAGCGCTCTCCGCGGCAGCTAGGCCGGCGAGGTAGAGAAGCGGAATGAAGTGATCCGGGGGTAGGTACGGCTAACCTAAGTCGGAGTGTTCGCGCAATTTCAGGATGTCGCCCGGATTTCGGGCGAGTTGATCAACCAGTCGTGGATCGTCCGCGGTTTCTGCATCGCCGTGACGGCGGTGGCACCAATCTGCCGGAACGACCAGCAGCGCACGTGGTTTAGGCAGATGACGGCCAAATGCCCGCCATGCTTCGGTATATCCGTTCGTTTCGAGCGTGTTCATCGGACTTCCGTGACCGACGAACAGGACGGGCATACGATCCATGCGGACTCCGGCAGCTCCGCGCGGTATACTCGGCTGGCAATTGCATCGCCACAGGCTAGCGGGAAGTCATGGCACCCAAACCGCAGAACCTTGCGCGCAACTTCGATCGGCAGATTGAGGAAGAGCAAATCAGGCGCCGGGAACGATCGCTTGATGATGCACTCGAAGCAACTTTTCCGGCCAGCGACCCACCCGCGGCATTGGCTCCCCAGTCCTTCGATAAATGAGGGAATATCCACTTGCGCCCGCGAGGTTGTCCTGGACCCTTGATTACCCGCGGGCAGGTTCCATATCGGGTTCATGACCGAGCACTCTCAGTTCGGACGGCCTGAGCTACATCCGGGTAGCAGCACGGCACGACTCTAGCGCTCTGAGCGTCCCCGTCCCTCTGTGGGCGGGCGAGCGCTTGGGGCCTCTCCAATGAACCGCGCATCGCTTGAGCCATGCGCATTTTCTTCATTCAATAAGTGAGCAGCCGCATCTGCGGCCACGGCCGCGCGCCGGCTGCTCGCAGGAGTAGAGTCCAGTGGCCATGCAGCGTTTTGCAGTGGAATACGACCGTCGCACGGTCGGCATTGCCGTCCGCGTTCCCGGCGGCTTCATGTTTTACGCATCCGACGACAATTTTAATGAGATGAATGGGTGCCTGTTCCCGCGAGCGCGCACCATCGAGCGCGAATTGAAAAAGGCCGCCAAGCAGCGGCGGCGCCCGCGGCGGCCGGTTCAGGCCAGCACTTCTTTCGCCTGACGTTTCACTGAGCCCAAGCCCTCATCCATATCGATCGGAGATACATCATGAGCCGTCACTACCCGAATCATGTGGGCAAGATTGCGCCTGCACAGCGCGCGAACAGCGAACGGATAGCGGAACTGGCAAGCCGCTATCCTGGAATCACTCAAGACGAGGCGAAGGAAATTGTGACGTTCCTGCGTACCGCGCGCCATCCGGACGTCAGTCGTTCGTCCAGCCGAGTCCGACTGACGCCCAACCGAGACTCTGTCGTGGCGGAGCGTAGGGCGCAGTTTCGCGCGAACTCGCGTGAAGGTGCGGCATTGGCTGGCGCCGTTCTGGTCCTGCTTATCACGGCGTGGCTCATTTGGGCTGCCTTCGCAGAGGCGGCAGCTGCTCTCGGATAGGAAGCTCGAGGACCGAAGCCCCCAATGCATCAATTCAAGCAGGAGCATGCCATGATCAATTTCCCTTGCGGCCAGGAGCGCCCGCCCGTTCATCTTCTCGCGTCGGAGTCCGACCTTGTTGGAACTCTCGCGCTTCAGGCCGAGCGCCGTCAGCCAGTTGTTGCGGCGATGCTGCTCGAGGAGATCGATCGTGCCGAATTGCACGACGCAGAGACAATGCCGCCGAATCATGCCGGGCTGAACTCCTATGTCACCTTTGTTGACGAGAAGACGGCGCAAGTGCGCGAACTACAGTTGGTCCTGCCAGCCGAGGCCGACATCGCCGAAGGGCGCATTTCGATTCTGACCCCGATGGGAGCCGCCCTTTATGGTCTCACGGACGGTGCATGTATCAGCTGGCCCGATCTGGAGGGAAACGAACGCCCGATCAGGATCATGCGGGTGGAGACGTCGCCCGAGCAGAGCTGACCTTCATGGCGGGAACCCCTCGTGCCCACCTTGCATCCACAATAGAGATGCTCCGCTCGCCCGGTGCCGGTCGATTGTCTTTTGCCGACAAATAGGCGAGCTTGCGGTGGGGAAGCCGAAATTCGTGACGAGGATTTCAATCGCATTCCGCAAGCTGCCGCGCGATCGCCCAGCATTGGGGTTGGCAGCGGGCGCCGCCTTCTTTGCGCTGGCATCGATCCTGCGCTGGCAGCTGGGCGGCATGAGCGAAGGCTTCGGGCCGATGACCTTCCTTCCCGCGATTCTGCTCTCGGGACTGTTCGGCGGAATCCGCATCGGTGTCGCGGTCGCGATCCTCTGCGCGCTGGTCGCCTGGGTGATGTTCTTTCCGCCATACGGCACCTTCACCCTCGCGACGTCGCACGTCATTTCAATGGTGATATTCGTGGTAACGGCGGTGCTCGAGTTATACGTTATCCGCACGCTCAACGTGGCCATCGACGATCTGTCGCAGGCGCGTGAACGGTCCAATGTGCTGTTCCGTGAATTGCAGCATCGTGTTGCGAACAACCTTCAGTTCGTGGCTGCAGTGTTGATGCGGCGCAGAAGGATGCTCAGATCCGATCCCGTCTGCGCTGAGGCGCTGGAACTCGGCGCAAACCCGCCTTGAGACGATGTCGCGCGTCCATCGCCGGCTGCATGATCCGAGGTCCCTCGATCAGCCTTTACAATCCTATCTTGAGGCGCTGTGCGCGGATTTGATCAAGGCGAGCGATACGCCCAACGTCAACTTGACCGTCGACAGCCCGGCCCTGGTCTTGAGCCTCAATGGGCTGATGAGTTTATCATTGATAGTCGCCGAGCTGGTCACGAACAGCCTCAAGCACGCATTCGCTGATCGCAAGGACGGGCTGATTGCCATCAGCATCACCGGCGGGCGACGCGTCTACACCTTGTCGGTTGCGGACGACGGGCCCGGCTTGCCGAAGGATTTCGGCAAAACGAGAAAGGATAGCCTCGGCCAGGGCATTCTCCAGAGTTTGGCGGGCCAAATCCACGGCAAGCTCGTTTTTGAGTCTGACGCTGGAACGATCGCAAGACTAACCTTCCGCACCTGATCGGTCCGCTAATGTGCGGTTTCTAACCATTGCGGTCATCGCTCGTCATCGCCAGCTGTCTGGTCCCATCAAGACGTGGATCAGAACCACGCGGTGGTAGACCAACATGATCGGCCTCCTCCTGTCGTGACAATACATTAGCACCGGCCGCATGAGGCAGCAGCCGCCGGTTTTCCGCGTCTGTGGTGATGATGTCCGCGTTCGATCGAACTAGGTGGAAAGCAAGGCATGACCCTAACCTCCGCAATGGGGTGGAAAGATACGGTAATGGGCCGCGCCTTCAGATCGTCTGGAGGAGTGGCTGTCCCCCGGTCATGATGGAGTGACGGGGATCCAGGTGTTTGTGGTGCCGGAGGCCCCGCTAGCCTGATGGAGGACAGCCGTGGAGCATTATGCCGGATTAGATGTCTCACTGGAACTGACGAGTGTGTGCATTGTCGACGCGCAGGGCGCCATCATCCGTGAGACCAAGGTGCCGAGCGAACCGGAAGCGCTGGCTTGCTACTTTGCGAGGCTGGAGCATCCGATCAGACGGGTCGGGCTTGAGGCCGGCCCACTGTCGCAATGGATCCACGCCGGGCTCGTCGCTGCCGGCTTGGAGACGGTGCTGCTCGAGACGCGGCACGTGAAGGCCGCTTTGTCGGCGATGAGTGTGAAGACCGACCGTCGCGATGCTCGCGGGATCGCCCAGCTGCTTCGGCTTGGGTGGTACCGGCCGGTGCATGCCAAGTCGGCGAGCGCACAGGAAGTGCGAGCGCTGCTGACGGCACGCAAGCTCATCCAGGCCAAGCTGCTCGACGTTGAGAGCGGTATCCGAGGGTTACTGCGCGGCTTTGGACTCAAGGTCGGTCCGATCAGCCGCGGCCGCTTCGAGGCGCGCATCCTCGAGCTGGTCGATGGCCATGCGATCCTCGAGACGGTCATCGGCTCGATGCTCAGGGCTCGCGCAGCGTTGCAGGCCGAGTTCAAGCATCTTCACCGTGCGCTGCTCGGGATCGTTCGCGATGATCCTGTTTGCCGACAGCTGATGAGCGTTCCCGGCGTCGGCGCGATCGTCGCAATCACGTTCAGGAGCGGCGTCGATGATCCGACGCGCTTCAAGCGCTCGCGTGACGTCGGTCCGCACTTTGGCCTGACACCGAAGAAGTATCAGTCGGGAGAGCTCGACGTGACCGGCTCGATCACCAAGGTCGGCGATCGGATGGTGCGAACCGCGCTCTACGAGGCAGCGAGCGTGATGCTGACGCGGACCGTCCGCAGGGTGACGGCTAAGAATTGGCGGCAGGCAATGGGAGTGCTGATGTCGCGCCGAGACCACATATATGGGGACTTGTCCGTGAGCATCGTCCTACTCACCGCGGCGGCTCTCGCCGGATGCAGCTCGAACAACCCGGACGCCCGCACCGGACAGATCGGCGCGCGGTTCTACGCCCATTCTCCGAGCAGACGCTACAACCTGGCCAGAAGGTCGACATGCCGGTGGTCTTCTCCCTCGATCCCGCGATCAAGAAGGACCCAGACGCCGAGTATTTCGACGAGATCGCGCTGAGCTTTACATTTTATCCCGTGGAAACTGTCCCAACTCGCCGTTGAACGTTCTCACTTTCGGGCAAGCTGCAGTCCAAGCCAGATACGCGCGCTCGCGTAACCCAGCCGAGTGGCCGCAATTGCGCGGTATTGGTCCGTCCAATGGCCGTCGCTCGGCGCCGGATTGCAATGGCCGTGGGAATAATCGTCACGCCAGCGGTGCCTACCCCTGCTGATCCCCTGACAGCGCCGCCCTAAGTCTAGCCTCCTGCGCCTGCGAGAGCGTCGAGTGGATGACATGGCCGCCCAAACCCTCAAGCTCCTTCAGCACCTCTTCGGGATTCACCCTGCGGACGAGCAGGAACAATGCCGAGCTGTTCGGCCGGAGGCTGCGGCCCACCGCTCGAATGAAATCGTCGCCGATCTCGAAATCGGCGAGCCTGCCAGCCAGAGCGCCCGTCGCGCCCCCGATCGCGCCTCCGATCATGCTGCCCGCCGCAAGCCCGACTAGCGGGTCGAGGAACAGGAGGCCGATCAAGGTTCCGAACAGCACACCCGAAATGAGACCCTGTCGAGCCTGGCGGCGTGCGCTGATCGACTGCTTGAGGCGCACTTGACCATGGCTCGTGCGAACGGCGATCACCGCATCGTTAAGGTCGATGAGTGCGTCGCGTTCGAGCTCGTCCAGCCTAATCACGAGCCGGTCCGCCCCCTCGGGCGTGTCGAACGCGATGACGACGAGCTCGGACATCGCTCTTCTCCTTCGCGTCTCGTCACGACGGCGAGGGCGCCGCGTGGTTCCTCCTCCCATCGAAACTCATCGTTCCGGAGAGGCGTTCCTGGCCCGGCGCAATCCAATGCGCCGAGATGACGGGCGTTGCAATCTAACGAGGCGTCCGCTTGTCCCCTAGCCGGATGGAGAGATAGGCAACGTGGCGCGCCGGCAATGATCGAGCCTTTCTCCTTCCATCCGTCAGCGATCCTTCCGTTCGTCGCGGTCGGGTTTGCCGCCCAGCTTGTCGACGGAGCGCTGGGCATGGCCTTTGGAGTGCTCTCGAGCACCCTTCTCCTCGCGCTTGGAATGCCGCCCGCCCAGATTTCCGCGGCGGTGCACGCGGTTGAAAGCTTCACGACTGGGGCGTCGGGCGTCAACCACATGATTCACCGCAATGTCGATTGGCGACTGTTCACTCGCCTCACCGTTCCCGGAATCGCTGGCGGCGTGCTCGGAGCTTATGTCCTCACGCAAGTGGATGCGACGTCCGCACGGCCGATCATTCTGGCGTATCTGTTCATCCTCGCGATATTCCTCATCTGGCGAGGCCTTCGAGAGCTGCCCAGCGACGCGTCCCCGCGCTTCGTGACTCCGCTCGCACTGGTCGGTGGATTCCTTGACGCAGCCGGCGGGGGCGGTTGGGGGCCTGTTGTGACCAGCAACCTCCTCGCACAAGGCGCGACTCCGCGGCTCGTCATCGGAACTGTGATCGTCACAGAGTTCTTCCTCACGCTCGCCATCTCGTTCACCTTCTTCGTCGACGTTGGCTTGGCTGCGTTCAATCCGGTCACCATCGGTCTGCTGCTGGGCGGGATCGCCGCCGCGCCTCTCGGCGCGATCGTCGCGAAACGCGCCTCTGCGCCTCTCCTGCTAATCCTTATCGGAACCCTCCTAGCCGTCGTCAGCCTGGCCGGAATTGTCCACGCCCTGTGGCTGAAATGAAGGCGATCGTCCGGCTTTCCATCGCGATGTTCCGATGTGTCGGCAATTTGCCGGTTCAGGAGCCGTGCTGAAACGCTATTAACCGAATATCCGGTCGGACATATGCTGAGCGAGAGCGAAGGGAGGGGTGATGCGTGTCGGACGCCATGAGCGAAGCTGGTCCCTTGGACGCTTCGTGCCGTTCGCGCTCATTGTCACGGCGACCGTCACCGCAGCATTCCTCTGGGAACAGCACCCCCGGCTCGGCATGCTTCTCGGATTCTCAGTCGGACTCACGATCCTCGGATCATACGATCTTATCCAGCGCTCGCATTCGGTGCTCCGCAATTACCCGATCACAGGCCACTTTCGCTGGCTTTTCGAGTTCGTGCGGCCACACATTCGCCAGTACCTCATCGAAGGGGACAACGACCGGACGCCATTTTCGAGAAGCCAGCGATCGCTCGTTTATGCGCGCGCGAAGAATGAGGGAAGCGAGAGGGCATTCGGGACCCAGCTCGATGTCTATGGGCGCGGGTACGAATTTATCGCGCATTCGACGCGGCCGGCGCCGCCCGGCGACCCCGAGACGTTCCGAACCCTCATCGGCGGCCCGGCTTGCACCCGTTCCTATTCGGCCTCGATCTTCAACATCTCGGCGATGAGCTTTGGGTCATTGGGCGCCAATGCCATTCGCGCCCTCAACAAGGGCGCGTGCATGGGCGGCTTTGCGCATGATACGGGCGAGGGGAGCATCAGCCGTTATCACCAGGAACATGGCGGCGACCTCATCTGGGAAATCGGCAGCGGCTATTTCGGCTGCCGCACCGCGGACGGATTGTTCGATCCGCAGGGCTTCGCGAGCAAGGCTTCATCTGACCAGGTCAAGATGATCGAATTGAAGCTGAGCCAGGGTGCCAAGCCCGGACATGGGGGAATCCTGCCCGGAGCTAAGGTGACGGCGGAGATCGCGGCGGCGCGGGGAGTGCCCGAAGGGGAAGATTGCCTGTCCCCCGCGCGTCACCGCGCCTTTTCGACGCCAATCGAGATGATGCATTTCATCGCGGATCTCAGGAGACTGTCCGGGGGCAAGCCCGTGGGGTTCAAGCTCTGCATTGGTCACCCTTGGGAATTTATGGCGACCGTCAAGGCGATGCGCGAGACGGGCATCCTTCCCGATTTCATCGTGATCGATGGCGCGGAAGGGGGGACCGGAGCATCGCCGCTCGAGTTTATGAACCACATCGGCGTGCCGGTCCGTGAGGGGCTGCTGTTCGCGCACAATACGCTCGTTGGGGCAGACCTCCGGTCACGCATCCGGCTCGGCGCGGCGGGCAAGGTGGTTAGCGCCTTCGACATTGCCAGGCTCATGGCGCTAGGAGCGAACTGGACGAACTCGGCGCGTGGCTTCATGTTCGCGCTCGGCTGCGTGCAGTCCCTCGTTTGTAACACCAATCGGTGTCCGACCGGTGTGACAACCCAGGACCCGCTTCGGCAGCGCTCTCTCGTTGTCGAGGACAAGGCGGAGCGCGTTGCAAACTTCCACCGGAACACGATGCTTGCCTTATCCCAGATGATCGCTGCCGCCGGCCTTGAGCACCCGGCCGAGATCCGGCCTCACCATCTTGTCAAGCGCGTCGGAGACGCCGAAATCCGCCTGTTCTCGCAGATGCATGTGTTTCTCGAGCCCGGTGAGCTCGTCCAGGGCAGCTGTAAGCGCAGTTTCTACAGTCGTGCGTGGGATCTTGCGCGGGCCGACAGTTTCGAGATGTCGCCGGACGCGGCGGGTTGAGCCTTGTGCGAATGCCGCGCCAGTCGCACAATCGATCCTCTCGTCGATAGAAACGCTGCGGGAGCGGGCGCCGCGATTTCGCGATTTATAGATCGGCACGTATCCGCTGGAAGCAACGACTTTTCCAAAACTGTCCAAGCGGTCAAGTTTTGAGAAAAAACTCGCACAGTCGGGGCGGTTTTCGCGAGAGTGAGCTATGAATGATGTGAGCCGTAGAACACGACCTGCTCCAGCAGAATTAGACGGGCAGATCGCCGACCAAATCCACGCGCTCGCCATTGAATTTGAGCGCGCAATCGACAGGCTCCCGAAGCACACTGACTCGGCCCATATGCTCCAACACCTGCAACGCGGAAAAGCGTTGGTTGAGCGGGCAGCGGCATTGGCACGCCAGCT
Source organism: uncultured Alphaproteobacteria bacterium (assembly GCA_963738825.1). Lineage (GTDB taxonomy): Bacteria > Pseudomonadota > Alphaproteobacteria > Sphingomonadales > Sphingomonadaceae > Sphingomicrobium. Next base: position 637,803 of record CAVTYB010000004.1, on the reverse strand, counting down.
ACGTAGCGATAGCTCCGTCTAAACAGAGTGTCGGGACCACCGGCCGCGCGCTTTTGCGTGAAACGAAGACAATCTCGATGCTGCGCCCCGGTGCGCTTCTGATTATTTCGTCGTCAATCCGGATGTCACGGTTCCGACAACCTCGCCGATGTACCGGCGCAAAGCGTTGCTCGCATCCGGTGAAAGAAACACGAAAGTGGCACTGGGATCGCGCTCGTCGCCTTGCCGAAGGACGGGACAATCCGACATTCGCGACAACGGATTTTATGTAAAACGGGCCCTGTGGTCGTTCGATATTGCACATGCACAGTTTGACGCGCTGTAGCCGGATCAGCATTCTTGTCTTGCCGAATCGCTTTTAGTTGGGCTCCGAAGCATCGGGATTCCGATTCTTCGGTGTCCGGGTGCGCATGGAGTTCGCGATGGCACTGTACCGAAATGCCGCGTTGGTTCAGCAAATCCGTGACGGCAAGGGCATCGATTTCGCCTACACATTGAGGCCTGGTCACGAAAACAAGCATCATGGCATCTTTCGCTGTGAAGCCTGTGGATTAGAAATTGCGCTTCCCGTCGGCCACAGGGCGCCTCCCCAAAATACGCACCAGCATCCGCGCGGTATTGGTGAACTCGACTGGAGACTGCTGGTCCTCGCCGGTTGAACAATCTGATCGATCTGCAGCGGGCATTGCGAGCCGCGATGGCATCCCGCGAACTTGTCCTTTGAAAAAGGTTGGAGTTCGAGAATGACGGAGACAGCCTTGGTTCAGGAAGATCTGTTCGCGTTGCAAACAACATTAGAACTGCCTGAGCTTCGCTATGGACCAGTGACTTCGGCGACACAGACCGGCAATTCATTGTCGTTCACCTATGACGCTCTGAGCCGGAATCTTGCTCAAGTTGGCCCACAGTGATCGCAGCGCTTCAACGCGCATGTCGATGCAAGATTGACCCTAACATCATCGTCGCGTTGGATTGGAACGCTGCCGGCGTTACAGACCTAACGAGGCTTCCCGACATTTTCACTGGGTCAGAATCCATTCACGCAGGATCAGGCGCCTTTTCAACCGATATCGGCTTCGGATACGTTTTGAAGCTGTATTTAGGAGATCGAGCATATGGTGGATTAAACACGATAACGATTACCACTCCACTCTATGATCCCTATCACTGGATCAATGTGTACTTCTGGGCGGAGGGAGATCCCGTCAATACGATGAATGCGAGGCGATGGTGCACCGAAAGCGGGAGTTGCTGATACATGGGAGCGCCCGAAAGAGCTGAAATCTCGCCGATGGCGGTGGTATCCTTGGGACTTGTTACGCTTTTTTCCGGCGTGTGCTTGCCAATTGTTACGCTATCGGGAGCTGGCAAAGAGCTTGTCAATCCAATTTGGGGCTCCGTGTACGGAGGCGCGTTTTGGATCTGGGATCGCATCGCTGGATTCCCTCAATTTGGCCCTGCTGCAGCGTCCTACTACCTAATCTGCGGAATCCTGTGGCCGCTTGCTATCACAATTGCGGACGCGGTGATTTGGCGATTTATATTGGGTGCGAAGCCCACAACACGGTGGTCCGGAATAATGGCGCACATCATTTCATGGCTAATTGTTCTCCCGGCAGTGCAACATCCGCAGCTTCCGATATTCTTGAGCTTCTTTCCTTAATGCATCGCGTCGCAATAATTCGTTGTGGTTCAAGGCCCATTCCCGTCATTAGACACGATGCTTCAACGTGATGCAGAAGAGATCCGCATCAAATCCGATCTGCATCTGGTGCCAGGGAAAAGAGGGGGCCGAGAATTCTGGCTGAGATTTGCGGACCATTTAGGGGCCACAAAGCTCTCTTGCCCTCGGATTCAGATGCGCCGGATTTCCACAAGCGCCGGAAAATTGGGCACAATCCGGAGCTCAAAAAATCCATCTAAGTAATTGATAATAAATAGAAAAACTGTGTGGTGCTCGTCGAGGTATTCGAACCGCAAACCTTCCGCCTGTAAACCACGGAAAAGTGGCTTCTTTTCAGAGGTTTGGGTGCCAGATGGACTCTGAACTCCAACCAAGCTCGCGCTTAACGCGAGCTTCCGACTCGATTGCTGTTGTCAAAGGCGCGAACCATCGACGTTCGCATCGGCTGGGCCTGATGGCACGCTGGATTGGCTCGTGCTACAGGGCGCCCCAGCGCGATTGAGTCGATCAGTGCTCGGTGGGTGCATAAATCGCCCTTTCGGCCCCTCACGCAAGTCCGCACCCAGTTCTCACGGCCGCAATGGCTCAGCAGGCGTCGCGGAAGCAGCGTCTTCGTCATTGCCGCCACTCGCAACGGAGGGGGCTATGATCCTGCTATACCCAGAAACCTCGAGCGTTTCTCAAGGCGGCACTCTCACGCTCCACATATCGAGCGATTACCCAGCGGTGAAAGTCAAACTGTGGAGGCTTGGTGCGCAATGGGAGGATGCGAGCGATCCTGCCTATTTCCAAGTGGGTGAGTATCCGCTTGGTGCGCACGATTCCGACTTCGGCTGGCCTGCCTTTTCGATAGACATTCCGGACACGGCCAAGTCGGGCGTCTATGTTGCTGTTGCCGAGCGGCAGGGAAGTTCAGGGTACACACTTCCAAGAGAAGCTGGACTGTCGATGGCGCTATTCGTCGTTACCAGCGCGAACCCCGGTACAGATTCCAAGATTCTCTATAAGGTGCCGCTGTTCACCTATCACGCCTACAACGAGCTCGGCGATCCGGTCGGAAGTTTCTACACTGGGACTGCCGACGCCGAGGGCTTCAAGGTCTCAATGAAGCGGCCTGGCGGAGGGGTAGGGGCCGTCCCTTGGGACAGTGTTTATGCCGACGTGTTCGACGGGGCCTCGCCGCGTCAAACTTTCCAGCATTGGGACCAGAAGTTCATCATGTGGCTGGAAGCCAACGACTATGAAGTCGACTATTGCACGGATCTCGACGTCCACCTCAACGACGGCGATTTTCTCAGCAACTACAACCTCATCGTAAGCGTCGGACATGACGAATATTGGACCGAGGAGCTTCGCAACAATCTCGAGGCTTTTCGCGACGATGGGGGCAACATCGCATTTTTCAGCGGGAACGTGTGCTGGTGGCGCGCGCATCTGGTCGATGGAGGGACAGCCCTGACCTGCCAGAAGGCGGCCTATTCAGACACTGGTGCTTCTTATGACCAGTGGTGGAATGGCGAGGCGCAGAGGCCGGAGAACAGCATCACGGGTGTCAGCTACCGCAACGGTGGAGGCGGCTGGTACGGCCAGCGAGACTCAACTGGCTACAGTGTCCAGTATCCTTCGCACTGGGTCTTCGACGGTGTGGTGCGGCAGGATGGAAGCCCCATCGAGGCCGGAGACATTATCGGCGGAGCACCAGGGCAGGCCATCGTCGGCTACGAATGCGACGGCGCGGCCCTTGGAGGAACGACGTCCGAGGGGAATGTCGTCGCCGCTGCAAATGACGACACCCCGTATGATTTCTTGATTCTGGGCGTGGGGCCGATGGCCGGCGGTTGGAACGATTACGAGGGCGACGCCACGGCAACGATGGGCATCTATCAAAGGGGTGGACTGGTCTTCACGGCTGCGACCACCGACTGGGCCCGTTTGCTCGACGATCCGCAGGTTGAGCAGATCACTGAGAACGTTCTCGAGCACCTGCGGCTGCGGCGCGTGCGCGTTTTGGGTCTCGGCGGCGCGTGCAGCAAGAATCCCCCGATCGAGGGTGCGGAGGTCTCGCTCTACGCGGACCCAGTATCGCTTCCCGGGCCTGAGGCCGTGACGCACAAATGGACTGCTTCGGCCGGAACACCATCGACTGGCACGGACGCGACGTTCGAGCTGACGCTTCCGTCTCCCCCGGAGTCGGTCACGGTCACCGTTCAGGTGAGCCAGGACGGTACTCCGATCGAGTTTGGATCTCTTACTTTCTTACCGATGACGGATGAGGCGGCCGAACGCATGCAACTCATTTGTCAGTTGCGACAACTCATCCAGAGCCTCAGCCACTTCACGCCGGTTCTGTCCGGATCGAAAAACAGGTTCAGCCAGTTCGTAGACCCATTGTGGGATCCCATTCGCGGGGAGTTGGAGGTGACCCTCTCGCCTCAACGGCTGCGGGGCATGATCAGGATGATGAATGGGATCGCGGAAACGGCCAGCAAGATCCTCGACAGCGAAGAGCGCGGTGCGGTTGGTAGAGGCCGAGACGGACGCCGCCGAGGCGATTGCACAGGCCTTCGAAAGCGATCCATTATCTCAAGAAGAGCGCGAAGGACTTTCCGAAGCGGTAGATTGACGAATGTCGCGGCAGCAGGTCGCCGCTGAGTTATAGGTTGGATTGATGAAGGGCCGGTCCACCGAAATTTCTTTGGGGGCCCTTCTTCACGAGGACGGTCGGCTACCGCGCGTCCGGCAAATGGCAGCTTTCCACCCAGGCCTGCCATTAGACGCGATGCTTCAACGCGATGCAGAAGAGATTGCATCAAATCTGCATCTGCAACTGGTGCCAGGGAAAAGAGGGGTCCGAGAAAGTGGCTGAAATTTGCAGGCCAATTAGGAGCCACAAAGCTCTCTTGTGCCCGAATTCAGATGCGCCGGTTGCCCGCAAGTGCCGGACAATTGGGCTCTATTCAGGGCTTCAGTAACTCATCTAAATAATTGATCATAAAGAGAAAAACTGTGTGGTGCCGGCTGAGGGACTCGAACCCCCGACCTTCGGTTTACAAAACCGCTGCACTACCACTGTGCTAAGCCGGCCCCGGCAAGCCTCTGCTTCATAGCACGCCGAACGTCCAGCCTTCGGATCTCGCAATTTGGGACGTCAGGCCTTCCGGATCGAAAGCCCTCGGCTCGCTCGTCGCGAGCTGGCGCATTCCGGCAGCAGTGACGAGCGCGTCCGTCTGGTGATCGTTGGGCTCGAACCGAAGTCGCACCGGCTTGCTGCCCAAGCCCTCGAGGGCGAGGTTCAAGGCCGCTCGAGAGCGCAGTTTCGTGCCATTCATTCCGGCGCGGCGCAGGTAGATCCTCGTATAGATCTCGACCACTGCGCTGCCGTTCGCCGGGAGCGGGTCCATCGGCCAAATCGCGACCTTGCCATCGAGCCGATGAAGGAAACGCATGCCGGAGAAGCTCGCCTTTGCGACCTGAGCAGCGCCGATCGCGTCATAAGCGCTCGCGGTCTTGCGCCCGCCCTGCGCATTGAGGCTGGCGTCGCATTGGCGGAAATGCATGAATCCGGCTTTCACGCCGTCGGCGATTCCGAAGTAGAAATGGCGCCGATGGACTTGCTCGAGGAAGCTCGCGGCGCCGAGGTCCTCGTCGTTGCACTTCGAATCGACATAAGCCCAGAACTCCCGCGCGGTCTTCGGGACCTTGGCTTCACCGGGCAAATATTCACCGCGTGCAATAATTGGCGGTGCGAAACTGAAGTCGAAACCGAAGAGCGTCGGCTCCTTCGCGGATCGGCGGACCAACCAGGCGAGCACTTCCTCGCGCGACCAGACATGACCAGCGCGGACTAGCCTCGGGGCCGCATCACCCCGCGCTTCGGCGACTGCAATGCCCTTGTGTCCTTTGCCCTTCGCGCCCGACCAATCGATCGCGACATAATTAGGGAAGCGCCTCACTTGCGCTTGCGCGGCCGCGCCTTCGGCTTGGCGGCTACGAAGTCCCGCGAACGCTTAATCACATCGCGCACGCGTTCGGGGTCCTTGCTGTCGTAGCGGATCAGCACACCTTCCCAGCCGACATAATGCGGCGTCTGCCAGAAGGTCGCGGGGTCGGTCTCCTTGAGCAGCTCGATCGAGTCGAGGTCGATCGCGACGGCGAATGACGAGTCTCGGCTCATGGCTTGGGAAAAGGAAGGCACGGCCGTTCGAAACTATCTTCACCGCCGGCTTGCCGTAGCTCGTGCCGAGCTCGGTGCCGGGCAAGGTCAGCGCGAATGCAATCGCCTCGTCGAACGTCATCAGACGAGCGGCGGCTCTTCATCCGGAGGCGATTGGCGAAGACGCCTCGGACGAGCCGGCGGAGCAGGCGCGCCGCCGGTTCGATCTGCCCATCGTTCCAGAACTCGCGCTGCAGCGTCGCGACCGCCGAGGCCGAAGGCGATCGCACATGCAACTGCTGCAGATCCGAGGATCAGCCCGAAGGCGAGCATCACGATCTGGTCGGCGAGGCCCATGAAGGTGAGTCCGATCGCCGTGAACAAAGCGATGATCGCGTAACGGACGATCGTCTGTGCATATCCGCCTTCGCCGGTTCCGCTGCCGACCAAATTGGCAATGATCCGCGCAAGGAAGATGCCGACGACGATGATGAGTGTGCCGAAGATCACCTTGCCGCCAAGCGCCGTTACCTGCGCAAGGAAGATCGCGATCTCATCGCCGCCGAGCTGCCGGGCGGCTTCGATCGACGCGGCGAGGATGATTGCGATCATCGCGACGTTCGCGACGATCCGCGACGGCATTGCAGTTAGGGGCAGCACACCAGTCGAGCGGATCGCGTCGTCGAACCCGGTCGGTGGAAGGATTGCCTCAATGAGAGTCTTTAGGAAGCGGGCGGCGATGAACGCGATTCCAAGCCACACTGCCGCCGCTAGAACGTGCGGAAGAGCGGTCAAGATCTGATTCAGCATCGCAGTGGCTGGCTCAGAAATCGCCTCAATGCCGAGTACCTGGATTGCTCCGATCGAGATTGGGATGATGATCAGTGCGAACGCCAGGATTCCGACCGCGCGTGCAAGACTAGCTCGGGTCGCGCCGGGCGCCGCTCCTGGCGGGACTGCGCCCGGCGCCGTCCGGACGGTTCCCTCCGTCGAGCCGATTCCGATCCGGGCAAGCAGGCCATCGACGTTGACCGCGACGAGGACGGTTTCAATCAACCGTTTGACGATTCGACCAAGTACAAGGCCGATGAAGAAGATTAGTCCGGCGCCGATGAGCCGGGGGAGGAATGCGAATATCTCTGTCACCAGCTCGTTGATCGGAGCAAGGACCTGAGGAAAGCCGAGGAAGTTCACGGCGGCCATGATGCCGACCAGCCAGATGATCAGCTTGGCGATCACTCCGAGCTGGTGCCCGACGGTCTCCTCGGGCGTGCCAGTCACATGCCGCTTGAGGGCAGGGGAGCGATCGATCGCCTTCCTGAGTACCCACCCGACGGCTCTCGCGACGATCCACGTCACGATGAGGATCAGGATAGCGATGAGGATCTTGGGTCCCCACAACATCATCTGCGCCTGCCAGTATGCGCCTGAATCGACCTGGTACATATGCTTGGCTCCCTGCTCAGCCTGCGCTTCTCAACCCGCGTCCTTCGCGCTTTGTTGCAGCTCTTTTCGGCGCTGCTCCCAATAGTCCAGCCGTTCCTTTACGCGAGCCTCGAAGCCGCGGTCGGTGGGCTTGTAAAAGCTCTGCGCCTCCATCTCCTCCGGCCAGTAATCCTGGCCTGAAAAGCCTTCGTCGGCACTGTGATCGTAGGCATAGCCCTTGCCGTAGCCAACATTCTTCATGAGCTTCGTCGGCGCATTGAGGATATGCATCGGCGGCATCAGCGAGCCGGTCTCGCTGGCGCTTCGCCATGCCGCCTTTTGGGCCATGTAAGTCGCGTTCGATTTGGGTGCGGTGGCGAGGTAGATGCACGCCTGCACGATCCCGATCTCGCCCTCGGGCGAACCGAGGAAATCGTACATCTCCTTGGCGGCGAGGCACTGCAGAAGCGCACTGGGGTCGGCCATCCCGATGTCCTCGACCGCAGCGCGGGTCAAGCGGCGGAGCACGTAGAGCGGCTCCTCACCCGCAACCAGCATCCGCGCGAGATAATAGAGCGCCGCCTGCGGGTCGGATCCGCGGATCGTCTTATGGAGGGCAGAGATGAGATTGTAATGGCCTTCGCGGTCCTTGTCGTAGACCGGGACCCGGCGGTGCAACAGATCGCTAAGCTCGGCCGGACCGAGCGGCTCGCCGATCTCGACCGAGAACAAGGTCTCGACCTGATTGAGAAGGAAGCGACCGTCGCCGTCGGCACTGGCAATCAACGCCTCGCGAGCCTCCGAGGTGACGGGAAGGGGACGTCTCTCGATCGCCTCGGCGCGCCGGACCAACTCCTCCAGCGCGTCATGGTCGAGACGCCTGAGGATCAATACCTGGCAGCGGGACAGTAAGGCGGCGTTGATCTCGAAGCTGGGATTTTCCGTCGTCGCACCGACGAGGGTCACCGTGCCGTCCTCGACGTAGGGAAGGAAACCGTCCTGCTGGGCGCGATTGAAGCGATGGATTTCGTCCACGAACAATAAAGTCTTCTGGCCGGCACGCGCAGCAGTGCGCGCCTCGGCGAAGATTTTCTTGAGGTCGGCAACTCCTGAGAACACGGCCGACACCGCCACGAAGCGAAGGCCCACTGCGTCGGCAAGCAGTCTGGCGATGCTGGTCTTTCCAGTGCCTGGCGGTCCCCAAAGGATCATCGAAGCGAGCCGGCCAGCGGCCACCATCCGCCCGATCGCGCCCTCGGGGCCGGTCAGATGCTCCTGCCCGACTATCTCCCCGAGCGACTTGGGACGCAGCCGATCGGCAAGCGGAGCACCTTCGGCCGGAGCATCCGCGGGCGGGTTCGGCAGTTCCTGATCGGCAAACAGGTCGGCCATGCGCGCCCCATAAGCCGAATGCCGGAAATTGCATCAAGTGGCTTGCTTAAGATGCAGCTAAGATATATCTAAGACGCATCTGACTGAGGAGATTCGCATGAATCACAGACATCACGGTTGTGCGCCCCGCGGCCGTTTTGAAATCAGCCTCCCGGAAGCGCTGCTGGCGATGCGCGGAGGACGTGGTTGGCATGGCAATTGGGGACCCTTCAGCTTCGACCTGGGCGACGAGGGCTGGAGCGGCGGTCGGCGCGGACGCCGCGCTCGACGCATGTTTGAAGGGGGCGAGCTGAGGCTCGTGCTGCTGAAGCTGATCGCCGACGAGCCGCGGCACGGCTACGATCTGATTCGCGCGGTCGAGGAGTTGACCGGCGGTGAATATGCGCCAAGCCCTGGCGTCGTCTATCCAACGCTCACCCTTCTTCAGGACATGAACCTGTCGAGGAAGCGGCCGGCGAGGGACCGCGCAAGCCGTTCCAGATTACCGACGAGGGTCGCACCTACCTTGAGGAACGAGCCGAGGAGGTGGAGGCGCTGTTCGAAAGGCTCCGGAATCTCGCACCGCGCGGAGAGAATATGGCTGGTCCAGCGATCGGCCGTGCAGTCCGAAACCTGATGACTGCGCTTGGTCACCGACTGAAGGCCGAAGGCTTCGACGAGGACCTGTTCCTCGAAATCGCTGCGATCCTCGACGAGGCGGCGCAGAAGATCGAGCGGGTGAAGTCGTCCTAGGCTAGCGTCCCATCATCCGCGCCAGCCGCTGGCGCTTGTGGATCGCATGCTTGTAGACGCGGATCACGGTGGCGTTGATGGAATCCCAGTCCATCGTCTTGGCAATGGCCAGCGCAGCCTCGCCGTGACGGCGCCGGAGATCCGGGTCGAGCGCATAAGCTTCTAGCGCTTCGGCGAACTCGTCGGGCTCGGTGCCGTCGACCAGTGTCCCGGTCACGGAGGGCCGGACGAGATTCGTCGCTCCGGTCGCCTCCGCGGCGATCACCGGCAGTCCGCACGCCATCGCCTCCAGCGTCACATTGCCGAATGCCTCGGTGATCGACGGGTTGAGCAGCAGGTCCGAGCTTGCGAGCGCTCGCGCCAGCTCGTCGCCGGTCAGCTGGCCGGTGAAGATCGCATCGGGCAGCTGCTCCTGAAACCACGGTCGCGCTGGCCCCTCGCCAATAACCAGAACGCGATGCTTGATCGGGCGCGCCGCCAGGGCGTGAACCGCCTCGGCGAAAACGTCGAGGCCCTTTTCCATCACCACTCGGCCGAGGAAGGCGATGGCCAGTTCGTCGTCCTGGATCCCGACCGAGTGGCGCCACTCCATGTCGCGGCGCTCTGGATTGAACTGATCGCGATCAACCCCTCGCGCCCAGATTGCGATGTCGCGGTTCATCCGCTGGACGCGCAGGATCACGGCGGTCAATTCCGCGGGCGCCATGACCACTTCGCAACGATGGTAGAAGCGTCGCATGATGTCGCGCGCCAACGGCTCCAGCGCCTGAAGGTGGTAATAAGCCAGGTACGTGTCGAACCGAGTGTGTACGGAAGCGACCGCTGCAATCTTCCTGCGGCGGGCCCAGGTCACGGCGCGGTGCCCGACAATGTCCGGGCTGGAGACGTGGACAACGTTCGGGTTGAACTCGGCGAGGTCGCGGCGCACGCGTGGCGGTAGCGCGATTGGAAGCCGATATTCCGAACGACCCGGGATCGGGATCGCCGGGATGCTGACGAGATCGCCGGTGGCCGGAAAGGCCGGCTCATCCACCGTTGGCGAATAGACGCGGACCTTGACTCCTTGGCGCAGGAGATAGTCGACAAGGCGGTTCAGCGCCTGGTTGGCCCCGTCGCGCACATAATTGTAATTGCCCGAAAAGAGGGCGACGCGAAGGTCGGTAGGCTGCACCGGGCAGCGCTGTAGGGGTTAATTCGTGGGCGTCAAATTCGGACTGCCGCCGATCGCACGAGACGATGCGCGGCTGTTCATCCTCGGTAGCTTGCCTGGGGAAGCCTCCCTCGCGGCAAAGCGATATTATGCCCATCCGACGAACCAGTTCTGGCGCCTCCTCGGAGACGCGATCGGCGTTGAGCTTCAATCTCTCAGCTACGATGAACGGCTCGCTCTGCTAGCAGAGCGGCGTATCGGCCTCTGGGACGTGATCGCTTCCGCGAGCCGGCGCGGCAGCCTCGACCAGGCGATCCGCGAAGCCCAGCACAACCGGATCGAGCATCTGCTTCACGATTTTCCGAGCCTGAGGACGATTGCCTTCAACGGCTCGACCGCAGCGCTCGCTGGACGGAAGCTCATTGGAAATGCGCCCGGAATCACCTTGATCGACCTGCCGTCCTCCAGCGCCGCTAATACCAAGTCTGTTGCCGAGAAGGCGCTAGCCTGGTCGGTCCTCGGCCTATTCCCTCTGCCGTAGGAGCCTTTCACTTGCGCCGCGCGTAGTTGGCGGCATGATCGACTTTATGGATCCGATCGAAGAAGAAACGGACAGCGACAAGCGGCTGTCGATGGTGGACGAAGCGCTTGTCGCGGGCACCATCGCTAATACCAACGGCCTGCTCGTCATCCTGGCCAAGCTCGTTTCCAGGGGAGTCTTCGACCGGGCTGATCTCCAGGCCTTCTCGGACAGCTATTCGAAGCCTCTCGACCACGGCGGAATGCGGGAAAATGAGCTCGTCAGCCAGATGCAGGACCAGATGGAAGCGACGCTCGCCGAGCTCATGCGATATCTCAGCGAAAGAGATCACGAAGACTGAGCCTCGCGGCGATTGACTAGCATCGCTTCAGCCCACATATGGCCGCCTCCTCGGGACCAGATCCGGGGGAAAGGCCCCTTCGTCTAGCGGTCTAGGACGTCGCCCTCTCACGGCGAAAACACGGGTTCGAGTCCCGTAGGGGTCACCAATGATTTCAAAAGCTTGGCTTGCAGAGCCGGCAGGATGTCCAAAAACTGTCCCAAACACGACCCGGGGACGGTTAGGGTTCATACTCCAGCAGCCGTTGCTCTGACGGTCGGTTGAATCGCAGCTCTCACCTCGTCGTATATGGCGATCCCGGACCCCACTCCCCTCTCTAGGCTAATGGCCAGCGCGTATGGCACGCGGTGATCTAGCGCCCCGGCTTGTGCACGACACGCAATCCGAAGCTTAAGGATACCTCCGTCAAGAAACGCGACGCCTCGTTCGATATCGGGTCGGCCCTATCCTAGAAATCTGGCGATGTTGTCACGGTGACGCTGCCAGTCCGCGCCGGCCGGGCCGAATGCGTCGTCGAGCTTAACCGGCATATGCCCTTAGGTGCAAAGGGCCCGCCCTGGTTTTGAGAGCGGGCCCAAAATGTCAGAAGAATTGCCGTCCTTCTGACGGTTTGGCCGGTCCGCAGGGGGGCGGACCAGCCAACCGGCATGGGGTGGAGGTGTGCCAACTCCCATCCCTGCCTAGCTGTTGCGTTTACTCGCCCCGTTCGCCGCGTTCGACCGGCGCCGGAGGCGGCGGCGGAGGAGGCGGAGGCGGCGGCGGAGGAGCTGCCTCTGGCGCCGGAGGAGGAGGAGGCGGCGGCGGCGGCGGAGGCGGCGGAGCCGCGTGACCGCCGCAGCGGAAGCACGATCTTGAAGTTGCCGCTGTGGCTCGTCACGTCGCCGTTGAACTCGCCCTCGTAGCCGATCCTTAGGTCGACCGGGCCGACCTTGCCGCCGACGCTGACGCCAGCCAGGAACGCGCCCCTCTTCTGGCCCGAAGAGACGATGTCGAAGTCGTTCTCCGGATCCGCGGTGAAGAAGCCGTGGAAGCTCGAAGCCTGGTCGCCGAAGCGGTAGCGGTAGCCAAGGTTCAGCTCCGGAACCACGCCGCCCATCTGGGTCGCCCACTTGACGCCGCCGGTGAGGTAGCTGTGGTTCGACTTGCTGCTGTCGATGGTCAAGCCGGCGCCATTGCCGTTGTTCTCGTCGAAGCCGTCGAGCTTGGCGTTGACATAGTCGTAGTCGAGGTACGGCGTGATGACCGAGCTCGCGCTCATCGAGACCCTGGCGCCGCCATGGAGACCGAAGGTCCACATCTTGGCGTCCGGGCTGCCGGTCGGGTTGGCGGCGAAGGTCGTCCCAGTGCCCAGCCCCGTGAAGTTGATGTGACGCGTCGCATCGCCGTTCAACGAGCTGTAGGTCGTCACACCCTTCAGGAAGAACGAGCCCGGATCATAGACGGCGTAGGCGCCGACCTGCCAACCCTTGCCGCTCACCGTGTCGCCGAACTGATCGTCGTTGACGTGGTTGGTGACATAGCCGCCCTCGAGGCCGAGGATCGCGGCGTTGCTGACGCTCGCGTCGACGCCGACCAGCCCGCTGAACCGCTTCGACCGATTGTCGCCGGCCTCGATGTCGCCGTCGGCCTTGCGCGTCTGGTAGTCGAGCTGACCCCAGACATGGATCGGCGAGGATGCGCGGCATTCGAGAACCGAGCCGGCAAGCGCCGGGATCTCGCAGTTGGTCGCATGGTCGACGAGGTCGTTGTAGTGAACACCCAGGCTCGGGAACGAGTTCAGATAGTTGGCGTAGACCGATCCCGACAGCTGGTTGAGCGCGACGTTGAAGTTGGCTGCATCGGTGATCAGGAACAGATCGCCGAACATCTTCGCAGCACCGCCCGTCAGGTTCACGTTGAAGTAGCTGTCGAGGCCAGTGCCGACTGCAACGCCATTGGCGTTGAGACCCGCAACCTGGTCGAACGGCTTCCTCGTCAGCGCCAGGTCGACGTTGGCGTTCGCATCGTACGAGCAGGTCAGGCTGAGCAGCACCGAGTTGGTGTACGGCCCGCCAAGCGCGCAAGCCGCGAAGGTGCCGTTGCGGACGTTGGCATCGATGACGTTGTCATAGGTCGCATTGTTAAACAGGCCGTTGGCCGGCTGGATGTTCGCCACCAGCGTCCCGCCGAGGTTCGCCGTATCCGCGAACACCTGCGGATAGGTTCCGACCGCGGCCGTTCCCGACACCGCCGGGAGATCGAACGTGATCGTCCCCGTGCTGCCCATGTTGAGCGTATCGACGAAAGCGTACGACGGGCCGTTGTCCATCGCCGCATTGGCGTTGCCGCTGACCAGCTCGAGGTTGCCGCCGCTGTTGATGTTCAGCATTCCGACGCCGGCAAGGCCGGCATCGAGATCGGCCGCGGTAATGCCGCCATCAGGCATCGAGCCCGGGTTGATGATCCCGTCGAACACGGTCTTGCCGCCTTGGACGTTGATCTCGTCGCTGGCCTGGACCGCGATATCGCCGTAGATCGAGCCGTTCCCGAGCAGGTTGATCACGCTCGCGTTCGGCGCCGTCGAGACGTCGATCGCCATCCCCCGTTGCCACGTCTGACCGCCGTCGGTCGATTGGCGGACCCGGATTGTCCCCCCGTCATTGTTGAAGGTGAACACGTCGTCGGCGCTTGGCGGGAGTCCAGTGCCGTTGCCCTGAACCCATACGCCGTGAGCATCGACGGGGCCGCCCTTGTCGGTCACGGCATCGACGGCGATCGTCCCGCTGTTGGTGATGGTTGCGTTGGTCGCCCCGACGTACATCGAGATGCCGATCGCCTGCGCACTGCTCTGGTCGTACGTCACCGTGGCGCCGCTGAACGTCTGCGAGGTCTTCGGTCCTCCACCGTTTGCGCTGACGAGCACGCTGAGCGTTCCGTCATTGACGATCGAGCCGCTGACCAATGCCTGCTGCGTCGACGTCGCTGCGCTTCCGCCGATCGCATTCACGCGGATGCCGATCGCTTCCATGCGAGCGAAGTCGGGGGCTTTGCCGAGTGCCTGGACGTCGAGGGTCCCGCTGTTCGACACGTCCAGGTCGGCGCTGTCGCCGCGGACGTAGAATCCGGTTGCGGATCCCGCCTCGGCGCCACGCGGCGCCTCGACATCTGCGACCGCCTTGACGGTCAGACTGCCGCTGTTGTCGAGCTTGTTGAGGCTGTCGTGGCCAGCCTGGAGAACGCCGAGCGCGTTGACGCCGATGAATGCGCTCGATGCGCCGGTCGCTTTGGCCCACACGCCCACGCCAATGACCCCGCTGTTGTTAAGCTCCATCGTGCCGGATGCGGCAATTTGGACGATGCCGGTGCCACCGGGACGAGCGGCTGCGCCGAGGCCACCCGTTGCGCTGTCCATCATGACGAGGTCGATCTTGCCGCTGTTGTCGAGGGTCGCACGAGGCGCCGTCCCCCACGCCACCTGCTCGACGGCGTTACCGTTCGCAAAGGCGAAATTGTGCCCCTTGCCGATGGCGTGAGCATCGGCTTCGATCTCCAGCGTTCCCTTGTTCACGAACGACGCCGTGGCCGCACCGGTCGCGGAGGCGTACTGGAAGATGCCACTGACGCCGGCCTGGAAGCTTGCCGCGGTATCCCCGGCCGCGGTGCCAACCGCCGCAATCGAGATCTTGCCGTCGTTCGCGAAGGCGATGTCCGCTGACGATCCACCGATCGCAACTTGGCCAATGCCCTGCCTGACGAATGCCACTGCGCTGGCGTTGCCTGTCGCGGCGTGCGCGGTCGCCGCCACATCGAGCACGATCGATCCCGAATTCGTCATAGCTGCCGATGCGGCGCCACCAGCGACTGCAACTTGCTCGATGCCTGGCGCCATGAACGCCGTTGCAAAGGCGCCTGAATCGCCGACGGCCGAAGCCTTGAGCTGAACGTTGAACGCGCCGCTGTTGGTCAGATCGACGCTCGCGTCTCCACCAGCGCTTGCCCCCTGAAAGAGGGCCGAGGTCAGCTCCGCCAATGCGGCGCCGAATCCGCCATTGCCTTGGCCAGACGCATCAATCATCTCGTTGATCGTGCCGCTGTTGGCCAAGCTTACATGCGCATCGCCAAGCGACGCGAATGCATATTGCGAAAGTGCAGTCTGGACCTGCGCCTGGGCCGCTCCAATCGTTGCGGTGGCCTTCGCAATCGCGCTCACGTCGAAGGTGCCGTCGTTCAAGCCAGTGATATCGATATCGCCGGCGGCAGCATTGCCATGCTGGTAGAATGCGCGGTGCATGTGCGCGTCTGCGTATGCGTAGTCGGCAGTGCCCGCACCGTTGACCGATGTGATCGCCGTTGCGCCGGCGCTGATGTCGATCGTGCCGGTGTTGCTGAAATCCAGCGTGACGTTGCCCGACGCCGCCGAGCCGCTCTGATCAATCGCATAATTGTTGTTCGCAAACGCGACCACGTTGAAAGCCGAGCTTCCGGTCACCGGCGCTGTTGCGACCCCGGAAGCAAATGCATGGGCGCCGATCGAGATGTTCCCGCTGTTCTCGAAGGTCGCAGCAGCGAGGCCGCCTTGCGCCGATGCTGCCTGGTTGATCGCGGTCGCGACGAACGCTGATGCGAACGCCATTCCTTCGCCGCCGTGGTCCTTTGCTGACGCCGACGCGGCGATGGCGATCGTCCCTGCGTTGGTCATATCAGCGACTGCGTTGCCCAAGCCAAGCGCGACCGCGCGATTGTCGATTGCGTGGCCAATGTCCGCGAGCGCTGTCGCGCCGACCGTACCCTTCGCGGCGCCGGCAACCGCGATATCAAGATCCCCATCGTTGCCGATCTTGGCGGAAGCATCGCCCGTGCTCGTCGAATCTGCGAGCTGATGGACCCCGTTGTTCAGGCCGGCAACCGCGAGCGCGTGAGTTCCGCTCGCGGAGGCCGCAGCGTTGATCAGCAATGTACCATTGTTCGCAAGATCGAGAGAAACATCGCCTGCGCCAATTCCGCTCTGCACGACGGCGGGAGAGATGTCCGCGAATGCGCTCGCGAGCCCCGCCGCAGACGAGGCGGCGGCGACGGCCGAAATGGCTGCATCGCCACCGTTGATCATGTCGAGCGCGACATCGCCGCCCGCAGCGGTCGCAGTTCCAACCTGGCGGATCCCGCCGCTCGCAACGTCGGTGACGGCGGCCACGACCGAACCAGCGCCGCTCGCACTAACTCCAGAGTCGCAAGAATCGTTCGCGAGGCAGATTGTCAACGTGTCGTCGACGCTTGGCGCCAATACGGAATGATCGATTCCTGGATGGGTCGCTGCCAAGGCGGGTGTGGAAAGACCGAGCGCAGACACGGATACGCCTGCCAGCAGCGCGAAGCGCTGTTGCAAATTCCTCATTATGTAACCCCTTTTTCTGCCGCGGACGCGACGACGATAAGCGGATCGAGCGACCCGTGCGCCGGCGCCATAGTGACGCCTCCGAAACGGGCAAGGACATTTGCATCCGCACCGGCGAAAAGGTCCGCCTCCGCGTGTTAGCGTTGCATTACGGCACCACTGTTAGCGTTATCTGTCGGCCAGCCGACATGATGACCGACCAGAAAGGACTCTTCGGCTCGCATTGCCTTGAAGGTGGCCGGCGGATCTTAGTTCGCTGATGAAGCCAGGCGGGACGGTTGTCGATGCGCTTCATCGCCGGATTGAGCCGTGCGGATTTCGCGGCTCAGGGCGTTGCCGACGTCGACTGACCGCGGCTGCCTCCGCTCCATTAGGATCTCGCCGGGCGCGTCCATTTTCCAGCCAGTTGCCGTTTGCTCCATCATGTCCGTGCCAGCTCTCCGCCTGCAACCTTGCGAAACGTCTGGCGAAAATGATCGAGATCGCCATCGGCATCAGTCATCGCAATCTCGCGGACGATCGTTCCGTTTGATGCCCGACGCCGGGTATCTTGACCAGGCGCTGGCTGCACTCATCGCTGCGGTGCCACTCCATGAGCTTGAGTTCGACTGCTTCAATTTCGAGTTCAAGCAACTTCACAAGCCAGGGGGACGCATTCTTCCCGTGGGTGCGCTGGCGTGCTAGAATCACGGCGGTTGCTCCGACGACCAACGTGCTGCGCAAGAGCTCGTCGCCGGCCCGCCTTATCCCTCCCAGCCGTGCCTTACCGGCCGTTGAGTGGTCCTTGGGAGTGAGCCCCATCCAGGCGGCAAAGTCCCGCCCCGATTTGAATGAGTGGATCTGGCGTTTTCATCATCAGTGTTAGTCCCGTAGGTGGCACCAACGATTTCAATGAGTTAGACACGAAAATCCAGTTCAAAACTGGCGCGTCCCCAAAATTTCCCAAATATGCGCTCCCGGATTTCTGCGGATATTTCCGGATTGAGTGCCCCAAGCTAAAGGTCGGCTGCGCGGCTTGCGGTTACGGCTGATGCGGCTAAGCTTTCGGTGCGCCGGAATGTCGGCGCCGGGGCGTGAGAACCTCGACTTGGTGATCCTGCCGAACGCATCTCCTGCTTCGGGCCGGGTGGCCGCCGCGCATGTCCAGGCCGCTCGCGGCTAAAGGCGGCGGCGCATGTCCAAGCATGTTCTCAACACCCGGCTCACCGGCGCAGCTCGCGAGGGAGATCGTGAATGCGTTCGGGCGAATGCCGTCCAGTTGCCGCGGAACAATCCCGCGGTGCCATGCACCGCAGGCGAGCAACGACGCGGAGCGTCGGATGAGCATCACGCGGTCGAACTCAGCTTCTACGCTTTCGTCCTCACCGCCGGAAGACTGCGCCTCGCTCGCGAATGACAGGCTGAGGGTGCAACAACTCTACCGCCAGCATTCAATGTCGCTTGTGCGGCAGCTCACACGGAAAACCGGATGCCGCGAGCTTGCACGCGATCTGGCGAACGAAGCATTTCTCAGGCTGCTGCGCATGGCACCGGGCAAGCTCGGGCGGATCGACCAACCGGACGCCTTCCTGCGGCAGATCTCGATCAATCTGCTGCGCGATTGGGGGAGAGCGGCAAGCCTGCGACAACGGTCCCAGCCAACGCTTGAGGTCGCGTGTGATCAGCAACTCGACCAGGTTGCGGTGCTCGAATCCCGAGACACCCTTCGTCGGCTTGAGCGTGCGATCGACAAGCTGAAACCAAGGACACGGGAGATCTTCCTGGCCCATCGCATACACGGCCTCACCTACGCGGAGATCGCGAAGGAAACGGGGCTCAGCGTGAAGGGCGTCGAGAAGCAGATGAGCAAGGCCATTGCCAAGATCGACCGCTTGCTGGATCGAGACTGAGTGGTGGGACTTCGTCTGCCAAAGACCAAAGGCATGTTGCGCCGGGAAGCAGCGACTTGGCTTGCGCGGCTGCAGGGCGGGCGTGATCCGGACGTCGAGCGGAAGTTCAGGCAATGGCACGATGCGGATCCGAGAAATTCCGAAGCATTCGCTCGAGTGCGCCGATCGTACGACCAGGCGGGCCTGCTCAGGCACTCGTCGGCGATAGCCGCCCGACGGGCTGAGCGCGTAAGCCCTGGGCCGCGATGGCAGCCTCGTCCGGCGCTTGCGGCCCTCGCGGTGTTGGTTGTGCTAGCGCCGCTCGTCACGCTGCTCGTTCGCGGCGACGGCGCGCCGCTGGGCGGCAATTACGCGGTGATGCTGATGACCGGCGTCGGTGAAATCAGGCAGGTCAAATTGGCGGACGGTTCAAAGGTCACGCTCGACACGGCAACAAAAGTGGATGTGGAAATCGATCATTCACGGCGGCGCGCGCACTTGGGCTACGGGCGCGTCCGCTTCGAGGTTGCACAAGCGGACACTCCCTTCGTGGTGGAAACTGGGAGCACGACAATCAGCACTCGCCAGGGGGTGATCGATGTGGAGCAAGGCCCACAGCAAGACCACATCCAGGTTCTTGCCGGGGCTGCCGACGTGCGCGGACCGATTCAACGGCACCCCTCCCATTTGGCGCTTGCTGCGGGCCAGAGCGCGATCGTCGGTTCGCGCGGAGCGGAACGGACTGCAGTTGCGTCTCCAGCTTCCGACTGGACGCGGGGGATGCTGCAGTTCGAAGCGACCCCGCTCGCCGACGCTGTCGCGCTCGCGAACCGCTATTCCGAGCGGCACATCATCATTGCCGGCGATGTCGATGCGCTGCGTGTCACCGGGGCATTCCGCGCGGGCGACACGGCGCGGTTCGCCAACGCCCTCGCGGCAGCATTTGGCCTTTCGCTCCAGCAACGCGAGGATGGCAATATGATCCTCTCGCGGAGCGGCTCTCGACCCCTTCAAAACAAAAAAGGGGGGTAACCTCGCCTAGCATCGTCTTCCCATCGACGGCCCGTGAACGGCCGGAGGGGGAGAAACGGACGTGCGAAAGCTTCAATCAAGGACAGCGCTGGCATTGCTCGCCTTTGCGAGCGCGACGAGCGTGCACGCGCAACCAAACGACCAGTTCGTGTTCGATCTGCCGGCGGAACGGCTGTCGAAGGCGTTGAGGGACGTTGCGGTCCAGACGGGCCGGGATGTCATCGCCTCCGCGGATCTTCTCGGAGAACAGCAGGCCGCGCCGCTTGCAGGCACGTTCACCGCGGAACAGGCGGTCGCTCAGCTGCTCGCCGGAACGGGGCTGCGATATCGCCTCGTCAACGGAACGGTCGTTGTCGAGCGGAACCCTTTTGTCGAGGCCGCCGTCGCACCCGGCACTGCTGAGCGCGGGAACTCGACGATTACCATTACCGGCACCCGGATCCGTGGTGCCGGCTCGGCATCCCCGGTGACCGTCACCACCCGTCGCGCGCTGGAGCAGGCGGGCATCAACGACCTCGCCGAATTCACGCGCATCTTGCCCCAGAACTACTCGGGCGGACAGAATCGCGGGATCGCCGGCGGCGGCGAACAGGGCGGCCAGCAGAACCTCAACAATTCAGCGACGCTGAACCTTCGCGGTCTTGGCCCAGACGCCACGCTGACGCTGCTCGACGGACACCGGCTCTCCTACGATTCGATCAACCAGGGGGTCGACATCTCTGCCATCCCGCTGGAGGCCATTGAGCGGATCGAGGTCGTCACTGACGGCGCATCGGCGCTCTATGGCTCGGACGCCGTGGGCGGCGTCGCCAACATCATCCTCAGGCGCGACTATGAAGGCATCGAGACGACGGCGCACATCGGCACGTCCACCGCCGGCGGTGATTTCCAGCAGCAATATAGCCTCGTCGGAGGTCACCGCTGGTCTTCGGGCGGATTCATGGTGGCGCTCGACGCGAGCAGCGCGAGTCCGATCTACGCCGGCGAGCGCGCTTATACGCGAACCGTTGACCCGTCGCTGACCCTGACGGACGGTAACCGGCAATATAGCGGCGTCCTCAGCGGCCACCAGCAGATAGCTGCCGGAATCAGCTTGAGTATCGACGGCTATTTGATGGACCGCCGGTCGCTGCTGCAAAATCCGTTCCTTCCCACTGCAGACGTCCACGTCAGCGGACTCGTGTCGCGGCCTCACGTGCGTTCCTATGCGCTGACGCCTTCACTGGGTGCGGATCTCGGAAGCTGGCAGGCGAGCCTCAGCGTGACCGGTGCAGGGAGCCAGACGCTGCTCGATACGAATAACTACTTCAACGGCGTTCCGCGTCATCAGAGGCTGCACTACGACGACACACTGAAGGGCGTGGAAGCCACCGCCGAGGGCCCGCTATTCGCACTTCCAGGCGGCGATGCGCGACTTGCGATCGGCGGCGGCCTGAGAGGCATCTCGCTCCATGAGCGTTACGTCCTTCTAAGCGGCGGCCAGGCTGTCACGACGAAGGACTTCACCGAGCGTCGCAGCGTCCAGTTCCTCTACGGCGAGCTCTCGCTACCGCTGGTCCGGCCCGAGCTCGACCTGCCGGCGCTCGAGCGGCTGACGCTCAGCGCGGCGCTTCGGTACGAGCACTGGAACGAGATCGCCGCGGTTTCCACTCCGAAGCTGGGACTCATCTATCAACCCATGCCGGACGTGACGTTGCGCGCCACCTGGGGCCAGTCGTTCAAGATCCCGACCCTCGAGCAGGTCAACGAGATTGAGGAGGGGGATCTCGTGCCGGGCTTCTACTTCGAGCCGCCGCCCCAACCGGCCGGGTCGCCGGTTCTTCTGCTGACCGGCAGCGCTCCCGATCTCAAGCCAGAGCGGGCGACCACCTGGTCGGGAACGTTCGAGCTGAGCCCGCGGATCGTTCCCGGGCTCCATCTGCAGGCGACCTATTTCAATGTCGATTACCGTGGCCGGATCGCGTCGCCGGTCACGAGCGTGCTCACCGCCTTCTACAACCCGCTCTACAACGATCTCATCGTCTACAACCCGTCGGCGGCCCAGGTGAACGCGTTGATCGCGACATTGCCGGGAGGACTGGTCAACCAGACGGGCGAGTCGTTCGATCCGGCGGGCGTCGGCGCAATATTCGACATCTCCGCCCGCAACACCGAGCGGCAACGAATCCACGGGGTCGATCTCAACGCAGACTATCGCTTCGATCTCGGGGCGTCCGGGAAGCTGCTGGTGACCGGCGCAGCGAGCTATCTGCAGAGCAGCCAGCAACTCGCCAAAGGCCAGCCGATCTTCCCGCTCGCCGGTACGGTCTTCCATCCGCCCCATTGGCGCGGGCGCGCAGGTGCGGTTTGGGACACAAAAGGCGGCGGACTGTCGGCATTCATCAATTACGCCGGGGCGACGACCGACGACAGCTTCCCGACCCTCGTAAGGATCAGCCCCTTCGTCACTGTTGACCTGAATGCGAGCTTCCGGACGAACACGACCCAAGCGCCCTTCCGCAACATCGAGCTGAGGCTTTCCGCGCTCAACGTCCTCAATTCGAAACCCCACTTCCTGCGCAATGTCTCCCCGGAGGCGGCACCCTATGACTTAACAAACGAGTCGCCAGTCGGGCGCTTCGTCGGAGCGTCCATCCGGAAGATCTGGTGATGAGGAGGTTCGTCCTGGCCGCCGCCCTCGTTTCGGCGGGGCTCCCCACGGCTGCCAATGCAATGGCGGCCGCCGATGCGGCGTGCGCTACCATCCTTCCGCCGACCCAATTGCCGCCCGGGCGCCGGATGCTCACGCCCGCAGACCTCGTCCGCCTGCGCGATATCGGCCCCGCCGAGCCGCAATATTTCGCCTCACCCTTCTTCACCGTTTCTCCCGACGGGCGTTGGGCGGCCTTCCAGTTGCGGCAGGGCGACCCGCAGCGGAACAGATATTGCCTGGCGATGGTGGTGGTCGACCTGACCCGGAGATCTCCGCCCCGCATTCTCGACGAGGGCGAAGAGCCGATCTTGCTGACCATCGATCTTCGCGGCATCCCGGACATGCCGAACGGGATCATGAGGGTGATTACGCCGCGCTGGTCCGCGGACGGAAGATGGATCGCCTTCCTCAAGCAGGAACAGGGAAGGATTCAGGTGTGGCGGGCGTTCGCCGACGGTAGCGGCAGTGCGCCGCTGACCGAGTCAGATGTGAACGTCGTCGACTTCCGAATTGGCAGTGACGGATCGAGCATCATCTACGTGACTCGTCCGGACGTCGAGCGCGAACGGCGCGAGATCGATAGGGAAGGGCTGAATGGCTGGCATTATGATGATCGTTTTGCGCCATGGATTTCCAAGAGGCCCTTTCCCCGCGCAACGGCGGACCGTCAGATCGAGGTGCTGGATATCGCCGATGGTCGAGTGCGTGGTCCCACGCCCGACGAAGCCGCGCTCGCCGCGGTAGACGACCGGTTTCCGGCTTATGCGGGCGCCCCACAGCCTACCGGTATGAAGGGGTTGGAAATCTCCTCGACGCTGCTTGCCGGCGGAGCTCGGCGCGGAAGCCTGCGGGCGCATCGATCCGACGGTTCTGTCGCGACCTGCAATGCTCCCGCGTGCGAAGGAGCATTCAGTCCCTGGTGGATGCCAGGGCGCACGCACGTCCGCTTCCACCGCTCGGAAGGCTGGGCCAAGGCCTCGAGCGCGATCTACGACTGGGATCTCGGGAACGGCCGTGTCCGGCGCCTTTACCTCACCGATGATCTGCTGACGAGCTGTACACCCGACGGCAGGCTTGTGATCTGCCTTATCGATTCCTCGCTCGAGCCGCGCCGCTTGGTGAGGCTCGATCCGGCCACCGGCGAGCGCGAGACGCTTTTCGATCCCAATCCGGAATTTGCCGATCTCACGCTGGGGAAGCCCGAGCGGCTGCACTGGCGCAACGCGTTCGGGGTCGAATCCGTCGCCGACCTGGTGTTGCCCGTCGGCTACCGCAAGGGTGAGAAATACCCGACGATCATCGTGCAGTACGACACGCGGGGATTCCTTCGCGGCGGGACCGACGATGAATATCCAATTCAGGCGTTTGCGAACCGGGGCTACGCCGTGCTGAGCTTCTCGAGTCCGCAACTCCCTCCGGAAAAGCTCCGCGCCAAGAATTTCGAGGAGGCTGGTCGCCTCGACCTCAAGGATTTCATCAACCGTCGCAACATTCAGTCGTCCCTCGAACTCGGCGTCCGTCTCGTCATCGACCGCGGGATCGCGGACCCGCGGCGCATCGGAATCACCGGCCTCAGCGACGGCACGAGCACGGCCGAATGGGCGCTGATCCACAGTTCGCTCTTCTCGGCGGCAGCGATGAGCAGCTGTTGCTGGGACCCGACATTCATCGCGCGTGTCGGTCCAACGGCTGCACGTCACTTCCTTGCCGAAGGCTATCCTGGAATTCTTGGCCGCGACGATCCCTTCTGGAAGGACATGTCGCTGGAAATGAACGCGCGGCGAATCTCGACACCGATCCTCGTAAACGAATCCGAGGAGGAATTATCGGAGGCGCTGGAGACCTATACCGCGCTACGCGAGGCGGGCGCGCCCATCGACATGTTCGTCTACCCCGGCGAATATCATGGGCGATGGCAGCCGGCGCACCGGCTCGCCACCTACCGCCGTTCGCTCGACTGGTTCGACTATTGGCTTCGCGGAATCCGCTCGGACGCGCCGGACCGCCAATCCGAACTTAGGGAGTGGGACCGGCTGCGCCGGGAGGCCGGCCGCGGAAAGCCGATTTAATGGTCGCTGAGCCTGCCTTGGCCCCTCGTTCCCGCGTCGCCCAATGGTCGATCCAGGCCTCGGCGTTGACCAGTTCGAGAATGCGCACGCGGTCGAGGTCGGGAACGGGCCGGTCACCATTCAGCACTTTGTCCAATGAGATTGCATCGACGACGCGGTGAAAGGCGAGCCGGCCGCCGAGCAGCCGCTCACGGATGTCGCGACGGAAGTGATCGAGCAAACTGGCGGCAAAACGGCTGGGCGTGCCCTTGACCTGCCGATTGAGAACAGCCGAAGGCAGATCGGCGGCAAACGCGCGACGAGCAAGTGATCGGTCGCGTCCTCCCGCACGCCATTCCCAGCTCGGGATCTCAAGACAGGTTTCGATGATGGGTTGCGACATCAACGGGCTGAGCAGGGGCAGATGATAGCCGCGGTCCGCCTCGAGCGTTGGCTGCGCACGAAGCACGGAGGAGATGTGCGCCGCCTTGCCCGGAAGCGCGGTCCCGGGCGCTTCAAGCCAATCATGCTGGAGATCGGCAGAGCGAAGCTGAGCGACTAGGTCAGGGCTGAGGAACAACGGCTTCGGTCTGACGTGATGAGCCGGCGGCGCGCGGGCGAGCCTCCATGCCTGGGCGAGCGCGTCGACGATATTGCAGCCGGTCTGCCGGCACACGTCGATCAGCGAGCTGACCGCCGCCGGTCCGATTCCCTCTGTCAGGTAACGGTCGGCGACCGGGGCCGCAGACTGCGAATAGCCAAAGACATTGTCGCCTCCGTTCCCGGTCATGAACGCGTCGGCGCCGATCTCGGTCGCGACCTCAAGATTGACGCGCTCGTACGCATTGGCCTGAGTTCGATCGCGGGGGCGCGGCAAATGCGCGGCCAGCGGTTCGGTGATGTCGATATCCTCCAGCCGGTACGGCCGCGCAATCAGCGGCAGCTTAAGGTGGTCGCAAAGCGCCCGGGCAAAGACCCGTTCGTCCCCCGCGGGGTCGTCGGAGAACATCGTCAGGCACGTCGTTTCTGCGCCTGCGTCCGCGAGGCATGCAGCGATGATCGACGAGTCGAGACCGCCCGAAACGCCAAGCAGGAGCCGGCTTTGACTCGATGCCCAGGCGCGGATGCAATGCCTGACGGTGCGGGAAAGTCGCTCGGCCGCGGCGCTCGGCTCTTCCCGCCGATCGGAAACATGGTTCCACGGAGACCAGCACGGGATCTGAATTTCGGCACTCGCCGGAAGGTTGAGCGAAAAGCCTGCGAGCAATTCCTTGATTCCCCGCAGCGCTGTTGCGGCGACGGGAACGTTCGCGCGATAGAGCTGTCGCCCAATCTCTTGAAAGTCGATGTCGATCGGGGCGCCGCTGGCCACAAGCAGATCGGCATCAGACGCGAACAGGGTCAAGCCGCCGAGGCTGGCATAATAACAGGGAAAGGTCGCGGAGGGATCCCGAAGGACCCGCACGAAGTCCGGACCCGCGACGGCTGCCACATAACTGCCCCAGTAGCGCTGGAGCAGTGCTTGGCCGAACGTGCTTGAGATCGAGCAAAGCTCACTGGAGCTGAGCGAGGCGAGCGGTTCCGCCATGCCGTGCCGGTGGAAGAGCGTCCCAACGATGCAGCCGGCATCCGCGACATCGACGCAGCGGCACGCCGGATTGACGAAGGCGGCAACCCGGCGGCTCGAGAAAGCCGGTTCGAGGCCCCTTTGACGGGAAAGGCGCCGCTCGAGGTCGCGCCGGTCCAGGCCCTCGTCCCCAACGACCAGAAGGTAGCGCTGGCTCATTCGAGCACGAGAATGGGCGTGTAGAGACGTGCCTGCTCATAGCCGCCAACCAGCACGACCTCCCCGAGCTGCACCCAACAATGGGCCGTGAACGGGTGAGCAATCACGCCAAGGACCAGTTTCGTGTTCAGTCCTCTCTTGCGGCATGACGAATGAAACGCGAGACCGCGAACCAGACATCGGTCATGGCTTCGCAGGAAGAACGCGGTCACGGCCGCGGCGCTCACCAGCGCCTCGAGCGATCGATGCTGATCGCCCCCGATGGGACTGATTGCTCGTCCGCAACGCCGAACCTTTCCGACCACGTCGTGCAAAGTCCTTTGTCGGAGCAACCAGGCCATGCGCAGTTCTGAGAAAACCGCCCGAATGATGTAGAGCAAGCCAGGGCGAGCATCCGGGGCGCTCGAGAAATCGCCTTGCGGCGCCTCGATCGCGGCTTGGGGCTGCATCGCCTTATGCGCCTCGCCCGCGACCAGCAGCCCGCGCCGGACGAGCGGATCAAGGAGTTCAGAATTCTTGGGGTCGGGGTCATCGCGCGCTATTCGCAAGAAAGCGGCGTTCGAATCTCGAGGAAGGCAGAAATAGCGGTCCGCCTTGAGGTCGAGAAAGACGGCACGACCGCCGCAGTTGCACCAATGGACATCCTCTCGAAGGATCCAGCCCATGACCATTCAAATCGGTGACTGACCCGCGCCCACTTCGAGCGGGCGCGGGCTTTCGCAGTCACTCGTCGCTGAGCCCTGCCCAGGGGCGCAATCCCCCCTGGTGGTCATCCATGCCGACAGTCGGGCCCTTGGTCTGCGAGCTTGCAGCGCCGAGCTCGATCACGTCATCGTCTTCATGTTCGCGGTTCATCGCAATTCTCCTTGTCGTGGAGTCATGGCCGTGACTGGAGAATGATGGTGCGGGGGCAGCGATATAAGTAGCTTATACGACTGCGATAGTGCGATTATTGGAGGGACTGGCTGGCTTGCGGCAATCCGGAGGCCGGGGCGCTGCAGCAAGAGAGGGTCAAGCGGCGATCGAGCTGCGGGATCGTGACCCAATTCGCGGCAAGATGCGCGCGCCCGAAGCCATTTCGGACGCGCGCTGAGGTTCACTCGTCGCTTAGACCTTCACGAAGAATGAAGCCGCCGGCGTGATCATCCTTGCCGACGGTGGGACCCTTGGTTTCAGCGCTGGCAGCGCCGAGATCGATCGGATCTTCGTTCTCGCGTTCATCGTTCATGGCTATTCTCCTCTTCCTTGCGCGTCACGGCCATGACGACAGAGTGGTAGCCGCGAAGCCAGGCGGTCCGAAGCAAATAAGGGGCAAATAGTTCGATTGTTGGCGATGCGCGCCTTAGTCTATTGAACTGCCGGCGGACCTGAAGCGGGCATCCGACGCCAAGACCTCGCCCGTGACGACTGGCGCAAGCTGCTCCTCCTATGCCTCCATCATCCTCGAGAGAAGCTGCGGAACGATCCGCTCGCGACGGCGATGATATCGAACGAGGCTGCTTCGAAGTGCCTTTCGATCGTGCATGTGGAGCGCCCGAACGATCTCGGCCGTCTCGGTTTCGGTCTCGTCAAGGAAGATCTTCTCCAAGCGCTGAACCGGTTCGAGGCGCTGGCTCAACGCTTCGAGGACTGCGACATGTTCGGGATTGCCGGCGGACCGTGCGAGCGCGAGGAACAGTTCTTTCTGTCGCTGGTGGACCGCAGCTTGGTCGGTCACGGCTCCGGCATCGGCCAAAGCGACCGCGCGATGTCTCATGACTGCGAGAAGCAGCAGGTCGAGGTGCCACGCGTAAAGCTGCCGAAGCTGCGTTTCGGTAAGCATTGGGACTCGGAAGCCCTCGTGACGAGGCGCATCGACGAGCCTCTCGCCGGTGAGTCGGTGAAGCGCATCGCGAACCGGTGTGACGCTGGCGTTGAGCTCGTCCGAAAGGACCGCCGGCTCAAGCCGGTCTCCGGGCCTGTAGGCGCCTTCCCGCAGCCGCTGCTTGATGGCGGCATAGACGCGCTCGAACGTGCCCGGCGGCGTCACCTGGCATCTCCGTCATGCAGCTGCGCTGGCCGCGGGCCAATCCTGGTTGCGCACGAATTCGGCAACGAGCCCCTCCTGGTCGGGCCTGAGCGCGTCGGTCGCTGCAAGCCGGCAGGGGACTTCGCACTTCAGAAGCACGGACGGACATTGCCCGTCATAATTACCGAGATTCGGGCGGTGCTGCTGGTAGCCGACAAGCGCCGCCAGCTCCGGACTGAAATGCCGCGCCACGTCGGGTGGATAGGCGAGCCACTGATTCTCATATGGCTTGAGCCATCCGAGGCAGTAGCTGACGATCGCTCCGCGACGGACCTCGTCGCTGGCATTGCCGCCGGCGCCGTGAAGCGTGGAGCCGAGGAAGAGCAGCGCCGAGCCCGGCTCGAGCTCGGCTGCGAACTCGCCGGCCGGCGCCTCGGCATCGAGCGCCCTTCTCCCGTGACTGTTCGGCCAGAGCACAGTGGCGCCGTTCTCGCGCGTGTAATGGGTGAACGGCCACATCACATTGACCAGATATTCGGTCTCTCCAATCGCGGCGCGCCACATGTCCTGGTCGCGGTGCGGGAGCTGCGGAGGCGCGCCGGGATGAAGCGCCACCGCCTGGGTGAGATTGAGCTGGATCGTGTCGCACCACGGCTCGAGCACCTTGCGCGAGATGCCGAGGATGAGCGGGTGCTCGACGATCCTGCGCGCAACCGATGAACGCGAAAGCAGCCGTCCGAACCTCTTCGTACGAGCGCCATAGAAGCCGCCCCGACAGAATGGCGTGTCGCGGAAGTCCTCGGCGAGCTCAGTGTCGAGCGCATCGATCAGGTCCGGCGAGACCGCATTTGGAATCGCGCACCAGCCCTGCTCGAGCAGCAACCTGGTCCAGCATTCGACTTGTGGTGCAATTCCCGACTTCATGTCACCCATCACCATGCTCCCCATCGTCATGCGGCCTGCTGAATTCGGATCGCCGGTGCATCGGCGAGGTCCCAGATGCCGTTGGCCGCGAGCAGGCCGGGCGTATCGCCCGTGATGTCGATGGCGAGTGCACCGATCAGGCCGCACTCGAGACGCACTGGACTACCAAGCGGCCTGCAGGCCCAGCCGAACGCGAGGATCTGCTGCAGCCACGCGATTTCAGCGACACCCGTATAGGTGCGGATGCCGCAGTCGAGCGCGTACCATGCAAGTGCACTTACAAGGCGGTTGCGCGTCAGCCGGCGCGATGCCGCGTCTTGGCGCCGCGACAGGCAGAAGCGTGTGATCTCGAACACGTCCGGGCCGGTTGGTGGCGGCACGGCACAAAGGTCCGCGAACAGGTCAGCGAGGATGTGGCGGCGAGTGGTCGGAAGGAGGCGTGCCGACCCGAGATGATCGCCGTCGCGATCGGCGATGATCAGGTAGGTGGCCTGCTCATCATCGAACTCGTCCACTTCGAAGCAGCGCTCGAGCACGGGGACATCCCAGCGCAGGAGATCGACGAAGACGCTCTTGCGGTCCTCGAACATCGCCCGCAGCGTCCGATCGCTGCACGGTTCAACGCATCCCCTTTCGACCACGACCGCCATACTTTGCTCCCTTGATCTTCGGGAGGAAGCATCGTCGCGTCAGGCGGCGAACGGTATAACACGAACGGTGGGTGTCAGCGGCGGGCCTTTCGTCAACTGACGTTGGCTGCGAGGCTTCCCGAAACGACCTTCTATGGCCGAAAGCGGACCGACTGATTTTGGAGCCAGGAATGGACTATGCGGACGCTCGTTCAGCTAACCGCTAATGGCAAGGTTCGACTGCCGTTTCAGTCGGTCATCGCAACTCTACAAACAGACTGGCAACCTGCGAGCAGTGCAGATCCTGCTCGGGCACTCGAAGATCGAGACCACCGTCACGTACCTGGGAGTAGAGGTTGAAGACGCGCTCACGTTGGCTGAGGCCACTGAGGTGTGACTATCGGCCGGCGCTCGTCTCGTATGGGCGCCGGCGTCATTTGGCCGTTAGCGGACCTTCCGTTTATGTCGGCTTTCGACGCAACGCAGACCCTACGATTATGGGCGAATAAGCACCTTCAGCGCTTCGCGATCATTCATTGCGCGGTAGCCCTCCGGAACACCATCCAGCCCGACTGTTTGATCGAAAACCCGACCGGGATCGATCCGGCCTTCCATGACGTCGGGAAGCAACTCATCGATGTAGCCGCGTGTCGGCGCTGGTCCGCCCGCAACGATCACATTGCGATAGAACATCTGTTGAGCGCCCTTGATCGCCTCATAGTGAGGCACCCCGACGCGCCCGACTGCACCGCCGGGGCGAACGATCCCCATCGATGTATCCATCGCCTGCTCCGTTCCGACGCACTCCAAGACGGACTGCACGCCAAAGCCGCCGGTCAGCTGACGCACGCGCTCGATGCCTTCCTCGCCACGTTCGCTGACCACATCGGTCGCCCCAAACTCCTTCGCGAGCGCGATGCGATCGGCGTGACGGCCCATGATGATGATCTGCTCGGCACCAAGCCGCTTGGCCGCGATGACTCCGCAGATGCCGACGGCTCCGTCTCCGACAACTGCGACAGTCCCACCGGCGCGGACGCGGGCGGTCACAGCCGCGTGGTGGCCCGTCCCCATCACATCCGACAGCGTCAGGAGTGACGGCATGAGCGCGTCATCCTCGCCGACATTCAGAGGGTAGAGTGTGCCGTCCGCATAGGGGATGCGCATCGCTTCGGCTTGCGCGCCATCGAGCGTGCCATTGCCGAAGAAGCCGACATGCACGCATTCTGTTTGCAAGCCTTCCTCGCAGAACATGCAGCTGCCGTCTGAATTTGCGAACGGCATGATCACGACATCGCCACGCTTGATGGTCCGGACATCGCTACCAACGTCCTCGACGACCCCAATCGCCTCATGCCCCATGCGCTGGCCCTCGACGTTGGGGCCGCCGTTGTAGGGCCACAGGTCGCTGCCGCAGATGCAGGCGCGGGTGACGCGGATGATCGCGTCCGTTGGGTCTTGGATGCTGGCGTCAGGAACGTTCTCGATCCGAACGTCATGCGCCTTCGGCATGATGGTTGCGCGCATGTCTCTTACCTTCCGTTTAAATGTTCATTGTCGGGTCGTGGCCCGTAGCCTGGCTCTTTCGTCAGGCTGTCCCACTTGCCGATGATGTCGGGATTGAAGACGTGGTCGGTCCATTCGGACGAAGCGACTTCCTCGAACGAGACGGACACGGCATCATCGCCGTAATTAAGGATGTCGGTCACATCCCGGACGATCGCGTCAGACAGCCGTAGCTTCTGTTCGTCCGATTTGCCCGGCCAAAGCTTCACGATGACGTGCGGCATCTGCTTACTCAGCCGTTTCAGCAGCGAGATACTGCTCGTCCGTGACATGCTCCATCCAAGTCACAGGCGAGCCGTTCAGCGACTCCTGGACGGCGATGTGCGTCATCGGCGTCGTGTCGGTAGCGCCATGCCAGTGCTTGTGGTTCGGCGGACACCAGATGACATCGCCTGTCCGGATTTCGACCCGCTCTTCACCTTCGCACTGCGTCCAGCCGGTGCCGGATATTACGATCAGCGTCTGACCGAGCGGGTGCGTGTGCCAGGCGGTCCTCGCGCCCGGCTGGAAGCTTACCGAGGCAACCCCAATCCGCGATGGCTCGGGCGGGTTGTTCAACGGCTCGATTGTGACGTCGCCGGTGAACCAATCGGGAGGCCCTTTTTGTGAAGGCCGCGATCCGGCGCGCTTCAGTTCCATTGTGCGACTCCTTGTGGTGATTGGCTTCGTGTGGGGCGGGCGACGCGGTCGTGGTGAACGGTCTTGAGTTCACCCGATCAAACAAGCC
Source organism: uncultured Alphaproteobacteria bacterium (assembly GCA_963738825.1). Classification (GTDB taxonomy): domain Bacteria; phylum Pseudomonadota; class Alphaproteobacteria; order Sphingomonadales; family Sphingomonadaceae; genus Sphingomicrobium. Next base: position 605,735 of record CAVTYB010000004.1, on the reverse strand, counting down.
GTTTTGGGCAGCGCCCGATCAAATGAAGGGTTCCTTCGGCCCGACTTGGATGCGACGAACGCGATCAGGGCCGAGGCACCGAGAATGGCGGCACTGGCACCAAAGGTCGCGCGATAACCGCTGCCGTCGAACAGTAGTCCCCCGACTGATGCGCCGAGCGTGATTGCCAGCTGGATCACCGCGACCATAAGGCCGCCGCCCGCTTCGGCTTCGTCTGGAAGCACTTTACTCATCCAAGTCCACCAGCCCACGGGCGCAGCGGTGCCGATAAGGCCCCACATGGCGAGCAGGGCTGCAACGACCATGGCTGACGAGCCAAATACGATCAGCCCGACAGCGATTGCCGCCATTGCGACCGGCATGCCGATAAGCAGGCCATACAAAGTCTTCTTGAGCAGCTGACCGATCACATAAGTGCCAGCCAGACCGGCGATGCCAAGGGTCAGCAGCATCAGTGAGAGCGTCGAAACACCGACGCCGGTGACCGTCTCCAAGAAAGGGCGAAGATAGGTGAACAGCGCGAACTGGCCCATGAAGAACAGGCCGACAGCCAGCATGCCGAGCGGCACCTGAGGACGGCGCAGAACCTTGAACGCCGCACCCGCACTCGACCGCTCCCGGCTAGGCATCTTCGGCAGGGTCAGGAACTTCCACGCCAGCGTGACCAGCGCGAGCGGAACGACGCAGAAAAAGGCTCCGCGCCAACCGATATACTGGCCCAGGAAGCTGCCCAACGGTGCCGCGACGGTAGTCGCAAGTGCATTGCCGCCGTTGAGCATCGCGAGTGCGCGAGGCACGTCCTTTTCCGGAACCAGCCGCATGACCGTTGCCGTGGACATTGACCAGAAGCCGCCGATCACCACGCCGATCAGCGCTCGACCGACCATAAACATCGGGAAGTTCGGCGCGAAGGCGACTATCATGCCTGAGGCAATCATGACTCCGGTGAGCCAAAGCAGCAGCGAGCGGCGGTCCACCGTCGCGTCACCGTGGAAATGAACAGGCTGGTCAGAACGGCGAAGATGCCCGATGCGGCGATCGCCTGGCCAGCTTGTCCCTCTGTCACGCGCAGACCCGATGCAATCGGCGTCAGCAGACTGACGGGCATGAATTCGGACGCAATGAGCGTAGAGACGCACAGCGTCAGCGCGAGAACGGCGCCCCAGCCGCCACCCGGTCGAGAAGTTGTGTTTGCAAGCATGGCAGCCATTTAGGGGCTGCGCTGAGCGTCAATTAGACGCTATAGTCCGCATGTATCTGTAAGTGAGACTTCAAAATCGCACGCCCGCCGATAGCCGACTTGGCTGCTTTCCTCGCAGTCGCGCGCGAGCGCAGCTTCACTCGCGCAGCGGCACAGCTGGGCGTGTCTCCCTCGGCGCTGAGCCAGACCATGAGGGCGCTCGAAGAACGTCTAGGTGTTCGGTTGCTTACGCGCACCACCCGCAGCGTCGCGCCGACTGAGGCGGGAGAAAAGCTGGTAGCGACCATCGGGCCGCACATGGAGGAGATAGAGGCGGGGCTTGCAGCGCTTTCTGAACTTCGGGACAAGCCAGCAGGGACTATCCGCCTTACGGCGGTGGATCATGCCGCCGAGACTATCCTGTGGCCAGCTCTTGCCAACTTCCTGGCCAAATACCCCGACATCCACGTCGATCTGATCGTGGACAACACTCTACGCGACATCGTCAGCGAGCGCTTTGATGCGGGAATCCGCATGGGCGAGCGCGTTGCCCGCGACATGATCGCAGTGCGGATTGGACCCGAAATCCGAATGGCAGCCGTCGCGACGCCGGATTATTTCGCGAAGCACGGGAAGCCAAAGACGCCACAAGATTTGGCGCATCACAAATGCATCAACATGCGCTTCGCCACGCTCGGGAACGTTTACGCCTGGGAGTTCGAGAAAGGCTCTCGCGAAGTCAACGTAAAGGTCGAGGGGCAACTAACCGTCAATGACATCGCCGTGATCCGGGAAGCTGCATTAAACGGCGTTGGGATTGGCTTCATGCCCGAAGATATCGCGCGGCCGCATGTGGACGCAGGAAGGCTGGTTCGCGTGCTGGCTGATTGGACACCACCTTTCCCCGGCTACTATCTTTATTACCCCAGCCGCCGTCAGCAATCACCCGCATTTGCCCTCTTGGTGGAGGCGTTGCGCTACCGGAAGTACTAGTGAAGCGGCGATTTTTGGCCGTCAGCAGACCGTCCGCCAGTGGCAGTTTCGCCCAATTCCAGCCACACCCTTGCTGTAGCTACGCGCGCAGACGTTCCGTAAGGCGGTTCTGGAGTCTTCAGAGCGAGTAGTTCACCGGATGTCCGCCTTCCAACTGATGGCACTCGCCTCGACCGTCAGCTTGCTCGCTGGCTGGCGACTTTACCTCGTGACGTTCGTGGTCGGACTAAGCATGAAGTTTGGCTGGCTGGCGCTCCCAGCCCAGCTCCATGGTCTTGATGTTATTGCCAGCAACTGGATCATCGGGATTGCTGGAGTTGGAGCGCTTGCCGAGTTCTTTGCGGACAAGATTCCGTGGGTGGATAGTGCGTGGGACGCCGTTCATTCTCTCGTACGGCCGATCGGCGGTGCGCTTCTTGCGATGTCGATCATCGATGGAAACAGTCCTGCGTGGCAGGTTGCTAGCCTGCTCCTGGGCGGGAGCGCGGCGTTCCTCGCCCATGCGGGCAAAGCCGGTGCGCGGACCTTGATCAATGTCAGTCCCGAGCCTTTCACCAACGTCGCAGCCTCCGCGGGCGAGGACGTAGCAACGATCGGCCTGCTGGCACTCGCAATGAGTCATCCTGTGGTTTCAACGGCTATTGCTCTTGTCCTCGTTCTTTCCTCACTTTGGCTAATTCTCGCCGCGCGAGGGGTAGTGCGACGATTTGTTCGCGGCAACCTTCGTCAGGGCACCGAGGAGCGTTAGACGGACAGGCGGGCCACAGGTCGTTCGGGCACGACGGCGACGAGTGTGACGCCGGAGCAGGCTGGCGGCGTGGAAATCACCGCTCAGCGGTGAGACGAATGGGCCTCTTACGCGGGCGACCACGCCAAACGCAGGCCAGCTATTTGAGCCCCGCTAATACAGGCCGCTAGCTTAACCGACGATGCCCACCATCCGACCTAAGAAGATCAGAACCATCGCGCCGATGATCGCATAAATAAAGCCGGCGGGGTGAAACGGCTGATCCCTCGTTGCGGGATGAAGCGCCCGGCCAACTAGTCCTGCCACAAACGCGCCGGCGATGCCCAGAAGCGCGCTGGCGATCAGTCCCATGTGGACCGCGCCAGGATACAGGAAGCGCGCGAGAATGCCGACGATTAGGCCTGTTACGATCATGACAACATAATGCATCGTAAGTTCTCCTTAGTTTGCCGGGAGACCGTGGTTGGGATAGTCGAGCCGCTGGGAAAGCTGCACGATCGCTTGCACACCGCCAAGTGCATCGAGTGCCTCCTGGCATCGGCTTGCAGATATACCGACGGCTTCGGAAGCGGTTTCAATCATAGTGTCGGCCTGAGGTGACGCGACCAGCGCGGCGCCGATTACCGCCTCAAGCTGTGCCGATTTCATTCCAAGCTTGTTCGTGATCGCTGCAGCATCCAGGCCGCTGTCGATCAGCTTCAGAAACTGCTCAAGTATTCCCAGACCTGCCCCCCGGGTTAATGGTTGGGACGCCCGCGCACACTCGGGGGTACCTGGCCTTGGCGCTGTTACTAACGCCAGGGCCGTTGCCCCCATCAGCGACCTTTGAGCAGATCGCGGATCTCCGTCAACAACTCGATCTCTTTGGGCGCATCGTCCGCTTTCTTGGTCATCACCCTGTTCGCCGCCTTGATCATCAGGAAGATGATAAAGGCGAGAATGACGAAGCTGACGACTTCCGTGACGAAACGTGCCCCAACCAAGCACCGGTGCGCCGGCTTTCTTCAAGGCGGCATAGTCGGTCATGGAGCCGTGGTAATTGGCGGGTACCGGGCCAAGCAGCAGGAAGTGGGTCGAAAAATCCAACCCACCGAAGACCTTGCCGACAATCGGCATGATGATGTCGTCTGTGAGGCTGGAGACAATCTTCGCGAACGCGGCGCCGATGATCACGGCGACGGCGAGATCGAGCACATTTCCTTTGGCGATGAACGCCTTGAATTCAGCAAACATCAAACCCTCCTTCGGGATGGACGAAATAGGTATTCTCAAGCCGCGACAGCAGCGGACGAGGACCTATGAAACGACGAACGTAAGCTTGATCGTCACCCGCCACTCGATGACCTTATTGTCGCGAACGAGCACCTTGGTTCCCTTGACCCAGGCGCCCTCAATTCCCTTGATTGTCTCACCCGCCTTGGCGATTCCATCGCGAACGGCAGCCTCGATGCTTTCGGTAGAGCTGGAAATGATCTCAACGGTTTTCGCAACAGCCACAGCGTTTCTCCTTCAGAAGCCGCGACGCGCCTAATTTAGATTAATGTCAATCGGCGCGCCGCGATCGTTGGCGGTGCAGCAAGTTGCGGCATGGTCCATGCGCGAGTGTTCGCAACGGACGCCGGTTGGGCGTGTCTCCTTCCTGGCTCCGCGCCACGGACCTTTAAGCGGATCGAGGTCGTTACTGCTATTGGGGCATCCAGCCTCGACCCTCCCAGGAGAGAGCGCGATGAGCATTTTCGGCACAATCATGAACAAGATTTTCCATCACGGCTCCGCTCCTGCTGCGCAAAGCGCGCCGCAAACCAGCACGCAGCCTCAGGCTGGCGGCGACACAGCCACGATCACTGCTACCGCGCCGGCTCCGACGCCTGCTGCACCGCAGAACGTCGATGTCGGCGCCGTGCTGAGCGAAATGGCCTCGATGAAGGGTGGCGGCGGCAATTATCAGAGCTCGATCGTCGACCTTCTCAAGCTGCTCGACATGGATTCGAGCCTCGATGCGCGCAAAGAATTGGCGAACGAGCTCAATGTCCATGTTGGCGCGGACGGCACCGCGGAAGAGAATATCGCATTGCATAAAGCCGTGATGGCCAAGCTTGCAGAGAATGGCGGCGTCGTTCCCGACAGTCTGCGCAACTGAACGAACACTCCCTGGCGCGTCGCACGCCGCGCCAGGGAGTAATTGGACACGGGGCCGAAAAGCCCAGGTTCGGCAGCGAGTCTAAACTCTACAACAGGAGAACGGCGATGAAGTCGACGGCGATAATCATGTTATCCGGAGCGCTCGCGCTCGCGGCATGCGGACAGAAAAACGAAGCTGCGAACAGTGACGTGAACGTCGCTACGGACAACGGCGTGGCATCGAATAGCTCCGCAGAGGCGTCGCCACTGACCAGCCAAGGCTTTGCCAACGCAGCGGCGGCGAGCGATCGTTTCGAGATTGAAAGCTCGAAACTGGCTGCGGGCTCCGCCCAGTCGGCATCGGTCAAGTCGTTTGCGGCCAAGATGATCACCGCTCACACCGCATCAACCGCCAAGCTTAAGGCAGCGGCCGCGGCTCTCAGCCCCGCCGTCACCCCCGACGACACGCTATCTTCGGATCAGCAGCAGAAGCTCGATAATCTGAAAGGTTTGCACGGAGCCGCGTTCGACAGTGCTTATGCTTCAGCGCAGGTCGACGCTCACCAGGCTGCGCTTGATGCCCTGAACGGCTATTCGGCTTCCGGCGACAATGCGACGCTGAAGGATCTGGCGAAGGGCATGGTCCCGACCGTTACGGCCCACCTCAATATGGCCAAGAGTCTGAAGTAAGGCTCAGCAATCAAGCCGAGCCCTGTGGCGAGGTGCTCACGAGTAGTACCAGCGAGGCCGGGCGCTTTGACTTTGCCCAGTCTGGTACATCTTCGCGTATCTCCAACACGTTAAACCAAAGACATTCTCAAGGAGCACGACCATGGATATCGGATCGATACTGAATCAGGCTGGCGGCGTCAGCGCCATTGCGCGCGAGCTCGGCGTCGATGAATCCACGGTCGAGAGTGGCGCCGGAGCGCTTCTTCCGCACGTCGTGAAAGGCGTCGAAACACAGGGACTTCCCGGCGGCGTCGCCGACTCCGAAACGGCTGATGCTCAACCGGCCGATCCGCAGGTCAATGATCCCAGCTGAGGGCTGGTGGAATGGGCGGGATGGGCGGCCTTGGGGGTATGCTCGGGGGCCTGATGGGCGGCGGTGGCGGCGGTGGCATCCTGGGCAGCCTTATTGGCGGCGGGATCGGCAACCAGATCCTGGGCCACATCTTCGGCTCTAAGGACACGAGCCGCGACGTCGCGGCGCAAGCCTCACAGCAGAGCGGGGTCGACACCTCGGTGTTGAAGAAGCTGCTGCCGATCGTCGCCGGTGCGGTGGCGATGCACTATATCACTCATCGGGGCCAAGGCAGCGGGACCGCGGACGGGAGTGCTCCGGCCGGAGGCGGAATGCTCGGGTCGATCCTCGGCGGACTGGAAGGACGCTAAGGGGTATCGCGATCAGCGCCCAACAAGGCGAACGATTTAAGCAGGCTTGGCTCCGGGCGTTCCGCACTTCGCGAACTTGCCGGTGGCGTTCTTGCACCGGGCCGCTTTTACCGGCGCCTTCGTGCACTTCACGAACTTGCCTTTGCTATCGCGACAAGGCGCAGCGAAACCGGAGGTCGAGCCGGTGATCAAGCCGATCGCTGTTAGTCCAATGATGAGCTTACGCATTTCAACTCTCCTCCGCTGGTAGCTCTAGCGTTATTCTACCCATGACGGACATTCGAGTGAATTCACCTCGGATCCATCGCCTTTACAGAGCCGATGTGACGATGACAGCAGACACCCAGGATCATTGCTCCTAGGGCCAGCAAAAAGCCAGGAGACGTCCGCTTACCCGTTCTGCTGGACAGTCAGGCAGTGACCGGGTTTGGCGCTCAGCTGAAGCGTTCGCAAAGGGCGTCTAGTGCTAGGCCATCGCATCGTGATCTGCGGTGAGAGCAATCGACCCCTCGTTACGATTTATTTCGGCGATGTAGTCGACATTCAAGACTGAGATCCGCCCAGCTCGAATGGCACTCAAAGTCGAGGTTCGCTGCGAACATCGCCCTGCACGCCTGCACCCCGCCGGGCCTCGCGGCTCGCCTCAGGATGTCGGCAGGTGGTTAGTGGGCCATCACCAACGCTACCGGGCAATTCTTGATCAGCGCCCGGGTTATGCCGCCGAACAGGAACTCGCCGGCGCGACTGTGTCCGTAGCCGCCCATAATGATGATCCCCGCATCGACCTCCTCCGCAAATCTCACGAGAGCTTCGTCAACCGGTTCACTCGTTTCGCGAGCTTCGAACTGCGCCCGCACGCCGTGACGTGAAAGATATGCGAGGAGGCTTGTTGACGGAAACTGCCGTTCCTTTTTCTCGCTGAATTCCACGACGCGAACTTCTGCTGCCATCTTCAAAAGTGGTATCGCGTTACGGACGGCGTTCGCGGCTTCGTAGCTGCCATTCCATGCGATGACGGCTGGACCATAGGAGTCCCACTCGACGAGCCTGTCACCAGTCACCAACAACGGTGTCCGGATCTGCGCCAGCAAGTCGCCGATCAGCGTGATGCCTGACCCACCGAAATCACGCTGTTTCGGCTCCCGGCCGGTGATGATCAGATCGGCGAACGCAGCGCACTGGACCAGTTTCGGCACCACCGAGTCCGTGACTTCCTCATAGTCCCAGCTGACGTCCTCGGTCCGCAGCTGCTGTTCAATGCGCCGCTGGAGCTTCGCTGACTGTCGCTCGAAGGCGTCCACAATCTCCTGGTTGATGTAGGTCGCGCCGAAACTGTCGACGACCGTGTAAGTCTGGATCGGAGTGACATGCAGGCAGTGGACGTGCGCGTCAAATGAGCGCGCCAGGGTCAGGACCAACTGCAGCCGATCCATGACAAATTCGTCGTCGTGCACGTGCAGCAGGATGGTCTTGATTCCAGCGCCCGCGGTCTGCCGCGCCACGCCGGGCGTTTCCCGACGCTCCATCAATAGCTGGGATTGAGATTCGCTTCTCATGGCTCTGCTCCTGTCCGGCGATTTTTCATGCAACTGAAGCAATGATCCGCGCTTCGAACGCGCGGCGATATGCGTGATTTCACGTATCTCAACGTCAGCGCTCTTCAGTTATCGAGCCACGTCGAACGATGAAAAGATTATCCGCAAAGTAGCAGTCCAGGATTGTGGCCATGGCGAAAGACCGTCGAATTCTTTTCGAAGAATCGCGTCCGAAGACCTCCCGGAGCGATCAGCAAGTTATGCGGGCCCTGGTCTACGGCGGACCGGGAAGGAAATCGCTGGAGCAAAGACCAAAGCCCGCAATCCAGGCGCCCGGCGACGCGATCGTCAAAATGGTCAAGACGACCATATGCGGGACGGATCTGCACATCCTCAAAGGCGACGTGCAGGCCTGTCAGCCAGGCCGAATCCTCGGTCACGAGGGCATCGGCATCATCGAGGAGGTCGGCACTGCGGTGACGGGTTTCAAACCCGGCGACAGGGTGCTGATCTCGTGTATCTCGGCCGACGGAACCTGCGAATATTGCAGAAGAGGCATGTACTCGCACTGCGTCAACGGCGGCTGGATTCTCGGCAACGTCATCGACGGCTGCCAGGCCGAATATGTCCGCACCCCACACGCCGAGACGAGCCTCTATCACATCCCAGAGGGTGTCGATGAAGATGCGATCGTCATGCTGAGTGATATACTTCCCACCGGCTTCGAGTGCGGCGTTCTCAATGGAAAGGTGGCCCCCGGCTCGACAGTCGCAATTGTCGGCTCCGGCCCGATAGGACTTGCGGCGCTGCTCACCGCCAAATTCTATTCGCCAGCGCGGCTCGTCATGATTGATCCGGACGAAAAGCGATTGGCGACGGCATTGCGTCTTGGTTCAACGGGCATCGTGAACGGCGGCGGCGGGAGCGCAGCCGCAAAGGCGAAGGCACTAAACGGCGGTTGCGGCTTCGACACGGTTATCGAAGCGGTGGGAGAGCCGGCGAGCTTTGACCTTTGCCAAGAGCTCATCGCGCCAGGCGGGATCATCGCCAATATCGGAGTGCACGGCAAGAAGGTTGATCTCCATCTGGAGACGCTCTGGTCCGCAAACATTGCCATCACGACTCGGCTAGTGGACACGGTGTCAACGCCGATGTTGCTCAAGACTATGGAGGCGAAAAAACTCGACCCCTCCGACCTCATTACTCACCGGTTCACGCTCGACCACATTCTCGACGCCTACGAGACGTTTGCCAGGGCTTCAGAAACCGGGGCATTGAAAATGCTCATAAGCGTCTAGAGTTGAGAGCCCTTGCAGACTGTTCAGCGCAGGCTCGCGGCTCTTTACCCCACGGTGGTGCCGAACAGTCGGCCGACAGCAGCAGTCAAAGCCATCGCAAGCATTCCCCAGAATGTCACCCGCAGCACAGCGGGACCGAGTGCTGCACCGCCTGCCGGGCGCCGAGAGCACCCAGTACGGCCAGACAGACCAAGGGACGCGACTGCGACCGCTGGTACGAGGAGCGAAGCCGGCGCCAGCGTCACGACTGCCAGCGGCGCCAATGCTCCAGCCGTAAACGTTGCAGCGGATGCCATAGCAGCCTGCAGGGGACGGGCGGCGTGCACCTCCGACAGACCGAGTTCATCCCGCGCGTGAGCGGCCAACGAGTCGTGCTCCATCATTTGTCGGGCGACTAGCGCAGCAGTGTCTCTTGTCGACGCCGCGTGATTGGTAAATCCGCGTCAGTTCCTCCTGCTCCAAAGTCAGGTTGCTTTTGCAGTTCCGTGCGCTCGCGAGCGAGATCGGCCTTTTCGGTGTCAGCCTGCGAGCTGACCGACACGTACTCACCGGCCGCCATCGACATCGCGCCGGCGAAAAGTGCAGCAACACCCGCGAGCAGCACGCTCGATCGGCTGGCATTTGCCGCTGCAACACCGACGATCAGGCTAGCGGTCGATACAATACCGTCGTTCGCGCCGAGAACAGCTGCGCGCAGCCAGCCGATTCGGGAACTGGCGTGCCGTTCCACGTGTCCGTGCAAACGTCTCATCACCGATTTGTTGCTCCTGAATCGCAGGATCCTGCAAGATCCGAAAGGCCGGAGGAGGGCTGTGGAGAGGTTCAGAAGGCGATCCAGGTAAAGACCCTCAAAGCATCGTTGTCCGCAGCATTCGCGCCCAACAGGTCATAATTGTGCCGCCGGCCGTTGAATTTGCCGTAGAGCGTGTACTGGACGCCCATCCGCGCATTGAACCTCGGGCCCGAGCGGCGAGTTGCCAGCGCCCCATGGGGTGAAGTCGATCTGCCCCATGATGCCATTGCTGTCCGGCCGGCCATTGCCCTGGTAGAGATTGAAGTTGCGCGAGCCCGTGATGCTGAACGGCGAAACCGTGACGCCAACCTTGTTGTGCCACATATAGCGAACCGCAGCCGCGCCATTCATTGAGATGATATCGCGCGCAGCCGCAGGTCGCTGCCATCTCCGATCAATTCGAGCGCGCAGCTCGCGCGAAGATCTCCGTTCTCATGCTCGAAGCGAATGTCCGCGGAAAGTGAATCCGACTTGCCGAGCGTCTTCAGCCATGAGCTGTCGAGACCCCAATCGGTATAGCGATCAGTGAACCCGCTCGAGCGATCGCGACCAGGAAAGATCGCCGCCTTGAGGAGGTTTGCACCGAGTTCGAATGTACCTCCAGCAAGGTCGTTCTGGTAGGCAATTCGTCCATAGGGCGCCACACCATGGAGAGATCCAGGATCAGTCGGGTCCATTCCGACGAAATCTGAGTGTTCCAGACGATGGACTCGAATAGCCGCCGCCTTCGAGGTAGAATTTGTGGCCGATCCATCCGTAGCCGGTAAGCCCGATTGCATTCCCCGCGAGAGGGTCATCGATCAGTTCGCCCGCATCGGGCGTCGGCGAAACGACGGTGTCGGTGAACGGGAAACCCCACGCGGGAAGCGTGTTCCAGGGATCCTGAACGGTCGGATTGTTATTGAGCGTCAAGCCCAAGAATGGAGTCCTCGCCAAACACCTTGGCGTTGGTGACGGCTCGAAGGTCGATATTGTCCCAGGACCAGGAGCGCCCCACCCCGTCATAGGTCACGAGCTGGGCAAAACCGCCGAGATGCTCTCCGATTCCGCCGGCGACGAACAGGCTCGCCTGGTCGAGCACGAGATTGTCATTGGCGTTCAAGTGCTCGGGCGGCGGGACCTGGTCTTTGCGCGTATGCGTCCATGAGGCGACCGCCATCGCCGAAACGGGAACCGAGCCATGCATGCGCAGCGTATAGCCACCAAGCTTGAACTCGCGCCCAAACTGCGTCAGTTCGGGACCGAAACCGCCGACGTGGCAAGCCGCGCAATTGCGGCCGGTCTGCTCGGCGAAGGCGGGAACCGCCGCTGCGGGTCGGTGAATGAGCAGCGCTGTCCCAAACAGGAGCGCGGCCGGAAAAAGCGACCACCTGCTTGCAATCCGAATGTTGGTCATGCCGCCATTCCCCCTTGTTTGGCGCGGATCTCTAGCCTTTGGCCTGGTACAGCATGCACCATCCGGCGGGACTGACCTGGCCATCGACCACCTGGCAGGACGTGGGGGACTGCCACAGCGCGCAGGTCTGGCACCGTTGTCCTGACTTCGGGATCGGTTGATAATGCGCCTGCTGCTGCGAGAATTTCTTCGGCGCTGCAGATGCACGTGCCGCTAGTCCGACGGTGATCAAAGCGCCGCTGCCGAGTGCGGCGACATTCAGAAAATCGCGGCGAGAAACTCGCATCGAGGCGGGATTTTCTTTGTTCGACATCGCACATGCTCCATCTCGGTTGTGGAGCAAAGGTGCATCTGCTGATCACGCGGCGAAATACGTAAATTCGCTTACCGGTCAGCTACGGGCTGGAGCGTAGCATTCCCCCTGGACTTATCGCCGATCACCGATCCGCGGCGACCAGAGGATTGGGCGATAGACGATCAGGAACGTGAGCAGCGCGAGCGCCCAGAAAACGCCGGCAATATCGAGCATCATTGGATAAGGACCGAGACCGATCGACGCAGCGACCCTCAGCAAGGCGCCGATGGTGACGCAGACATATGCTGCGACTGTGGTTGGCGCAGCCTTGAGTTCCCGCGCCGTGTGGCCGAGGCTTGCACGGGTCATCACCGCAAGGATCATCGTGGCCATGGCGCCCGCGGTCAGCGCGTGCACGCCGGCGCTCTCCGGAACATTCATGCCGGTAATCGACAGGCCGAGCAGGACGAGGCCGACCGGCACCCACAGGTAGCCAAGATGAAGGATCAGCACCAACGGATCGCGCGCAGTGCGGTGGCCGCCCCAGCGCAACAGCCGAAGCGCTTGCGCCGCTCCGGCGAGGATCAGGACGAGCCCGGTCAGGCGATCGGCCGGAAACGAGAGCCACAGGAGCAGCGCGAGCGCGGTCGAGGCGATGACCAGCAGATCGAGGCTCTGCGGCTGCCTCGGAAGGTGGCCGGCGATTTTCTGCTTCACCATCCAGTTGCGGGTGAACGACGGGATGATCCGGCCGCCGATCACCGAGATCATGACGATCACCAATGAGATCGCTCCTCGCCAGCCGAGATCCGCCGGGATGATTCCCGCCGCTCCCGCATAATCGGCCGCGTCCGCGATGCCGAAGACGAGCACGAGTCCGACGATCGGGACATTGCGGTTCTTGCTCGCGAGCACCTCGCGCGCGGCAAGCAAGGCCAGCGACACGAACAAGCCGACGTCGAGGATGGCCGCGGGCCAGATGCCGACCAGGCCTGAGAACAGCACCGCCACCCGCGCCAGCGCCCACGCGCCGAACAGCGCCAGCAACGGCTTTCCGGCAATCGGCAGCCGGCCCGTCCAGTTCGGGATCGCGGTGAGCAGGAAACCGGACACCGCCGCGCCGACAAAGCCGAACAGCATCTCATGCCGGTGCCACGCGACGGGATCGAACCGCGTCGGCAGGTTGATCTCGCCGGACAGCACGCACAGCCACAGCGCGATGGCGATCACCCCCCAGGTCGCTCCGCCGAAGAAGAACGGCCGGAACCCGCCGCGAAGGAACGGGTGCGTCGCGGCCATGCGCCGCTTGCGCAGCGCGAGCATCTGCTCGCCGCGCGTGACAGTCTTTGCCGCGCTTGCGGACGGAGGCGGAGCTTGCGTGTTCACGGAAACAGGATCGTCAGGAGCAATAAGCTGTCCTCGAGCGCGGACACGGAATGCTTCTGGCCGCGATCGAGATAGAGCCAGTCGCCGGCGGCAAGCTCGACCTGCTCACCGGCATCGAGGATCACTGCTCCTTCGAGACAGTGAACGGTTGCGTACCCGGGAACCGAATGGCTTGGGATCGTCTCGCCCGATCGGAGCACGAGCTGGACCGCTTCGAACGAGTCGGTCTTCACCAGCGCCGATCGCTTCGCCTCATCGGCCTCGGCAACCGACGTCAGACGGACCTTTTCGAGTGGACCGGCGTGGTGGAGCGCCATTCAATCGCCTCCTCTTTGAATGGTCACGAAACGCATGACCGTCTTACTCCGCCGTAACCGCGGCGGCTCGGCCGTCCGGCTCTGCGGGGGTCCCGCGCGGCTTCATCAACTTGACCATGAAGTCCCACCCCATGATCAGCGTGCCGACCGAGAAGACCACATCGCCGGGCAGGCGCATCCACTGCCAGAAGCGGGTCTGGTCGTAGAAGGCCTGGCTCCGCGCCCACGCGAAACCGTGCTCGTAAACCGCGTTGAGCTGCGGCCAGCCGATCGGGAAGAAGTGGAGGAAGATCCACATCAGCAGCCCAAGATTGTAGCACCAGAAGGCGATGCGCCCCGGGGTCTCGTTGAACTCGGCGTCGGGACCGGCGCGATAGCGCAGGCAGAAATAGATGAGGCCGAGCGCGAGCAGCCCGAAGGCGCCGAACAGCGAGGTGTGCGCGTGATTGAGCGTCAGGAAAGTCCCGTGCTCGTAGTAATTGACCAGCGGCGCATTGAGGGTGCCGCCACCGAATACGCCGGCGCCGACGAAATTCCAGAACGCCGAGCCGAGGATGTACAGATAAGCGAGGCCGTAATCGAAGCCCACGCCGCCCTTGGCGGCCTTGATCGCCCGATGCTGCGAGATCGCTTCGAGGATCAGCAGGACGAGCGGCAAGACCTCGATGAACGAGAACATCGAGCCCAAGGGCACCCACATGCCTGGGCCGCCGGCCCAGTAAAGGTGGTGTCCTGTACCGAGCACGCCACCCATGAAGATGAGGATCAGTTCCAGGTAGACTGACCTTTCGGCGAGCTTGCGCGACACAAGGCCGAGCGACATCAGCAGGTAGGCGCTCATGGCAACTGCGAAGAACTCGAAGGATTGTTCAACCCAAAGGTGGACGACCCACCAGCGCCAGAAGTCGGTCAGGGTGAAGCTCTTTTCGATCCCCGTCAGCGGGATCATGCCGAACACATAGAGCACCGCGACGTTGATGGTCGCTGCCCAGATCAAATGCTCCAGCCTGATCTTGCCGCTCCAGAACTGCCGGGTCGCTTCGACCAAAGTGTCCTTGGTCGGCCAGAGCGCGCGGAACATTAGCCCGCTCCAGCTCAGCAGCGCGACGAAGAAGAGGATCTGCCAGAAGCGCCCGAGCTGGATGTAGGACAGGCCCTGGTTCCCGAACCAGAACCAGCCTTTGTCGATGACCCCTTGGATCCCCAGGTAATTCCCGACTAGCGCGGCAGCGACGACGAACAGCGACACCCAGAAGAGAAGATCGACGAGGAGTCCCTGACCCTTCGCCTCGCGCCCCCCGGCAATCGCCGGCGCGATGAACAGGCCGCTGGCGATCCAGCCGAGACCGATCCAGATGATCGGCGCCTGGAGGTGGAAGCTGCGCAAAAAATTATACGGAAGGATGTAGTTCAGCTGGATTCCGTAGAACGTCTCCCGGTCGTAGTAGGAGTGCGCCATGATGGCGCCCGCCCCCTGCGAAGCGAGGAAGACCAGCGCGACGACGAGGAAATATTTGCCGGTCTTCACCTGACTGGGAGTCAACGCCCGATAAGTGGCGAGCCCTACCTCCATCGGCGCATCATCCGGGTGGTCGAGATAGGCCCGATAGAGCCACAGCACGAACCCCATCGCAAAGAAGGTGAAGCAGAAGCTGATCCACGTCCACTGGAAGGTGTTCGTCGTCGGCGTGTTGCCGACGGACGGCTCATAGGGCCAGTTCTCGGTCCACGAAGTATTGGGATGGTCAGGCCGTCTCGCAACTGTCGTGATAGCGGAATAGATGATGAAGTCTGCGGTCTGCACGCGCAGCGCCGGATCGAGGCTCTTCGCCGGGACCCAGCCGGCGGACAAATTCGAGGTGTTCAGCTTAGTCGTGAGCTCGGCCTGAAGGGTTCGCATGGCCTGCGCCACGGCGTCGGGCAAGACCACCTTCTGCTGCGTGAGATCGATTCCCTGCAGCTGCTTCTGCATTGTCGCGCTCGCCACCGCGTCAGCCAGTGCGACAGCAGGGGACGCGGCAGGAGCTGTCGCGGGCTCGGGAGGCGTTCCGGCGGGCCCAGTGGTCGCCAGCGATTTGTTGCCAGGAGCTGTGGTGCCCGGCGGAGTGGCGGCGGAGTTGGCGAGGCTCTGCTTCGTCAGCACGCCCAGCCGTACGAGGGTCGAGGCGGTGTAATCCTCGCCGAAATACGAGCCCATCCCGTAGATGCTGCCGTAGTCCATCAGGTCGGCTTTCTGGAAGCCGCCCTTGCCCGCGACGATGTCATTCGCCGACATGATCACTTTGCCGGACCGGTCGGTGAAAGCCTGAGGGTGCGGCGGAGCCTTCTCGTATGTGAGCACGGTCGCCCATCCAAGGAGCCCGAAACAGATGATCGCCACGACCAGCAATATCCATTTGAGGATGTCGCTGACTGGATCAATCGACGGTTGCGCTAGGTCTCTATCCTGCACTTACAGCCCCCCTGTTTCTGAAATCGAATGTCCCCCGCTGCGACTAACCCGCGTATGTTACGTAGCGCAACATCAGGGGCAGCCGACTGGACGGATGTTGTTGGGTATCCGACCGGCTGCGCGCAGCCGATCGTGTTTGTCCTACGACACAAGCCGCAGTCCGGCTCCCGAAGTGGCTTCAGCGGCGCGGATGAGAATGCCGTACCGTTGCGCCATTTCCAGATGCACGCTGCGAACGCGAATGTCGTGCGCCTGCGCCGCGGCCATCTTCTCGTGGGCAGCACGCGACCGGAAATAGTCGAGGTCGGCCTTTGTAGCTGGCGTGCTGGCTTGCTGGCCAATGTCGATCGAATGACAATCCGGCGAGGCGGTGCGACCATCCTTGGCGCGTTTCCTTGCATCTTGCGCCAGCGCCGAGAAGCTGGCGCTCAGCTGCGGACGATCATCGAGGCGCTCGGCCATCTTTTCAAAGCGGCCTGCCTGCTCGAGCCACTGTTCGGCTGACCGGCCATCCCATCCCGAATGATGTGCGTGCATTGTTCATCTCCCGCGGAAGCGAGGCAACTCGCGAAATCGTCAGCTCAGAGACGCAATCGTAGCGACTGCTATCCCGAAGCACAGAATCAGGAACGGCAGCAGCAAAACGAGAGTGGCTGCCTCGCGAGCGGTCGTACGGCCCGTTGCGGTCGCAATTCCCCGACGGCCGAAGTCAAACAGGCTCAGCGCCTTTGTTCGACTCTCGTCGCGAGCCACTCCTGCAAAGAGCGCCGGCACCGCAAAGAAGGCCGTCACGAAGGCGAAGATCACGCCGTAGACCACCGCCATGTGCCCCCCGCGAAATGCGAGGCTCAGCACGGCGACGAACCCGGCAAACATTGACGCCATTGCAATGTAGATTGCGGTAGGAAGTTCAAAGGTTTGATCTTCGCAGGCGCGCTTCGCCGGCGCAGCGACTATCTCTTCGCGGACAAGAAGCTGTTCCCGGGTTTGACGACAACTTATTTCCCCGACTCCATCAAGAAGTGCTTGATGCAGCCTGGATGGCGGCCGGCGCCACGCGGCTCCATCCGTAATGTCACGTAGCGGAGAAGTTGCTCCTCGCTGCGGACCGGCCGCATTCACACCCAGCTCAGTGTCGCGTTCGTTTTCGGCCGACGCGAGTCCTTACGGGAATTTCCGTATCGCGAGCTCCCACGATTGCCTCCATTGGAAGATCATGAATGTCTGGAAGAAAATTCGACTGGAACTCGGAAGGACGAGCGCATTTCCGAGCGGATCGGTCAGTCGCGGCTACCTGATTCAGATCCCGCTCGACGAAGAGGATCGGATCGATGGAACCGCGCTTGCGCTGAAGCCGCACCGCGCGACGGTCCGCCGCTACTGGTCAACAGAACCGGATGAGTTGGGATATATCGTCCCTATCGAAGGCGGCTGGACCATGCGCTGCAGCCGAGGCCGGGATCGTGCGCTTCTGCTCGGCGGCCAGTCGATCCGGCTCGGGGAACAGGTCTCCATTCTGGAGCCCGACGGCGGGGTCCTCCCGTTCCGCGTTGCGGCTATCCGGTAAAGCCGCTGGCGCTCAACCTGTGTCGGCCGTAGAATGCTACGCCGGGGTGTTCGGGTGTATCTCAAATCATTAGGGAAGTCGGCGACCGAAGCGCATCTCCGCTCGATACTTGCGACGATTCCCGATGCTCTGATCATTATCGATGAGATGGGGATGATCCTCTCGTTCAGCGCCGCCGCGGAGAAACTCTTCGGATATGCCGAAGAGGAGGTCGTCGGCGAGAACGTGTCGATGCTCATGCCCTCGCCCGATCGCGAGCGGCACGATGGCTATCTGAAGAGTTACCGCGATACGGGTGTGCGCAGGATCATCGGCATCGGCCGGGTGACGACAGCGCGCCATCGTGACGGCAACACCTTCCCGATCGAACTCTCGATTGGGGAAGCCCGGTTCGACGCCAACCGAGTGTTCACAGGTTTTATCCATGACATCACGCAGCGGCAGCAGGCCGAGCTCCGCTTTCACGAGCTTCAGTCGGAGCTTGCGCACGTCGGCCGCCTGACGGAGCTCGGAACACTCGCGTCGTCGCTTGCGCACGAGCTCAATCAGCCCCTCACTGCCATTGCCACCTATTGCGAGGGTGCCGCCGCCCTCCTCGAAGCCAAGCCCGATGCCGAGCAGCTCGAGATGGCGCGCGCGGCGCTGCGCGATACTGCGGAGCAGGCGATGCGCGCCGGCGAGATCGTTCGGCGCATGCGCGATTTCCTGAGCCATGGACAGACCAACCATTGCGAGGAGAGTCTCTCCCGCATCATTACCGAAGCCAATGCGCTGGCGCTTGTCGGGTCGCGGGAGCACGGCATCGACGTCCAAGTCCGCTTTGATCCCGATGCCGAGCGTGTGTTCGTTGATCGAATCCAGATCCAGCAAGTGCTCGTCAATCTCATCCGCAATGCCATCGAAGCGATGCTGGAGAGCGCCGTTCGGTCGTTGACCATTTCTACGCAATCCGGGCCCGAGTTCCTGACCATCTGCATCGAAGACACCGGCTCGGGGATCAGCGAAACGCTTGCGCCGCAGCTCTTTCAGCCGTTTGTCACTTCGAAGCCAGGCGGGATGGGCATAGGCCTTTCGATCTGCCGGACGATCATTGAATCGCATGGTGGGCGAATTCGGTTCGAGCCTGGTGAAGAAGGCGGGACGGTCTTTCAATTTACATTGCCGAGAGCAGAGGTCGAAAAGTGAGCAACTCCGATAAGGGTCTTGTTCATCTGGTCGACGACGACGCGGCCGTGCGCCGCTCCGTCGGCTTCATGCTCAAGACCTCGGGCTTTCGGGTCGAGTCCTACGAAGCAGGCATCGAGCTGCTCAAGAACAGCTCCACGCTCGAAGACGGATGCGTTCTGCTGGATATCCGAATGCCGGGAATGGATGGGCTCCAGGTGCAGCAGGCGCTTCAGGAGAAAGGCGTCGTGCTGCCCGTCATCATCATGACCGGCCATGGCGACGTTGGTCTGGCTGTCAAAGCGATGAAGGCTGGCGCCGTTGACTTCATCGAAAAGCCCTTTGCGAAGGAGGCGCTGATTTCGTCGATCGACGAGGGTTTCCGGCGTCTGTCGCGCAAAGAAGCCACGGATGACCGCAAACGGGACGCCGACATGCGGCTCCAGTCACTCACGCCGCGTGAACGCGACGTTCTCGATGGCCTGGCGCAGGGACTCCCGAACAAGACCATTGCCTATGATCTCGGAATCAGTCCGCGCACCGTCGAAATTCACCGCGCCAACCTGATGATTAAGCTGGGGGTCCGGAGCCTCTCCGAAACGCTCCGGATCGCATTCGCGGCCCAGGGCTAATAGCCTCCCGCGGGGAGTCTTTTGAGGATGGTTGCGCAATCAACAGCGCGACCGGGGCAATCGCTCACGGCCTGGGAAGTGATTCCGCCGAGCAAGAACTCGCCGGGTGCAACTGTGGCCATAGCCGGCCATTAGGACCGTGCCGGCGCCCGTGACGCTGGGACGCGGCCCGATTCATTGGTGGAGTGGCCCAGTTTCGCGGGTTTACGAATTCGGACGGGCAGATTTGCGACGGATTTCAGGTTACGGGCTTCAGAGCTGTTCCGAATCCCCAGTCGTCGTCGCGCGCTGCGGTCATTTCCGCAAGACCGCCGGGACCAACGGTCAGCAGATCTGCGTGACCGAAGCCTTTGGAGTAGTCGAGGATGGTGATGATTTCCGGATTGGCACGCATCACCGCCGAGTGGCCAGGCTCCGGACGCTCGAGCCTGCGAAGGGCGGGATGCCGATCGAGGAGCAGCTTGACGGCGCGCTCCCTCTGCTTTGCGTCACGGACCTCCGACGCCCTCGCGGCAATCGAAACAGCACGGATGGTGGCCGGGTCGTGGAAGTCGTGACCGATAACGATCGAAACGCGGTCATCGCGCTCGATGTTCGCAAACTTCTGACTTTGCCGGGAGACGATGAAATAGATGAGGATATCCTCATTGGCGTAGCTGACCATCGTCGCCTGGGGCCAGCTGTCCCGCCG
The DNA here is from genome assembly GCA_963738825.1 of uncultured Alphaproteobacteria bacterium. Taxonomy (GTDB): domain Bacteria; phylum Pseudomonadota; class Alphaproteobacteria; order Sphingomonadales; family Sphingomonadaceae; genus Sphingomicrobium. The sequence continues at coordinate 585,772 of CAVTYB010000004.1, read as the reverse complement.
CAATGTCGCGATCGCCATAAGACGACTGCCGTTGAGGATGTCGATCGCTTTGTCCTTCATAAGCGCGTCTCTCGATGTTGGTGCGGCGACGTGCTTTATTCCTTTGCGGCGACGCCCATACGCTCGCGGTCAAATTCAGCGAGCGGGACGGGATGATTCAGTCCCCGCGCGAAGGGAGCCACTCGCGATTTGGCGCTATCCTCGCTCTTGCGGGGAAGCGGTCGAAAGCCATCGTTCCAGGTCATCTCACAGCCTCCTCTTATCAGGCTCTCCGGTTTGATCCGCCGCTGCGAACGTAGCCATACGCATTCCTACCTAGTGACATGCGATGCGATGAGGGGGATCAATATCCGCCTTGATCAGCTCGATTGTGCGCGAATGGGGGAGCTTCCATGGAACAGCCAGCGCTCGAGATCCTCGACGATAACAGGATCATGAGCATCGCAACGGTGAGGGCCGATGGGTGGCCACAATCTACGATCGTCGGATACGCGAACGACGGGTGGCGGCTCTATTTTCTGATCTCTCGGACCAGCCAGAAGTTCGCCAACATTTCTCATGACAACAGGATCTCGGTGTCGGTGGGTCACGAGCCGAGGCAGCTCCGCGACATCAAGGCTGTCTATGCCGGCTGCTGCGCGCGGGAAGTGACTGACACCAGAGAACGCAGTCACGCCTGGCAACTGCTTGCGAAGCGACATCCGAACCTCACGGACCTCGCACCGCCGCAGAAGGACGAGGTTGCAACCATGGTGGCGGAATGCCGTTATGTTTCGGTCCTCGATTATAGTCTGGGCCTCGGCCATACCGAGGCGCTGACGATCGAAGCGACTTGATAGAGCCGCTGTTTCCTTGTTCCGGTAGTTCCCACGGGTTGGAGAGGGAGCGCTCGGCTCCGAGCCGCACTCAGTGAAGCCGAAGCTCCTTACAACCCTCGAAAGCTATTCCTGGCACCTGTTCGCAAGCGATACGCTGGCCGGGATCACGGTCGCTCTGGTCGCTTTGCCACTCAGCATTGCGATCGCCATTGCCTCCGGAGCCACACCGAAGGCTGGGCTGATCACTGCCATCATCGGTGGCTTTCTGATTTCTCTGCTCGGTGGAAGCAGGGTTCAGATTGGCGGTCCCACAGGAGCATTCATCGTCGTCGTAGCGGGTGTCGTCACTCAGTTTGGTTACGATGGATTGCTGCTCGCGACGCTTATGGCGGGAGGTATTCTGATCTTGGCTGCCCTCGTCCGGGCCGGTCGCGTTGTCGCACTCGTGCCGGAGCCGGTCATCGAAGGGTTTACCGTCGGCATCGCCCTCATCATCGCCGTTAGCCAGCTCAAGGACCTGCTGGGCCTGTCGGCTGCACACGTGGCCGCTGATCTGGTGCACGGGCTTCCAGCTCTCTGGGCAGCGCGTGGCCAGGTGAACGTCACGGCGTTTGTCGTCGGCCTGTTCGCAATTGCTGGCATAGCGCTGCTCCGTCGCCTCATTCCATGGTTTCCTGGCTCGCTGCTCGTCATCGCAATCGCATCGGCGGCGGTTGCGAGGTTTCACCTGCCCGTGGACACGATATTCTCCCGCTTTGGCGAGCTCCCTTCCGGGCTGCCACCCCCATCCATACCTCATCTCAGCGTCGCCAGGATCAGCGAACTTCTGCCATCGGCCTTCGTGATCGCATTCCTCGCCGCCGTTGAGTCGTTGCTGTCAGCGATCGTGGCGGATCGCATGATCGCAGGCACTCATAGATCCGGTGCCGAGCTCTTCGCGCAGGGCGCCGCGAACGTCATTTCGCCTTTGTTCGGCGGGCTTCCCGCAACGGGAGCGATTGCACGGACTGCGACGAATGTGCGCGCAGGAGGACGAACTCCGGTCGCCGGGATCGTGCATGCGGTTACGATCCTCAGCATCATGTTGGTCGCGTCGTCGCTCGCCGGCTATCTGACGATGCCGGCCCTGAGCGGACTGCTGATGGTAACGGCATGGCTGATGAGCGAGCCGAGCCGATGGTCAGAGCGCATGAGTTTGCGCGCAGGCGATCGGACGCTGTTCTTCATGACTATGATTCTCACCGTGATCAGCAATCTGACGATAGCAATTGCCGTCGGGACCTGCGCAGGGCTGGCACTTCGTTTGCTCCGAAAGGAGATCGAGCCCGTTCGCTGGACTCCGTCAGATCGCTCCAAGCTGTAGTACCTGTAATGGTTGGAAGACTCTGTGTTGAAGAGGCTATCGGTGAGGCCCGCGACTAGCTCTCGATCAACCCGACCCAAAGTCTGCAACGGTCATTTGGGTCGAAGGATCGAAATCAGACCTCTCTGCCGCGTCTTAGCTGGCGAACGTCCGCTTGCGGGTCCCCGCCATGCCAGCTGCAACGACCGCGATGGGCGCTCAGCGGAACGGCAGAGCTTGGCCGTTAGCGGACGGTCCGCTTGTGGCAGCTTCCGACCCAAACCTGCCGTTAGCAACAGCGGGAGTGATGGTTCAGCAGGTGCCTGCTTTGGCCGATTTCACCGGCATCGGTCCGAAGACGCTCGGCGCCTCGCTTACCTTTCTGCACTGGCTGGGAAACAGGGGGACCGTTGCATCCTCTATGATAACGCGCCCGTCCTCGCGACGCGGAACTATCCAGTATGCGCTGGTGAAGCCGTAACCCCGACCGTCGAACCGATTCCAAAGCTCAAATGGGTGCATAACGCCGCCACCATATTGTAAGCTCGAAAGGTCTCTCCACCCGTTGCGGACATTCCGCGCTTAAGGCGTCAGGTCCATCGCTGGAACAACTCGGTTATAGGGCAGTCCGGCCTCATCGTTCAGGCGCTTCACGTCATCGCTCTCATCCGCTTCGAACAGGCACATGCAGCGGCCGTCCTCGGGTGCGAAGGTTGAGCGAATGTAGCGCACAGGTGTACCCTGCTCCGTCATCTCCTGCCCTTTGGTGATGGCCGCCTTCTGAGCATTACCAAGATCATCCATACTGATGCCGCTTAGGTTCCTCTCGACCATGAACACAGACATTTGGCCCTCCTCTGAAAGAGAGGAGAAAATCTATCCTCCTCGCCGCGAGTTGAAGCAATCCTCGGGGCCAAAATGTCATGTTAGCCGCGTGGCCTTTCGAGACGCGCGCTAACGGCAGCTTACCACCCGTCCCGGGACTCTATCTGTTAAGGCGGACTAGCCAGCCAACTCCCGCCACTAATGCGATAGCGATTGCGCCCACCCCCAACGACCTGAAGTGCTGTGGTGTAAGCTTCTTTCAGCCAGTCCTGAGTTGCCGGGTCAGCTTCCCAAATCACCAGCAGCATAAAGGCAACAGCGGACCCGAGCGAGGCGAACGGAAACAGATAGCTGCTTCGAGTATCTCGCCGGAACTGAGCTAATAGGAATGCGCACATTCGCCCGTGTCTCCTATACACTTTGCGCAAACGAAGGAGGCTGCCGTGGCTAGAGGCATCTGCCGGTCGAAAATCGGGGAGACAGGGGCGGAGTACGCCCGCGTCGATTTCGGCACTAGCGGACTCTCCACCGTTCCCCGGAGTTTGTACGATCGCCACGGATACAAGCCGCCCTATGAGGAACTCCCGCGCTGCGACGAACTCGATGCCTGATCGGTGAGTCTCAAGCCTGGCGGACGTCCACGTCCGGTCTCTAGGACGGCTAGAGGTGGGAAAGCGGACACTACGGCGTCTCAGCTTCCCGGTTCATCGGTGCAGCGTGAACCAGGTTTTCGCAACTCGGTCATTTAGCGCCGCGTCGGCGAACCGGCAGTCGAGCGCATGCGAGCTGGGATCGCTTAAGCGACGCTTCGTGTCCGCAATAGTTGGCAAGTGCCCGCTGTCCTGGATTTGCCGGAGTATTTGTCGGCTGGTGCTCACAATGATGGCGTTCTTGGCCGACAGGTCATCGATGGTCCGGATCAGAGCAATCTTTGCATCAGCCGTGAACGGAACGTTCCGGTCACCGAGGATCTTCAGCGCCGTCTCCGTGTCAAGCTCATGCTGGTTGTCTGCGGCCAGCAGTCGGATCGTGTCGTACAGCAGCGCATACGTGCGCGCGCGCTCTGAGCTAAAGTGTGCGACGGTTCCGTCTGCGACGAGGCTGTCCCAAAGCTGCGTGTTCCACAATCGCACAGGAGCGCTGTACGGCACGTGGTACGTCACTCCGTCGGTGGTTGTCGGCAGAACTGTGGTCCAACGATCCCCAGTCGAAAGTATCGCTGAGCGAAGTGCTGCAAGCCTGTCCTCATTACACTGCTTGAGAGCGACGCGCTCCGATGCAAGGTCCGATTGAAGCGCGAGATCGCGCCCAATCGCGGTTTCAGCGCCACCAACCTTCGCCTGCCAATGGACCCACTCGACCAGCTGCTCCGCGCTAAGCGCGATGAGCACACCAATGACGATGATCCCGACCTCTCCGACGAACGCGCGCCAGCCGTGTAGCGGTTTGGGCAGGTGAACGTGCATTGGGTTGACCCCCAGCGATTGCGGGAACGTAACAGATGGACCTGCATCGGCAATGGGTCCGAAGTTGTCACTCCGCTAATGGCAGGAATGGGTCGAAAACTGACGCTACCTCCGGCTTGAAATCACGCCCGCGTTAAATGCCGCGCCAAAAATCGCGTCCAGGAAGATCCGGAACCACACGACGTAGACCAGAGCCTCGATGGCTCGACCAAACGGGCCATGGGCAATCGCCATCACGACCCCAGCTAGGACGACCAGGAGCAAACTGCCAAGCAGTCCAAAGCCAACCAAAAGCCACGAACGTATCCAGGGCACTAGTCGAGGGGGAATAAGGCCATCAGCTTCGCTGGGGAGGAAGCCAACCATTCCAAGTCTCAGAACGGCGAAAAGCAGCCAACCAGCAAGCGCCAAAAGAAGCGGCCCCAGTGCGTAGCCCACGATGACCCCGAGAGAAGGTCTAAGGATCGCAACCAGGGCCAGAGGCATTGCCGCCCCAGCGACTGCTACACCGCTCGCGACTGAGTAGATGGTACGCTCTGGCATCGCCTCCATCGAAGCCTTGAGCGCGCTGTTCATGCTGCCAGTCTAGGCCATGAGAGAATGGCTGCAACGGGGGGCAGCATGGCAAGTTTGGGTGGAAAGCTGCTATTCCGGAAGAGGCCCTACGACCGAGTAAACTCGGCGACAACGACGTACGGCGCAGCAACTGGATTGCCCGAAGTGTCGTAAGCTGGTGCGAAGCGACCGCGAATCGAAAGCCCCCGACAAGCGGCTTCATCGAGTTCGGAAGCAATTGATGGATCAAGGTAGCGACATTCTGCGACCCTGCCGTTTGGGCTAATCGTGAGGCGCAAAACCGCTTGTCCCTCAGACGTGCCCGGCACGTTTTGACTTTCCGGCACTATCCACGATCGAAAATCCGCGAGAGGCCGAGGAGGACTCCGGAGCGAGTGCCACGCGGCCGGGTCGATACCCCATTTGGCCATCTTCTTATCTTCGCAATCGCGGAGCTTCGTCACGGCGAGAGCGGATGACTGGACGCTTGCTGACATGGTCCCAAACTTTCGATGAGACACTGACACATTTGATGCTGTCGAAAAGCGTGAAAGAAATTGCGGATCTATAGCGAGGACAGAAACGAACCGGTTTGCTGGCGATTCCTGCCGACCGGCCCGAGCGCGGCTTGTGAATGCGTCACTTCCACCAACCCTTACGGTCGCGCCCTCCAAATCAACATCCGGCTGATCGCCCCACCGCGCTTCGTCAAAGATCACAATTTGGGTGTCGTCGCTTGCTGGTGTCCTCACAATCCGAATGCCCTGGTGCGGACTGCTTAGTTGCTGAGCCAGGCAGTACCCGAAGGTAGAATGAAATTGCCAACCGGGAGTTGATTGAGGCGCCTGAAGGACAATTCCCGAAATTGCCAGCAAGTCCGCATAAGGATGGCCCAGCATGTTGGCTCCTTAACCGGGTCATGCGGGAAGATGAACGACGCATCTTGAAAAGGCAATGAAACCCAAATTGCCGGTAAGATGGCATATTGCTACGCCCTGGCGATTGCAGCAGACTGGTCAGGCTTGGAGTTCACGGGTTTGCCAGCACTCGCGCCACTTGCCGCCCTGATAGCGGCCTTGGTCGACCCACCGATGTCGCAGGAAGCGCTCAATCAGATTGCTAATCGCTGCTTTGATCCCGCTCCCGGATTTTCTCCTGAGGAGCAGGTCAAAGCATGCAATGAACTTCTAGAGATGAGAGATCTCTTCACCGATGCTCATCTGGAAGATGTCTATATCGCGCGTGGAAATGCATATGATCGCCTGGGCGACCGCGATCATGCCATCGACGACTTTACCGAAGCGCTGAATGAAAAGCCTGATTATGCGGGGGCCTACATCAATCGTGGCAACGATTATGCCGCGACCGGCGAGCGCGAGAAGGCAATTTACGATTTTAGCCAGGCCATTCAACTTCAGCCAGATTATGGCGATGCTTATTATGACCGAGGTCGAATATACCATGACCTCAACGACTTCGACCGAGCGATAAGCGACTATGACGAAGCAATCCGCCTCAGCCCAAAAAATGCATGGGTCTATCTCAACAGAGGCGTCACTTATTTCGACAAGCGAGAGCCAAAGAAGGCGATCTCTGATTTGACTGAAGCGATTAGGCTCAAACCTGATCTAGCTGAATCCTACTACTGGCGGGCGATGACCTACAAGATGTTGGGCGATGAGGCCCGCGGCGTCGCCGACTTTGCAGTCGCCATCCGCCTGAAACCGAGCTTGAATCGCGTTAAAAAATAGCCGTCGCGAATGTCCGCTTTGGGTGGGAAAGCAGGCGTTAGCCCTATTAGACCGCCTCATGGTTCTAAAGGTCAAATGTCACCATCCCTAGGCAGCTCGCCGCGCTTCTCTCGTGCGTGGTTCCGTTCTGGATGGAAAATGCTGCGCGCCGTCAAAGCCGAAGGCAGGGGCGACTTCCGGCGTGCGCTTCAACTCTTCGACGAAGCTGCCGAGATCATGCCGTTGAAGGCACGGTTCAGGGTCAAGCCAGCAACTCTTCTACTAAGGCTCGAGCGGGTCGATGAGGCTTATCGCGCGTTCGATAGTCTTCGGCTCGAGTTCAAAGATTCCACCAACCCCGAACGCCAATACCTTGGCCACTACTGCACCGCGATGCTGTCATTGATGCTGCCGGGATCGGCTCAATGGTCGTACGAGACGAAACAGGGAGACGCGACCAAGTGCCCTTGGTACGTGAAGGGCCTGCTTCCAATGGTCTCGGTCGACGACATTCACGAAAAAATTAAACCGCGGCGGTGATCGGCAATCGGGTGATAGGCCAAGGCTTCCACATCTGATTCAGGGTCGCTCATGCTCGAACGCGCTACACACTGCCCGTATGAAACGGCTTTGGCTACTTTGTCTGCTTCTCGTCGCCTGCTCGAATGAGCCACAGAGCTATGGTGCCGGAGCCAATCAGATTGGCGAAATTGGGCAGGTGCCTCAAACCGTGAAGCTGGCCGCAGCGGAAGTTTTGCGAAGATGCAAGGTTGCTGCCGCTGGCACCGCGATCTTCTTCCAGTGGGAAGCCCCGAGTGAGCGCCCGGGTTACACGATCGAATTACCGCACCACCTTGCTAAAGACAAAGCGATCACGAACTGCATCGCCGACCAGATCACATCACTTAGGCTCAATCGCGAGATCGACTGGGGCGAAAAGCCTCCGCACCGCCCGAGCCGGTGAAGCTGACGTCAGCTTTCCACCCTGTCTGGACGGCGCTCCGTTAGCAAGTTCAGGCTGCTGCACTTCGCTGCTCCGTTGGGATGCGGCCATGTCTTCGACCTGTTGATGCGGCGTTTCCATGTGCCGCTGGCCATGATGCCTTTTCCGCCGATCCTTGGGTCCCGACCAATTGCACGCGCTTGAAAGCGCCGGGTCGTAAATGGGTTCTCCCGGATCATCGGTCCCGCCGTTGGGCAGCTTTGCGTCAGTCAGTCTCCTGCTCTTGCCAACCTCGTTTGCGCCTTTGGCGCCTTAGCTCATGCGATCGCCGGCTCGCGGTAGCGCTCGCCGCTGGTCATCAATGCCCAGGCGATCCGCCCGATCTTGTTCGCCAATGCGATCGCCGCGATGCGCGGGTGCCTCCGGCTCAACAGCTTGAGCAGCCACGGCTTGCGTGTGCCGTACCGCTCTGCATGGCGGATCACTGCCATCGCCCGACGAACAGCATCTTGCGAAGATACGTATCGCCAGCCTTGGTGATGCCGCCCAGGCGCTCCTTGCCGCCCGACGAGTTCTGCCGCGGCACGAGACCAAGCCATGCCGAAGGCTCCGCCCGTTCTTGAAGACGTGCGGGTCGGGCACGGTCGCGACGAGTGCACTCGCGACCAATGGCCCAACGCCGGGGATCTCCTGCAGCCGCCGCCCGAGCTCGGTTGCGCGGCTCTGCGTGCGGATCGCTCGATCCTTCTCGAGCAGATGGGTCCAGCACCAGACGATACTGCTCGACGAGCATCGCCAGGCATGCGCGGGCTGATGGTGGGACGCGTTGATCATTCTCATCGGCGATGACTGCGAACAGGCGATCGAGTCCCGAGCCGGCCGACGGGTGCCACGATCCCGAACTCGGCGAGATGCGCGCGGATCGCATTGCCGATCTGCGTGCGCTGACGGTTCAGCACGAGCCGCGTTCGATGAAGCACCAGCACGCTCTGCTGCTCGGTCGACTTCACCCCGACGAAGCGCATCGTCGGCCGCGTCACCGCTTCACAGATCGCCTCCGCATCCGCGGCATCGTTCTTCTAGCGCTTCACATAGGGCTTCACATATTGCGGCGGCATCAGCGCACCTCGTGACCGAGCGCGATCAGTTCACGCGCCCAGTAGTTGGCGCTCGCGCAGGTCTCCATGCCGATCAGGCAGCGCGGCAGCTCTCGAAGAATGAGAGCACTTCGACCGGCTCAGCTTCCGGCGCAGCACGACCTGCCCTCGCGCATCGACCCCGTGCACCTGGAACACCGACTTCGCGAGATCGACGCCGACAACCGCAACATCTTCCATCGTGTCCTCCTCTCCACACTGACCGACAAAATGCCGGTCGAGTGGAGCGCCGTCCACGACATCAATTGCGGACGCGAGGGTGGATGCTAGTCAGGCGAGATGTCTCCTGATGAGCAAGCTGATTTCTTGGGCGGTCTCCGCAAGCGCATGGAAGAACTTGCCGACTTGATCGATGCGCCTAGGGACTTGCTTCCTAGCGTCAGCCCTCAGGAAGAAGGTTCGTGGCTTTCCACTTACTGGAGAGAAGCCGATGACGGCGACGACCACGATGGTTGGTATCTCGCCCTGATGAAAAACGAGGGCGGTCAGGAATGGGAACTCGCCGAGGTCGCCCTAGACCATTCAGACTACGTCCTGTTCACTGTGTTCAAGAGTCTCACGTGGGAATTAGCGAAGCAACGGTCTGCCACTGCAAGCAGCCAAGGCGAAAATCGGTTGCGCTGGTTCGCTGCGCAGGAAGCGCTGCTCCATCGCATAAATCATGAGTGGGCCTCACAAGCTCGAAGTGAACATGAGCGAATAATTCGCCCGCGACCGCATCGAAAGCTAATGGCATATGTGGACGGCTCCCTCTTGCAAGAGGGTTTAAGCAGATATTTTGATCGGATCGTTTGCGTGCATATGTGCGGCCTGTTGGTGCGCTCATATGAACGCTGGCCAAGATGGTTTCCGCAGCACGAGTTCCCAACAGCTTTGCGGCCTCTAATCAGCCATTGCCATTAACGGATTGTCTCGCGCCTTGGATCGATCGATCACACCATCTGCTCATTTCCTGCAAGATCTCGTCATCAGCTCAGCACGATAGCGTTGGTCGTACGCTCATCGTGGCTGGCCGATTGCTCATGCTGCGATGCTGGATCGCTTGCTCGACAGGACGACGATATTGTTCGCCGCTCACCATCAGCTTCCACGCAATCCGCGCGATCTTGTTGGCAAGCGCGACCGCCGCAAGCTTGGGCGTTTTCCGCTCGAGCAACTTTAGAAGCCAGGGCGAAGCGTTTCTGCCCTGGGTGCGCTGAACCTGCTGTATCACCGCGGTCGCTCCAACCACCAATGTGCTGCGCAAGAGCTCGTCACCGGCCCGCGTAATCCCTCCCAGCCGTGTCTTGCCGGCGGTTGAGTGGTCCTTGGGCGTGAGCCCCATCCAGGCGGCAAAGTCCCGCCCCGATTTGAACTGGTGGGGATCGGGCGTTTTCATCATCAGCATGGATGCGCCGATCGGCCCGACGCCGGGTATCTGGGCCAGGCGCTGGCTGCACTCATCACTGCGGTGCCACTCCATCAGCTTGAGTTCGACCACCTCGATTTCGCGTTCGAGCTGAGCGTATTCCCGGGCCTGAAGTGCAAACAGCTCCCGCGCCAGTTCTGGGAACCGCTTCATCGGCCGCGATCCGCTCCAGCAGAGGCTCGATCCGACACATGCCTCTTGCCATGGTCACCCCGAACTCGGCGGCAAAACCTCGAATGGCATTCGCAAGCTGGGTACGCCGTTTGATCAATCGGGTGCGCACGCCCACCAGCATCAGCGCAGCCTGCTGATCTGCGGACTTCACCGGAACGAAGCGCATCGTCGGGCGGCTGGCAGCCTCGCACAGCGCTTCGGCATCGGCCGCATCGTTCTTGCCGCGTTTGACGTAAGGCTTGGCCAGCTGCGGCGCGATCAGCTTCACCTCATGCCCAAAGGAGCTGAGCAGTCGCGCCCAATGATGGGAGGCGCCGCAAGCCTCGAGCGCGACCACCACCGGAGGCAATTTCTCGAAGAACTTGATCATCTCGCCGCGGCGCAGCTGCTTGCGAAGCACCGGTTGTTCTGCGGCATTGACGCCGTGCAACTGAAAAAGGCTCTTTGACGTGTCGAGGCCAATACGGATAATGTCTGTCACGGACGGCTTCCTTTTGTGAGTCCTGCAACGACCTCACCTTGGCACATTGCGATGCCGCTGGGAGCCGTCCACCCCAACAGCTTTCGACCCATTCCTGTCATCAGCTCAGGCGTTCGGAGAAGTTGGTCCGCACGAAGTTCTCTGCATCACCGTTCCCCAGTCGTCGCGGAGATGGATAGTGGGTCGCCCTCTCAGCAGGTAGCTCTCCCCGACATGGTGTCGCCCGGAACGACGGTCATTTCCTTATGCTCATTGTCCGTGATGGAGATGCCGGGAGAGAAGCTAACCGCTGTCGTGCTCAACGCTGTTCCTGACAGATGCACCCTCGACACCAACTTCCCGGAACGGTCGGCAATTAGTCCGTCAGATATCCGCAAAGCCCAGTGGACAGGGGGACGGATGAAGTCGGGCGAGCCCTCACCTTCGTAGCATCCGTTCAAATCGTTTAGTTGGCTGACGGGCTTCGAGCAGCCGGTAACGGCAAGTGCCATGGACAGGGCCGCAACATTGCGAGGCATCATTGACAATAGCGAGCTAGTGTCGGCTTTCCACCCAAACTTGCCACTTGGCGCGCGGTTCAGCTAACCTAACTCGGCTATGTCCAGCGTTGTGTCCGCAAGCCGATCACGAACCGGCAGCGCCCGTCGTAAGGCGGATGCACAAGAGCGGGAGCGCAGGCCGAAGCTTGAGGCGGCGAGAAGTTCGACAAGGGTCAGGCATCACGGCACGAAGCCCGTGACAAAGCCTTGGCGGGCTACCGCGCAATGCTGGCGAAGCGCAGCATCCAGACTCTAAGGAATCTGAGCGCAGCTTTCCACCCAAGCCGCCGCGACAGTTTTCGACCTATTGCGGACATCAGCTGTCGGTGTTTAGCGCGTAACGACACTGCAAAAGGTTCGCGATGTCTTACGCCCATTCAGCTCGCACAGTTTTCTTCAATATGCTCGGGACCCTCGATCACCTCGTCGGCAAGGCCGAAGAAGCCGGCATGCAGGACAACGTGCTCGCTGAGAAACTCACTGAAGACATGTTTCCTCTAGAGTTGCAGTTCCGCGTCGCGCTCAACCAGGTGCTGTTGGCGCTTAATCAGGTCGCCGGGAAAGCAGTTCCGCTCGAAGAGGCTCCATACAGGTCGCTCGCGACAGTTCGCTATCGAATTGCTGCGGTTCGATCGCAGATAGATCAAGCCGACGCGACCGATTGGGCAGAACCGCATGCAGTCGTCGATCTGACATTGCCAAACGGGGTCCGCTTTTTGATGTCGTCGGAAGAGGACATTCGTGACTGGATCATGCCGAACTTCTATTCCCACGTAACCATGGCATACGCATTGCTGCGCAATGCCGGGTTGGAGGTGGGCAAGATGGATTTCTTGCCACATTGAACATCGGCACGGTAAAGTGCCGAACGCCGATTAGGTGTACAGCAGCGCCGATGTCCGCTTCCCATCTGTGGACGCCCCCTTCGAGCGCAAGGGTAATTTCTGGAGGGTCTGACACGCGTAGTCGGATGCTGCCATCTGTCCGGCCTCTGATGCGGCGACGATGGTGCCGCGGGCCTGTATGGGAGTTCGCGGATCGGGTCCAAATCACCCTAAGCGTGCTTGAAGCACGGTGGAAAGCCCTGGTTCTTCCGACCCCGTCTCACCGACTGTTGCGCCATACTCTCCTTCGATCGCTTCTACGCCTTCGACAGCCTCGCGGTCGCGACGGCTTATGCCGCCGCGGCCGGAGCTCTGTAAACCCCGCCCTTGGCCAGCAGCGCCCAGACGATCCGCGCGGTCTTGTTGGCCAGCGCCACCGTCACCAGCATGCGCGGCTTGCGGCCAGCATCTGCGCCAGCCACGATCCTGCCGGCGCGCCGCGCCTGCTGCGCCTGCGCACCACCGCGCTGGCTGCCGATGATCAGCAGGCGCCGCAGCGTTCGCTCGCCCATCTTCGAGATGGCGCCGAGCCTCTGCTTGCCGCCGGTCGAGTGCTGCAGCGGCGTGAGCCCCAGCCAGGCGGCGAAGTCGCGGCCCGTGCCGGAAGGTCTCCGGCGGCGGCGCCAGCGCCACGATCGCGGTGGCGGTGATCGGGCCGATGCCGGGGATGGTCATCAGCCGCCGCGCCACCGCATCCTCCTTGGCGCGCCGTGCGATCTCGCGATCGAGCCCGGCGATCTGCTCATCCAGCGCCCGCGAGCTTGCGATCAGCACCACGAACATCGCGCGGGCCGCCTCGGGCAGCGAGCACGGCGGGATCCTCGATCCGCATCGATCAGCCTGCGCCATGTGCGACAGCGCCCTTGGGCGCGACCCAGCCGTACTCGGCCAGATGGCCGCGCAGGGCATTGATGCATCTGGGTCCGCTGGCGCACCAGCAGATCGCGCGCGCGGAACACCAGCGCGCGCGGCCTGCTGCTCCTCGCTCTTGACCGGCACGAAGCGCATGGTCGGCCGCTGCGCCGCCTCGCAGATCGCCTCGGCATCGGCCGCATCGTTCTTCTGCCGCTTCACGAACGGCTTCACGTAGGCCGGCGGGATCAGCCGCACCTCGTGGCCCAGCTTGCGTCAGCTCGCGCGCCCAATAATGCGCGCCGCCGCAGGCCTCCATCGCCACCAGGCAGCGCGGCTGTGCCGCAAAGAACGCCAATCAGCTTCGCCCGCGCTGATTCCGGCGGCTGAACACCATCGCTCCCGACGCATCCGCCCCGTGCGCCTGAAAAACCTGCTTCGCGATATCCAACCCGATCGTGCTAACCTCGCCCACGGACGCCTCCCTCAGTGGTTGCTCAACACCTCCACTCTTGGCACATCGATGCCGTCGGGGGGCGTCCACCCCATCACCTCGGTCTTGCTTTGGCTGTCTGGCGTGAAACCGTCAGAGCATCGATGATCACCCACTGACTATCGCGCTGAGCTAGCTTCGCCGTCTCGAAGGTAACCGAGTTCCCCACCTCCATAGTGAAGCTGCAATTGATCGCTTGGGGCTCGCTCGGTGTTGCGCTTCCGCAATGCACGTTGCGGATGCCGCGGATTGGTATTGGGTGGGCGAGAACAGACATGTTCGGGTTTTTGCGCTGCTCGGCGGCGACATAACCAGCGATCTCCGTCATCAATTCGAGCGTAAAGCGCAGCCTTCAACTCACCGTCGGTCGGGCAAAGCGTCGAAACCGCGCACCGGCTGACTGCCGCCATCGCAAAGGCAAACATTCACCCCTCACCTTTCAGGACCTCAATAACTTAACGGTCCAGTGGCAGCTTTCCACCCAAAGCTGGATTAGAGAGCTGCCGGTTCCGTCCAAGCTGCAACGCCCGAGGAAATTCGATGGATTTAACGGTGGACGTTTTCGGTTTATCTTCTGGTGCCACGGTGAGTTTCACAACGGCCGGATCATCAATCCCGATCCTCCAGGTGACAATGTTTATGCAAACCCAGACGGGGTTCGCGACATGGGACTTGCACTGGCGTTTTCGCCACCGCCTTATCCCTACCCCGGGAAGATCGCCGTGCCGCCGGTAACGAATTCCATTCGCGCCATCAGTCTCTGGGTTCTTCGCATGGCGAACTATCATTATCTTAGGCACATTCCGCCGATCGCAGAGCGCGGTCAGCGCATCACGGCTTTTCGTCAGGTGTTCACTGACTTCGCAATCGTGGACGTGCATCCAGACGCGTTGTCTCCGACGCAGCGCCGCCCACACGTCGATTTCGTGCCCGTATTCGGTCTGATTTACCTCAATCGTGAAGAGCGCGGTGGAACGTTGTTTTTTAAGAAGGTCGCCGGAACTGCTCGCGAGCGCACAGGGCGAGGCTATGTCGCAAGCAGCGATGGTGACTTCGAGCTGTGCGGACGGATAGAGGCAGCATTCAATCGGTTGGTGATCTACCCTGGGTTTGTGCCTCATTCTGCGCAAATCGAAGGTGGCTGGATCGAAGGCGAAGAACGCTTCACAAATCCGCGATTGACGCAGCGCTTTGTGATCTTTCCCCTGACGCTAGAGTTCGCTTTCCACCCAAACTTGCTACGGCGACGGCAGCTTTCCACCCATTCCTGTTGGGGTGGACGGCTCCCAGCGGCATCGCAATGTGCCAAGGTGAGGTCGTTGCAGAACTCACAAAAGGAAGCCGTCCGTGACAGACATTATCCGTATTGGCCTCGACACGTCAAAGAGCCTTTTTCAGTTGCACGGTGTCGATGCCGCAGAACAACCGGTGCTTCGCAAGCAGTTGCGTCGCAGCGAGATGATCAGGTTCTTCGAGAAGCTGCCTCCCGTGGTGGTGGCGCTCGAGGCCTGCGGTGCCTCCCATCATTGGGCTCGTCTGCTCAGCTCCTTTGGCCACGAAGTGAGGCTGATCGCGCCGCAGCTGGCTAAGCCTTACGTCAAACGCGGCAAGAACGATGCGGCCGATGCCGAAGCCCTGTGTGAGGCTGCCAGCCGCCCGACGATGCGCTTCGTTCCGGTGAAGTCGGCGGACCAGCAGGCTGCGCTGATGCTGGTCGGCGTGCGCACCCGATTGATCAAAAGGCGCACCCAGCTCGCCAATGCCATCCGAGGTTATGCCGCCGAGTTCGGCGTGACAGCGGCAAAGGGCATGTGTCGGATCGAGCCTCTGCTGGAGCGGATCGTGGTTGATGAAGCGGTACCGGAGCTGGCGCGTGAGCTGTTTGCGCTTCAGGCCCAGGAATATGCTCAGCTCGAACGCGAGATCGAGGTGGTCGAAGTCAAGCTGATGGAGTGGCACCGCAGTGACGAGTGCAGCCGGCGCCTGGCCCAGATACCCGGCGTTGGGCCGATCGGCGCATCCATGCTGATGATGAAGACGCCCGATCCGCACTCGTTCAAATCTGGGCGGGACTTTGCCGCCTGGATGGGCCTGACGCCGAAGGACCACTCAACCGCCGGCAAAACACGGCTGGGAGGCATTACGCGGGCTGGTGACGAGCTCTTGCGCAGCACGTTGGTGGTTGGAGCAACCGCGGTGATACAGCAGGTTCGGCGCACGCAGGGCAGAAACGCATCGCCCTGGCTTCTGAAGCTGCTCGAGCGGAAAACACCCAAGCTTGCCGCGGTGGCGCTTGCCAACAAGATCGCGCGGACTGCGTGGAAGCTGATGGTGAGCGGCGAACATTATCGCCGTCCGATCGATCAAGCGATCGCCGCATGAACAGTCGGCCAGTCACGATGGGCGCGCGACCAACGCTACCGTGCTGAGTTGATCGAAGAGATCTTGCAGGAAACGAGCAGGTGGTGTGATCGATCGATCCGAGGCGCGAGACAATCCGTTAGTGGCAATGGCCGATTAAAGGCCGCATTCCTGTTGGGAACTCGTGCTGCGGAAACCATCTTGGCCAGCGTTCATATGAGCGCACCAACAGGCCGCACATATGCACGCAAACGATCCGATCGAAATATCTGCTTACACCCTCTTGCAAGAGGGAGCCGTCCACATATGCCATTAGGATTCAGGCTGAAGCAGGCCCAAAACTCAGCCGTTTCTGCCGGCAATCCGGTTTACACTGTACGGGTGAGTGTAGGGGGAGTCTGGGAGAGTCCGGGAAAGAGTTTACAAAAAAGTCCAATAATTTCAACGAAGCATGGGATATCATAATCCGCGTGTCGGGGGTTCAAGTCCCTCCTCCGCTACCAAATTCCTCCAACAGAAATTCCGAACACGACGCTGCGGCGACGACGCTCGTGTCAGTTGGCAGAAAATGGTAGAATGCGGCCGCGCCAGCTACAGGAGGGGGCCATGAACCAGGTCGCCGAAGCCGAAGCGCCTTATTCGCCGAACTGGTGGAAAACGCGCAGCAGCGAGCAACTTCAACAGATGGTGAGGGCCGGATTTGCCGCTGGTGACCAAGGTGTTGGAGCAATCCGCGAGCTCGAGCGCCGTGCTCAGGCGAACGCCGCAGCCCAGGAGCACCAGGCCGAACAGCAAGTCGTGCAAAAGGAGGACCGGCGGCTTCAGCTTCTAGCGGTGATCTTGATCGCGGTCGTCATCGCCATGGGAGTCGATACTGATTCTCCGGTAGCGGCAAACGCCTCGTTGAGGTCGTCGATCAGGTCGTCCGGGTCTTCGAGCCCGATGTGCAGCCGGATTAGGCTGCGCGCCGGCGGCTCGGTGACGGTGCGATGCGGATCCACAGGCATCGCGAGGCTCTCATATCCACCCCAGCTAAAGCCAATGCCGAAGAGATGAAGCCGGTCGACGAAACCGGCTCGTTCAGCTTTGTCGGCGTCCTTCAGTTCAAAGGAGAACAGCCCGGACGATCCTTTAAAGTCGCGTTTCCAAAATTCGTGGCCGGGACAATCGGGGAGGGCAGGGTGCAGCACTCGGCCCACCCGCGGCTGCGATTTCAGCCACTCGGCAACTCTCATCGCGCTTTCTTCATGCTGTTTGAGGCGAACAGCCATGGTCCGCAGCCCGCGCGAGCCCAGCCATGCATCATCGGGGGAGACGCTCTGACCGAGGTCCCAAGTGGTTTCCTGAAGCCGGTCGTAATGTTCTGCCGTGGCTGAAGCGGCCCCGAGCATCACGTCGGCATGACCGCCGACATATTTGGTGGCGGCGAGGATGCTTATGTCGACGCCGGCGGCGATTGCCGGAAAGAGCAACGGGGTGGCCCAGGTGTTGTCGAGCAAAGTGACGATGCCGCGCTCGCGGGCGACTGCGCAGATGCCAAGTACGTCCTGCACCTCCATCGTCTGCGATCCGGGGCTTTCGAGGAGGATCGCGCGCGTATCGGCGCCGATCACGTCATCGATAAGTGCGCCGATCAGCGGGTCATAATATCGTGTCGAGACCCCATAGCGCTTGAGGAAGGTGTCGCAGAAGCGCCGCGTGGGACCGTAGACATTGTCCGGGACCAATAGCTCGTTGCCGGGGCTGAGCACCGTCAATAGAGGCGCGGTGATTGCAGCCAGGCCGCTGCAATAAAGCACCGTTCCGGCCGCACCGGGTTCGAGCTCGGTCAAGGCGTCGGCGAGGGCCCATTGCGTCGCCGTGCCCTGGAGGCCGTAACGGTAGGAGCCGAGCCCGGCACGGCTGCCATGCAGGTCCGCAACCGAGTCGAACAGGATGGTCGAGGCGCGCTCGACTGGCGGATTGACGAGCCGCCCCCGCCATTGCTTGCGCCTGCCGCCCTCAACGAGCTTCGTCCCGGGACGGTGCACGCGATCATCCATCGGGCCTGCTTATGCGAAGCCCGCGGCTGCTGCCAAACCGAAAAGGGCCGACTTGTGTTCTAGCCGCGCTTGCGGCCGAACAATCCGATCAGGCCGACGAGACCGAGCACACCCCACGGGAAGCTCTTCTTCCCAGTTTCGGTCCCCGTAGGACCGCCCAGTTGTTGGGACGGCTCCGCTGTTCCCTGTGTTCCTGCAGCATTCGCGTCAGTCGGCTGAGCCGGGGCAGCAGCGGCATTCGCCATAGCCGCGTTCATGTCCGCAGCGCTGGTCCCATTTTCCGACGCAGCGGCGGCATTGTTGGTCGTGTCAGCAGTGTTCTGTGCTGCGGCCGGAGCGGCGATCAGCAGCGCGGCGCCAATCAGAAGTGGCGTTTTCATCCCCATTCGTACGCTCCCTTGTTTATTGAAATTCTGAAGTGTCTTCGGTGTAGCCGTCGTTGTCGCTCGAGCGCCAAAGGCCGACAACTCCGAGCACACCGGCAAGACCAAGCAGGTTCCAGAGCGGCGCTTCGTCGTCGCTCGAGTCCTGGGTGGTTGCAGTGGATTGGCTATCATCGTTCTGGGCTACTGCCGGTCCGGCCATGACCATTGTGAAGAGCAATGCGGTCATCATGCGCTTACGCATGCTGGTCTCCCCGTGTTGCGTGTGATTGTACGCGCTGCGGTCCAATACTCGACCGACGCGCATGTGCCTAGACCAACTCTTGCGGCGCGCAAGAACCTCCGCAAAGCTTTTTCAACCTTCGAGCTGCCACCTGACAAGTGGCGTGATGACCGTCGACGAGATGGCCTCTCCCGCGGAATTCCGGGGCTGGCGTGAAGCGAGCGCAACGCTCGATGATGTTGCAGGTGGCGCTATCGAGGGATTCGGACCCGCTGCTGCGGATGATTCTGCAGGCGGTGACTCTCCCCGTTTCGTCGACGGTCAACTGCGCTTAGACCGTTCCCTCTTCGCCCTTTGCCTGCGCGCTCGTAGGATAATCATCTGCGCTGAAGATGGTGCGTACGTCTCCCTTGCTTACCGCTGGGCCGGTGATCTTTGCCCCAAACGCAAGTGGAGGCGGCGCTTCGGTTTCTTGGGACCTAGAGTCCGAGACCCAATATTGCTGCGCCATCCAGATGACGATCGCGGCAAGCAGCGCGAGAGCGAAATAGGGCGCAATGCTTTTGCGGGCTTTACGCAGGGGTGCCCACAAAGCAAACGCCCGGATCGACCTGCGATCCGGGCGTCCTGCGTGACGATTGCTCGTCAGCCCCCTTGGATATGAAGCGGCGAGAGTCCCCAAGCCGCGAATGGCTCGCTCCCCAGTGGCAAGCGCTGTCGCGACGCCTCGACCGCACCCGAACCCGACCCAAGGGTCTGAATGTTCGGACGGCTGTGCGTAGGACTCTGCCAAACGACTGTCACGTCACGAAATTGATGTAGGTTGCGTTTCTGCGAAGCCTGTGTCGGCGCTGCCACATGTCGAAGGGTAACCGCGCTCCGGTTGCGCGTCTCTTACGGCGACCCTACAGCGCGGCCTCATGCGTTGGTCCCGAGCATTCCTCCCGGTCCTCAAGGAAAGTCCCGCAGACGCTCAGATTGTCAGCCACAAGCTGATGTTGAGGGCAGGGCTGGTGCGGCAGACCGCCGCCGGCATCTACGCCTGGCTTCCGCTCGGATTTCGGGTGCTCAAGAAGATCGAGCAGATCGTCCGCGAGGAGCAGGACCGCGCCGGCGCACAGGAAATGCTGATGCCGACGCTTCAGTCCGCCGAGCTGTGGCGTGAGAGCGGGCGTTATGACGCCTACGGCCCTGAGATGCTGCGCATCCGCGATCGGCACGACCGCGAGATGCTCTATGGGCCGACGAACGAAGAGATGATCACCATGCTCTTCCGCGACGAGGTGAAGAGCTACCGCGACCTGCCGCGCACTCTTTATCACATCCAGTGGAAGTTCCGGGACGAAGTCCGGCCACGGTTCGGCGTCATGCGCGGCCGCGAGTTCTTGATGAAGGACGCCTACAGCTTCGATCTCGACGAGGCCGGCGCACGGCAGAGCTACTACACGCAGATGCTTGCTTACCTGCGCACCTTCCAGCGCCTCGGTATCCAAGCGGTGCCGATGCAGGCGGCCTCGGGTCCGATCGGTGGCGATCTCAGCCACGAATTCATTGTTCTTGCTCCAACCGGCGAGAGCGAGGTCTTCTATGACGCCGCATACGAGGAATTCGACTGGCACCAGGCGGAGCTGCACTACGGTGACGAGGCTGGGCTGCAGGGTCTGTTCGATCGCGTGAACTCCACCTACGCGGCAACCGACGAGACCCACGATGTTGCAAAGTGGCAGGCCGTTCCCCAGGACAAGCAGCGAACCGGGCGCGGCATCGAGGTCGGCCACATCTTCTATTTCGGCGACAAATACTCGTCCGCGATGGGGCTGAAGGTTTCGGGCCGGGACGGGACGCCGGTGACTCCGATGATGGGCAGCTACGGCGTCGGTGTCTCGCGACTGGTGGGAGCAATCATCGAGGCGAGCCATGACCATGCCGGTATCGTCTGGCCGGAACCTGTCGCTCCGTGGCGCGTCGGCATCGTCACCATGCGCGCCGACGACGAGGCAAGCGTCAATGCCGCCGACGCGCTCTACAGCCAGCTCACCGAAGCCGGCATCGAAACGCTCTACGACGACCGCGATGAGCGGGGCGGCGTGAAGCTCGGCTCGATGGACCTCATCGGACTGCCCTGGCAGGTGATCGTCGGTCCGCGCGGGATCGCCAATGGCACCGTCGAATTAAAGCGCCGTTCAACTGGAGAACGCGAGGAGCTGAGCCTGGAATCGGCACTCGCGAGGCTCGGCGCATGATCCTCAATCGCGCAGAGCGGATGCTCACCCGGCGCTATCTGCTTCCGGGCAAAGGCGAAGGGTTCATCTTCCTCGTCGCTTCGATCAGCCTCATCGCGGTGGCGCTCGGGGTTGCCGCGCTGATCATCGTCATGAGCGTCATGAACGGCTTCCGAGCCGAGCTGTTCGACAAGATCGTCGGCCTCAACGGCCATGCGGTGGTGCAGGGTTATGACGGGCGGCTCGCGGACTGGGAGCAAATCGCCGAACAGGGCGAAGAAAACGCCCAGGTGTAACTTCGGCTCTTGCCACTCATCGAAACGCCGCTGATGGCAACGGCGAACGGGCGTTTCGAAGGCGTGCTCGTGCGCGGAATGCGGGTCGACGATATCCGCGGAAACAAGACGATCACGTCCAACGTGCTCGCCGGCGACATCAACTCGATCGCTCCGGGCAGCAACCGCGTCGCGATCGGCTCGCGGCTTGCCGATACGCTGGGAGCCTATCCCGGAAGCCAGATCACGCTTTGGAACCCGGAAGGCCGGTCGACGGTGGTCGGGACGGTCCCGCGCGAAGTCACCTACACGGTCGGCGCAATCTTCGAGATTGGCGTGTATGACTACGACAAGGCGTTTGTGATCATGCCGATGCAGGATGCCCAGCAGCTGCTGCTGATGGGCGACCAGGTCGGGATGATCGAAATTCAGACCAGCAATCCCGACAAGGTTCAGCAGATCCTCGCGCCGCTTCAGAAGCTGGTTCAGGGCAAAGGCCAGATCGTCGACTGGCGGCAGATGAATTCGGCGCTGTTCCAGGCGCTGGAAGTCGAGCGGGTCGCGATGTTCATCGTCCTCTCGCTCATCGTGCTCGTCGCCGTGTTCAACATCCTCTCGTCGCTGATCATGCTGGTTCGCGCGAAGACGCGCGACATCGCGATCCTGCGGACCATGGGCGCGAGCCGGCGCGGCATGATGAAGGTGTTCATGACCGTCGGCGTGACGATCGGCTCGCTCGGAATCGTGCTCGGCATGATCCTGGGCGCCATGTTCCTCTATTTCCGGCAGGACGTCGTGAACGCGATCCAGGCCGTCACCGGGCGAGAATTTGTGGGATCCGTCGGTTCGCTTCCTGACCGACCTCCCGGCGAAGACTGATCCGTTCGAGGTTGCGGCGATCGTCCTCACCGCGCTTGATCCTGTCTTTCCTCGCGACGCTTTACCCTGCCTACAAGGCGGCGAGCACCGATCCGGTGCAGGTGCTGCGCTATGAGTGAGCCGGTCCTCGCGACACGGGGCCTGAAGCGAAGCTTCACGCAGGGCGACGTGACGATCGAGGTTCTGCGCGGAGTCGACCTCGCCATTCAGCCCGGCGAGATCGTCGCGCTGCTCGGTCCGTCGGGGTCGGGCAAGTCGACGCTGCTTCAGGCGGTCGGACTGCTCGAAGGCGGGTTCGAGGGATCGATCCGGCTGCAACGGCGAGGAAGCGGCCGAGCTCGACGACGAGGGCCGCACCCGCTTGCGCCGTGACCTGCTCGGGTTCGTCTACCAGTTCCATCACCTGCTTCCCGAATTCAACGCGGTGGAGAATGTACGTTCTGCCGCAGCTGGTGCGCGGCGCCGACCCGCTGCCGGCGCGCGAGCGCGCGCAGCAATTGCTCGGGGCGCTCGGACTGTCGGAGCGGCTCGATCATCGGCCGTCCAAACTGTCGGGCGGTGAGCAGCAACGCGTCGCGGTTGCCCGCGCGCTCGCCAACAAGCCGCCGCTGGTTCTTGCCGACGAGCCGACCGGCAACCTCGACGAGCACACCGCCGACGCTGTGCTCGATGAGTTCCTCAGCCTCGTTCGAGGGCGAAGGAAGCGCAGCGCTCGTCGCCACGCACAACGAGCGTCTCGCCAGCAAGATGGACCGCATCGTCCGGCTGCACGAAGGGCGGCTCCAATAGTGGACCCCGAGTCGCGGCAGCGACGTTCAACGCTCCGTGCGTACTCCCAATTGGACTACGCTCGCGCTGATCGGCGGCCTCATCGTCCTGGTGCTTGTGATCGCCTATTTCGCAACTCGCGGAAATCCGAACCAGGACAAGCTGACCGAGAACTGAGGTCACCCAGAACGCGACGCAGGCCAAGGCGCCCGCCCCGGAGAAGCTCTGCGCGAGCAACCAGACCTACGATCTCATCAAGCGCGAGCTGTTCCGGCGCGCGGCGCAGCTCCGCGGAAGCGACCAGGCGGCTTTCGACCAGCTCTCCGCCTATGCCGTGGTGCGGATGGAAAATCCGGTGATGGAGAGCCAGGACAATTCGAGCGGCGCGGTCAATTGCTCGGGATACCCTGTCGCTCGACCTGCCGCCCGGAGTGCGGATTGTCGGCGGGCGCCGGACGCTGACGTCAGACGTCGATTACACCGTCGCAGGCCGCAGCTGACGGCAGCGGCAATGTCGTCCTGCTGCGCAATGCCGACGCGATCATCGCTCCGCTGGCGACGCTCGCGCGAGCAAGTCAGCCAGGCTCAGGTCGTCGGCGCCATCTGCACCAGCGCCTGAAGTGGCGAATCGAAGCTGGGCGCTCGAACAGCAGCGACTGGACGTCGCGGAGCTCAGCAGCAGCCAGCCACAGTACTCAGCCGCCAGCGTGTCGTCGGCGGCGCATCCGAGCTTCGACTGCGCAAAGGCTCGAATCAAAGGGTGAGGTCGCCGTCTGCTCCGATGCCGGTCTCGCTGCGCTCGATCGGAACATGGCCGACCAATATCGGACGCGCGATGTCAGCGAGCATCGCCGGCAACAGAAGGCGCTGCTGCGCGAGACTGGCGATCGCTTCCTTCGCTTATCGCGACCGCTGTCCCGAACCGCTCCTGCATCGGCGAGGCTTATGTCGGCCGAATGCGCGAGATCCGCGACATCATGGAAGGGCGCTGGCAGCCGCCTCGATAAGCGTGGATAAGTCCCGGCGCTTCCTTGTCGTTCGACCGCCACTCACCCCATAGTCGAGGCGTGAATCAGCCGTACGTCCCGCTTCGCGTTCTTCTCGTGCTTCACGATGCTTGAAGGCGCGATGGAGCCGAAGACGATTGCAGATCGCGCGGCGAAGCTTGGCTTTCCGGCGATCGCAGTCACCGACCGTAACGGCCTGTATGGCGTCATGCCGTTCAGCGACGCGTGCATCGCCAAAGGCGTCCAGCCGATCGTCGGCGCGATGCTCGCAGTGGCGAGACCTGCCGGAACTCGGCGGCGAAGGCGCGAATCGACTGGCTGGTGCTGCTCGCGAAGGACGATCAAGGCTACGCCAATCTCTGCAAGCTCGTCTCGTCGGCCCACCTCGACCGCCCGGTCGAGGAGGAACCGCATGTCGAATTTGCGCGACTTGAGGAGCTCAGGCGAAGGGCTGATCGCACTCACCGCCGGGGCGGAAGGGGCGCTCGCGCGGCTGATCGCCGATGGCCAGCAACTGAAGGCGGAAGCCTATCTCGATCGGCTGCAGGCAGCTTTTCCCGGACCGCCTCTATATCGAGATCGCCGCGGCGCGGCGACGTGGTCGAAGAAGCTGTCAGAAGCAGCGCTCATCGAACTCGCCTATGCGCGCAGACCTCCCGCTCGTCGCGACCAACCCCGCGGCGTATGCCGACCCATCCTTCCACGCGGCTCACGACGCGATGCTGTGCATTGCGAATTCCGCATATGTCGAAAGCGCCGACCGCGCCAGCTCGTCTCGCCGACGCATGGCTGAAGGACGGACCGGCCATGGCGGAGCTGTTCGCGGATCTGCCCGAAGCACTCGCCAACACCGCGGTGATCGCGCAGCGCTGCGCAGTTGCCGCACCGCAAGCGCAGGCCGATCCTCCCGCGGCTCGGCGACGATGAGGACGAGCAGCTTCGCGCCGACGCGCACGCCGGGCTTGAGAGGCCGGCTCGTCCGGCGCTCCGACGAAGAGAAGGCACGCTATCGCGAACGGCTCGATTATGAGCTCGAAATCATCACCGGCATGGGGTTCGCCGGCTACTTCCTGATCGTCGCCGACTTCATCAAATGGGCGAAGGCGAACGACATTCCCGTCGGCCCGGGCCGCGGATCGGGCGCCGGCTCGGTCGTCGCCTGGGCGCTGACGATCACCGACCTCGACCCGCTCGCGCTCGGCCTTCTCTTCGAACGCTTCCTCAATCCCGAGCGCGTGTCGATGCCGGACTTCGACGTCGATTTCTGCGAAACCCACCGGGACAAGGTGATTGCCTACGTCCAGCACAAGTACGGCCGCGACAAGGTCGCGCAGATCATCACCTTCGGGCGCCTCAAGGCCCGCGCGGTGCTCAAGGATACCGGGCGCGTGCTGCAGATGCCCTATGGGCAAGTGGACCGGCTAGCGAAGCTGATCCCGAACCTGCCGGCGGATCCCTGGACGTTGGAACGGTCGCTCAACGGCGTTTCCGAGGTCGCGGCCGAGTACAAGGACCCCGACGTCAAGCGGCTGTTCGACTTGGCGATGAAGCTGGAAGGTCTTCCGCGTCACGCTTCGACCCACGCCGCCGGCGTGGTCATTGGTGACCGCCCGCTCGACGAGCTCGTTCCGCTCTATCGCGACCCACGATCCGACACGCCGGTGACGCAGTTCGACATGAAATATGTCGAAGCCGCGGGGCTAGTGAAGTTCGACTTCCTCGGCCTGAAGACGCTCTCGGTTCTCAAGGAAGGCCAAAGGCTGCTTGCGGAGCAAGGGATCGAGGTCGATTTCGGAGCGCTTGCGTGGGACGATCCGGAAGTCTTCGAGCTTCTCCAGCGTGGCGACACGGTCGGCGTGTTCCAGGTCGAATTCGGAGGGCATGCGGCGCACGCTCTCGGCCGTGAAACCGACGGTTTTCGAGGACATCATCGCGCTCAACGCCCTCTACCGTCCTGGACCGATGGACAACATTCCGATGTTCGGTCGGCGCAAGAACGGCGAGGAGCAGATCGAATATCCGCACCCGCTTCTCGAGGGCATCCTCAAGGAAACCTACGGGATCTTCGTCTACCAGGAGCAGGTGATGCAAGCGGCGCAGATCCTCGCCGGCTACTCACTCGGCGGCGCGGACCTTCTCCGCCGAGCCATGGGCAAGAAGATCAAGTCGGAGATGGACGCTCAGCGAGCAACCTTCGTGAAGGGCTGCGCTGAGCACCACGAGATTCCTGCGGCTAAGGCGAACGAGCTTTTCGACTTGATCGACAAGTTCGCTGGCTACGGCTTCAACAAGAGCCACGCCGCGGCCTATGCGTTTTTGACGTACCAGACGGCTTGGCTAAAGGCCCATCACCGCGCCGAATTCTATGCGGCGTCAATGAGCTTCGACATTGCGCTGACCGACAAGCTGTCAATGTTCGTCGAGGACATGCGCCGCGGCGAAATCGAGTGCCTCGCGCCCGACATCAACGCGAGCGGCGCATCCTTCACCGTCGAGAACGGAAGTGTCCGCTATGCGCTGGGCGCGCTCAAGGGCGTCGGCGGAAAGGCGATGGAGGGTCTGGTCGAAGAGCGTGAGCGCAGCGGCCCGTTTCCCAGCCTGGAGGGTTTCGCCTCACGAATCGATCCGCGCCTGCTCAATCGCCGCCAGCTCGAGAGCCTGGCCGGCGCAGGAGCCTTTGACGCGATCAATCCGGAGCGAGCGGCCGTATTCGGTGGCGTGGAGACGATCTTGGCGCATGCGGCCAGCGCGCACGAACAGCGCGAGACGGGTCAGGCGGGCCTGTTCGGACTGAATTCGGCGGAAGCCGCGCCGATCCGCTTGCCACGCGACGCATCATGGACTCTGGCCCAGCGCATGGCCACCGAGCGCGAGGCGTTCGGATTTTACTTCTCGGCGCATCCTGTCGATGCCGCCAAACATTTACTTGCTGCGCACAAGGTGAAGACCTTCGCCGAACTGGCGGACGTTCGCATCGTCGAGGGCGAGCGGGTCAGCTCCACGATGGCGGGACTGATCGAAGACACACGTTGGCGGACCTCCGCGCGGGGCCGACGCTACATGATGGCGACTCTCAGCGACAGCTCGGGCCAGTTCGTTGCAACCGCATTCGACGATGAGGCGACGGCGGCGCTCGAAGCTGCGGCGAAGGTGGGGCAGTGCGGGCTGTTGACCGTGGAGCTCGATCGACGCTCTGGCGACGAGTTTCCGCGCGTGACGATCAAGCGGGTTCAGCCGCTGTCGGACCTTGCCAAGCGCACTCGGCTGCAAATGACAGTGCGCATCTCGGATGCCTCGACCGCCGAGCGAATTGGGCGCGAGATGGCGGACGCTCGTGGATCGAACGGCCTGCTTCGGTTCGTCCTGACGCTTGCCAGCGGTGGCGAAGCGATCGTCGTCGCCGGACGCGACTATGCGCTCGATGCCGAGCTTGCCGCCCGGATCGAGCGCATTGCTGGAGAAGGCGCGGTCGATCTGTCGGCCCAGGAGCCGCCGCGACTGGCTCTAGTCGGCTAGGCCTGCCAGAATCCGTCCTTGTTCACGAGCGCGGTGATGTTCGCGTTCTGCTTCTGATCGAGGTCGCGCTTGAACGCCGGGAAGACCTCCTCCTCCTCCATCTTCGCATGCTCCGAGACGAGGTTACGGAACTCTCGGACCTTCTCCAGCCAGTTGGGCGAATCCGGCGCCCATTTGGCCGAGATCGTACAGGAACGTTTTGATGTAGCCATGTTCGCTGTTCAGCTGGTCAGCTTCGGTCGTCTGGCCGGCGTCACGAAGAGCCGGATAGACGACCATCTCCTCCTCATGTGCGTGCTTGTCGAGCATATGGGTGAGTTGCATGAGGAGCATGCTGCGCTTCCAGGTCTGCGTTCGAATCAGTTGCGAGCATCTTGTCGAAGACCGCGAGCGTGAGGTCATGCTCGGCCGCCAATACTTCGTCCCAGTCACCAGTCAGGCCCGAGACAGCCTGCGTAATGAATTTCCGGCCGATGATTGGCCGCAAAACCGATTGCGGCGCCGCCAAGGGCAGCCGCGATGATTGGACCCGCGCTCTCGCCCCATGAGAAGGCGCTTCGTTGATTTCCGCCGCCCTTGCTGCTGCTTTCGTTCGAGCCGCTGCGGTTGGACGATGACCTGTTCGACTGCCGGCTCTGGGTACGCGTTGCCATAAACTCCTCCTTGCCTGGAATTTCATGCTTCAACGGACAGGGGCGAGGCGCCGTTCCGGTCGTGAGGCGTGCTTCGCGAACCGTTCGGCGCAATGGCTAGACGCCGTTGCCAGCTTCCTTCGGCTGACCTGGCGGCGGCACTGCTTCTTCGTTTTGTTCAGGCGCCGGCGCAGGCTGGGCAACATTCGACTGTCCCGAAGCAGGCGCAAGCTCGTTCACTACATTTTCGACGGGCGGAAGCACGGCCTTTGGGCTCTCATATTCCTCGCCGGGCAGCGGCCGCGCCTCCTTGGTGACGTGCGGCGGCGCCTTCTTCAGCGGCGGGGGATCCCCTTGTAGACGCAGGCGTCGAGACCGTCTCCGGCGACGACCGGAATACGCGCGGCGATGATGTTGCCGTAACGACGCGTGAAGCCCTTCGGGGTGATCGCGGCGCGTTCCTTAGGGAGCGGAAGGATAGCGGCGATCCGGGCCGCCTCAGTCGCGGTCATGGCGCTCGCATCATGGCCAAAATACCGCTGCGAACCGGCGTTGACGCCGTAAGTGCCGATGCCGGTCTCGGCGAGGTTCAGATAGACCTCCATGATCCGCCGCTTGCCCCACATATGCTCGATTAGGAAGGTGAACCAGGCCTCTACACCCTTCCGCGCATAGCCGCCGCCGTTCCAAAGGAAGGCGTTCTTCGCGGTCTGCTGGCTAATCGTCGATCCGCCGCGGATCCGCCCGCCCGATGCGTTCCTTTCATGGCATCTTCAATAGCTTCGAGGTCGAAGCCGTTATGGGAACAGAACTTGCTGTCCTCGCCAGCGATGGCCGCCCGGACCATGTCCCGGTCGATTTCCTCGATCGGCATCCAGTCCTTGTGCGCCCCGCGCCGGTGGATGATGTCGCCGATCATGTTGATCGTGATCGGCGGGTTCACGAAGCGGTAGGCGAGGACCCAGAGGATCGAGAACAGAATCAGACCGAGGACGAGCTTGATGATCCAGCCGAGGAGCCGGCCAAGGAATGACCTCCTTCGCCGCCGTTTGTATTGGGGAATGCTGGACTTCCGTTTCGCCATTGACGCTGCCTAGCGGAACTGCGGCGGCTGCCAAGGGTGCGCGCTTGCCCGTCCTTGCCGCAGTGCAGCAGCGCATTTACATGCGCTTCACATGATCTCGACGAACGACATCCGCCGCTCATTCCTCGATTATTTCGAGAAGAACGGCCACGCGCGGGTCGCTTCGGCGCCGCTGGTGCCGCACAACGACCCGACCCTGATGTTCGTCAACGCCGGCATGGTGCCGTTCAAGAACGTCTTCACCGGCCTCGAAACGCGGCCGTACAGCCAGGCGACCAGCTCGCAGAAGTGCGTCCGCGCCGGCGGCAAGCACAACGACCTCGACAATGTCGGCTACACCGCTCGCCACCACACCTTCTTCGAAATGCTCGGGAATTTCTCGTTCGGCGATTATTTCAAGGATCGCGCGATCGAGCTCGCCTGGAACCTGATCACCAAGGAATGGGGATCTAAACCCCGACCGGCTGACCGCGACCGTCTATCATACCGACGACGAGGCATTCGACCTCTGGAAGAAGATCTCAGGCCTTCCGGAAAGCCGGATTATCCGAATTCCGACCAAGGACAATTTCTGGGCGATGGGCGACGATGGTCCGTGTGGCCCATGTTCGGAAATCTTCTTCGACCATGGCGAGCATATTCCGGGCGGGCCTCCAGGCTAGCCCGACGAGGATGGCGATCGCTTCGTCGAGATCTGGAACCTCGTCTTCATGCAGTACGAGCAAGCAGCGAGCGAGATCGTGTCGGAGCTGCCGAGCAAGAGCATCGACACCGGCATGGGGCTCGAGCGGGTCGCCGCGGTGCTTCAGGGCACTCCCGACAATTACGATACCGACACGTTCAAGGCGCTGATCCACGCCAGCGAGGAGCTGACGCGGACCAAGGTCGAGGGCGAGAACAAGGCGAGCCACCGAGTCATCGCCGACCATTTGCGCGCGAGCGGCTTCCTGGTCGCCGACGGCGTCCTTCCCGCAAACGAGGGCAGGGGCTATGTGCTCCGCCGCATCATGCGCCGTGCGATGCGGCATGCGCACCTGCTGGGCGCCAGTGAGCCACTGATGTGGCGCCTCGTGCCGGCCCTCGTGTCGGAGATGGGCGCGGCTTATCCGGAATTGGTTCGCGCGCAGCCGCTGATCGAAGCTACCTTTCAGCAGGAAGAGATGCGCTTCAGGCAGACCCTGGCGACCGGGATAAAGCTCCTCGATGAGGCGACGGCGGGCCTGCCGAAGGGCGGCACCCTCGCCGGTGATACTGCCTTTAGGCTCTACGATACCTACGGTTTCCCATACGACCTCACTGAAGACGCCCTTCGAGCGCGCGGGCTCAGCGTCGACCGGGATGGGTTCGACACCGCCATGGCCGAGCAGAAGGCGAAGGCGCGCGCAGCGTGGAAGGGTTCCGGCGCCAAGGCCAGCGAGGACGTTTGGTTCGATCTCGTGGAGCAATATGGCGCGACCGAGTTCACTGGTTATTCCGGAGACGAAGGTGAAGGGGTCGTTCTCGCGATCGTGAAAGACGGACAGCGCGCCGAGAATGCCGAGTTGGGTGAGACGGTCGACGTGCTCCTCAACCAAACGCCCTTTTACGGGGAGAGCGGCGGGCAGATCGGTGACACGGGAAAGCTGACCAACCTCAAAGGCTTCGTTGGCGAGGTTGAGGATACGTCAAAACCGCTCGGCAAGCTCCATGTGCTGCGGACGAAGGTGGCGGCAGGCGAATTGTCTGTTGGCGATACGGTGCATCAGAAGGTCGACGTCGAGCGGCGCAATCGGGTCCGTGCCAACCACAGCGCGACGCACCTGCTTCACGCTGCGCTCCGGCATCAGCTCGGCACGCACGTCACGCAGAAGGGCAGCCTCGTGGCGCCCGACTACTTCCGCTTCGACTTCTCGCATCCGAAGGCGGTGACACGCGAGGAAATCGCCGCGGTGGAGGCCGAGGTGAACGCGCAGATCCGTGGCAACGAGAACGTCACGACGCGACTGATGACTCCCGACGAAGCGATCTCTGCTGGCGCGATGGCGCTATTTGGGGAGAAGTACGGCGACGAAGTGCGGGTGCTGTCAATGGGCCGAACGGGCGAGGCCGACTATTCGGTGGAGCTTTGCGGCGGAACGCACGTTCGGGCGCTGGGGGATATCCAACTTCTCAAGATCATCTCAGAGAGCGCTGTTTCTTCAGGTGTTCGCCGGATCGAGGCCCTCACGGGCGAAGCGGCCCGGCAATGGCTCAGCGATCGCGACGCCAAGCTTCGCGAGGCGGCAGGGACGCTCAAGGCTGCGCCTGACGAGGTCCCCGCGCGCATCGCTTCGCTGCTCGAGGAGCGCCGCCGGCTTGAGCGCGAGCTTGCTGATGCGAAGAAGGCGCTCGCGATGGGTGGCGGAGGGGAGAAGTCGGAAGGTCCCGCGCCCGAAAACGTGAATGGTCACAAGTTCCTGGGACAGGTTATTGAAGGCTTCGATCCCAAGGGGTTGCGGGCTGCTGTTGATGATATGAAGAAGCGGCTTGGTTCCGGCATCGGCGCTCTTGTCGCCGTCAACGAGGGCCGCGCCAGCGTCGCTGTCGGAGTTACCGACGACCTTGCCGGTCAGGTCAGCGCGGTCGACCTCGTCAAAGCGGCAGTAGCGACCCTTGGCGGGCAGGGCGGGGGCGGACGACCCGACATGGCTCAGGGCGGCGGGCCTGATGGTTCGAAGGCCAAGGAAGCGCTCGACGCGGTCAAGGGCGCTCTCGAGAAGGTCGCCGCTTGATCGATACTAAGTCGAAGGAGCCGATAACCCTCAAAGGCGCTTGCCACTGCGGTGCCGTCCATTTCACGGTCACGCTAACCGAAGGTCTTGCCTCCGCCCGGCGCTGCACATGCTCGATCTGTCGGATGCGGGGTGCAGTCGCGGTGACCTCGACGCCGGACGCGTTCCGAATCAATCAAGGCGAGGACAAGCTCGCGACCTACCGCTTCAATACCAAGACGGCCGAGCACCACTTCTGTTCCCAGTGCGGTATCTACACGCACCACAAGCGGCGGTCTAACCCGAACCAGCTCGGCGTAAATGCCGCCTGCTTGGCAGGCATCTCGCCCTTCGATTTTCGGGAGGTGATCGTCTTTGACGGTGAGCAGCACCCTGCCGACAATGCGCAGCACAGGATCTTCATTGCGGGCGTTTTGAAGTTCGAGCCGGTTGAAGGCTGACGGAAATGGAGATCAGATCTACGAACGGCGATAGCTGGCTTTCAAGAAGAGGACCCAACATGCGTGCGCTGCTTCTGTTTTCCGGAATTCTTTTGGGGCTTTCGTCATCCCCGATCTAGCGCAGGCTGTTAGTGGAGGGCAGGCGCCCCAAGCCGGGGCACCGACACATCCATGCCAACCCCTGCAACAGCATGAATGCTGGCGATCAGTATTCGCAGCGCAAACAAATTGATGGTTTGCAAAATCGCGCGACCGTGGATGGAAAGCTCGGCACGGCGCGACCAGCCACACCGAATGAACTTACGGCGGGTGTGGCGGTCAACGATAGGCTGGCGTTCCTATCACTAAGATCGAGTAGATCGAGCAGATCGATCCTGATGGCGTCGTGATCACGACCGGAGCCGCAAGAGTGCAGATTCCAGCCGACGCTTTCGGTCGAAACAGGGCCGGCTTGCTGCTCGAGCCGACCAAAGCGCAGTTCGAGCAGATTGTCGCGAAGGCGAACGCAGGCTCTTAAGCGTTTCCCGCTTGGGAGTCGCGCAGTCGGCGATGCCCTAGGCGCCGCGGCGCTTCCTCAAGATCGGCCTCTGCCCGAATCTGAGCCCTCATCCGGTCGCGCTTTTCGTGGATTGAGGCGATCACCGGTCCCATCGCAACGCCGATATCGACCAGCACGGCTTCAGAAAGCTGCAGTGACGCTTCCAGCGTCTCCGGCACCGCGTCCGTGACTCCCGCCTGATAGAGCTTGGCGGCATGTGCGTTGTCGCGTGCACGGGCGACGATCGGCAAGTCAGGAACCCAACCGCGAACGCGCCTCGCAATCCGCGCGACTTGCACCGGATCGTCCATCGTGAGGACAAGGGCGTCGGCATGGCCGAGCTGTAGCCGATCGGACAGCTCCGGTCGCGATACGTCCCCGAAAATCACATTGTAGCCTGATTCGCTCGCCTTTCGCACTCCATCTACGTCACTATCGACGGCGATGTACGGCCGATCGTGCTCACGGAGCATGTCCGCGACCATGCGGCCTACACGACCGAAGCCAAAGATGACGGTCCGGCCTTTGCTTGAGGGTATTTCAACGACCATTCCTTGGCGGCGTTCAACCCGGCCGCCCATCAGTCTTCCTGCCTCTGCGAGAAGCGGAGTAACGGTGAGGCCAATCGCGGTGACGGTGGTCCAGAACCCCGCTTCGGCAACGGTGAGGAGTTCCTGCGGCTGCCGCGGTCGAGATCACAATCAGACTGGTCTCCGAAGGAGCAGCCATCATCACGCCAATTTCCACGGCGATCGCGGAGCGCAACTTGGCTGCGCGCAAAAGCGCCGCGGTTACGACCGCCTTCAGTACGAGTACCGCCACCGCTGCGGCGAGGAGCGCTTCCCAATCGGCGGCAAGTGCGTGAAGGTCGATGCGCATGCCGACAGTGATCAGGAAGATGCCGAGCGCGAGGCCGGTCAGCGGCGCCGTGATCGTTTCGACTTCAGTATGATAATCGGTTTCAGCAATGGTGACGCCGGCAATCAAAGCGCCGAGAATTGGCGATAGCCCCACAGTCCCGGTCGCAAGGCTTGCGAGGATGACCGTCAGCAAGCTGATCGCGAGAAACAACTCAGGGTTCTTCGTCCGTGCGGCCTGCGCGAAGAGATGCGGAAGAG
The DNA here is from genome assembly GCA_963738825.1 of uncultured Alphaproteobacteria bacterium. Taxonomy (GTDB): domain Bacteria; phylum Pseudomonadota; class Alphaproteobacteria; order Sphingomonadales; family Sphingomonadaceae; genus Sphingomicrobium. The sequence continues at coordinate 551,867 of CAVTYB010000004.1, read as the reverse complement.
CGAAGCGGCCGATGGCGAACAAACCGATCACGACAAACAGGCCGAGCGCTCCGGCCCGAAGCAGCGACCCGGTCTCGCTGCGACCGCCGATCAGCTCGATCAGGAACAGCAACGGGACGAGGGCAAGGTCCTCGAACAGGAGCATGGCGAAGGTCGTCTTGCCGACAGGTCCTTCGACCCCGGAGATCGGAAGGACCAGTGCGGTGGAGGAGAGGGCAAGTGCAAGGCCAAGGGCAATTGCGCTTTGCTTGTCTTCACCGGTGGCGAGCAATCCAACGGTAAGCAGGACCGCGCAGCCGACGAGCTCTGCGCTGCCGACACCGAAGACGGCGCGGCTCATCTCGCGCAGGCGTCGTAGCCTGATGTGAAGTCCCGCCGAGAAGAGCAGCAAGATGATGCCAAGTTCGGCGAAGGGCTCGATCGTTTCCGTGTTGCTGATCGAGATGGAGTGCAGCCAGGGGTGCGTCACCGCCAGCGCCCCGAGCGCGAACGGACCCACGATGATTCCGACGATGATGAAACCGATAACGGGCGAAATCTTGAGCCGGGCGAAAGCAGGAATGACGACGCCGGCAGCCCCCAGGATCAGCAGGGCGTCCCTGAAGCCGACGTCTCGAAATCGCCGTGCATCTTGCTCTTCTGCCCTGTTCGCCCCTGTGCGATAGTCAGAGGCGAGCGAATTACCGCTGCCACGTCAATAAGGGTAAGGGCTGACGGCATGACGTCGGATTATGACCTGATCGTCGTCGGCGGCGGCCCAGCGGGAATGATGGCGGGACTGCTGTTTGCGCGAGCTGGCTGCAAAGTGCTGGTGCTCGAGAAGCATGCGGATTTCTTCCGCGATTTCCGAGGCGACACCGTTCACCCGTCGACGATGGAAATCCTCGACCAGCTTGGGATGCTCCAGCGGTTCCTAAAGCGGCCGTTGAACAAGGTGACCGGCGCGGAGCTGCGAATCGCCGGACGTGAATGGGGAATCGGCGATCTTTCGCATCTCCACACTCCGGCGCCGTTCATCGCGCTGATGCCGCAATGGGATTTCCTCGACTTCCTGCGAGAGGAATCGAAAGCCTTCCCCGGGTTCGACTTGCGGATGGAAGCGCCCGTCGCCGGCTTCATCGAGGAGCGGGGCAGGGTGACAGGAGTGCGTCTCACCGACGGTGAGGAACTGCGGGCAAACCTCATTATCGCCGCGGACGGCAGGACCTCGATCGCTCGCCAGGTGCTCCCGCTCGAAGATCTGGGGGCACCGATGGATGTTTTCTGGTTCCGGGTGACGAAGAAGGGTGGGAAGGGCGGACTTCGCGGCAATGTGGAACGCGGTCGCCTGCTCGTCCTGATCGACCGTGGCACTTATTGGCAATGCGCCTTCCTGATCCCCAAGGGCGCTGCCGCCGAGTACCAGGCGCGAGGGATCGACTGCGATCCGGGAAGAGGTCGCGGCCGCAGCTCCGCCCGACCTCGACCTCAGCGAGCTCGACGAAATCACCGACCTTCACCTTCTCACCGTGAAGCTGGATCGGCTAACGATGCTGGTATCGACCGGGATTGCTTGCGATCGGCGATGCCGCTCACGCGATGTCGCCGATCGGCGGGATCGGCATCAATCTCGCCATCCAGGACGCGGTTGCCGCGGCGAATGCGCTGGCCGGCGCCGCTGGCTGCTGGCGAAGACGTCGATCCCCTTCTTCACGAGGTGCAGGATCGGCGGATGTTCCCGACGCGTGTCATCCAGGAGTGTCAGAAGCTGGCCCAGGACAAGATCATCGGCCGACTGCTGCAGGCCGGCGACCCAATACGCAAGGCACCGCTCGCCATCCGGCTGCTCGACCGCTTTCCGGTTCTGCGACGAATCCCGGGCCGATTCATCGGCCTTGGCGTCAGGCGCGAGCGGGTTCGCTCTCCTGCAGCGCCGACGCCATCGCCGCCTCGAGGTTCTTCACGATCGCCTCGAAGAACTGCTCGGTCGTCAGCCATGGCTGCTCCGGGCCGACGAGGATCGCGAGGTCCTTCGTCATCTGGCCGCCTTCGACGGTCTCGACGCAGACCCGCTCGAGCGTCTCGGCGAAACGGACGACGTCCGGCGTGTCGTCGAACTTGCCCGCGATACTTGAGACCGCCGGTCCAGGCGAAGATCGATGCGATCGGGTTGGTCGACGTCGCCTTGCCCTGCTGATGCATGCGATAGTGGCGGGTGACCGTGCCATGCGCGGCCTCGGCTTCGACGGTCTTGCCGTCGGGGGTCATCAGGACCGAGGTCATCAGCCCCAGCGAGCCGAAGCCCTGCGCGACCTGGTCCGACTGGACGTCGCCGTCGTAATTCTTGCAGGCCCAGACGAACTTGCCGCTCCACTTGAGCGCGGAGGCGACCATGTCGTCGATCAGGCGATGCTGATATTCGATGCCAGCAGCTTCGAACTTCGCCTTGTATTCGCTTGTCGTAAATCTCCTGGAAGATGTCCTTGAAGCGGCCGTCATAGGCCTTGAGGATCGTGTTCTTCGTCGAAAGATAGAGCGGCCAACCGCGGTCCGAGGCTGTAGTTGAAGCAGGCGTGGGCGAAGTCGCGGATGGACGCGTCGAGGTTGTACATCCCCATGGCGACACCCGAGCCGGGAAAGTCGAACACGTCGAATTCGAGCTCTTGGCCATCCTCGCCGACCCATTTCATGGTCAGCTTGCCCGGGCCGGGCACCAGGAAGTCGGTGGCGCGATACTGGTCGCCGAAAGCGTGACGGCCGACGACGATCGGATCGGTCCAGCCGGGGATCAGCCGCGGAACGTTGGAGATCACGATCGGCTCGCGGAAGATGCAGCCGCCGAGGATGTTGCGGATCGTTCCGTTGGGCGACTTCCACATCTTCTTGAGGTCGAATTCCTCGACGCGCGCCTCGTCGGGCGTGATCGTAGCGCATTTCACGCCGACGCCATGCTCCTTGATCGCGTTGGCCGCATCGATCGTGACCTGGTCCTCGGTCGCGTCGCGATTCTCGATCGACAGGTCGTAGTAGAGCAGGTCGACGTCGAGATAGGGCTGGATCAGCCGCTCGCGGATCCACTGCCAGATGATGCGGGTCATTTCGTCGCCGTCGAGCTCGACGACCGGGTTCTTCACCTTGATCTTGGCCATTACGTCTTCCTGGTTTTCGGATTTGGCGGCGGCTTAGGATGCGCCGTGGACACGCGCAACCGCGCCGTTGTGCCGCTGGCAAGCGCCCTCTAAGGGATCGCGCAATGCCCGCGCTCGACAAGCACGACACGCCGCTTCCGACCACCACCACCGTCAAATGGCGCTTTCCCTCGGTCCACCCGGAGGGGCGCAAATTCGTCGTCGGCGCAGCCGTCATTACGCTCGTCGTTTATCTCGCCCTCAATCACTTTCTCGGCTGGCTGCTGGTCGGCCTGACGATCTGGGTCGCCGCCTTCTTCCGCGATCCGGTGCGGACGACGCCGCATGGAGACAAGCTTGATCATTGCGCCGGCGGACGGGCTCGTCACGATGATCGCGAGAGTCGGTCCGCCGCCTGAGCTTGCGCGGCCCGGAAGGCCTAGCCGAGGGCGATTACACCCGCGTGTCGATTTTCATGAGCGTGTTCGACGTCCACATCAATCGTTCGCCGATCACCGGCCGGATCAGGCGCATCGCCTATGTGCCGGGCAAGTTCGTCAACGCCGACCTCGACAAGGCGAGCGAAGACAATGAGCGGCAGCACTTCCTGATCGAGGGCTCGGACGGATTGAAGATCGGCGTTACCCAGATCGCGGGCCTGGTCGCGCGGCGGATCATGTCCTTCGTTCATGAGGGCGATGTCGTCGAGGCCGGGCAGCGGATCGGCCTGATCCGTTTCGGCAGCCGGGTCGACGTCTATCTGCCGGCGGGAACGTCGCCCGAAAGTGCTGCTCGGCCAGCGTGCGATCGCCGGCGAAACCATCCTTGCAGAGATAGGCGTCGATGCGACCCTGACGGGCATCAGCCAGTGAACGAAGACGGGGGTCCGCGGCGGATCCCGTTCCGCGCGATGATCCCCAACGCGATTACCGCGCTCGCGTTGTGCTTCGGACTGACCGGAGTGAGTCTCGCATATTCCGCGGCCAATGGTTAAACCAGGATGCAGCTTGCGCTCGCATGCGTGGTCGGCGCGGGCGTTCTCGATGGCATGGACGGCCGCATCGCCCGCCTGCTGCGCGCGCAGAGCAAGTTCGGCGCGGAGCTCGATTCGCTATCGCGACAATATCGCGTTCGGCACCGCGCCAGCTTTGATCCTCTTTCTGTGGTCGCTTCAGGATGCGCCGAAGTTCGGCTGGACCGCTGCTCTGGCGCTTGCGGTCTGCTGCGCGCTTCGCCTTGCGCGCTTCAATGCCCGCCTCGATGCCGCCGAACAGCCGCACAAGTCTGCAGGGTTCAACACCGGCGTTCCGGCGCCGGCGGGCGCCGGACTTGCCTTCATTCCGATCTTCTTGTGGCTGGTCACCGGCAACGATTGGTTTCAGGCATGGTTCGTCGTCATGCCGTGGACGCTGTTCATCGCCGCTTCTGATGATCTCGAGCCTTCCGACCTACAGCTGGTCGTCGATCCGGATCCGGCGCGAATGGCGGCTCCTGGCGCTGGCGGGAGTCGCGGTTTTCGGCGCGGCGCTGCTCACCGCACCCTGGTACACTCTGCTCGCGATCGCGCTTCTCTATCTGCGATGATCCCGTTTGCCTGCGCGAGCTACGCGCGCGTCAAGCGGCGGCGCGCCAGCGCGGCTTCGCGCGCATAGGCTGCTGGAACCGCGCGCGACCTCTCACCCGGACCGGGCAGCGACTGCGGACGATAGCAGAGTTGCCCTTGAGGGCAGCGGCGATCTTCGCGCCGCTTTCCTCAAGAACCGCGGCACCCACGACCACGAGCAGCCACAAGGTCGCGAGAAAGGCAGGGTGCCCAAAGCTGCAATCATGACATCTGTCCTTCTTCGGAGCGCCTAACCGAGCTGGACCTCTTTTGTTCCAGCAGGGCTTGTACCGCTCGGGTTAGGGGCCACATGTTCCTCGTTTGTTCTCATCTGTCAAGCGGTCGATGTCGGCAGCAGCCAAGCCCTTGAAAGCCGCGACTTCTTCGACTAGGTGCGCCGCGCATCCCACAGGCGGAGCTTACATACCGGTGCCGGCCGAAAGGTCGGTCATTCGGCTCCGCTGAGGCAGAACCGGAAGGAGAAAGACTATGGCGGCCACGGTCGTCACCATGCAGCAATTGCTCGAGGCCGGAGCGCATTTCGGCCACCAGACCCACCGCTGGAACCCCAAGATGAAGCCGTACATCTTCGGCGACCGCAACGGGGTGCACATCATCGACCTGTCGCAGATCGTGCCGCTGTTCGCGCGCGCACTCGACTTCGTGCAGCAGACCGTCGCTCGCGGCGGCAAGGTGCTGTTCGTCGGCACCAAGCGCCAAGCGCAGGACCCGATCGCTGACGCGGCCGGCGCATCAGGCCAGCATTTCGTCAATCATCGCTGGCTCGGCGGCATGCTGACCAACTGGAAGACGATCTCCAACTCGATCAAGCGCTTGAAGAGCCTCGAGGAGCAGCTGTCCGGCGATACTGCCGGCCTCACCAAGAAGGAAGTGCTCCAGCTCACCCGCGAGCGCGACAAGCTCGAGAAGAGCCTCGGCGGAATCCGCGACATGGGCGGGCTTCCCGACGTCATGTTCGTCGTCGACACGAACAAGGAAGAGCTCGCGATCAAAGAAGCGAACGTCCTCGGCATTCCGGTCGTCGCGATCCTCGATTCGAACAGCGATCCGAGCGGAATTGCCTTTCCGGTCCCGGGCAACGACGATGCCAGCCGCGCAATCCGCCTCTACACCGATGCGGTCGCTCAGGCTGCGAACGAGGGCCGTAGTGGCAACGCTGCGGCACGCGGCGAAGACATCGGCGCGATGGCCGAACCGCCGGTCGAAGCCGGCGCTGGAAGCCTGACGCGAAGATACCCATCTCCCGTTCGGGCTGAGCGAAGTCGAAGCCCTGTCCTTCAGTCTGAAGACCGAGGCAGCCTTCGACAGGCTCAGGGCGAACGGCATGAGTGCAAAAGGAAACGACAAATGGCTGAGATCACGGCCGCATCTGTGAAAGAACTGCGCGAGCGCACCGGCGCCGGCATGATGGACTGCAAGAAGGCGCTCGCCGAAAACAATGGCGAGATGGAAGCCGCGATCGACTGGCTCCGCGCCAAAGGTCTGTCGGCTGCCGCCAAGAAGGCTGGCCGCACCGCGGCCGAAGGCCTCGTCGGCGCGGTCGTCGAGGGTACTCGCGGCGCGCTTGTGGAGGTCAACTCCGAGACGGACTTCGTCGCCAAGAACGAGCTCTTCCAGGACTTCGTGCGCAATGTCGCCAAGCTCGTGCTCGAGAATGGCACCGACGTCGAGGCGCTCGCTGCTGGGCAATATCCCGGCGGCGGAACGGTTCAGGAGAAGCTGACCGACAATATCGCCAAGATCGGCGAGAACCAGTCGCTTCGGCGGGCTGCGGTGCTGGAAGCGAACCAGGGTGCAGTCGTCTCCTACGTCCACAACCAGGTCGCGCCCGGCCTCGGCAAGATCGGCGTCCTCGTCGCGCTGGAGAGCGCTGCTCCCGCTGAAACGCTGAACGATCTCGGCAAGCAGATCGCGCAGCATGTCGCCGCTGCTCATCCGCAGGCGCTCGACTCGGACTCGATGATCCGGCGTTGGTCGAGCGCGAGCGCTCGATCGCCATGGAAAAGGCGCGGGAGAGTGGCAAGCCGGACAACATCATCGAGAAAATGGTGGAAGGCGGCCTGGCCAAGTTCCGTAAGGAGAATGCGCTCCTCAGCCAGCTCTTCGTCCGCGACAACAAGACGCCAGTGGCCGACATCGTTGCGTCTGCCGCGAAAGATGCTGGGACCGCCATCCAGCTGACCGGCTTCGTCCGCTATCAGCTCGGCGAAGGCATCGAAAAGCAGCAGAGCGATTTCGCCGCCGAGGTGGCAGCAGCCGCCGGACCAAGCAAGGCTGAGCCAGTCGCTTAAGCGTCTTCGCCAATTATTTGAGAGGCGGTCAGGCTTTCAGCTTGGCCGCCTCTTTCTTGCAATCGTAAGGCATATCGGGTTCGGCGCAGAAGCCCGGCCATTTGCCGCTCTCTTCCCAGTAATCGAGCAGGCCTACCCGCTGGGCGAGCCGAATGAAACGTGGATCGCGACGGACGTTTGCCATCCACGGCCGGAGAGCAAGTAAAGCGGCGGCTAGGTTCCGTCGAGCGAAAGCGCGACAAGGCGGCCACGATCGCGCCCGGAACCTGCCTCGTCGCGGACCCATGGACTCTCGACCGAGAAGCGTGTCCACACCACAACGACGACATCGGCTTTATCGAGGGCCTGTTCGATCTCCTTGGAGAATTGGGAGCCGCCGCTGATCTGCTTGTCCCATCAGACCGAATGCCCGGCCTTCTCCAGGGCGGCAGCGATCGGCGGCGCATGCCGTCATCGTCCCGGTCGTAGCTCAGGAAAATACACGCCATACGCAGCCCCCTGCGATGCAATGCTGCCCTCAAACACGAGCACCGGCAAGTAAGGCAGTTGGCAACGGCGCGGCTGGGCCATAAAGGCGTGGCCGCTCTTGTTACATCCTGGGGACAATCAGACGGCATGACCCGCCCGCGCTTCAACCGGATCCTTCTGAAGTTGTCTGGCGAGGCGCTGATGGGCCAGGGGCAGTTCGGCATCGACCCCGACGCCGTCGCCGGCCTCGCTGGCGAGATCGCCGAGGCCAAGGGGCAGGGCCAGGAGCTCTGCCTCGTCGTCGGCGGAGGCAACATTTTCCGCGGAATGGCCGCTGCGGCCAAGGGATTTGACCGAGCGACGGCCGACTATATGGGCATGCTGGCGACGGTGATGAACGCTCTCGCAGTTCAGAATGCGCTCGAGAAGCTCGGCTACGACACTCGCGTCATGTCGGCGATTCCAATGGCCAGCGTGTCCGAGCCGTACATCCGGAGGCGGGCACTCCGGCACCTGGAGAAAGGCCGCATCGTCCTTTTCGCAGCAGGCACCGGTAATCCTTATTTCACCACCGACACCGCCGCCGCCTTGCGCGCAGCCGAGATGAGCTGCGACGCGCTCTTCAAGGGCACTAGCGTCGATGGCGTCTACACTGCAGACCCGAAAAAGGTGCGGGACGCGACGCGCTACGAGACGTTGAGCTTCGGCAAGGTACTGAGCGACGACCTCAAGGTAATGGACGCCGCAGCTGTTGCGCTATGCCGCGACAACAATATTCCGATCGTCGTCTTCAACATCCGCCAGCCAGGCAACCTTGCCCAGGTCCTGGCCGGAAGCGGAACAGCGACGATCGTTCAGAACGGAGACTGACCGATGACGACGACCATCAGCACCGACGATCTCAAGCGCCGCATGCACGGCGCTGTCGAAGCCTTTAAGCATGACCTCGCCGGACTTCGGACTGGCCGCGCGTCGACTGCATTGCTCGATCCGGTCCATGTCGAGGTTTACGGATCGAACATGCCGCTCAATCAGGTGGCGACCGTGCAGGTCCCGGAGCCGCGCATGCTCTCGGTGCAGGTATGGGATCGCTCGAACGTCGGACCCGTCGAGAAAGCGATCCGTTCGGCCGGTCTCGGCCTCAACCCGATCACCGACGGCCAGGTGATCCGCCTTCCGATCCCAGAGCTGACTGAGGAGCGGCGCAAGGAGCTTGCCAAGCTGGTCGGACAATATGCGGAGAAGGCGCGCATCGCGGTCCGCAACGTCCGCCGCGACGGGATGGATCATCTCAAGCAGGACGAGAAGAAGCACGAGATCAGCGAGGACGAGCGCAAGCGGCTCGAGCATGACGTCCAGAAGATGACCGACGACACGATCAAGGAAATCGACGAGCTCGCGCAGGCCAAGGAAAAGGAAATCCTGGGCAAGTGAGCTCCGCAACCGCCCCCGAGGGCGCCGCCGGACTCGCGGGAGGGGCCCCCAAACCGAAGCACGTCGCGATCATCATGGACGGCAACGGCCGCTGGGCGAAGCAACGCGGGCTGCCCCGGCTGGCAGGCCACAAGGCGGGCGCGGAGGCGGTCAGGCGGGCAATGCAGGCGGCCGTCGACAATGGCGTGGAAGTGCTGACGCTCTACGCATTCTCTTCAGAGAACTGGAAGCGCAGCAACGAAGAGATCTCCGACCTTACCGGACTTATGCGCTTCTACCTCGAGCGGGAGCTCGCGGCTCTTCACAGGGAAGGCGTCAAGCTGAAGCTGATCGGCGACTATTCGGCTTTCGGGCCGGATCTCGTGGCGCAGCTCGAGCGCGCAGTCGAGCAAACCGAGAACAACGACCGGCTGACGCTGGTGGTCGCGCTGAACTATGGTTCTCGTGCAGAGATTGCGGCCGCTTCTCGTGCGCTTGCGCGAAAGACCGCGGCAGGCGAGATCTCAGCGGAAGCAATCGACGAAGAAGCAGTCGCTGCAGAGCTTCAAACATATGGGCTTCCCGAGCTCGATCTCCTCGTCCGGACGTCCGGGGAGGTGCGCCTCTCGAACTTTCTGCTGTGGCAGGCGGCCTATGCAGAGCTGATGTTCGTGGACACGCTTTGGCCCGATTTCGCCGAACGAGACTTCGCTCAGGCGCTCGAACGGTTCGCGGCGCGCGAGCGTCGTTTCGGTGGACGGTGAACGAGCTCTTCGTCCGCACCGCCACCGGCTTGGTCCTCATTGTCGCGGCGCTTCTGGTCGCGTTTCAGGGCGGATATCTGCTCGCCATTGTTGTCGCCGGCATTGCGACGGCGATGTTTTACGAGTGGACCCGGCTGGTTCGGGGCTGGGGTCCGGTCTGGTACGTGAGCGGCCTCCTCTATGCGCTGTTGCCAGCGCTCTCCCTCCTCTGGATTCGCGAACGCGCCGGGATCGACTTGCTGCTATGGGTTTTCATCGTGACCTGGTCGACCGACATCGGGGCCTATTTTGCGGGCCGTTCCTTCGGCCGCCGCAAGCTCGCTCCGACCATCAGCCCGGGCAAGACGGTTGAGGGGCTTTACGGTGGGATCGCGGCGGCCACGATCCTCGGTGGCGCATGGGTGTTCGGCGTCGGTTTGGGTAAGTCGCTGTTTGTGGGCGCTCCGATCTTCGCGGCCGCGGCCCAAGGCGGAGACCTGTTCGAAAGCGCAATGAAACGCAGGGCAGGGGTCAAGGATTCCGGCGCATGGCTGCCGGGGCACGGCGGCGTGCTCGACCGGCTCGACGGGCTTGTTCCGGTGGCTGTGCTTACCGCCTGCGTCCAGCTACTGGGCCTGACGTGACCCGCAAGATCGCCATCCTCGGGGCAACCGGCTCGATCGGCAAATCGACGCTCGACCTTATCGAACGCAATCGCGGCCAATTCGAGGTTATCGCCGTCACAGCCGCGACCAACGTCGAGACGCTCGCCGACATTGCAAGGCGTACCGGAGCAAAGCTCGCAGTCGTCGCCGAGGAGGGGCGGCTGAGCGACCTTCGCGCACTCTTGGAAGGGAGCGACTGCGGCGCAGCAGCCGGCGAGAAGGCGCTGTCCGAGGCGGCCGCCGGCGAGGCAGAGCTGGTCATCGCAGCGATTGTCGGTTGTGCAGGACTTAAGCCCGTCATGGCCGCAGTGGATGCGGGGAAGACGGTGGCGCTTGCCAATAAGGAAGCGCTCGTCACGGCGGGTGAGATCATGACTCGCGCCGCTCACGCAGGTGGGGCGACCTTGTTGCCCGTGGACAGTGAGCATAACGCCATTTTCCAATGCCTTGCGGGCACCAGCGTTGGCGATGTCTCAAGAATTATCTTGACCGCCAGCGGCGGCCCCTTCCGCACTTCGTCGGCAGACTTCATCGCCGCCGCTACGCCTGCGCAGGCCGTCGCGCATCCCAATTGGTCGATGGGCGCCAAGATCTCGGTCGATTCGGCAACAATGATGAACAAGGGTCTCGAACTGATTGAAGCGCGGTACCTTTTCGGGCTGCCTTCGAATCGGATCGACGTCCTCATTCATCCTCAGTCGGTCGTTCATTCGCTTGTCGAGTTCGTTGACGGCTCCGTGCTCGCCCAGCTCGGAACTCCGGACATGCGAATTCCGATCGCTTATGCGCTTGCCTGGCCCGAACGTATGGAAACGCCCGTAGCGCGGCTCGACCTTGCCGCGATTGCGCGCCTCGAGTTCGAAGCCCCCGACCTTTCCCGTTTTCCGGCGCTTGGGCTTGCGCGCGAGGCGCTCGAGGCGGGAGGCGCGGCGCCGGTCGTTCTCAATGCAGCCAACGAGGTCGCGGTCGCCGCCTTCCTCGCGGGCAGGCTCCGCTTTCCGGAAATCGCCGAGTTCGTCGAACGGATGCTGCGAATTGGCGGATCATTCGCCGCCCGAGTCGATCGACGACGTGCTCGAGATCGACAAAAAGACGAGATCGTGCGTTGAGGCACTGATGACCGAGGGTTGCCACTAATGCTTCCCCAACCGCCGCTCTGGCTGATCCTGATCTCCTTTGTCTGCGTGCTCGGCCCGCTCGTCTTCTTCCACGAACTGGGCCACTATCTCGTTGCCAGGCTATTTGGCATTCCCGCCGAGACCTTTTCGATCGGCTTCGGCCATGAGATCGTCGGCTGGACGGACCGTCAGGGAACCCGATGGAAGGTCGCCTGGCTTCCGCTCGGCGGCTACGTCAAATTCGTCGGCGACATGACCCCGGCGAGCAATCCGGGGGACATTGAACAGATCCCGCCGGAAATGCGCGACCGTGCCTTCCAGCTGCGCCCGGTGTGGCAACGATTCCTTGTCGTCCTTGCTGGCCCGCTCGCGAATTTCGTGCTCGCCATTGCGATCTTCGCGGCTTTCTTCACTGACGGTTGGAATGCCCGCGACGAGCAATGCGGTCGTTCAAGTGCAGCAAGGAAGCGCGGCCGAACAAGCGGGAATCCGGCCGGGCGACCACATCCTTCAGGTCGCCGATCGCGATACGCCGACCTTCGAAGATATTTCGGACACTGTGCTGCTGCGCCCCGGGGAGCGGACGGTCGTGCTCGTCGATCGTCACGGGACAACGTTGCGGCTCCCGCTCGTCATTCGGATGGCCGAAGAACATGACCGCTTCGGGCAGACGTTCACGCGTCGGCCGCCTTGGGCATCTCTCGGCGGGGAGCGCAGCATGCGAGCTTCCGACCATCGAAACTGTTCCGGCCGCGACCGTCTACACACTCAAGATTACGCGGGGAATGATCGACGGACTGTGGCAGATCATCAGCGGCAGGCGTGGCACGGAAGATCTTGGCGGCCCGATCAAGATCGCTCAGATCGCCGGACAGCAGGCAACGCTCGGCGCATTGCCGTTCGTTCAGCTGCTTGCGCTGTTTTCAATTAATCTCGGATTCATCAACCTCTTGCCAGTCCCGATGCTGGATGGAGGACATCTGTTTTTCTACGCAGTGGAAGCCATTCAGACGTCGCCCGCTCAGCGCGCGGGCGCTCGACTGGGCCTTCCGCGGCGGGCTTGGCCGTCATCCTTGCTTTGGTGGTTTTCACGACAATCAACGATCTTGGCTCGCTTGGGCTTGTGGGACCGGCTTCAGCGCTTGATTGGTTAGGATGGCTTGGGGCAGGGCAATAACCGGGGGCTTCGCGGCGGAGGGCGCCGTAGCACCAACTGCACTAAAAGGCGGGGACGGGTGATTTCAACGACGACGACGACGACTTTTAGCCGGCGAGCCGGCGCGCTGCTTTTGATCGGCACCGTGCTCGGCGGCACCGCGACGCCGTTGCTGGCAGCGCAGGCTGCGCCGGCGACGCAGCAACCTGCGACGTCGCAACCGGCAGCGCCAGCCGCCCCAGCTCGCGGTCACGCCTTCGGCGCCCGTGCCCGCCCGAGACCATCCACACGATCACCGTCAAGGGCAACCAGCGCCTCGAGCCGGAGACGGTTCGGGCCTATGCCAACCTTCTACCCGGGCCAGACCTACACTCGCGAAACGCTCGATCAGCGATCAAGGCGCTTTACGCGACCGGGCTGTTCGCTGACGCGACAATCACGGGCACCGAGACCGGCGATCTCGTCATCAATGTCCGCGAAAATCCGGTCATCAACCGTATCGTCCTGGAGGGTAACAAACGCCTCAAAGACGACAAGATCACGCCGGAGATCAAGGATGCTCCGCGGCAGATCTTCACGCGCTCTGCAGCGCGCGCCGACGTTGACCGAATCCTGGAGCTGTATCGACGCCAAGGCCGGTTTCGCAGCGCGAGTCGATCCGAAGATCGTCCAGCTCGACCAGAACCGCGTCGACGTTGTGTTCGAAATCCACGAAGGCGACCTCGCCAAGGTCCGAGCGATCAACATCCTTGGCAACAAGGCCTTTCCCGGACGATCGGCTTCGCAAGGAGATGTATCACGCGCCAGGCGGGCGGCGTTCTTGGCTTCCTGAAGTCGAACGATACCTACGATCCCGACCGGCTTGCGGCCGACCAGCAGAAGCTGCGCGCCTTCTATCTGACGCAGGGTTATGCCGACTTCCGCGTCGTTCAGGCGCTTGCCGAGCTCACTCCCGACCGGCGCGATTTCGTCATCACCTACGTCGTCGAGGAAGGTCCGCGCTATCATTTCGGCACGGTCGAAGCGGACAGTGCCCTTCGCGACTTCCCGAACTCAGAAGGTGCTCGCAGCTCGCCAAGATCCAGCCGGGCAGCTGGTTCAATGCGAAGCAGGTCGAAGATGCGGTCACCAACCTGAACGAGGCGGCGGGCAACCTCGGCTACGCATTCGCAGACATCAATCCCGCCTACAAGCGCGACGCCGACAAGAAGCTGATGAACCTGACCATCAAGGTCGGGCAGACGCCGCGCGTCTATGTCGAGCGGATCGACATCACCGGCAATACCACGACGCGGGACAAGGTGATCCGCCGCGAGTTCCGCCTGAACGAGGGCGACGCGTTCAACGCGCAGAAGGTCAAGCGCAGCCAGGACCGCATTCAGAGCCTCGGCTATTTCGACGACAAGTTCGAGATCAAGCAAAGTCGGAAGGTTCCGCTCCGGACCGGATCGTCTTGGGCGCGAATGTGACAGGAGAAGCCAACGGGCCAACTGCAGCTTTCCGGCGGCTATTCGAGCCTCGAGCGATTCGTCGTCCAGCTCGGCATTTCGCAGAACAACTTCATGGGCAAGGGTCAGTCGCTCGACGCGTCAGGTCAACTGGTCGCTCTATTCGAAATCGATCGACAGCTGGATTCACCGACCCCTATTTCCTCGACAAGCCGATCCTGTTCGGAGCTCAGCTCTTCCGGCAGCGACTACAGCAGCTTCAACTATATCGGGAACAACCGGAACACGACATACAAGCAGCTCAGCACCGGCGGCAGCGGCTGAGTCTCGGTTTCCCGCTGAACGAATATTGGAATTTCGGCACTCGCTATCGTCTCAGCCAAGACAATATCACGCTCGACAAGAGCACATTCTACACCGAATCCGGCGACAGGTCAGCTTGCCATGCGACCCGTTCAAGGCAGGCAGCTATCTGTGCGAAGAAGTCGGCAAACGCTGACGTCCCTTGTCGGCTGTTCGACGCTTTACGACGATACCGACGGGATCCACCCGACGCGCGGCGCAGCAGCCGACGTTCACCAGGATTTCGCTGGACTTGGGCGGCGACGTTCGACTACCTGCGCACCCAGGCGCTTATGCGACCAAATACAACAGCTTCGGCAACTGGATCTTGTCGCTTCACGCGGAGGGCGGCTACATCAAGGCGCTCCAGAGCGCGCCCAGACCAATATCACGGACCCGATCCGGATCTACCGATCGCTTCTTCAACTCGAACATTCGCGGCTTCGACATTCGAGGCATCGGCCCGCGCGTCGTTCGCATTCCGTATAACGCGGACGGCAAGCTGCAGAGCTCGACGTCAAAAAGGACTACAACGAGGCCATCGGCGGCAAGGCCTTCTACCTCGGCGCGGATCGAGCTGGAGCTGCCGGTCAGCTCGAGCATCAAGAGCTTGGCCTGCGGCCCTCCGTTTATGTCGATGCCGGGTTCGCTGTGGGGCATCACCCAGCCCGTTCCTCACCGATATCGTCGCGTTCTGCTCGCCCGCTACGGGACGAACTCGGCACTGCCTGCATTCAGCAGCTCCAACGGCAGACTGCAGCAAGATTCAACGACCGGCGATCCGCTCCGATACGTCGAATTTCGTACACGCCGACTCCGGGATTCAAGGAAGTCTTCCTCGGCAATTCGCCGAAGCCGCGCATTTCGATCGGCATCGGCGTCAACTGGATTTCGCCGTTCGGGCCGCTGCGGCTCGATATCGCCAAAGCGCTCGTCTTCCAGAAGGGCGACGATCCGAAACTCTTCACATTCAACGTAGGAACTCAATTCTAATGAAAACTCTGCTCGTTTCGGCGGCCTTTGCTGCCGCTATCCTTGCGCCCTCTGCTGCGAGCGCGCAGGCCGTCCCGGCCGCCGTGGTCGCGGTCGTCGACCTCGACCGCGTCACCAGCGAATGCAATGCCTGCAAGACCGCGCGCCGCGGCTCTTCGAAGCCAGGTCGACCTGCGTTCCAGAGCCGCGAACAGTCGCTGGCAGCTCCGCTCGCAGACCGAGCAAAAGTCGATTCAGACAGCCGTCGACGCGCTGAAGGGCAAGGAGCCGGACGCGGCTCTCCAGACCCGCGTCAAGGCCTTCCAGACCAAGGCAGCAGCAGGCCGCAGCAGGAGCTCGCAGCGCCAGCAGCAGCAGATCCAGCGCAACCAACAGTACATCCAGAAGCAGATCCAGGATAAGCTCGGCCCGATCTATCAGCAGGTGATGCAGCGCCGCGGCGCGAACCTCCTGGTCGAAGTCGGGTGCGACGCTGGCGACGTCGCACGAGCGTTGACGTCACCAACGACGTTCTCGCAGCGCTCAATGCTTCGCTGCCGAGCATTGCCACGACGGCGCCGGCCCCACCGACAGCCGCAGGGCCGCTAAGCCGAATGACGGAAGCGAGCGGCAGCGCCGCTGCGGCCCGCTTGACATCAGGCGGGTCATGGCGGCGCTGCCGCATCGCTATCCGATGCTTCTCGTCGATCGCGTCGAGAGCCTTGATCCCGATAAGGGGATCGTCGCGATCAAGGCGGTGACGATCAACGAGCCCTTCTTCCAGGGCCATTTCCCGGCACGTCCGATCATGCCCGGCGTGCTGATCGTCGAGGCGTTGGCCCAGGCCGCAGGCGTGCTCGCGGTCGAGGCGCTCGGCCTCGCCGGGTCGCGGCAAGCTCGTCTATTTCATGGCGATCGAGGGCGCGAAGTTCCGCACAGCCGGTCGAGCCAGGCGTGCTCCTTCGTCTCGAAGTCGAGTTCGTCCAGAAGCGCGCAAGCGTGTGCAAGTTCGCTGGCCGCGCCACCGTCGACGGGAAGCTCGCCGCGGAGGCGAGCTTCACCGCGATGATCGCTGACCCGCCCGCCGACTGAACTTAAGGGCTCGCCAGCCGCACGCCCGCAAACAGGCCCAAGTCCTTCGGTGTGGTAGCCCGCCGAATCCTCGTAATGCGCGTCGAACAGGTTTGAACCGCGCGCATAGAGCTCGACCCCTCGCCGCACCTCATAAGCGATCGCGTGCTCCGGCAAGCCAATAGGAGTGCAGCCTCACTATCCCGAACGGGAAATTGTCCGACGTGTCGAGATGCGATCCGAACGTATGCGACCGACGCTCCGTAGCTCCATCGGCCAATCGAGCCGTCGGCAGCGATCGAACCGCTGTGCTTTGGGCCGGCGAAGCTCTGGCACCTGCATGCTGTGTGACGGCATCGGGCTGGGTTGCGTGCAGGAAGGCGTAGTTGGCGCTCAGCCGCAGCTTGTCGGCAACTTGCCAGTCAGCCTCGGCTTCGATCCCGGAGCGATGGCTTACTGGCCAGCGCTGATTGATGGTAGTCTGCAGGAAGGTCGCGGATCGGTGACGTCGACGATCTCATCGCTCAGTCGCTGCCGATAAGCCGGTGAGCGACGCCGCCGAATGCGCCACTGCGATAACGCAGCACTTGCTCGAACCCACGCGAGCTTTCCGGTTTAAGCGATGGATTACCAACGAAATTGCCCGGGAAGAAGCCGTAGAGATCGAAGAATGTCGGCTGCGAAATCCCTTGCGCGTAGGCACCCGTCAGCGCGAACCCTCCGCCAACATTGGCGAGAAAGGAGGCGCGCACGCTCGTCGCATCCTTGAACCGGTTGAACATGTCGCGCCGCACCGCGACGTCGCCGGTAAATGCTCGGTCGGACGCGCGCCACTCGCGCCGTGATCGCATTGTGATTGCGCGTTCGGTCCTGGTCGGTGAAGCCACCATAGACCGTGTCGCGGGCATGGAAGGTCTCGCGCTCGCCGTCGGCTGCGACGATCAGCTGATGCTTGACTCGATCCGGTCGAGAAAGCTCGCTCGATCTGCGCATTCGAGCGTTCGCCGCGATCCCGCTCGTCCGGTTCACCGGATCATTCGTCGAGAAAATTCCGATCTGACGAGCCGAGCAACGAGGCGCTGACGCTCGCCGCTCCAGGCCGAGCTCGCAGTCTCCGAAGTCGGCCCAAATGCGGCCTGCAGCTAAGCCGGTTGCGGCTGTTGTCGAGCGTGTCGGTGTGCTCGAAAGTGATCGGGTCGATAGCCGTCGAACTGGCTCTCGCCGGTCAGCGCAGATCTGCCGAAACGCCAAGGCGCACGCGAGAGCCCAATACTCGACCGTGCCACGCAGCCGTCCCGACAGGTTGCTGTAGCCGTCCTTGTCGCCGCCGGGAGCGCCGAAGCTGTCGATGCCGGTGGCGCGCTGCCAGCCGACGCGCACCGACAAGTTGGTGCTGCCGCTCGTGAGCGCAGCCGACGCGCTGGCCCGCGCAAAACCGAACGATCCGGCCTTCGCCGGACGCCGCATATCCAGGCGCATCGTCGAGTCCGTTGACGGCGATGACGCCGCCGATCGCGTCGGAACCCCACAAGGCCGACTGCGGCCCACGGACGACTTCGATGCGCGACGCGAGGTCGGCATTGAGCAATTCGAACCGAGGTGCGTCGCCGGAAGCCGGGTCGTTGATCTTGATCCCGTCGACGAACAGCAAGGTGTGATTTGCTTCCGAGCCGCGGATCCGTACCTCGGTGAGCGACCCTGCGGGTCCGATGCTCGTGACCGCTGCGGACGGCGTGAGGCGGAGCAGGTTGGCGACCAACGGCTCGTCGAGACGCTCGATCTCGTTGCTGTCGATGATCGTGACGCTGGCGGCGTTTGGGCTTCGGCTCTCGGGAACGCGCGAGGCGGTGATGACGATCTGGTCGGTGTCGATAGGCAATGCGGGCATGATGATCCTCCTGTGACGAACGATGTCGTCGCAGAGGGCACCGCCCAGAGCAGGGCCCACGCACCCGCGGCTGGTCCCGGCCGGGGAAACGGACGACGGACCAAGGCAGGTTCCCGACTTCGCCGGCTCGAGAGTCCGGCGTTCACGGTTGCGGGCACAGCGCCGGAATTCTCGCCGGCTTCCCTTTGAACCGCCCCCGGTCCGACTTGCGTCGGTGGGCGGCACCCTGGTCGACGCCGTTGCTACGTCGGCATCGGACGGGCTGTCAAACTGCGCTAACGAGGTTATTGAGCGCCCATGACCAGCATCAACGCCCGTCTTGCAGCGCTTCTTTCAGCGATCGTCGCAGCAGCCGCGCTGCGGCTGGTTCCGCATCCGCCCAATTTTAGCCCGATCGATGCCATGGCGCTGTTCAGCGGCGCCTATCTCGGCAGGCGCTGGATCGCCTTCGTCGCGCCGCTCGCAGCGCTTCTTCTGAGCGACGTCGTGCTCGGCTTTTATCACGGCATGGCGACCGTCTACGCGACCGTGGCGCTGATCGTCCTGATCGGTTGGTGGCTATCGTCGCGGCGCACGGCGCTGCGGATTGGGCTGCGGCCGTTGGTCGAGCTCGATGGCTGTTCTTCGTGATCACCAACTTCGGCATGTGGCTGTTCAGCGGCATCTATCCGGTGACCTACGCCGGCCTCGTCGCCTGCTACGCCGCCGCGATTCCGTTCTTCCAGAACACGGTCGCCGGCGATCTGTTCTATGCGGTCGCTCCTGTTCGGTGGATTCGCGCATCGCCGAACTGATGCGTGCCCCAACTGAGGGCAGGGGAAGCCGCAGCCCGCCTAAGTTGCAACTTCGGCACTCTCCCTGTAGAGGCGCCGCTCAACTTGTCGCTGCTGGTCGGAAACCAGCGGCTAAGCCAAGGAAAAATCAGATGAAGTCCGGTACCCATCCCGATTATCACATGATCAACGTCGAAATGACCGACGGCACCAAATTCCAGACGCGTTCGACCTGGGGCAAGGAAGGCGACACGCTGCACCTCGAGATCGATCCGAAGGTGCATCCGGCCTGGACCGGCGGCAACGCGCCAGGCTCTCAACGAAGGCGGCCAGGTCGCGCGCTTCAACAAGCGCTTCGGCGGCCTCACCCTCGGCAAGAAGTAAGCTTGCGGCACTCGGCGCCGACGCTCGAAACCGAGCGTCTGATCCTGCGCGAGTTCCGCGAGGGCGATCTCGACGCCCATGCGGCAACGCTGGGCGACGAGGAAGTCATGCGCCACATCGGCGGCAAGCCGGTGAGCCGCGAGGATTCCTGGCGTCGGCTGCATGTCCGGCGTCGGCATGTGGTCGCTCATCGGAATGGGTCCGTGGGCGGTCGAACAGAAGAGTGACGGCCGGATGGTCGGCCATTGCGGCTTTTTCCAGTTCCACCGCGAGATGGAGCCGCTGATCCTCGACGAGCCCGAGATGGGCTGGATCTTCGATCGTTCGGTGCACGGGCAAGGGATCGCGTTCGAGGCCTGCAAGGCAGCGCTGGACTGGGCCGAGCGGGAGATTGGCGCCGAAACCTACCCGGCCATCATCGACCTCGAGAACGCGGCCTCAATGAAGCTTGCCGAGCGGCTGGGATTCGTCCGCCAGGCCGACGGCGTCTATCGCGACGAGCCGATCGCCTTCTTTCGCCGGCCGGGCCGAGCTCTAGCTTACCAGCCTCCGCCGCCGCCTCCGCCTCCGCCGCCGCCTGACGACCCGCCGCCGCCCGAGCCCGGCGCGGTCGAGGCGGAGCCGACGGCGCTCGACAGCGAGGAGCCGACGTTATCGACGAAGCCGGTCGGATTGCTCCACGGACTGCTCGAACCCGAATACCAGCCGAAGGTCTGCTGGCCCTGCGCCGAGGCTGCGGCGAGGACGCCTTCGAATCGATTGGCCCAGCGATTCTCGACGGCGAGCGCAATCGCGATAGGGCAGATATTTCTCGAACAGCTCGGGCGTGTCGCGCGGCTCGGTCATCCGATCGAGACGCTCGCGCTCGGTGATCGTCAGATACTGTTTGAAGCCCGGCGATGTGGTCGAGGACCTTGCGCCCATCGGGCGTGGGAGCAGCAATCCACCAGAAGGCGGAAAGCACGATCGGCACGGCCAAGAGCGGGAGGATAAGCGGGAGCCACCAACCGCTGTTCAATGCATCGCCGAAGATCGGCGAGCCAAGCACCATTGCCGTAGCAAGACCGACGAAGCCGACGAGTGAGAGGAGGCACTTGCCGTCGCCGGAGACTCATGGAATGCAAGCCAAAGCAAGGCGCAGGCAGCGAGGATGCCAAGAACCACACCGACCTGCCAAACCAACGCGCCTCCCGTTGCCAGGTCGACCGCGGCGCAAACAAGCCAGAAGCACGCCGCGAATATGAATAGCCCTGCGCCAGCCCAACCGTAGTTCCGCTTGAACATTTTTCCTTCATAGCGAACCTTCAAAATCTCCTGCAACGCATTCTGCGCCGCAGAAAAGTTCTCATGGTTCTTTTGCTCCATCATGATTTCCTCGCCGGGTCGGCAGAGGCAGTCGAGCGCCGCTTCCTCTTCATCGGCGACAGAGGCTCCTTTCCGGCTAGCCGTTCGAGGCGCATGTGCTTGCCGGACAACCAGCCGCGGTCTTCCTCGATGAGGCGGATATGTCCGTGGACCCCCATGTCGACGAGCGCGGCCGCGAAGGTCCGGTTGTCGGACGCCCATTTCGGGTCACGTATCGCATGCCCGCTGGGCTGAGGTCGTCGGGAGGAGTGAAGATCGGCACGACCGTTCCTGCCCGGGGATTCCTGCCGGCGCGTTGCCAGGCGACGTAATAGAATGCAGCAAAGGCCGATGAGGCCAAGGAGTCCGAGCAGCCGGCGGGCCGTAGTCGGGCAGCAAGTCGAGCGCGCGGCTGCCCGGCGTGGGCTCAGCAACGACACCCTTGGGGAAGGCGGCCGCGACTGTCAGGCCTTCGTAGGGGCCTAAGCGGCTGGGTCGTCCGGAAGGTGATCTCGCCGGGCTTCTCGTCGACCACTTCCGCGTCGTATGCCGTCGACCCTAGGCGGACCGGTGTAGACCGCGCGCTGGCCGAACTTGACCGGCTCGGGAAGCCGGATCCGCGCCTCGGCAACGTCGATCGGGAAGATCCACCCGTTGCCAGTAGCGTTCCAATAGAGCTCGTCGAACTTCGGGAAACCGGCCGATCTCCCGCGTCGCGCGATAGTGGATCACATATTCATGCTCGCCGACGGACACGCAGACTGTCCGGATCGCCGAGCTTGATCCGCATGCCCGTTCCAGATGGGCCGACTGATGCCTTGACCGGGCTCCGTCGAGAGTCGCGCCTTCGAAGGTGAAGCGGACGTGGAATTGCGTGCCGTTCGGCCCTCGATAGCGGGTCGGGAAGTCGCGATAGATGCCGTGGTTGATGCGGTCGTTCTCGGCCCGGACGTCGATCGTCTCGGTGACCTCGATCGAGCTGTCCTTCTGGACCTGGACGTCGCTGAGATAGTGCAGAATCCGCTCGTCCGCGCGAGCGGCAGCAGGAATGAAGAGCAAGCAGGGCTGCAAGCGTGCCGCCGGAGGATGCGCATGTCAGGCCGCCGGACGGGCGAACGACACTTTCGGCGCGCTTTGGATCGCCGGGTCCTCGTCCTGGTAGAAGGGCTCCTCGGTAAAGCCCATCGGCCGCGCGATCAACGACGGCGGGAAGCTCTGGATGGTGGAATTCAGGTCGCGAACGGTCGCGTTGTAGTAGCGCCGAGCGCCCTGCAGCTCGGTCTCGATGCTCGCAGAGCTGATCCTGCAGCTGAAGGAAATTGGTGTTGGCTTTGAGCTCCGGATAGGCCTCGGCGACGGCGAACAGCCGACCGAGCAGGCCGGTCATCTGTGCGTCGGCCTGGGCCGTCGCCTCGACACTGCCGGCGCTAACCGACGTGGCGCGCGCGCTTTGAGACTTCCTCGAACACCTCGCGCTCGTGGCTGGCGTAGCCCTGCACGGTCTCGACCAGGTTGGGGATCAGGTCGGCGCGGCGGCGGAGCTGGACGGTGATCCCGCTGAACGCCTTCCTTCACCAGCGCGCGCAGACGGACCAGACGGTTGTAGATGGCGATGAAGTAGAGAAGCAGCAGGACGACGACGCCAAGGACGATCCAGCCGATCATGTGACTTCCCCCGATTGTCCGATGCCGAACATAGGGGGATTACAGCTGTTCGCTAGAAGGCGGAAAGTCCCGTGATCGCGCGGCCCATGATCAACGCGTGGACGTCATGCGTACCTTCGTAGGTGTTGACCGTCTCGAGGTTCGCCGCGTGGCGCATCACCTGGAACTCGGCGGAAATGCCGTTGCCGCCGTGCATGTCGCGCGCAATGCGGGCGATATCGAGCGCCTTGCCGCAATTGTTGCGCTTGATGAGGCTGATCGTCTCAGGGACCAGCTCGCCAGCTTCGAGCCTGCGGCCAACACGAAGCGCCGCCTGAAGGCCGAGCGTGATCTCGGTCGCCATGTTGGCGAGCTTGAGCTGGACGAGCTGGTTGGAGGCGAGCGGTCTTCCGAACTGCTTGCGGTCGAGCGTGTACTGGCGGGCAGCTGCGTAGCAGACCTCGGCCGCGCCCATCGAGCCCCAGGCGATGCCGTAGCGGGCGCGGTTGAGGCAGCCGAACGGGCCCTTCAGCCCTTCGACATTGGGCAGGAGGGCATCTTCACCGACCTCGACTCCGTCCATCACGATCTCGCCGGTGATCGAGGCGCGAAGCGACAGCTTCTCCTTGATCTTCGGCGCCGAGAGGCCGGCCATGCCCTTTTCGAGCACGAATCCGCGGATCTTGCCGCCGTGCGCGTCCGATTTCGCCCAGACGACGAAGACGTCGGCGATCGGCGAATTGGTGATCCACATCTTGGTGCCGGTGAGACGATAGCCGTCGGCGGTCTTCTCGGCGCGGGTCCGCATGCTTCCCGGGTCGGAGCCGGAATCGGGCTCGGTCAGGCCGAAGCAGCCGACCCATTCGCCGCTCGCGAGCTTCGGAAGATATTTCCGCCGCTGCTCCTCCGAGCCGTAGGCGAAGATCGGGTACATCACGAGGCTCGACTGGACGGAGCAGGCCGAGCGGTAGCCGCTGTCGACCCGCTCGACGGCGCGCGCGATAAGGCCGTAGCTGACGTAGCCGAGGCCGGCGCCGCCATATTCGTGAGGGATCGTCGCGCCGAGCAGGCCAAGCTCGCCCATCTCGCTCATGATCTCGCGGTCGAATCGCTCCTCCAGATAGGCGGAGGTGACGCGCGGCTGCAGCTTCTCCTGCGCATAGCCTTCGGCCGTATCGCGGACGAGCCGCTCCTCGTCGGTCAGCTGGTGATCGAGGTCGAACGGATCCGCCCAGTCGAACGGAAGGAGCTTCGGCTCATGATGCCCAGTGTCGTCGTGCTGTGCGTCCGCGATGCGTGAAGTCGCCAACTTGCTGTCCCCCGCGATGTCAGAAGTCGCGCGCTCCTTAGACTCGTTATGGCGCTTTCGCCACCTTCGTTCCGCCGCCGCCGCCGAAGCTCTGCTTGAACGTAAGGCCGACGCGCATGTGGCTGTTGCGGAAGCGATGCTCGAGCTCGCTGGGCTGGCCTGCGCGCCGGTCAGGATCGAAAATGACGAGGTCGCGAGCGCCGCCGATGTCCGTCAGATCGTCGATGTTGAACGTCAGCGTCTGGTTCGGCTTCGGGCGATATTCGATGAATCCGCTCACGAACGGAGCTGCGTTGCAATTGGTGTCGAATTCGTCGGTCCGATAGAAAGTGACGCGGCGATAGTCGTTGAGCAAGAAGCCGTAGGCGAACTTGCCGATGTCGCGGCGGATGTCGGCGTCCCATTGCCATCGCGGATAGAAGCCGCTCCAGTCGCGCGGCTGGTGGCTAATTGGGTCGTCGACACGCGTGCGCTGGATGTTTCCGTGGAGCTTCACATGAAGCCCCTTCCATAGCTGATCCAGCGGGGCGTCGAAGGTCAGGTCGGCATACATCTGTCGCCCCGTGCCGAGATTGCCGGGGGCATCGAAGGCGTTTCCTTCGTTGTCGAATACCAGGACCCGGTCCTGGAGCAGGCTGACGAGGATCGTAGCCGAGTTCGAGGCGAACCTGGCCGCTTTCCGAACACGGGATGGTCGACGACGAAGTGCGTTTCCCATGTCCGCTGCGGCTGGAGATCGGCATTACCGCCGTTGACGCGGCCGCCGACCGAGAGATCCGCTGAGCTGATGAAATCGAAGAAGTCGAGCTGTGCGACGGTACGGCGCAGGATGAACTGCGTGTGCAGCGCGCGCGGCGCCTGCCAGTCGAAGGTGATGCTCGGCTTCAGGAATTTGAGCTCTGCGGTCAGCGGATGCGTCGCCATTCACGGTCAGGTGAGAGAATTCGAAATTGAGGCCGGCGTCCATGCGCAGCTTCTTGGTCAGCATCTTGCCGCCGTTGACCCAGACCTCACCGCGGTTCTCCTTCACCCGCGCGTCCTGGATCGGAAGGTCGATCGGCATCTTCTCGCCGCCTTCCTCGATCAGGAATAGCTCCTGATGATAGTCGAGCGTGTTCAAAGCCGCTTCGCCGCCCGCTTCGAACTGGAACCCGAAAAGGTCCTGCCTGCTCCAGGTCAGCCGTCCGATCGTTTCGTTGCGCTGGGACTTGGTCAGCTGCTGTGAGCCGCCGACGACCTCCGTGTGGCCCAGATCTCCGGAATCATATTCGTCGAGCGTCGTCCTGCGTTGGCGGTTTGCAAGGCCGACGAACTTGATCGCGCCGCCCGCGAGCGGCCGTGTGACGTCTCCGCCGAACTCGGTAATGCCGGTCTTGTAGTCCTCGATTAGCGAATTGTCGTGCGCTTCCTCGCCCGTCGGTTCGACATGATTGCTCTGGCGAAGGATGAAAGTGCTGGGCTGATATCGGGCGTTGAGATGGAAAGAATTGTTGTCCGCCTTCTCCATCGCCCAGCTGCCGGAAACGAACGGGTCGTGGGGATGGATGCTGTTGTACTTGCGCCGGAACTCGAGCAGCTCGCCCGTCGGGCTCCGACGTTACGCGATCGAAGCCCTCCTCGTAATAGTCGGTGCGGCGGGTATCCGCGGCGAGATTGAAGGTCGAGGGCCCCTTGCTGAAGCTGATGGAGGCGCTCGCTGTGGGAATGATCGCGCCGAACCAGTGGTGCACCGCCGTGACGACGATATTGCCGGCGATTCCTCCGCCGCTCGCTGAGGATGATGTTCGCGACCTGCGATTTGCTCGAATAATCGGCGCCGTAGAGATCGCCGGGACCGACCTCGACGCGGATCACACGCGAGGCGGGGATTCGACTGAGCAGGATGTCGAGCGTCTCGGATTTTGTGCTCGGCCGCGCGCCGTTGATGACGACATTGCCGGCGGTCCCGGCGAAGCCGCGCACGTCCACGCCGGTCGAAGCCGCACTGTTGCCCGAGATCGAGGGTAAAGCCCGGGACATGCTGAACGATGTCGTACGCCGTACGCGGCGCATATTGCGCGAAGAAGGCCGCGTCGTAGACGGTCGTCCGATTCCCCGCCGTCGGCGAAGGTGCCTCCTGGTTTGCCGGCCCATTCTGCCTGGCAACACCCGGTGAACCGGTGACGAGTGCAGTTGCGGCGACACCCGCAAGCACGAATGCCCGCATTCAAATCCCCTCTGTTATCTTTGGAGGTTGATGTGAGCGGGGTGACGCCGCCACAGCACTTCGACCAATCGACAGACGTTTCGGCGGGCCGCTCGGCAGCGCCGACGGCCCGACGAACGTACCTAATGTTTCCGACCGAAGGCCTTCAGCTCCACCAGCTTGTCGACTGGCGGCAGTCCGGAATCGACGGCCGCGACCCTCTGAACGAACTCGGGCGTGATATCCAGCGCCTTCAGCTGGACGAGCTGATCGACCGGCAGATGGCGATAGCCGATGCGGTCGAAGCCGGCGATGAACTCGGGCGTGATGTCGAGCGCCTTGAGCTGCACCAGCTCGTCGCCGGGCAGGTTCGCGTAGCCGATGCGGACGAAAGCCGGCGATCCATTGCGGCGTGATGTTCAGCGCCTTGAACTCGATCAAGCGTCAATCGAGCCGCGGGCGATAGCCGGCACGGGCCATCTCGCTGATGTAGGCGCCGGTGACGTCGAGCGCCGAGAGCGCCATCAGATTGTCGATCGATGGCGTCGGATAATGGGCCGCCGCCACCGCATCGATGACCTCGCGGCGAGCATTGACCGCCATCAGTCCGAACGCTTGCTCGAGTGTCGGCCGGCCAATCCCGCGGCTCTCGAGCAGCTGCGTGAAGCCGGATTGGCGAGTGAAGCTGCAATTGCCGTGCGCGTAGGAATTGCCGCCATTGCCCGAGCAATCGAGCCTTCCGGCTTCGCGGATCACGGCGAAGCGGAGGGGACGGCTACCGGCGCCACGAAACCCCGCAAGGTCGAGTCCGACGAGGTCGGTCGGGCGAAAGTCGGTCGACCAGTTGTTGTCGATACCGCCGTGGTCTTCGCCGCGAAATCGGGCCTCGATCTGCCCTCCATTGCCGCGGTCGGGCTCGAGCGTGAAGTGAATCCAATCCGGCGAGCCGGCGGTGCATGCCGACGAGATGCTGATGAATGCGAGAAGCAGGGCACCGATAAGTGCGAAAACGCGGTTCATGGTCGGTCTCCTTCAATGTGGCTGTTCAATGTGGCTGGGCAAAGTTCGCCCGTCCGCCCAAATCGGGCGTTTCAGTTCACCTTATTCCTCAGTTTAGCGGGTCAGTTGGATGTCACGGATCGTCGCGGCTCGCCTTTATCTCCTCTGGCGTCAGGCCCATCGTTTTGGCCTGGACCAGCTCATCGACGCCGAGATGGGTAAAGCCCGCTCGGCGAAAACGTTCGACATCGCTCGGCATGACTCCAACGGCCCTGAGCTCCGTGAGTTGTTCAAGCTGTATCCGCGAGTATCCCACGGCCGCCATTCCGCGAATGTAATCGGAGCGTACTCCGGCGGCGAAGGCGCCGATGATGTCTTCCACGTCGACGTTGCGATATCCGTCCCGCGCCAGTTCCTGGATGAAATCGGGGGTCACGCCGACGGCCTTCAGCTGGACGACATCCTCGCTCGTCAAACGCAACTGCGGCAGCACTGACTTGATCGACGCGACATATTCGGGAGTGACCCCAACCGCTTTCATCGCGACCGCGGTATCGATCGCGCTCCTCTCGCGTGCATGCACATCGGGCTGGCCTGCGACCACCATTCCCGGTTCGGCGTTCGCGGCGACATAGCTGACCGCAGTCGCTCCGTTGGCAGCGACCGCAACCACCTTTCGTTTTCCGTTTGCGTTCGGCGGATAGACCGTGACGGTGGCGCCGCTCGGTGCTCTCGAAACTGTCGTCCCGCTGCCCTCCGTCACGGTTGCGCCGCTTGCGGCGGTCGCGACCGTCACGCCATTGATCCGGGTGACTGTAGACCCGTCAGGACCTGTGGCCCGGAAATCGGGTTGAGGACTCTGGCCGATCGCCGCGACGGCACTTGCTACCGAAGTCGAAACACCCTTCGCGATGATGTGTGGCAGGTCGACCGGAACTTCGCGTGTCTCGGGATAATAGGCTGATGCTGGTGCGCTTGCCGAAACCTTGCCGCTCGCGGCGTTGGTCAGCTTAGCGGTGCCGGCAGGCGTCAACGTCAGCGCCGCGAGCGGGGCGGCGACGAGGACCGCGCCGACGAACACGCCGAGCGCGAAGCAGCGCGCGACCGGCCCGCGCACCGACTTGCCGTCGAGGACGCGAGCGACGCGGCGGGCAAGCGAGCTCTTCGACGGCGCGACGCCGTGCGCGCCGAGCAGCAGGCCCGGGCATTCGTGCCGGGCAACGCCGACCAGCAGCTGGGCATAATCGGTGTCGGCGATGTCGGCGCGAGCACGGCGTCGTCGGCGGCTTCCTCGCGCAGCTGGTGCGCTTCGCGGGCGAGCATCCAAACGAGCGGGTTGAACCAGAAGAGCGCCGTCGCGATCCGGGCGAGCAGCAGCTTGACCCAGTCCATGCGGGCGACGTGCGCAAGCTCGTGGGCGATGATCGCCTCGGCTTCGCCGGACGCTTCGACCGCGCGGGTGTTGAGCAGGATCACCGGACGCATCAGGCCCCAGCTGATCGGCGAGGCGAGCTCGTTGCTGGTGAGCAGAGCGGTGCCGTGCTTGAACCCCATGCGGCGCTGCGCGCGGGCGAGGGCGCTCAGCCAATGGCCGTCGACCAGCACCTCGGCGCGGGCCCGGAGCGCGACCAGCCGGGCCAGCGCAAGCAAGGTGATGAACAGCAGGATCGCCGCAGGCACCGCGTAGATGGCAGATGCCGCCGCTGCCGCGCTGATCGACGTGCGGCGGGTTGGTCGCCTTGGCGGCGCAGAACCGGCAGCGAACTGACGTGCGTGACCGGGGCAGCTGCGGCTCGGGGCTGGCGCGGTCGCTGCAGCGCGGCTTGCGATAGCCGGCGTCTGGCCGAACAGGGCGGGGGCCTCGACGTTCCAGCTCGGCAGCACCAGCGGCGCGAAGGCCATGATCACCAGCGCGAGCAGGCCGATGTGCGCAACCCAGGAGCGCTCGGCGGCCGAACGGTGCTTCATCAGCGCAAGCAGGCCGAGCGTCAGCCCGGCGATCGAGCAGCGACTTGAGCGCGATTGCGATGAGGACGTGACATCACTTGCCCCCTTTCGCCTGCCGTGCGCGGGCGATCATCTGCTCGAGCTCGTCGAGCTCGTCTTCCTTGAGCTTGTCCGACATGCCGAGCAGCGCGCTCGCCGCGCTCGCCGGCGAGCCGTTGAAGAAGACCCGGACGATCTCGCTCAGCGCGGATTTCTTGGCGACGCGTGTCCGACACCGCCGGGCTGTAGAGATAAGCCGCGCTCCGATTCGCTGCGCTGGACGAAGCCCTTGTCCTCGAGCCGCTTGAGCATCGCCCGAACCGCCGAGCCGCTCAGCTGGTCGGGCAGCGCATCGCAGATTTCGGCGACGAGCAGGGGACCTCTTTCATAGAGGATATCGACGATCTGCCGTTCGCGGGGCGGAAGCTTGCTGAGCATCTTCAAATCCTGCTCGAGGCGGCAGAATCGCCGCGCTACATTTGTAGAGTGCTACATTTGTAGCGTGAATGCAAGCTGAATGTCTAGCAAGGGATTGAAAGGGGCTAGCATCGTTCGATGAACGACGGCGCGCGTCGATAGTATCTCGGATACCAATGTGTTAGCGCGAAGCCGCAGGTGACGTAGCAAAGCAGAGGGGTGCAATGCTCCAGCAGCTGAGTGGCTGTCCCGTCTATGATTTCAAGCCGCGCATCTCATTCGGGAAGGGCGTGATGCCCGCGGCGATGTACGGCCTGAAAATTCCGCCGGGGCTACCCACCACGAGCGTGCCCGCGCCGGAGTTCATCAGCCCCGAAAGGATGGTAGCGCTGCTCAAATCGGCAGCCGGTGGCCATGGCAACGGCCTAGGAGTGGTTCACGGACTGACCGTGACGGATTTCGTCGTGACGTTCCCAAATCCCACGCAGTGGCGGCAGGTAGGCACCACATTTCCGAAGTGGCAGTTTCAAGGCGGCGACGTGCTCTTCGACGCGACAATCAACGTTTACGTACTTGAAGGCGATCGTCCTCAGCCGAACGACGATCTCAGTCGCCAACTCTTTGCAATCATCATGGAGCACGAGTTGCTCCATGTGCTCGACGAGATCGATATCGTAAGCCGCTGGATGGCTCCGGAAGCGGCCAAGGACGACAAGGTTCTGAAATATTTGTCGAACGCGGAACCGGTCGATGCCGGCATGTTCCAATCCTGGTTTAAGGGTAGCGGGTTCAGCAATTGGCTCAAGGACGGAATTTGGGTTCCGGAACATAACCGACGCGGGACTATCCGCGACGCCGCCAGCCAATATGCAGCGCTACAGCGCCAGATCGACGACATCCGAATCAAGATGACGAATCGTCCCTCGCCATAAGAGCCGATTCAGACTGGCATCGTGCCGATGGCGGATGGGGTGGGATTCGAACCCACGGACAGCTTGCACCATCGCCGGTTTTCAAGACCGGTGCCTTAAACCGCTCGGCCACCCATCCGTCTGGCAGCGCGCTATCGCGTGCCGCGACGGGACGTGCAAGGCATACGGTGAACCAAGCTGGCCGCATGGGGGTTTTCCCCTCTAGCCTCGGATGTGGTGAGGAGGCGTAATTGTCGGCGATGAGTTCATGGGTTTGGGTTGCGGCATCAGCCGCTTCGATCGGTAATGCATCGCCGGAGCCTTCCGTTCAGCCGGCTGGCCAGGCGCACCCCTCCGTTGCGCTTGCGGTAGCGGCACAATCCTCCGCGTACAGCTGGGACGCCTACAAGATCCGCCTCGCGTCCCTGGCGAGGCTTCAGGGCGTGCGTGAATCGACGATCCAGGGCTACGTGCCGGGATTATCCGTCAATTCGAGTGCCATCGAGATGGAGCGCACCGAGCCCGTGGCGCGATCTTCGGGCGGGGTCGTCGGCACCTTGTCGCCGTACCTGCGGGTGCACGTGACGCGCTCGCTGATTTCGCGCGGCCAAGCCAATTACCGCGAGAATTATGACGGCCTGCGCCGTCTCGAATCGCGCTACGGAGTCGATCCCGCGATACTGATGTCGATCTGGGGCATGGAGACGAGCTACGGCACCGTTACCGGAAGCACCGACCTCCTGAATGCACTCGCCAGCCTCGGCTATTACGGCCGCCGCCGCGAATTCTTCGAAAGCGAGTTCGTCAGCGCGCTAAAGCTGATCGATCTCGGCGTCCCCCGCTACGTCCTGAAGGGCAGCTGGGCTGGTGCGACGGGCTATCCGCAATTCATGCCCTCGGTGGCGCTTCGCCTCCGCGCCGACGGCGATGGCGACGGCTATGCCGACATCTGGCGCAACGAGCTCGACGGCCTGGCGTCGATCGCTGCCTACATGCGCGATGCCGGCTGGAAGCCGGACGTGCCATGGGGAATAGCCGTCCGCACTCCTTCAAGCCTAAACCGATACGCGATCGTCTCGCGAATCACCTCGCCGCGGTGCCCTCAGGTCTATCGGCGGATGAGCCGCTGGCTGACGATGCGGGAGTGGCGCGCGATGGGCGTGACCCCGATCGGTCGCTCGCTCCCAGACAAAGAGCAGGCCGCCCTGATCGAGCCTGACGGCCCTGACGCACGCGCGTTCCTGCTCAGCACCAACTATCGGTCCATCCTCGATTACAATTGTTCGAATTTCTACGCGATTTCGGTCGGAGTTCTGGCGGACGCGATTGCCGGACGATAGACAGGTAGTCTCGACAGCCTGAACCAGGGGATCCCAACAGTTTCGATGCCGCGCACCATCCTTCTCACCACCGCCGCCTCCGTCCTTCTCGCGAGCGCAGCGCCCGCCGCCGCTCCGCAGTTCGACACGCCTGCGAAGCTCGCCTTCCTCTACGACGTCAATTCGGGCGCGGTACTCTTTGCCAAGAACCCGGACATGCATATGCCGCCGGCATCGATGGCGAAGATGATGACGACTGACGTCGCCTTCGAGCTGATCGACCAGGGCAAGCTGCCCCTCAACAAGATGTGCACGGTGCGCCCGGAAACATGGCAGAAGTGGCACGGGCCGCAGGCCGGATCGACGATGTTCCTCAGCGCCAACGAACAGGTCAGCGTCGAGAACCTTCTGAAGGGCATCGTTACGCTATCCGGAAACGACGCATCGGTAGTGCTGGCCGAGTGCATCGCCGGCACGGAGCAGGCGTTCACAGATCAGATGAATGCGCTGGCGCAGCGCATCGGTCTGACGAACAGCCATTTCGGGACCGCCAACGGCTGGCCGGATAATGGCGTCACCTACGTCAGCGCTCGCGACCTCGCAAAGCTCGCCGACTGGGAGATCGAGCACCATTACAAGCTCTACAAGCAGTTCTATTCGCTGCCGAGCTTCACCTGGGGCAAGACGATGGGTGCGGGACAGGACATAACCCAGGCGAATCGCAATCCTATCCTAGGACACGTGCCCGGCGCCGATGGCCTTAAAACTGGTCATACGGATGAGGCGGGCTACGGATTCACTGGTTCCGCCGAGCAGAACGGACGACGCCTGATCGAAGTGCTCGCCGGCATGGATAGCTGGAACCAGCGCGTCACGGAGTCGACGCGGCTGATCCTGTGGGGTTTCAACGCCTGGAACAACAAGCCGCTCTTCAAGGCGGGCGACAAGGTCGCAACAGCACAGGTCCAACTCGGAAGCTCGAACGAAGTGCAATTGGTGGCCCCGCGCGATCTTTCGGTCACGGTCCCAGCGGCACTGCAGGTCACGAACAAACCCCTGACCATGAAGGTTCGCTACAAGGGCCCGCTGGTCGCACCCATCTCAAAAGGGCAGGAAGTCGCGCAGCTGATCGTTAGCACCGGCGATAGCGCGCCTCAGGTCGTTCCGTTGGTCGCCGGCGAGGACATCGGCAAGGCGGGCTTCTTCGGGCGGATCTGGCTCGGCCTCAAGCAGCTTATCTGAAGTAGAGTGGGCCGCGGCAGGTTCATCACGCTCGAAGGGGGGAAGGGGTCGGCAAGTCGACGCAGGTGAAGGCGCTCGCCGATTCACTTCAAGAACGCGGCATCGAAGTGCTGGTGACGCGCGAACCGGGCGGAAGCGAAGGGGCGGAAAAGATCCGTGAGTTGTTGCTGGCCGGATCCGATGAAAGATGGGGAGCGCGGGCTGAAGCATTGCTATTCGCCGCCGCCCGGGCGGATCACGTGGACAAGATTGTTCGCCCGGCTCTTGAGGCCGGCCGCTGGGTTCTCAGCGACCGCTTCATCGACAGCTCGCTGGCGTACCAGGGCGGCGCCGGAGGCCTCGGGATCGAGATGGTGCGCGAGATCAACGCGTTCGGAGTGGGCGATTGCTTTCCGGATCGGACGCTCATCCTCGCCCTTGCCGAAGGCGGCGCCCGCGCCCGCGCCCGTGACAATGAGGAAAGCGACCGGATCGGAGGCCGTCCTGAGGGCTACCACCAGAAGGTCGACCTGGCTTTCAGACTGATTGCTGCGGAGGAACCTGGCCGGGTAAGAATTATCGATGCTGCCGGAGAAGCCGAGGAAGTTACCCCGCGACTGCTCGACGCCATCGCGGATCTGCTGCCATGATCGTTGGCCAGCACAGGGCTTTGGATGCCTTCGCTTCGGCGTGGGCTAGCCGCAAGCTACATCATGCGTGGCTGCTCGCGGGCCCCAAGGGTGTCGGAAAAGCGACCTTTGCGCGTGTGGCTGCGCGAAGGGTTCTCGCCGACGGTGCGGGGCCGTCGATCGAGCTTCCGGGCTTGGAGACGCCCGATGGCCACCCGATGGTCAGGCTGGTCGATGCCGAAAGCCATCCCGACATGCGTTGGCTCGAGCGGCTTCCAAAGGAAAAGGGCGAGGGACTCGCGCGAGACATCACGGTCAGTCAGATTCGCGAGCTGGGCGAGTTCATGAGCATGACGGCGGCGCTGTCGCCGTGGCGCGTCGCCGTGATCGACAGCATGGAAGAGCTCAACAAGGAAGCGTCGAACGCGCTCCTGAAAATGCTTGAGGAACCTCCGCAGAATACGCTTTTCTTCCTCGTCAGCCATGCGCCCGGACGGCTTCTGCCGACGATCCGGTCACGGTGTCGCCTCCTGCATTTTGAAGCGCTTGGCGATGACGCCATGACGTCAATCCTCGAAGCTCGGTCGTCAGGGTTGAGCGAAACTGAGCGTAAGAAGATCGTTGGAATGTCGTTCGGCTCGGCGGGCAGGGCGCTGGCCTTTGCTGAACTTGGTCTGGCGAAACTCGAGGACGCCGCCGTCGCTATCCTCCGCCAGGGTGATCCGACCAATGCACGACGCGCCGAACTTGCCAACGAGCTCGGCAAGAAAGCGTCGGCCGAACGCTATGCGGCTTTCCTCGAGCTTGCGCCCTCCTTAATCGCGCGCGAGGCGCGGGGGCTACGAGGCGCCTCGCTCGAGCGGGCGCTCAATGCTTACGAGAAAGCGCGCGAGCTGGCGGTTGTTGCGCCGCGCGTGACGCTCGACGCAGCGGCCACGGTCTTCCAGATCGGCGGCTTCCTTGCCGAAGTCGCCGAACCGGTGAGCCGGACCAGTCGTCCTTGACGACCTGAAGCATGCCTCGGACATTGCTCCACCTGCTCACTTCCTTGAAGCTCTAGGCGCTCGCCGCTAGGTGCGGCGACGAATGTCCGAGCCCTTCTACATCACAACAGCGATCAGCTACCCGAACGGACCGCCGCACATCGGCCACGCCTATGAGGCGATAGCGGCCGATGCGATCGCGCGGTTCCAGCGGCAGCAGGGAAGGGACGTTCGCTTTCAAACCGGTACCGATGAGCATGGGCTCAAGATGGCCCAGGCGGCCAGGGACGAGGCCATCGAACCGCGTGCCCTTGCTGACAAAATGTCACGTCTTTTTAAAGAGATGTGTGACATACTTAACGTATCGTACGATCGCTTCATCCGGACGTCGCAATCCGATCATTATCGCGCGAGCCAGGCGATCTGGAAGGCGATGGAGGAGAGGGGGGACCTTTACCTCGATCGTTACGAGGGTTGGTATTCGGTTCGTGACGAAGCCTATTACGATGACGACGAGCTGAGGACGGCCGACGACGGCTCCAAGCTTTCGCCGCAAGGCACGCCGGTCGAATGGACCGTCGAGGAAAGCTGGTTCTTCCGGCTGTCGAAATATCAGCAGCCGCTTCTTGAGCTCTATGCTGCCAATCCGGAGTTTATTAGGCCTGACAGCCGTCGCAACGAGGTCATCCGCTTCGTCGAAGGTGGTCTCAAGGACCTCAGCATCTCGCGGACTAGCTTCGACTGGGGCGTCCCGGTGCCGGGCGGCGACAATCATGTGATGTACGTCTGGCTCGACGCGCTCACCAACTACATCACAGGCCTCGGCTATCCCGACGATACAGAGCTCTGGCGACGCTACTGGCCGGCCGACGTGCACCTGATCGGCAAGGATGTTGTTCGCTTCCATGCGGTCTATTGGCCGGCGTTCCTGATGTCGGCCGGGCTCGCTCTTCCGAAGCAGGTCTACGGCCACGGTTTCCTTCTCAGTCGTGGCGAGAAGATGTCGAAGAGCGTCGGCAATGTCGTGGATCCGATGGTGCTCGCCGAGCGCTTCGGCGTCGACGCTTTGCGCTATTTCCTGCTGAGGGAAGTGACGTTCGGCCAGGACGGCAGCTACAGCGCGGAGGCGATCGTCAACCGAGCCAATGCCGAGCTCGCCAACAGCTTCGGCAATCTCGCCCAGCGCGTTCTTACCCAGATCGTTCGCAATTGCCGCGGCGGACTGCCGGAGATCCACGGCCACAACGAGGCGGACAACGCGCTGTTCGACGTCGTTTGCGGAACAGTCGGCAAAACCATGCCGGCGGTGTACGGCGATCTGGCGCTCTCCAAAGCCTGCGAGGCGTGGATCCACGCGGTCTTCGCCTGCAATGCGTACATCGACGAACAGGCGCCCTGGGCGCTCAAGAAGACCAATCCTGAGCGGATGGAGACCGTGCTGGCCACGCTCTACATCTGCATTGCCATCCTGGCAGTTGGGATCCGGCCTATCATTCCCGGCAGCGCCGATCGGCTACTCGACGCGATGAATGTGGCGCCCGAGATTCGAACCTTCGATGACATCTTAAGTCACTGGTACT
The DNA here is from genome assembly GCA_963738825.1 of uncultured Alphaproteobacteria bacterium. Lineage (GTDB taxonomy): Bacteria > Pseudomonadota > Alphaproteobacteria > Sphingomonadales > Sphingomonadaceae > Sphingomicrobium. Next base: position 515,877 of record CAVTYB010000004.1, on the reverse strand, counting down.
CACCGCTTGCGGAAAGCGATTTCCGTCTCGCCCAGCCGGTTCCTCTTTTCCCGCGTCTTGAGCTTCCGGCAGACGAAGAGGCGGCCGCGTGAGGCTGATCGACAGCCATTGTCACCTGAATTACGAGGGCCTCGCAGAACGCCAGGCCGAAGTGCTTGAAAACGCGAGAAGTCGCGGTGTCACCGGTTTCCTCAACATCTCCACTCGCCAGCGCGAATGGGATCAGATCGTGGGCGTAGCCGAGCGGGAGCCAGACGTCTGGGCGAGCATCGGCGTCCATCCGCACGAAGCTGATGCGCACCCCGACCTCGGCTCAGCAGCGCTCGTCGAAGCGGCCGACCATCGGCGCGTGATCGCCATAGGCGAATGCGGACTCGATTATTATTACGACAAGTCCGACCGCCAGGCGCAGCGCGACCGTTTCCAGGCTCATATCGATGCCGCGCGCGAAACGGGCCTCCCGCTGGTCGTGCATACGCGCGATGCCGAAGGGGATACTGCCGAAATCCTCGAGCGTGCCGTTAAGGAGGGGGGCGTTACCGGCGTTTTGCATTGCTTCACCGGCTCGGCGGAGCTTGCTCGCAGGGGGCTGGACCTCGGGTTCTACATCTCGCTCTCAGGTATCGTGACGTTCAAGAATGCGCAGGACCTCCAGGCGACGGCCAAATGGCTCCCGGCGGATCAGATGCTGGTCGAGACGGATTCGCCGTTCCTCGCTCCGGTTCCGCATCGCGGGCAGAAGTGCGAGCCGGCATTCGTTGTGGATACCGCTGCGTTTGTCGCCCGGTTGCGGGGTGAGGATTCCGAACAACTCGCCGAAGCGACTACCGCCAACTTCTTCAGACTCTTCAAGAAAGCAACGTGAGAATCCGGATTCTCGGATGCGGAACGTCTACGGGCGTTCCGAAGATCGGGAACGACTGGGGACAGTGCGATCCTGACGAGCCGCGCAATTCCAGGTTGAGAACCTCGATCCTGATTGAAAGCGCGGGAGAGCGCGTCTTGGTCGATTGCGGGCCGGACCTTCGACAACAGCTCCTGGCTGCCAAGATCGCTCGCCTCGACGGGGTCATCGTCACGCATGCCCACGGAGACCATTGTCACGGCATCGACGAGCTTCGGCCGGTATCGCAGGCGCTCGGCGGTCCCGTGCTCCTTCACGCACGTGCGGATGTGCTCGATGAGCTCGAGAAGCGGTTCGAATATGCATTTGCGCAGTCCGAATTCTATCGGCCGATCGTCGAGGGACGAGTGCTGAGTGAAGAGCTTGGTTTCGGTGGGATCCGGGTGCAGTTCACCGATCAGCCGCATGGTGGACCCACATCGCTTGGAATGCGCTTCAACGAAGGCAATCATTCTGCGGCCTATGCCGTAGACTTTAGCGACTTAACGGACGAAATGGCTGCGCTCTACGAGGCGACGGACGTGTGGATCGTAGATTGCCTGACCCGTCGCCCGCACCCGACCCACGCGCACCTCGACGCTGTGATCGGCTGGGCCCAGGAATTGCGGATCGGCCAAGTCTATCTCGTTCACATGGGCAATGGCCTGGATTATCGTTCGCTCATCGCGGAGCTGCCTGACTGGGCAGCGCCGGCCTACGACGGCTTGGAGATCGAACTTCGATGAGCGGACGAGGTCCCGAGGTCATCTACTATGCGATGGTCATCGTCCTCGTCCTGACGTCGCTCATCGCCCGGCGGCTGCCACTCGGCAAGACGGTCAAGATAGCGTTGGCCTGGGTCGCAATCTTCGCCGGATTCTTCCTCATTTTCGCATTCCGAAGCGAGTTCCTGGCCTTCGGACAGCGAATCAAGGCCGAGGCGATCGGTTCGCCGATCGAGGCGGGGAACGAGATTCGAATCCCAATCAGCGAAGACGGCCATTACTGGGTCGAAGGCAAGGTGAACGGGCGTCCGTCGCGTTTTCTCATCGACAGCGGGGCGTCCGTGACCACCGTCTCGCGCCAATTGGCCCAGTCGGCAGGCGTGGATAACAGCGGTCAACATGTCGTTGTCGATACCGCGAATGGTCCGGCACCGGTCGTCCTGGCTTATGCCCATCGGCTCGAGGTCCAGTCGATCAGTCGGACGGACTTTCCCGTCGACATCAATGATCGAGACGAAACCAATGTTCTTGGGATGAATTTCCTGTCTTCCCTCGAACAATGGCGGGTCGAGGGCAACTACCTGGTGCTCAGACAATGATGACCAACGACCTCATGCTGGGCGGCGTCTACATATTGATGGCGATCATGCTTGTGCTTGGCTCCCTGATGGCGCGGCGCGAGCCCGCAGCGAAAATGGTGACCATGGCGCTTGCGTGGACGGTGATTTTCGCAGCGGGGTTCGTGCTTTTCACTTTTCGTGACGATTTCGGCTACCTCGCACAGCGTCTGAAGGCCGAGGCGATCGGAAGTCCGGTAACTCAGGGGCGCGTGACCCGTATTCCGATGGCCATCGACGGGCACTTCTGGGTCCATGCGAAGCTCAACGGTCGCGACGTCAAGTTCCTGGTAGACAGCGGCGCGACCATGACCACGATAGACCGCAGAACCGCGAACGAGGCGGGTGTGAAGGTTTCGCCGCGCGCGGACGAATATGTCCGCACGGGAAACGGGATTATCCGAGTGTCCAGCGGGCAAGCCGACGAGCTAACGGTTGGAAGCATCGTTCGCCAGAATATCGGGCTTCAGATCGCCGAGAACGATGATCTCAACGTCCTCGGCATGAATTATCTGTCCACGCTGAGCCGCTGGGGCGTGGAAGGGCGTTGGCTGATCCTCGTCTCCTAATCCATGCGGTACTTTACATAATGCATATTATCATACTTGTAGATTATGAAAGCGTAGGGGCCCCCTATGCCCCTTGAGCGCCTCCGCGAGATCATGCGCCGCCTTCGCGATCCGAAGACCGGCTGCGAATGGGATACAGTCCAAACTTTCACGACCATCGCTCCCTATACGATCGAAGAAGCCTATGAGGTCGCCGACGCGATCGCGCGCGACAACATGGATGCGCTGGCCGACGAGCTAGGCGATCTCCAGCTCCAGGTAGTGTTCCACAGCCAGATGGCCGAGGAAGCTGGCCATTTCACCCTCGAGGACGTGCTCGAGCGCATTTGCGGCAAGATGGAACGCCGCCACCCGCACATCTTCGGCGATGCCGACCATGGCGGCCACCACCTTTGGGAAAAGATTAAAGCTGAAGAACGCGCCGCAAATCCCGATAAAAGCGCGCTTGCCGGCGTTGCGCTGGCGCTTCCGGCGCTCGAGCGCGCGGCAAAGCTGCAGCGTCGCGCTGCCCAGGTCGGCTTCGATTGGCCCGACAAGTCAGGGCCGCGCGCGAAGATCGACGAGGAACTGTCGGAGCTCGATGCCGAGAACGACCATCATCGTATGCTCGACGAGCTTGGCGATCTTCTATTTGCCGTAGTCAACTTGGCACGCCATCTCAACATCGAGCCGGAAGCTGCACTCCGCGAAGCCAACCGCAAATTCGAGTGCCGTTTCCGCGCAATCGAGCAGACACCAGGATTCGCGGAGATGACGCTGGATGAGAAAGAGGATCTCTGGGCCGCCGTGAAGAAAGCTCAGGCTGGCTCCATCGCCTGAAACCTTGCCCAATTGTCGGGCGAAAGGCGGACTGACAGCTGAACCTCGACATGGTCGAGCGTCTGCTCGAGCACTTCGCCGCGCGCATGCAACCACGCGATCTTGTCGCCGGCGCTCGCTGGTAGCCGTATATCGTGCACCTGTTCGTCGCCTCGAAGGCAAGCGGCCATGCGTTCGCGAAGCTCGTCCAGTCCTTCGGCAGTAACGGCCGAGATCGGCACGACATCGTCTCGCCTGCGCGATTCTTCCCTGAGGCGCCCACGCTCCTCGTCCGAAACCAGATCGATCTTGTTCCACGCCTCGATTCGGGGCGGCGCGCCCTCTTCCGCCAGCCCGAGCGACGCTAGGACATCCTCGACGTCTTCCCGCTGCGCCTCGCGGTCCGGATGCGCCATATTGCGGACGTGGACGAGCAAGTCCGCCTCGCGAACCTCCTCCAGTGTAGCACGGAACGCAGCGATCAGCTCGGTCGGCAGGTCTGACACGAAACCGACCGTGTCCGATAAGATCACCTTGTCTAAGCCGGGCAGCTTGATGTCGCGCATGGTCGGGTCGAGGGTGGCGAACAGAAGGTTCTCCGCGAAGACAGCTTCGCCAGTCAACCGGTTGAAAAGCGTCGATTTTCCAGCATTCGTGTAACCGACCAGTGCGACGACCGGCCACGGCGCCCGTTGCCGCCGATCCCTATGCAGCGTTCGTGTTCGCTTGACCTGATCGAGCTCCCGGCGGATCTTAGCCATTCGGTCGCGGATCATGCGGCGGTCGGCCTCGATCTGCGTTTCACCCGGTCCACCCAGGAATCCGAAGCCGCCGCGCTGCCGCTCGAGGTGCGTCCAGCTCCTGACCAGACGACCCGCCTGATAGTCGAGATGCGCGAGCTCGACCTGCAGTCGTCCTTCGGCGGTCGCCGCCCGCTCCCCGAAGATCTCGAGGATCAGACCGGTGCGGTCGATCACCTTCGTGCCGACCTCCTCCTCTAAATTCTTCTGCTGGATCGGGGTCAGCGCCGAATCGACAATGAGCAGACCGGCTCCCTGCTCTTTCGCGGCTTCGGCGATCTCCTCGACTTGCCCTTTGCCGAGCAACGTCGCGGGCCGCACTGCACGAACGCGCAGCGGCCGAGCGGCGACGACATCGATGCCAATCGCCTCTGCCAGGCCCTCCGCTTCCTCGACACGTGCTTCGGCCGAGCGGCGCGCGCCTTCGCGCCGGAGCTCGGGAACGGCGATGATCGCGCGCTCGCCGCGAGCGACCTCGATCGCGCCATTGCCGTCAAAATTATTCAGACTCACTCTCCTCTTCGCCTTCGGCTGCAGCACCGAGGCTTAGCGGATGCGCCGGCTGCAGGGTCGAGATGGCGTGCTTGTAGACGAGCTGGACCTGTCCGCCACGTTCGAGGATCAAGCTGAACTGGTCGAAACCGGCAACCGCACCCTGGAGCATCACGCCGTTGACCAGAAAGAGCGTCATTCGCTCATGCTCCCGCGCCGCGGCACCAAGGAACTGGTCCTGGAGCTGCGCTTTCGGGCCGTCCGCAGGCGCAGTGGTGGGCACCAAGTCAGGCGGCGGCTCGGAAGGCATGATCGTCGAGATCGCATGCTTGTAGACGAGCTGCGATGCGCCCTCGCGCCTCAGCAGTAGCGAGAAGGAATCGAACCAGGTGATCACGCCCTGAAGCTTGACGCCTTTGACGAGGAAGATCGTGACCGGAAGCTTGGCGCGACGGACGCTGTTGAGGAAATGATCCTGAAGACTGAGCGAACGAGCAGCCATAAACCTCGATTCTACTCGTCCTCCTCCCGCTTATCGCCGATTCCGAGCGCCTTGAGCTTACGGTGCAGCGCCGAGCGCTCCATGCCGATGAACGACGCCGTGCGCGATATGTTGCCGGAAAAACGGCGGATCTGGATTCGCAGATACTCGCGCTCGAAGGATTCTCGAGCCTCTCGAAGTGGGCTGCCCATGATCGCCATTGCCGTAGCCGCCCCGCCCATCACATTGTGACTGTCGAGAATTTCCGGCGGCAGCAGGTCGACTTCGATGCATTCCGCGCGATCGCCGGGCGCAAGGATCAGCGTGCGCTCAATTATATTCCGAAGCTGGCGGACGTTGCCGGGCCAATCGTGCGCCTGCAGGGCGGCCATCGCTTCCTCCGAGATGCGTGGCGGCTGCATGCGTCGTTCCGCGGCGAAGCGCGCGAGGAAGTGGCTCACAAGTTCGGGAATATCCTCGCGGCGCTCACGCAGCGGCGGAAGCTTCACCGGCACCACGTTGAGCCGATAGAACAGATCCTCGCGAAAGCGCCCCGCGTTGATTTCCTCCTGAAGATTCCGCGACGTCGCGGAGAGGACTCTGACGTCGACGCGCACGGGACGCTGCCCACCGACGCGATGGTAGCTCTGGTCGGTCAGCACCCGCAGGATCTTGGCCTGCGTCGTCGGCGGCATGTCGGCGATCTCGTCGAGGAACAAGGTACCGCCATGGGCGTGCTCAAGAAGGCCCGGGCGCATCGTCCCATCCGCTTCGGCGCCGAACAACTCCTCCTCGACTCGCTCCGGGCTCATCATCGCGGCCGAGAGCACGATGAAGGGAGCTTTGGTTCGAGGGCTCCACTGATGAATCATCCGCGCGGCGATTTCCTTGCCGACGCCCGGCGGACCGGAGATGAGCACGCGACTGCCGGTCGGTGCGACTCGCTTCAGGGTCGCCCGAACTGTGTTGATCGCGACCGAGCTGCCGTGCAGCTGATCCTCATGCCCGGTCTGCCGGCGCAACGCCTCGTTCTCACGGCGGAGGCGATCGGTGTCGGTCGCCCGATCAACGAGGTAGATCAGCCGCTCGGCCTCGAACGGCTTCTCGATGAAGTCGACGGCTCCTTCCCTAACGGCGGCGACGGCGGTGTCGAGATTGCCGTGACCGGAGATCATCAGCACCGGGATCGTCGAATTGCGCCTTTTGATCTCCTGGAGCAGCTGCAACCCGTCCATCCGAGAGCCCTGCAGCCAGACGTCGAGCAACACCATTGAGGGCCGCCGCTCCTCGATCGCGTCCAGCGTAGAATTGCTGTCGCCGGCGGCGCGCACGGCATAACCTTCGTCCTCGAGAACCCCGCTGACGAGCTCGCGGATATCCGCCTCGTCGTCCACCACCAGAACTTCAAGCGCCATCAGGCATCCTCATCATCATTGTCGCCATCGTTGCTTCGCGATGCCTCGTCGCTCGCAAGCGCCTCCAGCTTCGCCCTATCGAATGAAATACGCACGTGCGTGCCGCCGCCCTGCCGATCGAGGAAAGCGATTTCGCCCATATGCTCCTCGACGATCTTCTTGACGATCGCGAGGCCGAGCCCGGTGCCGCGGACACGCGTAGTCATGTAGGGCTCGGTCAGACGCTCGCGGTCTTCAGGGAGGCCGACGCCGGTGTCGAGAACATCGATCACCAGCAGGTCGCCCTGCTCATGGACCTTCAGCTCAATGCGATCCCCAGCCAGACTATGCTCGCCTCGATTACGTCTACTTTCAATGGCTTCCACACCATTCTTGACTACATTGGTTAGAGCCTGCGCGAGCTGGCGTCGATCGCAGACCATCCCGAATTCGCCACTCGGCGGCTCGAGCTCGAAGCTAATCGCGGGATGCGCGACCTCGTGGAGGAACAGCGCCTGTCGCGCGATCTCGTGGACGTTCTCGTCGCGGAACACCGGTTTAGGCATGCGCGCGAAGTTCGAGAATTCGTCGACCATCCGGCGGAGGTCGCCGACCTGACGAACGATGGTGCCCGTCAGCCGCTCGAAGGTCTCCTTGTCGGAAGCAATCTCACCCCCGAACCGGCGCTGCAGACGCTCTGCTGCAAGCTGGATCGGGGTCAGCGGGTTCTTGATCTCATGGGCGATGCGTCGAGCGATATCCGACCACGCCGCTCGTCGCTGGTCTGTCAGCTGATCAGTGATGTCGTCGAAGGTCAGCACCGAGCCATCCTGGTAGCGAACCCGCTTAACCGCGAGCGTGCGCTGGACGCCGTCCGCGGTGATCAGCACGTTCGCCTCCGACTGCTGCCCAAGCATGAACTCTTCGAGTTCTGGAGACACCGCGGCCAGCGCCTTGCCCTCGATCGCCTCGCCTTTCTCGAGCAAGGTCTCGGCCGAGCGGTTGAGCAGCAGGATGCTGCGCTTCGTATCCACCGCAATCACCCCCGCGGTGACGCTCGACAGCACCGCCTCAATGAAGGCCCGGCGAGTCTCCAACTGCGTATTCGCCGTCCGCAACTCCGTAGTCTGTTCCTCGAGACGCTCGGTCATTTGATTGAAGGCGGTCGCTAGAGTCTGAACCTCATCATCGGTGTTCGAAACGGGCACGCGAGCGGAGAAGTCGCCGATCTCGATGCGGCCGGCGGCGTCCACGAGCTCGCCCACCGGCCGAACTAGTCTGTCGGCGAGCTTCAAGGCGGTGAGGATGGAAAGGCCAACGATAATTAGGGATCCGAGCAACAGCGCCGCGTTGAATCGAAGCTGATTGACGCGTGAACGCTTCAGGAGCGAACGATAGTCGTGAAGGACATCGCTCGATCGCTCGATCTGCTGACGGAACTGCGGATCAAAGACACGAGCGGCATAAAGATATGTCTGTGGACCGTAGTTAAGCGGGACCAGGGCGCCAATGCGATCAGCCGAATTGATTGGGACGCTGTGTCTGCCCTTGAGACCAGCTATCTTTTCCTTGGAAATGATCCTTTCGAGCGGGCGATCGTACGGATTGACGAGAATCAGGCTCCGCGGAATGCCATCTTTGCCGACATTCACGATGACGGCTTCGGAAAGGTTCCGAATGTAGACCTGTTTCGCGAAGAGATCACCAAATCGCGGGTCTCCGATGGACAATTGCTGCAGATAGCCAGCAAGGTCACTGCTCATCGTGGTCGTCTCGCTCGTGACTCTGATCGAGCTCCCGCTGATAGCTCGCTTGTGCAATCTGCACGGTGTTCTCGAGCATGTTGCGGGCTCGGTTCGAGAACCAGAACTCAAGACCGCTTTGGAAAAGCACTGAGGCGAAGATCGCGACCAGCACCGTCGGAATGGCAGCAATCGCTGTGAAAAGCGCGACGAGACGCACGTGCAGTCGGCCGCTTCCAAGCCCCCCCTCCTCCGCTCGACGGACCGCCACCTTGCGCGCGTAAAGAGCCATCACGGCAATCGCTGGCAGAAGAATGGCGATCAGCAGAAGCGCGATTAGCGGCGGGTACAATAGCGTCCCCGGCTGTGCGCTCACGCTTAGAAGCCAACCGCTGAGGGCGATCATTCCGAGCGATGACCAGCCCAAGCACCACCATTAGGCGGTCGTAGAACCGCCCGCTCGCCCGCTCGCGGCTGGAGCCAGCTTTCTCGCTGTAATGTCACGGGCGATTTGGCCGTACGGGCGTCCATTCGAGACGGCCCTAGCACGACCGTTGCAGAATCAACACACCAGTTTCGGGTCTTTTGCGTCAGGCCGCCGAGCGCGCGAGCCACGGCGAATAGAATTCCTGCAACATCCGAATGACAACAGCAGGATCGTCCTGCTGGTTCACGCGATTCCTCAACTCCGCGGAACCCGGCAGCCCTTTCGTGTACCAACCGATGTGCTTGCGGGCGAGGTTCACGCCGGTGTGCGTGCCATACAGCTCGAGCATCTCGTCATACTGCCCGAGCATGGTCGCGAGTTGCTCGTCGAGACTTGGATCGGGCCGATGTCCTCGCCCCAACAAGCTCGCTTATCACCTGCGCAACGAACCACGGCCGGCCGTACGAGCCGCGGCCGACCATCACCCCGTCTGCACCGGACTGGCGGAGGGCCTCACGAGCATCGTCGATCGAATTAATGTCGCCGTTGACGATGACCGGCATCGACACCGCTTCCTTCACCTTCCGGACGAACGCCCAGTCCGCCTCGCCCTTGTAGAGCTGGCAGCGGGTGCGGCCGTGGATGGTGATCATCTGGACCCCGAGATCCTCGGCGATACGCGCAAGCTCCGGCGCGTTGAGGCTGTTGTGGTCCCAACCCATGCGTGTCTTCAGCGTCACCGGGACCTTCACCGCCTTGACGGTCGCATCGATGATCGCGGCCGCCGTGCTCAGGTCCCGCATCAGCGCCGATCCTGCCCAGCCATTGACCACCTTCTTCACCGGGCAGCCCATGTTGATGTCGATGATCGCCGCGCCGCGCTGCTCGTTGAGCTTGGCAGCTTCGGCCATGACGTGCGGCTCGCAGCCGGCGAGCTGCATCGACACCGGCTCTTCGCACGGATCCCACAGCGACTTTCTGAAGCGACTGGCGAGTTTCGCGAACCATCGCCTGGCTTGCGATCATCTCGCTGACCGTCAGGCCCGCGCCGATAGCGCTTCACTGCCCGCCGGAACGGCAGGTCGGTAACAGCCGTCATCGGCGCCAGGATCACCGGCGACGCGACCTCGACCGGGCCGATCTTGATGGGCTTCAGCAGGCTCATGGGAAGGCGTGCAGATAGGGGAAGAGCCCTTGGCGGACAAGGCAAGCGCGCCTAGAGCGCCGCGCCAATGACCATCGACCGCCCTCATCGTCGCCGCCGGAAAAGGCGAACGCGCAGGCGGCGGCGTGCCCAAGCAATATCGCCTCCTCGGCGGGCAAGCCTGTCCTTCGCTGGGCGGTGGAGTCGTTGATCCGTCACCCTGCCGTGCAATCAATCCGTGTCGTGATTGGCGAAGGGCAGCAGGAGCAGGCGACAGGCCGCGCTCGACGGGCTCGATGTGGGCGATCTGATCGAAGGTGGCGCGGAGCGAGCGGATTCGGTCCGCGCGGGCCTTGCAGCCGCTCGACGGCGACGCGGTGCTGGTCCACGATGCCGCCCGTCCCTTCTGCCCAGCGGCCGTCGTCGACCGGCTGCTCGCCAGCCTGGAATTCTACGATGGGGCCGCGCCGGTGCTTCCGGTTGGCGACACGCTCGCGCGAGCTCGGCGACACGCTCGAGGAGCCGGTCGATCGGACCGGCCTCGTGCGCGTGCAGACGCCGCAGGCCTTTCGGCTGGACGGCCCTCAAGGTCGGCTTACGAACGCTGGGTCGCGGCTCCTCGCCCACGGACGAAACCACGGTTGCTCCGTGCCGCCGGCATGGAAGTCGCGGCTGTCGAAGGAGATCCCGCGCTCGACGAAGCTGACGCCTCCAGCCGACTTCGAACGAGCGGAGCAGTGGCTCGCCGGACGAATGAAGCCGCGGACCGGCATGGGTTTCGACGTCCATGCATTCGCCGGCGAAGGACCCATCATGCTCGGCGGCGTAGAAGTTCCCCACAGCCGCGGCCTCGCCGGCCATAGTGACGCAGACGTCGTCCTCCATGCAATCACCGATGCCCTGCTCGGCGCAGCTGGATTAGGCGATATCGGTGAGCATTTCCCGCCTTCCGACGCGCGCTGGAAAGGCGCGGCTTCGTCTCCTGTTCCTCGCGCACGCCGCCGACTGCTTCGCGCGCGCGGAGCGATCATCGATCATGTGGATTGTACGATTATCGCCGAGGAGCCGAAGGTCGGTCCTCATCGCGACCGCCATGCGCGCACGGATCGCCGAGATCGCCGGATTGGGGATCGATCAAGTGAGCATCAAGGCGACCACGACTGAAGGGCTCGGTTTCACCGGCCGGCGCGAGGGTATCGCCGCCCAGGCAGTCGCCAGCATTCGAATGGGGTATTGAAGGTGAGTGATTTTCTGCTTCCGGACGTGCTCGTCGAGCAAGGCGCGCGAGGTGGTCGACGCCAACCGCGCCGCCGGCCGCCGCGTGGCCATCGCAGAAAGCTGCACTGGCGGCCTTGTCAGCGCCGCGCTTACCGAGATCCCCGGATCATCCGACGTGTTTGAAGCAGGCTATGTAACCTATTCGAATGCAGCAAAAATCAGCGAGCTAAAAGTCTCGCGAGGAAGTTGTCGACACGTTCGGCGCTGTCAGCGTCGCCACCGCCTGGGCGATGGCACGCGGAGCGCTTGCTGCTTCCGAGGCCGATGTCGCGGTCGCGATCACCGGGATCGCCGGCCCGGGTGGCGGGTACACCGTCCAAAGCCGGTCGGCACGGTCGTTTTCGCCCGGGCCGAGCGCGACGCCGATCCCGGCGAAGATCGTCGCCGACCAGAAATTCTTCGACGAGAAAACCCGCTCGGGCGTTCGCCTTCAGGCGGCGCTTTGCGCGCTCGAGCTGCTGATGCCGTAAAGCGCTGCGGCGCGCTGCTCGAAAGCACCGGTCATGCGCCTCAACGCTCGGTCGAACATCGCCCCCGCAAGGCGTTTCGAACAGCCGCGACTTGAAGGCAAAATCGACCGAAAATGCACAGGTTCGTGCCTCCGTCAGCCGCGCGCTCGAACTACCCACTCATTGTGGAGATATTTGAGCGGTCCCTCGACATAGTCGACGCAGATGCGGTCGGGCCGCTCCTTCACGACGCGGCTGGTGAAACGCTCCTTGAAGGCATTGAAGCCAACGACGAGGTCGGCGACCGTCTCCTTCTCGCTCGAAGAGCGCACGCGCACCGCGACGACCCAGGGCAGGAACTCGTCATAGCGAGCAACGTCCGCTACGAGGTCGAACAAGTTGCTCGGGCGTATAGGGTAAGTGCTTCGTTTCGCTGTGGCGCGGCATCAGCCGTTCGAACGCTCCAGCTGTGCCAACCGTGCCGCCTGCATCTTCTTGAAATCGTCGCCCGCATGATAGCTCGACCGCGTCAGCGGCGAAGCGGCGACGAGAAGGAAACCCTTCGCGCGCGCAATCGCCGCATATGCGTCGAACGCTTTGGGCGTGACGAATTCCTCGACCTTTGCATGTCGCGGCGTGGGCTGGAGATACTGGCCCATCGTCAGGAAATCGACGCCGGCCGAACGCATGTCGTCCATCACCTGGTGGACTTCGAGCCGCTCCTCGCCAAGACCGACCATGACGCCGGACTTGGTGAAGATGTGCGGCGCCTTGCGTTTCACGCTCTCCAGTAACCGCAGCGAGGCGTAGTAACGAGCGCCGGGACGGATCGTCGGATAAAGCCGCGGCACGGTCTCCAGATTGTGGTTGTAGACGTCGGGCCCCGCCTCGACGATCGCGTCGACGGCCGCCTCGCTCTTGTTGCGGAAGTCCGGCGTCAGGATCTCGATCGTCGTCTGCGGTGTATTCCGGCGCAGAGCCCGGATCACCTTCACGAACTGCGAGGCGCCGCCGTCGGGCAGATCGTCACGGTCGACCGACGTCACCACGATGTGCTCGAGGCCCAATTCCGCAGCCGCCGTCGCCACGTGCTCAGGCTCCAGCGGATCCACGGCCCGCGGCATGCCCGTCTTTACATTGCAGAAGGCACACGCACGAGTGCAGGTGTCGCCGAGGATCATCACGGTCGCGTGCTTCTTGGTCCAGCACTCCCCGATGTTCGGACAGGCGGCTTCCTCGCAGACGGTTGCGAGGTTGAGCTCGCGCATCAGGCGCCGCGTAGCGTGATAGCCTTCGCTAACTGGCGCCTTGACGCGGATCCAGTCGGGCTTGCGCTGCTTCGGGGGAATTGCGGCAGGAGCGTTCATGAGCGGCCAGATAGCGATTGGCCAACAAGCTTGCCACCCCTGCCCTGCGGAGGCTAGCGGCCAAGCATGCCCTATATGCAGCAGCTGCTCGAAGGTTACCGCCGTTTTCGTGAGAACAATTGGGCGCGCGAGCGCGAGCGCTGGGCCGAGCTAGCGGAGGGTCAAAACCCGCAGGTGATGATCCTTGCCTGTGCCGACAGCCGCAGCGACCCCGCGGAGATCTTCGATGCCCGCCCCGGTGAGATGTTCGTGGCACGAAATATCGCAGCGCTGGCTCCTCCTTACGAGACGAGCAACGGCTTCCACGGCGTTTCGGCTGCGCTCGAATTTGCAGTGACGCAGCTGGAGGTCGGCGAAATCCTCGTGATGGGTCACGGAACGTGCGGCGGCTGTGCGGCTGCGCTGACAGGGGCTTTCGATGACGTATCGCCCGGCGAGGGTCATTTCATCGGTGACTGGGTGCGGATGCTATCCTCCGCCCGAGACGAAGTCCGAGCTCGTCACTCCGAGCTCGACCGACCGGCGTTTCTCGACATGGAACATGAGGCGGTGAAGGTCAGCCTTGCCAACCTACGCACCTTTCCATGGATAGCAGCGCGGGAAAAAGATGGGCGCCTGAAGCTTCATGGCGCCCATTTCTCGATCGCCGAAGGGCGACTCTATGTGCTCGACGAGGCGGAAGGACACTTCCACCCCGTCTAAGCCAAGGCGCTCAGCACCTTGTATTATAATTATAATGCGGCTGACCGTACTGGTCGACGTAATAGCAATAGCCGCGGGTATCCCGATAATATTGGTGACCACCAACAACCGCGCCGATCACGCCGCCGGCGACTGCGCCGACTGCGGCACCCGCGCCGGTGCCGATACCCGGAAGGACGGATCCGGCAAGCGCTCCGGCACCGGCGCCAAGTGCCGCACCGGTGGCGGCGCTAGCGACTGTATGGTCGTATTCCGGTGTAGTTGCGCAGCCGCCCAGAGCAAGGCTCGAGACAGCCGCCGCAGAAATGAGCAGACGTTTCATTTGGTCAGTCCTCCATTTTGCCCCACTCCCGCGGTTCTTAGTGCGCGAACAGCCGTTTCGTTCCCGCAATCGACCGCGAGCCGTGGCGAAAACGGAATGGGCCGAACATGAAAAAGACGGGGCGGGAGGTAAATCCTGCCCCGTCTGGCTGGTCAAAAAACAGGTCGCTGCTAACTAGCAGCGGATGTCGTAGCTGTAGTGCGGCTGACCATATTGGTCGACGTAATAACAATAGCCGCGCGTATCCCGATAATACTGATGGCCATTCACGGCAGCGCCGAGAACACCGCCGAGAATTGCGCCAGCGACAGCGCCGGTACCTGGCTTCAGGCCTGGAAGCACTGCGCCTGCGACTGCGCCGGTTGCTGCGCCAATCGCGGCGCCGCCGACGACGTTCGCAGCCTGCGAGTTGCCATTGTAATAACCGTTCGGACCGTAATAGCCGCCGTTCGGATAATAACCGCCTTGCGGATAACCGCCTTGCGGATAATAGCCGCCATTATAGCCGTACGGACCGTAGCCGTAGGGCTCGGTAGCGCAGCCTGCGACCGACAATCCGGCGGCGGCAAGAGCTGCAGCAAGAACAAATTTCCTCATCTCTCTCGTCCCTTCCACAACGCGCCCCACCGTATGGAAGTCATAGCGGTTTAGGCGGCGTTTCGTTCCCGCATCGACCATGTACCGTTGATGTACCGAAACAGTCTCCGCGCCTGCTGGTGGTCATTCTGCGACGCGGCGTTAGAGAGACTGAAAAAAGGACTCGGTGAATGCGTGACCGCCTGCCCGAACAGGAAGCCAATATCGCCCTCTTGATCGACGCCGACAATGCGAGCCCGGATCATCTCGACGACGTGCTTCTGGTCCTTGGCGAGCTCGGCACCATCAACATCCGCCGCGCTTATGGAAATTGGGCGAAAGCGAGCCTCAAAGGCTGGGGCCAGCTGACTGGCCTCCACTCGATCATCCCGATGCAGCAGTTCGACGTCGTGAAGGGGAAGAGCGCGACCGACATGCGCATGACGATCGACGCGATGGACCTGCTTTACCGGGGCAATGTCGACGGCTTCGGTATCATGTCTTCAGACAGCGACTTCCTCCCCCTTGCCCAGCGTATCCGTGAGGACGGATTGCCCGTCTACGGCTTTGGAACCGCCAAAACTCCCCTCTCCTTCCAGCAAGCCTGCACCCGATTCTTCGACGTTGGAGCGCTGGCCCTCGACGACGAGGAGCAGCTCGAGCAGCCGACCGCTGGTGTGGGGCAGCGACCCGTCGATCCGGAACTGCTGCAGGTGCTGGGCTCAGCTTACAAAGCCTCCAAGCGCGACGAGGAAGGCTACACGCCGCTTTCAGAGCTCGGTCAGCGAGCGAAGGCCGTCTCGAGCTTCGCTGCTCGAAACTATGGCTTCACGCGCCTTTCCGAACTCATCAAGGCGGTTCCCAATTTCGAAGTGAAGTCCGGCGACGACGGCCGCCTGCTGGTCAAGCGCCTGCGCTAGAAGTTCCGTCAGAGTAGCTCGAGCTCGACGGTAACTTGGTCTCCGGCCGCGATGCCGGTCTTGCGCACGACGTCAATCTTCACGGGAAGGAAGTAGCCTCCGCTGCTTTTCGAAGGAAAAACGGAAGTGCGCCAGGTAACGTCGTCAAGCGTGACCTCAACCTTTACGGAGCCAAACCCTCGCCGCACCATCAGTGCATGAGCCTTGATTTCCCCGGACAGCTCCGCCGGCACGCTCATGAAGTGTGCGCTGCCCTCGTCGCTGGTCCAGATCTTGAGCGGGCCCATAACCGTAATCATGGCTTCTTCTGCCAACCATATTGCGGGAGACGCCGTCCTTCAGCGCTGACGCCGATCAGCTCGCCGAGCCGTTTTGCACGGGTTTGCGACCTTTTCGCGCCCGCGATCCATCCGAGTACGGTCTTGCGATAGCTCGGCGGGCGTTTCTCCCAATCTGACCACGCAGCGTCGTTCTTTCGAAACATCGCCTCTTCTTCCGCCGTCAGCGACGCCAGCGGTTTCTCGTAAGAGTAGACGCCGGTCCGATGCTTATCCCGCTCATAAGCCGCTTCGCCAGCTGCGGTCATGAGGCCCGCGGTCCTCAGTGCTTCGAACCGCTCGACGTTGACCTTGCTCCAGATGCTGCCTTTCCGGCGCGGGGTGAAGCGGATGGTGTGAGCCTCGTCACCCAGCGATCTGCGATGCCCGTCGATCCAGCCGAAACAAAGCGCCTGATCGCGCGCCTGCGGCCAGTCTATCGACGGCTTACCCGTGGCCTTCTTCCAGAAACCGATCAGCAGCTCCGGGGCGTTTTTGTGATTGGCTTCGAGCCAGCGGCGGAAGCCCTCTTCCGTTGCGAAGAACGTCGGCTCCGCCACCAGACCTAGCGCGTCAGCTTCCGATAGCTCATCCGGTGCGGGCGCGTGGCCTCCTCGCCGAGGCGCCGGACCTTGTCTTCCTCATAGGCCTCGAAATTGCCCTCGAACCATTCGACCTGGCTGTCGCCTTCGAACGCGAGGATGTGGGTCGCGAGGCGGTCGAGGAAGAAGCGGTCGTGGCTGATGACCACCGCGCAGCCGGCGAAATTCTCGATCGCTTCCTCGAGCGCGCCAAGCGTCTCGACGTCGAGGTCGTTGGTCGGCTCGTCGAGCAGCAGCACGTTGCCGCCGCGCTTCAGCATCTTGGCGATGTTGACGCGGTTGCGCTCGCCGCCGGAGAGCTTGCCGACGTTCTTCTGCTGGTCCTGGCCCTTGAAGTTGAACGCGCCGACATAGGCGCGCGTCGACTGGTCGTGGCCGTTGACCTTCATGTAGTCGAGCCCGTCCGAGATCTCCTCCCAGACGTTCTTCGAATTATCGAGATGGTCGCGGCTCTGGTCGACATAGCCGAGGTGCACGGTCGGGCCGATGTCGACCTCGCCGGAGTCCGGCTTCTCCTGACCGGTGATGATCTTGAACAGGGTCGACTTGCCGGCGCCGTTCGGGCCGATCACGCCGACGATGCCGCCCGGCGGAAGCGTGAACGACAGGTCCTCGAACAGCAGCTTGTCGCCATAGGCCTTGGCAGACCTCGTTCGCCTCGATGACCTTGCCGCCGAGGCGCTCGGGCACCTGGATGAGGATCTCGGCCTTGCCCGGGACGTGCTTTTCCTGCGCGGCGACGAGCTGGTCGAACTTGGCGATACGCGCCTTGGACTTGGTCTGGCGGCCCTTGGGGCCCTGCCGGATCCACTCGAGCTCGTCGCTTGATCGCCTTCTGGCGGCCGGATTCCTCGCGCTCCTCCTGCTCGAGCCGCTTGGCCTTCTTCTCGAGGTAGGTCGAGTAATTGCCCTCGTAGGGGAAGTATTTTCCGCGATCGAGCTCGAGGATCCAGCTCACCACATTGTCGAGGAAATAGCGGTCGTGGGTGATCATCAGCACCGCGCCCGGATATTCCTTGAGGTGGTTTTCGAGCCACTGGACGCTCTCGGCGTCGAGGTGGTTGGTCGGCTCGTCGAGAAGCAGGATCGAGGGCTTCTGGATCAGCAGGCGGGTCAGCGCGATGCGGCGCTTCTCGCCGCCCGAGAGGTTCTCGACCGGCCAGTCGGACGGCGGGCAGCGCAGCGCCTCCATCGCGACCTCGAGCTGGTTGTCGAGCGTCCAGCCGTCGACCGCGTCGATCTTGGCCTGGAGGTCGCCCATCTCCTCCATCAGCGCGTCGAAGTCGGTGTCGTCCTTGGGATCGCCCATCTCGGCCGAGATGGCGTTGAAGCGGTCGACCATGTCGGCGACGTCGCGCGCGCCGTCCTTGACGTTCTCGAGCACGTTCTTGCTGCGGATCGAGCTGCGGCTCCTGCGGCAGATAGCCGACGGTGATGTTCTCGCCCGGCCAGGCCTCGCCCTGGATATTCCTTGTCGATGCCGGCCATGATCTTCATCAGCGTCGACTTGCCGGCGCCGTTCGGGCCGACGATGCCGATCTTGGCGCCGTGATAGAATTGCAGGTTGATGTGGTTGAGCACCGGCTTCTGAGCGCCGGGGAAGGACTTGGTCATGTCCTTCATGACAAAAGCATATTGGGCGGCCATGGGGTCGCGAATGTCCTTCGGATGAGTGCTGGAGAGTTGCCGGCCAGTTAGGCGACCGCGCGCGCTTTTTCTAGTCGCGCCCGACCATCTGCATCGGCATTCGCGAACCGGTAGTCGCGATATTTGTCGCGCAGGTCCTTCTTGCTGAAGCTTGCCGGTCGCCGTGTGCGGCAGCTCCTCGACGAACTCGATCGCGTCCGGAAGCCACCATTTGGCGACCTCGCTCGAGACAAATGATCGCGGATTTCCGCTTCGCAGACCTCGCTGCCGTCGATCGCGGACGATGAGCAGCAGCGGCCGCTCGTCCCACTTGGGATGCGGAATGCCGATCGCGGCGGCCTCGAGCACGCCGGGGCAGCCGACCGCGGCATTCTCGAGCTCGATCGAGCTGATCCACTCGCCGCCCGACTTGATCACGTCCTTGGCGCGGTCGGTGAGCTGCAGCGTGCCGTCGGGATGAATGACGGCGATGTCGCCGGTGTCGAACCAATTGTCGCTCGTCGACGCAGTCCTCGTCCTGCTTGAAGTAGCGCCGGACCACGGCAGGCGCCGCGGGTCTGCAGCCGGCCCGAGCTCGCGCCGTCCCGCGGGAGCACCTTGCCCGTCATCGTCCACGACGCGCAGCTCGACGCCGAACATCGAGCGGCCCGGCCGCGACATGATAATCGACCTGCTCCTCCTCGCTCATCGAATCCCAGTTCGACGGCGGTGCACCGACGGTGCCGACCGGCGACATTTCGGTCATGCCCCACAGATGATTGACTTGGATTCCGCGCTCGCGGAACCAGCGGATCGTCGCCGGCGGCGCCGAGGAGCCGCCGACGATGATCGTGTGCAGCTTGCCGAGCGAAGCGCCGGTCCGCTCGACATGATCGATCATGTCCAGCCAGACGGTCGGCACGCCTGCCGAGTGGGTGACGCCCTCCTCGTTGAACAGCCGGCAGATGCGCTCGGGCTGTTGTCGGCGCAGATAACCAGCTTCAGCCCGGCGATCGCCGCCGCATAGGGAAGGCACCAGCTGTTCGCGTGGAACATCGGCACGACCGGCAGCATGACCGAGCGCGCCGAGAGGTCGAAGATGTCGGGCGACGATGATCGACATCGCGTGGAGCACGGTCGAGCGATGCTCGTAGAGCACGCCCTTCGGGTTGCCGGTCGTGCCGCTGGTGTAGCAGAGGCCGCACGGCTCGCGCTCGTCGCCTTCGTACCAGCGATAATCGCCGTCCTCGGCAGCGAGCCAATCGTCGAACTCGTCGTCGAAGCGGATGTAATGCGCGACCGTCGGCCAGCTGCGGCTTCAGCCGCTCGACGAGCGGCTGCGAACGCCGCGTCGTAGAGGAGCACGCGGTCCTCGGCGTGGTTGACGATGTAGGCGAGCTGGTCGTCGAACAGGCGCGGGTTGAGCGTGTGGAGAACGCCGCCCATGCCGACCACGCCGAACCAGGCGGCGAGATGGCGGTCGTGGTTCATCGCCAGCGTTGCGACCCGGTCGCCGGGCTCGACGCCGAGCCGCTCGAGCGCCTGCGCCATCCGTCGCGCATCGTTGCGCCAGCTGCCTTCCAGTTGGTCCGGATCGTCGTGCCGTCGGCCGCGCGGCGACGATCTCGCGCGTCCCATGCTCGCGTTCGGCATGATCCATCAGCCGCATGATGCGGAGCGGACAGTCCTGCATTGCGCCGAGCGCGCCCATCGAGCGCCTCCCCTCGAAGAGGAGCGCATCATGACGCAAAAATCGCCGGGTCGGCAAATCGCTAGAAAGGAAGCTTGAACCCCGGCGGAAGCGGCAGCGTGCCCTGCATCTTCTGCATTTCCTCGGCCGCGGCCGCGTCGGCCTTGCCGCGGGCATCGTTGATCGCGGCCGCGATCAGGTCCTCGACCATCGTCTTCTCGGACGGCGCAAGCAGGCTCTCGTCGATGTCGACGCGCGAGGATTCGGCCCTTGGCCGTCGCGCGGATCTTCACCATCCCGCCGCCGGCGGCGCCCTCGACCTCGATCTTGTCGAGATTGTCCTGCGCCTTCTGCAGCTCGGCCTGCGCATTTTGCGCCATTTTCATGATTTCGTCGAAGTCGGGCATCTCGGGCATGTCAGGCGCCTCTCGTTGAATAGGATTCGAGCTCGGCGTCCGGGAACGCGTCCATCACCGCCCGGACGTTGGGATCGGCAAGCACATCGGCGCGAACGCGCTCCTCGGCCATTTTCTCCTGGTCGAGCAGCGAAGGCTCGCCGGCTTCGTCCGACAGCGAGACCTGCCAGGTCGCTCCGGTCGCGGCCTTGAGCGCGACGTGCAAGGTCGCGCGACCAGTCGCCGCCGAGCGGCCGCAGCGGCTTCAGCACCAGCTCGGGCGGCGCGTAGCGGACCAGCCCGACCTGGTCGTGAAGCTGCAGGGCGAGCTGGTGCTTGCCGATCTGCTCCAGCGCTGGCGATGAGCGCGCGAAAATCGGCCGGGATGCTGCGCTGTACGGCCGCATTGCCTCTCGCCGACGGCGCCGCCGCTGGGCTCGACACGGCACCCTCCCCGCTCAGCTTCTGCAATCAGGACGGCGGGATCGGGCATGTCCGCGGCGTGGATCAGCCGCAGAAGCGCCATTTCCGCCGCCTCGCGCGGATCGGGCGCGATCTCGACGTCCTGCAGGCCCTTGAGGAGCATCTGCCACAGGCGGTGGATCGTGCCCCAGCCAAGCTGCTGCGCCATCGCTTCGGCGCTCTCGCGCTCCTCGGCGCGACTGCAGCGCGCCGGCGTTCGCGCCCGCCTTGGCGCGCGTCGCCGCGTGCAGGCTCTCCATCAGCCCGCGCAGGAGCTGCGTCGGATCGATTCCGAGGTCGTGCGCCTCGTCGAGCTCGGCGAGAGCGCCCGGCCGCATCGCCGGAAAGCACCAGCTGCGAGCAACCGGCGGATGCGACCGCGGTCGGCAAGCCCGAGCATGTCGCGAACCTGTTCGGCAGTGACCGCGCCCGCCCCGTGGGCGATCGCCTGGTCGAGGATCGAAAGGCCGTCGCGCGCCGAGCCCTCGGCGGCGCGCGGCGATCATGCGCGAGCGCGTCCGGTTCGACCTCGACCCCCTCGGCACTCGACGACCTCGGCGAAATGCGCGGCGAGCTTCTCGGCCGGGATCCGCCTGAGGTCGAAGCGCTGGCAGCGGGACAGCACCGTCACCGGCACCTTGTTCGACCTCGGTCGTCGCGAGGAAGAACTTCACATGCTCAGGCGGCTCCTCAAGAGTCTTCAGCAAGCCATTGAAAGCTTGTCTTGGAAAGCATGTGGACTTCGTCGATGATATAGATCTTGTAGCGGGCGCTGACGGACGCGTAGCGGACGGCATCGATGATCTCGCGGATGTCGTCGATCCCGGTGTGCGACGCGGCGTCCATCTCGATCACGTCGATGTGCCGCCCTTCGGCGATCGCGCGGCACGGCTCGCAGACGTTGCACGGCGTGATCGTCGGACCGCCCTTCCCGTCCGGACCGATGCAGTTGAGCGCCTTGGCGATCAGCCGCGCAGTCGAGGTCTTGCCGACGCCGCGGACGCCGGTGAGCAGGAAGGCATGGGCGATCCGCCCGCGCTCGATCGCATTGGCGAGGGTCTTCACCATCGCGTCCTGGCCGATCAGCTCGGCGAAGGTTTGCGGGCGGTATTTGCGCGCCAGGACGCGGTATGCGCCTGCAGCTGCCGGGGGTGGCACCTCAGGCAGATCGAGCCCTAGACCGGGCGCTTCGTTGAGATCGGAGGAATTGGACATCTAGCCTTATTTAGGTGTCCTTCGGGCCGCTGTCGAAGCCTTCTAGGGCAGCCGTTTCCAATCGGCAGTCTTCATCGAGAGTGGTCCCGCAGGTATCTGATAGACATGCGTTTCCAAATCGGTGTTGCTAGCGGAGAGCGTGAAAATTCGGGTTGTCCCTTGCGTACCTGCTTTGCTCAGCGCCATGACGAGAACGTTGGGCACCGGCATCATAATCGCCACATGGTCGTATATGCGTTGTCAGCGATCGGCGCTGGCGTGCCATCCGGCGTGTATGTCGCGACAGAATGGCTAATGGCTCCGTCGGGCGCGACGATATCTACGCTCGCCTTCCATGTACCATGCCCCGCGTCACCAAAGTCATGGTCACACCTTTCGGCCGTTGTTGAGGCGGAAGCGGCAATTTGGCGACATCGACGCTACAGCGGCCCAAGAAGGGCGATGCGGGTTGCGGAACAGCGAATGCCGGCTGCGAGGTCGTGATCGCGCCAAACAGGATCGGGACAGCCCATTTCATGATCGGCTCCGTCGTCAAAGAGCGAAGACCATAAGACTGTGCTTGATTTTTGGGGAGGTGGAAGCCGACGACCCGGCACGAAATCGTTGTGGCTGCTTCCTTCCGGACCTGACCAGGTTGGCGACAGCGCCGTCCGCCGACTTCCGGGCGCGCATATGGTGGACTGCCGGCGATCGCGCAAGTTCATGTTCTCGCGAGCCACTTCTTCATTGACCGTTCACTCGCGGAGGACGACTTCCCTGCGCGATGCCCTTTCTTCTCTTCCTCGCGGCGATGGCCGCTCCGCCAGCATCGGCGCCGATCACTGTAAAGGGGCATCAATGGGCACCGTTCATCAGCCCGATGGGCGAGCCGTATCGGGCCCACACGAAGGACGACGACACGCTCGCCGACTGGTTCTATCGGGCGGACCGCAACCGCGACGGAGTTCATCACCCCCGACGAAATCGAAGCGGACGCGGACCGCTTCTTCGAGACACTCGACACCGATCACAACGGCGAGATCGACCCCGACGAGCTGGCGAATTACGAATATGAGATCGCCCCGGACATCCAGGTGAATTCGCGGACGGAGCGAAAGCCCGGCGATCCCGCACCGATCGTTCGGGCGGACATCGATGATCCGGATCTCGACGATCCACCGTCGCGTGCGGACATCAAACGCGAGCAGCGCAAACAACGGCGTGAAGGAGCCGACGCCCTGGGCTTTGGCGGGACGCTGCAGGGTGGCGCCCGCTACTCGCTGCTCAACATTCCGGAACCCGTGGCGGCGGCAGACACTGACTTCAACCGGGTGATCACGCGCGAGGAGTTTCGCGAGGCGGCCGCTGCCCGTTTCGCGCTTCTCGACGCTTCGCATCAGGGAAGGCTTACCCTGATTCAGCTCGAGGCCCTTCCCCATGCCCCGACCTTCGACAAGCGTCGGCCAAAATTCGACAAAGATGCGCTCGACCCACGGATCGGCAACCCGCTTCCGTCGGGCCCATAGATATGCGGCGTCAAAGTCAATCTTCTCGGCGCCCGATCTTAATCAGCCGTTCACGCCCGCCGGATGGCGCAATGTTTTCCCGCGAGAGGATCCAATGGCTCTCCCACTTCTCTTCCTCGCCGCTGCCGTAGCAGTGCAAGCATCATCCCCCCCTCAGAACTCATCGGAGCGAGTTGGCGCTGCCTTTCTCAGCCCGATGGGCGAGCCGTTCTTTGGTTCTCCGGGCCAGGACGGTCTTGGCGCATGGTTTGCCGAGACGGACCGCAACCATGACGGCGTTATCACGGTCGACGAGATGACTACCGACGCCAAGCGATTCTTTGAAAGGCTCGACACTAATCACGACGGCGAGATCGATCCCGACGAGATTGCACACTACGAAAATGTGATCGCGCCGGAGGTTCACCGAGGTCCTCCCGTCGGTGTGGAAGCGTCTGCCGCGGACGTCCCTCCGGGCGGCCACGGAGGAGGCGGAGGACATGGCGGTTGGCACGGCGGCAGAGACGGCCACTATGGAGGCGGTGGTTTTGGCGGCTTGGGCGCAGACGATGAAGCGTCAGCGGGCCGCTTCGGCCTGCTTCAGATTCCGGAGCCGGTCGCATCGGCCGATGCCGACTTCAACCGAGGTGTATCGTCCGACGAGTTTCGAAGAGCCGCCGTCCAGCGTTTCCAGCTGCTCGACGCCGATCACAAAGGACGGCTCACGCTTTCCGAGCTGGAGGACATCCGCCAGGCGGCAGCGTCGGCCTCGAGGCGTCCGCCAAAGAGACCCAACACGGACGATGGGGAAAGCGATGAGGGAGACCAGCCAGCGCCGATGTGAGGTCCTAACGCCCCATCCAGTTTTTCGCGCCGGGCGGAATGCGCACCGTCAGGCTCTTCATGTCCTCGGTCAGGATGATCTGGCAGGCGAGACGCGACATCCGCGTTGCATAAGCCGCGAGATCCAGGAGGTCCTCCTCCTCCTCGCTCGCGATCGGCAGCTTCTCGAAATCCTCGGCGTCGACAATCACGTGGCAGGTCGAGCAGGCCATCACGCCTTCGCAAGCACCTTCCAGCGGCTCGCGGGCAGCCCATGCGACGTCGAGGAGCCGCTGACCGGCTTCGCCTTCTACTTCCTTGTCGAGGGTTCCGTCAGGCTTCAGAAAACGCACTAGGGTCACGCGTCGAGCTTCTCCTGAGCTTTCGCGTGCGCCGCGATTCGCTTGCAGGCGTCGACCAGCTCCTTGGGCGTCGTGTAGCGCCCGAAGCCGAGACGGATCGACGAGCGCGACTGGCGGTAGTCGAGCCCGAGCGCCTGGAGGACGTGACTGGGACGCCCGGACCCACTTGCGCACGCGGAGCCGAGCGAAAATGCGATGTCGCGCAGGTCGGCTATTAAGCGCGCGCCATCAAGGCCTTCGCGGCGAATGTTGAGGTTGCCGTGATAGCGATGGGCCACGCTGCCGTTGATCTTCCAACCATCGCCGAGCGCTTGCACTGCCGCCTTCCAAAGCTTCTGGACATGGTCGAAGTCCCAAGTTCGCCGTTCCTCGGCGAGTTTCGCGGCCGAACCAAACCCGACGCAGAGCGCTGGCGATAAGGTTCCGGACCTCAGGCCCCTCTCCTGCCCACCGCCATGAACGAACGGCGCGGGCTCGGCACCTTTTCGCATCCACAGCGCACCGATCCCTTTTGGCCCGTAAATCTTGTGCGCCGAGACTGCGACCAGATCGGGACCCTTGCAGAGCTCGACGCGTCCGAACGCCTGCACGGCATCACACAGTATGAGCGCCCCGGACTTGTGCGCCAGCTCGGCAATCTCGGAAATGCGCTGGGTGACGCCGATCTCGTTGTTGACCTGCATGACTGCCACGAGCAGCACCCGTTTATCGAGCTCGCGGGCAAGTAACTCAACATCGAGCAGGCCATCCGCGCCGACCGGAAGCACGGTCAGATCCACTCCCTGACCAGCCAACCACTCGCAGGTGTCGAGGACCGCTGCATGCTCGGTTGCGACAGTGATGATCCGATCGCGTCCCTTCGGCGCTTTTTCGACCGTTCCCTTGAGCGCCCAGTTGAGCGCCTCGGTTGCGCTTCCGGTGAAAGCGGTTGTGCCGCCCCTTAAGCCGATTGCCAATTCGACTCGCTTGCGCGCGACTTCGATCGCGGCCTCGGCCTCATTTCCCCAGCGCGAAGGCGAATGCGGGTTGGCGAACTTCTCTTCGATCCACGGCAACATCGCCTTCGCCACTTCCGGAGCAACCGGCGTCGTTGCCTGATAGTCGAGGTAGATCATGCCGCCTGGGCTTTTGCATGGTTCCTGATCTTCCGCCACTCGGTGAGGAAGCGGTCGATGTCCGCTTCGCTGGTTGAGGGGCCAAAGCTCACCCGGATCACCGTCGAGGCGACCTCCTCTGGGACTCCCATTCCGGAGACGACCCGGCTCGGCTTCATGCTTCCCGACGAGCAGGCGCTGCCCGCGGACACCGAAATTCCGGCAAGATCGAGCTGAATGAGCTGGTTCGCGCTCGATGCACCGGGCATTGCATAGGCCCCGATGGTGGCGATCCGCGGCGCTTCGTACGCAATAACCAGGCCGCCGGCGGATGCGATCTCTTTCTCGAGACGCTGACGCAGGCGCTCAAGGCGCGGCATTGCCTTGGCAAAGGCGCGCGAGGCGAGCGCCGCGGCCATGCCTACGATCCCGCCAATATTTTCGGTTCCGCGGCGGTATCCGCGTTCTTGGCCGCCGCTCGGTAGCAACGTCGAGAGGTCCTTGACGAGCAACGCGCCCGAACCTGCGGCACCGCCGAACTTCTGCGCCGTAATCGCGACGAAATCGGCATTCGGAAGCGGAATCTTTCCTGCTCCCTGTGCACTGTCGGCGAGCAGAAGCGAGCCTGAGCCTCGTACGAGATCGTAAATGCGGTCGAGCGGCTGGATCACACCGGTCTCGTTGTTGACCAGCTGCACGGCAACCAGGGCCGGCTCGTCCGCGAGAGCAGCCTTCAACGCATTCAGATCGATCAATCCATTCGTATCGACTGGAAGCACAAGAGCCCCAGGTCCCATAGCGGCGACGACGGCTTCGTGCTCTGTCGCTCCGATGATGCGCCGGCTGGACTTCACGCGGGTGCACGCGATTTGGATCGCCTCGCTGCCTCCCGAGGTCAGGATGACGTCATGACGCCAACCCAAAGCCTCGGCGATGGTGCGTCGCGCCTCTTCGAGCAGCGCGCGTGCCCTGCGGCCGTCGGCATGGGGCGAGCTTGGATTGCCCGGCTGTTCGATCGCGCGCGCAATTGCCTCGCGTGCCTCGGGAAGCACAGGAGTGATTGCGGCATGGTCGAGGTACAGACGGTCCGGCGTCGTCAAAAGCGGTAGTTTCCTGCCGATTGCCAGTTCAACGCGCGCCCCTATATAGGACGAGACGCCGCGGCGCACCCGCAGGCAACCGACATTTTCATTCGCGAGCTTTCACCGCCGATGCCCGAAGTTATTTTTCCCGGCCCCGAGGGACGTCTCGAAGGCCGATTTCACCCCGGCACCCGCCCCCGTGCGCCGGTTGCGCTGATCCTCCATTCTCACCCCCAGGCAGGCGGGACGATGAATAACAAGATCGTCCAACTGCTCTACCAAACGTTCGTGAAGCGCGGCTTTGCGACACTTCGCTTCAACTTTCGCGGAGTCGGCAAAAGCCAGGGCGTGTTCGACAACGGGATCGGCGAGCTCAGCGACGCAGCGAGCGCACTCGACTGGGTGCAGTCAATCCATCCCGAGGCCGAGACGACCTGGGTCGCTGGTGTGAGCTTCGGCGCCTGGATCGGAATGCAGCTGCTCATGCGTCGTCCGGAGATCCGCGGATTCATCTCGATCGCGCCGCCGGCGAACATGTACGATTTTAGCTTCCTCGCCCCATGTCCTTCATCGGGAATCATCATTCAGGGCGAGGCCGATGAGGTTGTCACTCCGAGCGCGGTCCAGAAGCTCGTCGACAAGCTCAGGACCCAGCGCCACATCACCATTCATCACGACCTGATTCCGGGCGCGAACCATTTCTTCGCCAATGAGCTGGATCAGCTGATGAAGTCGGTCGACGATTATCTCGACATGAGGCTCGCGACCGACCCGGTGAAGCCGGCTATACCGTCCAGATCATCACGTTCATGATGATGACGAGCGCCGCGACGATCATGAGGATGCCTTTGCCGCACGTGTGACGGTTGGTCGCCAGCTTCACGCCGCCAAGCACGAGAAGGAACGCTGCGATCATCGCCACGGTCATGGCAACCGATCCCAGACCCTGCATTTCCTCTCCCGCCTTCACCAAGACTTAACCAAGATCAGTCCACATTGGCAGCCATGTCCAATGGGGAACAGCAGTCGCGCCTCGAAGAGGCGTTCGAGCGCATCGAGGAGACGATCCTGCCGTGCATCGCAATGATGCTCGACACGCTGCTCGATGCGTCCGAGTCGGTCGCGGAGGGCGAGCGCCGTTTCCTCGTCGGCGAGTTGCGGACGCTGGCGGCCGAACTCGAGGAACTGACCCAGGCCGTCGAGCGGTCGAGCCCGGCCCATGTCGAACCGGGCGAGTATAAGACGCGCAACGTCGGCTAGATTTCGCCGCCGATAATCTGCTGGTGAAGCCTCGGATCGACGTTTCCTCCTGACAGCACGACAACCGTGTCCTCGAGTGGCGACACTTTCGCCGCCAACAGCGCTGCGAGCGCAACGGCACCGCCAGGCTCGACCACGAGCTGGTGACGATCCCACACAAAGCGCACCGCCTCCGCTGCCTCGGCATCGGTAACCGATAGAGCAACCGTGTCGCGATCGCGAAGGATGCCGAAGGTGATCGGCGAGACCTGTGGCGTCTGGAGCGCATCGCAGAAAGTGTCGGGAGCGTTTGCGGCGACCGGCACGATCTCGCCGAGGTCGAGCGAGCGTGCCATGTCGTCCCAGCCCTCGGGCTCGACGACGACGATCTCCGCCTCGGGCACTGCCAGCGCGATACCGGAAGCCAGCCCGCCGCCTCCGCACGGAGCGATGATCCGCTTCGGAGCGCGCCCGAGCTGGTCGACGATCTCGAGGCCCGCCGTTCCCTGGCCAGCGACGATCGCCGGATCGTCGAAACTCGGAACCACGGTGGCGCCCGTCTCGCCGGAAATGCGCGCTGCGATCGCTTCGCGGCTGTCGTTGCGGCGGTCGTAGAAGATGATCTCAGCGCCTTCACCGCGGGTGCCGTCGACCTTCACCTGCGGAGCGCCCGAAGGCATCACGATGATCGCGCGCATGCCGAGCCGACGCGCCGCGATGGCCACGCCGCGCGCGTGGTTGCCCGAGGAAAAGGCGACCACACCTCGCTCGCGCTCCGCAGGTGAGAGCTGAAGCAGTCGGTTCGTCGCGCCCCTCAGCTTGAACGCGCCGCCTGTCTGCAGGCACTCGCATTTGAGCCAGACGCGCGCGCCATCGATTTCGCTTTCGATCAGCGGGGTACGTTCGACGAGACCGCGAATCCGGTCCGCCGCTTCAAGGACGTCTTTGCGGCTCACAATGACCGCTTCTGCTAACTGGTTGATAATGCACTCTTTCGATTAGCCGTTGCAGAACAGCGACATACGCCACTCAATTCCCGAGTCCGAGACCAAAAAATCTTTACAGCCGTCAGTGCCGCACATATATCGCGCCCCGCTGCCCCATGGGACTTCCAACCGCAAGGCAGCTTTTTGGATGAACGTACCCGTTGGAGGTCCCTTGAGTTGCACAAGCATCATCGCGCGCTGGGGCTAGCCGCCGCCCCAACCGGTAGCCGGGGGGCTATCGATATCGCCAAGCTCCGACCGGTCCAGCCGGTTACGCTGCTGCGTCCGCATGCCGCGCGCAGCGCTGCCCGTTTCTTCGTCGAGAAGTTCCCGGGGCGCTCGCTCTATGCGGTTAAGGCGAATCCATCTCCGGACCTGCTCCAGATCCTCTGGGACTCCGGCGTCACGCACTACGATGTCGCTTCGATTGGCGAAGTGCGCTTCGTCCATAAGACGCTGCCCGAGTCGGTGCTCTGCTTCATGCACCCGGTGAAGGCAGAGGAAGCGATCGCCGAGGCTTATTTCTACCATGGAGTCCGGACCTTTAGCCTCGACACGCTCGAGGAACTCGAGAAAATCGCCCGCGCCACGTCCAAGAACGGCGTCGCGGCCACCGATCTTAACCTGCTCGTTCGCATCCGAGTCAGCTCCGACCATGCTAAGCTCAGCCTTGCTTCCAAGTTCGGCGCCGACCCTCGCGATGTAAGCGCGCTTCTGATGGCCGCGCGCCAGGCGGCGGACGCGCTCGGCATCTGCTTCCACGTCGGAAGTCAGGCGATGACCGCCGCGGCTTTTGCCGAAGCGATGGCTCGCGTACGCACCGCTATCGTCGAGGCTGCGATCACCGTTGACATCGTAGATGTCGGTGGAGGTTTCCCCTCCTCTTATCCGGGAATGGAGCCGCCGCCGCTTGAGACCTATTTCGCGGTTATCCACCAGGCGTTCGAGGCACTGCCGATCAGCTATTCGGCCGAGCTGTGGTGCGAGCCCGGTCGGGCGCTGTGCGCCGAATATGCGAGCGTCCTCGTGCGCGTCGAGAAGCGGCGCGGTGACGAGCTCTACATCAACGACGGTGCCTATGGCGGGTTGTTCGACGCTGCTCATATCGGCTGGCGCTATCCGGTGCGGCTAGTGCGTGACGAGGAATCGCAGGTCCGCCCGATGCCGTTTAGCTTCTACGGGCCGACCTGTGACGATCTCGATCGTATGGCCGGTCCGTTCGAGCTGCCCGGTGACGTCGCCGTCGGCGACTATATCGAGATCGGCATGCTCGGCGCCTACGGCTGCGCGATGCGCACGCAGTTCAACGGCTTCGGCATCGTCGATTCTGCGATTGTCGACGACGAGCCGATGGCCAGCCTCTACGGAGCGTCGGCGCCAAAGCGCTCGAACGTCGTGAAGCTCTAAGAATCTCCCCCTATCCCTTGCGCGAGGGGGTCGGGGGGGTCGGGCTGTCCCCTCCCGTAAACGCAAGACATGCCCAATCGCATTCCTGCTCCGGCAGGTTTACAGGCCCACCCCTAACCCCTCTCGCATGCGGGAGGGGGAAGCTTGGAGCATGAAATGGAAGCTGACACGCTGAACAAGGTCCAGGATACGGACCGCATCAACGACACTCGCAAGGCCGAGCTGCTTTCGACCCCGATCGAGCATATCGACATCACAAAGTTCGACGCTCGGCCGATCGTCGATTCGATGGGCAAGATGAGCTTCACCAGCCGCGACCTCGCGCGTGCCACGAGCATCTACAACACGATGCTCGAGGACAAGGAATGCTCGATCATCCTGGTAATCGCGGGCTCGACGTCGGCAGGCGGCTGCATGGACCTCTATGCCGAGCTCGCGAAGTCGAACATGGTCGACGCGATCGTCGCTACCGGCGCTTCGATCGTGGACATGGATTTCTTCGAAGCGCTTGGCCATAAACACTATCAAGCCAATGAAATCCCTGACGATGATACGCTGCGCTCGCTTTACATCGACCGCATCTACGACACCTATATCGACGAGCAGCAGCTTCAGGATTGCGACCATACGATCGGCAAGATCGCCGATGGCCTGGAACCCCGAGCCTATTCAAGCCGCGCCTTCATCCGCGAGATGGGCAAGTGGCTGAGCGAGGGCAACGCCAAGAAGGAGGGTAGCCTCGTCCAGCTCGCCTACGAGCATGACGTGCCGATCTTCTGCCCGGCCTTCGTCGATTCATCGGCGGGCTTCGGCCTCGTGAAGCACCAAGTCGACGCGATGAAGCGCGGCGGGCACTACATGGTCCTCGACGCGATCGCCGACTTCCGTGAGCTCACCGACATCAAGATCAAGGCGGGCACCACCGGCCTCCTGATGATCGGCGGCGGCGTTCCCAAGAATTTCACGCAAGACACTGTGGTTTGTGCGGAAATCCTCGGTCATGACGATGTCGAGGTTCACAAATATGCGGTGCAGATCACGGTCGCCGACGTCCGCGACGGCGCCTGCTCCTCCTCGACGCTTCAGGAAGCGGCAAGCTGGGGCAAGGTGTCGACGGCAATGGAGCAGATGGTTTTTGCAGAAGCGACCAGCGTCCTCCCACTCCTCGCCAGCGATGCCTGGCACCGCGGCGCCTGGCGAAACCGCGAAAAGCGTCGCTTCGCCAAGCTGTTCGACTAGACCGTTGCGAGCAGGGGAGCTTCGGCTCCCCTCGTCTTCCTGCCGGTCTCTTCGAGCATGAAGATGCCGATGACGCCGATTCCGATTGCCGCCGTCATATAGAACGCCGGCGCGATAGTGCTTCCTGTCTTATTGATCAGGAGCTGCTCGAGGAACTGCGCGCTTCCGCCGAAGACGGCGATCGACACCGCGTAGACGGTGCCGAGCGCTCCGGCCCTAATCCGTGCCGGCAACGCCTCCGTGAACAACGTCACCGACGCGGGGGTCAGCAACCCCATCAGTAATGCCAACAGCGCCGTCATCGAGAAAAGGGTCACGGCACTGCGGTATTGAGCCATCACTATGAAGGCGGGGATTCCCGCGAGGAATAATAGCACCCAGGCCGTGAGGGCGACCGGCTTTCGGCCATAGCGGTCGGCGAGCCACCCCGACACGAGGTTGAACGACGTCATCGTAACGCCGAGCACCATCGTTGCGCCGAACGCCGTCCTCGCATCCATTTGAAGCGCGTGTTGCGCGAATGTTGTGATGTAGTCGACAGTGTAGGTACCGATCGTGGCACCGCCGAGCAGAAGCCCGCCAGCTATCGCGATAAGGACGATTCTCCTCCCGCGCGGCCCGGCCTCGCGGCCCGCCTCCCCGTGCACCAAAGTTTCGCCGAGGCTACGCCGGATTGCGATCGTGAAGGGAACAATCATTGAGCCAAGCAGGAAGGCCGCACGCCAGCCCCATTGGCTCAGCGCCGCCGGGCTTAGTGTAGAAGACAGAAGCAGCCCGACGCTCCCCGCGATCAGGATCGAGAAATTCTGCGTCGCGAACTGCAGCGAGACGTAGAAGCCGCGCCGGTTCGGCGGAGCGGCCTCGACCAGAAACGCTGTGTTGGGACCCACCTCTCCGCCGAGGGCAAAGCCCTGCAGCATTCGGAACAGGATAGCCAAGACCGGCGCCGCCATCCCGATCATCGCATAAGAGGGCGTCAGTGAGAGGCCGACGATGGCGATTCCCATGAGGGTAAAGGTGAGGATCATCGCGGGCTTGCGTCCGCGGCGGTCCGCGAACCGCCCGATGATGAACCCTCCGAGCGGCCGGGTGACGAATCCCACGCCGAAGGTCGCAAGCGAAAACAAAAGCTTCGCGTCGCCGCTGCTACCGGGGAACAGGGCCTCGCCGATCTGCACGGCGAAGAAGCTGTAGGTTAGGAAATCGTAAAACTCGAGCGCATTGCCGGCGGAAACCGCGGCGATCTGCGCTTTGCTCAGGGACGGTCGTTCGAGGGCATCCATGACCATTCCCCTGCTCTCGAGAAACGCTCCCACATCAGAAGAAGCCGCACAAGCGGTTCGACCAAAATGCTCCTCATATCTACGAATGACGCGGTTGCGCTTGCCCGTTAGCGCCCACGCCTTAAACGTGACGGCGATTTCCGGACATTGCAGGAACGACATGCGCCGTCTTCTCACTTCGATTTCGATTGCCGCCATGCTTGCCTTGGGCGCGGCCCCCGCCCTGGCCGACGATGCTCCCGCCAAGGGCGACGACGCCAAGGAGAAGATCCAGCTTCCGCCGCTCTCGGACGACAAGTCGGTCGACCAGGTTATCAACGTCGACGGCCATGCGCTTCGCTACAAGGCGACCGTCGGCCACATCGATGTCCGCAACGACAAGGGGAAGACCATCGGCCAGGTGGTCTACACGGCGTACACGGTTCCGGGCGCCCGCTACGCACGACCGGTGACGTTCGCCTTCAACGGCGGTCCTGGCGCCTCCTCGGTGTTCCTCAACATGGGCGCGATCGGTCCGAAGCACGTGGGCTTCGGCGTCCAGGGCGACAGCCCATCCGATCCGGCGGTCCTCCGCGACAACCCAAATACCTGGCTCGGTTTCACCGATCTGGTCTTCATCGACCCGATCGGCACCGGCTTTTCGCGCAGCCTTGAGGAGTCCGATGCGACCGCCAAGGACTTCTATGACGCCAAGACGGACATCCAGTACCTCAGCCGCGTCGTTTATGACTGGCTGGTCAAGAACGGCCGCCTCACCAGCAACAAGTATCTGATCGGCGAGAGCTACGGCGGCTTCCGTGTGCCGAAGCTTGCTTATAGCCTCCAGAGCCGGATGGGCGTCGGCGTTGCCGGCATCGTGATGGTCTCACCTTATCTGGATCCTGCAGCGACGGGTGAAGAGACGGCGCTTTCGCCACTTCCGTGGATGATCGATCTGCCCGCGATGGCCGCGGGTCATTTCGAGCGCCAAGGCGGCATCAACCCGGAACAGATGGCCGAAGTCGAGAACTACACCCGGACCCAGTTCGTCACCGACTTCCTTGCCGGCACCAACAACAAGGAAGCGACCGGCCGGCTCTCCGCCCGCGTCGCGGAGCTAACCGGCCTCGATCCAACGCTCGTCCGCCGCCTCAACGGACGCGTCGACATCCGTACTTACCTGCGCGAAATTCGCCGCAGCACCGGCCAGGTCGGCAGCGTGTACGATTCCAATGTGACCGCGTGGGATCCGTTCCCCGGCTCGGCAGAACCGAAGTACAACGACCCGCTGCTCGACGGCATCATCGCTCCTACAACCAGCGCCGCGGTCGACTTCATCACCAATCAGGTCGGCTGGAAGGACGACGCTCACTACGAGACTTTGTCCTACGACGTAAACAAGGCCTGGAAGAGCGACGA
Source organism: uncultured Alphaproteobacteria bacterium (assembly GCA_963738825.1). GTDB lineage: Bacteria > Pseudomonadota > Alphaproteobacteria > Sphingomonadales > Sphingomonadaceae > Sphingomicrobium. The sequence goes on along the minus strand of CAVTYB010000004.1, from coordinate 481,488 downwards.
CACCGATTCGCCCGTCACCGACCTTCGCAAGGCGATCGGCAACGACCCCAAGATGGCGGTGATGATCGTCCACGGCTGGGACGATCTCTCCTGCCCTTATTTCGGTTCGAAGCTGATCATGGACCAAATGCCTCCGGAAGGCCCGTTCCAGAACATCCAGCTTCATGTCTATCCGGGCGGCCACATGTTCTACGCTCGGCCGGACAGCGGCTCGTCGTTCAAGCGCGACGCGATGCGGATGTACGAAGCGCGCTGATCTCGCTCGGTTCGCGAATGAGCAGGGCTCCGACGAGCCCTGCCGTGACCGCGCCGACCATGTACCAGCCAGGCGCGATCGGGCTTTCCGTCCAGCGGATCAGCAGCTTCTCGACCAATTGCGTGCTCCCGCCGAAGATCGCGATCGCAAGCGCGTAAGTGAGGCTGAGCGAACCGGCACGTACCCGTGCGGGCAGTGCGAGGATGAAGAGCAGGATCGCAGCGGACGAGCCGAAAATGTGGAGGAGCGTGAGAAGTGCAGTTGAGCCGAACAGCGCGCTGGCGCTGCGCAGCTGGTTGAGCGCGTAAAAGGTCGGCACGGCGAGGATGATCAATGCGATCCACGGCCCGAGCAGTACGCGCTTCGGCCCGTAGCGGTCGACCAGCCAGCCCGTGCCGAGATCGCTGAGCGCGCTGACGAGGCCGAGGACGACCGTCGCTCCGAAGGCAGAGCGTACAGCCATATGCAGCGTGTCCTGCGCGTAGGTCGTCAGGTAATCTAGCGTGTAGTTGCTGATCGTCCCGGCGCCGAGAATCAGCATGCCCGCGCCCGCGGTGAGGAGCAGTGGCTTGAGACTTCCGGGAGTCGCCGGCTCCCGGGCCTCTGCAGGCAGCGTTTCCTCAAGCGTGCGGCGAAGGACGAGCCCGAACGGTACGATCGACGCGCCGATTAGGAAGGCGAGTCTCCATCCCCAGCCATCGAGCTGCGGCGGCGTCAGGAATGTCGAAAGGCTGAGCCCGACAATTCCAGCGACTAGGGTTGCGACGTCGGCAGTCGCAAGGTGAATGGATAGATAGATACCGCGCTTATGCGGGGGCGCCGCTTCCATCAGGAACGCCGCGTTGGGTCCCACTTCTCCGCCTAGTGCGAAGCCCTGCAGAAGGCGGAAGCATACGGCGAGGATTGAGGCCGCCAGGCCGATCGCGTGGTACGACGGCGTCAGCGCGAGTCCGACGATGCCGAGGCCCATCATCGTGAACGAGAGGATCATCGCCGGCTTGCGGCCGCGCCGGTCGGCCATCCGCCCGATGATGAGCCCGCCCAGCGGACGGCTGACGAAGCCGACCCCGAAGGTCGCGAGGGACAGGATCAGCGATTGCGAGGCGTCGCCCGGAAAGAGGCTGCGCCCGATCTGGACGGCGAAGAAGCTGTACGTGACGAAGTCGTAGAACTCGAGCGCATTTCCGGCAGCAACCGCCGCAATCTGCTTACCGGTCAGCGGCGCTCTTTCGGCAAGTTCCCCCACGCCGCCTCCAATCGTCATTCCCGGGAACGCGGGAATCCACCTTTTCGTCAATCAGGCTAAAGTAGACCAACTCCGGATCAAGTCCCGGGGTGATGAAGGGGGGATTCATGCACATCAGTCCGCTTCTCGAGCCCGTCGTTGCACTCGTGGCCTGGTCGATCGTTATGTTCTTCTGGATGGCGATCGCGCGTGCGCCGCAGCTGCGCGGGCGCGACATCCCGCATGGGACCCGCGGCGCGGATCTCGAGCGCGAGCAGCCGGGCAAGGCGAACTGGCCCGCTCACAACTACCAGCACCTGATGGAGCAGCCGACGATCTTCTACGCGATCGTTTTCGCGCTGATCCTCATGGGCTTCGACCACCCGATCAACACCTATCTCGCCTGGGGCTATGTCGGTTTCCGGATCCTGCACAGCATCTTCCAGGCGACGGTGAACGTCGTGCCGGTGCGCTTCCTCCTGTTCCTGCTCTCGACCCTATGCCTGATCGCGCTGACCGTTCACGCCGCCATCTTCCTCATGCACCACGGGTGAAGCAGGCCGCGAGCTCGACGTGAGTCGACCAGCGGAACTGGCCAACCGGCCGAACCCAGTCGAGGGCGTATCCGCCGTCGACGAGCGTTTTGGCATCGCGCGCGAAAGTCGCAGGATTGCAGCTGACGTAGGCGATCCGCCGAATAGTTGAGGCGGACAGCGCCCTCACCTGCTCTTCGGCACCGGCGCGGGGCGGATCGAGAACGACGGCATCGAAGCGCTTCAGCTCGCCAGCATCGAGCGGCCGGCGGTAGAGGTCGCGATGCTCGACCGCGATGGCGGGTGCCGCCCGCTTCAGCGCCGCGGAAGCATCGCGCGAGGCCTCGGCGGCGTAACTCGCCCGAACGGCGAGAGCGAACGTGCCGATGCCGGCGAACAGATCGGCGATGCATGACGAATCGCGGACCGCCTCTCGAACGCTGTCGGTTAGAGCTGCTTCGCCGTCTTCTGTCGCTTGCAGGAATGCGTTGACGGGGAATGGCACCGCCGTCCCGGAGAGCGCCACGGTGACCGGCTCCGGTTCGTAGGTCACTTCCGCGCCAAGCCCCTGGTCGAGGCTGAGCCTGGCAAGGCCGTGTTTCGATGCAAAGGAGGTGAGCCGTTCGGCAGCCGAAAGACCCTCGGCCTCGGCGCCTCGAAGCAGGGCGTCAACTCCTTGATCGACAAGCGCCAGCTGCACTTCGGCGGTTCGCTTTGGCTGCAACAGGCTGGAGAGGAGGTCGCGCAAGGGCGCGACCAGCGCGAACAGCTCGAGTCTCAGAATGTGGCACTCGTGCATGTCAACGATGCGGTGGGATTTCTCGGCGTTGAAGCCAAGGACTGCTCCGTTGCCGACCTTCAATGCCCGAAGCGTCGCGCGCCGTCTCGAGCATGGCGGTGACAGGTGCGGATCGCGGATCTCCGCTTTCAAATTGTGCTGGGCCAGCGCGGTCCCGATCCGCGAAACGAGATAGCCGCGATAGGCTTCGTCGTCGGCATGCTGGAGCTGGCATCCACCGCATTCCGGAAAGTGCCGGCACGGCGGGTCCTGGTGATGCGGGCCGGGTGCGAGCGCCCCGTCGTCGAGCAGCGCATCTCCCGGAACTCCGAAAGGTACGTGGCGCCCGGTTGACGTCACGCCGTCACCGCGAGCGGCGATGCGGACGATCAGTTCGTGCACAGGGCGATGGCGTGGGGAATTGCAGCGGCGAGATCATCCGCGATCATCTGCGGTCCCGCGATTTCCGCCGCCCTGCCCTGCAGCCAGACGCCGGCGCATGCCGCTTCGAATGCAGGCATACCGCGAGCGCGCATTGCCGCGATTGTTCCGGCAAGGACATCGCCGGTGCCCGCGCTCGCCAGCCATGCGGGCGCGGGCGGGCGAAAGCCCATCCTTCCGTCGGGCGAGGCCACCAAAGTGTCTGGTCCCTTGTAGACCACCACAGCACCCGACCTACGCGCAGCTTCGAGAGCGCGTTCCGGCTTGGTCCCCGCGATATCGCCGAACAGCTTCTGGAACTCGCCGTCATGCGGGGTAAGAATCGCATCCTGGCCTTTGAGCCGCTCCGGCTCGCCAAGATGTGTGATCCCATCTGCATCGATCACTTTGGGTGCCTTTGAGGTCAGCGCCAGCGTCAGCACCTGCGGGATGTCACCCATGCCTGGGCCCACGAGCAGGCAGCCAATTCGCTCGTCATTCACTTCGGCGGTGTCGACCTGAACGATGGCCGCGGGCAGATGTTCGATGTTGCGCGAGGTGCTGACTCGCACATACCCCGCCCCAGCCTTCGCCGCGGCAGACGCCGCAAGCGCGATTGCACCCGGCATCTTCCCCGCAAGCGCATGGACAAGACCGCGATCGTATTTGTGACCACCCGGGTCGAGCGGCGGAAGATAGGGCGTCGGGATCTCGTGCCAGTCCGTTCCCGAGTCGATCCCGATGTCAGCAAGCACGATGCGTCCGCACTTGCGCATCGCTGGATAAAGTAGGTGCGCAGGTTTGAGCGCGCCGAATGTGACCGTCAGGTCGAAGGACGGCACATCGCTGAGCTGGACTCCGCTGTCGCTGTCGATGCCGCTCGGGACATCACAGGCCACTTTGACCACAGCCCCGCCGCAAAGTCTGGAAATTTGTTCTGAAACAGTGCTTTCAATTCCGCATCTAAATCCGGTTCCGAACAAGCAGTCGATGACCAATGGGGAAGCCAAGGCCGAATCCGTCAGCTCCTCCATTTCCTTTCCCCATTCAGAGTGCGCCCATTTCGCTGCCGCGCTCTTCGGCTCGGACAAAGCAGCGACGCGCACCGCGACCCCGCGCTGGGCGAGGTGCCGCGCGGCGACATAGCCGTCCCCGCCGTTGTTTCCAGGTCCGCACAGGAACAGCGCCGGGATGGGTCCGGCAAACCTGTACACGGCTTCGGCGAGCGCGGCCCCTGCCCGCTCCATAAGCTGTTCGACGCTGGTGCCGTCGCCGATCGCGGCCTGCTCGGCTGCACGCATCGCTTCGGCAGTAAGGATCGGACGGCCCGCCATGGGCCGCCCCTAGCGCAGGAAGGTCGAGAGGTGCCACCATTCTCGCGGCACGGCGATCGCGGCATCGTCGCGCGACTGTTCGCTGTCGAACAAGGCGAAGCAGGTCGCGCCGGAACCGGACATGCGAACGAACGACGTTCCAAGCTGCGCCGACAGCCACGCCAGCACCGACCCGATCTGCGGCACCAACCCGATAGCCGGCGCCTCCAGATCGTTCCTGCCGTCTCGCCAGTCGTCCAGCGGCCCTCGGTCGACGCCGTCCCAGCCTGCGTAAGCCGCCGCCGTAGCAAGCTGCACGCGCGGGTTCACGAGCAGCACGGCTGTGCCTGACAGTTCCTGCATTCGAACCAGCGCCAGCTGATCCCCAGCTCCCTCTCCGCGAGCCGGCATGCTGAGCAGGCAAGCTGGCACATCGCTGCCCAGGCTCGGGGCGATGTCTTGCGCGTGTTTCGGATCGATGTTCCACATGGAAGTCAGCAACCGCAGAGCGGCAGCAGCGTCGGCAGATCCGCCGCCGATTCCCGAGGCCACCGGCAGTCGCTTGTCTAGCAGCAGGGTGGCGCCTTTTGCAGTGCCAGCTGCGTCCGAAAGGAATCGGGCAGCCTTGAGGACGAGATTATCCTGCTCGCCTAAAAGCTCGCCAGCGAACTGGCCCGTCACGTCCAGTGATAAATCGTCGGCGATCTCGCCCCTCAAGCGGTCGCCATCGGTGCAGAAGACGAAGATTGTCTCGATCGAATGGCGTCCGTCGGGCAGCCTTCCTCTTATGTGGAGGGCGAGATTGAGCTTCGCGGGCGCAATCTCGACAGCGGCGGTCAAGGTGCGGCGTTCGCCGTTGTCAGCCCGGAAGCGAGCTTGGCTTTCACCCGCTGAGCGACCTTGTCCTCGGCGGTGACGAGCGCCGCATGCCACGCGAAACGCGCTTCGAAGCGGCGGCCGGACTTGTACAGCGCGTCACCCAGATGCTCCTGGATTTCCGCCTGGTCGGGATCCTTCTGCGCCGCCCGCTGCAGCGTCGTGATCGCCTCATCGACCTTGCCGCGCTTGAACTCCGCCCACCCGAGCGAGTCCGTGATGGACGCATCGTCGGGCGAAAGCTCGCTCGCCTTGCGGATCATCACTTCAGCAGCGTCAATGTCCTCGCCTCGCTCGAGCTTCGCATAACCGAGGAAGTTCAGCAGCAGCGGCTGGTCCGGAGCCACGGTTAGCGCCTGCTGCAGGATGGCCTTGGCTTCGGGCCAACGGTTCGCCTGCTCGAGTGCGCTCGCCTGGAGCAGCTGAATCGACCAGAGATCGTCCTTCATTCCCTGCTGATTGGCGAAGGCGAGTGCGTGTCCATAGGCGTCGGCGGCTTCGGCGTGCCGATCCATCGCCTCGAGGACGTCGCCGAGCCGCGAATAGTCGCTGAGGCCGGCAGTCGGCGCCTTGGCGGCCGCTGCGGCGATCGCATAGGCTTCATTGAACCGCTTGTCGTTCGTCAGGATCCGCGCCTGCGCGTCCCGGACTTGCGAGATCAGCGCATCGGTCTGCGGAATCGTCGCCAGGAGGGCCAGCGCTTCGTCGCTGCGGTCCTGGGCATCGAGAAGAAGGGCCAGCAGCGCTGTCGGGGAGCTGTTCGCCGGATCGGCATAGCGGGCGACCTGGACGAGACCGACGGGCGGCGCACTGCGCCCCAATCGGGTCAGCTCTGCGCCAAACGCCGTTAGGACCGCGCTCATCGCCTTGGCGCCCAGTCTATTGCCTCCCCGCTCGGCTTTCCGCCCAGGATTCGCTGGCGAGCCGCTGTGGAATCGCTTGTCATCCCATCGACCATCGCGGCAGCTCGTGCCCGGTCGCCCGCAGCCAGGAAACCATCGGCCATGGCGAGGCGCACGTGGGCTTCACGCGCGCCAGCGACACCGATCGCCCGCCGCGCATAAGGCTCGGCCTCCGAAGTTCGTTTGAATTTAAGCAGAATCAGCGCCTGCTCTTCGTCACGCAGCGGTCCAAGGAGGCTACGAGGCTGGATTTGGTCGAGGCTCGAAATCGCCTTGCTCTGATCGCCGCGCTCCGCTGCATCCCAGGCATTCACCAGCGGCGCGAGGAAAGTCAGGTCGGCATTGCTAGGACCGGTGTTGAGCCATTGCAGCGCTCGCGCCGCCTGATGGCGCTTTACGCCATCACTAACGAGCAGAAGCCGGGCGTCTGTCGACAGCTTGTTTGCCGGAATCTTGCTCATCAGGTTCAGCGCGAGGTCCATCTGGCCTGCGCCTATAGCCTCGGTCAGCGCCTGCTGGGCGAACTGCAATTCGCCAGGCTGGGCGTCGGCAAGTGTCGCGAGCAGCTGTGCAGCCCGTGCGTGCTCGCCGTTGATAGCCGCGGCCCGCGCTTCGACATAGGTCAGCGACGGGTCGCTCGCACCGAGGCTGGCGGTCGCCGGAGCGGGCGCGAAGATCAGCGCCGCGAAGGCAGCGCCGGCGAGTAGCTTACATGTTCGGGTAATTGGGGCCTCCGCCGCCTTCGGGAGTGACCCAGTTGATGTTCTGGGTCGGGTCCTTGATGTCGCACGTTTTGCAGTGAACGCAATTCTGCGCGTTGATCTGGAGCATCGGTTCACCACTCTCGCCATCGACAAATTCATAGACACCTGCCGGGCAGTAACGCTGCTCGGGACCGGCATAGACCGGCAGGTTGATAGCAGTGGGTATGTCGGCGTCCTTGAGCGTCAGATGAACCGGTTGGTCTTCCTCATGATTGGTGTTCGATATGAAGACAGATCCGAGGCGGTCGAAGGTGATGACTCCATCTGGCTTAGGATAGTCGATCGGCCGCGCCTGCTCCTTCTGCCTGAGGCTCGCATTGTCGGGCTTCAGCTTTAGGGTCCACGGCACGCCGATGCCGAGCTGGTTCAGCCACAAATCCAGTCCCGCATAGAGGGTTCCCACTGTCCCGCCCCAGTGCGCGACGGCCGGCTGGGCATTGCGGACCTTCCGAAGCTCCTTCGCAACCCAACTCTTGTGAAGCGCCGCAGGATAATCCTCGAGAAGATCGCTCGACCGGTCGACGTTTAGGGCTTCGAATGCCGCCTCGGCCGCGAGCATCGCTGACTTCATCGCTGTGTGAGTGCCCTTGATCCTCGGCACGTTCACGAAGCCCGCGGAGCAGCCGATCAGCGCGCCCCCCGGGAACACCAGCTTCGGAATTGCCTGGTATCCGCCCTCGTTGATAGCCCTCGCGCCGTAGGAAACGCGGCGGCCGCCTTCGATCTCGGAGCGAATGGCGGGGTGGGTCTTCCACCGCTGCATCTCCTCGAACGGCGAGAGATAGGGGTTCGCGTAATCCAGCGAGACCACGAACCCGAGCGCGACCTGGTTGTTCTCCTGATGGTAGAGGAATCCCCCGCCCCAGGCGTCGTCAAGCGGCCAACCTTGAGTATGGATCACCCTGCCCGGCCGATGCCTTTCGGCAGGAATGTCCCATAATTCCTTGATTCCGATGCCGAAAACTTGCGGACCGCTTTCATTGCGTAGACCGAAGAGCTCCGTCAGACGCTTGGTGAGGTGACCCCGCGCGCCCTCTGCAAAGAAGGTATAGCGGGCGTGCAGCTCCATTCCCGGCTGATAGTCGGGTCGGTGGCTGCCATCGCGGGCGATACCCATGTCGCCCGTGGCAACGCCCTTCACCGATCCGTCTTCGTTGAACAGGATCTCGGCGGCGGGGAACCCGGGGAAGATCTCGACTCCAAGTTCTTCCGCCTGTCCGGCGAGCCAGCGGCAGAAGTTGCCGAGGCTTAGCGTGTAGGTGCCCTTGTTGTTCATGAACGGTGGCATCAGGAAATGAGGAAATTCCAATTTCTTGTAGCGGCTTAGCACCCAATGATGATTTTCCGTGACCGGAACGATCAGCGGGGCGCCCTTCTCCTCCCAGTCCGGGATGAGCTCATTGAGAGCGATCGGATCGAGCACCGCGCCCGAGAGGATATGCGCGCCGACCTCGCTGCCCTTTTCGAGGACGCAGACGGAAAGCTCGCGCCCTGCGGCATTCGCCAGCTGCTTCAGTCGAATGGCTGCGCTGAGGCCCGCCGGTCCGGCGCCGACGATGACCACGTCATAAGCCATTGATTCGCGCTGGCTCATTCAATCCCTTCCGTCAGGTACGCAAACGCGTCCGTTCGCGTGCATCTCGTCGCGGACGCAACACATTTCGACTCGTCCGCCCTGCCAATTCCTTGACCGTGACGTCAATGGCAGGTGAAGGATAGCACGTGGGCGGGGAATTGGGATCGATCGGCGAAGCCGAGGCGCGCAGCGCATTGGCGTGGTGGCTGCAGGCCGGTGTCGACACCGTGCTGCAGGAGGAGCCGCGCAACTGGCTGAAGCCGGCTCCTCTGGCGCGCCCGTCGGTCGCCGAGCCCGCGGTCCCTCCGAATATCATCCCTCCAAGCCACGAAACGCTCGCCGAGCTTCAGGGCTGGCTAGCGACAAGCGCCCACCTTCCGCTGGCCAATGCAACGGCGAAGCGAATTCTCCCGCACGGCCCCGAGAACGCCGCGATCATGCTGCTGAGCGACAGCCCCGCGCTCGAAGATTATGCCGCCGGTCGGCCGATTGGCGGTGAGGCGTGGGTCCTGGCCCAGCGCATGCTGGCCGCGATCGGCCTCAGTCCCGAGCAAGCTTATTGCGCGTCGCTGTCACCGATCCACACGCCCGGCGCTCGCCTGGTGGGACGGAAACGCGACGATTTTGCGGAGATCGCCCGCAAGCATGTCCGCCTCGCCGCTCCGAAGCGGCTGCTGCTATTCGGCGACGGACCGTCACTGGCGCTACTCGGTAAGCCGGTCGTCCAGGCGCGCGGGCACGTTCACAAAGTGGAGGGAGTACGCACGGTCGCGACCTTTCATCCGCGTCACCTGATTAAGCGAACGTTAGATAAATCATTGGCATGGCAGGATCTTCTGCTTTTGATGGGAGACGAATCTTGAAGGTTGGGCTCCTCGCATTCGGCACATTGACCTGGGCTGCGCCGCTTTTCGCGCAAGCGGCGGATCCGCTCGCACCCCTTCCGGCGACGGGAAGCCAGGCGGCAGCGGTCGGTGCGCCGACCCCTTCGGTTGGGCAACCCGCGGCTTCTCAGCCGACGCGAGCGCAGGTCCAGACCGTCGCCTCTGCTCCAGTTGTGCCGACAGCCTGGGTGCCGCGTGATTGGCGCGGCGTCTTCGACGCGATCGACGCCGGCAATTGGGCTGTCGCGCAGGCCGGCATCTCCGCGCTTCCTCCGAGCGTCCTCACCCCCGTCGCGAAGGCCGAGCTTTACACTGCGAAGGGATCGCCGGTCGTCGATCTCGGCGCGCTCCAGGCCCTGATTGCGCAATCGCCCGAACTTCCCGAAGCGAACCAGCTCGGACTGATGGCGATCAAGCGCGGCGCGACTACTGCGCCGATGATCATTCCTGAGAAGAGCACCGTTGTACTGGGCTCCGCACCGGTCCGCTACCGTGCGCATCCCGTGCAGGGCGAGCCGGCAGCCGACCAGCTTCGAAACACGCTCGATGCGTATGTGAAGGCGGACGATGCGAGCGGCGCCGAAGCGCAGCTGCTCGCTCAGGGTCCTGCTCTGTCGTTCGAGGCGCGCGCCGAGGCCGGTACCCGCGTCGCTTTCGTTTATTACGTCCTTGGCCTCGACATGGATGCGCGCCGCGTCGCCGATACATGGCGCCAGGGCGCGACTGGGGAATGGGCGAGCCAGGCGGCTTGGGTCTCCGGGCTCGCCTCGTGGCGGCTGGGTGACTACAACTCGGCCTCGGCCGATTTCCGGCAGGCCGCCCAATATGCCGACCAGCGCGAGCTTCGCGCCGGCGGTTTGTATTGGGCCGCGCGCGCCGAGCAGGCTGCTGGCCGCCCCGCGTCGGTTGAGGGTCTCCTCAGGGCTGCAGCGACGACCGCGGAAGCGCCCGAGAGCTTCTACGGGCTACTGGCGCGCGAGACGCTGGGCATGTCGACATCGCTCGGCGCCGACCCGTTCGCCAATTATGATCGCCCGATCGAGCAATATCCGAACGTGCAGCGCGCGATCGAGCTCGCTAAAATCGGCGAGCCGTCGCTTGCCGAGCAAATGATCATTCATCAGGCAAAGATCGGCTCGCCTTCCGAGCATCACTCCCTCATTCAACTCGCGAAGCGCCTGGACCTACCGGCTACCCAGCTCTGGCTGGCGAAATATGGTCAGTATGGAGCGCAGGCCGATGCCACGGACCGATACCCTAACCCCCACTGGAGTCCGGTGCGAGGCTGGCGCGTCGACCCGGCTCTTGCGTTCGGACATATCGTTCAGGAGTCCGCTTTCCAGCGCGCGGCCGTCAGCCGTGCAGGCGCCGTCGGACTGATGCAGGTCATTCCGGATACGGCGCAGCTCATTTCGCGTAACGGCGGGGTGCCCTACTCGCGGGCGTCGTTGACGGATCCGAGATACAATCTTGAATTGGGCCAGAGTGTGATCGAGTTATATCGGAGCTACTCGAGCACCGGCGGTCAGCTTCCGCGCGTGATCGCATCCTACAACGCAGGTCCACTCCCGGTGGGAAGATGGGCGACTATCAATGATAAGGGCGATCCGCTGCTTTGGATCGAGTCCATCCCCTATTGGGAGACGCGCTACTACGTGCCGTCCGTGATGCGGAACATGTGGATCTACCAGGGTCTAGATCGCGAGGACACGCCGACGCTGAAGGCCATGGCCGAGCACCACTGGCCCGCGTTCCCGAGCAGCGCCGCGCGGATCAGCGGGGACCATAACGACGGGTCGGAGGCGACGCGCGCCGGAAACTGAGGCCCTAGGCCCGGTTCTTGTTCTTGTTTTGTTCTGACATCGGCGTAGACTGGCGCCATGGCGGTCGAGTTGAATCATGGGCGGGGAGCCACCCGTAACGCAACGCCGACTCGTTTCAATCTGAAGGAGCGAATTGAGGACGGCGAATGGCTTGACCGGGTCGAGGCCCTCGACGGAGTGCCGAGGCGCCGCACAACCGTGACGATTGAACGGCCCAAGTCGATCCTCACCCGCAACACCTCTCCCGACATCGGCTTCGACCGTTCGATCAACGCCTATCGAGGTTGCGAGCACGGGTGCATCTATTGCTTCGCTCGGCCAACTCACGCGTATCACGACCTCTCGCCTGGAGTGGATTTCGAATCGCGGCTGTTCGTAAAGCCCAACGCGGCGCAATTGCTTCACGCCGTTCTTTCGCGGCCAGGCTATGAATGCCGACCAATCGCGATGGGCACGAACACCGATCCCTATCAGCCGATCGAAGAACATTGGCGAGTAACCCGATCGGTCGTCGAGCTGCTCGTGGAAACGCGCCACCCGTTCACGATCACGACAAAATCCGACCGAGTCCTGCGCGACATCGATCTCTTAAGAGAGGCAGCAGACCTGAGACTCGCCTCGGTCGCTATTTCAGTAACGTCGCTCGATCCGAAGGTCGCCCGGACGCTCGAGCCGCGCGCTCCGCAGCCACGGAAGCGCGTTGCCGCGATCAGGGCCCTGAACGACGCCGGAGTGCCTTGCTACGTGGCGATCGCTCCGGTCGTCCCCCAGATCACCGACCATGAGCTCGAACATATTGTCGAAGCCGCAGTGGATGCCGGGGCTCGGGGCGGCTTCTATCTTCCTGTCCGGCTTCCGCACGAGGTCGCTCCACTCTTCCGCGCCTGGCTTGACGAACACTATCCTGCCAGAGCTGCGAAGGTGATGGCCACCATCCGATCCCTTCGCGGAGGCCGCGACAACGATCCCAGTTTCTTTACCCGGATGCGCGGCCAGGGTCCGTGGGCAGACTTGTTGAAGACCCGGTTCGAGATTGCCGCCAAGAAATACGGACTGAGGCAGGCCAAATTCTCGCTTCGCACCGATCTCTTCTGCCCTCCCGAGGGCAACCAGATGCGGCTGATTTAGCGAATAGATTTAATTCGGAGCCGGAACGGCCCTTCAGCGTTAGGCTCCCGAAAAGGGAGATCAAGCATGCGGATCCTGATCGCAATTCCGGCCCTCATCGCGCTGGGCGCCTGCAACGTCAGCAAGGAAGGCAATGCCGTCACCGTCCAATACGACCAAAACACCGCTCAAAATGCCGCAGCCGACATCGGCAACACGGCTCAGAACATCGCAGCCGACATCGGTAGCGATGTGAAGAACACGAGCGAAAAGGTTCAAAACAAAGTCGGAAATACTGACGCAAACGCCTCGGTCAACAAGGACGTGAGCACCGAGAACAAGGCCGAGAACAAGTAGTTGCTGTCAGCGCGCGCTGTGTGCCGATGGTCGGGGAGACAGGATTCGAACCTGCGACCCTCTGCTCCCAAAGCAGATGCGCTACCAGACTGCGCTACTCCCCGCCTTCACCGCGATACGGCTTTGGCGGGTAAAACCGCCTCGGCGCCGTGCCTAATGGCTTGCCGGCCGAAGCTGCGCAAGGTGGTGGGCCCGGCAGGATTCGAACCTGCAACCTAGCCGTTATGAGCGGCCGGCTCTACCGTTGAGCTACAGGCCCTCCCCGGCCCTGTCCGAATAGACGCCGCTCGCAGCCGAGCCAAGTCAGACGCGAGGGAACAGGAGGGAAATCGTTCCTTTCGCAGCCTCGAGATCGGCGCCGGCAATTCGCCCCAGCCCGCGCACCAAACGTAGCGAGAAGCCATGCTCGAGATCGGCCTCGCTTCCGAACAACTCGTCGTCCGGAATCCCGGACAGCCTCGCCGGGCGCGTCATCGACAACCTCCAGCGATCCCCCGCGCGCTCGATGTCGAGGCGGAGGCGCTCGCGCGCATCAGCCTGTTCGACCAGCGCGCTGCACATTCGGAAGATCAGCCGGTCGGCGAGCTCGGGCTCGGTAGCGGCGTTAGCGTCGCGCGGTCCCCGAGCGGCCTCGACCTCGACCTCACGCACACCGGCAAGTTCCTTAAGCGCCGGCATCATGCGCTCGACCAGTTCGCCGAGGTTCACGCGCTCCTGCGCGCCGGCAGACGAGGAATGGACCTTGGCGGCAAAGTCGAGGTCGTCGATCGCCGTCAGTAGAAGCCGGGCCTGCCGGACGATCTCCTGCGCACGCTCGCGATACCGACGTCCCGCGGGACCGAGATACTGCCCTTCGATGATCTCGGCGAACCCGATGATGGCGTTGAGCGGTGTCTTGATCTCGTGGACCAGTTCACGAAGCGAATCTGGATCTGCCAGGGCCTGGGCAACCTCTTCGACCTCCTGACGCTCTTCCTGCTCGCGAAGGGCAACACCGCGATAACCGCGGAAGCGGCCGTCGGCTGGATCGAAGGCAGGCACGCCGCTGATCTTCCACTGGCCAGAGACCAGCCCGTCGCCGGCCACGCTGAGGGCGGCGTCGCGGAAGGGAGCGCGGACCATGAAGGCGCGCACGACATCGGGGTCGATCCGGTCGCCGTCGCCGCTTTGCGTGCGCGAAAGCGAGCGTCCGATGAGCGCTCCCCGCGGGGCCCCGTCCACCCACGCGATCTCACCTCCCGGGCCGCATTCCCAACGGAACAGCGCGGGCGAAACCTGGGGCCTTGGCGTGAATCCACCGCGTTGCATGATCGTGCGCGTGCGGCGGCGCCGCTCGATCCGCTGAACCACGTCGTGCAGGGACGGCGTGCTCGGCGGAGGAGTTGCCGGCTTCGGGTGGAGAGGAAGCGGCTCGGCGAACGCCTTCTTCAGTTCCTCGATCGCCCGCTCGACAGCGGGATCCGTGTGGCGTTCGGCGCGCTCCTCAAGCGGCGCGTCGGTTGGTGTCCCTGAGGCAGGCTCGGGCTCGGGCTCGGGCGCGCGCTCAGTCGGAGGCTCGATCTGCCGCTCGACAGCGGGCTCGGGCGGGAACACCGCCGGCGTTTCGACGAGCGTATCGGTGAGGTCGGCCGAATCTTCGCCACGGAACCCGGGATGGAGCGTCTCGACAAAGCGGCGCGTTTCCGAGTCGGCCCCACGCAGGATCGCCTGCCACTGGGCGGGCTCGAGAGTCGCTGCTGCAAGCACCGGTGCGGAGACGGCGAGACCGTCCGAAACGAAATATTCGAGCAGGCCGAGCGGCAACGGCAGGGACGCGACTGCGCGGGCGGCCGCAGCTCGAAGATCCTCGTCGACCTTCGATGCATCCGCGCTGATCGATTCCAGGGCTTGGGCGACGGTCGGGCTCGCGGCACTGGATCCTGCTCGTGCGACGAGGTCGACCAGCTGCCTCCAGCGAACCGCGGTATCCCGGCGGTCGCCGGCCGGCTGGTTCAGGACGGTCAGCAGACGATCGTCGAAGCGCACCGGGGATCCCATGTCCTAAAAAGACGTCTCTCGAGAGCGTGTATGCGAGCCTTCACCCGGCGCTAAGAAGGCAGCTCTTAACCATCCCGAAACGGGACAGTGCCGCCGTTGCCTTGCTTCGCAGCAAAAGAAAAGGCGGCCCGGGCTGCCGGCGCCTCTCTCAAGTTTGCAATATTCGTGACTGTCAGGAGTGCTGTTGAACGTAGACGAGCCAGAGATGTCGGAGCGGCTTCCTGTTACAGCATTGAGCGCCGCCGTGGCGCCGGCCTTGTCACCGGCACGGGCAAGCGCCATCCCGAGATGGAGGTTGGCGAGCTCCTTGTCCGCGTCCGACTTCGTCAAGACCTGGCGATAGACCTCTGCCGCCTTGGCGTAATTGCCCATGCCGTAATAGCGGTCCCCGATGAGAAGCAGGTTGATCGCGCTCGCTGACACCTTCGCGGCGGATTCCAGGTCAGCTGCAGTCGCCATCGGCTTGCCCTTGAGGCCGCTGATGATGTCGCGAAACTGCGCGTCCGAGTGGTTGGCGATATGGGACGTCGTTCCCGCATCGATGACAGCCTGAGCCTCGTCGAAGTTCGATTGGTCGGCGGCAGCCTCGGCGAACAGGGCGTAGTCACGGCGTCGTCATGGCATTGGTCGCCTGCATGAGCCGCAGTAAGTCCAGTGTCCCCTCGACGTTGGGATGGCTCATGTTGCGGTAGATCGCGATCGAGTTGCGCCAACTGTCCGGGCTGGGATAGGCAGCGGCCCATTCGCGTCCTAGCTGGACCGCAAGCGGCGACTTCGCGTCATAGGCTACCGTGACTCCGCGCTTGAGCAGCGCTTCGTCCGGCTTCTGCCCGCTTGCCATCCGCACCTGCACAGCCCGCTGGAAAACGGCTGCCGCTTCGGCTTTCTGCCCCTGCGCGAATTTCGCCTCTCCCAGGAGAGCGAGAATCTCGGGGTTGATCGGACTTAGGGTCGCCGCCTTCTGGAAAGCTGCGGCCGCCTGCGGGAACTGCTTGTCGTTGTAAAGAGTTGTCCCGAGACTCGCATACAGCTTCGAGCTCGTTTCGGCGTCGACGAATTTGGAGTTCGCAATTGCTTCAATGGCAGCTGACTCGGCGCTGTCCTTCTCCGCGACCGCAGCCTTCAGCTGCAGCTGGCCGATCGCATATTCGCCGCCGTGACCCTCGCGGGAATGTTAGCGTAGTCGGCCTTGTTGACCGCGTCCTGCAGGTCGATAATCGCCTTTCTCGCTTCGTTAGAGACATTGATCTTTTGCCCGGCAGCACCCGCGCCGTTACGCTCGCCCGGCCCCTGCCCCTCGCCGTTCGGTGGGGGCGAGGTAGTGCCGGACATCGTGTTGTTCGGTGCACCGACCCGATATTGAACGGCGGCAGGCACGGATAATGCAAGCAAGGCTATCGCTGCGGTCGTGATCATGAGCTTCATCGAAATCTCCCGTCGCGAGGAAGATTTACGCGCATCGACTGACGGCGATTATTTGCGCGGATCCGGCGCAAAAGAAAAGGCGCCGGGGTCACCGGCGCCTTGCCTGTTTTGATAGTACCCGCGGTCCGTCAGGCGTGCTGCTGGACGTAGACAAGCCAGAACTTGGCGATGTCGGCACGGCCTCCCGTCACGGTGTTAAGCGCGGTGGTCGCGCCGGCTTTGTCGCCTGACCGAGCCAGCGCCATGCCGAGATGGAGGTTGGCGATCTCCTTGTCAGCGTCGGGCTTGGCCAGCACTTGCCGGTAGACGTCGGCCGCCTTGGCGTAGTTGCCCATCCCAAAATAGCGGTCGCCGATGCGAAGCAGATTGATCGCGCTCGGCGACATCTTCGCCGCCGATTCCAGGTCGGCAGCGGTCGCCATCGGCTTGCCCTTGAGGCCGCTGATGATGTCGCGGAACTGCGGGTCCGACTGATTAACGATATGCGCGGTCGTACCGGCGTCGATCACCGCCTGCGCTTCATTGAAGTTCGACTGCTCGGCCGCAGCCTCGGCGAACAGCGCATAGTCGCCCGGCGCGGTCATCGCGTTGGTCGCCTGCATGAGGCGGAGCAGGTCGAGCGTCCCTTCGACGTCGGGATGGTTCATGTTGCGGTAAATGGCGATCGAGTTGCGCCAGCTGTCCGGGCTCGGATAGGCCGCGGCCCACTCACGGCCGAGCTGAACGGCGATCGGCGATTTCGCGTCATAGGCGACTGTTACGCCGCGCTTGAGCAGCGCCTCATCCGGCTTCTGCCCGCTTGCCAGCACGACTTGAACCGCGTGCTGGAACTCTGCTGCGGCCTCGGCCTTCTGGCCTTGCGCGAATTTCGCCTCGCCCAGGAGCCCGATAATTTCCGAGTTGTTCGGATTAAGCGTCGCAGCCTTCTGGAATGCAGCCGTCGCCTGCGGGAACTGCTTGGCGTTGTAGAGGGTCGTGCCAAGGCTGGCATAGAGCTTGGAGCTCATTGCGCCATCGACGAAGCCCGAGTTGGCGATCATATCGATCGCGGCGGCTTCAGCGGCGTTGTCTTTCTGGGCAACGGCGGCCCTTAGCTGCAACTGACCAATGGCGTATTTGTCATCGGGCGTGGTCGCGACCGCCTGAGCCGCAGCAACCTTGGCGGCAACGTTGGCGTAATCGGCTTTGTTCACGGTCGTCTGAAGATCGATGATCGCCTTCTGGGCGCCCTTCGACACGCTGATCTTCTTTTGCGCCTCGGCGGGTGTCTGCTGTGCAGATTGAGTTGACGGCGGCTGCGGCGCAGCCTGTGCGCCGTAGTTCATCTGCGCTGCCGCGGGAGCGGAAGCGGCAAGCAGCGCGACCGCTGCGGTGGTGATCATGAGCTTCATCGAAAAATCTCCTGACGCGGGAGGAGAACCCCCTGCATGACTGACGGCGGCCACTTAGACCTAATGGTGAGGATGTCCAAGAGCTTGCCTCAAGCCCCCTGAACGCACTTTGAACCCACTGATATTGCTGCATAATCTGGCGCTTTGGAGAAACCGTGGCGAGTTTTTCCCGCGCGCGCGCGTACGCGCGGGGTGGCGAAACGAGGTACAATGCACTAGGTAGGCATCGAGGGGAGCGGGTCTGCCGCAACCCTTCCTTGTACACCCCTAATCACAGGACAGCTTCTTGGCCACCCAGCCGCCGGTCGACGACCGCAACGACGACAACACGCCTCCCGGAACCCCACCTCCAGGCGACAGTAACATCGCTCCGATCTCGATCGTCGAGGAGATGAAGACCAGTTACCTCGATTACGCGATGAGCGTGATCGTGAGCCGCGCGCTGCCCGACGTGCGCGACGGCCTGAAGCCCGTCCATCGCCGAATCCTCCATGCCTGCCAGGAGGCGGGCTATGTCGCGGGAAGGCCGTACCGCAAGTCGAGCCGCATCGTCGGCGACGTCATGGGTAAATATCACCCGCACGGCGACCAAGCGATCTACGACGCGCTCGCCCGGATGACGCAGGACTGGTCGATGCGCGTTCCGCTGATCGACGGCCAGGGCAATTTCGGATCGATGGACCCCGATCCGCCGGCGGCCATGCGGTACACCGAGGCGCGGCTGGCGAAGGTCGCCAACTTCCTTCTCGGCGACATCGACAAGGACACGGTCAACTTCCAGCCAAACTATGACGCCTCCGAGCGTGAGCCGCAGGTCCTCCCTGCCCGCTTCCCGAACCTGCTTGTCAACGGCGCCGGCGGAATCGCGGTCGGCATGGCGACTAATATCCCGCCGCATAATCTCGGCGAGGTCCTCGCCGCCTGCCGCGCGTACATCGACGATCCCGCCGTCAGCTCCGAAGCCCTGATGGAGCATGTGAAGGGGCCTGACTTCCCGACCGGCGGGCTGATCCTCGGCCAATCTGGAATTCGTAGCGCCTACACGACCGGTCGCGGCTCGATCATGATGCGCTCGCGCCATCATGTCGAGGAAGGCCGCGGCGACCGCCGATCGATCGTCCTTACTGAGATTCCCTATCAAGTTGGCAAGTCTGGCCTGGTCGAAAAGATCGCGGAAGCCGCCAAGGATAAGAGGATCGAGGGTGTTTCCGACATCCGCGACGAGTTCAACCGCCTCGGTGTGCGGATCGTCATCGAGCTCAAGCGTGACGCCACTCCCGACGTCGTGCTTAACCAGCTGTGGCGCCACACGCCGGCACAATCGAGTTTCCCCGCGAACATGCTCGCGATCCGCAGCGGGCGCCCTGAAACGCTGACTCTCCGCGACTTCATCGAAGCGTTCATCCGCTTCCGTGAGGAAGTGATCACCCGCCGCTCGAAATTTGAGCTACTGAAGGCCCGCGAGCGCGCCCATATCCTGCTCGGCCTCGTCGTCGCCGTCACCAACCTCGACGAGGTGGTGAAGTTGATCCGCTCGTCAGCGAGCCCGGCAGCAGCGCGCGCAAAGCTGCTCGAGCGGGAGTGGCCGATGGAGGAGATCCGCTCCTACATCGCGCTCGTCGAGGCGGTTGAGCCTCAGAAGAATGAAAGGACCTATAGGCTCTCCGAGGCACAGGTTCGCGCGATCCTCGAGCTTCGCCTTCACCGGTTGACGGCTCTGGGCCGTGACGAGATCGGCAACGAGCTAGAAGGACTTGCCAAGAATATCGGTGAACTTCTTGAAATTCTTGCGAACCGCGCACGCCTTTATGAGGTCATGCTCGAGGAGTTTGATGAGGTCGAAGCGGAATTCGCCACTCCGCGCGTGAGCGAACTTGCACCGGCAGCCGACGGAATTGAGGACGAGGACCTCATCGAGCGCGAGGACATGGTCGTCACTGTGACCATGGAGGGCTACATCAAGCGCACCCCGCTCGCCGTATTCCGCGAGCAGAAGCGCGGCGGAAAGGGCCGCGCCGGAATGGCCACCAAGGACGAGGACGCAGTCACCACCCTCTTCGTGACCTCGACCCACAATCCGGTGCTGTTCTTCTCGAATCTCGGACGGGTCTACCGGATGAAGGCATGGCGCCTTCCGGAAGGCGGCCCGAACACCAAGGGCCGTCCGATGGTCAATCTCCTCCCGCTTGCTGAAGGAGAGACCATCTCGACGGTGCTCCCGCTGCCCGAGGACGAGAATGAGTGGGGCGGATTGCACATCATGTTCGCGACCGCCCACGGCACCGTGCGCCGCAACAGCATGGCCGCGTTCACCAACATCCCCTCCAACGGCAAGATCGCCATGCGCTTCGGCGCGGGCGTTGCCGAGGAAGGCGACAGCGGCGATGACAGCGAAGAGCAGTCCGATCCGACCGATCGCCTGATCGGCGTGGAGCTGCTGACCGAGGGCGACGATGTCCTCCTCGCCACAAGGAACGGCAAGGCGATCCGCTTCAAGGCGACCGATGTCCGCGAATTCCAGTCGCGCACGTCCACCGGCGTCCGCGGCGTAAGGCTGTTGCCGGGCGACGAGGTCATGTCCATGTCGATTCTTCACCGGGTCGGTACCAACCAGGAAGAGCGCGAGGCGTACCTGCGCTTCGCCCCCTGGAAGGGCGAGAAGGAAGGCGAATGCTCGCTCTCACAAGAGCGACTCTCGGAGCTTGCCGAGAAGGAACAATTCATCCTCACAGTGACCGAGAATGGCTACGGCAAGCGCTCCTCTGCGTACGAGTACCGCCGCACCAACCGCGGCGGCCAGGGAATCACCAACATCGATACATCCGAGCGGAATGGACGGGTCGTCGCCTCATTCCCCGCGCATCGGGGCGAAGCGCTTATGTTGGTCACCGACCAGGGCAAGATGATCCGAACCACCGTCGGCGACATCCGCGTGATGGGCCGCAACACCCAGGGCGTGACGATCTTCCGAGTCGCCGAGAACGAGCATGTCGTCAGCGTCGCAAAGATCGAGGAGAGCGAGGAAGAAGAGATCGAGCTCGAAGGCGGCGAGGAGATCGCTCCTGTGCCCGATGCAATCGTCGGGGAAAGCGAACTCGATAAGCCCGTCGATCCGGAACCTGAGGAATAGCCCGCTCCAGCGCACCAGGGCTGCGACAAACTGCCGAAACCTGCTAGGACGGAGCTGCGTTCTCTCTTGTAGGAAAAGAGGAGGAAACGTTCATGCCCCTTCCCCACAATGCGCTCGTACTGGTCGCCGACGGCCGCAAGATGCTGTTCTTCCGCAACCGCGGAGACGAAGGACAGATCGATCTTCGCACCGAGGCGCACGACGCTCGCAAGTACCAGCGCAAGGATCGGGACATTAAGACGGATGCGCCTGGCGTGGTGCAGCAGAGCTTCGGATCAGGGCGCTCCACTTATGAAGAGCCGGACTTCCAGCAGCAGGAAGAGGACGCCTGGATCAAGGATGCCGCCGACGAGCTGAAGGACCGGGCGCTGCGCAACGATTTCGACGCGCTTGCGATCGTCGCGCCGCCGAAAGCCCTCGGCGTCCTCCGCAAGTGCCTGCACAAGGAGGTCGAGAAGCGCCTGATCTGCACCGTGAACAAGGAAATGAGCGGGCGGCCGGTGCCGGACATCGAAGCCTTGCTGGTCGGCGAAATGCAAGTGGAGCTGCCCAACGTCTGACCTGCCGCCGCTGTTCACGATCGGCCATTCCACACGAACTATCCCTCAGTTCGTCGGCATCCTGCAAAAGGTTGGCGTGGGCCTAGTTTTCGATGTGCGGACGGTGCCGCGATCGCGGACCAACCCGCAGTTCAATTTCGATTTGCTTCCGGATGAGCTGGCCGAATGGCAGATCGGGTACGAGCGGATCGGCGAACTCGGCGGCTTTCGAGGGCGTTCGAAGGAGGTCCCGCCCGAGGTGAATGCGTTCTGGCAGAACCAAAGCTTTCACAATTACGCCGATTACGCGCTTTCGGACGAGTTCGAGGTCGGCTTGGCAAGGCTCGTAGGCGTGGCCGCCGAGCTCCGAATTGTGATCATGTGTGCGGAGGCGGTATGGTGGCGCTGTCACCGGCGCATCATCTCCGATTACATTCTGGATCGGGGATGGCCTGTAATTCACCTGATGGGCGAAGGACGAGAAGAGCCCGCGAAGATGACACCTTCAGCTCGGGAGCAGGACGGAAGACTGGTTTATCCCGCCCACTGAGCTAGGCGAACAGGTCAACGACCTGCGCGTCCGGCGCGGCCGATTTCAACAACAAGGTGCGGTGGCAGCCGCCGGGTTCGCGCTCATAGCAAAGGATTGCGCTCGACTTCTCTTCGGCGAGCGCAACCATCTGTGCGGCTTCCGCCATCGCCTCGGGAAGTTCGAGCTGCCCGGCGTAGATGCGCTTCAAATCATCGATGCGGCCGGCGCGCGCCGCCGCGCGGCCGTCCGCGGGTGTTCCGAGCGCCCGCAAATGGACGTAGTCGATGCCTTCCTCTGAAAGCGAATTGCGCAGCAGGTTCTTGGAGAATCCGGGCCGCCGCGAGTTCGGGACGGCGCGAACGTCGATCACCTGACGAACACCGGCTTGTTTCAGCGCGGTGATGAACTCGGCCATCGTCGCGCCTTCGTAGCCGATCGTGAAAACCTTCATTCCTCGTCGTAGCAAACGGCTTCGATATTCGCGCCATCCGGATCGTATGCGAAGGCGGCGTAATAGTTCGGGCCGTAATTGGGTCGTGGGCCAGGTGCGCCATTGTCCCTTCCGCCGGCCTTCATTGCGGCGGCGTGGAAATCGTCTACCTGCTGCCGCCGGTCCGCCCGGAACGCCACGTGGATTCCCTTGCCGACTTCCTCGCCGTCTCCGATCCAAAAGATCTTCTCGCCCGGCACGCCAAAGCCAAGGGCGGTCGATCCGTCTCCGGTCTTGTCAGGATCGACTTCCATCTGGACCGACATTCCGAGCGCTCCCAGCGCGGCCTCGTAGAAAGCGCGCGAACGGCCGATGTCGGACACCGGAATTCCCAAATGATCGATCATCTGGCGCTCCTGGTAGCGGGGGACGAGGGACAACGCGCCACTGGCCCCGGCGTTCACATCAGTGGCTGGTTTGCGGCTGCTGGTCCGGCATTTCCCATACCCGTACGTAATCGACCTCGAGGCGCTGCGGCAGCGCGGCATCGTCGATGCCCTTAGCGGCCGCCCAATCACCCCCGATCGCCAGATTGAGGATCATATAAAAGGGCGAATTGAAGGGCCACGCCCCTCGCCCACCGGGCTGATCGTTCCTCACCCGCATATAGGCTTGATCGTCGACCCCCATGGTGATCGAATCCACCGTCCAGGCGAGCTGATAGCGGTGGAAGGCGCTGCACGCCGTCGGCACCGGCGTCTCCGCGCCGCGGCCGTTCTGGCGCGTATGATTGAACAGCGCGGTGTGAAGGGTCGCATGCGCGACGTTTGGCTGGGATCCGACCTGCTCGAGGATGTCGATTTCACCCCCATCGGGCCACTTCGAGTCTCCCTGTGGCAGCATCCAGATGGCTGGCCAGGTTCCGCGAGCGCATGGCAGCTTCGCCGAAACCTCGACGAAGCCGGCGTTAAAGGCGACTTTGTCCCTGGTGACGATCTTCGCCGAGCTGTACTTCTGCTTCCCCCAATCCGGCAGCTTGCTGAGCTCCTTCGGATCCTTGTGCAGCTCGATGATGAGGCGCCCGTTCTGAAGTCGTAGGTTCTGCGGCCTGTTGGCCGCATAATATTGCAGCTCGCCGTTGAACCATCCCACCTTGTTGCGCGAGGTGTCGAAGCTCCACTTCGACCCATCGAGCGACTTCCCGTTGAACTCGTCGGACCACAGCAACTCCGCGGTGTGGACGGGCATCGGCTCGTCGATGCTGTAATTGGTGGCGGACAGGCTCTGCGCAGCCGCGAGAAGGACAGCCGTTAGCATGAACGCTGGATAGCGGCTCGCTCGGGGACTAACAGCCCCCCATGTCTTTCGAAATCCAGATCATCGGAGGCGGCCTGGCCGGTAGCGAAGCTGCCTGGCAGCTCGCCGAAGCGGGGCATCGGGTGCGTGTGAGCGAGATGCGGGGCGGCGGCGGCACGACGCCGGCGCATGAGACCGACCGCCTCGCCGAGATGGTTTGCTCCAACAGCTTCCGCTCCGATGATGCCGAGCACAATGCGGTCGGCCTGTTGCACCAGGAGATGAGGGCGCTGGACTCGCTCATCATGCGCTCAGCCGACAAGCACCGCGTTCCCGCCGGATCCGCTCTGGCGGTCGACCGCGAAAGATTTGCGATCGAAGTCACGAACACTGTCGCGCGCCATCCGAACATCGAGGTGGTTCGGGAACGCGTCGATACGCTTCCGGATCATCCCACGATCATCGCCACAGGGCCGCTCACCGGCTCGAAGCTCGCCGAGGCGATCGCCACCGAAACCGGCGAAGGCGCCCTGGCTTTCTTCGATGCGATTGCGCCGATCATCCACCGCGACAGCATCGACATGGGGGTCGCCTGGATGGCGGCACGGTGGGACAAGGGCGGCAAGGACTACATCAACTGTCCGCTCGACAAGGCGCAGTACGAAGACTTCGTGCAGGCATTGATCGACGGCGAAAAGATGCCCTTCCACGACTGGGAGAAGGACACGCCTTACTTCGAAGGCTGCATGCCGATCGAAGTGATGGCCGAGCGTGGGTCCGAGACGCCCCGGCACGGGCCGATGAAGCCGATGGGACTGGACAACCCACGCACCGGGTGCTGGCCCTATGCGGTGGTCCAACTCCGCCAGGACAATATGCTCGGCACTTTGTGGAACATGGTCGGCTTCCAGACCAAACTGAAGCACGGCGAACAGGTGCGCATCTTCCGCACGATCCCCGGCCTCGAGAGCGCCGAATTCGCGCGTCTTGGCGGCATCCATCGAAACAGTTTCATCAACTCACCCAAGCTGTTGGACAGCGAACTTAGGTTTAAATCGAGGCCTAACATTCGCTTTGGCGGCCAGATCACCGGCTGCGAAGGCTATGTCGAAAGCGCCGCGGTAGGCCTTCTCGCTGCGCGCTTTGCGGCTTCGGAGCTAAAGGGTGAACAGTTACCTCCTCCGCCCCTCGAGACCGCACTGGGCGCGATCCTCGGGCACATCACAGGCGGGGCAAATGCCGAGACGTTCCAGCCGATGAACGTCAACTTCGGCCTGATGCCGCCGATCGAAGGCCGCTGGAAGAAAGCTGACCGCAAGAAAGCCTACACCGACCGCGCCCGAGCGGCACTTGGAGGGTGGCTTGAGCGGCTCAAGGTCAGCGAGCCCGCTTAATCCGAATTATCATCGCGCGGCGCAACGCTCATTGCTGCAGGTTTTGCGCTTCGTCGGAGGCGAATTCGGCTCTGCGGCCGCGCGCGATTGCCAGATGAGGAAGGCGCCGGACATCAACAGAAAACTGGAGGCGGCGCCGGCCAGGAAACGCAACATGCACATCTCCCTCAAATGACGAGATTCTGGCTGAACCTACCTCCGAAACGCAGCGATCACGGTCAACTAGGCCTTGGGGAGGCGGCCGCTGAAGCGGTGGCGCAACATGGCAGTTGCGCGTCCGGGCATCCCTTCGCGCTCGAACGGCTCGCCGCGCTTGCAATCGCGCATCGCCAGCACCGTCAGCATCGACAATGGCCGAAGCGGGCCCGGAAAGCGCACGCCGCGCAGGCCGCGGCCGAATGAACGCGCCTGATCGAGCAACATCGCCCGCGACTGCGGATCGCTACAGTGCCGGGCAGCATCGACGAGCGCCCACAGTCCGCCCGCGCCCTGGATGCGCTCCTCGGCGCGGCCGACGATGCGTGCTCCAAGCCCGAACAGCAGGTTGCCGCGAAACCATATGCCTTCGCTCGTCTGGACGGTCCACGGAAAGGGGTCGAAGAGCCGAAGCCATCCGCTTTCGAGCGCTGCGAGCTCACGCCCGCTCACGCCGCGCGGGATCAGTTCGCGCTCGACTTGCTGTAGCCTTGGCTCCGCCGGCGCCGGCGAATGCTCATCCAGTTCCTCGAGCCGCTCCCGCCACCAGGCGAGGCGTATCGGGCCGAGCATCGGCTCCTTGGTGGTGCGCACCACGTCCGCCATCGCGCGATCGATGGCGAACAGCGCGGCAAGCGCCCCGCGATTGCGGAGCGGAACGTAGCTTAGCGCGAGGCCGAGATCGGCGCCGAGCATTGCTCAGCGATAGCAGACGGCCTTCACCGCCTCGACAACGTCCGAAGCCTTGATCAGCGCCAGCTTCTCGAGGTTCGCCGCATAAGGCAGCGGCACGTCCACGTCCGTCACTCGAAGCACCGGCGCGTCGAGGTCGTCGAAGCCTTCGGTCATGGCAATCGCGATGATCTCCGAGCTAATCGAACAGACCGGCCAGCCTTCCTCGACCACGACCATCCGATTGGTGCGCTTGAGGCTTTCGAGAACGGTCGCCTTGTCGAGCGGTCGCAGCGTCCGAAGGTCGATGACCTCGGCGTTGATCCCCTGCCCTATCAGCTCCTGCGCCGCTTCCAGTGCCACGCCAACGCCGATCGAATAAGTTACGATCGTCACGTCCTTGCCCGGTCGGACGATCCGAGCCTTGCCGATCGGCAGCGTGTAGTCATCCAGCTGCGGCACGTCGAAATGCTGGCCGTAGAGCAATTCGTTCTCGAGAAAGACGACCGGATCCTCGGTCCGGATCGCAGCTTTCAGAAGACCCTTGGCGTCAGCGGCGCTGTATGGGGCGATCACGATCAGCCCCGGGACATGCGCGTACCAGCTCGCATAATTCTGGCTGTGCTGGGCAGCCACCCGCGCGGCGGCGCCGTTCGGGCCGCGGAACACGATCGGGCAGCGCATCTGTCCGCCCGACATGTAGTTGGTCTTCGCGGCCGAATTGATGATGTGATCGATCGCCTGCATGGCGAAGTTGAAGGTCATGAACTCGACGATCGGTCGAAGCCCACCCATCGCTGCGCCTGAGCCAAGCCCGGCAAATCCATATTCAGTGATCGGAGTATCGACGACGCGCTTCGGCCCGAACTCGTCGAGCAGGCCCTGCGTGACCTTGTAGGCGCCCTGGTATTCGGCGACCTCCTCGCCCATCACGAACACGCGCTCGTCGGCACGCATTTCCTCGGCCATCGCGTCACGGAGGGCCTCACGCACGGTCATGCTGACGAGCGGGGTTCCCTCCGGCACTTCGGGATCGTCTCGGGTAGCAGCCACGTCCGCGACCAGGTCGCGTGCGGCCGTCTCGAACACATGCGGCGTGAGCTCCGATTCCGCTTGCTGTGCAGCTGGAATCTCGACCCCTTCCGAGTCCTGCCTTCCGGTGGGCTCCGAAGCTGCGGGTTGTGCCGGAGCCGCTGGTGCAGCCTCGCTCACGGTCTCGCCGTCAGCGGCAAGCAGCGCGATCGGCTGCCCGACCTTCACGCCGTCCGTACCCTCCGGCACCAAAATCTTGGCGATCTTGCCTTCGTCGACCGCTTCAAACTCCATCGTCGCCTTGTCGGTCTCGATCTCGGCGAGGATGTCGCCCGACTTTACGTCGTCGCCTTCCTTGACGAGCCACTTGGCGAGCGTCCCCTCTTCCATGGTCGGGGACAGCGCGGGCATCTTCAGTTCAGTCGCCATCAGTAGCTCTCCACCAGGACGTCGGTGTAGAGCTCGGACGGCGGCGGCTCCGGCGCTTCTTCAGCAAATTTCGCAGCTCCGACGACGATATCCTTGATTTCCTTGTCGATCGCCTTGAGTTCCTCTTCCTTGACACCCATCGCCTCAAGGTCGCGCTCGGAATGCAGGATCGGGTCGCGATGCTCACGCACATCCTGCACTTCCTCGCGCGTGCGGTACTTGGCAGGGTCCGACATCGAGTGGCCGCGATAGCGGTAAGTCAGAAGTTCGATGATGATCGGGCCCTTGCCGCTGCGCGCCCATTCAAGTGCTAGCTCAGCCGCGCCTCGGACAGCGAGGACGTCCATCCCATCGACCTGGAAGCCGGGAATGCGATGCGCCTCGCCGCGCCGGTAGAGTAACGGCTCGGACGAAGAGCGCTTGATGCTCGTGCCCATGGCGTACTGGTTGTTCTCGATCGCGTAGATGACCGGGAGGTCCCACAGCTTGGCCATGTTGAAGGCTTCGTAGACCTGGCCCTGGTTGACCGCGCCGTCGCCGAGGTAGGTGAGGCAGACGCCCCCGTCCCCGTTATACTTGTGCTTGAAGGCGAGGCCGGTGCCGAGCGGCACCTGCGCACCGACAATTCCGTGGCCGCCGTAGAAGCCATGGTCGACGCTGAACATGTGCATCGATCCGCCCTTGCCATGGGAGATGCCTGCCTCGCGGCCCGTCAGCTCGGCCATGATCACCTTTGGGTCGATCCCGTAGGCGAGCATGTGCCCGTGATCGCGGTATCCGGTGACCACGCTGTCCTTGCCGACGGTCATCGCCGACTGCAGCCCGACGCCTACGGCTTCCTGGCCGATGTAGAGATGGCAAAATCCCCCAATCAGCCCGAGGCCGTAAAGCTGCCCCGCCCGCTCCTCGAAGCGGCGGATGAGCAGCATTTCACGGTAAAGCTTTAGAAGATCCTCTTTCGACGCCTTGTAGCGCTTGGGCTGCGGCGGTCGGGCAATGTCCGGCGCCTGCGTCTCGGGAACTTCGGTCTTCTTGGCGGAACGCGCCACGGCAGTCTCTCTCTCGCGATGAAGCGCCGCGTCTATAGGAGGGGCTCCGCCGAGCGGCAACTGGGGTGGCAAAGGCGCCTAGCTCAGCGCACTCTGGAGCGTGACGAAATACCAAACCCACACCGACAGGATCACGATCAGTGCCACTGCCTGGACCCAGCGGTTTCGGCTGAGGGTCGCCGCCACGCAAGCCGCGATCGTCGGCCAATTGGCGGCATTCTCCCGCACCCAATTCTGCGTGCTTGATCCGTATTTGGTGATCGTGAGCATGGTGAGGGCGACTTCGAACGTGAAATGACCGGCATATTTCCAGCCCTCGTCGCGGTGATACGCCTGAAGGTCGACCCGTCCTGAGGGATGGGCGCACTGACGAGGCGGGCCAGAAGGTAAAGCAGGCAGACGACCGCAAAGAAGATGAGAACTGTCGGCATCGGCCAGCTCTTTTCCGCGCGGAGATCCCACAGGCTGATCCACCAGGCGACAATCGCTAGAAGGATGTTGAGCGTCCAACCGGCATTCAGCCAGGAGAAGCGCACCCGCTTGCCGGCGCGGACGATGTCGCCGACCCTCGCGAGGATTTGGGCGATGCCGAGGGCATAGACGAACGAATAGAGGGTGATCACGAAGTCGAACGCTCGCATCGGACACCCCCGAGTTTCCGCGGCGGCTGTCCTAGGTTCTGCCGCCAGCAGTCGCAACGCTCAGTCGCCGGCGACGAACGCCGTGATCATCCATTTCCCGCGGAGCTTCTCGACCACCATCCGATAGCCGACGGGTTCGTACAACTCGTCGTCAGCTATCCAGCCCTCGCGGCCGTCTGCCAGCTTCACCTTGGTTTGCATATCCGCCCTGGTTTCGACCGCATCGACGAAGTCCCACGACAAAGTCGCGAAGGCGTTTCTGTGGCCAGCGGGTTCCTTGCTTACCCTCGCCCCAGGAAATGCGAGCCGCTTACTCGAGAGATCGATTTCCTCTTCGAAATAGGGCTCGAGTTGGATGCTCAGGGAGGGGATGATCCGGGCTCCCTTATCGCGTGCACAGCCCATCCGCAACATTGTGCGCAGGAGATTCCAGAACTCGGACGCATCGGGGCTCAAGTCCCAGGACTGCGCGAACGCCGCCGGCCCACTCGCTCCGCCGAAATTGACCAGCACATGCGGCGAAAGCAGCACAAGGAGCGCCTTTCTGTCCTTCAATTGTGCCGCGTGTTCGAGCCTTGCCCTAAAGGCCGCAAAGGTCGCATCCTTGCTGCACTGATCGACCGGGGGAAGCTTGTCCGGCAACACGGTTGCGGCGGCCGGCGGTAGAACCATGGAGAGAGCGAGGGCGATGCTCAACACGGCGCCGCTCCCTAGCCCTTCGGCTTCACGAACTTCAACGCATACTGGTCGGTATGACCCTGGATTTTCTTGTCGAAGATCGAGAGCGTGTGGTCGTCCCCCGTACGGCGCAGGAAATTGCCCTCGTCAACCAACTTGAACCCTGCTGCGGTCACTTCTTTCACGACGATGTCGCGGTTGATGCGGTGCATCTTCGCAATTTGCGCGTCGGTCAGGTTAGCGGCGCCCTGGTGGTCGAGGATGAAGTAAATCCCGCCTGGCTTGAGCGACTTGTAGACCGCGCGGTCGAAGGCAAGCGTATCGACGTTTCCGTACTCGGCGATCTTGAGGTCGTGATAATTCTGGGTCACCCAGGCGACGTCGAGCGGCTTCGGGAACGAGACCGTACCGAACGGCTGCGCATCCATCGACACATTCTTCCACTTGCCTTCGGCGAGCAGCTTTTTGTTTGCCTCGACGGCGCCCTTCCAGCCGGCATTTTCCAGGCCGTAAACATGGCCCGTAGGACCGACCACGTCGCTCAGCATTCGCGTGAAATATCCGCCGCCCGGATAGAATTCACCAACGACCATCCCCGGGCGCACGCCGGAGAAGGCGAGCGTTTCCGTGGGCTTGCGAAGGTCGTCAGCCGCCTTCGCGTCGGCGGGCCGAGCAGGGTCCGCGACGGCTTTAGCGATGGCGGCCTGGAGTTGCGGTGACGCTGCAGCCGCTGCGAGCGGAACAACGGTGGTGAGCGCGAGAAACAATGGAGCGAACGGGCGCATACGATCCTCCCCGACAATGATCGCGCGTCAGTAAAGGTGTAGCTTATGCCGCGGAACGGACTTTCGACCGACGGCGTGCATGAAGCTACCGGCTGGCTAGTTGAGCGGGACGATCACCTCATCGGGACGGATCATACCGAGGTCCTTGCGGGTCAGCTCGTCGGCGAGGTCAGGATCCGCATGCCGCGGATCGAGAAGATCCGAGCGGTGCTTGAGTTCCGCCTTCTGCTGTTCGAGCTGCGCGAGCTCGGCTTTCCGCTGCTCGAGCGCGCGATGGTAGCCGCCCCACGCAAGAATCCCATTCGGCCCCGCGATCGCATGTCCGGCGAAGGTGCCGACGACGATCAGGGCGAGCGCGGGCGCGGCCGCGCGGCGTATCAAACTGAGGCTCTTGGAAGCTCCACCCATCCCGCCTTTGAAAGAATCACGAAGGAGTCGGATGCGCAAGTGAAAAGAATGATTTGGTGGATATTTCGAGGATAATTCTGTGAATTAGCGTGGCGTATAGGCCTTGATTGCCGCCCGGCCCGGATATCGTGCCGTATCGCCAAGCTCCTCCTCGATCCGAAGCAGTTGGTTGTACTTCGCGGTGCGGTCCGACCGCGCAAGGCTGCCGGTCTTGATCTGCCCGCATGAAAGCGCAACTGCGAGGTCCGCAATAGTCGAATCTTCTGTCTCGCCCGAGCGGTGCGACATCACAGACGTATAGCCGCTGGTCTGCGCGAGCCGCACCGCCTTGATCGTCTCGCTAAGCGAGCCGATCTGATTCACCTTGATAAGGATCGAGTTGGCGATTTCGTCGTCGATGCCGTGCTGCAGTCGCTTCACATTGGTCACGAACAGATCGTCGCCGACAAGCTGAGCGCGCCCGCCGAGCTTCTCCGTAAGAAGCCTCCAGCCGTCCCAATCGTCCTCGGCCATTCCGTCCTCGATCGAGGCGATTGCGTAATCATTCGCAAGGCTTACGTAATAGTCGGCCATCTCAGCCGGCGATAAGCTCTTGTTCTCACCCGAGATTTCGTAGCGCCCATTCTTGAAGAACTCGCTTGCGGCCGGATCCATCGCGAGAAGCACGTCATTGCCAAGACTGTATCCGGCACCGCTGACCGCCTTGTCGATGAAATCCAGCGCTTCCCGCGCAGTGTTGATGTCCGGCGCGAACCCGCCCTCGTCGCCGACCGCGGTCGAAAGGCCCGCCTGATGCAGGGCGGACTTCAGCGCATGGAAGATCTCGGCCCCGCAGCGCAGCGCCTCGGCAAAGTCCGGCGCGCCGACCGGCATCACCATGAATTCCTGGAAGTCGATGCCGTTATCCGCGTGAACGCCGCCGTTGAGGATGTTCATCATCGGCACCGGCAGCAGGTTCGCGTCTATGCCGCCCACATAGCGATAGAGCGGGAGCCCCAGCGCATCGGCAGCCGCCTTCGCGCTTGCGAGGCTGACTCCGAGGATCGCGTTGGCGCCGAGCCGGCCCTTATTCTCGGTCCCGTCGAGGGCGATCATCTCCGCGTCGAGCGCCGCCTGGTCTTCGGCCTCCATGCCCACGATAGACTTCGGCGATCTCTCCGTTGACCGCCTGCACCGCCTTGCTCACGCCCTTGCCGCCCCAGCGGGCCTTGTCGCCGTCGCGAAGTTCGACCGCCTCGTGTGCACCGGTCGATGCGCCTGAAGGAACCGCTGCACGGCCCATGCTTCCCTCTTCGAGCGTGACGTCCACCTCGATTGTTGGATTGCCGCGGCTGTCGAGGATTTGGCGTGCATGGACATCGACGATCGCGGTCATGGCTTTCCTTCTTGCGCGGGCGTAACAATATGGGAGTACGCGATGCCTAATAGGCTGCGCGCTCGGGCGTGCAACTTTCACGCCCGAGGCACCGGAACGAAGGCTCGCGGCCACGGTTGAAGTCGCCAAAGGAGGACCCGCGATGGCTGACCAGAATACTGCCGAACTGCCCGAAGGAACCGACAAGGTGATCGAAGGAGCGAACCTCGGCGCGCTGACGACCGAGCCGACAGAACGCGACCAGGATGGCACCATCCAGATCGACAGAGGTGACGTAACCGAAGGCGGCCTAGCCGACCGCTTTCGTAGCGGCCGCGAGAAGATTGCCAGCCAGGCCGGCGACAAGGCGCGGGGCTTCGTCAGCCAGGGTCTGGAGCGCACATCCGAAGCACTCGCAAATGTCGCCAAGATGGTCGGCGATACCGCTCCCGGAATCGATGAGCGGCTCGGCGAGGAATATGGCGGATATGCACGCCGCGCCGCCGGAGCGATCGAGAATGTCGCCAACGCCATCGCCGAGAAAGATCCCGACGAGCTGATCGAGGACACCCGGACCTTCGTCCGCAATAGTCCGGGCATCGCGCTCGCCGGCGCGGCTGTCGTCGGCTTCGTCGTCGCCCGGCTCCTGAAGAGCGGCCTCGCGGCGAACGAGAACGACGACGAGGATTGATGCTGAAGCCGCCCGACCCTCCTCCGCCCTCAGAGCCTGACTCGCTCGATCGGCGACCTCATCGAGCGGTTGTTCGATGAGGCCATCGATTATGGCCGGGCCGAGCTCGACCTGCTCAAGGCGAAAGCCCACGAGCTCGTCGAAAGCTATGTGCGGGCGGCAATCCTCTTCGGGATCGCGGCTGTCCTCGCGCTCGCCGGAATAGTCGCCCTTTTCGTCGGCATCGCGATCGCGCTTGCCCGTTGGGTCGGGCCGCTCGGAGGAACGCTCGTCTCGCTGCTGCTTGCTGGCGCGAGCGCGGGGCTGCTGACGTGGATCGCCGTCCGCGACCTCGGGAAAGAACCGTGACCGAGGAGCAGGTCAAGGCGGCCGAATTTAGGGTCAACCGGGCGCGCGCGAAGATGATTTCGACGCTGCAGGAGCTTTTGCAGCAGCTGCAGCCGCACCGCCTGATGGAGGAGGCGTGGGAGAAGGCAAAGGACAAGGGAGCCAATCTCGCTGAGAATGCGGTCGACGCAGTCCGCGCGCGCCCGATTGCCGCGACCGGGGTTGTTGCCGCGATCATGATGTTCCTTGCGCGCGAGCCGTTGATGGACCTCGCCGGCAAGCTCGTCGACGGAGCCAAGAGTAAGACGAAAAGGCGCCGGAAGGCGCCGCAAAAACAGAAAACGGAGGCAGCCGAATGACCGAAGGTACGACGACCGACACCACTGAGGATGCAGGCGCTCGCCAGCGCGCGATCGAAGCTTACGAAGGCGCCCGCGATTATGCGACCGACACGCTCGGCCAGGCGCCCCTGCTCGCCCTCGCCGGCGGGATAGCGGCGGGCGCGCTCATCGCCGCGCTGCTCCCGCGCACCGATGCAGAGACCCGCGCCATCCGTCCGACCGCGCGGCGGGTGAAGCAAACGGCGAAGGCGGCATTTGATGCGGCGAGGGGCACCGGCACGCAGCGGCTCGACGACCTCGGCCTCAGCCGCGACAAGGCAGAGGACACGATCCGCAACCTGCTCGAGGGCGTCGCCGACGCCGCCAAGGCTTCGGCCAATGCCGCGCTCGATGCGGCCCGCAACGCCGACAAAGGCTGACGGCGAGGGGCAAAATCGGATAGCGAGCCCGCCATGAGCAAGCTTCACCTGGTCTTCGGAGGAAGGGTCAAGGACCCGCGTGCCCTCGATTTCGATATGAACACGATCGACGTCGTCGGCGTCTACGACAGCTATGCGGCGGCAGAGGATGCCTGGCGAGGCGCAGCGCAGCGCAGCGTCGACGATGCCGAGATGAAATATGTCGTCGTCCACCTCCACCGGCTTCTTGAGCCGGACCTCGAAGGCGACATCCCAGGGATCGCGCGGCCGAAGCAGCCCGCGGCCTAAATGCGGTCCCGTCTGACGCAAACGGTCCTTCTGCGGCCTTTGATGCTCTGGTGTTGGTGATCGTCGTAGGGGATATCGCGGCCGAAGGACGGGAGAGTCGAAGAAGCGAGGGCAAGCGTGCGCTTTTCGCCGGTCTCGGTCGGCTTCGTGCAAAAGTCGCCAAGCGTCGGGCGCGAGGAACGACCGGCGAGCTGAGGTCCAGCGTCGGATTTGTATACATCCCGGCGCGAAGGCCGGTCAAAGCGAGGACCAGCATGAGGACATAAGCAATTCGACTGCGGATATACCTCGCCCGCCACAGACATGTTCTTGGACCTTGGGGATGAGGGCCGAGCGGGTCGATCGGAGCAGAGCGACCCTATCGTTGTGAAGCGCCGGACGGGCTGCGCGGCCCTTGAATCGTGATCAACCATAGGTCCGGCGGCGCACCGATCCTCAATGGCACGTGGCTCGTTCCCAGTCCCGCGGTCACCACGAGCACTTTCGATCCGCGCCGGACGATTCCGCACAGGAAGCTCGTGCCGAAATCGGAGCCGGTCTCAAGGGGCCCGATCAGCGGCAGGACGATCTGTCCACAATGGGTATGCCCCGCCAGAACCAAGCGAATCGGCGCAGGAGCCTGCACGAACTCGTCCGGCCTGTGAGCAACCAGGACCTGAACGCCGGGCTTCTCCTCGATCGCCTGATATGTTTGCTTGCGCACCGCCATCCACTTCGCATGCGAATAGAGGCGCCCTTTCATTCCGCCGAGTGAGAGCGGTCCAACCTGGACCGCTTCGTTCGAAAGAACGCGAATGCCGTTGAGCTCAAGCGCCGCGGCGACCGCGTCGTCACCGGCCCCGACGTCATTATTGCCGAGAACCGCATAGACCCCAAGCCTCGCCTTCAGCCTACGCAGAGGGGCGATCGACTGCTCGATCGAATATGCCTTCCCGATCTCGCTGTTGCCGACGAAATCTCCGGCTCCAATGTCAACATCGGCGCGCAAACTATTGATCTGACTTACAATTCCATCAAGTCGAGTCGGCGGCATGTCGGGCCCGTGGACATGAAGGTCCGAAAATAAGGCAATGCGGACTGGAGCGGCGCCGGCCGGATAATCGGGAACCGTGAGCGTTAGCCGTCGAACGACGGGCGACGCGGTCGCATTCCGGTAGCCGATCGCGACAAATGCGAGTGCAGCGAGCAGCACGGCTGCGGCCATGCAGACAGCCAGTCGCCCCGATGGCGCCACTAGGCCGCGGTGTCCTGAAGCTTGTGCCGCTTCAGCGCGTGGCGCAGCTGGTCGTAGCTGAGGCCCAGCGCGGCGGCGGTCGCGCGCTGGTTGAAGCGGTTGCGCCGGAGCGCGTCCTCGAGCAGCTGCCGCTCATAGGTCGGCAACGGCCGCCCGGAAATCGTCGGTCGATGCGGCGTGAGCCGACGCTGGGCGCCGATGCGACGCTCCTCCGCCGCCGCTGGCCGGCAGCGGCAATCGGCGCGGCGTGGCGCGGCACGCGTTCGCGCTGTCGGCGCCCACGGCGAATGGAAGGGATCGAAGTCGATCTCGTCGATCGGGCGCTCGGGATCCTCGTGGCGATAGACGGCGCGCTCGACGACGTTCCTGCAGTTCGCGCACGTTGCCGGGCCAGGCATAGGCCTCGAGCTCGGCGAGCGCACGCGACGTGAAGCCCGGCCAGTTGGGCCAGTCGAGCTCGACCGCCATGCGCCGGCCGAAATGCTCGGCGAGCAACGGAATGTCGCCCTGCGCGCGCGCGAAGCGGCGGCAAGCGTGATCACCTCGAACGACAGGCGGTCGAGCAGGTCGGCGCGGAACTTGCCCTTTTCGACCTGCGCGGGCAGATTCTCGTTGGTGGCGGCGACGATCCGGACGTCGACGCTGATCGGCTTGGACGCGCCGATGCGGGTGATCTCGCCATATTCGACCGCGCGCAGAAGCCGGTCCTGCGCCGGCATCGAGAGGGTCCCGAGCTCGTCGAGGAACAAGGTCCCGCCGTCGGCTTCCTCGAAGCGGCCATGCCGGGTCTTGGCGGCGCCGGTGAAGCTCCCCGCTTCATGGCCGAACAGCTCGGCCTCGATCAGATTTTCGGGCAGCGCGGCGCAGTTCATGATGATCAGCGGCCCGGCCCAGCGCGACGACAGATGGTGAAGACGTTCGGCGATCAGCTCCTTGCCCGTGCCGCGCTCGCCGATGACGAGCACCGGCCGGTTGAGCGGCGCGGCGCGGCTCGCGCGCTCGACCGCGTCGAGAAACGCGAGGCTCTGGCCGATGAACTGTTCCGACCGCTCCATGCTCCGGTCAAAAATCGACCGACTGTTGGTGGCAAATCCCACCATTTGGCAAGGATTTTCGCCTGATTTCAGGAGCGGAAAATCGCGAATTTTCGGAAAGCTCGGCGGTTTCCGGAAATCTGGCACGGCTCTTGTATGGTTAGAAGCAGGTTTAGGGGCCTATGATTTGGAATTCGGAGTGACTGAATGAGTATCTTTTCCCGAACACGGGATATCTTCGCGGCGAACATCACCGAGATGCTCGACCGGTCGGAAGACCCGGCGAAGATGATCCGCATGGTGATCCTCGAGATGGAGGAGACGCTGGTCGAGGTCCGCGCCTCGGCCGCGCGCTGCATCGCCGACGGCAAGGAAATGCGCCGGGCGCTGTCGCGGCTCGACGAGCTCCAGAAGAACTGGACCGAGAAGGCCGAGCTCGCGCTGTCGAAGGACCGCGAGGACCTCGCCAAGGCGGCGCTGATCGAGCGGCAGAAGGCCGCCGACATGGGC
Source organism: uncultured Alphaproteobacteria bacterium (assembly GCA_963738825.1). Taxonomy (GTDB): domain Bacteria; phylum Pseudomonadota; class Alphaproteobacteria; order Sphingomonadales; family Sphingomonadaceae; genus Sphingomicrobium. Next base: position 444,413 of record CAVTYB010000004.1, on the reverse strand, counting down.
GACGGCCTGCGCGACGAGATCAAGGTCATCGACGACACGCTGAAGGGCTATGAGGCCGACATCGCCAAGCTGCAGGGCAAGCTGCGCGAGGCGCGCGCCCGGCAGAACGCGATCGCCGCACGGTTCGAAAGCGCGGTCACCCGCGCCCGCGCCCGCGAGCTCCTGAACGGCAACCGCACCGAGGATGCGTTCTCGAAGTTCGAGGTGCTTGAGCGCCGCGCCGACTTCGCCGAAGGCCGCGCCGACGCGCTCGGGAATGACCGGGCCGAAGAGCCTCGAGGAAGAAATTGCCGAGCTGAAGGCCGCCGAATCGGTCGACGAGGAACTCGAAGCCATGAAGGCCGCGCTCAAGGCCAGGGGGAAGTAAGCGATATGGAAGACGTACTTGATTCCTGGGATCATCGCATCGTCGATCCTGTTCATCGGCCTGCCGTGGCTGATCTTCCACTACATCACCAAGTGGAAGACGGCAGCGACGCTGACGTCGGGCGACGAGAAGCTGCTCGACGAGCTGCACGAAGCCGCGCGGCGCCTCGATGACCGGCTCTGCACGATCGAGCGGATCATGACCGCCGAAAATCCCAACTGGCGCCAGCAGTGCCTGCCCGGCCGCGAGCGGACGAGACGCCGCCGCCTGCTGGCGGACGGAGAGTAAGATGGCCTACGACCGCTATCCGCGCGCGAGCACCGCTCGAACCAGCCGCAGGTCGCTCCAACCAGCCGCAATATGTCGAGCGACCGCGGCAATCGACTATGCCGGCCAGCCGGCAAGCCGCACGCGCTTCTACCGCGACAAGCAGAACGGCAAGGTCATGGGCGTCTGCGCCGGGATCGCCGACTATACCGGCTTCGACGTCGCGCTGGTCCGGATCTGCTTCCTCGCCGCCGTGTTCATGAGCGGCGGATCGGTCCTGCCCTTCTACTTCATCGCCGGCTGGGTCGCTCCGACCAAGCCGCGCGAGCTCGAATATCGCGGCAGCGAGGAGCGGCAGTTCTGGCAGGGCGTGCGCGCCTCGCCGGCGCGCGCGGCGCGCGACATCCGCTCGCGGTTCAAGGACATCGACCGCCGGCTCGCCGACATCGAAAGCTATGTGACGACCGAAAACCGCTCGCTCGCCCGCGAGATCGAGCAGCTTCGCTAGACGACCAAACAGGGGGAAATTCGAATGGATCCGGAAGTTGCTCAAGTCTTCGACTTCGTACTTCGCGCTGTCTCCCGTTCATCGCGATCATCGTCGCCGTCAGCGTCGGCGGTTCGCTGCTGAACAACTGGCTCAAGATCAAGAACGGCTATCCGCTCTCGAACTCGCTGGGGGATGCCGCTCCACCCGAAGAAGGATGGGAAACGCTCGAGCGCATCAGGCTGCTGACGAGCGAGAATGCGCAGCTTCGCGCCGAGCTCGGGTCGATCAAGGACCGGCTCGAAACGCTCGAGCGGATCGCGACCGACCAGCCGTCGAGGCTCGCGCGCGACATCGACGCGCTGGCGATCGACAAGGGAGGGAATGCGTAATGGGTCCGGGTGATGTCTTGCTCGCGCTGATCATCGTCGGCCTGCCGACGATGATGCTCATGCTGATCGCCAACCGCTTTTTCAGCTTCGGGAGAAGCAGCTCGAGGTCGAGGCGCTGAATGGCGCCGAGAAGGCCGCGCAATATGCGTCGCGCAGCAACGAACTCGAGCAGCGCGTGCGGGTGCTCGAGCAGATCGTCACCGACGGCGGCGCGCAGACCGCCGCGCAGATCGAAGCGCTTCGAGCCGATCCGCCGGCATTGGCGACGGCGCGCGAAAGAGCTGCTCAGGAGCCGCAACAGCTCGTGCATCAAGGAGACTGACGTGCGAACTCTCGATGCTGATCTTCTTCGTGATCGTCGTCGGCATCCCAGTCTCGGCGGCGATCGGCATGAGCGCCGTTCCAGATGTGGCTGCAGCACAAGGAAAAGATGAGCCAGCTCATCGCCAACGAGACCGCGAGAAGAGCGCGCAATATGCGCAGCACATGTGAGCGCTTCGAAGCGCGCCTGCGGGTCCTCGAGCAGATCGTCACCGACGGCGGTGTGCAGACCGCGCGCAGATCGAGGCGCTTCGCAGCCGCGACGCGACGGCAAATCGCCGCAGTTACCGACACAGCCGCTTGAATTGACAGTGCCGTCACGAGATGATACATCTAAGATACATCGCGGACGAAGGACGTTGCCGCAATGAACCCGTTCGAGTTCGTCCTTGCCGTCCTGATCCTGGTGTTCGCCTTCACCATCATCAGGCACAAGCTGGGCATTCCGGTCCGTTCGATGCGCGAGATGCGGGGCGATCCGCCCGCCAATGACGGCGAGAACGAGCGCCTGCGCGGCCAGGTGCAGCAGCTGCAGGAGCGCATCAAAGTGCTCGAGCGGATCGTCACCGACCGCGGCGCCGAGACCGCCGCTCAGATCGAGGCGCTTCGCGACCGCGACCGAATTGAAGAAGAGGACAAGGCCTGATGGATCAGCGGGCAGATTACGGCCGTCCTGATCGTCGCGATCGTCATGATCGCCTCGATCATCCGAGCGAGGCTGTCAGCGGACCATATCGCCATCCGGTGATCTCGTCGGCAATCACCAGCAGGGCGAGGTCGAGAACCACCGCCTGCGCGAGGAGGTCCAGGAGCTCAAGGAGCGGATCAAGGTGCTCGAGCGGATCACGGTCGACAAAGAGAACAGCCTCGCCAAGGAAATCGAGTCGCTCCGCGACCGCTAAGGCGGTTAGGGCGCGGCGCATGGCCGGCCTGCCCGCCCTCTCCGACATCCTCGAAGAATATCAGCTGGTCGATGCCGAGGACCGCTACCGGCTGCTGATCGATCTCGGCCGCCAGCTCGAGCCGATGCCGGACGCGCTCAAGACCGACGCGACCAAGGTCCGCGGCTGCTCGGCATCGGTGTGGGTCTATCCGACCGCGACGAAGGCCGGCTTCACTTCCTCGCCGACAGCAATGCCGCGATCACCAAGGGCATCGTCGCGCTGATCCTGACCGCGGTGCAGGACAAGCCGGCCGCCGAAGTCGCCGCAGCTGGACGTCACCGAAGCGCTCGCGCCGTTCGAGCTTCGCAAGCATCTCAGCGCGAACCGCACCCAGGGCGTGCCGAACATGATCGCGCTCGTGAAGCAGACCGCGGAGCGCTACGCCGCGGCCGCCTAGGCCGCGCTTTCCGTTCTTCCGCTCTTCGGCCTTCTTGCAGCACGTCATAGGCCGCCTGGACCTGCTTGAAGCGCTTGGCCGCTTCCTCGTCGCCGGGATTGGCGTCCGGGTGCGTTTCCTTGACCAGCCGCCGGTGCGCGGCCTTGACCGCCGTGAAGTCGGCGTCGCTGTCGAGCTCGAGCGCATCGAGCGCGCGCATCTCGTCGCGGCTGCGGCTGCCGTCGCCCGGCCCGGCCCATTTCCACTGCGCGGACTGGCGGAAGCCCGCGTTGCCCTGCTCCTCCTCGGCTGCGCGCCGCGCGGCCTCCTCGGGGCTGAGGCCAGCGAAATAATTCCAGTTCCTGTTGTATTCGGCGGCGTGCGCTTCGCAGAAATACCAGCGCTCGGGGCTGTGCGGCGCCTTGGGCGCGGGCCGGTCGCCGATCTCGTTGCAGCCCTCGCGGTCGCACAGGCGCACCTTGCGCCGCCGCGCGGCCCTTGTCGCCGTAGGAGCGCCAGCGCGGGAAACCCCAGTCGTCCGATCTCTTCTGCCTAGCCATCGACTGCTCCGATTAGGATGAACGCGCTCCAGCCGAAGTGCGAGCAGTTTCGATCCGATGGAAGAAAATTGCCAGAGGGCCTGTAAGCCGGGTTCTGTCCGTCGCGCCTTGCAGGCGTGACTGTGCGGCCATTCCTCTAGGAGACGGGTTGCCCCGCCCCTCAAGCAACCAACCCGGGCGGCGAGCCGGAACCAGGCCCATGTGCCGCCCCTATTCGGTCTTGCACCCGGTGGGGTTTACCGTGCCGGCCCTGTTGCCAGGACCGCGGTGCGCTCTTGCCGCACCCTTTCGACCTTACCCGTCCGAAGCCGGGCGGTGTCCTTTCTGTGGCACTGTCCCTGAGCCGCCTTCGCCGAAGCTATGGCGACCCGCCGGGCGTTACCCGGCACCGTGGTTCCGTGGAGCCCGGACTTTCCTCGTGCCTGAGCAAGCTCCCCGCGGCCGCCCAGCCCTCTGGCGTGGCGCGATATAGGCGAACGAAGCGCTGTTGCGAGTCAGCTCTAGCTCGAAGGGCTAGATGTGACCGACCGCCAAAGGCGATAGCGCTGCGAAGATCTAAGATCCTGCCGTTGCCGAACTCATCCCCCCTCCCTTGCACGGATTTTGGCATTCTTAGCTCTAGTCGTATCTCGCTTTGCCGTATGGTCCGCTTCCTTTATGGTGTTGGCTTTAGCACGTACGGGCCTGCGTTTTTGTCACTGAGGGCACCGGGTGGAGGTAACGACGGCCGTCCCTAGCACCGAGAATACGTGGGTATGATGAGGGTCGGCTCAGTCTATCGCATTGTGTGCACCACGTATTCAGGATTCGCCAGTACATTGGGTCTTACGTCCACAATGGCGTAAAATCTGCCATGCTACTGCGGCCGCGGCAGCAACAGCGCGAGCAGTTTGGCCCGGCATTCGCCGTCGATGATCCCGTCGATCAGGTCGGGCCGGAAGCGGCGCTGGAAGGCGATCACCGCCTTCTGCTCGTCGGTGACGTCATAGCCGAAGCGCTCGAGCGCGAGCAGGAAGCCGGCGTCGGTCCAGTAAGGGTCGATCAGGTCGCGCGTCGGGCTCGGCAGCGCGAGCCGGCGCTTGGCCAGCGCGTCCCACGGGAACAGCTCGCCCGGGTCTTCCTTGCGCGCCGGGGCGACGTCGGAATGGCCGACGACATTGCCGCGGCCGATGCCGTGCCGCTCCTTGATGTCGGCGACGAGCGGGATCAGCGACGCGATCTGCTCGTCGGGGAACGGCGCGGTAGCCGAATTCGTGGCCGGGATTGACGATCTCGATCCCGACGCTCGCCGAATTGACGTCGCGTGATCCCGCGCCAGCGCGACTTGCCGGCGTGCCAGGCGCGCTTCGCTTCATCGACCAGGCGGTAGATCGTGCCGTCCTCGTCGATCAGATAATGGCAGGAGACCTTGGCTTCGGGCGAGGTCAGCCGGTCGAGCGCGCCCTCGCGCGTCGGGCATTCCGGTATAGTGAAGCACGATCATCGAGACCGGCAGCTGCCGCTCGTCGAAATTGGGCGAAGGCCGCTCGATGAAGTCCAGGTCCACGCGCGCAATGGCGCACAGCTACGGCTGTGCGGTCAAGCCCCCGCCGGCTGCGCGGCGGTCGGCCCGGCGCGCTTCTCGACCCGGCTGCCGTCGCCGATCAGCCGGTAGAGGCCGCGCGCGTTGATGTCGGCGCCGAGCTTGCTGGTCTGGCCGATCACCGTCTCGCCGGCGCCGAGCATCAGCCAGCCGTCCTCGGCCATCGCGCCGGCGATGCGCTCGAACGCCAGCGCCTTCTTCTCCGGGCTGAGATAGAGCAGGACGTTGCGGCACAGGACGATGTCGAAATCGCCCGGATGCGGCGGCGGCTCGAGCAGATTGTGGACCTGGAAGCGGACCGGCTTGCGCAGCGGCTCGACCGCGCGCCAGCCGTCGGCGCATTCCTCGAACCATTTGATCATCTGGTTGATGCCGAGGCCGCGCTGGACCTCGAACTGGCTGTAGGCGCCGCTGCGCGCGCGATCGACGCAGCCGGTCGAGACGTCGGTGCCGAGGATGTCGATGGTCCAGCCGCGCCACTTGCTCCGGCTCTTCGGCGAACAGCATCGCCAGCGAATAGACTTCCTGGCCCGGTCGAGCAGCCCGCCGACCAGATCCGCAGCCGCTTCGACTTCGCCGCGGCGCTGCGCAAGCTCGGGCAGCGCGATGGCGCTGGAGCATGTCGAACGGCGCGCGGTCGCGGAAGAAATAGGTTTCGTTGTTGAGCAGCGCCTCGACGACCTTTTGCGACAAGCTCGGCTCCTTGCCCATGACGAGGATGGTGATGAGCTCGTCGAGCGTGGCGATGCCCCGCTCGCGAAGCAGCGCCGAAAGCGCGGTCTCGATCCGCCAGCGGCGGCTCATCGTCAGTTGCTGGCCGGTGCGCGCTTCGAGCAGGCCGGCGAGGATTCGGCTGGAGCTGTCGCTTATTTGCACGTCGGCTGCTCCTCGGTGCGCGAGGCGATCCGGCGCGCGATCTTGTCGGGCGGCAGCACGGCGCAGGCGAGCCCGGCCTCGAGCACGGCGCGCGGCATTCCCCAGACGGCGCAGCTCGCCTCGTCCTGGGCGATGATCGAGCCGCCGCAGGCGACCAGCCGCGACGCGCCCTCGACGCCGTCGCGGCCCATGCCGGTGAGGACGACGCCGAGCGCGCCTGCGCCGTAGATCGCGCCGACCGACGCGAGCATCGGATCGACCGACGGCATGCAGCCGCTGCTGCTGCGGCCGTGGGTCAGGCGGACGACGGCGCCGTTCGGCGTCGGGCTCGAGCGTCAGATGCGCATCGCCCGGGCGCGACGCAGGATGCTGGTCGGGCAGCGAGCTGCATGCCGTCCTCGGCGACCACGCGCGTCGCGGCGCGCGACCGCGCCGAGCTGGCGCGCGAACACGGTCATGAACGGGATCGGCAGATGCTGGGTGACGAGGATCGGCACGCCGATCCGCTTCGGGAAGCGCATGGAACAGCGCGCCGAGCGCGTGGATGCCGCCGGTCGAGGCGCCGATCGCGAGGACGTCGATCGGGTCGGTCGGCATTGCCCGGAGCAGCGCCTGCGGTCCGCTGGCCTGCGGCGCGTAGCCGGCGCCGGCGCGTCGGTCGCCGCATAGCCGAGCGCCTTCAGCTTGCCGAGCAGGATTTCGGAGAATTTGCCGTTGAAGCGGCCGGTGCCCGGCTTGGGCATGGTGTCGGCCGCGCCGAGCGCGAGCGCGGCGACGGTCTGCTCGGCGCCATCCTCGGCAAGCGACGAGACGATCATGACCTTGGCGCCGGCGGCCGCCGCGATGATCCGCGGGATCGACTTGAGGCCGCCGGCGCCGGGCATTTCGAGGTCGAGGATGACGATGTCGACGCGGCACTCGCCGAGCGCTTCGATGGCGTCCTCGGCGGTTCCGGCGACGGCGGTGATCTCGAACGCCGGATCGCTCTCGACCATCCGCGACAGGACCGCGCGCGCGACCGTCGAATCGTCGACGATCATCAGCCGGATCCGGCGCCTGCGTTGGCGCGGGTCCCGGATGGCGGTCCCGCGATCTGGCGAGCGCCCGCTCCACGACCGCGGGCCTCAGGCGACGCCGACGAGCTGAAGCTTGATGTGGAGCGTCTCGCGGTCGAACGGCTTCATCACATATTCGTCGGCGCCCGCTTCGAGCGCCGCGCGGATATGCGCCATGTCGTTCTCGGTGGTGCAGAAGACGACCTTCGGCTGGTCGCCGTGGCCGCGCTGGCGAAGCAGCCGCAGGAACTCCATCCCGCTCATCACCGGCATGTTCCAGTCGAGCAGGACGACGTCGGGCATCTTGGCTTCGCAGCGGGACAGCGCTTCCTGGCCGTCGCCGGCCTCCTCGACCTCGAACTCGAGCGTTTCGAGGATGTGCCGGGCGACCTTTCGGATCACCTTGGAGTCATCGACGATCAAACAGCTCTTCATGTCTCGAGCTTCCCGCTTCCAACGTTCGAGTGCTACTAAACGTTAAGGGTAACGAAGACCTTAAGCGCGCCTTGGCCTCGGCTGCGCCGGCGATCAGCGCGGCGACGTCGACCAGCAGCAGCGGCCCGGTCTCGGTTTCGACCATGCCCTGCGACACGCGCTCCCAGCCGGCGCCCATGGCGGCGCGGACCGGCGCCGGCTCCGACAGGGCTTCGACCACGTCTTCGACGAGATCGACGATCAGCGCATAATGATGGCCGTCGAGCTCGACGACCGCCGCTTCGCGGATGCCGTCGGAGCAATCGCTCGTCGCCGAGCTCGAGCGAGCGCATGCAGTCGATCACCGTCAGCACGCGGCTGCGAAGCGCCGAAAGGCCGGCGACGTGCGGCGCGGCGCGCGGCACCGGGATCAGCGTGTCGAGCTCGACCACGGATTCGACCGCGGCCGCAGGCAAGCGCGACGCGCTCGCCGGCGATGGTCACGACCAGCAGAAGCTCGTTCATTTGCCCCTCCCCGCGCCCGGCGGTCTTCAGCGCCATCAGCAGCCCGGCGCGGTCGTAGCGGTAGATGCTCTCGTCCTTCTTGCCGGCCGCTTCGGGCTCGGCCCGCAGCCAGATCGTCTTCGTCGCCGACTCTTCCGGCAGCTCCTCGCCCTCGGCAGCGATGACCAGGTCGGCGTCGCCGTCATGCTCGTCGCCGACCACGCGATAGCCCGCAGCTTCGACGATCGGGCGAAGCATGTTCTGCATCCACGGATCGTCGCTCGGCAGGCGGCAGACCGAGCTGCTCCGTCGTGCGCGCTGCAGCCCCGACGTGGTTGGCGAACAGCCAGTGCGCGTCGACCAGCTCGGCCGGTTCGCCGTTGATCAGCGACACGCCGCTGACCTCGCCCGGCCGCTCGGCATGGATGACGTCATTGTCGATCGTCGCGAAGTCGATGACTTCGGCGAAGGCGTAGCCGATCTCGTGCGCGCCATCGTTGAGGCGGAACAGGCGGACCTTGCTCGTCGCCAAGCTCGCTCGCCGGCTGCGCCGGCGAGCGGCAGGATCGCTTCGCCGACCTGGACCCGAAGCTGGCCAGCGGCCTCCTTGACGGCGCTCGACGCGGCACTTCCTCGATCCGGTCGACCACCGCGAGGCGAAGCGCGCGGCGGCCGCCGTCGAGGCCGCGGAACAGCAGCACCGGCGTCGACTTCGAGCCAGTCGGCGGCGGACCTTCGGCAATCCGCGCCGACGCGCTCCTGCGCTTCGAGCTTGACCCCGCCGACCTGCGCGAGCCCCGCCGGGTCGAACAGCAGGATCGGGCTGCCGTCGTCGGCCAGCGTCGTTCCGGCATAGAGGCCGGTCGCCATCACCGCCGGAGCGGCGGGCTTCACCACCAGCTCCTCGTGATCGTGGATGCGATCGACCGACAGCGCATAAACGTCGCCGCCGGCCGGACGCAGCACGATCAAGCGTGCGGTCCTGCTCGTCGACCTCGCTTTCGAGGCCGAGGATGTCGGCGAGCGAGACCTCGGGCACGCGGCGGCCGCGGATGGTCGCGACGCCGGCCCCGCCGAGATGCTCGAGCGTGACGCTCTCGCCGTTGGCGCGGACGATCTCCTCGATCGCCGAGCGCGGAATCGCGAAATGCTGGCCGGCGATCGAGACCGTCAGCGCCGGGATGATGGTCAGCGTCAGCGGCACGCGCAGGGTCATGCGCGTGCCCTCGCCGGGCTTGCTGTCGACCTCGACGATGCCGCCGATCCGCTCGATGTTGGAGCGGACGACGTCCATGCCGACGCCGCGGCCGGAGATGGCGGTGACTTCCTTGGCGGTCGACAGGCCGGCTTCGAAGATCAGCGCCAGCTGCTCGCGCGGCGACAGCTTCGCGGCATCGTCCCTGCTCGATGAAGCCGACGTCGAGCGCCTTTTCGACAAGCTTCTTGCCGTCGATGCCGCGGCCGTCGTCCTGGATGTCGATCAGGATCTGGTTGCCGGACTGGCGCGCCGAGACCGACAAGGATGCCGATCTCGCGCTTGCCGGCCTTGAGCCGTTCCGCGGGCTTTTCGATGCCGTGATCGACGGCGTTGCGGATGATGTGGGTCAGCGGATCGCGGATCATCTCGATCATCTCGCGATCGAGTTCGACGTCGCCGCCTTCGATGTCGACCAGCACCTGCTTGCCGAGCTCGGCGGACAGGTCGCGGACCATGCGCGGCAAGCCGACGAACAAGATTCTCGATCCGCTGCATGCGCGTGCGGGTGATCGCGTCGCGCATCTCGGCGATGATCGCCGAGAGGCGCTCGAACGCGCCGTCGACCGCGACGTCGGTCGGAGCTTCGCGAAGGCGCCGGGCAAGCTCGTTGCGCGCCAGCACCATGTCGGAGACGGTGCTCATCACGCGGTCGAGAAGCTCGACCGAAAGGCGGATCGTGCGCGGCGCGGAAGCAGGCCGGCCCTGCCCTTCGGCGACGGCGACTGCGGCTGGTGCCGCAGTGCCCTCGGCGCCGGGCGCAAGCGCGTCGATCAGGCTGCTGTCGTCGCCGCCCGGCATCTCCTCGCCCGCCTCGATCGCGGCGACCATCTCGCCGATGCGGTCGATGATCGCGAGCACGGCGCTGACCAGCTGCGCCATCGGCATGCCGGCGGCCGGCGCGGACATCGGCGAGCGCATCCTCGGCGGCGTGGCTCAGCGCCTCGAGCCGCGGGAATTCGAAGAAGCCGCAATTGCCCTTCACCGTGTGGACAAAGCGGAAGATGCTATCGAGCCGCGCGCGGTCGTCGGGCTCGGCTTCCCAGGCGACGATCTCGCCGCCCAGAGCTTCGAGCATTTCGCGGCATTCGGCTACGAAATCGGCAATCAGGTCATCCATCGGCTCGAAAGGCCCCTAAACTCGATGGGGGCCTCGTTAGACCGAGAAGGTTAAAGCGCCGTTAGGAAGGAGCGTCAGTCTTGGCGAACGCCGCCGTCCAATCGCCTGACCTCGCGCGCACGGCAATGCCACAGATCGCGTTACGCACGGCCGGCTCCAAATGCCGTGCGATCACCCAAGCTCAGAGCACCAACACAGCGGCCGGAAGGATCGGCATAAGACGGCAGGGCGGGTACCCACCGACCGAGCTGGCGGAACATTCCGACCAGCAATTGTTAGTGGATAAGAGACAGCGGGTAGCTGACGAAGCCGACGAAGACCAAAATCCGTGAAGAAAGAACTTGCTGCATTGAGCGCGACGTCAATGCTCCGCTAAATAGAAACACGAACGGAAATCCGAGTAGCGGCCAGAAAAGCATCCCATGAGCCGATCCGACGCCGGATACCGGAGGTGCGGCTGCTATAAGCCCTGTTGCGAGGGCGGTCACGAACTGCCGCTGCTCACCACTGCGCCTCCAATCGTAAAAAAAAGCGCTCCGCACGCGAACCACGCCCAACAGGGAACGCCCAGCATGGCATCGAGGCTTTATGCCGCGAAGCCCTTAACGCGCTGTTATGCCCCCTTAATCGCGAAGGACAAGGACGCCGACGCGATGCTCGCAGCTTTGTCGTTCCTCGGCATCGGCAGGCGTGTCGGGGTGTGCAAAGGCGGAGTGGAAGCAGTTTTGAGGAGGAGCTCCCGGATCGTCCTTCGAGAACTCGCAAAGTTTGAATACAAGGACCTCTTCGCCTGTCATCTCAGGATAGAAAAACCATTGCTGGCAGCGATTGTATCGAAGCGCGAGATGCTGGCTCTTGTGTCCGTCCGGAGCGATGCCGATAAATTCCATGGGCAGAATGTCGGTCCGCTCGAGGCTGCTAGGAGCGCAAACCGCCAAAGGCATGTGCCTTAGGGGTCCTTGCATGTTGGTCGTCCGCCAAAAATCTATCGACATGAACCCGGCGACGTCTGGGCGCCGGAATCGATTGAGCCACCACTTCTCGGCTTGCGGTCCGGCAAATGCTCCGACGTTGGCGGCGTAGAGTTCCGCCGTTAGCGGCCCGTCGGAATGCACGCCTCCGGCATATTGCGGATTATCGGTCCCCCGGCCCCTTCGCATCGGCGCCGGACGCTGCTGGATCTCGAGGCGCCGACCTGGCAGCAATCGAGTGCGGATGAGCTGCTCGACCTCCTCGGCAAAGATCGGAGGGACGTCATCCCAATTCTCCACGCTCGTACGGTGGCTCAACAGGATGAAACCATGATCGGCGAAGAACCCCGCTTCTGGGGAAGCGTCTGCCTGGAACGCACGCCCGTCGCGGATATCGAACGGTGGAAATTGCCCTGGCGGCCGCGTTGGAGGATTGCGCAGATCGACCGTCGGTATCGAACCCGCGAAATCCGGAGGCAGGAAGCCGTTCAGTTGCGCCTGGACCATCAGTCGACGCTAAGCCGAAAACACCGGTTGTTCTAGGCCACCGGAATCGTGGCGCCGATCATCAGCACATCGCTCGTCGGGTCGGAGAGCCGGAGCGATCCACCGCCTTCGGCTGCGAGGCTGTGAGCCAGCCAGGCGCCCGCAGCGCGTGGCTCGACGGTTGCGCCGCCGCCCGTGGCGAGGGTCTCGCGGAGCACGGGGTCGAGGAGGATCCGCGGACCTTCGGCGCGAACGGCAAGCTCGATCCGGCCGTCTGCGCGTTCGGCACCGACGTCGAGATGTCCTCCGCGGACCAGTGCGTCAGCTGCCAGCAAGGCGAGATTGAGGAGTAGCCTGATCGCGCCCTTTGGAAGCTTCTCGTCCTCGACGACCCAGCCGAGTTCGATCTTGCCCTCGGCCTTGAAGAGTCCCTCAAGCGAGGCGCGTGCCTCCGTCGTATCGATCTCGTCGCCGAAGCCTCCACCCGCGCCGAACGCGAGGCGAAAGAATTTGAGCTTATTGGCGGTCGCCCGGGCGCTGTCCGAGAGCAGCTCGAGACACTTCTCGCGCATCTCCGGATCTGTCTCGTCGGAGAGGAGTTCAATTCCATTGTTGAGGGCGCCCACCGGCGACATGAGGTCGTGGCAGAGCCGCGAACAAAGCAGGCTGGCGAGGTCGAGCGCGTTCACGCGCCGCTGAATGCGTCAGAGTTTAACCTCACGCAAGTTACGACCATTGAACCGTGACGGCCGCGAACCCATATTCCCCTAGGAAGATGGGGGGAATTCAGACGATCGACGTGCGCCTGGAGGCCGCCCATGCGGGGTGGCGGCTCGACCGCGCGCTCGCGGATGCAGTTCCCACGCTTTCGCGCGAACGGCTGAAGGCTTTAATCCGCAGCGGCTCGGTCGTGGCGCAGGGCTCGCCGCTTCGCGATCCGGCCCTCAAGGTGAGGGGCGACGAAGCGGTCCGCGTGGCCGTCCCGGAGCCTCAGCCGGCGCACAACGAGCCTCAGGACATTCCGCTGACGATCGTCTTCGAGGATGATCATTTATTGGTCGTCGACAAGCCCGCGGGGCTGGTGGTCCATCCGGCTGCGGGCAATTTCGACGGGACGCTCGTGAACGCGCTCCTCCACCATTGCGCCGGCAACTTATCGGGAATTGGCGGCGTGGCTCGGCCGGGGATCGTGCATCGCATCGACAAGGACACGTCGGGTCTGCTCGTGGTTGCAAAAACGGACGTCGCCCACGAGGGGCTGGCCAGGCAGTTCGCGGCACATTCGATCGATCGGCGCTACCTCGCGATCGTAAATGGGGTTCCGAAGGCCAGCGAAGGAAGTATCGACGCCGCCCTTGCTCGCTCTGCTGCGAACCGGAAGAAGATCGCGATTGTCGAAGGAGATCGGGGCAAGCGGGCGGTGACTTACTGGCGAAGGCTCGAATTGCTGAGGGATTCCGCGCTGGTCGAATGCCGTCTCGAAACCGGGCGCACGCATCAGGTCCGCGTTCACATGGCCTCGATCGGCCATCCGCTGGTCGGCGACCCTGTCTATGGTCGTTCGGGAAAGACGCACAGCAAGCTACTGAACAAGCTTGGGTTTAATCGACAGGCGCTTCATGCCACTCAGCTCGGCTTTACGCATCCCGTGACAAAAAGCAGATTGTCGTTCGCAAGTCCCATGCCGCCTGACATGCAGGAACTGAAGCAGGCGCTTGGTGTATAAAGGCTAACCAGCTAGGGCAGGAAAATTGCCCTACTAAAGGGAGAAGACGAGTAAGATGGCTACGCAAAAAGGGATCGTCTCACTCCCCGCGTCCGGTGGGGAGGCCGGACTCAACCGCTATCTCGCGGAAATCAAGAAATTCCCGATCCTCTCTCCGGAGGAGGAGTACATGCTCGCCAAGCGCTGGCGGGAGCATGGCGACACTGAGGCTGCGGCGAAGTTGGTAAACTCGCACCTTCGGCTCGTCGCCAAGATCGCCATGGGCTACCGCGGCTACGGCCTGCCGGTCAGCGAGCTCATCAGCGAGGGCAATATCGGCCTGATGCAGGGCGTGAAGAAGTTCGAGCCTGATCGGGGCTTCCGCCTAGCAACCTATGCGATGTGGTGGATCCGCGCCTCGATCCAGGAATTCATCCTGCGCTCGTGGAGCCTCGTGAAGATGGGCACTACGGCGGCGCAGAAGAAGCTGTTCTTCAACCTGCGCCGGATGAAGAACCAGATCGACGCGTTCGAAGAGGGCGACCTCAAGCCGCAGGACGTGACCAAAATCGCAACCGACCTCGGTGTCAGCGAGGAAGAAGTCGTGTCGATGAATCGCCGCATGGCGATGGGCGGGGACACCAGCCTCAACGCGCCGCTGAAGGGCGACGAAGGAGCCGAAGCCCAGTGGCAGGACTTCCTCGTTGATAGCGGTCCCCTCCAGGACGAGCTGATCGCCGAGGACGAGGAAACCCGAGTCCGTCACGACCTGCTCGTCGCGGCGATGGAGTCTTTGAACGAGCGCGAAAAGCACATCCTAATGGAGCGCCGCCTCGCCGACGAGCCGAAGACGCTCGAAGAGCTGAGCCAGGTTTATGGAGTCAGCCGCGAGCGCATCCGCCAGATCGAGGTTCGAGCCTTCGAGAAGCTGCAGGCTGCGCTTCTGCGCCTCGCGGGCGAGCGCCGGCTTCTTCCGGCGGCCTAAGGCAGCCTAGCCCTTTTCCTCTGCGACTCTCGGCGCGGCGGCGGTCAGCATGTCGCCTTCCCGCTGCTTCTCCGGGCGATCTTGGACTGTGTCGTCCATCGCCACATTGTCGGCGGCCCATGCGCCTCGATCCCCCAAAGGCTCGGGAGCACCCGTCGTGGAATCCTTCGCCGTCTGATGCTCGATTTCGCTGTTGAGCTCGGCTCCGATCACGAAGGCATAAGCGGAGAGGTACATCCAGGTTAGCAATGCAACGACCGCGCCCAACGAGCCGTAGCTTGCGTGATAATTGGTGAAATTGCTGACGTAGAAGCCAAACGCGAGGGTCAGCAGCAGCCAAGCCAGAGCCGCGAACGCGGAGCCTGGCGTGATCCATTTCCATTTTGCGTCCTCGCGCGACGGCCCGATCCGGTAGAGCACGGAGGCCATCAGGGCAGCGAGGATTGCGAGCACCAGGTAACCCACGAGCTTCCCCGCAAGAACGAAGGACGGCGTCGCCTGCGGCAAGGCGTTGTCGATGTAGCCGACCGCAGCAGTCGCGGCGAGCGCAACGAAAGCGACGACGACAGCACTGAAAGTCATGCAAACCGCCAGCAGGTAGAAGCGGAAAAGGGTTCGCTTCTCCTTCTCCTCATAGGCGATGTTGAGCGCCGTGATCACCGAAGCCGAGCCGTTGGTACCGCCATAGATCGCCACGAGGATCGCGATCACGATGCCGATCCCTTTTATTCCTTCTGACGAATGGATGGCGGTCAGGAGCTGATCCCCGATCAGGATGACGACATCGGGCGGCAAAATCGCGGTCAGCTTGCGCATCTGCTCGATGACCGTGAGCGGGTCGGCGAAGAAGCCGTAGAGCAGCACGATCAGCCCCAGCAGAGAGAGCAAGGCAAAGAAGCCGTAAAAGGCGACTCCTGCCGAAACGAGCGCGACATTGTCATCCCATGTGCGCTTGTAGGTCCGCGCTAGAATGTCCTTCCACGCGCGCGCCGGCATTTCCGCGGGCGAGCTTGCTTGATGTCCCTTGCTATCGACCATGGGCAGCAAAACCTCGGTCCAATTGAGCCCGTTCCGCGATAAAGCGTCGCAGCCGAAACGATGGCTCTTGCCAACCGCCAAAAACAGTCGGACGGTGAATATTTCAACGAAGAGCGCTTCGGGGCGCCTTCAGCGACTCGGAACGCCCGCAACCCGGACGAAGGAGAGTCGCATGGCCGGACAACCATCCAAAGGCACCCGAGTAATCGCGCTGGTGGGACCCGCCGGCGCAGGAAAGACCAGCCTTGCCGAAGCGATGCTGTTCGCAGCCGGTGCGACCGACCGATTAGGATCGACCGCCAACGGCTCCAGCATCGGCGACTCGAGCCCCGAAGCGCGGCAGCGCGGCGGCTCGACCGAGCTCAACCTCTACAATTTCGACTATCTTGGCAATTCCTTCGCCCTGCTCGATTGCCCCGGCTCGGTCGGCTTCGCCGCGGATGGCGCGAAGGCGCTGGCGATCGCGGACGTGGCGATCGTGGTCGTCGATCCCGATCCGGCGAGAGCGCCCCTCGCTGCCCCGGCACTCCGGGCGCTCGACGAGCTCGGGATCCCCCACCTCATTTTCGTCAATCGGATCGACCAGGCGCATGGCCGAATTCGGGACCTTCTGTCCGCGCTGCAGCCGATGAGCGTTTCGCCGCTGATCGCGCGTCAGATTCCAATCTGGGACGGAGAGAAGATCGGCGGCTTCGTCGATCTCGCTCTCGAATACGCATTTAAGTATCGCGCCGGCCAGCCGTCCGAGCGCATCGACATTCCGTCGGAGCTCCAGGACCGCGAGCATGAAGCGCGCACGCAGATGCTCGAACAGCTCGCTGATCATGACGACGAGCTCCTCGAGCAGCTTTTGATGGATCAGGCTCCGACCCGCGAGAAGGTCCTCCAGGACCTCGCGCGCGAAACTGGTGAGAGCCTAGGCGTATCGGTGCTGTTCGGTTCGGCGATCAGCTCATGGGGCGTCCGCCGGCTGCTGAAGGCGATGAGGCACGAAGCGCCGGCCCCCGCGGCTGCTGCAACCCGCCTCGGAGTCAGCGATGCTGCCCTGTACGTCTTCAAGATCGTCCACGGCTCCATCGGGCGACTGGCGATGTCCCGAGTGCTAGGCGGCAAAATCGCAGAAGGCTCCGACCTCAAGACCGGTGCCGGCGACCACGCCCGCGTCGGTTCTCTCTTTAAAGTGCAAGGCGAGAAGACCCAGAAGCTCAGCGAAGCGCAGGATGGGGACGTCGTCGCGGTCGCCAAGATCGATTCGGTCAAGGCGGGCGAATGGTTGAGCGCAGGCAAGGTCCCACCAGGGGTCGACATCGGCTACCCGGCGCGCAACTGCGCAATCGCCATCGAGCCCGCCGATCGCAAGGATGACGTCAAGCTGTCAGGCGCGCTGCAGCGCCTTGGCGAAGAGGATTCTGCGCTTGTCATCGAGCATGACGACGCGAACCACGAAATCCGCCTGCGCGGAGTCAACGACGAGCATCTCAATACCGTTCTCGGCCGCCTGAAAAGGCGCTTCGGCGTCGAGGTTAAGAGCCACACGCCGACGGTCGGCTATCGCGAATCGATCCGCAAACCGGTCACCCAGAAAGGACGCCACAAGAAACAGTCAGGCGGCCACGGCCAGTTCGGCGACGTGATCATCGAGGTGAAACCGCTCTCGCGCGGATCGGGCTTCGTCTTCGAAGAACGGATCCACGGCGGCTCGGTGCCAAAGCAGTGGATCCCCGCCGTCGAGGACGGCGTCCGCGAGGCGATGGAGAAAGGCCCGCTCGGCTTCCAGGTCGTCGATTGCTCGGTCGCTCTGGTTGACGGCAGCTACCATAGCGTCGACAGCTCGGAACTTGCGTTCCGTCTCGCCGGCCGGATTGCAATGCAGGAGGCGCTTGCCAACGCGCAGCCGCACCTGCTCGAGCCGATGCACAAGCTCAGCGTCGTCTGTCCATCGAGCGCGGCTAGCCGGATCACGTCCGCGATCGCAGGGCGGCGCGGCCAGATGCTTGGCATGGGCCCCCGCGACGGTTGGGCGGGATGGGACCGCATCGATGCACTCATCCCCGAAGCCGAGTTGTCGGGCCTGGAGGCGGAGCTCCGGTCGCAAAGCCAGGGCCTCGCGACCTACGAGGCCGAGTTCGACCATTTGGCCGAGCTGAATGGGCCGCTCGCCGACAAGGTGATCCAGCAAAGGGTGCCTGAACCGGCGTAACGCCGCCGCGCCTCGCAATGACGCGGTTGTTCCCTTAAGCCAGATGCCATGAGGCACTGGTTCAGGGACCAGCATTTTCGGTCGCTGCTCAAGAACAGCAGCTATCTTGCGGTATCGCGCATCGTTGCAGCGATCGCTGGGATCGCCACGGTGTCGCTTGCCGCGCATGCGCTTGGGCTGCTGCTGTTCGGCGCCCTAATCCTCATCGACAGCTACGCGAGAGCGGTGAGCGGAATCGCCAAGTTCCAATCCTGGCAGCTGATCGTCCGCTACGGAGGCCGCGCCCTCCTCGGAGAGCATGAGGAGTTCAAGGCATCCACCGGTTTCGCGTTCGGGCTCGACGCCATCAGCGGCGTCGGCGGAATGATCGTCGCTGCGGCGATCCTCCCGTTCGCCGCGTCGTGGGTCGGCATTTCGCAGGACCAGCTGTGGCTAGCGGTGCTTTACTGCACGTTGATCCCGACAATGGCCTCCGCAACGCCCGCGGGCGTTCTGCGTGCCCTCGATCGTTTTGACCTCATCAGCTGGCAGAGTTCCGCGACGCCGATCGTCAGAGTGCTGCTGGTCGCCGTCGCTTATTCCGCGGGAGCGCCGTTCAGCGCCTATGTCGCGATCTGGTATCTCAGCAATCTCTCCGGCGACCTCTTTTTCTGGTTTCTGGCCTGGCGCGAGATGCGCCGGCGAGGCCTGCTCGAGGGCATTCGGCCGACGCTCCGGCCAGAAAGGCTCGCGGGTGCCTGGCGGTTCGCGATTCACGTCAACCTCACGGCAAGCGTCCAGGCCGCGTGGGGACCGATCGCAAGGCTCGTCGTCGGTGGGCTGCTGGGACCGGCGGGTGCGGCACTATTCAGGGTCGCGTCGGTCCTCTCGGACAGCGCAAGCATGCCCGCCGACCTCCTCGGCAAGGCCTTCTATCCCGAGATCGTTCGGATGGATCTATCGACAAAGAAACCGTGGAAGCTGATGCTACGCGTTACTGCGATCGCAAGCGGACTCGCGTTGCTGGCCATCTTGATACTCATGATCGGCGGGAAACCGCTCGTTTCCCTCCTCTTCGGCAAACAGTTCGTCGGCGCCTTCGACGCGTTGGTCATCCTGATGGTAGTGCCGTTCCTGAGTATCTTCAGCTTCCCGCTGCCGGGCATGCTTTGTGCGCTTGATCGTCCGGATGGTCCGTTCAAGGCCCGGCTGATCGGCACCGTACTTTATTTCCTGATAATTGCGCCGCTCTCGTGGAGGTTCGGCGTCAACGGCGCGGCCACCGCCTTCGTGATCGGAAACGTCGGGACCGTAGCGACGATGATGTGGCAGTTGCGCAGCGAATACCGGAGGGTGCGACCGCACAAGACGCAACAGGCTGGCCGCTAGATCGAAGATTCCTCGAAGCCGCGTTCCTTCACAAGCCGATCTAGGTCGACCAATGTTCCCAGCAGGCTTTCCATGCGGTCGAGCGGCCAGGCGTTTGGGCCATCGGACTTCGCATTGGCCGGGTCCGGGTGAGTCTCCATGAACAGCCCCGACACGCCTGTGGCGACCGCAGCCCGTGCCAGGATGGGGACGAACTCGCGCTGGCCGCCTGAGCTGATGCCCTGCCCGCCTGGGAGCTGGACGCTGTGGGTTGCGTCGAACACGACCGGGCAGCCCGTCTCGCGCATGATCGCGAGGCTGCGCATGTCGCTGACGAGATTGTTGTAGCCGAATGAGGCCCCGCGCTCGCAGACCATGATCGTATCGTCGTTGACGCCGGCCGCCTGGGCAGCGCTCCGCGCCTTGTCGACAACATTCGTCATGTCGTGGGGCGCCATGAACTGAGCTTTCTTAATGTTCACCGGCTTTCCCGAGGCTGCGACCGCATGGATGAAATCGGTCTGGCGAGCGAGGAAGGCGGGGGTCTGAAGCACGTCCACGACCTCGGCCACCGGCGCGATCTGCGGGATATCGTGAACGTCAGTGAGAACAGGTACTTCTAGCGCGTTCTTCACTTTCTCCAAGATGCGCAGGCCCTCGTCCATGCCGGGCCCGCGGTAGCTTTTGTCGCTACTGCGGTTGGCCTTGTCGAAGCTCGACTTGAAAATGAAGAAGACGCCGAGCTTTTCGGCGATGCGCTTGAGGTGCTCAGCCGTGCGGAGCTGCAATTCCTCGCTTTCGACGACGCACGGACCGGCGATGAGGAAGAAAGGCTGATCGAGCCCGACGGTGCGGCCGAGAAGATTCATGCGCGGTATCTAGGCGAGAGAGTCGACAACCGCCACCGGTTGCCAGTCGTCCAATCCGTTCCGCCCGGCAAAATCCTCCGGGAATGGTTCGCCGGCGTGAATTCCGCATGCGATGAACACCGTGTCGAACCCCATTCTGGCAGCGCCTAGGATGTCCGTCTGCAGGCCGTCGCCGATTGCCAGCACTTCTTCCTTCGGCGGATTTCCAGCGCGCCGGAGGGCATGCTCGTAGATCGCCGCGAACGGCTTGCCGTACCAGGTTACGCGACCCCCCAGCATCTGGTAGATGTCGGCGATCGCGCCTGCGCAAGCTTCGGGTACGCCGCCGCGCACGACCAGCCTGTCGGGATTGAGGCAATGCATGTGAACGTCGCGGTCGACGAGCCGCTCTAGCTCGGCGCGATAGCTCTCAGGGTCGGACTCGCCCTCTCGAATTCCGGTGCAGGCAAGGTCGCTGAATTCATCGTTCTCGGCGATGTGCAGGCTGCGGCTCTCGAGAACTTCGCGATCGCCGGCGGTCCCGATGAAGCCGACCGGCGTGCCAATGGCTTTCAATGCCGTGATCCCCGCCTCGCCGCTCGTTGCGATTGCGTCCCAGCATTCGCGCTGGAGCCCGATCCTCCCGAGCTGCTGCTCGACCGCTTCCTCCGTTCGAGGCGCGTTGGTGAGGAGTATGACGCAGCGGCCCTCGCCCCTCCACTGCCGGAGCCGATCAGAGGCGCCAGGATAGAGTTCAACGCCATTGTGGACGACGCCCCAGACGTCACAAAGGATCAACCGGTACTTGGGGTCGAGCCTGTCCCAGTAGCTCACTCGAGTCCGGCCTCCGCCAGTGCCTGTTCGATCGGCGCGACATCCTCGGGATTGTTGAGTTCACGGAGCGCGAACGGTGGCGCTTCGACATCGACGACGGCCATCGGAATACCTGCGGCGAGGAAACGCAGCTGCTCCAATCCCTCGAGCGTCTCCAGTTCGCTGACCGGGGTTGCCATATAACGTTCCAACGCCTCGGGCCGATAAGCGTAGACGCCGACATGGAGGCGCACCGGCGACATCACGCCGTCGAGAGAGCAGGCAGGCAAATGCGGGATCAGACGCTTCGAGAAATATAGCGCGCGGCCGAGATCGTCGGTGACGACCGTCGTCCCGCCAACGCGGCCCGCCGCCTCTTCCGACTGCAGTGCGCGAACCTCATCGCTCCTGAGCCGCATAGCGGGCGTGGCCACGAGTGCGTCGCTGTCATCCTCCATTCGACCGATCAGCGCTTCGACGAAGCCCGGCGGAGTTAGCAGCGCATCGCCTTGCAGGTTGATGACCAGCCCGGGCTCGTGGAGCTGCGCCAGTGCCTCCGCGCACCGCTCCGTGCCGTTTCGGCATTCGGGTGACGTCATGATGACACCGACGCGCGCGGGTGCGCAGGCCTCGGCGATGCGCTCATCGTCGGTGACTACGAAGACCCCGAAAACGCCGCGGACACGCCGGGCTGCTTCGACGCTGCGCTGGATCAGCGGCTTGGCAGCGCCGGTTGCGCCCTTTAGCTCGACCAGTGGCTTGCCCGGATAGCGCGATGACGCGTAGCGCGCCGGGATCAGGATGACGTTATTCACCGCGGCGCCGGACAATCGTGAATGTGGAG
This sequence comes from uncultured Alphaproteobacteria bacterium, assembly GCA_963738825.1. Taxonomy (GTDB): domain Bacteria; phylum Pseudomonadota; class Alphaproteobacteria; order Sphingomonadales; family Sphingomonadaceae; genus Sphingomicrobium. The sequence goes on along the minus strand of CAVTYB010000004.1, from coordinate 422,656 downwards.
CACGCCGACGGGCTTTTTGCCCGTGCCGTCATCTTCCGTGACGAACAGTGCGGTGATCTTGTACTCCTCGAACAGGGTGAGCGCGTCGTCGATCAACGCGTCCGGCGCGACAGTCTTGGGATCGCGGGTCATGAACTCGGCGGCCGTATGGTCGAGCCCCTGCTCGATGTGCCGCCTGAGATCGCCGTCGGTGATTGCGCCGACGAGATAGCCCGTGCTGTCGACGACGCCGATGATCCCGAGCCGCTTCGCCGACATTTCGACGACCGCGTCGTGCATCGAGTTCCTGCTCGGCCGTCAGCGGAAGCGCATCGCCCGAATGCATGATCCGGCTTACGGGCTTCAGCCGAGCGCCGAGTGAACCGCCCGGGTGGAGCCGGCCGAAGTCGGTCCTGGTAAAGCCTTTTTGCCGCATGACGGTCATGGCCAGAGCGTCGCCGAGGGCGAGAGTCATCGTCGTAGAAGTAGTCGGCGCGACCAATTCGGGGCCAACCTCCATCCAGTGCGGAAGGATCAGCGGCGCGGTTGCCGCGGTGGCGAGCATGGAACCGCTGTTTCCGGTGATCGCGACAATCGGGATCTCGACGCGGCGGAAATGATCGATGACCGGCTCGAGCTCCGCCGTCTCGCCGCTCTGAGAGATGAGGATTGCAACGTCGCCATTCGCCGCCATCCCGAGGTCGCCATGGATCGCTTCGGCAAGGTGCAGAAAGGTCGCGGTCGTCCCGGTCGATGCGAAGGTCGCGGCGATCTTGCGCCCGACATGGCCGGACTTGCCGAGACCGCTGACGATCAGCTTTCCTCGACACTGGAGGATAAGCTGCACGGCCTCCTCGAACTGGGCACCCAGGCTATCCGCGAGCGCGTCGAGCGCGCGTGCCTCGTCGTGGAGGACCTCTCGTCCGAATTGCAGGACATCGTTGGCCATGCGCCGCCCTAGCGCAGGCTCGCCACGGCTGTGAAGCTTGACGACGGTTCGGCGCGCGGCTTGGGTCCGCGTGAAAGGGAGACGAATGGCGAAGAAACTAACGCGCTTCATCCTGATTGCGCTGGTGCTCGAAATCATCGTTGGCTGGGCGACCAACTACGCGATCGATGACGGGACGCCGGAGGCGGCGGCACGTCTGAAGTCGATCGCCGACTATCTGAGCATCGTCACCGCGCTGTTCCTGCGCCTGATCAAGATGATCATCGCGCCGCTCGTCTTCTCGACGCTGGTCGCGGGTATCGCACACATGGGAGACGTCGCCGCACTGGGCCGCGTTGGAGTTCGGTCGCTCGGCTGGTTCATCCTCGCCAGTCTCGTATCGCTGACCCTCGGGCTTATCCTGGTAACCGCGCTTCACCCTGGCGTCGGCCTCAACCTGGCGATCCCGCCGGCGACAGTGGCGAGTGGAGTCGAGACGACGGCCTTCAACCTGAAGGATTTCGTTACCCATCTCGTCCCGCAGTCGATCTTCGATGCGATGAGCAACAACGAGATCCTCCCGATCGTCATCTTCTCGCTCTTCTTCGGAATCGCGCTGACTGCCGTTGGGGAGAAAGGGGCGCCCATCGTCCGCGGCGTGGAGGCGCTCGTCCGGGTCATGCTGCAGGTCACGGATTACGTGATGCGCTTCGCACCGCTCGCGGTGTTCACCGCCGTGGCCAGCGCCCTCGCCGAACGCGGGCCTCAGATCATCGCGACGCTTGGCAAGTTCGTGGGAAGCTTTTACCTCGGCCTGATCATTCTTTGGGCGCTGCTGATCGGGGTCTGCTTCGTGATCGTCGGCCCGAGGACGCGCCACCTCGTGCGTTACATCCGCGACCCGGTCGTTCTCGCTTTCTCCACCGCTTCAAGCGAAGCCGCCTACCCGCGTACGCTAGAAGCCCTCGATCGCTTCGGTGTGCCGCCCCGAATCGCCAGCTTCGTCCTGCCGCTCGGCTATTCGTTCAATCTCGACGGCTCGATGATGTACATGACCTTCGCGACGATCTTCATCGCGCAGGCGTACGGCATCCGCCTCAGCCTCGGGCAGGAAATCACCATGCTCCTCGTGCTGATGGTGACCTCCAAAGGCATGGCCGGCGTTCCGCGTGCGAGCCTCGTCGTCATTGCCGCCATCATGCCGATGTTCGGGATCCCGGAGGCAGGGCTGCTGCTGATACTCGCCGTCGATCATTTCCTCGACATGGGCCGGTCGGGCACGAACGTTGTCGGCAATGCCGTCGCAGCAACGGTGGTGGCCCGCTGGGAGGGCACGCTGAAGGAAGAGCGCTCGCCGGAGATCGAACCGCGCCACGCACCGTCACATGTCGCGCGTACCGGGGAGATCCACGATCATTTGTAGCCGAACGGGAGATCGATGCTCGGCGGCGGCTCGCTGAAGAATTTCGGCCCGGCCTCGGTCATGTACCAGCAGTCCTCGAGCCGGATGCCGAACTTGCCCGGGATGTAGATCCCCGGCTCGTCCGAGAAGCACATCCCCGGCGCCAGCGGAGTCATGTCGCCGTGGACGAGATAAGCCGGCTCGTGACCGTCCATGCCGATTCCGTGGCCGGTCCGGTGCGACAGTCCCGGCAGCTTGTAGCCGGGGCCATAGCCCCAACCCTCGTAGGCAGCGCGCACGGCGTCATCGACGCTGCCGCAGGGGGCGCCGATCTTGGCGGCGCGAATGGCGATCTGCTGGCCTTCGTGAACCTGGTTCCAGACCTTGCGCTGGTCGGCCGTCGGGGCTGCGCCATAGACGAAGGTGCGTGAGATGTCCGACTGATAGCCGCGGACGGTGCAGCCGCAGTCGAAAAGGACCGCGCTCCCGGCCTTGGTGATCTGCGGCTTACGCGATCCGTGCGGAAGCGCGGCTGCCTCATCGATCAGGACAAGCGAGAATTCGGGGCTACCGCCAAGCGTCGCGGTCGCCGCATCGATGGCGGCGCCATAGTCCGCCGGCGTCATGCCGAGCTTCGCATTCTCGCCCGCGTGCCGCATCGCGCTCAGCGTGATGTCGTTGGCGGTCTGCATCAGCGCCAGCTCGGCAGGGGACTTAATTAGGCGAAGCGCACGAACGACCGGATTGGCTGTGACCGCCTTGAGGCCGGGTAGCTGCTGCGCCAGGCGATCGAAGATGAAATAGCGATCGGTTTCCTCAAAGCCCACGGGTTCGGAAGCCACTCCCCGCTCCTTCAGGAACTCCGCGACGAGCTTCAGCGGATCTTCGTCCTCGTTCCAGGTGCGGATTTCGGCTGGGATCGCGAGCATCTCCGCGATCGAGGGGCTTTCGAAGAATGGCGTGACGATGATTGGATCACCCCGTGCCGGGATCACCGCCGCAGTGAGGCGTTCGGAGCGGTGCCATTGGACGCCGGTAAGATAATCCAGGCTAGAGCCCAATTCGACGATCACCGAGCCGACGCCGTTCTGCTGCATCAGCTGGAGAGCCCTAGCAATGCGCTGGAGCCGCTCGGCCTGAGAGATTGGTGGCGGAAGAGGGACCGGCTTCAGCGCTTCCGCGGCGGCAGACATCACGCTGCTCATGGGTACGGTCATTGCTGCCGCCATCGCGGCTGTGCCGGTCAGAAAGCTGCGGCGCTGAAATCATTCTCGTTCCTCCCCTTTTTGACGCGCACTGTTGCACGGCTTCGGTCAATCAGCCAGCAGGCGCGGCCCATGTTCGATTCGATGGCCCATGATGGCGTGAAGCGCCCAGGCACGCGCGAGATGACCGCCATGCTCGCCGCGCTGATGGCGCTCAACTCCTTCGCCATCGACGCGATGATCCCTGCGTTGCCGCAGATCGGCCATTCGCTGAACGTTGCGCAGGAGAACCAGCGCCAGCTCGTCGTTATCGCCTATTTCGTAGGCTTCGCCTCGACCCAGCTGATCTGGGGGCCGCTCGCCGACCGCTTCGGGCGCAAGCCGATCATGGCCGCAGGTGTAATGCTATACGGAGTTTTCGCGCTGCTGTGCGGCGTCGCACAGAGTTTTGCGGTGCTCATCGCCGGGCGGGCACTGATGGGAGCGTCCGCCGCAGCGTCGCGGGTGCTCGTCGTCGCGATGGTCCGCGACCTGTTCGAGGCCGAAGCGATGGCGCGGGTGATGAGCCTCGTGTTCATGACTTTCATGCTGGTGCCGGTGCTCGCGCCGAATATCGGCCAGTTGATCCTGCTCTTCGCGCCTTGGCGGGCGATCTTCCTCGTGCTTGCGATCTATGCGGTCTTCATGGTCGCTTGGCCCTGGGTCCGGTTACCGGAGACGCTGCATCCAGAGTTCCGACGGCCGCTCAAGTGGCGGGCCATGGGCGAAGCGATCGTGGAGGCGGTCCGCGACAGACAGTCGCGCGGCTATACGCTGGCGGTGACGGTCAGCTTCTCCGGGCTGGTCGCCTACATCTCCTCGGTTCAGCAGATCGTGTTCGATACTTTCCATGAAGGACGGTACATCGGTCTAGTCTTCGCGTCGGTCGCGGCGCCGATGGCCCTCGCCTCATATCTCAACTCGCGCGTCGTCGGACGCTTCGGACTGCGCCGGGTCGGCCACAGCGCGGCGCTGGCGATGGCGGTAATTACCGCCGCGCACTCGGCCGTCGCCCTGGCCGGCTTCGAATTGCTTCCACTGTTCATTCTCTTCCAGGGACTGACGATGGCGAGCTTCGCTTTCACCTCCTCCAACCTCGGCACGCTGGCAATGGAGAATATGGCGCCGATCGCTGGCACTGCCTCCTCGGTCCAGGGAATGGTCGGAACGATCGGAGCCGCGGCGATCGGGTTCGTCATCGGCCAGCAATTCGACGGAACCGCGATACCATTCGTCTTCGGCACTGCGGCCTGCGCGGCGGGCGGTTTCCTCCTGATCGTTCTGACCGAGCCGAAGCGGCTGTTCGCCCGAATCAGCCGGGCGCCGCCGCCCGAGTCATTCCCGGTGGTGCCGGAGGAAGTCGCTTAGCTGCGAGTTATTCTGCCGCGATGTCGTCGTCGTCAGGACCGCCGCCGACCATCAAAGCCTCGCCGACTTCCGCTGTCTTCCCGCGGATCGCATTCTCGATCCGCTGGGCGACGTCTGGATTTTCCTTGAGGTAGACCTTGGCGTTCTCGCGGCCCTGGCCGATCCGGACGCTGTCGTAGCTGAACCAGGCGCCCGACTTCTCGATCAGCCCGGCCTTGACTTCGAGGTCGAGGATTTCGCCGACTTTGCTAACGCCTTCGCCGTACATGATGTCGAACTCGACCTGCTTGAACGGCGGCGCGACCTTGTTCTTCACTACCTTCACGCGGGTCGCATTGCCGACGATGTCGTCGCGATCCTTAATCTGGCCGGTGCGGCGGATGTCGAGGCGGACCGAGGCGTAGAATTTCAGCGCATTGCCGCCGGTCGTCGTCTCCGGATTGCCGTACATGACGCCGATCTTCATCCGCACCTGGTTGATAAAGATGACCGTGGTTTGCGAGCGGCTGATCGAGCCCGTGAGCTTGCGCAGCGCCTGACTCATCAGGCGGGCCTGGAGGCCGACGTGGCTGTCGCCCATCTCGCCCTCGATCTCGGCGCGCGGAACGAGAGCAGCCACGGAGTCAATGACCAGCACGTCGATCGCGTTCGACCGAACCAAAGTGTCGACGATCTCGAGCGCCTGCTCGCCCGTGTCCGGCTGCGACACGATGAGCTCGTCGATGTCGACTCCCAGCTTCTTGGCATAGGCCGGGTCGAGCGCATGCTCGGCATCGACAAACGCCGCCGTCCCGCCGTTCTTCTGCGCCTCGGCGATTGCGTGGAGCGCGAGCGTCGTCTTGCCTGAACTCTCCGGCCCGTAAATCTCGATGATCCGCCCGCGCGGCAAACCGCCAACGCCGAGCGCGATGTCCAGCCCGAGCGAACCGGTTGAGATCGTCTCGATCTCGATCTTCTCACGGCTGCCCAGCTTCATCGCCGAGCCCTTCCCGAACGCGCGGTCGATCTGCGCGAGTGCCGCTTCGAGAGCCTTCTGACGATCCATGCTGGGCACTTCCACTCCGCTACCGATGACTTTCAACTGCGCTGCCATGTCCCCTGCCTCCATTCAAGACCAATCATCGACGGCCGAGCACCGGTCTGGAGTAGAAGTCGTATCTGATTTGTTCCATGAGAACAAGAGGGGAACATATTGCCTTACTTTACGAGCACGCCCTCTTTGACCACGCCCTTTACCTGCTCAAGATCCCGAATGTCTGCGAGCGGGTCGCCGGACACAGCGACGAGATCGCCGTACGCACCAGGCGCGACGGAGCCGACCTGCCCTTCCTTCCCCAGTGCCTTGGCCGCTTCGCTCGTCGCCGACTGGATCGCCTGCATCGGGGTCATTCCGAAGCGCACCATATAGGCGAACTGACGGGCGCCGAGCCCGTACATATAGACGCCCGCATCGGTGCCGAAGGTCATCTTCGCCCCGGCCTTCACCGCAGCGGCGAAGCCCCGGCGCTGGACGTCGGTCGTCTCTACGTTCTTCCGGAGATATTCGGCGGGCCAGTGCTGCTTGACGCCGACGTCGTTGATCCAGTCGCCATTGTAGATGTCCATGTCGAGCCACACGCCGTATTTCTTGGCGAGCTCGATCCCTTCCGCGTCGAGATAGCTTGCATGCTCGATCGTGCGGACGCCGGCCCTGATTGCCGCCTTTATCCCTTCAGCGCCGTGGGCGTGCGCGATGCAGTAGGAGCCGTGAAGCTTCGCCTCGTCGCAAGCTGCCTTCATCTCCTCGGGGCTGAGCTCCATCGCGCCGGGAATGCCGCCGATCGCGAGCACCGCACCGGTGGCGATCAACTTGATAAAATCGGCGCCGTGGTCGAGGAAGTAGCGGGCGCGGTCGCGAGCCTCGGCGGGATTGCGCACCTCGCCCATCCGGAATGCCTCGGGCACCGGCACGTCCGGCGCAAGCGCATTGATCTCTCCTCCGCCGCCCGGAACGGTGATGTAGCCGCCGGCGACAAACATCCGGGGCCCTTCGACCTCGCCGGCGTTGATCGCATCGCGAAGTGCCACATCGGTGAGGCCGCGGTACACGCCGACGTCCCGAACGGTGGTGAAGCCGCTTCGAAGCTCGATGCTCGCCGCTTTCGCGCCTTTAAGGATGGTGTCCGCCTCGCTGTGCTTTAGCGGATCGGCGGGATCGCTCTGGTCAGGCTCGATCGCACCATCGGCAAGATGCGTATGAAGGTCGATGAGGCCCGGGAGCACGGTGTAAGCGGACCAATCGACTGCCGCCGGCCCGTCGCCCTCGCGCCACGGCGCGACCGACGCAATCTTGCCGTCGACGATCCGGATCCGCTGATCGGTGAGGACGTTGGGCGCGCCGGGATCGATCACTCTTCCGGCGTGAATATCGAAGCTCGCCGCGTTCGCCGCGGTGCCGACCAGCGCCGCAGCCGCAATCATCAGTCGAATGCTCAAGACATGCCCTCCCCCTGTGTTCGCTCTGTACGAACTAACTCCGGAATCACCGAGTGAGACAAGGGGGTGGGTGGAAAGAAACGGTAATGGGCCGCGCCCTCCAGGTCGTCTGGAGGAGTGGCTGTGTGGCAGCTCAAGCTGACCACGGACAGAAGCAAGGAACCAGGAGCAGGATAAACCGGGGCAGCTTGACGGAGGGGCCCATTACACAAGCTGACATAAGCCTATGCCAAACCGGGTGAACTCAAGCCAATAGGTAATCGCGTGCCCCTCTGCTAAGAAGGCCCTCATCGGGCGTCTCTTTCATGTGAGCAAAACGACCGGCTGAGAGACACGTCGTGCTCCCGCTTGCAGCGAAGGAGCATGTCTTTGGACCACCGTCACGCGCAGCCCCTCGCGGATCCGATCCCGGACCGCGCGAACCTCGACCTTCAGGAGGTCGCCGACTCCTGCGCTCCGCGAGCTCCCGCTGCGGCGCCCGATGTCTGCGCCGAGCTCGACCATTATCATATCGCTGTGGTTGTCCGGGCCGTCTACGAAAGGGACGGCTACCGCCACACCAACGCTTCCGATGCAATTGCCGCCGCCAAGAGGGCCGCAACATGAGCCGCGCGATCAACCTCACGATGACGAAGGCGCAAATCATCCACCATTGCGAACAGAACGGCATCGCCATATCCGCCCTTGAGGCACTTCCCGATGGCGGTGTCAGGCTGGTTTGTATGAGCGGCTTTGGAGCCGCCCAGATCCGCTCGAAACTCAAGGCACATATCCTCGACGGCGAGGTACGGCGCGTGCGGTTCCGGCCGGTGCACCCGCTATGGTGATCGCCAAGCCGCTGATTTTGAGACGAGCCGCGGCATTGATCGCGTTTCTGTGCGTTGGGATATTGGGCCGGTCGTTCCTGCACTTGTCCTTCAAAACCCTACTGTTAGGCGCAGGCTCCGTCGTTTTGATCGAATTGCTCAAGCGACTTTGGTTCGCGGAGCGGGCGTATCGCTTCAGTGAGCACGAGCGAGCGGAGCATATCTTGAGAGAACGTGAATTCGCCACCGCGCAGCTGCGAGCGCGTGGTGACTGAACTCGCTCGAAATGCCCTATTTCATCGCCGTTCGTAGCGCCGATAATCGAAGGAACCTTGAACGAATGCCTTCGGGCCTTCACGTAAGACTGACCGCCCTACGCGACATTGCATGGGCGCAATGGGATCCCATGGAGTTGAACGGGGCCGAAGGAAGTTGGCGGCGCAGTTACGCGGCCGATGCTTATGATCGATACATGCTGCATGTGGCTTCCGGCTTGCAGAGCGGGACGCCCGATCAGGCGCTCGTCGACTACCTCGTAACCATCGAGACCGATCACATGCGGTTGAAGGAAACTTCAGCGGCGAGGGCGCGAGCAACTGCGACCGTTTCTGCCATTCGGATGCATGTCGTTAACCGAGACGAGAGTTGAGCTCTGCAAGCCGCTCCTTCATCACTGCGATATTGTCCGGTGTCGTCGCCTGAAGCTCTCGCAGATCGTCCTCATCGATGTGGGTGATCTTGCCGGACTCAATGCCTCGGAGGAGCTGTACCAGCCTGTCTCTCTCCTCGTGCCAATTCTCCGCGCTCACGATTGCCTCCGTTCCATGCGCAGGCAGATGATTCTTCCGGGCCGACGTCTAGGCGTCATGACTCCGGAAACGGGCGAGGATCTCATCGTAATCAGAGATGTCCTGGCTCAAAATCACGATCGCTTCCTCTTTTGTCATGCCGTGCGAGGGTTCGTAGACCCCAGCCTCGATCGACGCGAGGAGCGTTGCCTTGCGGTCACGTTTGAGCTGGGTCGTCGCGATGCCCTTGTTGAAATATGTCAGGTTCGACGCCCTCCATGCGTAGCGCTGCATACCATGATGAGCGGGCTACTCCTAATGTCTGGAATGGGTTGCCGTTTCAGTCGTCTAATAGCGGGCTTGGCAAGCTCAAAATTTACAGTGAGACATAGTTTGCCGGGAGCACGGTCGTCTTCGCGGTCGGCATGAGCCGCCGCACGATGGGCCTTCGCGGAGTTGGACCTTCCGATGTCGGTCACGCATTCGCCGGCGCCGGGCGCCGGTGATGCAACTGAAACGGCGGAATGGTCCGACCCACGTCCTGGCAGGGACGTCTCGTTATCGTTGCGGGGAGCTTGTCCGAGCCTGGTGCGGCTCAGGCCATGGCGATGTGCTGTCGATCGAATAGGTCACCAGACTTGAGCATCGAGTGCATGATGACCGCAAGTTTGCGGGCAACAGCAATGGCTGCCTTCTTGAAGCCGATCTTTCTCGCGCAGCTTCAGGCCCCATGTGCGTAGACCGGAGTCAACCCGGCTGCGTGTCAGGATCACGATTGGAGAAGAGCAGGCCTCGAAGATGCGGATCGCCGCGCCTCGAGATGTGGCCATCATAGTCAACTTCGCCGGATTGGTAGCGGCGTGTGGTGAGGCCCAGCCAAGCTCCCACGAAGCGCGATGTTTTGAAGAGGGCTGGGTGTTCAATAGCGGCAATTAACGAAGTCGCAGTAATGGCACCGATCCCTGGGATCGACATCAGCAGTTGGCATTGTTGGCTGTGTCGAGCGCTTGCGAGAAGCTGCCGACCGAGCTCAGCGGCACGGACGCGGATGCTCCGCCATGCATCCAGCAGTGGCAGAATGATGCGTGCGAGCGCTTCCTGGTCGACAAGCAATCGATGGATATGTTCAATGAAGCGCCCGCCGCTTGCTGCCGGAACGACCAGACCAAACGTCTTCATGAGACCGCGGATTTGATTGGAAAGTTCCGTCGAGATCCTGACCAACTTCGTTCGCGCTGCGATCAGCGTACGCGTCAGCGGAGTAAGCACGCTCTACGCCGGGGTCACGTCCCCCGCACCCGTGCCCGCATCTTCGCCGGGCTCAGGCCGAGTGTCGAAGACTTCGTCGATGAGGCCGAACGTCTTGGCTTCGTCCGCCTCCAGGAACTTGTCGCGGTCCATCGCCTTTTCGATCTCCTCGAGCTTCTGGCCGGTGTACTTGGCGTAGAGCTCATTGAGGCGCTGGCGCATGCGAAGGATCTCGCGGGCCTGGATCTCGATGTCGGCGGCCATGCCCTGGGCGCCGCCCGAAGGCTGGTGGATCATGATCCGACTGTTTGTGAGCGCGACGCGCATGCCCGGCTCGCCGGCCGCGAGCAGGAAGCTGCCCATCGATGCCGCCTGGCCGATGCAGACAGTGCTGATCTTGGGGCGGATGTATTGCATCGTGTCGTGGATCGCGAGGCCCGCGGTCACGACGCCGCCCGGCGAGTTGATGTACATGAAGATGTCCTTCTTCGGGTTCTCGAACTCGAGGAAGAGTAGCTGGGCGGTGACGAGGCTGGCCATATGGTCCTCGATCGCTCCCGTGATGAAGACGATGCGCTCGCGAAGCAGCCGCGAATAGATGTCGAAGCTGCGCTCGCCCCGGTTGGATTGCTCGATAACGATGGGGACGAGCTGCGAAACGATGTCCTGATGGTCGATCACGGGAGATTGGTCCTCTTTGATGGGTCGAGCCTACATCGGCGCGAAAATCGAAAGGTTCAAGGCAGGTGCGCCGATCCACAAGGGCCCAAAAAAGAAAAAGGCCCCACCCGCGGCGAGGCCTTTCTCCAGATCAGTTCGATACTTATTCGCCGCGTTCGCCTCGTTCCACTGGTGCCGGCGGTGGCGGCGGTGGCGGTGGCGGCGGTGCCGGCTCAGCTGCTGGCGGGGGCGGCGGAGGCGGCGGAGGCGTGTAGGCCGGCGGAGCCGAATGGGTGGGCTCGAACCTCAGGCTTAGCCGCGCGTAATAATAGCGACCCGGGATATCGTAGGTCGTCGGGTCCATGTTGTTGAGGCCGCAGCTGATGCAGCCCGGCGGGTTGAGGTTGAACAGGTTGTTCACGCCGAGCGCGAGATCGATCCGACTGTCCCAGAAGTGCGGATTCCAACGGCCCTGGACGTCCGTGTAGAGACGGCTGCCAAGCCCGTTCCCATTCTGGGATTCCGTAACCGCCTTGATGTACCGACCGGTCAGGGTCAGGCCGAAGCCGTAGCCATTCCAGTCGATGGTGCCGATCGCCTTGTGCTTCGGATAGGCTTGGTCGGGGCTGCCGCGTTCCGTGCCGGCGCGCTTCGCCGTCGTGGTTCCGGTCGCCGTCGGCGTGATCTCATCGAACTTGAACAGGAAGGAATTGTTGAACGTGAAGCCGAGCGTTCCCCACGAGGCCGGTGCCGTGTGGTACGCGAGGTTCACATCGAGGCCGTCGGTGTTGATCCCGGCGATGTTCTGCAGGAGCCCGCGGATCTGCGTGATCTGACCGCTCGCAGACCGGGTGATGTTTGCACAGGCGATCGGATCGTTGTTGAGCTCGCACTGATCCAGCGTCGTTTTCGCGTCGATCGCCTGGATCGCGCCCTTCACCTTGATGTTGTAGTAATTCACGTCGATCGAAAAACGCGGGATCGCCCTCGGGCTGAACACCGCCCCCGCATTCCATCCCTTCGACGTTTCGGGCTTCAGATCTTCGTTGCCGCCGGTGATGACCGGAAGCTGGACGTTGATCTGCTGCATTCCGGGCGGAACGCCGTGCAGAGTGCAGTTCGCGAGAACCTGTCCCGTCGGATTCTGGTCCGCCGAGCAGGGATCATGCACTTCCTGGTCGAAGCGCGACGGAGTTCCGAACAATTCACCGATGCTCGGCGCCCGGAAACCCTCCGAATAGCCACCGCGAAGCCTTAGGTCTGCGATCGGCTTCCAGTTGAGGTTGCCCTTGAACGTCACCGTGTGGCCGACGCTCGAATAATCCGAATAGCGCACGGCGCCGTCGACCTCGAGCAGGTCCGCACCGGGCACGTGCGCCAGAATCGGAGCATTGAGCTCGGCATAGGCCTCGTTGACGTTGTAGCTGCCGCTCGTCGGAAGCGCAGGAATGTCCGAGCCCAAGCCGGCGGCGACGACCGGATCGGGGCTGAAGCTTCCGGCCAGGTGACGATGTTCTAGGCCGAGGGCGAGGCTCAGAGGTCCGCCCGGCAGGTCGATGAGGCCCCCCGATGCGTTCGCGGTGAGGCCCCAGGTCTTCTGCACACTGCTATCGTGTTGGACGAAGCCGACGAAGTCGAGCATCTGCTGCGTGATCGAGCCTGCGCCGCCGAAGATGTTGAACGGCACGCAGGCGCCGGTGCAGTTCGCGACGGGCCCCAGGGCTTGGGCAAGGTTCGCGGCATTGAAGTTGCCGTGCATGACCTGGTCGGCCTTATTGTGGCCCCATAGTCCGTTGACGTCCCAGTACCAGTCGTGGGCGAATAGGCCGAAGCGGCCATCGAAGGTCGCGGTGGCGTAGCCGGTGTCGACTTCCTGGTCGTAGCGGCGCGGTCCTCCTTCGACGACGCGGCGGCCGATGAAGGAATAATTGGCGGTCTCGCCGTTGGGTGTTCCATCGAGGTTTAGGCCGGATTGGAGTTCGCCGAACGGATTGAAGGGATTGCTCGCATCGATGGTGATGCGATCGAGCAGATTGCCGTTACCGGAATCCGGCCCAACGAACAGCGGCAGCGGAGCAGCCTGGTTCTTCGACTTGCGGCGGTTCCACAGGGCCTTCGCGCTGAAGTTGATATCCGGCGAAATCTCCTGCTTGAGCTCGCCGAAAATACCGAACCGCTCGAGCGGCGTGTTGATGTAGTTGTACGGCGCAAAGTTGAACCGATCCTGCGGACTGATGAAGTTACGGTAGTCTGCAAGCGTCGGAGCGCGGCCAATAACGGGTTGGATCAGCGTAAGATTCTGGCCGAGCACTATGAACCGGCCATTCGGAGTTCCCGAACTGCAGCTCGAGGTGCAGGCGGTCGCGAAGGGTTCCGGAAATGCGGAGATCTCGCGGTCGCCGGCGAAGATGCCGTTCTGCTTCACGAAATTGCCGCCGATGACAATCTGGGTCGGGCCGCTGTCACCGTTGCCCCAGCTGATCTGGTAGTTCTGGGTGAAGCCGTCGCCGTCGTCGAGATAATCGCCCAGCTGCGCCGAGGCGACGAATCCGTTCTGATGATGCTTAGTGATGATGTTCACCACGCCCGCGATGGCGTCGGAACCGTAGATGGCGGACGCGCCGTCCTGAAGGATCTCGACTCGGTCGATCATGCTTTCGGGAATGGCGTTAAGGTCGACGGAACCGGGGACGCCGCTCGCGGACGCCGCGTTGACGAACCGAAGGCCATCGACGAGCACGAGGGTGCGCTTCGAGCCGAGGTAGCGAAGGTCGATCTCTGCAGCACCGGCGCCGACGCCGCCGCCGTCCGGCGGGTTGCCGAAGTTGCCCGAGTTGTTGAACTTGGTGTTGAGGCCGCCGCCCGCGCTCGGCAGCCGCTGGATCACGTCCGTGATCGAGTTGAGGCCCGTTTTCGCTATGTCCTGTTGGTCGACGAAGGTGACGGGCGATGCCTGATCGAGTGGATTATGACGGATGCGCGAGCCGGTGATCACGATCTCGCCAGGGGCTTTCGCAGACTCTCCTCCGGAGGCTGGGGGTGCTTGGCCTGTCACGACACCTGCTGGCGGCTGCGTGCTCTGCGCTGCGGCGCCAGAAGCGATGGTGGTAAGCGCAGCCAAGGCCACGCCCGCGCGCAGCACAAATTCGATCCGTTTCATGCAATCCCCCTGCTCTGCTCGGGCCACAGGGCCGGCCTCAAGCAAAACAACAGTAATGGAGGGAAGCGTCGCTCAGAAGAATTCAGCGCGGGCCTGCGTACACAATTCTGTAACGCTGGTGTAATCTTGCTACAGTTCCCGTGGTGCCTCTAACGAAAGATAGGCCAGACGCCTGATTTCTCGGCGGCCGCGTGTAACCGTGTTCAGGATCAGGCCCGCGAAGAAGCAGAGCACCGCGATGATCACCATGCCCGTGACCATGATCGCGGTCGGGAAGCGCGGCACGAGCCCCGTCCGGAGATAGGTCTGGACGAGCGGGATGGCGAGGATGATCGCGGCGATCACCAAAAGCGCGCCGATGCTCCCGTAAAAGAGCACCGGCCGTTCGGTCCGATACAGGTTCACGATGGTCTTCAGGATCCGCCAGCCGTCTCCATAAGTGGAGAGCTTAGATTGCGAGCCCTCAGGCCGCGCTCCGTAGCTGGTCTCGACCTCGCCGACCGGCATCCTCAACTCGAGCGCATGGACACTCATCTCGGTTTCGATCTCGAACCCCTCTGAGAGCACCGGGAAGCTTTTGACGAAGCGGCGCGAGAAAACTCTGTAGCCCGAAAATATGTCGCTAAAGCTTCGTCCAAAGAGGCCGGAAAGTATCCCGGTGAACAGCTTGTTCCCGAGCACGTGGCCGCCGCGATAGGCCTCCTTCGCCTCATGCTTGCGAGTGCCGACAATCATATCGAGCTGTTCGGCGAGCAGCATGTCGACCATCGCGGGCGCAGCGGCGGGATCGTAGGTGAGGTCGCCATCGGCCATCACGTAAACGTCGGCGTCGATGTCCGCGAACATACGCCGGACGACGTTCCCCTTCCCCTGCTGCTTCTCTGAGCGCACGACCGCTCCAGCGGCTTTGGCGAGGTCTTGCGTTCGGTCGGTGCTGTTGTTGTCGTAGACATAGATCGTCGCGTCCGGCAGCGCCGCCTTGAAGCCCGCCACCGTCGCGCCAATTGCCGCTTCCTCGTTATAGCAAGGCAGCAGCACGGCAATTCTCGCGGCTCGGGCCAAGCTACTCCCCTCTCGTTCGATACCTGACGGCTATCGTGGCGAACGCGGCTAGTCCAGCCGAGCGGTCGTAATGTGGAGCAGCCGGAAGCCGGGGGAAGCGCCGCTCACGCGCCATGACCCACCGGGAGGTATGGCTAAAGCGTCTTCGGCATTCAACTCGTGCGTACCGCCGTGCTCGAGGGTCGCAGAACCATCGAGGACGAAACCAAAGTCTAGCTCGCCCCGGTGAGCGGGAAATTCGATCGGATTTCCGTCGATCGCTCGGATCGTCCGCACGTCGGCAATGCCGTCGGTCGCGCAGGCCATCTCACTTTCCTGCGCCTCTCCGCCGCCGAATGGCGTCCACGGCGTGTCTGCCGCGATGTGGTGCAGGAAGTGCTGACCGCCGTAGAGCCGGCCACGATCCTCGGGGTTGGGCAGGTCCATTGCATGCTCGGCGAATGTCGCATGCACCGCGGGCGCGCCGATCTCGACCACCTCGAAGCCGGATGAGCTTTCCAGGACGCGATGCCGGATTTCCGGCGGCTGAAGAACGAAATCGCCTTCTCGCATGACGAATGGGATGCCTTGGTCCTGATAGACGACCCGCACCCAGCCGCGCCGGACGTAGATCATCTGGAAGGCGATGCGGTGGAAATGCACCCAATCGCCGACCGGCCCGCCCTCTGGGATCGAGATGTGGGACGCGATATAGCGCCCGCCCAGCCGCGACGGAATTAGATCGCGGTACAACATTCCCGCGCGGCCCGTGCCGGGAGTTCCACCCGCTCGCGTGATCACGAATTCCGGAACGAACGGCGGCAACGCCTCGGGCGGCCCAAGCCCTCCTGGCCGATTTGTCAGCCTTACCAACTCCTCGCCTTTGCTAAGGACAGCGGTGTGGGGATCATCGGCCGGATAGATGACGTCTAGCCGGAAGCCGTCGCCGCGGAGATCGTCGAGTGCGGCGCTCAGTTCCTCACAGACGATCTCGCGCTCGCTCAACCCTTCTTCGCTGCCTTCTTGGGCTTCGCCGCGGGCTTGGCTTCCGACTTGGGCTTTGCCGAAGCTTTCGCCTCTGTCTTCTCAACGGCTTTCGCTGCTGCCTTGTTGGCGGGCTCGCTCTTCTTCGGCTTGGCGGGCTTCGGCGCTTCGGACTTTTCGACGACGTCGGCCTTCTTCGCGGCGGGCTTTGCAACCTTGGCGGTTGCTTCGGAAGCTTTGACAGCCTGTGCCTTCTTGGCCGCGGGCTTCTTCGCCTTCGGTTGCTCGGCATGGTCATGACCGCAGCCGGGGCCGTGGACATGGCCTTCCTCGCTCTCGAGGTCGGCTTCGAGCTGCTCGCGAGTGGCGTTGCGGTTTGCGATCTCGGACTTGCCGAAGAGGAAATCGACAACCTTGTCCTCGTAGAGCGGCGCTCGAAGCTGGGCAGCGAACATCGGTTCCTGCTGGATCAGCTGGAGGAAGCGCTCGCGGTCCTTGCCCTGATATTGCGACGCGGCCTGAGCGATCAGGTTGCGCATCTCCTGCTCGTTAACTTCGACTCCGTTGGCCGCGCCGATCTCCGACAGCAGAAGACCGAGGCGGACGCGCCGCTCGGCGATGCGACGGTAGTCGGCAGCCTCCTTCTCGATCTCTGCAAGCGCCGCCTGCGGATCGGCCTCATGGCTCGCTTCGTGACGAAGCTGGTTGAGGATGTTCTGATATTCAGCCTCGACCATCGATTCCGGCACGGCGAAATCGTGGCGCTCGGCCAGCTGGTCGAGCAGCTGCCGCTTCATGTGCGTGCGCGTCAGGCCGTGCAGCTCCTGCGCGAGCTGATCGCGGATGAGGCCTTTCAGCTGGTCGAGATCCTTAAGACCGAGCGAAGTGGCGAGCTCGTCGTCCACCTTCGTCTCGCCCGCGGTCTTCACGGCCTTCACGCTGACGGCAAAGACCGCACCTTTGCCCTTGAGATTCTCGACCGGGTAATCGTCGGGGAAGGTCACGTTGACTTCGCGCGTGTCGCCGGCCTTGGCGCCCGCCAGCTGATCCTCGAAGCCCGGAATCAGGCGCCCCGAGCCGAGCTCGACCTGCATGTCCTCGCCCTTGCCGCCTTCGAACGGCGTACCGTCGACTTCGCCTTCGAAGTCCATGATGACGAGGTCGCCGGTCGCGGCACCGTGCTTCTTCGGCGCATCGTTCCAGCGCTTCGACTGACTCGCCAGCTGCTGGATCTGCTGATCGATCGCGCTCTCCTCCGGTTCGACCGTCAGCCGTTCAATCTTGAGATCCTCGATCTGCGGCGCCGGCACGTCCGGCAGCGCTTCGAGACTGACAAAGACCTCGGCGTCCTTGCCCGGCTCATATTGGTCGTCGAGCTCGACCTGCGGCTGGAGCGCCGGGCGCACGTTTTTCTCTTCGAGAAGCCGCTGGACGCCTTCCTGCACGGAAGCGTTGAGCGCGTCGCGCTGGAGCGCCTCGCCGTGCATCTTGCGGATGAGGTTCGGCGGCACCTTGCCGGGCCGGAATCCGGGCATGCGTACCTGCGGCGCAATGCGCTTCACTTCCTTGTCGACCCGCGCCTCGATGTCCTCGGCCGGAATGGTCAACATGAAGGCGCGCTTAAGGCCTTCGCTCTGCGTCTCGACGGTCTTGATGCTCACGTTTCTAAGATCCCGATGAATTCTTTGACGTCCCAGGCAGCCGAATGGTGCGCGCGGAGGGACTCGAACCCCCACATCTTTCGACAACAGGACCTAAACCTGCCGCGTCTACCAATTCCGCCACGCGCGCGGACGCCGTAGGTGCGGGGGCCTATAACAGCCCGAGCCGGTTCGGCAACCCAGCGGGCACGCAACCCACTGTTCTCAAGCGCGTTCGACCCGCATGCAGCAACTTCCCGACGAACCGCCGACGAATCCGGTGCCGCAAACGCCCGAACCCTCGCAGCCCGGCCAGCCGGTCGAGCCGCCGCCTGGGATCCCCACGCACTCTCCGGACATCGACGTGCCCTCGCCCCCCTCGCCGGGGACTGACCCGTCGCCGGGCCCTATCTCGCCTGTCGGCTAGGAGTGCAGCTGGGCCGAGGCGACCACCGCCTCGAAATCTGGCAGAGCTGCGTCGTAATAATGCGAGCGCGCCGCATCGAACATGATGAGATAGAGTTGGCCGCTGATAACTGCGCCGACGACGCGCCCCTTGCGCCATAGTTCGTCGCCATCGAGATGCTCGTAATCGAACTGGAAGCCGTTCGCGCCAAGGAACAGGCGCGGCTGGATCGAAAGCGTGTGGAAGTCGACGCTTCCGCCGCGGACTCGATAAAGGCTTTCAAGCATCTCGGCGATCTCGGGCGCGGTCATGTCGGATCGGAAGATCGGCACCTGCTGGTCGGTCGACCGGCGCTGATAGACCATCGCCTTGCCGCTCTTGAGGCCGGTGATGAAGGTGATCCCGTCAAGCAGCGGTCCGTTGAGCGTCCAATCCTCCACCGCCGCGACGTCATCGAACAAGCTTGCGTGCTGTCGATTCCAGGGGCGCGGCGGGACGACGGATAGGTTGCCGTTCCCGACCCTCACCCGGTGTACGTTGACCGCGGAATAGTCGCTGAAACCGCCTTCGCCGCCAAGGCTGGAGCAGCCGGCTAGAGGGAGAACGCCGAACAGCAGTGCCGCGATTTGCGAACGCTTCACTCGATTCCTCCTCAGCCGATCGTTTGCCGCACCCAGGCCGCGTCGGCCGCGTCGGGCTTCATCGCCAGATATTTGGCCAGTGCCGACTTCGCTTCCGTCGCCCGTCCCTGCTTGAGGAGGGAAATGCCGTGCCAGCGCCATGCTTCGGCGGGAGCGTCGGGATAGACGACCGCCGCGGCATAGCTTTGCTCGGCGCGCTGCTCATCGCCCGGGCGGTTGCGTAAGCGCCAGACCTCGCCCTCATAGAAGCGCAGCAGGCCGTTCCACCCATCCTGCGCCAGCGTCTGGATCAGATATTCGCTGGCGCCCGGGTCGTTCAGCTTCACCTGGTCATCGAGCAGCATCTGCCGGATCGGACCGATCGTGATCAGATAGCGGTCGCGGTAATTCTCGTATGCCTTGCCTGGGACCTTGAGCTCGAGCGCGTCGGCCCTGAGATCCGCCAATCGCGCGTCGTCCGAAGGGTGCGTGTCGAAGATTGAACCGCGATCGCGGTGCTTGCCGCGATAGGAAGCACTCGCCTGCTCCTCTCCGATCAGCTGCTGCCAAACGATGGCCATTTCCACCGGGTCGTAGCCGGCCTGGGTGATCAGCTTCACGCCCATGGCATCGGCCTCGGCCTCCATCTCGCGGCTATATTTGAAGAGCGAAAGGATGGTGCCGAGCTGTGCCAGCTGCACATAGTTGCCGAGATAGATCCCAGCGCCGGCGCCACCGATCCCAGCGAGCATCGACGCTATCGCGAAAATGTCGGTCTTTCGCCGCTGGTCGCGCCACGAACGAATCTCGTGGCGGCGGAGGAAGTGGCCGGATTCGTGGGCGATCACGCCGGCGAGCTGCGCCTCGCTTCGCATTCGCAGCAGCAGCCCGGAGAAGACGACCGCGAAGCCGGTCGGGAACATCATCGCGTTGAAGTCGGGAACCCGCATCAAATAGATGCGGAAGTCCTTCGCGGCCGGTCCGCCCACGTGGCCGATCATGTCGCGGAGGTAGCCTGTGATGTTCGGGTCGGTGATGAGGAGATTGGTGTCGGCGATCTCCTCCTCGATCCGCTCCATGTCCTTCCACAGGCCCTGCTCGTCCGTGTCGGTCGGCTTGAAACCGGGTCCGATGAGCGGGACCATGTCGGCAGGCTTGACGCGGGCGCTTGCCACACCGGCATGGAGAGCGGCCGCAGCGGCGCCTCCACCAAGGAGGAGGGAGCGGCGGCTGAGCTCAAGGCAAAGCGCGCACATCAGCGCGTACTCGGGTCGGTATCGACGCGTCCTTTGACCGCATCCTTGCCCGGCTTCATGCGGCCGAGCAGGCGCTCGACCATCTGGGCCGCACCTTGGGGAGTCCTGAGATCGCCGAACGAAATCCCCGGGACCTGGCTCGCGGCATCGACAACGTTGAACCACACGACCTGGCCAGTCTTGAGATCGACGAGCGAGGCATAATCGAGCTGCTCCGCGCCGCCGACATTCGGCGCGCAAAAGCCGACGACGCAGCCCGCGAGACCGAGCACCCCGAGGGCGATCCTGCCGGTCGAGGCGACCTGGTCCTCCGCGTGGAGGAAAAGGACGTAGTCATAGCCGCTCCTCTGGCCGAGCTTCACCGCGTCGGCGCCGAGCGTCCAGTCGAGGCCCCTACCGCGCTTGGTCGGAAGGTAATTGCCAGCATATTTCGCATCGACGATCGACTCGTCGACCACGAAGTTCAGGCGCTCGACGTCGGCAAGCTCCTGCTCCGCGACCCCGGATAGCTGGTTGCGATGTTCGATGATCGTGACGTTACCGCCGCGCGCCGCCTGCTGCGCCTTCAGCGCCGCAATGATGTTGGAGCGCGCCTGGTCCGTCCACTGCGCGCGCGGCTCGACCATGCCGCCGGTCGTCAGCGATCCGACGGTGACATCGGGCCGGAGGACCAGGAGCTTGTAGTCGCCTTCCGGCGGCGTGAACTCTTCGTCCGCATATTGCTTAGTCTGCACACACGCGCCGAGCACCAGGCTCGCCACCAAGCCGATCGCTGTACCCCACCGCGGCATTCGCGCCCCTCCGCACCCTCACGACTGCGGTTACATGCCCGAATGCGAAGCTAAAGAAAAGCCCGTGTTTTTAAATGCTTAGTGCGGACAGAATGCCGGCGTGCCCTCCAGGCAGTGACCGTCGACCGAGCCCGATGCGAGGGGTAGGCCGATTAGTGCAGCTAGCGTCGGCATGATGTCGACGGTGTCCGCCGCCCTATTTACCGTCGCGCCCCGGAAACCACCGCGCCAGAACAGGATCGGTACCCGTCGGTCGTAGTCATAGGGACTGCCGTGAGTGGCGACGGATTTGGTGACGTGACCGATTGGCGTCACATGTTCCTTGAGGATGACAACGATATCGCCCGAGCGCTGAGGATCGAACGACGCGCGGACGCGCTGGAGCAGCGACCATGTGTCGGGGCTCGATGTCGGCACAGGCGTGCGGGAGAGCTCGTCGTTAGTGAAGACCGCGGTGACTTGCGGATGCGCTTTGTAGGCTGCGATCGCTTCCTGTAGGACCCGCCCCTGATCTGCCGAGCTCAGACCTCGATCCACATATAGGTCTCCGGAAACATCTCCCAACAGGACGGGCCCGGAAAGGCCGAGCTTCGCGCCGATCGCTTTCCCGACCGTGGAGGCCGCGAGCGCGATATCGACTCGCTGGGCGTCAGGCACTCCGTGAATACGGAGGCGCTCCGGCAGGTCCTGCCCGCCGTGATCCGCGGTGAGGGCCACCGCATAATCAACGCCGGTGCTGTCAAGGAAGCTGAGGAAATCGCCGATCTCCCGATCGAGTTCGAGCATGTTGAGGCACATCTCCTGCCCCTCGGTGCCGTAGGTGTGGCCGACATAGTCGGTCGCCGACAGGCCAACGCTGAGCACGTCCGGCGCGCTTCCCTGGCCTAGGCGCATCTCGCGCACCAGGCCGGCTGCGGCGACAAGGATTGCTCCATCGAACTGGGGCGACGCCTCAAAAGCATCGGCATCGCCACCAGCGCGCGCAAAATTGCCGATCCCGACGGGCGCGTGTCCTTCGACTGGAATGGCTTGCGCCTTCGAGGAGCAGAATGGCGTCGGCTGCAGTCCTTCGAACGGCGCGGCCAGCATCCGCCCGACGGCGGCGTTCGTCGCCCCGATGGTTGCTGGCATTGCGACGCCGGCAAGATCAGTCGAAAACTGCTTGCCGGTCCAAAACCACCGCTGATCGGCGCGACGCCCGCTCATCATCACGGCCGCGCGATCCTTGCCCGCGACCGCAACGTTGCGGCTCGAAGGCCATTGCCCCTTCATCAGCTCGCCGAGCGTTGGTACCCGAAGTTGAACGGAAGAAACCTTGTAATGAGAATGGCTTGTGCCAGGTACCTGCGGGTCTTCCGAGCAATAGACGATCTTGTCATCCCGCTGGAGCGACTGATCGATCCACGTATTGCCGATGATGCCCGTCCGCGTCGGGTGATCGCCGGTCAGGATAGTCGAGTGGCCAGGACAGGTCTCGGTGTTGGCGTGGGCCTCATAGGCCTTGTCGAACACGACTCCCGACGCGAGCCGCGCGAAGCCAGCGGTAAATTGCGACCGATACTCGTCGAACAGGTCAGCCGAAAACTGATCGACGGAGATGACCACCAGCAGCTTAGGTGGCGGAGGCTGCTGCGCGAATGCGGGGCAAGCGAAGGAGGCCGCGGCGGCGGCAACGAGCAACTTACGCATCGACCTTGGGCTACTCCTGACGCGCTGACAATTTCATGACAATTTCGCCCGAAGCCGCTCGTTGACCAGCTTCGGGTTGGCCTTTCCAGCCATGGCTTTCATCGTCTGGCCGACGAAGAATCCGAACAACTGCTCCTTGCCGCTCTTATACTCGGCGACCTTGTCGGCGTTAGCGGCGAGGACATTGTCGATCTCGCTGTCGATGGCGCCGGTGTCGCTGGTCTGCTTAAGCCCGCGCTCCTCGACGATGGTGCCCGCACCCTGCCCCGTTTCGAGCATGATCTCGAACACCTGCTTGGCGATGGTACCGGAAATAGTGCCGTCCGCGACGAGGCCGAGGAGTTCCGCCGCCTGCTCCGGCGAGACCGGACCCTGATCGATGCTCTCGCCGCGGCGGTTGAGCGCTCCGAACAGTTCGGCGACCACCCAGTTTGCGGCCTGCTTCGGCTCGGCGCCTGAATCGAGCAGCGCATCGAACCAGCGCGCAGCCTCGACTTCTGCGGTCAAAACGCTTGCGTTGTATGAGGTTATGCCGAGGTCTTCGTAACGCTTCCGCTTTGCGTCGGGCAGCTCAGGCAGAGTTGCGCGACATTCCTCGAGGAAGGCATCATCTAGCTCCAGCGGAAGCAGGTCGGGGTCGGGGAAATAGCGGTAGTCGTGCGCGTCTTCCTTCGAACGAAGCGAGCGAGTGATGTTCTTGTCGGGGTCGTAGAGCCTTGTTTCCTGGGCGACCGTGCCGCCTTCCTCGATCAGCGCGACCTGTCGCCGCGCCTCATGCTCGACGACAGCCATCACGAAGCGCACCGAGTTGACGTTCTTGGTCTCCGTTCTGGTGCCGAACGGCTCGCCCGGCTTGCGCACGCTGACGTTTACGTCGGCGCGCATCGAACCTTCCTCCATATTACCATCGCAAGAGCCGACGTAGCGGAGGATCGAGCGCAGCTTCCTGAGGTAGGCCCCTGCTTCCGCAGGAGAACGCATATCGGGCCGCGACACGATCTCCATCAGCGCAACGCCGCAGCGGTTGAGGTCGACGTAGCTCATGGTTGCATGCTGGTCATGCATGAGCTTTCCGGCGTCCTGCTCGACGTGGATGCGCTCGATGCCGATCCGCTTGGCCGAGCTTTCGTCCTTCTCATCGACCAAGACCTCGAGCTCGCCCTCGCCGACCAGCGGATGATAGAGCTGGCTGATCTGATATCCCTGCGGAAGGTCCGCGTAGAAATAGTTCTTCCGGTCGAACCGCGACCATTTGTTGATCTTGGCGTCGAGCGCAATTCCGGTGCGCACCGCCTGGCGGATGCACTCGCGGTTCGGCACCGGGAGCATCCCCGGCATCGCTGCATCGACGAAGCTGACCTGTGAGTTCGGCTCAGCCCCGAACGCCGTCGCCGCGCCGGAGAACAGCTTCGCGTTGGACACTATTTGCGCATGGACCTCGAGGCCGATCACGACCTCCCATTCACCGGTTTCGCCCTTGATGCGGAAAGATGCTGCTGCGTCAGCCATTTACCACCACTTGTCGGGTCGAGCCGTGAAGCCCGCCCGCTCCTCAATCGCCAGTCCGGCATTCAGTACCGCCTGTTCCTCGAGTTCGTTGCCGATCAGGTGCAACCCGAGCGGAAGCCCCTGATCGTCCAGCCCGCCCGGAACGCTCATTGCGGGAAGCCCCGCAAGGCTTGCCGGTACCGCGAACACGTCGTTCAGATACATTGCCAGCGGGTCAGTGGTCTCGCCGATGCCGAACGCGGCCGACGGAGCGGTCGGAGTCAGGATCACGTCGCACTGCTCGAACGCCTTGCGGAAGTCCTGCTTGATCAGCGCCCTCACCTTCTGCGCCTTGGTGAAATAAGCGTCATAGAAGCCTGCGGAGAGCACATAGGTGCCGATCATGATCCGGCGCTTCACCTCCGCGCCGAACCCTTCTGCGCGGGTCGCCGAGTACATGCCGTTGAGGCCCTCGCCCTCGACGCGCAGGCCGTAGCGGACGCCGTCGTAACGTGCGAGGTTCGACGACGCCTCGGCCGGAGCGATGATGTAATAGGTCGGAAGCGCGTATTTGGTATGCGGCAGGCTGATCTCGACCGGCGTCGCGCCCGCGTCCTTCAGCCATTCGATGCCCTGATCCCACAGCGCGTTGATCTCCGCGGGCATTCCGTCGATCCGATATTCTTTCGGAATACCGACGCGCTTACCTTTGAGATCGCTAGATAATCCAACTTCCCACTTCGGCACCGACAGGTCGAGCGAAGTTGAATCCCTTGGATCGAAGCCGGCCATCGCCTCGAGCAGAATCGCGCAGTCTCGAACGTCCTTCGCCATCGGCCCCGCCTGATCGAGCGAGCTTGCGAACGCGACAATGCCCCAGCGCGAGCAGCGGCCGTAGGTCGGCTTGATCCCGCAAATGCCAGCGAACGCCGCCGGCTGACGGATCGAGCCGCCTGTGTCGGTGCCCGTCGCACCAGGCGCGATTCCGGCGGCGACCGCCGCCGCCGAACCGCCCGACGATCCTCCCGGCGTAAGCCCGACGTTGCTGCCCTTGCGACGCCAAGGCGAGATCACCGGCCCGTAAACGCTGGTCTCGTTCGACGAGCCCATCGCGAACTCGTCCATGTTGAGCTTGCCGAGCATCCCCGCGCCCGCCTTGCGCAGGTTGCCGCTGACGGTGCTCTCATATGGCGGCTTGAACCCCTTCAGGATCCGGCTGCCCGAAGTCGTATCGACGCCGCGCGTCGCGAACAAATCTTTGATTCCGAGCGGAATACCAGCGAGCGATCCCAGCTCTGTGGTTCCACGAGCCTTGTCAGCAGCCTCGGCCGCCGCAAGCGCATCCTCCGGCGTTTCGACTGTGTAGGCATTAAGCGTGCGCGCCGCCGAAACCGCGGTGTTGAACTCTTTGGCGATCTCGCGAGCCGTGAACTCACCCGACCGGAAACCGTCGCGAAGCTGGGCAATCGTCTTGGAGGTAAGCTCGGTCACTCGATCACCTTGGGCACTGCGAAGAAGCCGTGCTGCGCCTCAGGCGCATTGGCGAGCACCTCATCGCGGATGTTGCCTTCGATCACGACGTCGTCACGGAGGCGAAGCTTCAGGTCGATGACTGCGGTCAGCGGCTCGACGCCATCGGTGTTCACCTCGCCGAGTTGCTCGACCCAGCCGAGGATATTGTTGAGCTCGGGCGCGAGACGCTCGATCTCCTCATCGCTCATCGCGATACGCGCGAGCTTGGCGATATGGCGCACCTGTTCAATGGAAACGGACATGGCCGCGCGGATAGCGGCGGGGAGTCAGAGCGGCAAGCGGGACAAGCCTGCTAGTGGCTGCCCAGCCTGCGGAAATGATAGCGTCCGTGGAGCGGCGTCGCCTGATAGCTGTCGCCCGACGAGCAGGTCACCTTGAACACTCCTTTCGAACCGCTCACGGCCTCGGTCGAAGCGACGCTACCACATGCATAGCCGATCCGACGGATGGTCTGTGCGATCGTCGCATTAGCGAGCGGCATCGCCGCGACGACGCTCGTTGCGGCCGAAGGCGCAGATTCCGCCGGGGCGTCGGCGGCGGTTGAGCTCGATGCAGATTGCGCGCTGGCGTCTGTGCTGACCGGCGCCAGCGGATCCGCGGCCGCTTGCTTCGACGCAGCCTGATTGCTCTGCTGGTCTGCCGGCAGAGAATCTGCAGCTGGGGCCGCGGTCGTCTGCGCCGCAGTCTCGACCCGCGATTCCTCGTGAAGGACCGGAGCTTTTGCACTTGCCTCGATCGGTGCACCTACAGCCGTGTCCTGGGCAGGCGTCGCGGGTGGGAGACCAACCGTCACGGCCTGCCGCGCCTGGACCGTCGGCGCAGGCAAACGATCGGCGTTCGGCCGCGGCAGCGCTGTGGCGATACCAAGTATGGCAAGACCGACAATGCCAGCACCGATCATCGCCTGGTTACGGTGGATCCGCGCGTGCGCTTCCTCTTCTTGCGGCTCGACGTAAACCGGCTGCGGTGCGGGCTTCACCGGTTCACCTGCCTGCCCCACCGGCATTTCGCGCTCGACTTTCTTCGGTACCGCAGGCCGGAGTGATGCAGCGATGAACGATCCGACCCTCGGGTCCGGCTCCGCCGTTCGTGTAGGCTCTTTCACGGGTTCAGTTGAAGGAGCCGGTAGCGGACGATTGAACTGTGGCGCAGTCGTCACACCGATGAACGGAGATGCGGGCTTTTGCTCCATCACCGGTCCCGCATTGAGGCCGAGGAGGCCGAGCGAGGCGTCGTAGGCGCGTCTCTTGGTCGGATCACGCAGCGTTTCGTACGCCGTGCTAAGCAGCGCGAGGCGCGTCAGCGCATTCTCCGGCCGAAGCCGGAATGTCGTCATCTGCGCAGCATAGGCCTTGCCGATTTCTTCTGTGCTGGCCGTCGATGGCAGCCCTAAGGTTTCGTAATGATTGGATTTTGCAGTTACTGAAGTGACCATAATTCCCCGACCCCGCAACCCGCTCACGCGACTCGTAAGTGTCGGAACTTGCGATGATTTTTATGGTAAATCCAGTACTGCCTTTCGATAACGGCAACGCGTGCATGACGTGCGACGAAGCTGTGCGACGAGCTAACCGCGGTTACTGAATTGAGCGTCGGCGGTCGCGCCTTGCCCCTGACCACCTCGTCCCCTAACCGGCCCTCGAATGTGTGCGCGGCGATTCCTGGCGGTAGTTTTCATCCTCACCCTGATCGTCGTCACGGGAGCGTTCGCAATCTTCCAGTGGGGCGGAGATGCTCTGCTCAAGGAAGCGACGCCGAAGGGTCATTTCCAGGCCGCCAGCGCGGGTAGCGGTCCCAATTATGCCGATAATTCGAGTTGGGTCGCACGGCCTGGCCTGGCGAACGATCCGGCGCTGTGGCTGCCCGACGGAGTTTCGCGGTCGAGCTCCGGCAATGCCGCGATCTTCTTCATCCATCCGACGACCTACCTCGAGAGCGACCGCTGGAATGCGCCGCTTCAGGCGGGCGGCGGCACCGCCTTTCGCACCAATTTGTTTGTTCAAGGTGAGGCCAGCGCTTTCAACGGCGTCGGGCAGGTATGGGCGCCACATTATCGCCAGGCTGCGTTTGGATCCTTCCTGCTCGACAGCGCGGACGCTGAGGAAGCGCTCGACTTCGCCTATCAGGACGTCTCGGCGGCTTTCGACCAGTTCGTTAATGAAGCGGGCGACAAACCGATCATCCTCGCAGGGCACAGCCAAGGAGCGCTGCACCTCATCCGCCTGCTTCGCGAAAAGGTGGCAGGCAAGCCCATCGCGAAGCGCCTGGTTGCCGCCTATGTCGTGGGCTGGCCGATCGACACGCAAAGCGATCTCCCGGCGATCGGACTTCCTGCCTGCCAGGCGCCGACAGGCGCCGGGTGCGTCCTGTCGTGGATGAGCTTTCGCGAGCCGGCAAATCCTTCCCTTATCCTCGACCAATGGAAGAGGACGCACGGGCTTACCGGCGGCCAGCGCAAGCCGGCGGACATCCTCTGCGTCAACCCGATCACCGGCATTGAAAATGGTTCGGCGCCTGCCTCGGCCAACCCGGGCACGATTGTGCCAGCCAGCAATTTCGTTTCAGCAAGCCTGGCTCAGGGCCAGGTCGGCGCGCATTGTGACAAGGGGCTGCTGATAATCGACGGTAACATCCCTGCGCTTGGCCCTTACGTGCTGCCGGGCAACAATTATCACGTGTACGATTATCCCTTGTTCTGGGCCGCGATCCGGCGGGATGCGGAGCGGAGGCTTGGCGCGTGGCGGGGCTGATCACGACCGATACGGCGAAATTCGCAGCCGCTCTCGCCGACGGCGGCAAGCTGCTTGGCCTGGACGTCGGCACGAAGACGATCGGCGTCGCGATCTGCGATGCCGGCTGGCATTTCGCCGGGCCGTCGGAGACGATCCACCGAACCAAGTTCACGCAGGACCTCGTCTCACTTCGGCGGATTATCGAGCGTGAGCAGGGCGCCGGACTGGTCGTCGGGCTTCCGCTCAACATGGATGGAAGCGACAGCCCGCGCACGCAGTCGGTTCGTGCCTTCGCCCGCAACCTCGCGCCGCTCAACCTCCCCGCACTCCTGTGGGACGAGCGCTGGTCGACCCAGGCTGTAGAGCGAGCGATGATCGAAGCCGACGTCAGCCGTGCCAAGCGCGCGGAGAAGGTTGACTCCCTCGCCGCAGCCCACATCCTCCAGGGCGCAATCGACGCGCTGGCCAATCTCGGAACTGGCGGTTAGCGACGCGGCTCGTGGACCTACTCTCCATCGATTCGCTGAGCGACGCGCAGATCGAGCTGCTGCTCGACCGGGCGCAGATCTTCTTTGAGGATGCCCGGTCCTCGACGAAGCCGGTCCAGTCTCTGGCCGGTCGGATCGTCTTCAACGTCTTCTATGAAAGCTCCACGCGCACTGCGATGTCGTTCGCGACGGCGGCGCACCGGCTTGGCGCTTCCGCGCTGTCGCTCTCGGTCGAGCATTCATCCGTCAAGAAGGGCGAAACGCTCGAGGACACTGCGGCGACACTCGGCGCGATGCGGCCCGACGCGCTCGCCGTCCGGCATCGGGAGAATGGCGCACCCGCTCGCGTTGCCGAGATTGTCGACGCTCCAGTGATCAACGCGGGCGACGGAACGAACGAGCACCCGACCCAGGCGCTTCTCGATGCGGCGACAATGCTTCATCGTCTCGGGCGCATCGAGGGCCTCAAAATCGCGATTTGCGGCGATATCCGCCACAGCCGGGTTGCGCGATCGAACGCGAAGCTACTTCCGCGCCTCGGCGCCGAGGTGCGATTGGCGGGGCCGCCAGACTTGATGCCCGACGGCGTTCCGCAGCTCACGATCGACGAGGCCATTCAAGGCGCAGACGTCGTGATGATGCTTCGAGTCCAGCGCGAGCGCCTGGAATTTGATTTTGGCGATGGGCCGGGCGAATATCTATCGCGCTATGGCCTGACGGCAGAACGGTTGGCGACGGCATCAGCCGACGCTGTCGTGATGCACCCGGGACCGATGAACCGTGGAGTGGAGATCGAGAGCGCGATCGCCGACGATCCGGCGCGATCGCTGATCACGCTTCAGGTGGAGATGGGCGTGGCCATTCGCATGGCCTGCCTCGAATTGCTGGTCGGCGAGAACGCGGCCTAGTTCGAAGCGATTTCGACTGGGCGGTCGCCGGCGAAATTGCGCACGAAGCATTTGCCGCCGCGATTCTTCAGCTGCTGACAACGCTCCATTGCTTCACGCTGGTTGCTGAAGCCCTGGATCGACAGGCGCCAGTAGGTGCCGTTCGGCGAATTGAACCGTGCGCGCAGCGGCAGGTAGGCGCGAAGCGCCGGATAGCGCTGGGTCAGGTGGTTCCAGCCAGCATTTACCTGCTGCGGCGAGCGGTACGAAGCGATCTGCATGACCGCATCTCCCGGACCGACAGAGCGCCGGGCGACGCGATGTGCCTTAGCCGGACGAGCCGTCGGCGCCTTCTTCGGCGTGAAGGCTTTGACGACCGCTGAAACTTCGTTCGCAGCCGCCGTCGAGACTTCCCTGGCCGCCGCCACGATCATCGCAACGGGCGTCGGAAGAGGAGCCTCGGCAATCACTGGCTGAACCACGGGCTTAGGAAGCTCGGGAGCTGGCACAATCGCAGGCGCTGCTTCATGAGCAGAGCAGCCGACGGAGCCGCAACAGCTTCTACGAATTTCGGTGCTGGCACAGCCGGGACGGGCGCTTCGGCAGCAACGGTCTGGGGCGCAGGTGGTGCCTTAGCGGTAGCCGCCTGAGCGACCATCGAATCGCCCTTACGTAGCGCAAGTCGAACAGGCTCACCGCGATCCATCGGCGAGGGAGTTACTCCGACCAGCGCCGCAACCTGGTCGGCCGGGTTCTTTGGGCTCGCAAGCTGCATCCACTGCTGAACACGCGCATCGAGCTTGTCGCCAGGCACGTCCTGTGCGGCGATCGTGCGCGCCTCCGCCCAGTTACCCGCGAGACCATGAGCGAGCGCCAGGTTCTGGCGAACGGTGGCGTCTGCTCCCGGCTGGCGAGCAGCGGTTTCCAGCACCGGAATGGCTTCAGACGGACGCCCCGCCAGAGCAAGAGCGAGGCCGTAATTGGATGCGTCGAGCACCTGCCGGCCGGCCTGGAGGAACGCGACCGCCTCATCCTTCTTGCCCAACGCCGTCTCTACCAGCGCCAGCTTCAGGATCACCTGGGGCTGGTTCGAGTAGATGGTGAGGGAGTCCTTGAACGCGGCTTCTGCCGAACCGAAGCGACCAGCCTTGAAATATGCATTGCCGAGGATCGCGCGGAAGCCGGCGTCATCGGGGGTCTTCTCGACAGCGCGCTCGGCGAAATCGATTGCGCTCGTCGTATCGTTCGAGTTGAGCGCCATCAGGGCGCGTGTGGCGAGACCGACATTGTCGCTCGTCCTTCCGCCGAACCCGGTCTTTTCTTGAGCCGCCGCGCAACCCGCGAGCATCGAAGCGAGCATGACGACTGAGGCGGCAGAGCCGAAACGGAGCGGCTTGGACATGATATTACCCCTTGCGTTTGGCCTTTGAGGCCATGGAGTTGAGTTCGGGCATGCGACCGAGCAGATGGTCGAGCGCGGCGGTCACGATTTGTTGGGCGGAACGACCATCGACCGCACAGGCGAGACGCAACTTGAGGTGCCGGTCGGGATCGAGCCGCAGCGTGAAAGCTGCCTTGCCCTTGCTTCCTGGCGCCACACGCACTCGCGGTGCACGGCGCGGCGCCGGCACGGGAGCGGGAGCGGAATGGCAACCGGAGCCGGAACCGAGACCGGCTCGTCGACGACTGACGCCGGCACTTCTTCGGCTTCCGCTTCGAAGGGCTCGGCTGGCTCGTCGAAATCCTCTTCCTCGACCTCGTCACTGGCGAGGCGGTCGGCGATTTCCGCGTGCTGCTCATGAACCGGCGAGCCGACAGGCGTAAGCCCCGTTGGGTGAACGCGCGGATGGTCGACAACATCCTCACCGAAGGCGTCGTGACTCGCATCGCGAGCAGTATCGGCCGGCTTTGGAGGTTCGAACCCCATGTCGTTCCAACCGAGATCCTCGAGGTCTGACCACCGACCTGGCCGAAGCCCTGCGGTCGCATGGCCGGGCGCGCGGCGCCCTTGCGTGCGAGAAGGCCGGAGGAAAGTGAGGCGAAAGGCTTTGCTTCGCTGGCCACCTGCGCCCCCACTTACTGGCCGACGACGCGGCGACCGAAGCCACCGACTGGACGCGGACTGGCCGGACTGTTGCCGGGCGCCGCTCCGGGCGCCGCAAAAACAGTGCGGCGGAAATTCTTCTCAAGCCGGTCCGAAATATAATCCCACAGCTCAACCACTTCCTTCGCGGAGCGGCCTTGTGGGTCGATTTCAATCACCGTGCGGCCGTCGATCATCGAGGCTGCGAAATCAGTGCGGTGGTGAAGTGTAACTGGGGCGACGGTGCCGTGCTGCGAGAGCGCGACTGCTGCCTCGTAAGTAATCTTGGCTTTCGGGGTTGCCGCGTTGACGACGAAGATCAGCGGCTTTCCAGCGCGGTCGCAAAGATCGACCGTCGCACCGACGGCGCGAAGGTCGTGCGGGCTCGGACGGGTCGGGATGACAATCAACTCGGCAACCGCAATGACGCTCTGGATCGCCATGGTGATTGCCGGCGGAGTGTCGATGACGGCGAGACGAAAGCCCTGCTGACGAAGGACCTCGAGATCGGATGCAAGCCGGGCGACCGTGGTCTGCGCAAATGCCGGCATTTCGGCCTCGCGCTCGTTCCACCAGTCGGCAAGGCTCCCTTGCGGGTCGATGTCGATCAGGCAGACCGGGCCTGCCCCCGACATTTGCGCCTGCACCGCCAGATGACCGGACAGGGTCGTCTTGCCCGATCCGCCCTTCTGCGATGCCAATGCCAGGACGCGCATGCTTTTCCCCTCGCGTGAATTGACGTCAGTTCAGCGAGCGGAGTGACATCAGAGCCTCTAAAATCTGGTTAACATCGGCACGACCCTGTTTGCGCAGGCGCTCGGCTCGGGTAAGCTTGTAGAGGGGGTGCATTGCCGATGAATCGCAGATGTTTAGTTGCCGCGGCGTTGCTCATTGCGACTGCTGGACCGCTGCAAGCCCAGTCAGTGAAGGCCGGAATCGAGGCCTGGCAACGCTCCGATTATGCGGGCGCCGTGAATATCTGGAGACCGATCGCAGAGAAGGGCGATGCCGACGCCGAGTTCAATCTCGGCCAGGCTTATAGGCTCGGGCGCGGTGTCCCAACCAATCTTTCGGCGGCGAAGACCTGGTTCGAACGCGCAGCCAATCAAGGCCATCTCGACGCCGAGACGACGCTGGGCCTTCTGCTCTTCCAGAACAATGAGCAGGCGGACGGGCTGAAGTGGCTCAAGAAGGCCGCGGAGCGCGGCGAGCCTCGGGCATTGCTTGTCTATGGTACCGCCCTCGTCAACGGCGACAGCGTCACTCAGGACCCCGTGCTCGGCTACGCTTATGTGAGCCGCGCGGCTGCGCAGGGACTTGCGCCCGCAAAGGAGACGCTGGACCAGCTCGATCAAATCCTTCCGATCGCGGATCGCAAACGAGGCGTCCAGATCGCGAGCCAGATGGCGAAGGAGGTGCCGGCGCCCACTCCCGCTGCAGACGAGACACCTCCATCCGTAAAGACCGCCAAAGCCATCATGGCGCCCAAGCCCCCAAAATCCGCGAAAGCTAGGCCGCCCGCGCCAGCCGCAGCTAAGGCGCCTGAAAAGACTGCAGCCGCGAAGCCGGCTCCTGAGAAGCCGACGAAGACCGCTATGTCAGAAAAAGCGACAATGGCCACGGCGACTGCCTCAGCTTCGCCGGCGAAGGGGGACTGGCGGATCCAGCTCGGCGCATTCTCGCAGCGCGGCAACGCAGAAGCGCAATACAAGAGAATCTCCGGCAAGGCCGCGCTTGCCGGCCGCCATCCTTATTATGTTGCTGCCGGGCCGATCACGCGCCTTCAGGTCGGTCCGTTCGAGAGCAAATCCACAGCCGAATCCGCATGCAGGGCGGTGGGAGTCACCTGCTTCCCGGTTTCGTCGAAGTAATCAGCCCCTGAACCAGTCACGGCGGCGGACGCCCTGCACCCACAGCAGTGCGTCGAGCCCGTGGTGCTTGAGCTCGCCGTCCGCGACCTGGACCAGCGCTGGCTTGGCCCGGAACGCGATCCCGAGACCCGCCTCCTCGATCATCAGCTTGTCGTTGGCGCCATCCCCGACCGCCAGGACGTCTTCGCTTGCAAGGCCGAGCTGTTCGCGGGTTTCGATCAGCGCCTCGCGCTTGGCCGTCGCATCGACGATCGGATCCCCAACCTCCCCGCTGAGCTTGCCGCCGACGAAGACAAGGCGATTTGCCTTCACTCGGTCGAACCCCAGGGCGCTGGCGATCGGCTCCGCGAAGGACAGGAAGCCTCCGGAGACCAGGAGACAGCTGGAGCCGCCCGCCCGCATCGTCTGAACCAGGGTTTCGGCACCCGCGGTGACTTCCACCCGTTCGTTGAGGCAGCGCTTCAGCGCGCGTTCGTCGAGGCCGGCGAGGAGCCGCACCCGCTCGCGCAGTGCTCCGGGAAAGTCGAGCTCGCCTTGCATCGCGCGCTCGGTAATGCGGGAAACCTTCTCTTTCAGGCCGGCATAGTCGGCCAGCTCGTCGATGCATTCCTGGCCGATGATCGTCGAATCCATGTCGGCCACGAACAGCCGTTTCCAGCGCGGCTCCTCCGGCTGAACGACGAGGTCGACTCCCTCGAGAGGCTCCAGTGCCCAGCGGGCCGCCTTCGGCTCGCCCGAAAAGACAACATCGGCCGCGTCTCCTTCATCGATCCACTGCACGAACGCAGCCTTGGGATCGATCTCGCGCAGCAACCCAAGAGCGCGCTCCAATAGTCTGTCATCGAGCCGTCTCGCTGCTATCAGCGTCGCGATCGCCATGGCCGAGCCCTGTCCTCCTCTAATCGTCATCGCCGGACCGACCGCAAGCGGCAAGTCCTCGCTCGCACTATGCCTTGCTCAGCAAGTCGGCGGCGTCATCGTCAATGCCGACAGCGCGCAAGTCTATCGAGATCTCAGAATCCTCAGCGCGGCACCGACCGACGACGAACTTCGAAGGGCCGAGCATCGCCTTTACGGTATTCGCGACGGCGCGCTCCCCTGCTCTGCCGCCGATTGGGCGGAGATGGCGCGTCACGAGATTGCCGACGTCCACCGAAAGGGCCAAACGCCGATCCTGGTCGGCGGGACCGGCCTTTATTTGCGGACGCTCCTCGACGGAATTGCACCGGTCCCTGCCATCGACGCCGAGGTCCGCGCGCGCGTGCGCAGCGCGCCCTTTGAAGAAAATCAAATGAAGCTGCAGACGCTCGACTCGGACGCAGCCTCGCGGCTCAATACTGGCGACACGACGCGGATCAACCGGGCCCTCGAAGTGATCCTCTCCACGGGCCGAACGCTTTCCGAGTGGCAGAAGCAACGCGAGGGCGGGATCGCCTCGACGGTCGAGCTTCGGCCCTTGATCCTGCTGCCGCCGCGGAAGTGGCTCTACGCCAGGTGTGACGATCGCTTCGCGCACATGGTCGACAGCGGCGCCACCTCGGAGGTGGAGTTGCTGCTCGCGCGGAAGCTCAATCCGAATCTCCCGGTAATGCGCGCGATCGGCGTTTCAGAGCTCTCCGCATGTCTGCTCGGCAGCAAGTCTCTCGACGAAGCGGTCGCCGCCGGTCAACAGGCGACGCGGCGCTACGCCAAGCGGCAATATACGTGGTTCGCGCATCAGCCCCCAGCCAACTGGCCCCGTTTCAGGGAGCCGCTCGATCTCGACCGGCTGCCCGAAGCGCTGGCCCTGCTGCAGCCGAAGCGCTAGGCCGCCCGCATGGAGCTGCTGCGCGACGCGGACATCGATCCATTGCCTCTTGAGTGCCGACGCGTGGCGATCATCGGCTACGGCAATCAGGGCCGCGCACAAGCGCTGAACCTGAAGGACAGCGGGATTAAAGTCATGGTCGGGCTCCGCGGCGGGTCCGGAAGCATGGTGAAGGTCGAGGCGGCGGGGATCGAGACCGCGCTCCTCGACGACGCAGTCGCTTCGGCCGACGTGGTCATGATGCTGGCGCCCGACGAAACACACGCCGGTCTTTATCGCGAGATAGAGCCGCGCCTGCGGGAAGGCGCCGCCCTGGGTTTCAGCCACGGCCTTTCGGTCCGCTTCGGCTTTGTCGTCCCACGCGCCGATCTCGACGTCTTCATGGTCGCGCCAAAGGGGCCCGGAACAGCGCTTCGGTCGCTCTACAAGGACGGCAAGGGCATGATCGGCCTCTGGGCCGTGGAACAGGACACGACCGGAAACGCCGAGGCAATCGCGCTCGCTTACGGCCAGGCGATCGGTTGCGCTCGAGCCGGGCTCATCGCGTCGTCCTTCGCGGAGGAAGCGGAAGCCGATCTCTTCAACGAGCAGGCGGTCGTCTGGGGCGGCGTTCCCGAACTCCTGGTCGCCGGGTTCGAAACGCTCATCGCGGGCGGGGTCGCTCCGGAAGTCGCCTATCTCGAATGTGTCGGCGAGCTGCATCTGATCGCGGAACTGGTCGAAGCCCGGGGAATTGCCGGGATGAAGGAAGTGATCTCCAATACGGCCGAGCTGGGATCGTTGCTCGGTGGCAAACGGATCATCGATCAAGGCGTTCGCGAACGAATGGCGGAGGTCCTCGCCGAAGTCCGCGCCGGAAAATTCGCTGACGAACTTAGGGAGGAAGAGGCCAGCGGGTACGGGCGGCTCGAAAAAGCACGTGTTGAAGCGCGCTCGACCATGCTGAATGAGACCTACAGGCGCTTCAGAGACAGCGAGAAGGGCTAGACGATCGGCTGCGGCGGAAGCTGGATCGCCGGCCGGTCCCCGACGCTCGCCCGCTCCAAATAGGCGCGCTGCATCTTGCGATGCGCATCGGCGACCTCCGGATCTTCGGAGCTCAAAGCGAGCTCCTGCTCCTCGGCTGCGCGGCGGGCGAAATAGATGCGGTCATGGGTGGCCATAGCGCGCCTCCTTCCGGGGGAGGCGCTTCTCTAACAGAAGTGCCCTAAAAAGTCGCGCTCAGGCGTGTTCCGGAGCTTTCTCGATTGCCCGTTCGATCGCTTCCATCAGCACTCGTCGAGCCTCTTCCGCATGCCCCCAGCGCCCGACGCGGACCCACTTATCCGGCTCGAGGTCTTTGTAGTGGGTAAAGAAATGCTCGATCTGAGCGAAAATGATCGATGGCAGATCCTGCCGCTCGCCGACGTCCGAATAATAAGGGAAGGTCGAATCCACTGGTACGCAGATCAGCTTCTCGTCGCCGCCATGCTCGTCCTCCAGGAACAGGACCCCGATCGGCCGAGCGCGCACCACGCAGCCGGGCACGAACGAAGATCGGGCAATGACCAACGCATCTATGGGATCACCGTCGGGCGAAAGCGTGTGCGGAACGAAGCCGTAATTCGCCGGGTAGCGCATCGGCGTGTGAAGGATTCGGTCGACGAACAGCGCGCCCGACTTCTTGTCGAACTCGTACTTCACCGGTTCGCCGCCGACGGGGACTTCGATAATGACGTTGACGGTATTAGGCGGATCGTCGCCGATGGGGATGAGGTCGATGTTCATTGGGTATGTTCTTAAGGAAGGTGTCCGGCGCTCCTAAACACCGCCAGCCCGAAGAACAACGCCGCAAGTCCCGCAACGATGCTTCCGATGAGATATCCCGCAGCCAAACCGAATGCGTGGCGCTCGATGAGCACCGCAGCATCCAGCGAGAAAGTCGAGAATGTCGTGAAGCCGCCGAGAATCCCAGTCGTCAGGAACAGGCGAACATGCTGGGGAATGCCGGCGCGGTACGCGAAGAAGCCGGCAAGAAGGCCCATAACGAATGATCCGGCGACGTTCACGATGAACGTTCCGTACGGGAAGCCAAAGCCGAAAAGCCGCGTCGCGGCGACGTTAACGCCGTGTCGAAGCGCTCCTCCGATTCCGGCACCCAGAAAGACGATTAGGTAAAGCATAGGCCTCCTACTGCGCACAAGTGCGCCTGTAGGAGCCATCAGCCGATCGGCGGTTAAAAGGGAGGCCCCATTCCCGACCGCCGCCTTAGCAGGTCAATGGTTTCCGACAAGCTACTTGCGGCCGAACAGCTTTTCGATTTCCGAATGGCCGAGCTTCACCCAAGTCGGGCGGCCATGGTTGCATTGACCCGAACGCGGCGTGACCTCCATCTCTCGAAGCAGCGCGTTCATCTCCGTGACGGAAAGCACGCGGCCGGCACGGACAGAGCCGTGGCAGGCGATGGTCGCTGCAACGAGGTCGAGCTTTTCGCGAAGGCTGAGCGGACCGCCGAGCTCGGCGATTTCGCCGGCAAGGTCGGCGAGGAGTCCCGGAACATCGGTCTTCCCGAGTACCGCGGGGACCGTTCGCACGAGAATAGAGCCCGGACCGAAGCGCTCGACCTCCAGACCAAGCTCTGCCAAGTCCGCGGCGGCGCCTTCAATGCGGTCGCAATCGGGCTCTTCTAGCTCGACGACCGCTGGCATGAGCAGCGCCTGCCGAGCGACCTTGCCGCCCTCGCGTGCCGCGCGCATCCTCTCGAGTACGAGCCGCTCGTGCGCGGCGTGCTGATCGACGATGACGAGGCCGTCCTCCGCCTCGGCGACGATATAGGTGGCGGCGACCTGACCGCGCGCGACGCCTAGCGGGAAGCTGGGGACAGGATCGACTGCCGGTTCGGCACGGGCGGCTGGTGCTTCGGCGAAGAGGCGGTGCGTTTCAGCTAATGTCGTCACGCCAGCGAAAGCCGGGCTCTGTCTTCCTTCTACTGGAGAAAGAATAGGCGGATCCCCGCTTTCACTGGGATGACGGGGAAGCGCTTCATCGTCCATCGCACTCGTAATCCACATGACCCGTGCGGCGGCTTGCTCACGCGCCGCGCTGCGCTGGCTTTCTTCGTCCAGCGCTTGCCGCAGTCCGCCGACGATGAGCCCGCGAACGACACTTGGATCGCGAAAGCGGACCTCGGTCTTCGCTGGGTGGACGTTAACGTCCACTTCCTCCAGCGGAACGTCGAGGAACAGCGCGGCGAGGGGATTGCGGTCGCGGGCGATCAGGTCGCGATACGCGCCGCGCAACGCGCCCACGAGGAGCCGATCCTTTACCGGGCGGGAGTTCACGAACAGGAACTGCTGGTCGGCAGTGCCGCGGGTGAACGTCGGCAGGCTGATCACACCGGTGAGCCTCATTCCCGCGCGCGCGAAATCGATCCCAATCCCGTGCCGGTCGAGCTCGTGAGTTAGCAGCTCCGCCACCCGGACGGGCGGCTTCGCCGGCGCCAACGTTAGGATTCGTCGCCCATCATGGTCGAGTGTGAAAGCGACGCCGCTCTTCGCCATCGCGAGCCGCTTCACCGCATCGAGGCATGCCGCATATTCCGCCCTCGGCGAGCGCAGAAACTTCCGCCGCGCAGGTACCTTGTCGAACAGCCCCTCGACCTTGATTCGCGTCCCGGGAGGAAGCGCCGCAGGCCCCTCTCCTTTCTCAGCGCCATGGTCGACCACGATTTGCCAGCCGTCGGCGCCGCGTACCCGGCTTTCGACGGCCAGCCGCGAGACGCTCGCTATTGACGGAAGCGCCTCTCCGCGGAACCCGAAGCTCGTCACCCGATCGATTGCATCGCCGGAAAGCTTCGAGGTCGCGTGACGTTCGAGTGCGAGCCGCATTTCATCGGGCGCCATTCCACAGCCGTCGTCGGCCACGTCAATGAGCTCGAGCCCGCCCGCGCCCAGCCTCACACTGACATGACAAGCGCCGGCATCGAGTGAATTTTCAACCAGTTCCTTGAGGGCGCTGGCGGGCCGCTCCACGACCTCACCCGCAGCAATGCGATTGATGAGTTCGGCGGGTAGCCTTCTTATTGACATGTCAGGGGTCTTATCCCAATCCGAGGCAACCGGCGAAGCACTGATTTTTCCAAGAAATTCAGACCGCATTCAATGGTCGGTTACCAATTCTTAATTAAGGTTTGGCGTGGTTAACGCCGGGTGCCAACAAGGGCGAGAGACGGGGTACGAATGTTCTGGAATTGTTGGTTCAAATGGATGTCGCACGACATGGCGATCGACCTCGGAACCGCCAATACGCTTGTTTACGTTCGAGGCCGCGGCATCGTCCTCAATGAACCATCGGTTGTGGCGATCGAGACCGTCAACGGCGTCAAGAAGGTGAAGGCCGTAGGCGAGGACGCGAAGTTGATGATGGGCAAGACGCCCGACCAGATCGAGGCGATCCGGCCCCTTCGCGACGGAGTCATCGCGGACATCGACGTCGCCGAGCAGATGATCAAGCACTTCATCCACAAGGTACATGGCGGCAAGATGCGCGCCTGGCGCTTTCCGGAAATTGTGATCTGCGTGCCGAGCGGCTCGACTTCGGTCGAGCGCCGCGCGATTCGCGACGCTGCTTCAAATGCGGGCGCGAGCGCGGTCTATCTGATCGAGGAGCCCATGGCGGCGGCAATCGGCGCTGACATGCCGGTGACGGCTCCGATCGGATCGATGGTCGTCGATATCGGGGGCGGAACGACCGAGGTCGCAGTTCTCTCGCTGCGCGGTCTCGCTTATACGACCTCGGTCCGCGTCGGTGGCGACAAGATGGACGAAGCGATCAGTTCCTACGTCCGCCGCAACCACAACCTCTTGATTGGCGAAGCCACGGCGGAGCGCATCAAGAAGGAAGTCGGAATCGCCAAGCCTCCCGTCGACGGCATCGGCAAGACAGTTCACATCAAGGGCCGCGACCTCGTCAACGGAGTGCCCAAGGAAATCTCAATCAATCAGGGTCAGATAGCTGAAGCCCTTTCGGAGCCCGTCGGAACGATCGTCGAGGGAGTCCGCATCGCGCTCGAGAACACGGCGCCCGAACTGGCAGCGGACATATGCGACCAAGGCATCGTGCTGACCGGCGGCGGAGCGCTTCTGCAGGGCCTGGACGAGGTGCTGCGCGACGAGACCGGCCTACCCGTCACCGTCGCCGACGATCCGCTCACCTGCGTCGCTCTCGGCACCGGCCGCGCGCTGGAGGAAGAGCAGTTCCGCGGCGTGCTCCAGACCGCATAGCGGAGCGCTGAGCGGTGGCGACCGCGCGTCCTGGCTGGTCGCGTCGAGCCCAATACGGGCTATTCTTCAGCTTCCTGGGAGTGATCGCCGGCATCATCGTCGGCCTGATCCTGCTAGTCGTCTCGCTGGTCGCGCCCAAGACGTTCGATCAATTGCGCGGAGCCGCGCTCGACGTCACCGGGCCCGTCGCCAGCGCCCTCCACGAGGTCACCGCCACCGCTGAAGGGCTAGTTACCGGCGCCGGCAACTATTGGGATGCGGTTCACCAGAATGGCGATCTCAAGCGGCAGAACCACGCGATGCTCCAGCGGATGGTCGAGGCGAAAGCGATCTTCCAGGAGAACCTCCAGCTGAAGGCCGCGCTCCAGCTGCGCCAGCATGCGCGCGAAACCGTCGCCGTCGGCCGCATCGTCGGCTCCTCGTTCAATAGTCCGCGCCGATTTGCGATTCTTTCCGCCGGCGCCCAGGACGGGATCCGCGAAGGCATGCCGGTGCGTTCACCAACCGGCCTCGTGGGCCGGATCATTGATGTCGGCGCCCTCGCCTCGCGAGTTCCTGCTGGTGTCCGACCGTACGAGCATCGTCCCTGCTCGCCTGCTTCGAATCGACATCCCGGTGATCGTCCAGGGACGCGGCGACGGGACGGTCGAGGTGCGCCCACTGGAAGTGGGCCGAAACCCGTTCCGGCCGGGAGACCTTGTCATCACCTCCGGCACCGGCGGACTTTATCCTCCGCTCGTGCCGCTCGCGCGCGTCATCAAGCTCAAGGACGACGGCGCTATCGCGCTTCCGCTTGCCGATCCGTCGACGACCAGCTTCGCAATCGTCGAGCCGCCGTTTGAGCCTGCCGCCATCGCCGCCGAAAAGGAACCGGCGGCGAGTGCACGCTGATGGTCCGCGCCGCGCTTTCACAGTCCAAGCGGTTCGGGCAGGAGCCGAACCGGTTCGCCGGATACGTTCCCGCTGCGACGGTAGTCCTCGCATCTTTGCTCGCGGCCCTTCCGATCGTGTCGACGAGCGGCTGGTTTCCGGATTTCGGCTATCTCGTCCTCATCAGCTGGCGGCTGTTGCGAGCCGATCCCTGGCCGGCCTGGTGGGCAGCGCCCCTTGGCCTCATCAACGACCTGTTCACTGGATATCCGATAGGCTTTTCAATAGCTTTGTGGAGTGCGACCATGCTGGCGCTCGATCTGATCGACCGCCGTACCATGTGGCGCGATTACTGGATCGAATGGATGGTTGCGACGTTGCTGATCGCGCTTGACGAATGGCTGCATTGGCAGGTCGCAAGCCTGAACGGCGCGGACGTTCCCTTTTCGATGATGGTCCCGCAACTGCTGATCTCGATCTGCGCATTCCCGCTCAGCGCTTGGCTCGTGTCACGCTTCGACGAGTGGAGGCTCGGCCGATGAAGCCGATCCGGATCACCAGCACGCATCAATCGATCACCTTCTCGCGAAGGATGCTCGCCCTCGGCGGAGCGCAGGTCGCGGTCGGCGGCCTCCTCGTCGGCCGGCTCGGCTGGCTGGCGATTGCGGAAAACGAGAAATACCAGCTGCTGAGCGAGAGCAATCGCGTCCAGCTGATCCCAGTCCCGCCCCGGCGCGGCTGGCTCATCGACCGCTACGGAAAGCCGATCGCCATCAACAAGGCGAGCTTCCGGGTCGACATCATCCCGCAGCAGCTCGACAAGGGCTTGGACGTAGTGCCGTCAGTAGCGAAGCTGCTCGATCTTGAACCCGACGAGGTCGACCGGATCCGACGGGAGCTTGCGCAGTCGCGCGGTTTCCAGCCAGTCTCTGTCGCGGACAACGTCCCTTACGAGCAATATGCAGCGATCACGGTCCGCCTGCCCGATCTACCCGGCGTTGCAGCGTCCCAAGGTTTCACCCGCTTCTATCCGGCCGGATCGGCGGTCGGGCAGCTCGTTGGCTACGTCGGCGCCGCCTCCGCTGCGGAATATGAGAAGGAGAACAAGAACCCCCTCCTCCTCGTACCAGGTGTGAAGATCGGTAAGGAAGGTCTCGAAAAGGAACTGGAACAGACGCTGCGCGGTCAGCCCGGCGGCCAACGTGTCGAGGTGACGGCTCGGGGCAAGCTGGTCAAGGAGCTCGAGCCCAAGCCCGACATCAGCGGCGGTACAGTCCAGCTGACGATCGACGCCGACCTCCATGAATATGCAGCTCGGCGGATAGGCGACCAGTCTGCTTCCGTAGTCGTCATCGACGTCACCAGCGGCGACATCCTGGCGATGCCGTCGATGCCGTCTTTCGACCCGAACAATTTCTCGGACGGCATCAGCCAGGCCGAGTGGAAGATGCTATCGGGGGATGACCACCTGCCACTGCTCGATAAGACGGTGGAGAGCCTTTACCCGTCGGGTTCGACGATTAAGCCCAGCATGGCGCTCGCTCTTCTCAATGCCGGCGTCGACCGAAAGCAGATTGTCAATTGCACCGGCGCGTTCCCGCTCGGCAACCATGTCTTCCATTGCGACAAGCGTCATGGACCTCTCGATATGGACGGGGCGGTCGTCCACAGTTGCGACGTTTACTTCTACACGATGTGCCTGCGCGTCGGCGCCGAGAAGCTCTCCCCGATGGTCCGCTCGATGGGCTTCGGCGAGAAATTCGACCTGCCCTTCGACAATCAGCGTTACGGCACGATCCCGGACCCCGAATGGATGATGCGCAAATATCATCGCAAGTGGCAGGGATACGACACGGTCAACATGTCGATCGGCCAAGGCATGGTCCTCATCAACCCCCTCCAAGTCGCCGTGATGGCCAGTCGCCTCGCGACCGGAAAACGCGTCATTCCGCGTCTGCTCAAGGACAAGCCGATCGTGCCGCAAGCCGAGCTTGAGGTTGGCCAGGATCATTTGGACTTCATCCGTAAGGCCATGTGGGGCGTCGTGGATCATGGAACCGCGGCTGCAGCCAAGTTCCCGATTCCCGGCATTCAGATGGCCGGCAAGACGGGCACGGCCCAGACTTACAATCTCAGCGCCAGCGAGCGCGGGAATTACACGAGCGCGACCTGGAAGCTGCGCGACCACTCGCTGTTCATGGCCTTCCTGCCGTTCGATAATCCGCGCTACGCCGCGGGAACGGTCGTCGAGCACGGCGGTTTCGGCGCCGCTGTCGCAGCACCGCTGATCCGCGACACGCTCACCTTTCTGTACGACAAGCAAAAGGCGCTCGCCGCGCTCGATACGTTCGAGCAGAGCATCGGCGGCACGCTCGACGAGCGGATCGAGCGCAAGACCGCCGCCTGGCGCGAAGCGAACGGCCTGCCGCCCCTCCCCGCCAAACAGGCATGATCACATCGGCGATCATTCCGCGGCCGCTCGCGCGGCTGCCGTGGCGCTTGATCTTTCTCGTCGCGGCGATCGCCTCGTTCGGCCTGGTCGTGCTCTATTCGGCCGCAGGTGGCTCGGCCGAGCCTTGGGCGGTCAAGCAGGGCATCATTTTCCTGTTCTTCCTGTGCTTCGCCATCGGCATGTCTTGGATGAGAGAGGCGACGATCAAATCGATCGCCTTTCCGCTCTACGGCATGACCTTGATCATGCTGATCGGGGTCGAGGCGCTTGGCTTCGTCAGCAAGGGCGCCCAGCGCTGGCTCGACCTGGGTCCCGTCAGGCTGCAGCCGTCCGAGTTCATGAAACCGGCGATCGTGCTAACTCTCGCGCGCTTCTACGAGCTGGTACCCGCCGCCGAGATCCGTAAATGGCGTGCGATCTGGCCTGCAGGAGTCCTCCTTGCGGTCCCCGCCTTCCTGATCCTCGTCCAGCCCGA
The DNA here is from genome assembly GCA_963738825.1 of uncultured Alphaproteobacteria bacterium. Taxonomy (GTDB): domain Bacteria; phylum Pseudomonadota; class Alphaproteobacteria; order Sphingomonadales; family Sphingomonadaceae; genus Sphingomicrobium. The sequence continues at coordinate 378,224 of CAVTYB010000004.1, read as the reverse complement.
CTTAGGCACGTGCATCATGGTGATGCTCTGCGGGGTCTCGGTGATGTTCCTCGCTGGCCTTCCGCTGTGGATTTTCATCGCGCCGGCCGCTGCGGCAGCCGTGGCAGCGCCGGTCGCGTACCACATGATGCACGGCTACCAGCGCAAGCGGATCGACGTCTTCCTCGACCCCGAAAGCGACCCGCTGGGAGCCGGCTATCACATCGCGCAGTCGAAGATCGCGATCGGGTCGGGCGGGATCTGGGGCAAAGGCTTCCTCCATGGCAGCCAGAGCCATCTCGATTACCTTCCCGAAGGGCACACCGACTTCGTCTTCGCGACCATGGCCGAGGAATGGGGCCTTGTCGGCGGCGTGGCCCTGATCCTCGCCTTCGGGTTGGTTATCCGCTGGGGAATGAAGGTCAGCGCGAATTCGCGTTCGCGCTTCGGCCAGCTCGCCGCCGCCGGATTGTCGATGACCATTTTCTTCTATGTGGCGATCAACCTAATGATGGTGATGGGCCTTGCGCCGGTCGTTGGCGTGCCGTTGCCGCTCGTCAGCTTCGGCGGATCGGCGGTGATGACGGTGATGCTGTGCCTCGGACTGCTGATGGCGCTCGAGCGGCAGCAGCGCACAGGCTCGAGGCAGGGTTGAAACGGCGCGGTTGCGCCCCAACTAACCGCATGCTACCGGCGCCGCCGCTCAAGGCGAAACCAAGCCGCCGGAGCATCCGCCTCACGGCAGTGGACGCATAGCTCAGTTGGTAGAGCAGCTGACTCTTAATCAGCGGGTCCTAGGTTCGAGCCCTAGTGCGTCCACCATTTTTCAATGACTTAGCCGGTGTTGTTGCGATCAGATCATAGCATCAAACCCGCTGGGGTCCCATTTGGGTACCAGGCCTCGTAGAGCACACAAAGAGCGGGCGAGCGCCGAAGACGATTTTGCGCCAATCGTGGCCATTGTGCGTGACGGCTCACCAGATCCCGTAAGCGGACGTTCAGGCCGCAAGCTAATGTCCGCATTCCAGCCATTCCGGGCCACTAGCGCGCGTTAGGTTTGGCAAGTGGGAGCTTTGAGTGGAAAGCGAACATACCGCTCACGCGTTAAGAGTGCCGCAGGAAGTCGCACAGTGAACGCCGCGGCCGGGACATGGGACGCCCGCGCGCGAGCATTCCTTCACAACCCAATGTCCAGGAACCGAAGCTAAAGGGAGTTGTTCAGCAGTGGGTTCCGAAATGAGCGCTAACGCATATTAGGGGCGGGATGAGCGACCGGGGTGATTTCGAGCAGGATTATTGGCGTGGCGCGCCTCGCCTCAGCGGCGACCGCCCGGCCCTGGCCCCCACCACAATTGCCGATGACGAGTTTCGGCTGCTGGCGGAGAACATCCCAACGCTTTGCTGGATAGCGAACGGCGATGGTTACATCGTTTGGTACAATCGGCGTTGGTACGAATATACCGGAACCAGGCCCGACGAGATGGAGGGCTGGGGCTGGCAGTCGGTGCACGACCCTGAGCACTTGCCCCAGGTGATGGAGCGCTGGACGAACTCGATCGCGACCGGGGAGCCGTTCGAGATGACCTTCCCGCTGCGCGGGGCCGATGGCGTTTTCCGCCCGTTCCTGACCCGCGTTCAGCCGGTCCGCATGGCGAGCGACAACGTCGTCCGCTGGTTCGGGGTCAATACAGATGTAAGCGGCCAGGTGGCGAGCGAGGAACGCTACCGCCAAGTGTTCGAGAACGCGGCCGTGGGCATGATCGAAATCGACGCCGAGTGGAACATACTGAAATCGAACGTTGCCTACCGCGACATCACCGCCCGCGTCGAAGAAGATCTTCGCGGGGCGAACTGCCTCTCGTTCACGCACCCGGAAGACGTTTCCGCCGGCGAGGAGGCGCTGCGCGCCCTGGCAGCAGGAGCAACAGGACGTGTGGCCTTCGAAAAGCGCTATCTCCGTCCCAGCGGCGACATTGTCTGGGTCCGAAGCAGCCTTTCGCGGGTCAGCGGCGAGGATAGCGCCAACCGCTTCCTCAAAGTCGTCGAGGACATCACTGAAATCCGCCGTGCGCGCGAGGCGCTTCATCAGGAGAGCAAGGCGCTCGAGGTCCTCAACCAAACAGCGGCGCAAGTGGCGGCAGAGTTGGATATCTCGAACGTCGTACAGCTGGTGACGGACGCGGGCGTGGAGCTCACAGGGGCGCGATTCGGCGCCTTTTTCTACAACACGGTCAACGAAGCCGGTGACAGCCTGATGCTCTACACCTTGTCCGGTGCCGATCGGGCGGATTTCGAGCGCTTCGGTCACCCACGGGCGACGCCTGTTTTCGCGCCGACGTTCAAGGGCGAGGGCGTGGTTCGCTCGGACGATATCACGGCCGACCCGCGCTACGGAAAGAACGCACCAAACAGAGGAATGCCGGAAGGCCATTTGCCGGTGCGAAGCTATCTTGCAGTGCCTGTCGTATCGCGCTCGGGCGAAGTTATAGGCGGACTGTTCTTCGGCCACCCGGACGCGGGCGTCTTCACCGAGTCTTCCGAGCGACTGATGCTGGGCTTGGCGGGTCAGGCGGCGATCGCAATCGACAACGCCCGTCTGTTTGAAGCAGCGCAGCGCGCCAACCAGACGCTCGAGCAGCGTGTTGAGGAACGTACGCGCGACCTTGAAGCCGCGCATGAGGCGCTGCGCCAGTCCCAGAAGATGGAGACGGTTGGCCAGCTAACCGGCGGCATTGCGCACGACTTCAACAATCTTCTGCAGATCGTAAGCGGCAACCTCGATCTGCTGCGGCAGAAGCTTCCTGAAGGTACGGAGCATTTAAAGCGATACGCCGATCGCGCCTTCACCGGTGCCGACCGCGCCGCAACGCTTACGCAACGCCTGCTTGCGTTCTCACGCCGTCAGCCACTTGCGCCGAAGCCGGTCGACATAAACCGGCTGATCCCCGGGATGTCAGAGTTGCTGCACCGAACCCTTGGGGAAACGATCGAAGTGGAAGCCGTGCTCGCCCCGCGCCTGTGGACGGTCGAAGCCGATCCTAACCAGCTCGAAAATGCGATCATCAACCTCGCGATCAATGCCCGCGACGCGATGCCCGATGGCGGAAAGCTGACCATCGAGACACAGAACACGCACCTGGACCACTCCTACGCGGCACAGAATCCCGAAGTAGCAGTCGGCCAATATGCCGTGATCTGCATTTCGGACACCGGTGTCGGGATGGATGCGGCAACAGCCGGTAGGGCCGTCGAGCCTTTCTTCACTACGAAGGAGGTAGGGAGAGGCACCGGCCTGGGGCTGTCGATGGTCTACGGCTTCCTCAAGCAGTCCGGCGGCCACATCAAGATCTATTCGGAGCTCGGCGAGGGCACGACGATTAAGATGTACCTGCCGCGGCTCCTTGGCAAAGTTGAGGAGCAGATTGACGCACCCGACTATCGAGCAACCAGGGCCCAGGGCGAAGAATCCATTCTCGTCTGCGAAGATGACGAGGACGTACGGGCCTATTCGGCCGAGGTGCTGCGCGAGTTAGGCTACCAAGTGTTGGAAGCTGAAGACGGGCCGACCGCCTTGGCGGTGTTGAAGGCAAACGGTCACGTCGACCTGCTGTTCACCGACGTCGTCCTCCCGGGCGGTATGACGGGGGCGGTGCTTGCCGACGAAGCGGCTAAGCTCCAGCCGGGCATCAAGGCGCTGTTCACCACCGGTTATGCGCGCAACGCGATTGTTCATCACGGCCGGCTCGATCCTGGCGTCGACCTGATCACCAAGCCGTTCAGCTATGCCGACCTTGCCGCGCGGGTCAGGGATATCCTCGACAGAGCCGAGTAGAGAGGGCGTTACGCGCCCTTAGTCCGAAGCTCCGCAATGGGTCGAAAGCTGCCATAAGCGGACGGCCCGCATACGGCCAGTTTTAGGCATTCAACTTTGGCAAGCTAATGGCCGCTTTCCGCCCAAAGCTGACGTAAGCCGTCGAACGGAGCTGCGGACTTTCGCGAGCGTTTAGCGGCCGAAGGAGTCCGAAAAATGGCCAAGCTTTCATCATCCGACCGAAACAAACTCCCCAAGAGCAAATTCGCTGAACCGGAAAAGCGCGCGTATCCCATCGAAGACGCATCCCATGCGCGCAACGCTAAGGCACGAGCCAGTCAAGCGGTTAAGGCGGGACGCATGTCGAAGGGCGAGGAAGCAAAGATCGACAAGAAAGCGGACGCCGCCTTGAAGAAGAGGTGAGGAGTTCGCTCTAAGCCTATCGGCACCGAGCTGATGGCAGCTTTCCACCCAAGGCTGCCACTAGCCAGACCGACGCAAAGCACTGCCAGGAATGGGTTGCGGTTTCAGTCGGTCATGGCAGCTGTGGGAAGCTGACGTGGCGCAAGCGGGATCAATACCCAGAAACCGTAACCTCCCCTGCGCTCAGAAGAAGCTTGGATAATCAACCGATACCGGTTGAACCATCCCGCTGCTCGCGCTTTTGGCGCGGATGCAACGCTACTTCTTCCACACCAATCATCCGGCCACAGGCACTGATGTCCTGGGGATGGAGTTTGCAACGCTCGCGGACGCAAAGTGTCAGGCGGCCCGGTTCGCGGGACAGCTCCTCAGTAACACGGCCGAGCACTTCTGGGACGATGCGGATCTTGAAATGACAGTGACCAACGAGAAGGGCTTGATGCTGTTTGCTCTCCGCATCGTCGGCATCGAAGCGCCAGCAATTCGACAAGCTACCAAGCCGGCCTAGGCGGATCGGTCCGCAAGCGCGTTCGCCAATTCTAGGATCAGCGGCTCCAGCGGCTCGGGTGAGCCTTTCGATAGCTGACTGCGAGCGTGCTCGAGTAGAGCTCGCCAGTGAGCCAAGGTGTCTTCGTGAACGGGATGGCCCCTTAAGCGGCGCGCGCTCTGGCTAGCCGACGCCAAGTTGTTTGCAATGCTACCATGAAGTTTCATGACCCCAGGCCCTAACGCATATCTCGCCTCCGCGCATTGCATTGGGCCGCCTTTTAGGTTTGGAAATATGAGGAAACCGTACCCGCCCAACCGCAGTTGATGACCTTTTGCCGCCCGGAACGAACCACCCTAGCCATCGTTCGATAGCGTGCCTCGCGCCTGATTGGACGTTGAGGGAATAGGTCGAGGCTATGCGCATAGAGCTTAACTGCGCCGAGTGCAGCAGTAATCACTTCAACCTCGACGAGGGCGTCACCGACCGCGCTGTCGTTTATTGCAGGGATTGTGGGCACCGCATCGGCACGATTGAAGACTCTGAAAGCGCGGGTGGCTGCGGAGGTGCTGAAACGGACCGCTGCGGGCGAGTACGACTGATCTCGCAGGTGCTGCGGCAAGTATAGAACGCGGCGCGGCCTTCGCGCCGTCACGGTCCGTATGTCCGCAATGCCGTCGCGCCTCCGCTACGGGCAATGGGAAGCTCATCAAGCCTGGTCTCAAAAGGTGACGGTGAAACACGCGCCTTTTGCGTCCGGACGACTGACTGCTGTCATCGATCCGCGAAGCTGTTTCACAAGTAAGCTGATGATGCGCATTCCCAAGCTTGTCCGATCTGCATCGGGGTCGAAGTCTGGCGCAAGCCCCGGTCCTTCGTCGCATACGACTAGTCGATGTCGGCCATCGGTTACGGCGTAAGTAACTTCGATCGGTCCTGCGCCGTGCTTGGCTGCGTTGGTCACCAACTCGTTGACGAGCAGACCAATCGGTTGGATCCAGGTTGTCGGCACTTGGCCTGCGTCGCCGGCCACAACGACCGGCCGGTCCAGAATTGCTGAGAGGTCGCTGCACAGGCGACGAAGAAAGTCGATGCAAGAGGCTTCGTCTGAAGCGTCGCGAGCAAAATGACGATGCACTTGCGCGACAGCCGCCACTCGGTTGGCCGCCAGCTGAAGATGGGCAGCGCCACCGTCAGCGGCTGGCAATCTGCTTTGCATCCGCAATAGGCCAGAAACGAATTGAAGACTGTTCATCACCCGATGGTCGATTTCCTTCGCCATCAACAGCGCCTGGCCAACCGCTCGTTTCGCCGACAGCTGCATCTCGATCTGATCCATGACCACGGATGCGAGATCCTTGAGATCCTCGATCTGCTTCTCGTCAATTGGCCTTGGTTCTTTGTCGATGACGCAGAGCGTGCCCAGATTATGCCCGTCGCTCGTTTTCAGCGGCACGCCTGCGTAGAAGCGAAGGCCGAAGTCTCCTGCGACTAGGGGATTGGCAAGCGAACGTGGGTCGATGCTCGCATCGGGCAAAAGATAGGGATCATCACCAAGGATCGCCGATGCGCAGAGGCCTGGTTCCCGATCAATCTGCTCCACCGGCAAGCCATGATGCGACTTAAACCAAATTCGGTCTTCGTCGACGATGCTGACGATGGATATCGGCACTCCAAAACGACGGGCGGCAAGCGCCGTGATGCGATCGAACGCACCGTCCGGCGGTGTATCTAGTATGTCGTAGCGTCGAACTGCCGCCATGCGTTTTGCTTCATCGGGCGGGATGATGTCGGCTACTGGCACGCACAACCTCAAGAATAATTTAGATTATTCCTGAACCTTTGCCCCTTTTGCGATGACTTGTCGATGGAGCCGATCAGGCTGATCCGCTGCGGTTGAGCTGCCAGTGGTCAGAGCCAGCTTCTGTGGAAAAATTATCACGTCTTTTACTGCCGATGTTCTATGCCCGCCTCCGGCAGTATGCTAAGTTTCGGTTAAATTGCCGCAGAACCAAAAGCTGCAGGGCGCTAGTCAAGGTCATCCAAGCAATGTCGCCGACCGACAATGCCAGCAAATACCTAGAATCCGCACTTGCAGCACTCGGTCGACCTGACGGGTGGCAGGAGGCGCTCGACCGTCTTCCGGTGCCAACTTACACCACCAATGCCGAAGGCGAGGTCACCTACTGGAACAAGGCCTGCGTGGAATTTGCCGGACGTGAGCCGGAGCTCGGACGTGATCGGTGGTGCGTCACTTGGAAACTATACACTACAACCGGCCAGCCGCTTCGCCACGAGGATTGTCCGATGGCGGAGGCGATCAAGCGCAAATGCGTGGTGCGCGACGAGGTGGCAATCGCTCTACGGCCGGATGGAACCCGTCGAGCGTTCGTCCCTTACCCGACACCATTGTTGGACGAACACGGTGAGCTGACTGGAGCCGTGAACCTTCTCATCGATGTCAGTGATGAGCAGGCTATAGTTCTCGCCCAACAGGCGAGCCGATGTGAGCGACTCTCGAAAGAGATATCGAGCAAAGCTGACGCGGATCTGCTCGCTGATCTTGGAGCTGCTTACGCCGACATTGCCGCCGCTCTCCGGAACAGCACGCCCTGATTCGCTTAGCAATTTGACCACGCTGACGGCCATTTTGGTCGGGTCCCCTAAGCGCCCTTTGCGGCCGCAGCAGGCAGTTGCCTGTGCGCCGGAAGCGGAATGTTTGCTTTGGGTGGAAATCAAACATTCGAACTGGCCCGTGGAACCTAGAGATCGCTCGGCCGTGTTGGTTCCCCACGCAGTTTCCACCGTTTCCTCGGAGCCAAGTTATGGACATCACGCAGCTGATCGCCGACGACCATGCCGAGCAACGCCGCCTCTTTGCGGTAATAGATGAACTGAAGCCGGATGACGGAGATGTCTTGCGTGCGGTGTGGACACGACTGCGGGTTCTCCTCGACACGCATGCTCTCGCCGAGGAACGCTACTTTTATCCCGAGCTGTTGAAGATCGGGCGCGGAGCCGACAAGGAGAGCAGGACTGCTGAAACCCGTGATGCGATCAAGGACCACAACGAAATCAGGGACACTGCGGCCGACGTTGAGAAGCAGGAGCTTGGCTCGACCAAATGGTTCGCGGCTGTTGCGGCCGCGAATAAGGCGAACAGTGATCACATGGCCGAGGAGGAGCGTCAGGGGCTCACGGACTTTCGACGTCACGCTGACCTAGCTCTGCGTCATCGCCTTGCGGTTCAATTCGCTCAGTTTGAGTCAGAGCACCTGACCGGCAGCGGCGTGAGGCCAGTCGATCGCAACGTCGACAAGTATATTGTCGAGAACAGCTAACCTCGCGCGCACCGCCTCAGCTTCCAGCACACTCGAACTCGTTGAACACTGCACCGGCCAGCGTCGCTTCGGGTCGCAAGCAGCATGCCGGTAATGGCAACGATGGGTGGGAAGCTGACGTTAGAACCGCCAGCCGACCTGTGCATGGAGTTGTCAGACCGTGGCGTGGAAGAGCTTTCCAGCAGCGAAGGTAATGGCCATCGCCAAGGTGCCCCAGATAACGACGCGGATCGCAGCAGGAAGGAGGCGAGCTCCGCCAGCTTTGGCGCCTGCGAGGCCTAGTGCGGCAAGCGCACAAATAGTCACCAGGACGAGCACTGGGAGGGCCAGAGCCGAAGGGGCAACGATGACTGCTAATAGTGGCGCGAGCCCTCCCGTGACGAAACTCGCCGCTGAAGCGAGTGCCGCCTGAACTGGCTTCGCGGTCGAATGTTCGGTTATGCCAAGCTCATCGCGGGCATGAGCCTCAAGATCGTCGTGTGCCATTAGTGCTTCGGCTACGTCCACAGCGAGCGCTCTTGGCAGGCCGCGCTTTATGTAAATTGCGGCGAGCTCACGCTGCTCGTGTTCGGGATGCGCTCCGAGCTCGCGTTTCTCTCGTGCAAGATCAGCTGCCTCGCTATCGGCTTGGCTGGAAACCGAGACGTATTCGCCCGCTGCCATCGACATCGCCCCGGCAACGATCCCGGCCACGCCCGTCAGGATCAATTGCGAACGATCAAAGGAAGCTCCCGATACGCCGACCATTAAGCTGGCGACGGACAACAGCCCATCATTAGCGCCGAGCACGGCAGCTCTCAGCCAGCCGGTGCGGGTCACGTAATGCTGCTCTGGAGCGTCCGGTTTATCTTGGGCTGAAAAGGGTGCGGTCATCCGGTGCAAACCATCCCGAGCGATGCCGCGTTCCCTCAAGTTCACCTAGCCTTTAGACCATCCGTGGAGCGCGCCGGAGCCCGGGTAGCACAAGTAACCGATGATGGCAGGAATGGGTAGAAAGCTGACACTGCCCATGCAACATCTTTGTCTTTGGGAGCCATCGGAGTAAACCTTGGATCAGCGTCGTCGCGGCGCCGTGCTTGCCGCATCAGGGTGCATCATCGCTTCGGCGTCCGTGCTGCTGGTCGGAAAGTTCGCCACTTCCGCACCCTGACGTTTGGCGCGGGTTTGGCATAGGGTTGGCGCTTGTGCTCATTGGGGCAGCGGCAATTCTATTGTTCCGTTCCGGACGCCAGGGGCGACAATGTATCTCCTTTGGGTCGAAAGCTGTTGCGGCAGCTTTCAGCGGAAAGCTGACACTCCTGAGGTTCAGCCCTCAATCTCAACACAGTCCCGAAAGGCGATGGTCGCGATGACTTTGCCGCTATCGTCGGCGACTTCTATCCGGTGATCGAGATGCAGCTTCCCCTGCGTTACCTGCTCCGCGGCAAGTTGTCGGGCGGCACCCGTTGCGCCGTTCAGCGCGGCTTCTAGTTCGGAAACTCCAGACCTTCTTCGTCGAGAGCATCAATGTCGTCATGGACATGAAAAAAGTAACGCGGCATCTGCGGCCATCTACCCACCGGCCAAATCGTTTCTCATTTAACTAGGTAAAATCGGGCGCGCCTAACCTAGCTCATCTCGGACTTCGTTGGGGGGGCGTAATCGTGTACCCTCGTCGACTTGCCGCAGCGCATCGATTGCCTTCTCGCGCGCCGTAGCCAAGGTAATACGCGGGTAGACACCGAGCTTCTGTCGCTTTTGCTTGAGCCCGTAGCCGGAATTTGACGCTGAACACCTTCTGTCCGCGAGCCGACACACGAACGCTTAATCCGGGACAATGAAGGTCATGGACCTCGTACCGTTTCGCTTTGGGTTTGAGGGCTTCGAGAGTCTTTGCTGTGAGCGCTTGTTGCATGTGTCATCCTTAGGATGACAGCTCAATAATCACGGAAATCAGCCAATCTCAAAGAAAATCCTAGGTCGCGGACGACCTGCGCGGAAAAGTTCAGCGTGATGCGATCTGAAGAGATCGAAGTGAACCGGGGCGTTACTGAAATCGGGCCCCGGTATCGATATTCGCACCATCCGGCGCGGCACCGATTCTGGATTTTACGAAGCACGTAATTACGTGTCGGCTGGCATAAAGCGAGGATTGATCCTGACGCGAGCGACAAACCTTGTTACGAAATTGACCTGTGAGCGGCCAATTGCCCCCTCACCCTCTGGTACCCAGAAAATCGACAATCTTCCGTGTGGGTACCAAGCGGGTATCGAGTGCCTGAACTTGTGTGACTGGACCTGACGCAATTTGCCGCGGAATCAGCGGGTCGAAGATACGGTTTTGTGGTACCCAAGACGCGATATGAAGCAGAATGACGAGATATAACAAGAGCTTAAGCCGTGCTCTTAATCAGCGGGTCCTAGGTTCGAGCTCTAGTGCGTCCACCATTTTCCCGATTAATCGACGCCTTTTACCCTGAGCATTGCAAGGCGGCGATTGCCATCACCAGCGCCGCCGCAAGCATCGTCCAGATTGGCTGGTCGGGGAAGAAAGCCTTCATGATCGAGCCCATGACGGTGGCCACGAGCAACTGCGGGACGACAATGAAAATGTTGAACAACCCCATGTAGATGCCGAGCTTCCGCTGGGGCAGGCTGCTAGCGAGGATTGCGTAGGGCATCGCCAGGATCGACGCCCAGGCGATCCCGATGCCGATTTCCGAAATCACCAGCATCTTCGGATCGTGAATGAGGAAGAAGCTGGCGTAGCCCGCCGCTCCGCAGAGCAGGCACAGCAGATGCGTTCTCGCCTTGCCGATCGCCTCGGCCAGCCGCGGAAGCAGCGCTAGAGCGACGATCGCGGCAACGCCATTGTAAACCGCGAATAGCACGCCGACCCAGTTGCCCGCATCCTGGTATCCCGCGCTCGCCGGGTCGGGCGACATGATAGAAGTTCCGCGCGACGACCGGCGTCGTGTTGATCCACATGATGAACAGCGCAGACCAACTGAAGAATTGGGCCACGGCCAGCCGCTTCATGATCGGCGGCATGCCCGAGAAGTCGCCGACGATGTTCGCGAGCATGTTGCTCGTCTGGCCACGCCTCGCCAGCGCAATCCCGGCAGCATCGGCAATACCGTAGGCGATCAGCAAGGCGCCAAGCAGGTAAACTTCTTTCTCGAGGTCCCAATCGGGCTACCGAGAAGATCACTGCGATTCCAACCGCGGCCCAGACCAAGCTCGTCCCAAAACTGCGGTTCGCAAGGGCGTGAACCGTCTGCGCCTCGGCGGCATGTTCGTCGGCCACGCCAAACGCCGCCATTTCCTCCGGCGAATACTCGCGTGTGCTGATCACCGTCCAAAGCACGGCGACGAGCAACGCGGCGCCACCGAACCAGAAGCTGTACCGGACAGTATCGGGAATGCCTGCGGCGGCGACATTCGACGCTCCCTCCTTGTCGAGCAGCCAAGGAAAGATCGAACCGATGACCGCTCCCACGCCGATGAAGGCGGTCTGCACCGCATACCCGGCGGTGTGCTGATCTTTGCGAAGCATATCGCCGACAAAAGCGCGGAACGGCTCCATCGAGATGTTGAGGCTCGCGTCGAGCGTCCACAGCAGCACGGCCGCCATGAACAGCGAAGACGAAAGCGGCATCAGGACAAGAGAAAGCGCGGCAAGGACCGCTCCCGCGAGGAAATAAGGCCGCCGCCGACCCATTCGGCCGAACCACGTGCGATCCGATAGATGGCCAATGATCGGCTGCACCAGCAGGCCCGTGAGCGGCGCGGCAATCCACAGTGCGGGAAGGTCATCGAGGCTCGATCCAAGCGACTGGAAGATGCGGCTCATGTTCGCCGTCTGAAGCGCGAATCCGACCTGGATTCCGAGGAATCCGAAGGAAATGTTCCACAACGCCGCAAGCCGATTGACGCGGCTTCTCGATAACCTCAGGACGGCTCATTCACCCCCCCCTGCGTCGCCGAGCGATTGCGCGCGCTCTTCCTGATACTCACGCGGAGTCATACCGAAGCGGTCGCGAAATCGCGCGGTGAAATGTGACGGGCTCGCAAATGCCAGCGAGTAGCAAATCTCCGACACCGGCGACCCGGTAGTCGCCAGTCGTCGGGCAGCCAGATGAAGCCGGTAGACGCGTGCATATTCTGTGAAGTTCATGCCCATCGCCTGCTTGAAGCGACGCGAGAAATATGCCGGCGAAAGAGCGCACATGGATGCAGCCGCGTCCAACGAAATCGGCTCCATCGGCCCGCACCTCAGGCGCTCGAGCACCGGGAGCAACCGGTCGAACCCAGTGGCGCCCTCGTCCGCGATCTCCGCGTCGAGCTCCGGCGCCTCCGCTGCAGCGATCAGCAGCAGCTCGACGATCCGTTCGATCGCGGGATTGGCCGCATCGGGCGCAGCCTCGACCAGCCAGTCGCCCAATGCACTCATCCGTTCGCGCGTGGACTGGTCGGGAGTTACGCAAAACGACCGCGCCAACCTTGCCAGCGCCGGTCGCCTGGCGAGCGATTGGACGAGATACGGGTCGATCTGCACCAACAACCATTCCATCTCCCCTCCAGCGAGAATGTAATCGTGACTTTGCATCGAAGGAGCGAAGGCCACAGCGCCATCAGTCAACCGGTGCCGGCGACCGCCCGAAATGAAATCGCCGCGCACCTGGCGGAACAGGACGAGCTCCGCGACGTCGTGAAAATGGCGGAAGCTGCCGAGCTGCGGTGCTTCGGCGGCGGTGGTCACGTGCTCTGCCAGAACCGCCGCTCCTAGCGGCAGTTCGATCGGCTCACAGATCGGGCGAAGCGCCATCCAGCAATTCAATGATAGTCAAACCGACTTTGAGCAAGCTCTGCTTTCTCTGGCTGTATCGAAAGCAGGACAAATTCAGAATAGTTTATACGCGAAATCTGGACAGGAGTGGTCGCCAAGCGGATTCAGGTCTGGCGTAAGCTGCGAGCATGGCCCGCATCATGATTCCGTCGGCGCGTGCTCGCCAGCTGGAGCAGTTCGGTTTCGTCCATTCGCCCGGCGCGCTCAAGCCGACACTGATCGAATCGCTGCTCATGCGGGCACAAGCAACTCTGTTTCGTGAGAGCCAAGAAGACCGAGAGGCAGTCCGGTCGAACGGATCACTCATTCACCTCGGCGACAACCCGGAATATGCCGACATCGTCAGCTCTCCCGCGATCGAGCGTCTGTTGCGCGATTGCGGCGCAACCGACGCGCGCTGGACGGGCGGATTCCTGATCTCGAAGCCGGCTGGAGGGCCGCCTTTATTCTGGCACCAGGACTGGTGGGGCTGGGACGATCCAACCAGCTACGAGGTGCGCGCGCAGCAGCTGTTCGTCATGATTTATCTCACCGACACGACTCCCGAGAACGGCTGCCTGCGAGTAATCCCGGGATCGCACCTGGCCGAGCATCCTCTGCACCATCTCGACTCAGCGCATTCCGAGGATATGCAAGCTTATTCGGACCCCTCCAATCCCGCCTATGCCGATCATCCCGATCAGTTTGCCGTGCCAGTGAAGGCTGGCGACATACTCGTCGGCGACGCCCGTTTGATCCACAGCGCTTTTGCCAATCGCAGCTCCCAAGAGCGGCCGTTACTCACGCTTTGGTACATGCCGCACTGGTCGTCGATGCCGGCACCGCATGCGAGCACTCGCGTACAACGGCTTCATGCGCGGCGACGACATCCGGTCCAGTGTCGCTCGACCTTCAACCGCGCTCGATTGGCCGGAGCCGCTTCGCAAGCGCGTCGAGCATCTTGTCCCGCCAGACGACGGCGGCGTTCCGCCGATGCGCTGGAACAGAACGCCTGACTTCGCGAGCTTCGCCGCGTGAAGCGGCAGCTCGCGTTCCTCTTGGGGATGTCTTTGTGTGTCCCCAGTGCGGGCGCGGCGGCAATAAACCAGGTGGCGGTTCCCGCCGTCGCCGCCCCGCCCGCACAGCTAGAGCGCGAACTCTTCTACCAGATCTTCGCCCGCTCGATGCGCGACAGCAATGGCGACCGTGAGGGAGACATCAAGGGGATCGAGCAGAGCCTTCCCTATCTCCAGCGCCTTGGCGTCACCTCGATCCTCCTGACGCCGCTCTACCCATCGGATTTCTATCACAACTATTTCGCCAGCGATTTCGAGGGTGTCGATCCCGAATTCGGGACGATGGACGATTTCAGAAGCCTGCTCCGGGCAATCCACGCGCGCGGGATGAAGCTCTATCTCGACGAGGAATTTCAGTACGTCGCCTATGACCACCCGTGGTTCAAATCGGCGCTCGGCAACCCTTCGTCGCCGTACAGCGACTTCCTGATCTTCCACGGGCCGAACAACACAAAGCCCGAGGGCGGCCCGTTCGGGATCACCATCGCGCAGCGCTTTCCCGGCGCGGAAACGGGCATCACGACGCTCAATATGAAGTCGCCGAAGTTCCGGGCCTGGGCGACCGATTATTTGCTTGCGCTGGGTCGATCCGAACGGCGACGGCGACTTCTCGGACGGCGTCGACGGCTTCCGTCTCGATCACATGATGGACGACCTCGACAACAAGCACATCCTGACCAACCTGTTCGACACTTTCTGGAAGCCGGTGTTCGCGAAGCTGCGAGCGACAAACCCGAGGCTGCATTTGATCGCCGAGCAGTGGGATTGGGGCGACGGCGCCGACTTCCTTCGTCGCGGCGGAGTAGACGCCGCGTTCGCTTTTCCCCTCGTCAACGCGATCCGGAGCTTCGACAAGTCCAAGATCGTAGCCGCCATCAATCAGGTCCAGCGCGCAATCCCGCCGGGCAAGCACGAACTGGTCTTCGTCGAAAACCACGACATGCGACGCATCGCTTCGGACCCGGGAATCACGCCGGAAAAACTTCGCACGGCAGCGACGCTCGTCATCGCTGCTCAAAGGCACGCCGCTGATTTATTATGGGCAGGAGCTCGGCATGCGTGGCGCCCCGCGCCCCGAGTATAAATCGGACGAGAAGGACATCGGCAACCGCGAAGCCTTCGAGTGGAGCGCGAAGACCGAAGCGGTCGGCCAGGCCGATTGGTACAAGGGTCCGAAGACCTACTGGACGGAGCGTTTTGCGAAGGACAATGACGGCGTCTCGGTCGCCGAAGAGGACCGCGATCCTCAGTCGCTGCTGAACCATTATCGCAAGCTCCTGGCGCTCAGGCGCGCACATCCGGCGATTGCCGATGGAAATCAGACTGTACTCGATACGCCTCCAAACATCCTCGCCGTAGAACGATCTGGCGATGGTGAGCGACTGGTAATCGTCGCCAATCTATCAGGCGCAGCCGCGTCCTACGCCGTGAGCGGCCGCGACTTGCTTTACGCTCGTCGAGTCCGCGGCCACCTCCAATTGCGGCCGTACGAAACGACAGTCATTCGCCGCTGATTGACCGCTGGACTTGGGCGAACCCTTCTTTAGGTTCGTCCTACGTATTTTCGCGGATGACCGCGGCTGGAGGGGAGCCCGGATGAGCCTTTCGACGATCGATCTCATTGTCGTCATCGCCTACGCGATCGGCATCTTCAGCCTCGCCCAATGGGTCAGTCGGGAGAAGGCCGGGCACGAAAAGGACACGTCCGACTACTTCCTCGCGTCGAAGAACCTGCCCTGGTGGGCGATCGGCTCTTCGCTGATCGCGGCCAACATCTCGGCCGAGCAGATCGTCGGCATGTCCGGCTCCGGCTATGCGATCGGCCTCGCCATCGCATCCTATGAATGGATGGCGGCGGCGACGCTGCTGATCGTCGGCAAGTTCTTCCTGCCGATCTTCCTGCAAGAACCACATCTACACGATGCCGCAGTTCCTCGAGCGGCGATACGGCAGGTCCTTCCGATCATCATGGCGATCTTCTGGCTCGCGCTTTACGTGTTCGTGAACCTGACCTCGATCATCTGGCTCGGCTCGATCGCGGTGAACAAGGTTGCCGGAATCAACCAGACGATCGCGCTCATCATCCTCGGCGCCTTCGCGCTTGCTCTACCAGATCCGCGGCGGCCTCAAGGCGGTGGCGCTGACCGATATCGTCCAGGTGACGCTGCTGGTCCTTGGCGGCCTGGTCGTCGCCTATCTGACGCTCGACCAAGATCGGCGGCGGCGACCTGTCCGCAGGCTGGCACCGGCTCGTCACGACCGTCGCCCGATCACTTCCACATGATCCTCAAGAAGGGCGACCCGCACTACATCGACCTGCCGGGCCTCAGCGTCCTGATCGGCGGCATGTGGATCGCCAACATCAGCCTACTGGGGCTTCAACCAGTACATCATCCAGCGCGCGCTCGCGGCGAAGAGCCTCGACGAGGCGCAGACGCGGCGTCATCTTCGCCGCATTCCTGAAGCTGCTGATGCCGGTGATCATCGTTCTTCCCGGGCATTGCCGCCGTGGTGCTCGCGCCGAGGCTTGCCAAGCCCGACGAAGCCTATCCGACGATGATGCGGCTGCTTCCGCCGGGGCTGCTCGGCCTCGTCTTCGCGGCGCTGGTCGCGGCGATCATCGCGTCGACCGCGTCGAAGATCAATTCGATCGCGACCATCTTCACGCTCGACCTCTATGCCAAGTTCCGCGGCGAGCGGACCCGCGCCGAGGACGACAGCGCCGAGAGCGCAGGCGAGGAAAAGCACCTCGTGCTGGTCGGGCGAATGACGGCGGTCACCGCGATCATCATCGCGATCCTCGTCGGCCAGGCCACTGGTCGGAAGCTCCGAACAGGCATTCCAGTTCATCCAGGAATTCACCGGCTTCTTCACGCCGGGAATCACCGTCATCTTCCTGCTCGGCCTGTTCTGGAAGCGGGCGACCGAGGCCGGGGCGATCGTCGCCGCAGTGACCTCGGTCCTGCTGTCGACGATCATGAAATACACGCTGCCGACGGCGGCGTTCCCGCAGGGCATGAACGACTATCTGACGCCGTTCATCAACCGCATGGGCGTCGTGTTCCTCGTTTCGCTCGTGCTCGCGGTGGTCGTCTCGCCTGGCGACGCCGCAGCGCGTCCGATATCGATACGATCGATACGCGCGACGTTCGCTACAAAACGAGCACCGGCTTCAACACCGGCGCTCTGGGCGTGATCCTGATCCTGATCGCCCTCTACGCGACCTGGTGGTGATTTAGCCGCGCTCGCCCTTTGCGGGGCGGCGCCGGCGATATTTGTGGTGCAGCCATTCGAACACGGGCAGCGCCTCGTGCTGTTGCTAGTCGAACCAGGTCGCATTCTCCCAGTCCGAGCCGTGGCCCCAGCGCGTGCCGCAGTGGGTGGAGACCCAATATGGCTCCCAATAGACGACGCCGATCCCGCCGGCGTCGACGGTGAGCTGCGTCAGGTCGACCATGTAGCGGTGCTGGCCTTCGGGCGTCGCCGGATAGCCGGGGATCAGCGCGTCATCGCCTAAGAAGGTTGTTCGCGATATCGGCGCCTTGAAGCGTGAACGGATAGCCGGTTTCGACCACGATCACGTCCTTGCCGTAGCGCCGCTTCGCCTCGGCGATGGTCTCTTTCAGCTGCGCGAGATTCCACTTCGACCATTTCGCGTAATAGCTCATGCCGATGATGTCGTAGCCGCGGACGCCCGCCTTCGTCGCTGCGTCGAACCAGGGCAGGATGTTCTCCGGCTGAGCGATGTGGAGCATGATCCGCGGAGCGATCGAGCCCGTGCGGCCCGCCTCCTGCACCGCCTCGATTCCGGCGTTCAGCAGCCGCGCATTGCGCTCCCAGTTGATCGGCTCACCCGGGACCTTGCCGCCGAGCAGCTCGGGATTGGTCTCGTTGCCGACCTGCACCATCTCCGGCATCGCGATGTTCGGCGTCGAGCTTGCGCAGCGTGTCGAGCGTGTAATCGTGCAGCGCCTTGACCTGCTGCGTCGGTCGCTGAGGTTCGCCCAGGCCGCGGGCGCGATCTGCTTGCCGCCGTCCGCCCAGTCGTCCGAATAATGGAAGTCGAGCAGCGCCTGCAGGCCGGCCGCGTGTGCGCGGCGGATGGTCTTCAGGACGTCCGCGATAATTGCTGTATTTGGTCCAGGTCGGATTCACCCAGATGCGCACGCGGACGATGTTGCCGCCCTCCTTCTTAAGCAGCGCTGAACGGATCGATCGGCTTGCCGTGCAGCCGGTAGACCGCGCCGCAATCCTCCATCTCGTTCACGTAGGAGAGGTCGCGCGCCGAGATAGAGGCCGCCCGATGGGCGCGGACGCCGGCGGTCCCGCCTGAACGGCCGTCGCGATAACGGCGGCGATGCTTGCAACGAAGAGGCAATTTCATAGGGCGACGATCCTCACTCGCGAGCCCGACAAGCCCCTCGCCCGCGACCGACAATATCGACCGGGCCGCGGCCGACGCGAACGATCGCCTGCGCCAGTCCGTTGAACGCGCGCCGCTCGCTTGCGACGTCCGGCTCGAGGCTGTTGGGATTGCCGTTGCCGACGCCGATCACCTCGCCGCCGGTCGCGGAGAAGCGAAGCAGATTGTCTGCAGTCGGCACCGGCCGCCCGCGCGCGTCGAAAATCTCGGCGTTCGCAATCACCACCTCGCCGGCCTTCGCAAGCCGGCGGTCGACCGTGAGCCGCACCGACATGCGCGGGACCGCTCGTCTCGCGAACATCGCGCGCGGCGATGCGGCCGCCGATTGTATCCGATCGCCTCCAGCCGCCCCGGCGCATAGGGCACGCGCCACTCGAGGTGCCGGTTGCGCGGCATCCGTCTTGCGTCCGAGCGATCGCCCGTTCAGCCTGAGCTCGACCTCCTCGGCATTGCCGTGCGCCCAGACCTCGATCGGCTGGCCCTCGCGCCCCGGCCAGTTCCAGTGCGGCAGCAAGTGCACGAGCGGCTGATCGGGCCGCCACCAGGCGCGGTAGTAATAATAATTGTCCTTCGGGAACCCGCAGGTATCGAGGATCCCGAACTGCGAGGATGATGCTCGGCAGCAGTGTCGAACGGCGTCGGCTCGCCGCGATAATCGAAGCCGGTCCAGACGAACCCGCCGGCGATGTACGGCCGGTCGGCGACGATCGGTCCACCATTCCTCCGCTGTCGTCGCCCACCACGGATGCTCCGTATCGTAGGCGCGGACGACGTGCCGCGCCGGATCGTTCGCATATTCGCCGCGCGTCGCGACGGTGCTTCCAGTCTCCGTGCCGATGACCGGCTGGTCGGGATGCCGCGCGTGATAGGCCTCGATCTGGTTGGTCCGGTAGTTGAAGCCGAGCACGTCGACGACGCGGCCGACGCCATTGTCCCAGCCCTGGTCCATGGCGAAGGTCGTCGGGCGCGTCGGATCGAGCTTCCGGACATGCTCCTGCAGCTCGGCGTTGATCCGCGCGCCGCGCTCCGTCGCCTGGTGCGGCTCCTCGTTGCCGAGCGACCAGAGGATGACGCTAGGGTGATTGCGGTCGCGGCGGACCATCCGCTCGAGCTGCGACAACGCCTTCCGGACTGCTGCTGTTGATCGCGCTGCTCGCAGATCATCAGCATGCCCATCTCGTCGCACGCGTCGAGCAGCGCGGTGGCCGGCGGGTTGTGCGCGCTGCGCCACGCGTTCGAGCCCATCTCCTGTGAGCTGCGCGACGCGCCAGCGGTGCAGCGCGTCGGGGATGCCGGTGCCAACCCCCGCATGGTCGTGGTGATTGGCACGTGCCGAGCAGCTTCACCGGCTTGCCGTTGAGGAAGAAGCCGCGCTCCGGATCGAAGTGCGATCGTGCGGATTCCGAAGCGCGTCTCGGTGTCGTCGATCGAGCCGGTCGGCCTCAGTAATATCTCGGATCGCAGACCGATAGAGATTGCGCTGCTTCGAGCGACCACAGTTGCGGCGCCGTGAGCAGCAGCTGCTGCTCGATCGTGCGTTGCTCGCCGGCGCGAAGTCCAGCGAACGATCGGCAACGCGGCCGCGACCTTCCCGTCCGGGCCGATCAGCGACTGACGCAGCGATGCCGAGCGGCGTCGCGCGCTCGCGCTGTTGCAGCACGTCCGTTGCGATCCGCACCAGCTGCGCCGTCCGGTCCGCACGTCGCTACGCACGACGATGCCCCATTGCGGAATGTGCAGTGGATCGGCGCGGACCAGCTCGACGTGGCGGTAGATGCCGGCGCCTTCGTAGAACCAGCCTTCGCCGAGCGCTCGCGTCGCACGCGGACGGTCACGACATTGGGACCGCCGTCATAATCGAGGAAATCGTCGATCTCGGACGCGAACGGCGCGTAGCCGCTCTCGTTGCGAGCGACGTCATAGCCGTTCACGAACACGATCGCGTCGCGGAACACGCCGTCGAACTCGAGCCAGATTCGCCGGCCCTTGTCCGCGGCGGTCACGTCGATCGGCGTCCGGTACCAGCCGATGCTGTTCTGCGGGAATTCGCGGCCGATCGCCTTGAAGCCGTGCGCCGCGCCGCGGTCGGATCCCTTCGACCGCCGGTCCCTGCGGCGAACGGCAGCGCGACCGCCCAGTCGTGCGGCACGATGACTTCGGCCCAGCCGCTGTCGTCGAACTTGGGCATCTGCGGCGTCGGCCGATTGCCCGGCCTTGGCGAAGGTTCGCTGGTCGCGACCGAAGCCGAAGTCCTTCTCGACGTCCGCGGCATGGCCGAGATGGAATCGCCAGTCGTCCAGCCGCTCGCGGCGGCGAGGTTGCGAGCTCTGCTGCGAACGTCAGTCGCCGCAGCGGCAATGTCCCCGAGACCGCAAACGCTCAGCGCGACCGCGCTCGCGCCGATCATCTCGCGGCGAGTGAGTCCCTCGATCATCTCGTGCGGTCCCTCACGCGCGACAGTAAGTCACTCGCCGCTCGCGCAAGCGTGACCTCAACGCGCCGACGCTCGAATTCGCGCACCGTCAGCCTGCACCGGAAGGACCTGATCCTCGGCCGCGCCGGTCTCGATCGACTGCGATCAATCGTCTCGATCAGCGCTTCCGCCGCGCCGTGCGCATCCTGGGTCACGGTCGTCAGCGGCGGGCTTGCGAGGCTCGCGGCGGGAATGTCGTCGAAGCCCGACGACCGCGACATCTCGGGCACGCCGCGTCCGGCCTGCTGCAGCGCATGCATCGCGCCGATCGCCGCGACGTCGCTGGCGGCGAAGATCGCGTCGAACTCGACTCCGTCGCCGATCAAGCTGCTCGACCGCGGCGCGGCCGTCGCATTCGCTCGGCGCCGCATCGACGCGCAAGCCGCTCGTCCGGCTCGATCCCGGCGGCTCGAAGCGCACGGCAATAGCCGCGCCAGCCGCTCCTGAACCTCCGGATAGCCGGGCTCCGCCGGTACCGATGAAAGCGATCCTGCGCCGGCCCTGCTGAAGCAGATGCGTGGTGGCGTCGAACCCGCCCTGCTCATTGTCCGACGAGACCGTCGCCCCGATCTCGCCCTCGCCCGCCGAGCCCCAGCGCACGAAATGCGCGCCGCGCTCGATCAGCTGCTCGAGCCTCGGCCGGTATTCGAGATAGTCGCCGTAGCCGAGCAGGATGATGCCGTCGGCCTTGCGGCTGTCCTCATAATCGACGTGCCAGTCCGACGAGAGCTGCTGGAACGAGATCAGGAGGTCGTAGCCGCGCTCGGCGCAGCGCCGGACCATCGGCCCGAGCAGCGACAGATAGAAGGGATTGATCAGCGCAGTCGTCCGGCGACTTCCTCGAAGAACAGGAGCGCGAGCGTTTTCGAATGCTGGCGCCGGAGCCCCGAGGCGTTCTTGTCGACCTTGTAATTGAGCTGCTCGGCCGCGGCGAGCACCCGGCGCGCGCGTCTCTTCGCTCACCGACGGGATTGCCCGACAGCGCGCGCGAAACGGTCGGCTGCGACACGCCCGCGAGCGCTGCGATGTCGAACGAGGTCGGCCGCCTCTGCGTCATCGAGGTGAAATCTTAGCGTCTTGAATACGTATGTATAGCAGTTCTGCCGCCGTTCCGCTTCCGAAATCCTCTGATATCCCTCACCGTCGGGAGAGGGGTCTCGTTGCCCCCTGACTATTTGTGCCCGGTCCGAGCGGCCGGATTGAGGGGGATATTTGATGATCAGCATTTCTTCGCGTTCGCGTCTTGCGGCAGCGGCCAGCCCGCTTGCACTGGCGATGGCGCTCGCCGGGACGCCGGCCTGGGCGCAGGAGACGCAGCCGATGCGCAGCCGGCGATCACCGGCGCGGCTTCGCGCAGCGACGGCGGCGCAGCCCGCCGACCAGGGCGCGAACCCGACGCCGCAGGCGGATCAGGGTCAGCACGATCGTCGTCACCGGCTTCCGCGCGTCGCTGCAGAGCGCGATCAACAAGAAGAAGAAGTCCGACCAGATCGTCGAATCGGTGAGCTCCGAGGACATCGGCAAGCTGCCCGACGCGTCGATCGGCGAAGCGATCGCGCGCCTGCCCGGCATCACCTCGCAGCGCCTCTCGGGCCGCGCGGACGTCATCTCGATCCGCGGCTTCGGCCCGGATTATTCGACGACGCTGCTCAATGGGCGCGAGCAGACGTCGACCGGCGACAACCGCGCCGTCCAGTTCGACCAGTATCCCGCCGAAGTCATCAACCAGGTCAACATCTACAAGACGCCGATCGCGTCGGTGATCGGCCAGGGCATCGCCGGCACGATCGACCTGCGCACGATCCGGCCGCTCGAGTTCGGCCACCGCGTCATCTCGGTCGGCGGCCGCGCCGTTTATCCGGACATCGGCAAGCTCAATCCGGACGCGAAGAAGTACGGCTATCGCGTCAACGGCGTTTATGTCGACCAGTTCGCGGACGGCCGCGCGGGCGTTGTCGCTCGCCGGCGAGCTGGGACGACGAGCCCTACGAGATCAAGGAATTCAACGCCTGGGGTTATGCGGACGGTGCCGGACGGCAACAAGGTCGTCGGCGGCCTCAAGTCCTATTCGACGGTCGACCGAGCTCAAGCGTCTTGGCCTCACCGGCACGGTCGAATTCAAGCCGACCGATTATTGGACTTCGACGCTCGACGGCTTCTATTCGAACTTCAAGGACGACCAGATCGCGCGCGGCATCGAGGTCCCGCTGCAATGGGGCGGCGCGACGCCGCACGAGGTCCTGCACGACCCGGTTTCACCGCTTCGAACGGGCTGATCACGTCCGGGACCTTCGACAACGTCGTGGACGTGGTCCGCAACGTCCTGCAGCCGCGGCATGCCAAGCTCTATTCGCTCGGCTGGAACAACCGCTACGACGGGCCGGACGGCTGGCATGGCTTCCTCGATCTCAGCTGGAACAAGACCAAGCGCAACGAGCTGGTCTTCGAGACCTATGCGGGCACCGGCTATCAACTTCTCCGGCCCTGGCGACACGCTCGGACTTCGAGACCGGCGACACCGGCACCGTCATCACCAGCCACAATATCGATTATTCCGATCCCAACCAGATCTTCGTCACCGATCCGCGCGGCTGGGGCGGTTTGGCCGCGAACGGCGCGCTGAGGCCCGGCTATTGGAACAACCGGATCGTCGACGACCGCATCTGGCAGGTCCATCCGGAGATTTCGAAGGATCTCAACTCCAGCTTCCTCTCGCGCGTGAGCTTCGGCGCCAACTACACCGATCACAAGAAGTCGCTGACTCCGGACGAGGCATTCGTCCAGTTCACCGACCCAGCTCTGCGCAACCTGGTCCTCCCAGACAAGTACAATCTGGGTCCGGCCGACTTCAGCTGGATCGGCTTGGGCGACACGCTGGCTTTCGATCCGCAGCAGCTGCTCAACGACGGCATCTACACGCTCGTGTCGAACAACTCGAATCCGGACGTCGCGGCCAAGGCCTATGACGTCCACGAGAAGCTCGGGACGATCTACGCCCAGGCGGACATCAATCGCAGCTCGGCTCGACCGAGCTGACCGGCAACATTGGCGTACAGGCGGTCCACACCGATCAGCTCTCGAGCGGATTCGTGGTCACTCAGGTGTTCCCGGCCGGCGCCCTTACGCCAGCCAGCGATGGCGCAAAATATTGGGACGTCATGCCCAGCATGAACCTGTCGTTCCGCTTTCCGAACGACTGGGTCATCCGCGCCGGGCTTGCTCGCGAAGTCCAGCGTCCGCGCATGGATTCGATGCGTATCGCCAATGAATATGGCGTTTGCCAGACTGGCTGCGCTGCCTACCCGGTTATCACCGGCACCGCCGGAAATCCCGAACTGAGGCCGTTCCGCGCCAATGCGGCGGACCTCAGCTTCGAGAAGTACTGGGGCACCAAGGGCTACGTGTCGCTCCAGCTCTTCTACAAATATTTCGACACGTTCGTCGTCGAGCAGAACCTGCCCAATGTTCCGTTCGATTACACCGGTCTCCCGATCCCCTCGCCGTGGCAGACGACCGACCCGACCGGGCCGAACTACCTTCCGCCTCAGGGGATCACGAACGGCTTCATCAAGCGGCCGTACAACGTCAGCGGCGGCAAGATGTATGGTGCCGAGCTCGGCGGCAACGCTCCCGTTCGGCGATTTCGATTCGGCGCTCGACGGTTTCGGCGCTGACCGGCGGTGTCGGCTGGACCCAATCCAAGGTCCACATCTATCCCGGAGCTCCGGCCGCAGATGCTGCCCGGCTATTCGAAGTGGGTCGCGAACGGCACGCTCTATTTCGAGAAGTGGGGCTTCAACGCGCGCGGCAGCGTACGTTACCGGTCGAGCTTCCAGGGAGAGGTTTCGGGCTTCGCGCAGAACAACGTGTTCCGCCAGGCGAAGCCGGAGACGATTGTCGATGCGCAGGTCGGCTACGACTTCCAGCCGGGCTCGATGCTCAACGGCCTGTCGATCTACCTGCAGGCGCTCAACCTTACGAACGAGCCGTTCGTGACCACCAACCCGGGCGAGGATCTGCAGGTCATCGATTATCAGCGCTACGGCCGCCGCTGGATGCTCGGCGCGACGTACAAGTTCGGCGCTCGACACCGCCGCCGCCTCCGCCGCCACCGCCGCCGCCACCGCCGCCGCCGCCGCCGCCGACGCAGACCTGCCCGGACGGATCGGTGATCCTGGCGACCGACCGCCGCCGCCTCCGCCGCCTCCGCCCGCCGCCGGCTGACCGGCGCCGCGAGCGCGGCTCCTGATCTTAAGCGGCTCCCGGCGGCGCGTTGCGCGCCGCCGGACGCCCGGAGATTGAGCCAATGAGTGAATGCGAGTATCAGCGCCGGATCGTCGTCGTCGGAGGCGGCACGGCGGGATGGATGACCGCGGCCGCGCTGGCGCGCTTCTGCATACCGCGGTTTGTCGGTGACGCTCGTCGAGTCCGACGAGATCGGCATCGTCGGCGTTGGCGAAGCGACGATCCCGTCGATCGCCATGTTCAATCAGTCGCTCGGGATCGACGAGGCCGAATTCCTCGCCGCGACCGGTGGCACCTACAAGCTCGGCATCGCATTCGATGGCTGGGGCAAGCCCGACGAAGCCTATGTCCACGCCTTCGGTCTCGTCGGGAGCGCGCTCGGGCGTCGTGCCCTTCCACCATTACTGGCTGCGCGGCCGCTCGCTCGGGATCGCCAAGCCGCTCGGCCATTACATCCTTCACACCATCGCGATCGCCGGAAACCGCTTCGCTCATGTCGCAGCGGCCGGCCGGGCAGCGTCGCTGCCGCCGCTGCCCTACGCCTACCATTTCGACGCGAGCCTCTATGCGAAGTTCCTTCGCGGCTTTGCCGAGAAGCTCGGGGTCGTTCGGCAGGAAGGCAAGATCGTCGCGGTCGAGCGCGATCAGCTGAACGGCGACGTCGCCGCGGTCCTGCTCGCCAACGGCACGCGCATCGACGGCGACCTGTTCGTCGATTGCTCGGGCTTCCGCGGACTGCTGATCGAGCAGGAGCTCGAGGCCGGGTTCGAGCCACTGGTCGGAGTGGCTGCAGTGCGACCGCGCCATCGCCGTCCCGTGCGCACGCGTCGAGCCGCTGATCCCGCTGACCCGGGTGATCGCGCGCAAGGCCGGATGGCAGTGGCGCATTCCGCTCCAGCACCGCATCGGCAACGGCCATGTCTTCTCGTCGCGGCGGATGAGCGAGGACGAAGCGGCCGCGATCCTGCTCGCCAACCTCGATGGCGAAGCAGACGGGCGATCCGCGCACGATCCGCTTCACGCCCGGCATCCGCCGCAAGTCCTGGGTCCGCAACGTCGTCGCGATCGGCCTTTCGTCGGGGTTTATCGAGCCGCTGGAATCGACCAGCATCCACGTCATTCAGACGGCGATCACCCGGCTGCTCGACCTGCTTCCCGGCCGGCGAAATCAGCGACGCGACCCGCGACGATTTCAACGAGCGCACGCGCTTCGAGATGGAGCGCATCCGCGACTTCATCATCCTCCATTATCACTCCAACCAGCGCGAAGGTGAGCCGTTCTGGGACGACCTGCGCACGATGGAAGTGCCGGAAGCTGCTCCAGCACAAGATCGACCTTTTCCGCTCGTCCGGCGCGGGTCAGCGCGAGCTTCGACGAACTGTTCGACGCGCGCGCGTGGATCCAGGTGATGATCGGGCAGAACCTCATTCCCGGAAAGCTATCACCCGATCGCCGATCTGCTGCCCGGAGCCGCGGCTGAAGCGAATTCCTCGACGGCCTCGAGCGGGCGCATGTTCAGGAAGTTTCGCGCTGGCCCGACCATGGCGCGTTCGTCGCGCAAGTTCGCGCCCGTCAAAGCGCGAACTGGTGCCCGCCTGATCGCCGCTGTCTGCGTTAGCGCTTGCTCGCCGCAGCGTGCCTCGCCGACGACTATCGCGCGCGGCTGCCGCAGGACGAGGTCATCTATTTCGTGCTGCCCGACCGGTTCGAGAACGGCGATCCGTCGAACGACCGCGGCGGCCTTTCGGGCGACCGGCTCACGCACCGGCTTCGATCCGACGAGCAAGGGCTTCTACCACGGCGGCGACCTCAAGGGCCTGATCAGCCGGCTCGACTATATCCAGGGGCTCGGCGCGACCGCGGTCTGGGTCGCGCCCATCTTCAAGAACAAGGCGGTGCAGGGGCCGCCCGGCCACGAAAGCGCCGGCTATCACGGCTACTGGATCACCGATTTCACCGCAGGTCGATCCGCATTTCGGGACCAACGCCGACTTCAAGGCGCTGGTCGACGCGGTGCACGCGCGCGGCATGAAATTCTACATGGACATCGTCGTCAACCACACCGCCGACGTGATCCAGTTCGCCGAGTGCGAGGGCAAGCGGCGAGTGCCCGTACCGGAGCATCGCCGATTATCCGTATCAGCGGCGCGGCGGCGTCGACGGCGCAGCCGATCAACCCGGGCTTCACGGGCGAAGCGCGACGGCAGTCGGCAGCAAACTTCGCGAAGCTCACCGATCCGAATTACGCCTACACGGTCAAGGTCCCGCCGGCCGAGCGCGACATCAAGCGCCCGGCCTGGCTCAACGATCCAATCTACTACCACAACCGCGGCAACAGCACTTTCCGCGGCGAATCCAGCACGATGGGCGATTTCGTCGGCCTCGACGACGTGTTCACCGAGAACCCGCGCGTCGTTCGCGGAATGATCGACATCTACGGCGCTGGATCGACAAGTATCGGCGTCGACGGCTTCCGCATCGACACCGCGCAGCACGTCAATCCCGAGTTCTGGCAGAAGTTCGTTCCGGCGATGCTCGCGCGCGCGCGAAAGCGACGGCATCCCGCACTTCCACATCTTCGGCGAAGTCGCGACGAGCGACATGGACCCGGCGCACACCGCAGAGAACACGCGCGTCGACAAGCTGCCGAGCGTGCTCGACTTCGCTTTCACGCGGGCCGTTGTCGACGTCGTCGCAAGCGATGCGCCGGCACCGACGAGCTCGCCAAGCTGTTCCGCGCCGATCCGCTTTACGAAGGCGGCAGCGAAGCCGCGCTCCAGCTGCCGACCTTCATCGGCAATCACGACGCCGGCCGTATTCGCGCTGCTGCATCCGTCACGTTCGCGCCGAATGCCCCAGCGACGACGAAGCTGCTGAAGCGCGACATGCTCGCGCATGCGATGCTGCTGACCCTGCGCGGCGTGCCGACGATCTATTCGGGCGACGAGCAGGGCTTCGTCGGCAAGGGCGGCGACCAGGATGCGCGGCAGGACATGTTCCCGAGCAAGGTCGCGAGCTACAATGAGGACAAGCTGCTCGGCACGAGCGCGACGACCGCGCAGTCGAACTTCGACCCCGACCATCCGCTCTATCGCGAGATCGCCGAGCTCGCGCACATCCGCACCAGCCATCCGCGCGCTGACGCGCGGGCTGCAGCTCGTCCGCTATTCGTCAGGACAAGCCGGGGCTGTTCGCCGTCTCGCGGTTCGAGCCGGCGAACGGGCCGCGAGATGCTGCTGCTGTTCAACACCTCGACGGCGCCGATCGCAGCAGAACGTGCGCGTCGAGACGCGCTCGAAGCAGTTCGAGACGCTGGCCGGCGCATGCCCCGCTAACTGCGCAGGCGCCCGGCAGCGTCGCAGATCGAGCTTCCGCCGCTCGGCTATGCGGTGTGCAATGCTCGCTGAGGAGAGCGAGCGACCGACCGCGCCGGCACCAGCGACAGCCATGGTGGCGCGGCGCGGCGATCTACCAGATCTATCCGCGCAGCTTCGCCGACAGCGAACGGCGACGGCATCGGCGATCTGCCGGGGATCACCGCACAGCTCGACTATGTCGCGAGCCTCGGCGTCGACGCGATCTGGCTGTCGCCCTTCTTCACCTCGCCGATGCGCGATTTCGGCTACGACGTCGCCGATTATTGCGATGTCGATCCGGTGTTCGGCACGCTCGCCGACTTCGACGCGCTGGTCGAGCGCGCGCACGCGCTCGGACTCAAGGTCATCATCGACCAGGTCTATTCGCACAGCTCCGACCAGCATCCCTGGTTCCAGGAGAGCCGCTCGAGCCGCGAAAACCCAAGAGCCGACTGGTACGTCTGGGCGGATGCGAAGCCGGACGGCTCGCCGCCCAACAACTGGCAGTCGGTGTTCGGCGGACCGGCGTGGACTGGGATGCGCGGCGCGGCCAATATTATCTGCACAACTTCCTGGCCGAGCAGCCGGACCTCAACCTGCACAATCCGGCGGTCCAGGACGCGCTGCTCGACGTCGCCCGCTTCTGGCTCGACCGCGGCGTCGACGGCTTCCGCATCGACGCGATCAACTTCGCGATGCACGACCCCGAGCTGCGCGACAATCCGCCGGCGCCAGAGGGCGGGAAGCGGACGCGGCCGTTCGATTTCCAGCAGCATCTCTACAACCAGTCGCACCCGGACATCGTGAAGTTCCTCGAGCGGCTGCGGCAGGTGACCGACAGCTACGGCGACCGCTTCACGCTTGGCCGAGGTCGGCGGCGATCATGCGCTCGGCGAGATGCAGGCGTTCACCGCCGGCGATCGACCGGCTCAACAGCGCCTACGGCTTCGATTTCCTCTATGCCGAACGAAGCTGACTCCTGAGCTTGTCGCGCGCGTCGCCGAAGATTGGCCGGAGCACGCCGGCTGGCCGACCTGGGCGTTCGAGAATCACGACGCGCCGCGCGCGATCTCGCGCTGGGTCGACGACGCGCATCGCGAGACGTTCGCGCGCACCAAGATGCTGCTGCTGTGCTGCGCTGCGCGGCTCGATCATCCTCTACCAGGGCGAGGAGCTCGGGCTGCCGCAAGTCGATGTGCCGTTCGACCAGCTGCAGGATCCCGAAGCGATCGCCAACTGGCCGCAGACGCTCAGCCGCGACGGCGCGCGCACGCCGATGCCGTGGAGTTCGACGTGCGCCCAATCTCGGCTTTTCCAGCGGCGAGCCATGGCTTCCGACGGGCGAGAGCCATCGCGCGCTCGCCGTCGATCGCGCAGGAGATGGACCGCAGACTCGATCGCTTGCATTCACTCGGAAATGCCTTGAGCTGCGGCAGCGAGCATCCGGCGCTTGCGGCATCGGCTCGATGCGGATCGTCGAGGCCGGCGAGCAGACGCTTGCTGTTCGAACGCGAGTGACCGGCGGCGAGCGCCTGCGCTGCACGTTCAACCTTTCGGATCGGCCCGTGAGCTTTACGCCGTCGGGCAGGAGGCTGATCGAAAGCGGGCGCGTCGACGGATACGTCGCTCGGATCCTACGCCGGAACCATCGAGGAATTGTAATGAGCAAGCGTCCGATGATTGCCGGCTTTGTATTGGCCGGAGCATTCGCGAGTACCGCCCCTGCTCAATCTGTGCAGCACCTCGCGAACGGCATCGAAGCGTCGAACGGATCGACGCGGATGCAGGTGACGGCGCTGACGCGATTCAATCGTCCGCGTCCGTGTCTCGCGCAGCGGAGGCTTCGCCGAAGATGCAAGCTGGGCGGTGCCCTTCGCAGTCCGTCGCGAAAGCGTTGCCGTCACCGCAACGCCGGACGGGTTCAAGACGAAATCGATCGCGCTTCACCTCGATCACGCGTCGCTTCAACTGTCAGTCACCGACCTCGCGGGAAAGGCAATCTTCGGCCGACCGATCCGAGCCCTTCAGTTTCGATGGCAAGAGTTTCACGCTGCGAAAGACGCTGCCGATCGATGAGCACATCTTCGGTCTCGGCGACAAGACCGGCCCGCTCGACCGTCGAGGCGGCACGTTCGTCGACTGGAACACCGACGCGTTCGGGTTCGCCCCGTCGACCGACCCAATTTACAAATCGATTCCATTCTTCATCGGCGCTGAACAATGACGGTGCGGCTTACGGCCTGTTCCTCGACAACAGCTGGCGAAGCAGCTTCGATTTCGGCCACCGCGATGCAAGCGCGATCGAGATCAGCGCACCCGACGGTCCGATCGATTATTATCTGATTGCTGGCCCCACTGTCGCAGACGTCGTGCGACGCTACACCGATCTCACCGGCAAGCCTGCCCTGCCGCCCCAGTGGGCGCTCGGCTACCAGCAGTCTCGCTGGGGCTATATCGAGCGACGCGGAGGTGCGCGGCATCGCCAGCCGACTACGCTCCGACCGCATCCCGTCGGATGTGATCTGGATGGACATCGATTATCAGGACCGGGACAGACCGTTTACGGTCAACCGGGGGGCATTTCCCGATCTCAAGAAGCTGAATGCGGACATGAATGCGCTGGGCATTCGCCTGGTCGCGATCACCGATCTGCACATCGCCTACCTTCCGGATCAGGGCTATGCGCCGTTCGATACGCGGGCTCGCCGGCCATCACTTCGTTCGCAAGGCGGACGGCAGCCTGTACGTCGCGCCGGTTTGGCCGGGGCCTTCGGTTTTTCCCGACTTCACGCGCACCGCGACCCGCACTTGGTGGGGCGGCCTTTACAAGGACTTCATCGCTGACGGCTTTGCAGGCTTCTGGAACGATATGAACGAGCCGGCGGTGTTCGAGACGCCGACCAAGACGATGCCGCTCGACAACATTCACCGTATCGACAGCGACGATTTCGCTCCGCGAGACGCCACACATGCCGAAACCCACAACGTCTACGGCATGGAGAATACGCGCGGCACGTTCGAAGGCATGGTGCGCATGCCGCCCGGGCGTGCGCCCGTTCGTCATGACCCGCGCATCCTATGCCGGCGGCCAACGTTATGCGGTAACCTGGACCGGCGACAACAGCTCGACCTGGGACCATTTGCGGCTGTGTGTCGAACAGCTGCACGAATCTCGGCCTGTCGGGCTTCGCCTACAGCGGCTGCGACGTCGGGGGCTTCATCGGCGGCGCGAGCCCGGACTTGCTCACGCGCTGGTACGAAGTAGCCGCCTTCACGCCCGTGTTCCGGAACCATTCCGCACATGACGCGCCAAAGGCAGAACCGTGGGTCGACGGCTCCGAGCACCTCGCCATCCGCCGCCGCTTCATCGAGGAGCGCTATCGGCTGATGCCGTATCTCTATGCGCTTGCCGATCAGAACTCCCGCACCGGCGACCCCGTCATGCGGCCGGTCTTCTACGATTATCCCGATGCGTTGAAGCTCGACTGCGACCAGTCGATGGCGTTCACGCGTCGGCCACGACTTGCTTGTGGCCGCTCCGCCGAGACCGGAATCACCGCAACCTTTCAATGTCTGCCTGCCCGCCGGCGGCTGGTACGATTACTGGACGGGTCTCCCGGTGAGCGAGCACAAGCTCTCGCTCCAGCCGAAGCTCGACTACGTGCCGGTGTATGTTCGCGCAGGCACGATCCTTCCTCGCCAGCCGCTGGTTCAAAGCACCATGGAGACCCCCAAGGGCCCGCTCGAGCTCGACGTGTACCCGGGCGACGGTTGTCGCGGCGACCTCTATTTCGACGACGGAATCACGGTCGGCGGACCACGCTTGCGCCAAACGATCCAGTGCACGGTTACGCCGAACGGCGTCGCGCTTCGCTTCGGTCCGCGCGAGGGTCTGTGGCGTCCCTGGTGGAAGCAAATCGCGGTGACGGTCCACGGCACCGAAGCCGCGCGTACGCTCATTCCAGATCAGCCTCGGGCGGCGGAAGTATTGATTCGATGATCCGCCAGTTGCTGATCGCGCTGCTTCTTCTTTTCGCCGCCCCAGCGATCGCAGGCGATCCGAATGGACCTGTTCACGTCAGCGCCGGCACGATCGTAGATCTCGGCATTCTCCAGTCGAAATATGCCGATCCGCGCCGCATCGTCGTCTGGCTGCCGTCGGGTTACAGTGCGAAGGGACCCAAATTTGCCGTGCTTTACATGCACGACGGGCAAAATCTCTTCGACACCGCGACCGCCGGCTACGGCATGGAATGGCAGATCGACGAGACGCTAGACCGATTGATTCAAGAAAAGATGGTCCGGCCGACGATCGTTGTCGGCATTTGGAACACGCCCAAGCGGCTCCAGGAATATGTTCCCTCGAAGGCGTTCAACGGACTGCCGCCGGGCTATCGCGACAAGGTTCGCGCGCTTTACGGCGGCGAGCCGCTGTCCGACGGCTACCTCAAGTTCATCGTGCGCGAACTCAAGCCGATGATCGATGGGCGCTTCAACGTGAAGACGGACCGCGCGAACACTGCCATCATGGGTTCGTCGATGGGCGCGCTCATCTCGCTTTATGCGATCGACGAATATCCGCAAGTCTTCGGAGCGGCCGGGATGATGTCGACGCACTGGCCGCTTGTCATAGCACCCGACAACAAGCCGATCGGCGACGAAGAATATGAGATCGTCTCATCGACGTTCGAGCACTATCTCTCCCCCACGCTCCCTGACCCGGCTTTGCACAGGCTCTATTTCGATCACGGAAGCGAGACGCTCGACGCCGTCTACGCGCGTTACCAGGACCGGGTGGACGGTGTCGTTGCGAGGCGCGGCTACCGCCAATGGTCGAACACGTTGAGCCTCAGCTTCCCGAGCCAGAAGCACAATGAGATCAGCTGGGCATCCCGGGTGGCCG
The DNA here is from genome assembly GCA_963738825.1 of uncultured Alphaproteobacteria bacterium. Taxonomy (GTDB): domain Bacteria; phylum Pseudomonadota; class Alphaproteobacteria; order Sphingomonadales; family Sphingomonadaceae; genus Sphingomicrobium. The sequence continues at coordinate 344,899 of CAVTYB010000004.1, read as the reverse complement.
TGCCTTTACAGTTTTTGCTTCCACCGGTCGCGGGTGGACCTGGCGAGCGCTGACGCACCGCTTCTGGCGAAGCAGCAGCTGCGCTGCTAGCGCGAAAGGCGATGCGGCCGATCGCTGAATATGAGGACGTTGATCGCCAAGAATTCGAGCGCGAGATCGTGCCGAAGGGTGAGCCGGCGGTCATTCGTGGCTTGGTGGCGAATTGGCCAATTGTCCAAGCTGCCGTGGAAGGCGATGAAGCCATGGCCGCTTTCCTACGGAAGGCGTCCACCGAGGAGCCGTTCCAGACATGGTTCGGAACACCCGAAATCGAAGGCCGGTTCGGCTACAGCGAGGACTTCTCCAGCTTCAATCACGAACGGAAGCTCGCGACGGTCGAGCAACTCCTCGATCTTCTTCTTCGGCAGAAGAGGAACGAGCGGCCTTATTCGATGTACGCAGGCGGGATTCCAATTCGTCGGCACTTGCCTGGATTGTTGCCAACGATCGCGGTGCCACTGCTCGATACTAGCAAGACGACATTGATTTCACTCTGGCTCGGAAATCGTACGCGAACGGCCGCGCATTGGGACTTGCCACAGAACCTCGCCTGCGTCGTCGCGGGCCGACGGCACTTCACGCTGTTTCCGACCGAGCAATTGCCCAACCTCTATGTTGGTCCGCTGGAATTCACCCTTGCTGGGCAACCGATAAGCCTCGTCGACGTCGATAAGCCAGATTTCGAAAAGCACCCGCGCTTCTCTCAGGCATTGGAGGCGGCGCAGCAGGCGGAGCTCGGTCCAGGCGATGCGCTCTACATCCCAAGCCTGTGGTGGCACGCCGTGCAATCGCTCGACGAGGTTGGAGCAATGATCAATTTCTGGTGGCGCGATGCCCAGCCGCCACTTCTGACGCCCCTCAATGCGCTCTACCATGCTGTCATCACGATGAAGAACCTGCCTCCGGACGAGCTCGCGAAGTGGCGCGTGATGTTCGATCATTACGTATTCGAGGAGGATGGCGATCCCGTCGAGCATCTTCCAGAACAGGCGCGCGGGATCCTCGGGCGGCGCACGCCGGAAATGATCGCGCGGGTCAAGAAGCTGTTGGTCGACGCACTCAGCCGATGAGACCCTTTCAGCGGACGGCTGGCGCGATGGAAGCGCAGGGCGCTGACTCAATATTCTTGATCCGCGCCCGTCGGTCCTGACTTAGATCGCGGGCCTCGCGCGCCTGCGGTTCCGGTCCGCTTCCCAGGCCACGCCAGAGAGCAGTGTTGAACGCCGCAGTATCTAGGCGGTCTTCCACTGCGAAATTCTGCCCCCGCATCGCGGCTGCCCAATAGCGGGAGTCGTGGCCGGCGCAGGCGACGGCCGATTGCTTCGCCACAAAACGATCATTGGGGATCGGCAGCTTGGTTGTCCTCAGGACGTCAGCGGCTTCGGCGCTATAATTCCATTGCGATTGCGCAGGATCGAACACGTCACCCATCGGCATGGCGAGCGCGTCGTTAAGCCCGAGCGGCTTTAGACCGAGAACCGCTTCGATCGTGCGCAGGAGATTGATTGTCGTGTAGCGCGTGGAAACCAGCGCACCCTGTCGGACATAGGGGCCGATGATGAATGCCAGGCTCCGCCGCGCATCAACGTGATCAGCGCCGTTCTGCGCGTCGTCCTCGATAACGAAGATCAACGTCGAATTCTGCTGCTTTTCCGCGGACAATTCGCTCAACGATCATCCCTAGCGAATAGTCGTTGTCGGCCATTTCCGTTTCGACCGTGTTCACGCCGTCGATCGCCTGGTCGAAGTCGCCGAAATGGTCGTGGGCAAGGCGCAGCAGAGTCAGCTGAGGGAGCGTTCCGGCGGACTCTTCCTCGTCATATTCACGCTGCCATTCGAGCACTCGCCAGTAATCTGCGAGCTTCTGGTCGAAGCCCCGGAAATAGGGATCGCTGCGATTTGCGAGCAGGCTGTCGCCAGGAGAGTAGATGCGCCGCCTTTCCTTGAACGGTTCTCGCACGACCGGGACGAAGCCGGGCGCACCCACGTCGTAGATACTCGCATCGGCAAAGCCATAGTTGCGGACTGACAGGCCCGCGCGGATCGCCGCGTCCCACAGGTAACCCTGGTTCGGCCTATCGTCGTCATCCGGATCGGGAGCTGCGAGCAGGCTCGGTCCCGGGAGCAGGTCAGGATCGGCCGACAGCTTTGGGTTCGTCGCGTGTCGCTCGGCCATGGACTGCTGGGGGTAGATGAAACGGTCGGCTTCTTCAGCCTCATACGCCAGGCCGCGCCCGGCGTAATTCACCGGTGCCGTCTTCTCGAGAAGATCCGTCGCCCGTGCTGCGGTGGACCACGACCAACCCGTCGCCGACACCTCTCCGGAGTCATAAAAATTGTCGAGGGTTACGAACTGTCGAGCGAGACGATGGTGGTTGGGCGACAAGGCGCCGCCCAGAATCGCGAGGTGCGGATCGCCATTGCCGATGTCGAGATCGCCAAGCACCTGATCGTAGGTGCGGTTCTCCTTGATGATGAAGACGACGTGCTTCACGCGAACTCTGATTTGCGCCATCCGCGCATCGGCCGCGGCGCGCTCCCTGGCACCCGGCAAGCCGATATTCGCAGCAACCTGCATCGTCGCCGCCGCGAGCGCATGCTGGTCGGGCAGCGGGAATTCGAGCAAGCCTGCTTTTTCAAGCTGGTATATATATTGGTTTGCCGCATCGCAGGCGTTCGGTTGACCGCGGTAGGTCGCGAGCTCGGGTGCGCACCCCTTGGGATTTGGACCCGGCGGGCTTTTGCGGTTGGCAACGAACACACGCCGCCCATTGGCGGTCGTCGCCACGGCGCTCGGATACCAGCCAGTCGGGATGAGCGCCTCGACGGGGTTTCCGCCTTCCTCAGGAACCACCACCGCGAGCGCGTTGATGCCGCCCAGGGTCACAAGCAGCCGTCCGTCGGGAAGCGTCGCGAGACCGTTGGGATTGAGCCCCTTTCCGAGCGGAGGTGCGGCGAGTGAAGTCGGCAGCAACAGCCGCGGCTCGGCGACCAGCCGCCCCGTAATCGTGTCGACGAAACCGAGACGATCGGCATTATCTTCGGCGGCAACCAGCCTGTGCGCGCTGCGAACGACCAAAAGCGCGGTGGGTTCGCCGATGGTCGACACGCGGGACGTCACGCGGAGGCCGGCTCGCGTTACCGACAAGGCGACCAGCTGCCGGTCGCGGGGAGACGACACCCATGCGTGAGAAGCGTCGGCCCACGCTATTGCGAAGGGAAATTCTCCGCCGGCTACGCCCGAGGCTGCCGGATCGATCTTGCCCGGCCGGAGGTCCTGCTCGACGACGACCTTTCTCGTCGTCAAATCAATCAGGCTCACGGAATTGTTGTAGTAATTCGAAACCAGCGCGCGCTTGCCGTCGGGGCTGACCGCGACACCTGCCGCTTGCGGCCGGACGTCGGCGCCCAGCCCTGCCTTGTGACCGAGACCGATCTTGCTCGCGACGATGAATTGTGAGCCGCGTCGCGCGAACACGTACAGCGCATCGTCGACACCGCCGCCGACGAGAAAGCCGTGGCTGTCGGGCAACCACGCAATTCCACCGAAGCTGTTAGGCACTTGCAGAGTTTGTAGCCGCCGAGCACCACGCTCGCCGATGGAGTAGCGGAAGACATATTGAGTCGACTGCTTATCGACCGGCTTGGCGTCTGGCCCGTTGTAGCGATTGAAGCCGCTGGTAAGGACCAGCATTTCGCGCTTGTCCGGGCTAACTGCGATCGCCGCTGCGCCATCGGCCACGTAGGAGGGGTACGGACCGGTATGCGTCACCAGCGGCGTGAACTGGGCACCCGGTACGGCGATGGGCGTTATCGCTTGTCCAGTCGGCAGCAGCTGTTTCGCGGGTTGGGCGACCGCAGCCGCGGCTAGCGACAGGATCGCCGGCGCCAATCCGATCTCCAGCAGGCGCATATCCATCCTCATCGTGGACAATGGCCCTTGGCGCCGACCTGGAATGCGATGGCCTGCAGTGTGGCCGCAGCTGGCGGCAGTATCTTGAGATCGCGCGCCGCCAGCTCCGTTCGACCCAACTTTCGCGGATCAAAATGGGTGACGACGGTGAAAATCGTCAGCGCCTCGAGATAATAACCTTCATTGGAGGCATGGTAATGATCGCCCGCCCAGAGATCGATCTGCCCCAGCGTAACTCCATCATAGGGGTTGGGATCGGCGACCTTTTGGGCGATCGCGCAATTGAACGCTTGGCCGACCGGTACGATGCGCTTGATCCCAGGAACGGCCGCACGCACCTCGTCGTCGGCCTTGCGCAAGTCCAGCGCCATGCGCTCGACCGGCTGGCCGGACCACCGCTTGTTCTTCGGGTAAGTGAGGTCTGGCCTCGTCCAAGTCGCGACAAGGCTGATGTCCGTCCGCGGATTTCGCTGACGAAAGAGAAAAGCGAGATCCCGCGCGGCCGGGATCGTGCTCGTCACATCACCCGGCTTGTCAGGATCCAGAGTGCTATACTGCTGGAGCACGACGGCGTCCCATGGCCGGTCGATCAAGGCGCGCTTGTTAGCGAGATGCCAGGCGAGCGTTTGGCCGGCCGCGGTCTCGAGGGCGACGCGGTAATGCAGACCCGCTTCGTCGGCGAAGCGCTTGAACAGCGCCGGCACGCCACCCATTCCCTCCCCGTTCAAATCGGTGACGCTGTCCTTGCGGTAGATCATTGCGTCGGAGTCTGCTCCGAAGGTGAAGCTGTTACCGATGAAGAGAATCGAGCGCGACGGCTGAAGGGCGGCGGCGGCCAGTAACACGAACAAGGACATCGGCTGATCTCTCTAGGGAGTTGGGGAAGCGCTCGCTGGCGGCTCGATCGTTGCTTGGATTTGCTGCCCTCCACGCGCCATCACCGCAAAGACGGCGATGAAGGCATATGCGGCGAGGGGGACGACGAATGAAACGCTAAGCCCGAAGCTGTCGGCGATCGTGCCTACCGCAATGCGGCAAGACGGCCCCGCCGAAGATCGCGAGACAGAGCAGGCCCGACGTCGAGCTCTGCGATACCCCCGAACGTTCGAGCGTGAGGGTGAAGATCGTTGGAAACATGATCGAATTGAAGAAGCCGATGGTGAGCGCGGCGTAACCTGCGATGGGACCGTGCGTCGTCAAGACGGTGAGGCACAGCAGTCCCGCGACGACGCCGCAGGCTGCCAACAGGCCAGTTGCGCGCACCCGCGTGAGCAGTGCCGTCCCGACCAGCCGTCCGCAGAGCGCGCCACCCCAGTAGAAGTTCGCAAGATATGCGCCGGCGTCATCGAACGGCAGCCCGAGCACCGAATGCTGGTTGAGGAAGTTGATCATGATGCTGCCGATCGACACCTCGGCGCCGACGTAAAGGCCGATCGCTACGGCGCCGAATATCGCCCAAGGCGAGCGCAGCGCTTCGAACATGGCGGCAGGCGCCGTCGTTCGATCGTTGGGAGCAACGGTGATGAGGAAGCGGCGCAGAATGGCAAAGAAAACGAGCAGCGCCGCAAGCAACGCGGCCATGATGAGAAATGCGCGATCGACCGCATGGAGAAGCTCGCCACGGTGCGCCGGATCCATTGCCGCGGCGCGGGCAGTCCGCAGTGCCGGATCGCGAAGCATGATGAGCGAGCCGAAATGAACTCCGATCACCACGCCGATCGAATTGAAGGCTTGGGCGAAGTTCAGCCGGAAGTGGCTGCGATGCGAAGGACCAAGCTCAGCCGCCAAGGGGTTGGTTGCGACCTGCAGAGCGGTAAATCCACCGGCAAGCACGAACAGTGCAGCGAGTATCGGCAGATAATCGCCCGCACCAGTACTTACGATCACAAGAAGGCATCCGCACGCCATGACCGCAAGCGAGCCGAGGATCATGTCCACTGCGCCGATCCGGCTCGTAATCCATGCGGCTGGAAGCGACAGCAGCCCGTAAGCGACGAAGAAGACGATCTGGGTGAGAAGCGCTTCTGCGTAGTCGAGATGGAAGGCCGCCCTTAGCGCGACAATTAGCGGATCGTTGTTCGAGGTAATGAAGCCCCATGCGAAGAACAGGGTCGTGACTGCCGCGAAGGCGAGCGTTCGTTGCCTCTGTTGTCGCTGCTCAATCACCTTCCGCCGCTTCGCGCCCTCCAGCGCAAGGTCGCGACTGAACCGCTGGGAAGCGTGACCGAGTAGCGCTCACCGTCCATCGCAATCGATATTGGACCATCGCCCGACCGCCGATAGAGAATAGCCACACGGCTTCCGTCCGGATTGAGGAAACCCGCCGCTGCGACCTGGCCGCCGCGGCTGGCCGTCGCGACCCGGTAAGCGCCAGGCAGGACGAAACGGCTGGCGTGCCCGAGTACATAATATTCGACGTTCCGCGTGATCGCGCCGGTCTTTGGATCGATCGTAACCACGCCCCGGCAATCCGTGCAGCCGCCCTTGTGCGGCCCGTGCGCGGGATCGAGGGCGAGATTCCAGAGCAAGGTACCGCGCGACCAATTGTTGGCGGCGCCGATGATCAGCTTGTCGGTCATCCATCCAAGGACTTCTGCATATTTCGGCGACCATTCGCCGCCCGAACATTCGGTCACCCAGGCATCCTTGTCGGGAAACGCGTCGTGCACAGGCGACTGCGCCGGAACGTCGCCATTGTAGCAATGCCACGCAATCCCCGACACAAATTGCCGAGCGGTCGGGTCACGGAGCACTGCGAGCGGCATTTCCGGATGATCCCAGTTGTGATCCCAGTCGAGGATCTGGGTGCGGAGCCCCAGCGCCTTGATCCGCGGTCCGACATGATGGCCGATGATCTCGGCGCGCTGCAGCGGATCGACCCGCTCTCCGGGATAGTCATCCGGCTCGAAATTGGGCTCGTTCTGGATCGTCAGCATCGAGACGGGCACGCCTTCATGCCCGAAATCCTGCACGGTCCTCGCAAGATAGCTCGCAAACGCCGGATAATATTGAGGCAGCAGCTCGCCCTTGATGAGGCTCCGCGTGGTCTTCATCCAGGCAGGAGCGCTCCACGGGCTGATCATCACGAGCAAGTCGGGATTGATCGCGAGCGCCTCGCGGACGCGCGGTAGAACATACTTTTTCGCCGGCTCAATCGAAAAATGGCGAAGCTCGGGGTCCGGCAACGTTTTCCGGGCGTGTCGTCGTAGCTGTAATCGCTCGTCGAGAAATCGGATGCGCCGACCGTCAGCCGCGTGAAGGAAAGCCCGAGGCCGCCATTCGCCCGGCCGAACAGCTCGGCCATGATCGCTTTGCGTTTGTCTTCGGGAAGAGCGCTCAGAACCTGCGCCGATGCGTCGGTCATCGCCGCGCCAAAGCCGTGCATCTTCTGGAAATGCTGCGACGTATCGATCGTGATGGCTTCGTCGCCCGTCGCAGGACCGGCCGCAGCCTGCGCTGGCTGCGCCGCCAGCTTCTGCGGTCTGGTCCGCGGTGGTGAGCCACATTTCGCGGCACGCGGATTGCGAGCCGCGCTGTCGCGCAGCCAGCGGCGAGACAGCGCCGCGAGAGCGACGGCAGCGAACCGCCTCACGCGATCGGCTCCGCCGGGCAATATTTGCCTCATATATTCGTCATGGCGCCGGCATGACGTCGACGCAGCGCGCGATCGTCGCCGCGATATTGCCGAGGAACTGCTCGATCTGCGGGTCGCTCTTGATCGCCACGAGCGGATCGTAGCTGCTGCGGCATGATGCCCTGGCCGATGAAGACCTGGATCCAGCTTTCCTCGCTGAACAGCTCGTCGTTCTCGCGGAAGATCCGGCCGTTCGAGCGCCACAGGTCGATCTTGTGCTGGAGCGTCGCCGGAAGCTCCATCGTCCGGCAATATTCCCAGAAGTCGCCGTCCCGCTGGTTCGCCCAATAATGGAGCACGATGAAGTCGCGGACGCGCTCCCATTCGAAATCGCACTGGCGGTTGAATTCGTCGATCGTCGCCTGGTCGGTCGCCGCGTCGGGAAACAGCCGGACGAGCCGGATCGCGGCCGACTGGACGAGGTGGATGCTGGTCGATTCGAGCGGCTCGAGGAAGCCGGCCGCAAGACCCGAGCGCGACGCAGTTGCGGTTCCACATCTTGCGCCGCTTGCCGCTGGTGAAACGAAGGCGGTTGGGATTCGGCGAGCTGCTCGCCATCGAGGTTGGCGAGCAGCAGCTTCTCGGCACCCTCGTCGTCGATATGCTTGCTGGAATAGACGAGGCCGTTGCCGGTGCGATGCTGGAGCGGAATGCGCCACTGCCATCCCGGCTCGCGCGCGGTCGCGCGCGTGTAGCGGCGTGAGCGGCTCGGTCCGCGCGCAGGGCACGGCCATCGCGCGGTCGCACGGCAGCCAGTGGCTCCAATCCTCATAGCCGGTCTTCAGCGTCTGCTCGATCAGCAGTCCGCGGAAGCCCGAGCAATCGATGAAGAAGTCGGCGTCGACGACCTGCGGCCGCCTTCGAGCGTGACCGACGCGATGTCGCCATTCTCGGCGATCGTGACGTCGACGATCCTGCCCTTCGGTCCGCCTGACGCCGTGCTGCTCGGCAAGCGAGCGCAGATATTTGGCATAGAGCGAGGCGTCGAACTGGAACGCGTAGGCGATATGGCCGATCGGCGATTCCGCCATTTCGGGCCGCGCATGCATGAACTTGTTCGCAAGCGCCGCGGCGGTGTTGATCGAATAATCGGCGAAGTCCCGCGGCCCGGCCGCGCTGGTTCGCGCGCAGCCAATATTGATGGCAGCGCAGCCACTCCCAATCCTGGCCGATGATTCCGAAGCCGTGGATGTAACTGTGACCCGGCCTCACCCAGTCGACGAACTCGATCCCGAGCTTGAACGTCGCCTGGGTGCGCCGCATGAACTCGGCTTCGTCGAGCTGGATCAGCTCGTTGTATTTCTTGATCGCCGGGATGGTCGCTTCGCCGACGCCGACCGTGCCGATCGCTTCGCTCTCGACGAGCTCGATATCGTAGAGGCCCTGGAACAGCTTGCCGAACAGCGCCGCCGTCATCCAGCCGGCAGTTCCGCCACCAACGATCAGAATTTTCTGCATCGCGCGGCCGATTAGCGGCTTTCGGCTGGGCAGGCCATGACCGGCGCGCGATTCAGGCAGCTGGCCGAGCCGTCGACCGGCTGGCGAGCGACAGGCCGTAGCCGCGGTGGAACTGGACGCCGCCCTTCTTCGGCAGGCAGTCGCCGGCGGGCCAGTCGAACGGCAGCCGGCCGGTGAAATCGAAGGCCGCGCGGCCGTCCGGCGCCGGCAATCAGCATGTCGGCGAGGCCCAGGCCTTCGGTTCCGGGCAGCCAGGCCGCGATGAATGCGTCGGATCGGTTGATGAGGTCGTTCGCGGCGACCGGCCGTCCGGAATAGAGCAGGGTCACGACCGGCACGCCCTTGCCGCTAACCCGCTCGAGCGCTGCAAGATCCTGCGGGATAGCGGCTGGTGTGGCGCATCGATGCCGGGAAAGCTGATGTCGCCCGCGCCTTCCGCATAGGGCTTCTCGGCCGCGACCATCACGACGGCGCTATATTTGCGAACGTCGACGCCCGCGCCGTCGGGGCTGTAATCGACCTGTCCGGCGCCGAGCGTCTTGCGCAGCGCCGAGAGCAAGGTGTCGGCATAGGGATAATCCGACGTCTGTCGTCTGGTCGCCCTGCCAGGTCAGCGACCACCCGCCGGCCTGCATCGGCAGGCTGTCCGCGCCCTCTCCGACGACGAGGATCTTGCCGGTGCGGTCGAAGCGGAAGGACGCCGCGATCGTTCTTCAGAAGCACGAGCGATTCGCGGACCGCCTGCGCGCGAGCTCGCGAACTGCCGGCGAGTGCAGCACCGACGCATCGGGATGCGGGCCGGTCGCGGGCGAGTGCGTCGAACAGTCCCGCCTTCAGCTTGACCCGGATGATGCGCGACACCGCATCGTCGATCCGGCTCATCGGGATCCGGCCCGGCGCGCACATCGTCGATCGTCGCAGCGATGAACTTCTTCCAGTCGTCCGGAACCATGACGAGGTCGATCCCGGCATTGATCGCCTGCGGGCAGTGCCAGTTGGTGCAGCCGGGCACCTGCCCGACCGCCGTTCCAGTCGCTGACGACCAGTCCGTTGAAGCCGAGCCGCTGCTTCAGCACGTCGCTGACGAGATGGCGCGTTGCCGTGCATCTTGCCCCAGCGCTTGCCGGTCGCGGTGTCGGTGAAGCTCGAATAGCTCACCATCACGGTCTGAACGTTCGCCTTGAGCGCGCCGTAATAGCCGGCGGCATGGGTGCGTGCGAGGTTGGCCTCGGTGGTGCGCGTTTCGCCCTGGTCCTTGCCGTGGAACGTCCCGCCGTCGCCCAGATAATGCTTGGCCGTTGCGAGCACCGACGTCGGACGAACCGAGCTTGCCCTGGAGGCCTCGCACCATCGCTTCGCCATAGGAGCGCACAAGCGCCGGATTGGAGCTGTAGCTTTCGTAAGTCCGTCCCCAGCGCGGGTTCTGCACGACCGCGAGCGTCGGCGCGAAGGCCCAGCTGATGCCGGTCGCGCGCACCTGCTCCGCGGTTGCGCGGCCGATGCGCTCGCATCAGCGGCGGATCGTGCGCGGCGCCAAGCCCGATATTGTGCGGGAAAAGCGTCGCGCCGTAGACATTGTTGTGCCCGTGGACCGCGTCGGTTCCCCAGATCACCGGGCACCTTCACCTTCATGTCCGTCGACATGCGAGGCGCGGTAGAAGGCGTCCGACAGCTTCAGCCAGTCGTCGACGCTCGAGTGCATGTTCATCGACGGCCACGCGCCGCCGCCGTTGAGGATCGAGCCGATGTAATAGCGGCGGACGTCGTCCGGCGTGATCGAGCGGATGTCGGCCTGGGTCATCTGCCCGACCTTCTGCTCGAGCGTCATGCCCGACGACGATCGACGTGAACGCGCGCTTCGAGCGCGGCGTCCGGCGCGGAGCTTGCGGCCGCGCTTCGGCCAGATTTCGGCGGCGGTCGCATGCCGGCGCGAGCGAACATAGCCGCAAGGCACAGGATCACTCTCGGCCGAAGACGGCCGGCCAAAGCTCGTCATTTCAAACCTGCCTAGTCGCTAGAAGTGGTAGCTGGCGCCGAGCAGCCACTGGCGCCCGTATTTCTCAACGTCTTCGAGCGTCGTTCGTCCCGTTCGGACCGGTCGGTAGATAGGTCCGATAGGGCGAATTCAGCACGTTGCTGACCTGGAGCAGGATGCCGAGCCATTCAACCTCGAACCCGGCTGGAACGTGTAGCCGATCTGCGCGTCGAGCTGCTTGTCCGGCTAGGATTAGCGGGAAGCCGAGATTGCGTGAAGAGCGCGACGACTTCGCCCTTGAACGCCGAGCGGTGACGATAGGAGGCGCGCGCCTGGAAGCCGTTCTTCTCGTAATAGCCGGTCGACGTCGTAGACCCATTTCGAGAAGCCCGGGAGCACGCCGCCGACGCCGTTGGCGGCCGCCGGGTCGAGCTTGTAATCGGTGTAGGAGATGCTGCCCGTCGCGCCGAAGCCGTCGAGAACGTGCGGCTAACCCGCCGAACTCGAACGCGCCGCTCACCTCGACGCCGCGGATCCAGCCGCCCTTGCCCATTGGCCGGCGCGGCAAGACTGCCGATCGGGCTGATGGTGCATCCATCGCATTGGGTCTGGAGATTTGCGAGATCTGATCCGGCGGCGGCGTGAGGCCCGTGAAGTCGACCGCGAGCGCCTGGGTATAGATGTAATTATCGAGCCACATGTAGAAGCCGTGGAGCGCGAAATAGCTCGCCTTGCCGCCATACCATTCGTAGCCGACGTCGAGCTCCTTGGCGCGCCACGGCTGAAGCTCGGGTTGCCGCCCTCGCCGACCACGGGTTGACCACCGTACCCGGCGCCGCAAGGCGGCAGGCTGCCGCCGATCTGCAGACCCCGCCGTTGAAGCCTGGAACCAGGTTCGCGCGCATGTCATCCATGCGCGGCCGCGCCATGACCTTGGCCAGCGGCGAAGCGAATGCGGTTGTGCCTGTCGAGATCGTAGTAGAGGTTCAGGCTGGGAAGGACGTCGGTGTAGTTGGCGCCCTCATCGACATGGACGAGCTGGATCGGCGTGACCGCCGTGTTGATGCGCAGGCCCGATGATTCCTGCTTCTGCCTGACCACCTGGATGCCGACATTCCCGTGCAGGTCGCCGGAATCGATATTGGCCTTCGCCTTGAAGGTCAGGATGTCTTCCTTGATGTCCCACGACTTGTCGAAATGGTTGGAGTCCTGCAGCTGGACGATGTCGTAATAATTGCCGCTGTCCACCAGGTTCGTCGACGTCGACGCCGAGAACGTTCATGTCGCCGGCGAAGCCCAACGAGACGTCGGATCGGTCAGGAATTGCGGATCGACGAGGCTCTGCAAGCGACCGTTCTTCAGGAAGAGGTCGAGCTCGGTGACCGTCTTGTCCTTGTGGCGGTGGGTGTAATCGAGGCCGGCTTCGACGCTGCTGAAGAAATTGCCGATCCGGGGCCTCGAGGTCCTGCCTCAAGGTCAGGTCGCCTGAGCCCAGGCGTCTCCTTGATGTGCGGCGACTTTGATGTGCCCTTCGGAACCATAGCCGCCCCAGGCGGAGCGGTCGCCAAGCGAAACCTGGCTCGCATCGGCGTAATCGAGCCCGAAATTCGTGAACTGCAGGAAATCTCGGCGGGAATGACCCGATCGTAGCTGTCGAAGACGCGTCCGTAGGCATCGTCCGTCGGATTGGCGGGCGCGCAGCAGCCGTAACCGCCGAAGATTTCGATGTCCGTCTCGTCGCGCTTGTTCGACGAATAAGACAGATCGGCAAGCAAGTGCGTGTGCTCGGCCAGCCGGAAATCGTTGTTCAGGCCCGCTGAGAAGAGATGGTCGGTTCGCTTGTTGTCGTCCCAGCGAAGAATCGGAGCGACATTGGTCGACATGGTCCGCAACTCGAACATAGTGCCGCCGTGCGTCTGCAGTCTGGACGTTGCTGTATAGGTTACGTCGTCGACCCAGGCGTCCGAGAACCACTCGGCGCCGCGCAGTCATCGTGTGCTGCTTGAACCGCGAATAATAGAGGTCGAGGACGGAATGGACCGACATCGCTCGGCTTCCATTCCAGAGTGCCCAGTGACGCCGTCGCGAATATCGCGCGAGTTCAGCGCACGCACTTCCTGGCCCGACAGGATGTACGGCGCCGTTAGGCGAACGCCGTGCGCCGATAATTGTCGTAGAACCAGTTCTTGGTGTGATCGGTGTGGCCGGGCGCGTCGAGATGCGCATAGCCCATCATCCAGCCAAGCGTGCCGTCCTCGTTCTGGTCGATGTAGCTCGCGCTTCCACGCCAGCCATATTTGGAAAAGTCCGGATTGCGGCCGCCGCCTTGGTCCATCTGGCCGCGAAGGTTGAGCGCGATCGCGCGCTTGCCATATTCGAGCGGACGGATGGTCCGAAGATCGACCGTGCCGGCAAGACCCATGCCCGAAATGCTCGCGTCGGGAGTCTTGTAGACCACGACCGAGCCGAGCAGCTCGGACGGATATTGATCGAACTCGACGGCGCGGTTGAAGCCCGAGCTCGCCTGCTGGCGGCCGTTCAGCAGAACGGTCGTGAAGTCGGGCGAAAAGCCGCGAATCGAGACGATCTCTGCGCGCCCAGCGACGCGCTGCGCGGCGATGCCCGGGAGTCGAGCGATCGATTCGGCGATCGAGACGTCGGGCAGCTTGCCGATTTCCTCCGCCGAAACCGCCTCGACCACGCTCGCCGAATTGCGCTTGATCTGGATCGAGTCCTGAAGGCTCCGGCGGATGCCGGTGACGACGATTGTGCCTTCGGGCTGCCTTGCTTCGTCGTATTGGGCTCGCCAGGCGTAACCGGGCTGGCTTCTGGCGGCGGTGGCGTTGCTGCTGAGCGTCCGGATTTGTCTGGTCCGGCGTCGCCTGCGCCAATGCTGCGGACGGAAGCATCGACCAGCGACGAACAACATCCTCCGGCAAGCAGCAATGCACGGCGCGCATGCGTCGAACGATTCGGCAACGATTTTCTCCCCTCTTCAGCTTGCCGCACGTGACGCGCGGCGAGCCAGCACTCCCAACCGCTATGGAAGCGCTTCCATTTTGGTGCGGCAAAGATGCCGAGTGTGTCAAGCACGCCGGCCGCTTCGGCGGCGACGTCGATTCGCGAACGATGAGCTCGAACGGGAAGCACTTCATAGCGAATGCCGCCGTTCGATTGGCTCTCGACCAGCAGATGGACCGCGCGCTCGGTCAAATCCTTGATCGGCTGGCGGATCGTGGTCAGCGGCGGCCACACGATCTCCGACATCGGCGTATCGTCGAACCCGGTCACCGACATTGCCTGCGGGAATCTCGAGACCGGCACGGTGCAGAGCCAGCATCACGCCGGCGGCCATATCGTCGTTCGCGCAGGCGATCGCGGTCACTTCGACGCCGATCGCGCAGCAGTTGCTCGGCCGCTTCGACGCCGGACTTGAACGTGAAGTCGCCGCTGGCCGTCCAGGGCTGGCCTCGTCGATCCTCTGCTTCACGAAGCGCGTCGAACAAAGCCGTCGTAGCGCAGCGCCGCCGCCCGGTGCTCAGGCGGGCCCTTGATGAAGCCGATGCGGCGATGTCCAAGCGACGTCAGGTGCCGTCCGATGGCATGGCCGCCCGCACGTTCGTCGATGCCCACGGCCAGGACCGATCGCGCGCGCCCGCTCTCCCGCCGAGACCGCGACGACCTGAACGCCCGCGCGACGCGCCGTTTCGATGAACTCGATGTCGTCCGAAAGCGGCGGCGAAAGGATCGAGTCCTGCGGGCCGCTCGCGTTCGAGGATCGAGGCAAGCAGGCGAAAGCGATCATCGTCCTGCGGGATCGACTGCGCGGGTGACGAGATCGAAGCCGAGCGAAGAACAGCCGCGCAGAGCGCCAAGCTCGAGTCCGGCATTGTAATAGCTGTTCGGCTCGAGCTCGGGGCTGTGGGCGTGGATGAGCATGATCTGCCGGCCCATTCCGCTCGCAAGCGCCCGCGCCTGCTGGTTGACCGAATAGCCGAGTTCCTCGACCGCGCGGCGCACTCGCTCGCGCGTTTCGGGCCGGACATTCGCGCCGTTGTTGAGCACTCGCGAAACCGTCACCCGAGCAACGCCGGCCGCCTTGGCGACATCGTCGATGGTTGAGTTACGCTTCATCGCGCGCGCAACGTTGGCAAGCGGTTTGAGCTGTTCGCAACGGCTGATCAATCGCGCTTGCCAGCAGCGGAAGCTGCCCCCTAACAATGGAAAATGGAAGCGCTTTCATTTGGAGCTGCCGGTATGCAGTTCATGACGACGCCTGTCTTGATTCTGATCTTGCTTTGGCTTCGGCTGAGCGCTGGCCGTTCGCGCATCCAGCGCTTATTCCGCTGCCATCGTCAGTCGCCTGGCAGCGACGGCAATGTTCCGATCGGTCCGACACGTCGGTCGAAGGCCGCGGCAAGAGCGAGCCGGCTCGACGGCTGCTTATCTGGCAGCGCGACTTGGACTTGAAGCCAGGCGGGTCGCGGCGCAGTCTCGAATCCGGCTTTCGCTCGTTCCGGCAGCCAAGATCGCAAGCCCGGAAGGCTATCATCTCCGCGCGGCCGGCAACGAGATCCTGATCGAAGCTTCCGACCCGCGCGGACTCTTCTACGGCGTCGCAAACGCTTCGGCAGCTTGTCACCGGAACGGCCAGGACACGCGATCGTTCCGCGCGGTCGAGATCAGCGATGCGCCGCGCTTTCGGTGGCGCGGGCTGCTTGATCGACGAAGGCCGGCATTTCTTCGGCAAGCCGACGCTGTTCAAGATCATCGACGAGATGGCGGCCTACAAGCTCAACGTCCTCAAACTCCATCTAACGGACTATGAAGGATGGCGGCTGGAAATCCCCGCTTATCCCAAGCTGACCCAGGTCGGTTCGCTGGTCGACGGGAAGCCGCAATATTTTACGACGGCCGACATTCGGCGAGATCGTCCAATATGCCGCCGACCGGCACATCATGGTCGTGCCCGAGATCGAGATGCCCGGCCATGCCGGCGCCGCCGCTCGATCCTATCCCGAGTTCTTCAATCCCGACGGGAGCGCCTTCGATCCGGCGAACCCGAAGACCTATGACTTCATCCGAGGCATCCTCACCGAGGTCGCTCGGCTGTTCCCCGCACCGTACCTCGATTTCGCCGGCGACGAGGTTGGCGACGAGATGTGGAAAGGCATGGCGGACGTTGACCGGCTCAAGGCCGAACAAGGCCTGAAGACCAACCAGGACGTCCAGGCCTATTTCGGGCGCAAGGTCGTCGGCGATCATCGAAAGCCTCGGCAAGCGGCCGATGGCCTGGGACGAGCAGGTCGACGCCAACGCGCCCAAGAGCGTCGTCATCCAGTGGTGGCGGAGGGACAGGCCCGACGTCCTCGACGACCGCCGCGAACGAAGGCCATGACCTCGTGATCTCACCCGCCGACGAACTCTACTTCGACTATCACCAGGGTCCGGGCGAACCCGGCGCGCCATGGGAAGGAAACAAGGGCGGCCCGCAGTCGATCGCGAAGATGCTTGCCTGGGAACCGGTGCCCGACAGCTTCACGCCGGAACAGTCGGCGCAAGTCCTCGGCATCGAGGCCTGCGTCTGGACGGAGTTCATCGCGACCGAACGCTACCTGGAGTTCATGACCTTCCCGCGGCTGCTTGCGCTTGCCGAAATCGCGTGGCGCCCGAAAGGTCCGCGCGACGAAACGGAGTTCGAAGAACGGCTCGCGCCGCATATCGAGGCTCTGCGCGCCAAAGGCATCAATGCCCGCCGCGACGAAGGGGACGCTTATGAGTTCATTACGAACTGAAGCCCTCGCGCCTATTCCGGAGTGGCCGGCGCCGACGCCGGAGCAATTCCGCGCGGACATCCTTCCCGAGCGGATAACCCGCATGGTTCTGCGCGGTATCGCTCGCGATTGGCCGCTGGTTCTCGCCGCGCGCCAGGATCCGCACAAATGCCATGTCGCTGCTCGAGGCGAGCGCGAACGCGACCCTGACCAACGTTCTGCGGGCCGATCCGGCGGTGGAAGGCCGGTTCCACTACTGGGCGAGGACGATTGATCGTTCAACTTCATCCGCGGGCAGGGCAATGTTGCCGGGATTCTCGCAGGGCTTCGCGAGCAGGAGAACAGCTACCGGCCTTTCGCGATTGCGGCGCAGAGCCTGGATCGCAGAGCGCTATTTCCCGGGATTCGCGCTGACGCACCCGATGCCCTTTGTTCCTGCCGCTGCGGAGCCACGGATGTGGATCGGCAATGCGGCGAAAGTCGCGACCCACAACGACCCGATAGAGAATGTCGCCGTTGTCGCGGCAGGACGGCGGCGGTTCACGCTCTTCCCACCTTCCGCGAAGCCGATCTTTACCTGGGTCCTCATACATCCAACGCCAGCCGGTGCCCGGATCAGCATGGTGCACGTGACGGCGCCCGACCTCGATCGATTTCCTCGCTTCGCTTCGGCACTCGAGGTCGCACAAGTTGCCGAGCTCTGCTCCGAGCGACGCGATCTTCATTCCGCGCGACTGGTTCCATCACGTCGAAGCGCTCGACCGCTTCAACGTGCTCGTGAATTATTGGTGGGACGCAAGCAAAGACGCCGCATAAGCATGAGGGGAGTGTTCATGGGTAAGCCAATCGCGCATCATGTTGGGCGTAGCGCTGCTGCTGGCCACGTCGGTCCAGGCAGCGCAGCCAAATGCAGCGCCCGACCGGCCATGGCTCGACCCGAATGCTTTCGCCGGAAGCGCGGGCCGAAGCCGCGCTCGCACGCCATGACGCTCGACGAGAAGCTGAGGCTCGTCTTCGGCTATTCGGATCAGGCGTTCACCGATCTCGCCAAGGTTCCGGATGAGACCGTGCCGGCCGACCTCAAGACCTATGTCGTGACTCACCAGGTCAAGGGCTCGGCAGGCTTTGTCCCCGGCGTTCCGCGCCTCGGCATTCCCGACCAGATCCAGACCGACGCATCGATCGGCGTTCGCAACAGCTTCATCCCAAGCACCGCCCTGCCGTCATCGCTTGCGACCGCCGCGAGCTTCGATCCGGAAGTGCCGCGCGCGGGCGGCGCAATGATCGGCGCGGAAGCGCGCGCGACCGGCCACAACACCATGCTTTCGGGCGGCGTGAACCTTGCCCGTGAACCGCGCAACGGGCGCAACTTCGAATATACCGGCGAAGACCCGCTGCTTGCCGGGACCATGGCCGGCGCGCTGATCGACGGCATCCAGTCGAACCACATCGTCTCGACGGTCAAGCATTATGCGGTGAACGACCAGGAGACTCTGCGAACATCGCTCGATGTGACCATCTCCGCAGAAGCCATGCGCCAGTCCGACCTTCTCGCGTTCGAATTCGCGATCGAGAAGGGCAAGCCCGGCTCGGTGATGTGCTCGTACAATCTCATCAACGGCCGCTGGGGCTGCGAGAACGATTATCTGCTTAACAAGGTCCTGAAGCACGACTGGGGCTTCAAGGGCTTCGTCATGAGCGACTGGGGCGCGGTCCATTCGACTGCCGACGCGGCGAACGACGGCCTCGACCAGTTCACCGGCTTCTGCTGCGTCACCGACACGCCGTGGTTCGGCCCGAACCAGTTGAAGGCGGCGCTGGCAAGCGGAGCGATCCCCGAGCGCCGCCTCGACGACATGGCCGAGCGAATCCTCTGGGCGCTGTTCGACAAAGGGCGCCGTCGACAATCCGGTCAAGGCCAGCGCCGATCGACTATGCAGCCCACGCGAAGGTGTCGCAGAAGGCGGCCGAAGAACTCGCTCGTCCTTCTGAAGAACGACGGCGACCTGCTTCCCCTGCGCGGCGTGAAGTCCGTCGCCGTCATTGGCGGCAATGCCGACAAGGGCGTGCTCGCCGGCGGCGGCTCGTCCGACGTCACGCCGGTCGGCGGCGCGACCATGATCGACAATCGTACCTACCTGCCCTCGCCGCCGCTCGACGCGCTCAAGCGCGAGCTTCCGCGCGCGCGGATCGACTTCGATGCCGGGCAGCGATCCAGCTTCCGCAGCGGCGCTCGCCGGCAAGTCGGACGTCGCGATCGTGTTCGTCACGCAATATGACAGCGAGGGCTATGACGGCAGCCTCGAGCTCGAAGGCAATCAGGATGCTCTCGTCGCAGCGGTGGCAAAAGCCAATCCGCAGGACGATCGTCGTCGATCGAAAGCGGCGGCGCGGTGTTCATGCCGTGGCTCGCGCAGGTCCCCGCGGTCCTCGAAGCCTTCTACCCCGGCATCCGCGGCGGCGCGGCGATCGCGCGAATCCTTACCGGCAAGGTCAATCCTTCCGGCCACCTGCCGATCAGCTTTCCCGGCCTCGGCCGGACAGCTTGCCCACCCGGTGCTCGCCGGCCTTGGCATGCCCGACGGGACCCCGGCGCACATCACCTACGATGAAGGCGCGGCGATCGGATACAAATGGTACGACGTGAAAGGCTATCGGCCGCTGTTCGCGTTCGGACATGGCCTTAGCTACACGCAGCTTCGCTCTGTCCGGCCTCGCCGCCCAGCCGGATGGCGCGGGCTTCAGGTCAGCTTCTCGATCCGCAATGTCGGAAAGCGCGCCGGGAAAGGCGTCGCGCAAGTCTATGTCGCGCCTGCGGACTGGAAGAAAGCCGGCTGGGAAGCACCCAAGCGCCTCGGCGCATTCGCCAAGACCGACCTCAAACCCGGCCAAAGCAAGAGCATCGAGGTGACCGTCGATCCGCGGCTGCTCGCGACCTACGAAGCGGCCGGAAACAATTGGCATATCCGCTGCGGGCGACTATCGCCTGATGCTCGGCATGCCTCGGACTTGCCTGCAGAAGCCGTGTCGAGTGTCCTTGCCAGACGACAGTCTGGAGCGCTGCTATGGCCGCGAATTGAAGTCGATGTCCGTCGATTTGATCGTGAGGATGGCAACACGTCTCCTCGCGACTTTTGTGCTGGCGCTCGGCCTGTGTGCTCCCGTCGAAGCATCTCATCTGGTCACGGGCAACGGATTTGGCTTCGCGGTCGTCGCGCCCGAGACCGGAGCGGCGACGAAATTCTACTCCGCATCCCTACAGCTTCTTCGCGCCGATCCGAGCAACCCGCTCAGCGAAGGGATCGAGACCCCGAACTTCATCAAGACGCTTGGCTGGGGCGCGGCGCGAAAGGCGGGCGCGGCGGATTATGTCGATGATTCGCATGTGATCCGCTGCGCCGCGCGCGATGGGACCGGCACTTTCTTCATGCCGTTCGGATTCGAGCGCCCGGCGCTGATCATCAGTCTGGAGCGCAATGGCCGCGGCGCGCATGGCGCGTCGAATGGAACCGGCCCCTTCGATCGCAAAAGTCGTGAGCGCGGCCGGACGCCCGCCTGTTGCGGTTCGACGGGATCGACGAACCGTTGCTGCTCATTCCGCTTGGTGCAGTCCGAGAAGCGCCGCCTGGTCAGCCGCTGGCGGCGAGCTCCGGCATGGGCGCTGATCGCGCTTGAGAAACCGAGCGATGCCGAAGCCGGCCGATCCGCGATTTCGAGCACTGGCGCGCAGGGCTTCCCACCGCAGGCAGCTAGCCAGCCGCGAAATCGCCGAGTTCGAGCAATGGCGTGCGAAGCCGGCCGTGCATTTCAGGAACGACAAGGAGCGGCACCTCTGGCGGCAGAGCGAAACGATGCTCCGCATCGCGCAAAGCCGCGAGCCGAACCGCGCGGACCGGCACGGCAACGGGCTCATCGTCGCCGCACTGCCCGACGTCTATTCAACGCCCTGGGTGCGGGACATGGCGTGGTCGACGGTGGCGCTCATTCGCATGGGCCACCAGGCAGAGGCGCGCGCCGCCCTCCTCGCCTATTTCAATGCGCAGCCGACCGGCAAAATGCGCGCCGAGGTCAATGGCGCCGACTATCAGATCTCGGTGGTGCGCTACTTCGGGCGACGGCGCCGAGGAGCCCTTCTTCACCCAGGAGGGCAGCACCAACATCGAATTTGACGATTGGGGCGAAGCGCTCTGGGTGCTCGGCGAATATCTGCGCCAAGTACGACGATCCCGCACTCCTCGAAGGCCGCCACCTATCGCGGGCCGCTTTATGAGAGCGCACGCGATTTCATCGTGAAGCCGCTCATGGCCAATATGGAGAAGTACGGCGATGGGCTGATCGTCGCCGCCGACACTTCCATCTGGGAGGAGCGTCAGAAGGACAAGAAGCATTTCGCCTTCTCGACCGCCATGGCGATCGTCGGGTTGCGAGAATTCGCATCGAGTGGCGAAGCTCGCCGGCGATGAGCCCGCCCGCAGGCAGGCGCTCGATACGAAGTCGCTGCTCGAGAAGGGTTTCGATGCCGCGTTCATCCGCGGCGGGAAGCTGCACGGCACGCTCGAGGATGGCGTGAAGAACGACATCGACGGAGCGCTGCTTCCGATCATCAATTTCGGCGTCGTCCGCGAACCCGAACTGATCCGCGAACGCGGTCGATCGGATGAAGCTGCTCAAGGTGCGCTTCGGGCGGCTACCGCCGCGTTCGCAGCACCTACACCGATCCCAAGATCTTCGAATATTGGTACGAGCAGGAGGAGTTCCTGTTCGTCGATCTCCAGCTTGCCGAGCTGTATCGCCGGCTGGGCCGGAAGAGCCGAGGCCGACGCAATGCTGCAGCGGATCGTCGGCAAGGCCGCGATCGACCACAACATCATTCCGGAAATGTATGTCGCCGTTCCGTGCAAGCTTTTCCCGGGCAAGATCGGCGACCCGACGGGCGCCATGCCGATGGTCGGATACGGCCCGGGGGTTTACGTTTTGCACATTCTGGATCGTGAGGCAGCCCGGTGAGCAAGGTGCGCGGCCTCCTCATAGCAGCGGCAAGCATCGCGATGGCGTCGGGTTCCGCGCCAACATTGGCCGGGCCAGTGAGCGCGCGCACGGTCAACCTTGAGCTCAGCGCCGATGATGTGATTCCCACCGGCAACGACTGGATCGCCCTTCCCTCCATTCGCGCAAGCGACGGCGCGCTTCAGAATTTCAACGTCATTTCGATGCGCTATCGCGGGCTCCTGGAAGTTGCCGGGGTGGCGGACCGGCCGCTGATGTCGCCCTTCATCGAAATAGCGGGCGCCCGGCGGTCGCTCGCTCAGATCAAGTGGGCGTTGCGCGATTATTGGATACCTACGGGAACGATGGAAGCGAACGGAGTCCGCGTCCGCCTTACCTATGTCGCCCCACCCGACAGTCGGGCCGCAATCGTACGCTTCCAGGTTACCAACCTGCGCAACACTCCGTTGCAGGTCGCACCGGGAATGGACATGGATTGGGGCAAGACCAACCGCGTCACTTATTCGCCGGAACCGCTGAACGGCAATCGCGCCATGTCGCCCACACCGATCGACAGCGACATGGAGATCTTCAAATACAACACGGACGACACCCAGATGGCGTGGGGCTTCGCTTATGTGGGCTCCGAGGGCACTCTTCGTACCGGCACCGACAATCCCGGCCTTAGCGCCCGTCACGAAGCGCAGTTGGCGCCGGGCCAGACGCTCGACATGCATTTCATCATCGGCGTCGGCCTGGATGAATATAGCGCGGCCTACGCGATGCGCGTGCTCAACAAGAAAATCGACCGCTACGGTCTCGACGGAGTGATCGATCAGGCCGCCGACGACGCGCATCGTCTCACCCGCACCACCGGCGATCCCGATCTCGATCGGATCATGAACCGGAACCTGCTGTTCTCGACCTACTACGCGTGGGGACGAGCGATCGACACCGAGCAGTTTGTCGGCATGACCTCGCGCAGCAATCGCTACTATGTTTCGGCCGCCTATTGGGACCGGGACGCGCTCCTGTGGAGCTTTCCTGCAGTCCTGGACAGTGATCCGGCACGATCGCGCGAGATCCTCGATTATGCGCTCGGCATCCAGGGGCGCAACATCGGGATCCACAGCCGCTTCATCGACGGCGTCGTGCTCGAGGACGGGTTCGAACTCGACGAGCTTGTGGCGCCGATCGTCGCGCTCGCTTCTTACATCGACAAGACGCACGACATGGCGATGCTCGAACGACATCGCGATCTCCTTGCCAAGCTATTCGAGCGGCTGCGCGCTCAGCGAGATCCTGCAACGGGAATGTTCGAAACCTTTCAGGATTCGCAGGACGAATATGTCCGCAAGCCCTTCTCGATCTACGACAATGTCCTGACGTGGAGAGCGTTCAGCGATCTCGCGAAACTCGCGACGCTTGAGAATCGGGCGCAAGAAGCGGCGTCCATGACCTCTGAGGCGTCCAAACTCGAAGCTGCGATCTACCGATATGGCGTTCTCGCCGGCGCGCCCGGCGCGGGCGGACCGATCTTCGCCGTCATTGCCGACGCCGCCGGCGGTGACTTCGCTGACGTTCCCCCGGGATCGCTGATGAAACTGCCGGCGCTCGGCTTCATCAGCGAGGATGACCCGCTCTTCCGCCGAACCTATGCCTGGCTGCACTCGGCGCAATACCGGTACAGCTATTCCAATCAGCCATACGGCCTGCCGGGAAGCTACCGGCTGCCTTTCACCACCTCATGGGAAGTCGCTGACCATCTGGGGCTCAAGGCCGGTCGCGCCCAGGCGTTGAAGATCCTCAAGCAAAGTCCCTGGGACGGCGGGATCATCACGGAGGGTGTCAAAGCCGATACCGGCATTCCCGATAGCCAGGGCCGTCGCGTTCGCGACGGCGGCCGGCTACATCGCTCACACGATCTGCCGGCAATTCTGCATCGACCGAAAGTAGCGAGGCTCACTTATTCAGTGGAGGCCTGCGAACCGCTCCGCAAATGCTGCAGCCGCTCCATATAGGCCGGGTTCCGGATGGGCGACGAGCTTTACCGGCAGTTGCTCGAGGATCGATCTGTACTCGCCTTTCGCGACGAGCATTTCTGCAAAACCCGACGCGGGTAGATATTCGCGCAGCCGCAGGCCCAGCCCGCCGGCCAGGATCAGCGCATTAGCCCCGTGGGCTAGCACTATGTTTCCCGCGAAGCTGCCGAGGCAAAGGCAACACCGCTCCAACGCCGCCGCAGCGACACGATCGCTGCCCTCGAGCGCCGCCTGCCAGAGATCGCGATCGTCGGCATAAGGCGCAATCTCCCCCGCCATTACTTCGTAAATGTCCTTTAGGCCGGGCCCGGATACGAGGCGCTCGGCCGATACGTGGCCATACCGTCGGCGCAGTGCTGCCATGAGACGATCGTCGAGATCGTCGTGGGGCGAGAAGTCCATGTTGCCGCCTTCGCTGGCGATGACCTGGTACTGGCCAATCCCGCGGATCACCAAACCCACCCCAAGGCCGGTTCCGGGCCCGACGATGCTGATCACGCCGCTTTCAGGAAGCGGAATGTCCGGCCCGGCAATGTGCAAAAACTGCGACGGATCAAGCGTCGCGGCGGCGTGGCCAATGGCGGCGAAATCGTTGAGGATCACATACTCGGCGATGCCCAGGGCCTCTGGAAGCGTCCGCGCATCGATCGTCCAAGGCGTGTTGGTCAGCTGAGGGAGGTCATTCTCGACCGGATAAGCGAAGGCGAGCGCGGCGGCGCGCGGTAACTGGCGTCCCAAATGATCGGCGAAGGCCTGCCAAGCCTCGGTCAGTCCGCGGTAATCCGCAGTCATGAGCGTGAGTGCTTCACCCACTTGGCTCACACGGCCGTCCGCGATCTGCGCGAGCGCAAAGCGGGCATGTGTCCCGCCAATGTCGGCCGCGACGAGCTCAGTGGTCATCAGACTGTGTGCGTGACTTTTTGCACGTGCCTGGGCTGATCGGGATTGAATCCCCGGTCGCAAGCCAGCTCGGCCGCCATGCGATAAAATGCCTGGATCTGAAGAATCGGTGCGAATGCCGGATGGGGTGCGCGCGGGACTGGCAGATTATCCGGCTCGTCTCCGCCGGCCATCACGACCGATGCGCCCTGCGCCTTCAGGCGCTGCGCCGAATCGAACACACTCGAATCGCTCGCATCTTCAGATCGGAACAGGAGGACCGGAAAGCCCTCGCCCGCCAACTCGTTCGGCCCGTGCAATACTTCTGCGCTACTGTAGGCTTCCGCGTGGATCATGCAGGTCTCTTTGAGCTTGTGCGCCGCCTCCTGCGCGATTGCCAGATGCAACCCGCGGCCCACTGTGTAGAGATGCTCGGCGCTGCGGAGCGTATCGCGGCAGGGCGACCAATCCTCCTCCCAGGCCGCACTCAATGCCGAAGGAAGTTGAGTCAGCGCCGCCTGCATAGCCTCATCGCCCGACCACAGCGCCACCATCTGCGCGATCGCCGAAACCGAAGTAATGAAGCTCTTCGTCGCCGCCGCGCTCTTCTCCGGCCCGGCGCCCTGCGGCAGAACGATGGAGGCGGACTCTGCCAGCGGCGAGTCCGGATCGTTGACCAAAGCGACCACGATCGCTCCCGAATCCCGAGCAGCCCTGGCCGCCGCGAGAAGATCCGGGCTGCGCCCCGACTGCGATATCGCAAGGCAGAGCATGTTCCTGAGCGAAAGCGGTGCTTCGAAAACCGAGAAGATGGAGGGCGAAAGCGAGGACGACAAAATGCCAAGCCGTGTTTCGACCAGATAGCGAGCATAGGTAGCGGCATGATCGGAGCTGCCGCGCGCTATCGTCACCATCGCGGTAGGAGGCTGCCCGCGCAGACGATCGGCAAGCGTTGCCAGCGTTGCCGCGTTGCGCTGTAGTTGGTTCTCAACGCAACGAGGGGCTTCGGCAGCCTCATGATACATGGTAGTTTTCATCGCATCAGTCATGGGTCGCCTTAAAATATGAAATATATGAACAGAAGAAATTACAAGATTATCGTCTACATCATGATGGTATTTTTTCTAATTTCTTTCGTTACTAATATTATTGGTCCGCTGATTCCGATCATCATCAAATGGTACGGGATCAACTACGCGTTGGCGGGGTTCCTGCCATTCTCATTCTTTGTGGCTTACGGAATTATCTCCATTCCAGCCGGTTTCTTGCTTGAAAGGCGCGGCCAGAGCGTGACGTTGCTCGGGGCTTTCAGCCTGAATGTCCTTGGCTGCCTGCTCATAGCAAGCTCTGCTTCCTACCTGGCTGTGGTCGCCGGCCTTTTCGTCATCGGACTTGGCATGGCGATGTTGCAGGTCGTCATCAATCCCCTCACCCGATCGACGGTCGGTAAAGAGCATTTCGCATTCTACGCGGTGCTGGGCCAGCTTGTTTTCGGCATCGCCTCTTTCCTCAGCCCCTTCGCGCTCAGCCTGCTGCAAACCAATGCACAGGCGTTTTCCGCGTACGGCCCGCCTTGGGTGCCCTTCTATGCGGCCGCCGGTCTCATCTTTGCCTTCTTCATCGCGCTGACCGCGAAGATGCGCCTGCCCAAGGCCGAGCTCGCCGAGGATGAGCGAATGGGGTCGCTCGACACCTATCTGGAATTGCTTCGCAACAAATATGTGCTGCTCTTTTTCGCGGGGATCATCGCCTATGTCGGCACCGAGCAAGGCCTCGCCGACTGGATGGGACAATTCCTGCTCGTCTATCACCGCATTCCCGCGGAGACGACCGGAGCCTATGAAGTCAGCCTCTTCTGGGGCCTAATGGTGATCGGCTGCATGCTGGGGCTAGTGCTGCTCCGCCTGCTCGATTCGCAGCTTATCCTCCGGGTATTCGGCGTGGGCGCGGTGGGCTGCGTGCTCGCCGCGCTGCTTGGTCCAACCGAGGTATCGTTGATCGCTTTCCCACTCTGCGGTTTCGCACTGTCGGTCATGTGGTCGATCATCTTTGCGCTGGCGCTCAACTCGGTAGCGGCACACCACGGCTCTTTCACCGGCATTCTCTGCACTGGGATTTTAGGCGGCGCGCTAATCCCACTCGCGATCGGCTGGCTCGGAGACCACATCGGCCTCCAGCACGCGATGTTCCTGATCCTGGTGCAGTTGGCTTACATCATCTCGATCGGCTTTTGGGCGCGGCCGCTGACCAAGAACGAGACCGTTTGGAGCCGGAATGCGACCGACGTCCCTGAACGTCTCTGACGTTCAACCAGAGTGTCTCTAGGTTCGACCTTTAAGATTGAGCTAGAAGCATGCGCGTACCCAGGTCAACGGGAGGTGCCGCGTGGACGGCTTTCCTGCCCTCGTTTTAATTGTTTACGCAACGGCGTCGCTGGCGTGCGGAATCCTCGGTTCGTTTTCATGGCTCAGACGAAGGCCGCAGCCGTCTGCTCGGCTTCTTCCTCGGGTTTGTCTTTGCACCGTTCGGCCTGATCAGCGCAGCCATGCTCGCCACTGACGAGCGCGGGTATATGCGCCGGGGCTTGCTCACCGGAGAGCTGCGAAAATGTCCCGAATGCGCGGAGCCGATCCGCCGCGAAGCGCGGAAGTGCCGCTTCTGCGGAAGTGAGATCGAGATCAGCGCCTAGGTTCGAACTGGGAGAAGCTTGAGCTTCCTCGCTACGAACAGTGGTGCGAGTACCGTAATCGTAATTCCGGCGAGCGAACAAAATCCGAGCCACATCGCCATTCCGGTGCCGCCGGCCCGGTACATCGCGTAGAGTACGGGCGCCGCGAGGATGAATCCGCGGACCTCATTTGCGAAATACGCAACGAATCCGACCTTCAGGAGCAGGGCACCGAGGCTCGAAAGAAAATCCGACATCCATATGCATATGACAATCATGGGTTAGGAAACGGTTGAGGCGCAGAAATGCGCTCATCTGCTAACCTGCTTTAGGTTGTGCCCCGTGCTACTTGCTGCGGGCCAGGCTCGAATAGTGAGCCCGGGCCTTGGCGAGATAGTTCAAGACCGTTTCACGCTCGCTGGCATTGCGATAATCGCTTCTCGCCGATGCATCGGCGATGACCCGGTCGAGCCAGCGCACGAAATAGGTCGCGTCTGCCGGGTCCGGCGGAATGCCGCCTGGCATTTCGAGATAAACCGCGCTCGTGGTCGCGTACGGATAGATGTCGAAGACCTCGGGATCCGCGCCGTCGTTCCACGCACGAAGTAAGAGCCAGCCCGCCTTACCGATTGGCAGATCACCCTCGGCATCGAATTTTAGACGATCGCCCGTGAGCGCAAAGCTCCTGACGACTTCGCCATTCTCGACGAGCTCCAGATGCTGCACGGCGACCGGAGATCGAAGAGCAATTCGATAGTGTAACGCTTCGGGTGCCCTAAGCGAGATCACATCGCCGGGATGCTTGCCGTCCAGCTCCAGACCGAGAAGAGGGCCGTTGCTGGCAAAAGTCCGCCCGGCCTTGAGCCCCGCGAGCAGCGCCTTCGGACTCGTATCGCCGCCGGCGTCGACGAAAACCCTGTTCATCCCGACCGGACCGCGGAGATCTGCGTAATTGGCCATGGCGTCGGTGCCCGATCCCGTTGGGATGCGATTACCGAGGTTCAGCAGTCGATACCAAATGTGCGCAGTCGACCTGTGATCGGAGAAACCGACGATCTCCATATAATCGACCTTCCCGTTCGCGACGTCCGCCGGAAGTTCGTTGCTCAGCGATTTCTCGTTCGGCGGGTCGATGTCGGTGTCGAACGGGTGGACGTAGCCGACCAGCGCTCCTTGGGCGTGCGCGAGATCGGCGATCACGCCATTGTCGGGATAGGGGCTCGCGAGCGGGCTGTTCTGATAAGCCGAGAAGCCCGGCGTCAGATAATGGTCGGAAAGGCCGAGCAGGCCGAGATGACCCCAATAGCTCGTGTGATATTCCTGGCTTTGAAGGATCGTCACGCCATTGCCGCTCGAAGGGTCGGGACTTGGGCGGAAATATGAAATGTCGGGAACACGCTCCTCCTTGTTGACGAGGAGGTTGTAGACGACTCCGAGATCCTCGGCGCGCGCTTGCCGGGCAAGGTTTTCCGGCGTGTTCCGATAATGACCGCCGTAATTCATGTGGACGTGGAGATCGGCGCTCTCAAACTTCCCGAAATTCGCCGGGA
Organism: uncultured Alphaproteobacteria bacterium; assembly: GCA_963738825.1. Lineage (GTDB taxonomy): Bacteria > Pseudomonadota > Alphaproteobacteria > Sphingomonadales > Sphingomonadaceae > Sphingomicrobium. Next base: position 315,981 of record CAVTYB010000004.1, on the reverse strand, counting down.
GGTCGTTGAGCTTAAGCTGGACTAAAATCTTCCGCTCGGCGTTCGCGACGAGGTTAATCTCCTGCCGCCATGGCAGATAGCGGAAACCGCGCTGGACCCAGATCGACGTCTTGCCAGGCGGCGCTTCGATGGTGCAGGTCGAATAGCAGTCGAAATAGTGCGTTTCCGTCGACTGCAGCGCACGGTCGAAGCCATCGTCGCCGTACATCCAGGAGTCGGCAGGAGCCGCCGCCCTTCCGTCGCTCGCGAGCAGCGCGACCCGTGCCGGCACACTCCGACCCTGGTCGTCGCGAACTTCGAGCGTCAGCCGCCCTTCCGGACGGAGATAGCGGCGCTTTTTGCCGACAACCGGCATCTCGGCGCCTCCAACATAATCGTGGACCACAAGGCTGGTGTTGCCATGCTCGTTGCTGATGAGAGCGATTCGCTCGCCGTCCGGCGACCAGCGCGCATTCCAGCGGTCGAACTCACCAAAGGTAAGCGGCAAGGGCGCCATGCCCGTTGGCGTCGTCACCCACAATTGTCGCCACTGACGGCCATGATAGCTCGCGAAGAGGACCTGCTTCCCGTCAGGTGAAGTCTCCGGTCGCGCACTCCAGCTCGTCTCCTCGCTAAGCACTTTTCGACGGTCAGCAGGATCATCGGCTGCGACCGACCAGATGTCGCCCGTCCCCCACGCGACCTCGCTATTGGTGACGTAAAGGATGCGCTTACCGTCAGAGCTCCAGGACGGATTTATCGCGTGGTCGAAGGTCGAATAATAATAGCGCGAGATCTTGCTCTGCCGCTCACCGAGCAGCGGGCGTGCATCGTGCAGTCCGTCCGCAGCGATCTTCGCGATGAAGAGGTTGAAGTGACCTGTTCCCTGCGTCGAGACCCAGACGAGCCGCTTGCCGTCCGGCGACAGCCGCGGCTCGACGTTGACTGTACGCGCTGAAGTCAGCTGTTGCTCACGGCCACTGGCGAGATCGAGCCGCCACAGCTCGATCGCGTCGCCATTGTACCGGCTGAAGATGACGCTGCCGCCATCCAGGCGCCACATCAGGTTGATAATCATAGGCCGCGCGGGGATGAGTGAGCTCGGTTGCCTCGTCGGATCCGATGACTTGGCGCCAGAGCGATCCAGCCATGCTGTAAATCAGCGTCCGGCCGTCCGGCATGAAGCTGACGCTCGACGGACCCGTCGTCAGCTGCGGAAGATAGAGCTCGCGCCAGTAGTAGCTGTGCGGAAGATCGACCTGCTTGAGCACCGGCTCGCGCTCCGCAGCAACGGGAATCGAGATGGTGATCAGTAAAAACGCCACTGCTGCACGCTTCATCCCCGTGCCCCTTCCCGCTGCCGCACAGTGCGCCCCTCGATCCTCTTCTCATTGATCGTGCTCCTCACGATCCGATCGACGAAGATCCCCGGCGTGTGGACGCAATCGGCGTCGATTTCGCCCGCTTCGACAAGCTCCTCGACTTCGACGACGGTCACGTCGGCGGCAGTCGCCATGACGGGATTGAAGTTGCGTGCCGTCTTGCGGAACTGGAGGTTGCCGCTCGTGTCGGCGCGCCAGGCCTTGATAATCGCGAGGTCGGCCCGCAGCCAAGTTTCGCGGATGTAGAGCTGTCCGCCGAATTCCTCCTGCGGCTTTCCATCGGCGACGACGGTACCGACGCCGGTTTGTGTGTAGAAAGCCGGGATGCCCGCTCCCCCTGCTCTGATCCGCTCGGCAAGCGTGCCCTGCGGATTGAGTTCGAGATCCAGCTCGCCGGCCAAATAGAGCTGCTCGAACAGCTTGTTCTCTCCGATGTAGGAGGAGACCATCTTTCGGATCTGACGCGTATCGAGCAGATGCCAGAGCCCGAAGCCGTCGGCGCCCGCATTGTTCGAAATGACGGTGAGGCCCTTCACTCCCGAAGTCTTGATCTCGGGGATCAGGCTTTCCGGATTGCCAGCCAGCCCGAAGCCGCCCGACATGATCGTCATGCCCTCGCGCAGAAGTCCCTCGAGCGCTGCTCTCGGCGACGGATAGATCTTGTTCACAGCGAATAGATCGTGTGGCTCTGCTCGCGCATGAACTGGGGCACATACCAGCTGCCGAGCCCGCCCTTCCCCGTGATCCCAGAGCCCTTCCATCCGCAGAAGGTCTGGAAGCCCGGCCAGGCGCCGGTGGTCGCGCCGCTCGACCGGTTGGCGTAGAGCACGCCCGCTTCGATCGTGTTGAGGAAGCGGTCGAGCTCGGCCTGGTCCTGTGTATAGACCCCGGCGGTCAGACCATATGCGCTTCGGTTCGCATCGGCGATCGCGTCGCTGAGATCGTCGAACGGAAGCACGCTCATGAAGGGCATGAAGAGCTCGTCGCAGTTGATCCGATGATCGCGAGCGAGGCCTGCCACGATAGTTGGCTCGACATAGGGCCCGCAGTCGAAGCCCTCGCCCGAAAGCCGATTGCCGCCCGCGAGGATTGCCCCGTCCCTGCGCACTTCTGCAGATGCTTCGGTGAAACGATCGACCGCCGCTCGGTCGATCACCGGACCGACGAAAACATCACGCTGCCTCGGGTCGCCGACAACCAGCTTGCTCGTCGTTGCGGTCAACGCATTGAGAAAATCGTCCATCACGCCGTGATCGACATAGACCTTGGACAGGGCGCTACATTTCTGGCCCGACAGGCCGAACGCCGACCGCGCCACGCCGGACGCGGCAACGGCTAAGTCCGCGCTCGCCGTCACGAACGCCGGGTTCTTTCCGCCCATTTCCGCAAGCACGGGCCGCATTGCCTGCGCCGAGCCCGTGTGACGAAGGATCGACATTCCCACCGCGTTGGACCCGGTGAAGGCGAAGCCGTCGACGCCAGGGTGGTTGACGAGCGCCTTGCCGGTTTCGTCAGCACCCTGAACGAGGTTGAGCACGCCGTCGGGTAGCCCGCCGGCAACGAGCGCCTCGACGACCATCCTTCCAGTCAACCCGGCCGCATCGCTGGGTTTGAACACCCCCGTGTTCCCAGCAATGAGCGCAGCCGAAATCATTCCGACCGACAGCGCCACCGGGAAGTTGAATGGCGCGATCACCCCGAAGACTCCGTACGGACGAAGGACCACGCTGCACTTCTCAGCCGACGACGCACCGGGTTTTTCCTCGCGGAAGCCGTCGGTGCGTTCCATCTCCGCGCAGTAATGGCGGATGAGGTCGATCGCTTCCTCGACCTCGCCAACCGCTTCCAATCGCGACTTTCCGACCTCGACCAGGCAAGCGACCGACACATCCCACTTGCGCTCCTCAAGGACGTCCGAGGCGACACGAAGCAGCTCGACGCGCTTCGGCCAGCCTAGATCGCGCCAGGCCGGGAACGCGGCACGCGCCGCGGCCACCGCCTCGTCGACCAGCGCAGCATCGGCTTGCGGGAATTCTCCGAGAACGATGTCACGGTTGATCGGGCTGACGGCCTTTACGACCAATCCTTCCGTGCGGTCGCGGCCGCCGATGAAGGCGGGCTGGGATTTGCCCAGCAGCCGCGTCTCCGCTTCCGGAATGACCTCGTCGAGATGCGCGTGGACTCCAGAGAAATCCTCGCCGGTGTTCGAATAAGTGACGCGAGGCAGGTTCGTCATTTGCGTTCCTCGAGCCGGTTGTATCGCTTCAGGATAGTGCGAAGCTCGTCATGCGGGATGGCGAAGACGCGTGCGCCCTTTGCACCGTCCATGGTGCGCGCGGCGACAAGAGCGTTCACAATCGCTTCCTCTGTCGCTTCGGCGGCAGCCTCGAAAATCGGGTCGATCGAGGCATTCGCGATCGGCGCAATCGGGTTCGGCTTCTCCTGATCCTCGTGATTCACTTCCGCGGGCGTTGTCGAAAAGCTAACGATCAGGTCGCCGGAAGAATTGCCCGAATAAGATCCGAGCCGGGCGAGCCCCATTGCAGCGCGCTTCGCAACGCGATTGAGCTGCAGCGGCATCAACGGCGCGTCGGTGCCGACCACGATGATGATTGAGCCTTGGTCGGGTGGCAGTTCGCCCGGGGCTCCGTGAGGCTCGCAAGGCTTCAGCGGCGCAGTGCCGCGCCCGATGCGCGGATCGAAACAAGGCAGCCACCGCCGGGCCAGTGCCTGGCCGACCGGCACGCCGGCGATCCGAAGCACCTTGCGGTCGCCAGTGTTGCACTGGACGAGCACACCGACCGTGAAGCTCTGGCCGCCAATCGAGACGACACGCGACGCGGTCCCGATGCCGCCCTTGAAGCCGAAACAGACCATTCCGGTCCCGCCACCAACACTCCCCTCATCGACTGGGCCTGCCTTGGCCCGGTCGAGCGCTTCCGCCGCGGTCTCGGCGGTGACGTGAAAGCCCTCGATATCGCTGAGATAGCCGCTCCACGTCTCGGCAACGACGGGCCAGGTCGCAGACCCGGTGCGCTTCGAACTCCACTGCTGGATGCCCGCATAGACTTGCCCGACTGCATTGGTGTCGCTGATCCCGATTGGGCCCTGGACGATGCCGAATTCCTCGAGATAGGCTCGACCGGTCATTTCGCCGTTGCCGTTCAGGTCGAAGAAGCCGCCGTAAACGGGCCGCAAGTCCGCATGTCCGCGCGGGAAGACAACGGTCACACCGGTTCGGACGGCCGTGCCTTCGATCAGGGTCCTTTGTCCAACCTCCACGCCGCGAACGTCGGTGATCGCGTTGAGCGAACCGGAGCTTCCTTCGAATGGAATGCCAAGGTCTCGAGCGCGAGGCTGGGCCTCCATCGCCGCGAGCAAGGCAAGCGCGACGATCACGAGACTTTCACGCGACCGGATTCGATCATCGGGAGCTCGCGCGGGATTAGCCCTTCCGGCTCCTCATCGAGCTCGCGCGCCCATTTGTGCCCCGAGTAGACGGCTTGCTGGATCGTGCTCGGCGCCCAGCAGTCTCCGATTCGGGTTATGGAGGCGATGCCGGATTCCTCCCAGCGGCCGCGCATCTTCTCGAGCTCGAGATAGAGGCTGTCGACGGGCAGCCGCGCGGTGATCGTGATCAGCGCCTTGGCAGCAAGCTCGAACTCCGCGCCGGTCAAACCGTTGACGAGCTGTACGGACCGACCGGTGAATCCGCGGATACTCGTGTAGGTGAGGACATCGATTCCCATGCGCGCGATACGTTTCGCGATGGGTAGCGCCTCGAGCGTGTTTGCAGTCCACGCCGAAACTGTCGCGGCCGGGGTCACGATCGTGACGGAGAGGCCGGCATAGCGCTCCAGCTCGGCTAGAACTCCACCCATGTAATAATGATCGTCGTCCCAAATGATGACCGGTCCTTCCTCAGGATCCCGGCCCGCCATGACGTCATCCGGCGTGTAGACGTGTGGTCCGTCAAAGCCCGGGACTGCAAAGCCCGCGACGCGTCCCACTCCATCGCGTCTCCAGACCGAGCCCGTCGCGATCGCCACATGGCGAGCTCCGAATTCAAGAACATGCCCAGCTTCGAGCGCGCTGTCGCGATAGATCGAAATGTTCGCCATCCGCTCGAGCTGACCCCTGCGCCAGTCGCGGACGCGAGCCCATTCCGACAGTCCGGGCAGCTTGCATTCCCGTGTAACCCGGCCGCCGAGTTCAGAGGAGGCCTCCGCAAGATGAACTTCGAAGCCGCGCCGGGCAGCTGCGAGCGCAGCCTCAAGGCCGGCCGGACCTGCGCCGACGACCAGCACTGACCCCTCCGTCTTATTCGCCGGGATAATCTCGGGGTGCCATCCGCGCCGCCACTCCTCACCCATGGTCGGGTTCTGCGTGCAGCGCAGGTTGGTCGATGTGTAATCGCTCGACACGCAAATGTTGCAGCCGATGCATTCGCGGATGTCATCGATCCGCCCCTCTTCGATCTTCTTCGGAAGGAAAGGGTCTGCGATCGATGGCCGCGCGGCGCCGATGAAATCGAGCACCCCGCGCTTGACCTGCGACACCATCGTATCGGGAGAGGTGAAGCGGCCGACTCCGACGACCGGCTTGGTCGTCAGCTTCTTCACGAAGCCCGTATATTCCTCCTGGAAGCCCTCCTTCGCGAAGCGGGAAGTCTGGCTGTCATTCGGCCACGTTCGAGATATTGACGTCCCAGAGGTCGGGAAGCTCGGCGAGCATCTCGATCGACGTCGCGCGCCTCGCCGTCGTGGGTAAGGCCCTCCTCGCCAATCAGCTCGTCAGCGCAAAAGCGAACCGCAACGGCGCATTTGTCGCCCACCGCGTCCTTGGTGTCCTCGATCAGCTCGCGCAGCAGCCGCGCGCGGTTCTCAAGGCTTCCGCCATATTCGTCGATCCGGTCGTTCTTTCGCCGCTGCAGGAACTGATGCGCGATCGAAAGGTCATGGGTCGCGTAGACATAGACGATGTCGAAGCCCGCCTTCTTCGAGCGAATCGCCGCATCGCGATGCCACTGCCGAAGATTGCGGATGTCCTGCTTGTCCATCGCGCGCGCCTGCACCGGAAAATTGTAGATGATCGGCCGGTGCGACGGTGCCATCGGCGCTAGCCGCGTCCCCCAGTTCGCCACCGAGCCGCCGTGGTGCATGATCTCGATGGCCGCGAGCGCGCCGTGCTCGTGCACGGCGTCGGCCATCAACGCCATCGCGGGGATGTCGCGGTCGTCCCAGAGCCGTCCTTCGTGAAACGGCTCGCAGTCGGCTGTGGGGTGGATCTCGGTTTCCTCGGTCGCGACCACCGCCCAACCGCCTTCCGCCTTGATTCCACGCAGCCGCGCGAGAGCCTCGGGCTGGGTCCAGCCGATGCCGGTGCAATGGGGCACCTGGTAGAAGCGGTTGCGCGCGGTGACCGGCCCGATCTGAACCGGCTCGAACAAAATGTCGTAGCGCGGATCGCGGCTCATGAGGGCAGCGACCGCGTCAACTGTTTCGCCGAGCAGCCCGACGATCATCTCGAGCTCTTCGTCGGTCACATTGTAGGGCGGCGCGAGGAGAATGTGATCGCCCGCGCGTCCGTCGGCCGTTCCACCGCCGGGATAGATCAGCAGACCGCGCTCGAAACGCATCTGCCTTGGCCCGCTCGTGAAGCTTCAGCGCAGGATCGAACGGAGCCTTCGTATCGCGATTCGCGACGAGCTCCATTGCCTGGAGCAATCCGCGGCCCCTGATGTCGCCGACATTCGGGTGGTCGCCGAACCGGACCTTCAGCAATTGGGAAAGACTGGCTCCGGCCTGCTGCACGCGATCGAGAAGGCGCTCCTCGCAAACGACCTCCTGGACCGCCAATCCGGCCGCGCAACCGACAGGATGGGCATTATACGTCTGCCCATGCTTGAGCGCGCCCGACCCTTCAGCGATCGCATCGTACACGGCGCGGCTGCATATTACCGCGCCTATCGGCTGGTAACCGGCGGCCAGTCCTTTACCCAAAGTCGCGATGTCCGGGACCACACCGTCCTGCTCGCACGAGAGGAAGGTGCCGGTCCGGGCTGAACCGCACATCACCTCGTCGAGGATCAGGAGCACGCCGTACTCGTCGCAGATCTCGCGCACACGCCGAAAGTACCCCTGAACCGGAGGGACCGCCCCCGCCGTCGCCCCGACTACCGTCTCCGCAATGAACGCCATGACCGCTTCGGGCCCCAGCTCGCTGAATCTCCTTTTCGAGACCATCGGCGGCCCTTCGACCATATTCCTCAGGGTCCTCGCCCGGCTCGGCGAAGCGATATTCGAAGCACGGATCGATTAGCGCGACGTTGATGAGAAACGGGTCATAAGGCGCGCGCCGCCAAGCGCTTCCACCCACTGCGAGCGCGCCGAGCGTATTGCCGTGATAGCTGAACCTTCGAGCGATCAGGCGGCTTCGGCCGGGTTCTCCGCGTTCAAGATGATATTGGCGCGCGAGCTTTACCGCCGCCTCAGTGGCTTCCGAGCCGCTGCTCGTGAACCAAACGCGGTCGAGCGAACCCGGCGACATGCCTGCGATAACGGCGGCCAGCTTCTCGGCGGCTTCTGTCGTGAAAAAGCCCGTGTGAGCATATTCGAGCCGCGCGGCCTGGTCCGCCATTGCGGCGATCACCGACGGATGGCCATGACCGAGGCACGAGACGGCCGCCCCTCCACAGGCATCGATGAACCGCTGACCGGTCTCGTCGATGAGGAAAATGCCCTCTCCGCGCATAACTGTTGGCGGCCGTGCTTGCGCTGATCGATGCAAGACGTGGTCGCCCCCCATTGCGCTAGACTAGCGCGGCCCGACGGGACATCATAGCACTGCCGTAATGAGATGGGCGCAGACCTTGATCGCAGTGACGGCGCTGTCCACTGCCGCTCCGGCAACGGCCGAGCTCGATCTCAATCGCGCGGAGGTAACTCACCTTTCTGACGGGCTGACTGTGATCATGCTCGAAGACAACAGTTTCCCGGTCGTCAGCGTGCAAATGCTCTACAAGAGCGGCTCGGCGGCGGAAACGACCGGAAAGACCGGCCTCGCTCATTTCATGGAGCACCTTGCCTTCCGGGGAAGCCAGAACTTCCCGAACGAGCGCGCCACCGAACTGATCTACGACGCTGGCGGCGAGTGGCATGGCTATACCGCTTTCGATCAGACGACGTACTTCGCGACGATGCCGAGAGACGGCCTCGATTTCCTGCTGAAGATCGAAGCGGACAGGATGGCGCGGACGGTCATCGATCCCGCGTCAATGGAAGCCGAGCGCGGGGCGGTCATCACAGAACTTCACAGCTACGAGAACGACCCCGCATCCGTTCTCCAAGATGCGGTTGCTCGAACGGCGATCCAGGCCCATCCGTACGGCAACCCGATGGCGGGATATGTCAGCGACGTCGAACACTTAACCGCCGACGATGCGCGGGCATATTATGCGAGCCATTACGCGCCCGGAAACGCAGTCCTCGCAATCGTCGGCGATTTCGTGCCCGCGAAGGCGCGTGCGCTGTTAGCCAGAGACTTCGCCGACGTCCCGGCGAGGCCGGTCGCCCAGCCGCAATATACCGTCGAGCTTCCGCAACGCGGACAACGGAGGATCGAGCTGTCCGGCCCCACCGACCGGCAATATTTCCTGCTCGCCTTCTCTTCGCCAGCGGCGTCGAACGCGGATTTTCCGGTCTTCATGGTGCTCCAGCAGATCCTGTCCGGCGGAGCGGGGGTCAATCTCCACCAGAGCGACTGGTCGGCTGCTCCGTCGGTCAAGGGATCATTGCTGTTCGGGGCGGCCAACGAAGTCGCGACCTTCCTGCCGCCGACGCACGACCCGTTCATGTTCACGATCAGCGGATCGATCGCCCGCTCCGCCGATCGCGCTGCGCTCGAACGCGAATTGAAAAAACGTATCGCCACAATAGCGGGTCAGCCGACGACAGGACGGCGCCTGGATGAAGCGAAAGCGGCGGTCATCCGCGAGCTGGCCGAGAACGTGCAGACCACCGAAGACGCGGCGCACCAGCTTGCGTTCTTCGAAGGCGTTGGCGCTCTCGATGCACTGCTCGCCATGCCGCAGCGAGTCAGAGCGGTCACCACGATGGACGTGCAGCGTGTTGCCCGGACTTACCTGCGTATGGACCAGTCGACGCTAGGCTGGATGACACGCGGCGCCTTTCTGACCTCACGTCCAGGCGCAGCCGCTCCCAAACAAGCTGCCGATCGTTCGGGCACGGCACCCGCAACTGGTGCGGCAAGGGGGCCGCAGTTTCGCCGTCTTTCCAGTGGTTTGCCCGCCATCGTTCAACCGAATCCTCTGTCCGACATGGCGACGGTCGAGCTGCTGCTGACCGCGCCGGTCGAAGCAGGGAGTCATCCGCATGAACTTCCCGGAACTCGATGCCGTCGTCCGGTCCGGAACGTCAGAAGAGCTCGAAGCGCTGATCTCCCAATCGATTATCGACAGTCGCCAGCGCCGAACACATGAGGAAGTGCCAAGCCAGGACCCAACGAGCCGGCTGCAACAACTGATTGCCGGGCAAATTGGCGCTCATCCCACCAACATTCCGAAGCCCATGGCCGTGATAATCAGTGGCAAAGTCGAGCCGGGCCAAGCATTCGCAATCCTAGAACGCGATCTCGGTCAGACGAGTGCAAGCAAGCCTGCCGCCGAAGCCCGGCCCCCCGCCCTTCCTACTTTGCGCGTCGTTCGCGAGCGGATCGCCGAGCCGCTGTCGCAAGGAGCGCTTGGTTACGTCGTTGAAGGTCCGCCGAACGGAACGCGCGAAGCGCTTGCGTGGCAATTGCTGCTCTACGTCCTTACCCACGATTATTCCGGGCGGCTCGGCCGGTCGGCGATCACCGAGAAAGGGATCGTCTATCACATCTACAGCGACTACCGGACCGACGGCCGCCGAACCTGGGCGACAATCTCGACCGGCGTCGATCCCGACAAGGCGGATGCGATGGAAGCGGAATTGCGGACGCAACTCGCAAACCTCGTCGCCAATCCGCCGTCCCGCGCCGAATTGGACGCAGCCCGAAGTCACTTTCTCGGCCGCGACGTCAGCGCCGCTCAGAGCAACGACGAATTGACCGCAAAGCTTGCCCGCGAATTTATCGAGACCGGTGGGTTGCGGACACATGAGCGTCTCCACTCCGATCTTTTGACCATCACGGCGGCAGACCTCGCCGCAGCCGCGCAAGCGTTCGTTAAGGGAACGATCGTCCGAGTCGACGCGGATTAGGCTCGGCCCCGCTTGGCTCGTCAGCCTCGGCCGGCAGCTCAGGAGTCGTCTGATCTCCCTCGAGCAAGGCTTTGTAATTCGAGACCATCGACCGGCAGACCTTCAGCCCGTCACTCAAACGGGCGTTCACGGTATCGATATTCGGATCGGGCGGAATCTGTTCACCTGGCAGAATACGTCTCGAAATCTTGCAACGGGGGCCTTAGCGCTTAACCAAGCAGCGACGGACGGGTTTCACGGATCGTCTTTCGTTGGCCACGCTCTGCTGTAAATCGGCATTACCCCGCCGCGACAGACGCATCGTGAACCCGGGCGAGCGCGGCCTGGAGCTTATGGAGCGTGAAGGGCTTGGGGATGACCTCTACGCCCTCCGGGCGATCCCCGATCACTTCCGCGTCCACATATCCAGTGATGATCACCGCCGGGACGCCCGGGCATAGGGTTCGCGCTTCCCGGAGAAAATCCGTGCCTGAGCAATTCGGCATCGCATAGTCGCTGATCAGCACATCGAATTTGCAGGAACCGTTCTTCAGCGCTCCGATCGCATCGGCGCCATTGGCAGCCTCCACAACCTTGTGCCCAAGATCCTCGAGCATCGCGGCCGTCGTCCTACGGACTTCCGCATGGTCGTCGACCAACAGAACTCGGAGACCTGGCAGGACGTCAGGCTGCGGCTCTTTGACGGGCTTGATGACGGCGGCGATCTCGGCCGATGCTCGCGGGAGCCAAAGCTCGGCCGTAGTCCCGCAGCAGACCTCGCTGGTCAGCCGAAAGGCCCCGTTAGACTGCTTGGCGAAGCCATACACCATGCTGAGGCCGAGGCCGCTGCCCTTCCCCACTTCTTTCGTGGTGAAGAAGGGTTCCATCACTTTGTCCATCAGCTCCGGTGAGATGCCGACGCCGGTGTCGCTCACCGACACGATCACATAATCGCCCTCGGGCAGATCCGCCCAATGGTCAATTCCAGCCTTAGCGTTCTTGGTCGCGACGGTTATCGCCCCGCCAGCTGGCATCGCGTCCCGCGCGTTTATGATCAGATTGAGGAGCGCAAGCTCGAGCTGCGCCTGATCGGCAAAGGCGTTCCACACGTTCTTCTCGGATCGCCACTCGACATGCACTAGTCCGCCGAGCGTGTGAGCGAGAAGGTCGCTGAGCGCTTCCTTGAGGCTGACGAGATCGATGGGGTTCGGTTCGAGCTTCTGCCGCCGGGCGAAAGCGAGAAGGCGCCGGATCAGCTCGGTCCCCTGGTCGGCAGCCCGCCTCGTCATGTCGAGGATCTTGCGCTGGTCGTCATCCAGGTCCGCGCGCTTGTCGAGAAGACCGAGACCGCCGATCACCGCTGCGAGAAGATTGTTGAAATCGTGCGCGATTCCACCGGTCAACTTGCCGATCGCGTCCATCTTCTGCGCCTGGATCAACTGGCTTTCGAGCGAACGCTGGTCGGTGACGTCGGTAATCGTCCCGGCGAATTCGACCGGTTTACCATCGACGTCGCGCAGCAGCACGGCCTGGTCGAGGAAGCATTTGTAATTGCCGTCCGCGCATTGCCATCGATATTCGATTGACATCTTTCCCGTCGTGCCGCGAGCCTTGAGAGCTTCCTCCAGCCGCGGTCGATCCTCGGCATGGAGCCGCTCAAACCACATTCCCGGATTGCTCCGCAGCTCCTCGTAAGCAATGCCGGTGATTGCCGCGATGTCGCCGCTGATGTAGTCCGGTACGCACCGCTTTGAATCGTAAGGCTCGAGATAGAGCACCATCGGCAGCGACTGGATGATCGCCGCTTGCCGCTGCTCTGCACGTCGCAGCTCTTGCTCTGCGCGAAGGCGCTCGGCGTTCGCCCGAAGGGCTTCGTCGAGAAGCGCCTGTTCCTGGCGGGCCTTGCGCTCGATCTCCTTCGTCTTGGCGAACAGGTCCACAAAGACTGCAACCTTGGAACGAAGCACGACGGGGTCGACCGGCTTGAACACGTAATCGACCGCGCCCATCGAATAGCCACGTAGAAGGTGTTCCGCTTCCTTGTTTACGGCCGACAGGAAGACGATCGGAATCCCCTTGGTCTGGCCTCGGCTGCGGATGATCTGGGCGGTTTCGTAACCGTCCATCCCCGGCATGTAGACATCGAGCAGGATGACCGCGAAGTCGTCCTTCAACAGATGCCGGAGCGCTTCTTCGCCGGAGCGCGCGGGAACGACCTCGCCGAGATCCTCGAGCACCGTCGCCATCGCCAGCAGATTGCGCTCGTCATCGTCCACGAGGAGGACGCGTGGCTGCTGCTCCGGCGCGCCATCAGCGGCTGGTCCGGAGCGCGGCTCCACTGGAATCTCTCCCACAGGCCGGTTCATGCGTTACTCCGCGGCCGCAACCGCATTTATTGCCATCGCACGCCCGGCGTCTTCGCGTGAGCGCGCGACCCATACGCGCAGGAGCGCGAGGAGGAGCTCAATGTCGACCGGCTTGGCGATATAGTCGGACGCGCCTGCATCGAGGCACTTCTGGCGGTCCCCTTTCATCGCCTTGGCCGTCACCGCGATCAGCGGCAGGTCGGCAAGCGCGGGCCGGCGACGGATCTGCTGCATCGTCTCGTAGCCGTCCATTTCCGGCATCATGATGTCGATCAGCGCGACATCGACGCCGGGCGTCTGTTCCAGAATCAGGATGCCATCCTTCCCGCGCTCTGCGTGGAGCACCTCCACGTCATGGCTCTCAAGAACGCTCGTGAGCGAGAAGATGTTGCGAATGTCGTCATCGACAATGACCACTTTCGCGCCGGCAAGCTCGGGAACGCGCCGCACTTCCGGTGTCTTTGTGGCCTTCCGGGGCTTGCGTGGCTTCTTTTCGGCCTCCTCGAGGAGACGTCCGAAAACCCTGACGAGCTCGTCACGTTCAGCTGGCTTTTCGGTCACTCCGTAAGCGCCCATTTGCACCGCCGCCTGGCTTCGACCAGCGCCGGAAACGACGTGGATCGGAACCTGCATCGTCTCGGGGTCGTGCTTGAGCAGATCGAGCAGAACGAAGCCGTCGATGTCGGCGAGCCCGAGGTCGAGCGAGATGGCGCTAGGACGAAGCTTTCTCGCCATCGCCAGCGTTCCTGCACCAGCGGTCGACACAACGCCCTTGAGGCCCGCCTCATGCGCTGCGTCGAGCAGGATTGTAGCAAATGTGGGATCGTCCTCGACGATCAGGACGAACGGGTCCTTCCCGAGCTCGTCGCGATCGTCCTCGACGTCGAACCCGGTCGGGAGCGCCGTCGGAATCACGGCTCCACTGTTCTCGAGATGAATGGCCGATCCTTCCACAACCGCGGAATTCTCAGCCTCGAGTGGAATGTAGAGGGTGAAGGTCGAGCCCTCGCCAGGCCGCGACCGCACTTGGAGCTCGCCTCCCAAGAGTCGCGCGATCTCTCGGCTGATCGACAGGCCGAGGCCGGTGCCTCCAAATCTCCGGCTCGTGGTTCCGTCGGCCTGGTGGAACGGCTCGAAGATCAGCTTCTGCTTGTCTTCCGGAATGCCGATTCCGGTGTCGGTGACCGAGATCTCGATGGCGCGCGTCGCGCCGCGGAGGGCCGGGTGGTTCGCGGTCCATCCCTTTTCGGCGCAGCGCACGCCGAAGGTGACGCTCCCCTTCGCGGTGAACTTGAACGCGTTCGAGAGGAGATTGAGGACGATCTGCTGAAGCCGCTTTTCGTCGGTGCGGATCGTCTGCGGGAGCTTGGGATCGAACTTGACGTTGAAATCCAGCGCCTTGTCCGTCGCGAGCTGGCGGAAGGTCCGCTCCATATGCTGCTTGAGGTTCGCCATCGGCATCTCGCCGATCTCGATCGACACCGTTCCGGATTCGATCTTCGACAGGTCGAGGATGTCGTTGATTAGGTTCAGCAGGTCCGATCCGGCGGAGTTGATCGTCTTGGCGAAATCGACCTGCTTCTCGTTGAGATTTCCCTGCGCGTTGTCCGACAGCAGCTTGGACAGGATGAGCAGCGAATTGAGCGGCGTGCGCAGCTCGTGGCTCATGTTGGCGAGGAACTCGGATTTGTACTTCGACGTGAGCGCGAGCTGCTCGGCTTTCTCCTCGAGCGCCCGCCGGGCCATTTCGATCTCGAGATTCTTGGCCTCGACCTGCTTCTTCTCGTTCTCGAGGAGCTGCGCTTTCTCCTGAAGCTCCTCGTTGGTCGCATGGAGCTCTTCCTGCTTGCGAGTCAGTTCGGTCTGGCGTGCCTGGAGCTCCTGCGTCAGCAGCTGCGACTGCTTAAGAAGTCCCTCGGTACGCATGGTCGCGGCTATCGTGTTCAAGACGATCCCGACCAATTCCATCAGCTGGTCGAGGAAGTTCTGGTGCGTTTCGTTGAACTCGTTGAATGAGGCGAGCTCGATCACCGCTTTCACTTCGTCCTCGAACAGGGCCGGGAGGATGTTCACGTTCGCCGGGCTGGCATAGCCGAGGCCTGAGCCGACTCGGATGAAGTCCGGCGGGACGTCTCTCAGCAGGATGGGCCGGCGATCCGCCGCTGCCTGGCCGATCAATCCCTCGCGAAGCCGGAATTCATGCTTCAGTTCGTCCGGACCTTCGGCACCGTAGCTTGCCACGAGCTCGAGTTTGGTTTCGTCTTCTTCCCGCTTGGTGACGTAGAACACGCCATATTGCGCATTCACTAGCGGCGCGAGCTCCGACATGATGAGGTTCGAAACTGTCGCAAGGTCGCGCTCGCCCTGGAGCATTCGGCTGAAGCGGGCGAGATTGGTCTTGAGCCAGTCCTGCTCCGCATTCTTGAGCGTCTGGTCCTTCAGGTTGCCGATCATCTCGTTGATCGTGTCCTTGAGGGCGGCCATTTCGCCGGCCGCCTGGACCGCGATCGAACGCGTCAGGTCGCCCTTGGTCACCGCGGTCGCCACTTCGGCGATCGAGCGAACCTGGTTCGTCAGGTTCGCGGCGAGCTGGTTTACGTTGTCGGTAAGGTCGCGCCACAAGCCCGCGGCGCCCGGGACCCTCGCCTGTCCCCCCAGCTTTCCTTCGATACCCACCTCGCGCGCCATGTTCGTGACCTGGTCGCCGAAGGTCGAAAGCGTATCGATCATGAAGTTGATCGTGTCCGCGAGTGCGGCGATCTCGCCCTTCGCATCCACGGTCAGCTTCCGCTTGAGGTTGCCCTGAGCCACCGCCGTCACGACTTCCGCGATGCCGCGCACCTGGTTCGTGAGGTTGGTGGCCATCAGGTTTACGTTGTCGGTGAGGTCCTTCCACGTACCGCCGACGCCCGGCACGGCCGCTTGCCCGCCGAGCTTTCCGTCCGTGCCGACCTCGCGCGCCACGCGCGTCACCTCGCCGGCGAAGGCGTTGAGCTGGTCGACCATCGTGTTGATCGTGTTCTTGAGGGCGAGGATCTCTCCCTTCACGTCCACCGTGATCTTCTTCGACAGGTCGCCCTTCGCAACGGCCGTCGTCACGTCAGCGATGTTGCGGACCTGGCCGGTGAGGTTGGCGGCCATCAAATTCACATTGTCGGTGAGGTCCTTCCAGGTTCCGGCAACGCCGCGCACTTGCGCTTGGCCGCCGAGCTTACCCTCGGTACCGACCTCGCGCGCCACGCGGGTCACCTCGCTCGCGAAAGAATTGAGCTGATCGACCATCACGTTGATGGTGTTCTTCAGCTCGAGGATTTCCCCCTTCACGTCGACGGTGATCTTCTTCGAGAGGTCTCCCAAAGCCACCGCGGTCGTCACTTCAGCGATATTGCGGACCTGGCCAGTGAGGTTCTCGGCCATCGCATTCACATTGTCGGTGAGGTCCTTCCAGGTACCGCCCACCCCAGGTACTTGCGCCTGACCGCCGAGCTTTCCTTCGGTTCCCACTTCACGCGCAACGCGCGTCACCTCGGATGCGAAGGCGTTGAGCTGGTCCACCATGACGTTGATGGTGTCCTTGAGCTCCAGGATCTCGCCCCTCACGTCAACGGTGATCTTCTTCGACAGGTCGCCCTTGGCGACGGCAGTCGTGACCTCGGCGATGTTGCGGACCTGGCCGGTAAGGTTGCCGGCCATCAGGTTCACGCTGTCGGTGAGGTCGGCCCAGGTCCCGGCGACACCTTCGACCTGCGCCTGACCGCCGAGCTTGCCCTCGGAACCTACTTCGCGCGCCACGCGAGTGACCTCAGACGCAAACGAGTTCAGCTGATCCACCATGACGTTGATGGTGTTCTTGAGCTCGAGGATCTCGCCCTTCACGTCGACGGTGATCTTCTTCGACAAGTCGCCGCGAGCGACGGCGGTGGTCACCTCGGCGATGTTGCGGACCTGGCTGGTTAGGTTGGTCGCCATCGCGTTCACATTGTCGGTAAGGTCGGCCCAGGTTCCCGCGACGCCCTCCACCTGCGCTTGCCCGCCGAGCTTTCCGTCGGTGCCGACCTCGCGCGCAACGCGCGTCACCTCGGAAGCGAAGGAGTTCAGCTGGTCCACCATCGTGTTGATGGTGTCCTTGAGCTCGAGGATCTCGCCCTTCACGTCGACGGTGATCTTCTTCGACAAGTCGCCGCGAGCGATCGCTGTCGTGACCTCGGCAATGTTGCGCACCTGGCCCGTCAAATTGTTCGCCAGCTGGTTCACATTGTCGGTGAGGTCAGCCCACGTACCTGCGACTCCCGGCACCTGCGCCTGACCGCCGAGCTTGCCCTCCGTGCCCACCTCGCGCGCCACACGGGTCACTTCAGACGCGAAGCCGTTCAGCTGGTCCACCATCGTGTTGATGGTGTTCTTCAGCTCGAGGATCTCGCCTTTCACGTCGACGGTGATCTTCTTGGAAAGATCGCCCTTGGCGACGGCAGTGGTGACCTCCGCGATGTTGCGCACCTGGCCGGTCAGGTTGTCTGCCATCAGGTTCACGTTGTCGGTCAGGTCCTTCCACGTACCGGCAACGCCTTCCACGCGCGCCTGGCCGCCGAGCTTTCCTTCGGTACCCACCTCGCGGGCGACACGGGTCACTTCCGACGCGAAGCCGTTGAGTTGGTCCACCATCGTGTTGATGGTGTTCTTGAGCTCGAGGATCTCGCCTTTCACCTCAACGGTGATTTTCTTCGACAAGTCGCCGCGGGCTACGGCCGTCGTCACCTCGGCGATGTTGCGGACCTGACCCGTCAGGTTGGTCGCCATCGCGTTCACATTGTCGGTGAGGTCCTTCCAGGTGCCGGCAACTCCCTTCACCTTCGCCTGGCCGCCCAGCTTTCCTTCAGTACCCACCTCGCGGGCAACGCGGGTCACTTCCGACGCGAAGCCGTTCAACTGGTCCACCATCGTGTTGACGACCTTGCCGATGCGAAGGAACTCGCCGCGCAGCGGTCGGCCGTCGATTTCAACGGTCATCGATTGGGAAAGGTCGCCCTTTGCGACCGCGCCGATCACGCGGGAGACTTCGGCGGTCGGCTGGACCATATCCTCGATCAGGTCGTTGACGGAGCGGATCGCGCTCTCCCAGCCGCCGCGAGCGTTCTTGAACTCGGCCGCGCTGACTGATCTTTCCTTCCTTGCCGACAACCTTGGAGAGCCGTTCGAACTCCTGCGTCATCTCCTCGTTGAGGGAGACCACTTCGTTGAAGATGGCGGCGATCTCGCCGTCTACACCGTCAACCTCTTCAGGCAGGCGCACGGTGAAGTCGCCGCGTCGTAGGGCTCGCAGCGCGCTGACTAGCTGGCGGCGATCGATGAAGTCCCGAGGGGCCTGGATGTTCACTGGCGTACTCCGGTGGCTACTCTCCCCCCGCCCGTAGTTTAACAAAGGCGGCCCCCCGGCCGCCGAAACTCCTACATTTAATCGAATAAATTGGTTTACGCTTCACAAAAATCGACGCTTATCAGCCTTGTCTTTCGTTAACATGTCTCGCTAGGGGACATTCATGCAATCGGATCGGACGATCGCGGGCTCGTGAAGAGCTCGACCGATGAAATCCTGCGCTTCATTGTGTCGAGCTTCCGCTCGGTCTGGGCGCTCGAATTGCTGCTGCTCCTGAAGGGCGAGCCGCGACCGTGGTCCCACGGCGACCTCAACTCCACGATGCGCGCGAGCGAGGTCGTCGTGGTAAAGGCGCTGGCCGGCCTCGAGGCGGCCGGACTCGTCACCATTGCCGATGGCCGCGCTCAATATGCCCCAGTGAATGAAGAGGTTGCGGCTTTGGTCGAACAGGCCGAGGCACTCTACGCAAAGCGCCCAGACACGGTTCGGCGGGCGATCATATCGGTAGCATCGGGGGACGCAGCGGCTTTCGCCAATGCCTTCCGGCTCAGGAAGGAATGACATGGCCGAGATCTTTCCTGCAGCGGTCTACATCCTCTGCTTCCTCACGAGCGCAGCGTGCGCCTGGTTGCTCGGCCGGAGCTATTACGCGAACGGAACGCGGCTCCTGCTGTGGAGCAGCATTTGCTTCTGCTTTCTTGCCGCGAATAATCTTGCCCTGGTCTTCGACCTGGTAATCCTTCCCACCTACGACCTTCGCCTAGCGCGCCTGCTGCTCGCGCTTGCGGCGGTCGTCGCGCTCATCTGGGGCTTCGTCTGGCAATTGGAGGACGTGTGAGCGTGACCCTGTACGACTTCCTCTCGGGCGCGGTCGCGCTTGGCTTTGCGGCCTGCGCACTGTTCTTCCTGCGCTTCTGGAAGAAGACGCGTGAAGGTTTGTTTCTTGCCTTTGCTCTGGCATTCCTGCTGTTCGGCGTTGGCCAGACTATACTCGCGATCGGCAGCATCCCAACCGAAGAGCGCGGCTCCATCTACCTCATTCGCCTGGCTGCCTATCTGCTCATCCTCACCGCCATCTACCGGGAGAATCGAGCCCGGAACTGACCGTAATTGGCTAGCTTGATTCGGATGCAGTGCCACTCCATTCTCGTGCCGCTTGGGAAACGATTTAACTCGGAGTTTGCCCGTGCGTGTAGTCGCGTTCGCCGCCTCCCTCGTCCTTGCCTTCGGTACGCGCGGTCTTCGAGTTCAGGATTGCTAGCGCCGCGAAAGCAGGAGCGAGCTGAACTATCGTTCGCCTGAGAATCTGGCCGTGGCAATGCGCGCCACCGCGCCATGCCGGCTCTGATGAAGAAATGGCAGCGACCTGAAGTCGGCGTTCGTCGGCAAGACGGTGAAGTTGATCAGCGAAGTCCGCCGCCTCGTTGTCGGCAAGAAGCACGGCACAATAGCTCCGCAGGTCGAAGTCACGACTGCAGGACAGATCTATTGCGTTCACTAGCGGGCGTTTGCTTTGGCTGCGCGATCATCTACCGGTCGCGCGATGCCTCGCAGCCAAAACCAGCCATTGCGGATCATGGTCACTGGCGGGGCCGGTTTCATAGGCTCGCATCTAAGCGATCGACTGATCGCCGACGGGCACGAGGTCCTTTGCGTCGATAATTTTTATACCGGCACCCGGAACAACATCCGTCACTTGCTCGATCATCCCCGGTTCGAGCTGCTCCGCCACGACGTTACATTTCCGCTCTACGTCGAGGTCGACCGGATTTATAACCTCGCCTGCCCCGCCTCCCCGATCCATTACCAGCGCGACCCCATCCAGACGACGAAGACCAGCGTCGCCGGGGCGATCAACATGCTTGGCCTCGCCAAGCGCCTCAAAATTCCGATCCTCCAGGCTTCCACAAGCGAGGTTTATGGAGATCCATCGGTCCATCCTCAACGCGAAGGCTATTGGGGCAACGTCAACCCGATAGGCCCTCGCAGCTGCTACGACGAAGGCAAGCGCTGCGCCGAGACGCTCTTCTTCGATTATCGCCGTCAGCTTGGTATCGCCACCAAGGTCGCGCGTATTTTCAATACCTACGGGCCGCGTATGCATCCTGATGATGGACGGGTCGTTTCGAACTTCATCGTTCACGCGCTCGAAGGCCGGCCGATCACGATATACGGTCAGGGAAGCCAGACACGCAGTTTCTGTTATGTCGACGACACGGTCGATGCGCTTGTACGGCTTATGGCCACGCCCGATGAGGTGACTGGCCCGATTAACGTCGGCAATCCGGTAGAACTCTCGATCCGCGAACTGGCGGACAAGGTGGTAGAGAAGACCGGCGGCAAGGTGGGCCTCGAGCATCTGGAACTCCCCGAGGATGATCCGAAGCAGCGCCAGCCGGACATCACCCGAGCCCGCGAAATCCTCCATTGGGCGCCAAAGGTCTCGCTTGATGAAGGCCTCGATCGCACCATCGCTTACTTTCGCGATTTGTTGCGCCCCCAGGCTGTCGCTGAAGAGAGAGCGAACGCCTCTTGAACCCAGCTGTCAGTGTCGTGATGCCGGTAATGTGCGCCGTACCTAGGTGAACGGCTACGCGAGCGTGACAAACGCATTCGCCTGATCAAAGCCAAAGAGCACTGCGACAGGATTGCACGGTTGGGGGGCTCGTCGACTTTGGGCCTTCCGACGATGTCCTTGGCCAGAAGCCCTCGCGAACTCGTGATGAAAAGGGCTTATCCGTCGGACGCCAGGCGAGGCCGGGGCCACAACGCTTCCCAGGCGAGACGCGCGGCTTCGCGGTTCCCAAACGCATTTGCTAGATTGCGCAGATCTCGTGAGATGCCGCCGAGGTCTCCCTTCTTCAGTCGGCGCCAGGCGGAGAGGCGAAGCGCGTAGGCGAGTCCCGAACGGTATGCGCGGGACGCCAGAAATTCCGGATGGCGCCTGACCAGCTCAACATTCGCCGGGATCATGTTGTCCTGACCGGAAATGGCGTTCGCGTCCCAATATTTGACCCACAAGACCTCATCGGTGGATGCGCAATTCGCAAATTCAGAAAGGCGGATGAGGAAATCGAAGTCCTGCAGGCGCCGAAGGCTTTCATCGAACATTGCCTTGAGCGCCGCCTCGCGCTTCACGGTGATTGACGGCGTCGCCTTCCACAATCGCCGTGCAAAGAGCGCAGTGCGGAACAGTTCGCGACCATGGATCACTGGATTGCGGCGGACGAGTTCGGCTTTGCGAGAGCCCGGCGGCTGGACCTTGATAAAGCTGTCGACGAGCAGCTCTAGCTCGGGACGGCGCTCAAATTCAGCCACGACCCAGGACAGCTTATTCGGCAAATAGCGATCGTCGCTGTCGAGGAAGGCAAGCAGCGGCGCACCTGCCTCACGGATTCCTGCGTTCCGGGCGACATTGCCGCCACGGTTTTTGTCGAGGCGGATCAGGCGGATGCGGTCGTCCTCGAAAGCTTCTGCCACCCCATCGCTACCGTCCGTCGAGCCATCGTCGACGACGATCAGCTCGAACTCCCGCAGCTGCTGGTCAATCACGCTTCGGATAGCCCGCGAGAGCACGTCGGCGCGATTGTGAACCGGCAGGATGACCGAGATCTTCGGAGTCACTGGCCTGGCGCCGCGGCTGGCGACGGCTCCGCCACCGACGATTTTCGCTGCTGAGCCCACCAGCAGCTGAACATTGCGATCGCATAGAGAATGCGTCCGTGGTCGGCCGCGCCTTGACGATGCTCATCGAACAGCCGATCCACGCCTTGGGCCTCCAGGAAACCGAGGTCAGCCACTCCCGACGAACGCCACGCCTCGCGCGCGAAGTCGTTGAACCCGCCCATGAACCAGTCGGCGAAAGGCAGCTGGAAGCCGATCTTGCGCTGGCTGAGCGCTCCCTCCGGCAGCCACCGCTCGGCGGCTTGGCGAAGGACATATTTGCCTGTGCTTCCGCGAAGCTTGAGATCGGCAGGGATGGTCAGGGCCCATTCGACCAGCTTGTGCGAAAGGAATGGAACGCGTGCCTCGAGCGAATGAGCCATGCTCGAACGGTCGAGCCGCTGGCACAGCGAGGCCGGCAGGTGAACCGTGAGATCGCCCAACATGAACTCGTCGAGGTCGCTGAGCTGCGTACGCTCGCGACTCGGAAAATAGTCCTCCGCTCGCTGGCTGAAGCTGTCGCGCCGCTCATTCTGGTGAAAGAAGCCGCGGTCATAGGTCCGCTCTCGCAGCCCGGGCGTGGTTATCGACACGGCCGCAAAGAATCGCTCGTAACCATCGCCAAGGCGTGTTCCCTCGACGAACTGGCGGGCCAGCTGACGTCCGTAATTCCACTTACGCCACCGCAGTTCAGGCAAGGCGCCGACCAGGCCTCCAGCCCCGACTGCCTCGATCAGCGGTTTCCAGCGGGCCATCCGCTGCGCCCAGCGTTGACGATTGTATCCAAGGAATATCTCGTCTCCGCCTTCGCCGCAGAGGACGACCTTCACGTGCTCGGCGGCCGTCCGCGACAGATACCAAAGGGGAACGGCGGACGTTGCGGCTGTGGGCTCGTCGAAGGCGGCCTGGACGGCAGGCAGCACGTCGGCCGCTGTCTGAGGCTGCATCGGAAGGACCACATGCTCGATGCCGAGGTGGCTTGCAATGCGGGTAGCGGTCGCCGTCTCGTCGCGCGGTGAGCCCGGAAAACCGACCGTGAAAGCCTTGAAGTTCGGGCCCGTGCTCCGGGCCATCGCCGCGGCGACTGCCGAAGAATCGACGCCGCCGGACAGGAACGCGCCGACCGGCACGTCCGAGAGCATGTGCTTGTTGACTGTATCGAGGACGCGCGAGCGAGTCTCGTCGATCCAGTCGGCGTCGGAAACGCCGAGCCTTACCTCGATCTTCGGTTTCCAGAAGCGGCGGACCTCCGCCGCACCCTTTGGCCCGACGCGAATGAGATGGCCGGGCTCAACAGGCCGGACCTGCTTAAAGATGGTGCGCGGCGGCAGCGTGTGGCCGAAACAGAAGAAGTCGTCGACGCCCTCTGGGTCGATGTCGAAGCGGTGGTCGGGAAACGCTCGCAACGCGGTGATCTCTGATGCAAACGCCAACCCATCATACTGCTCGGTCACGAACAGCGGCTTGATACCGATCGGGTCGCGAGCGAGCGTCAGCTCTTTGTCGCGCTTGTCCCAGATGGCGACTGCATACATGCCTTCGAGCCGGAGCCAGGCGTCGTCACCCCAGCGCAGATAGGCTGCAAGAATCGTCTCGGTATCGCTGTGATCCGTCCGGAAGGCGTAACCGTCCTCTAGCTGGCGGCGTAGCTCCGGATGGTTGTAGATCTGACCGTTGAAGATGATCGCATATCGTTTGTCGGGACTGAATATCGGCTGATGGCCGCCCTCGACGTCCTGAATGCTCAGGCGGTGCATGCCGAAGCCGAAGTCGCCGTCGACGAGATAGCCGTCCTCGTCGGGACCGCGATGGCGAATGCGGGCGCACGCGGCGACAAGCGCGTTTTGCGGCACCGGCTTACCGCCCCGCCTGTACCACCCAGCAATTCCGCACATTGGTTTTTCCTGGCCTCGCCGCTTAATGGCCACGGTGGACATGAACGACAAGACCGGCGAAAACATCCGCGTCTGGGCGCTCCTCGGACCGCATCGCGGGGATAACAACCAGATCCTCGCGCTTGCCGAAGCGCTCGGCCTGCCGTTCGAGCAGAAATTGCTGCGCTACAACCAGCTGCGGCGGGTGCAGCCTAGCCTGCTTGGAGCGACTTTTGGGACCGTGGCGGCGGATGCGCGGGCTCAGCTCGAAGGCGAGCCGCCTGATCTAACGATCTCGACCGGCCTGCGCAGCGTTCCCGTGGTCCGGGAGCTTCGGCGGCGCTCGGGCGGACAGATGCGCGCGGTCCACCTCGGATATCCGCGAGTGTCTCCGAGCCATTTCGATCTCGTGGTGCCCACGCCCGAATATCCGGTTCCGGACGCGCCGAACGTGATGCTCATTCCTTTCGCGCTCAGCCCGCTCGCGAAGGATCCTGCTGACCCGGCTGAGGTCGAGAGCATCCGGGAAATGCCCCGCCCCCGCCGGCTTTTCGTCCTTGGCGGACCGACTCTCTACTGGGAATTGCCGGAAGGCGAGATCGTTGCGTCGCTTCGACGGCTGATTGGGATCACCGACCAGAATGGCGGCTCAGTCCTCGCGATCGGCAGCCCGAGAACGCCTCGGCATCTGCTCTCAGCAGTGAATCACGAACTGAAGGGAGCGAAGGTTCCAACTTTCTTGGCGCCCCGCGAAGGCTCACCCTCCTATCGGGCCATGGTCGAGGCCGCCGACGAGCTTTACGTCACCGCGGACAGCGTCGCGATGATCGCCGACGCCGTGAACACACGGAAACCTGTCGGTATCGTTCCCATCGCGAAGAGCGCCCTAGGCCGAGCAGTCATGGCGATCACCGATCGAATTCGACCCGGCAAACGGGTTCGGCCTCGGGACCTCCGTTTTTTCTGGGAGTCACTGCGCACGCACGGCTTCGCCGGAACGATCGATACGCCGCGTGCAAGCGAACCGCCTGACTTCACGGCAGAGATTGCTGAGCGCGTCAGGCGGCTTTTGAAACTGCCTCCGAAGCCGGCCACAGCTGACCGCGGTAACGCTCAATGAGCGCTTCGGAGTCGGGCCGGACATGGCCGAAGCGCACTTCCTTCTCGACCTGCTCGCGGGAGACCGCGCCGATGTCGAGTGCCTCAGCGAGAAGGCCGTAGAAATAGCCTTCCTGCCGCTGGTCGGGATGGCGCGCGTAGTTCGGCGCAAGCTTGCGAACGATTGGAAGCGCGAAATTGAGCAGGCCCCGCTCTTTGAAGGTGAAGTCGATCGGAAGCCCGGTTTTCCAAGGCTGAGTTCGGCGCTTGGTGTTGTGAAGCAGCTTGGTCGCCGGTGTCAGACGGTCGAAATCGTTCCACTCGGGCTCAAGCAAGCCGATGGTCTCCAGCTTCTCCAGCCGAAGGTTGATCCAGTCGAGATAGTCGATCTTGTGGTCCCAGAGCGCCTTCAAGTCGTCCGCGAAACGCCAGTGCTTCAGCTTCGCGTTATCGAGGAGCATGACAGAGGTCGCGAGAGGATCGGTGATCTTGGTGTAGCCTGGACGCGGGGTGCACCAGATCGCTCTCCCCTCGAGGTCGCGGCGGAATAGTTCCGCGACGTCTCCAACCGCAAAGACATCGGGATCGGTCACCAGCGCCAGCCCTTCGTAGCCGAGCAGGCCTGGAATCGCGTAGCGCACCGGCGTGAAGGACTGCAGGTCGTGAGGATCCCAGTCGCGGACATGGCCGCCGCGCAGGAGCGAGTGCCCGCGTTCCTGAAGCTCCGGAAACTCGCTCGCCGTGACGATGCGCACATCGAAGTCGCCCGGGGTACGGCTGTTGCGGCGATAGCTGTGCGCCGAAACGAGGGCGCCCAACATCTGCTTGTCGTTGGTGTGGATGACGACCGTGGGCTTCATGTCCCTTATCTAGGCAGCGAATGAGGCGGAGCAAAGGCCGTAGACCGCCTTGCAGCCCGGTTAGGATCGAGTTGACTGGGGTCAGCCCGAGATGCCGCATCGAAGGGAAAATCAGCCCGGCTGATCGGAGCAAAGATGAATTCCCGTTCACACTAACGAAAGATAATACATTCTTCGGACCATTCGTCGGCCTCTCGGTCACTTTCGTCGAACCTGTCGCCCTTCTGTCATTTCGGTAATCTAGCGGCCCGCAAATCGTCATGTTGAATAGTAGAAACGCGCGGCTACTTGCATTCCGCTCCAAGAGGGGAAAAGGCGCCGCTTCGTGAATCCAGCCAACGGAAAGAGTCGCGCGGTGGTCGCGGCCGCCGCGCTTTGCGTCCTGCTGAGCGCATGCGGGAGCGGTGGAGGCGACGACCCCCAAGGGGGCCGAGGCCGGGGACGCGGCGGGCCGAACGGCCCAGTCACGGTCGGCTATGTCGTGATCCAGCAGGGCAGCGCTCCACTGATGCAGCAATTGCCTGCCCGCGTGGCGGCCTACCAGATCGCCGATGTCCGTCCGCAAGTGAACGGAGTGATCTTGAGGCGTCTGTTCCAGGAAGGCGCGATGGTTCGCCAGGGCCAGACGCTCTACCAGATCGATCCGAGCGTATATAACGCGCAGGCCGCGCAGGCCGCTGCCAACGTGCAGTCCGCGCAGGCCCAGGCGGAGGCCGCGCGAACGCTGGCGGCTCGCTACAAGCCACTCGTCGAGCAGCAAGCGATCTCGAAGCAGGACTATACAAACGCCGTCGCCCAGGCGCGGCAGGCGGACGCTTCCGTGGCGCAGAGCACTGCGGCGCTGCGCAGCGCGCAGATCAACCAGCGCTTCACCCGGGTTCCGGCGCCGATCACGGGCCGGATCGGCCTATCGAACGTCACCGAAGGCGCGCTGGTGACCGCGAACCAGACCGACGCGCTGACCACCATCACTCGTCTCGACCCGGTCTTTGTCGACATCCAAGAAGCGGCAGCCGACTTGCTGACGCTCCGCCGTGCTCTCAGCCAGGGCGGTGTCGTGCCGACCTCTGCCACGGTTCGGCTACAGCTTCCGGACGGTAGCGATTACGGTCTCACCGGGAAGGTCGAGTTCAGCCAGGTCGTGGTCAACCAAAGCACCGGCACCGTCACACTGCGCGCCTCCTTTCCCAATCCGCAAGCCATTCTCCTTCCGGGGATGTTCGTGAACGCACAGTTCGCGCAGGCCGTCGACACTTCGGCCTTCCTCGTGCCCCAGCAGGCGGTGACCCGCGATCCGCAGGGCAATGCCACGCTGTTCGTGGTCGGGCCGGGCAATCGGGCGGTGCAGCGGACCGTCGTCACACAGCGGACTCAGGGCGCCTACTGGGTCGTGACCGAGGGACTCGCCGCCGGTGAGAAGGTGATCACCCAAGGGACCGCGAATCTGAAGGATGGAGCGGAGATCAAACCGGTACCCGCGAGCGCGCCGCAGAAGGTACAGGCGCCCCCTCCCGCCGCCTTGAAGGCAATGCAAAGGCGCCGCGGCGGCTAACGAATGTCGCGGATCTTCATCGAACGGCCGATTTTCGCCTGGGTTCTCGCGATCATCATCATGCTGGGGGGAATCGGCGCGATCTTCGCGCTGCCGGTCGCACAATATCCAGACGTTGCGCCGACCCAGATCAACGTTCGCGCGACCTATCCCGGCGCTTCCGCGGAAACGCTCGAAAGCAGCGTCACCCAGGTCATCGAGCAGTCGCTGACGGGGCTCGACGGGCTTCTCTATTTCAGCTCCTCATCGAGTTCGCGCGGACAGGTCTCGATTCAGACCGTGTTCGACAAGAGCGTCGATCCCGACATCGCGCAGGTCCAGGTCCAGAATAAGGTTCAGTCGGCGGTGGCCCGGCTCCCGCAGGCGGTTCAGCAACAGGGCGTCACGGTCACCAAGGGCTCGCCAGACTTCCTGATGATTGTCGGCGTCTATGATTCGACGGACAAGAACACCAACGTCGACGTTGTCCGACTGGCTCGCGACGAACATCCAGGACGATTTGTCGCGGATCAACGGCGTCGGCGACGTCAACGTGTTCGGATCGCAATATGCGATGCGCATCTGGCTCGATCCGAACAAGCTGCAGAGCTACCAGCTCATGCCGAGCGACATCGTTACCGCGATCCAGAACCAGAATGTCGAAGTCGCCGCGGGCGAGGTCGGTGGGATGCCGCAGCCCGGCTGGCCAGATGCTCGATGCGACGGTTACCGCGCAGTCGCGGCTTCAGACTCCCGAGCAATTCCGCAACATCATCGTGAAATCCGATCCCTCCGGCGCGCGCGTGCTCCTGGCCGACGTCGCGCGTGTCGAGCTCGGCGCCGACAATTATTCGGCGACGATCCGGATCAACGGACATCCGGGCGCAGGTATCGGCATCTACCTTGAGCCGGGCGCAAACGCCCTTTCAACCTCGAAGCTCGTCAAGGCCTACATGAAACAGGCCGCGCCGCGCCTGCCGCCCGGCTATGAGGTCGCCTACGCAAACGACAGCTCGGACTTCATCCGTTTGTCGGTGATCGAGGTCGTGAAGACGCTCGCTGAAGCGATGGCGCTCGTCATCATCGTCATGTTCGTCTTCCTGCAGAGCTGGCGGGCGACACTGATCCCCGGAATTGCCATTCCGGTAGTGCTGCTCGGCACCTTCGGGATGCTCTACATCCTGGGTTTTTCGATCAACACGCTGACATTGTTCGGCCTCGTGCTTGCGGTCGGCTTGCTGGTCGACGACGCGATCGTCGTCGTCGAAAACGTCGAACGCATTCTTCACGAGCAGCCGGAGCTGACGACCAAGGAAGCGACGATCGTCTCGATGCAGCAGATCCAGATGGCGCTTGTCGCCATCGCGCTGGTGCTCTCGGCGGTGTTCCTCCCGATGATCTTCTTCGGCGGGTCGACTGGCGTGATCTACCGCCAGTTCTCGGCCACGATCGTGTCGGCGATGGCGCTCTCGGTGATCCTCGCGATCACCTTCAGCCCATCACTCGCGGCCAATGTGCTTAGGCGCCAGCATGCGAGCGTCGAAGACACCTGGCTCGGCAAGCGCGCGCCACGCTTCGCGCACGGGATCGAGATCGGCCCGACAAGGTTTCAACCATCACTTCCAGAGGATCATCGACTGGTACGTCGGCAACGTCGGACGCGTCGTCGAGCGCAAATGGCTCTTCCTGCTCATCTATCGTCGGAACTTGCCTGCTCCTCGTCGTCCTGTTCGAGCGCCTTCCGACCGGCTTCATCCCGACCGAGGACCAGGGCAATGCCTCGGTTCAATTCCGGCTTCCAGCGGGCGCGACGTTCAGCCGAACGCAGCAGGTCGAGCAATCGGTCGAGAATTACTTCCTGCATGGTCCCGAGAAGAAGAACGTCAACGTCTTCTTCGCGGTCACCGGCGGCGGTGGCGGCCTTTCGGGACAGAACACCGGCCAGGCGTACGTCAACCTCGCACCGTTCGATAAGCGCAGCGGCTCGGCCAACAGCGCCGACGCCATCGTGGAGCGCGCTTCCGGCGCATTCCGCGGCCTTCGCGACGCGCAGGTCTTCGCTCTCGTCCCCGGAGCGATCCGCGGCCTCGGCCAGTCCAGCGGCTTCACCATGGAGCTTCAGAACACGAGCGGGCTTGAGCCGCGAACAGTTTGCCGCTGCCCGCGACCGACTGCTCGCTGGCGCCTCGGCTGATCCGGCACTCGAGCAGGTCCGCCTCAGCGAGCTTCCCGACGTCGCCAGCCTCAAGGTCAATGTCGATCAGCAACGGCTTGCGGCGCTCGGCCTCACGTCATCAGACGTCAACTCGACGCTCTCGACCGCCTGGGGCGGCCGCTATGTCAACGACTTCATCGATCGCGGCCGCGTGAAGCGCGTCTATGTGCAGGGCGACGCGCCATACCGCTCCGAACCGTCCGACATCGGCAACTGGTATGTCCGCAACAACCAGGGACAGATGGTCCCTTTCTCCTCCTTCGCGACGACGGGCTGGACAGTTGCGCCGGTGACGCTCGACCGCTTCGAAGGCTATCCTTCGTTCGAGATCGACGGACAGCCGGCGCCGGGCAAGAGCTCCGGCCAGGCGATGGACGAGATTTCGAAAAGCTCGCGTCGGAAATTCCGGGTGTCAGCGTCGCCTGGTCGGGCGCGTCTTATCAGGAGCGGCTCGCCACCGGGCAGGCGCCGCTTCTCTACACCGTCTCGCTGATCGTCATCTTCCTCTGCCTCGCGGCGCTCTACGAGAGCTGGTCGATCCCGCTCGCCGTTCTTCTCGTCGTGCCGCTCGGCCTCGTCGGAGCGATCCTGTTCGTCACCCTTCGCGGTCTGCAGAACGACGTCTTCCTGCAGATCGGCCTGCTCACCACCATGGGCCTGACTTCGAAGAACGCCATCCTGATGAACGAGTTCGCCGAGCGCGCCGAGAGGGAAGGCAAGCGAGTGCATCGACGCGGCGATCGAAGCCGCTCGAATCCGGCTTCGGCCGATCCTGATGACCAGCTTCGCCTTCATCTTCGGCGTGTTCCCGCTCGCCGTGGCCACCGGCCCCGGAGCGAACGGCCGGATCGCGATCGGCACGGCGGTGATCGGCGGCATGCTCACCGCCACGATCCTTGCGCTCTTCTACATCCCGCTCTTCTACGTCCTCGTTCGCCGCGGCGTTCGCGACGGCATCGTCATCATTCGCGAGCGCTTCCGCGCGGCGCAGCGAGGCGCAGGCATGAAGCGGCTCGTCGCCCTGATCGCCTTGCTGTCGACTGCGTGCACGACGCTGGAGCCGAAGCTCGCGCGGCCCGACCCGGCGATCCCAGCCTCCTGGCCCGTCGGCGATGCCACGCTCGAAGCAGTCCGAAGCCGGCTTCCGGCCGTCACCTATCGCAGATCTTCACGCGATGGCCGCCTGCAGACGCTGATCGGCGAGGCGCTGGTCAACAACCGCGACCTGATGGCCGCCGCCGCGAACATCGCAGCCGCGCGCGAGCAATATCACATCCAGCGCGCGCAGCAGTTTCCGCAGTTCAACGCGACCGCCGGGTCACGGTCAGCGGAGACCGCGGAAGCTCCAGTTCCGGGTCCAACGACGGATCGGGAGCGGGTCCGGCAATGGCAGCGGTTCGAGCGGCGGCGGCGGCTCAGCGCCACTACGCGGCGGGACTCAGCGTCCCGAGCTTCGAGGTCGACCTGTTCGGCCGGCTGCGGTCGCTGACCCATGCGCAGTTGGAGCAATATCTTGGCGACCGAGGCGGGCGCGCGAGCGACGCGCCTGACGCTCGTCGCCAATGTCGCCGACGCGTGGCTCAACTATGCGGCGGATTCGAGCCTGCTGCGTGATTGCCGCAGGAGACGCTCGAAGAGCGCGCAGGAGAGCGTCCGCATGACCCGGATCCGGCTCGAGGGCGGGCATCGCGCCGCGGACTCGACCTCGACCAGGCGCAACAGATCCTTACGCAGGCCCAGGCCGACCTCGCGCAGCAGACGACGCTGCTCGCGCAGGACGTGAACGCGCTTCAGCTGCTGGTCGGCGCGCCCGTTCGACCAAGCCTTCTCGCCGACTCGATCGACGATGCGCTGCCGCAACATCGCCGAGCTTCCCGCCGGGCTCGATTCCTACGTCCTGCTGCGCCGTCCCGACGTGCTCCAGGCCGAATATCAGCTGCGCGCGGCCAACGCGCACATCGGCGCCGCGCGCGCCGCCCTGTTCCCGCGAATCACGCTGACCGGGCCTGCTCGGCTTCGCGAGCAGCGCGCTTCTCAAGCTGTTCACCGGCGGCGCGTTCGGCTGGAGCGCCGGCGCCAACGCGACCTACACGATCTTCCAGGCCGGCGCCGGACACGCCAACGTTCGCCTGACCGAAGCGCAGCGCAACGCTGCGCTCGCCACCTACCAGCACGCCGTCCAGACCGCGTTCCGCGAAGTCGCCGACGCGCTCGCGCGCCGCGGCACGATGGACGACGAGCTCGCCGCCGGCCAAGCGGCCAGCAGGCCGCGGCCGCCGACAATTATCTGCTGACCGAAGCGCGCTACCGCGCGGGCATCGATCCGTTCCTCAACGTGCTCGATCGCGCAGCGCTCCTATTACACGCGCAGCAGAATCGCTGGTGCAGACCAAGCTCACCGCCGCGCAGAACCTCGTCGACGCTCTACCAGTCGCTCGGCGGCGACTCGCTGATTCGAGCAACGCCCATCTGTGCGGCGTCGACTATGTCAGCGAACGGCGGCAACGCGACGCTCGTCACCGACTGCAGCAAGACGAGCTAGGCCGTCTCGACCGCGTAATCGTCGCCGTAGAACTTGCTCGTGCTGCGCGTGTGGAAGGTGATCGCCTTGATCGGCGGATATTTGGGCGCGCCGAGGCCCGGCAGCACCTCCAGGATCTCGTCCTCCCACACATAGACGTTCGATCGGGAACGACACCCGCGGGCTCGCGCAGATGCGAGCCGTCGCTCGGCTTGCCGACGCGGTGCGTGGTCGAGGGCAGCCGGTCGTTCGAAATCCGCTGCATGTAATCGCCGGTGTTGATGATGATCGAGCCGCGCGGCGGGCTTCAGCCGCACCCATTTGCCGCTGCGGTGATTCCACACCTGCAGCCCGTCGGTCCGCGCTCGCCGGCAGGATCGTGAACAGGTCGACGTCCTCGTGGCCAAGCAGCCGCCCTGCGCCCGAGCGGTCCTGCTCCGTCGGTCATCGGCGGATAATAATTGAGCCGCAGGCCGAAGTTGGTCTCGGTCAGCTTGTCGTCGAGCAGGTGCGGGTCGCAGCCCAGGCCCTGGAGCATCGCCTGCGCGATCGGCTTGAACAGCGCTCATGCGCGAGGACGAGCTGGCGGAACTGCCGCTCGTATTCCGGCTCGCGGCCAGATAATCCTCCGGCCGGAACGGCTCCGTCGCGCTCCTGCGGAATGTCGAAGGCGCGCCGGCACCACACCCAGCCCTCGACGAGGTCGGGATGGATGTCGCTCGTCTCCTCGATCGGGAAATAGCCCTGGTTGACCGAGCCGTGGCGCTCAGCCCGGAAGCGCATCTTCTCGGCGAGCGGCGTCGACGTCGAACAGGTCGAGCATCGCGTCGTCGATTTCGTCGTAGAGCGCAGGATCGACGCCGTGGCCGACCAGGACCGCAAAACCGATCTCCTCCAGCGCGGCCGCGAATGCCTCGGCGAAGCGCGCCTTGTCCGCCGCATCGCCGTCGAGGAACGGTTCGAAATCGAGCGTCGCGATCTCATAATCCTCGTCGAACTCGTCGCTCCGTGCTCGGCGAGCCGATAGGTGTGCGCCTTCTCGACCTGGTCGTACTTGCGTGAAATCGCGGTTGAGGGCATCGATGTCGGTCATTGCAGCGAGCTTAGCGCCTGTCCGCGCACAGCAAGCGCCAGCAAGCGCGAAGCTCGCGAGCCAATGCTCGCCCATATAGTCGCCCGGCGATGTGCGGCAGCGCGGCCGCGAGATGCTCGTCGGCCGCTGCTTCGCGCGATCGTCGCTGCTCCTCGCTCGGAAGCAGCGGCGCGATGCTGCGCCAGCACCAGGCGCGGCTGAGGTTCAGGCCGTCGAGATGCGCGATCTTGCCGTCGCTGCGGTCGCTGACGATCGCGGGCTCGAACAGGGTCGCGGGCTGCGCGTTCGGCAACGCCGCGGCAGGAATTGCGCCGAACCAGGCCGGGAACAGTCTGCCGGGTGCGTCCGCGCCATGCACAGCGCCTCGATCAGCGCCGGCGACAGGAACTCGTCGCCGCCCGGCTCCCACGCCTGGCAGTCGCGGTCCGCGCCGAACCAGTGCAGCGACGCGATCGCGGATGAGCTCGGCGAGCGCGCGGATCGAACTGCTCCGCCCATTCGAGCGACAGGATCAGCGCGAAGGCCGTGTTGAAATGCGTTCCGACGCGGATCGGATAGGTGAGCACGTGCAAGATAGTCGCGACAGCCGCTCGGCGAAGGCGCGCGCCAGCGGCTCGAGCTCGGCCGCCCAACGCTTCATCGTGGCGCGTCGCTTCGAGGTGCAGCTAGAGCAGCCAGGCCCAGCCGTAGGGCCGCTCGAACCCGCGGCTCGAGCGGCCGGTCGAGATAGGCGAGCTCGGCCGCCGACCTTTTCGGCGGTGAAGCTGTCGTCAGCGAGCTCGGCGATCGCATCCGCCTCGCGCGATCTTCGGGAACAGCCGCCGAGCGTCAGCAGCGTCCACCAGCCGTGGACGCAGCTGTGCCAGTCGAAGCTGCCGTAGAAGATCGGGTGAAGCACGCGCGGCGGCAGCGCGTCCTCGTCGCCAGTCAGCACATGGTCGAGCTTGTGCGGATATTCCTTGCGCACGTGGCCGAGCGCGATCCGCGCCATGTGCGAGGCAAGGTCGGCGTCGAGCGTCGTCACAGGTGAAACCCCGCGACGTAGAGGATGAGGATGTTGGCGATCGAGCAGCGGGATCGCGGTCGCGATCTGCACCCTGATCACGCCATACTGGCTCTTGAGCTCGAGCAGCGCCGCGGGCACGATGTTGAAGTTGGCGGCCATGGGGGTCATCAGCGTCCCGCAGAAGCCGGCGAGCATCCCGACCGCGCCGATCACCGCCGGCTTGCCGCCGTCCTGCTGGATCAGGATCGGAACGCCGATCGCCGCGGCCATCACCGGGAAGGCGGCGAAGGCATTGCCCATGATCATCGTGAACACGACCATTCCGAGCGCATAGAGCAGCACCGCAAGGAAGATGCTGCCGTGCGGGATGATCGCGCCGGCCACCGCGCCGATCGTCGTGCCCGACGCCCGCTGCGGCGAACACCACGCCGAGCGCCGCCAGCATCTGCGGCAGCACCATCGCCCAGCCGATCGCGTTCGGCGAGCCGGCTGCCTTCGTCGACGGCCGCCAGCGCCGGCGGCCTGCAGCCAGGCGTAACAGACGATCAGCGCGATGATCACGCCGACAGCCGAGCAGCACGAGCGTGACCGCCTTCGGATCGATCAGCCCGCTGTCCTTCAGCGGCGTGTAGTTGAACAGCAAGGTGCCGACGAAGGCGGTGAACGGGATGATCAGCGCCGGCAGGAACAGCCTGTTGCCGAAGCGCTCCGAAAAGCGCTCGCGCTCCTCGTCGCTCGTCGATTCCTCCGACGCCGCGGCCGAGCAGATGCGCGCCGGCGAGCGCCACGAGCGCGAGCACCAGCACGCCGTTGCCGATGTCGCCGAGGAAATCGCCGAACCAGAAGCTGACCGCGAGCCAAGGCCCAGAAGGCGGCATTGCCCCAGCGCTTGCGGATTGCCAGCATCGCGGGCGCTGCCGACCGCGAAGCCGGCGAACACCGCGCCGGCGAAAACGTAGAGCCAGTGCAGGTTGATCATTGGCGCCGCTCCGAGCTGGCGGTCGAGCAGCAGCAGCCGCGTGCCGTGGATCAGGAACGCGCAGATCGCGCTCGGGATCGCCCAGACCGACAGCTGGAAGGGCGTCAGCTGGATTCCGAAGCCCGCGAGCGCGCCCTGGATCAGGAGGATCGAGGAGATCGCGAGGAAAGATGTCCTCGCCGAAGAACAGCCCGACATTGTCGGTCGCGGCCGACATCGCCTTCACCCGCTCGGCCGTCTCCTCGTCGAGCTCGCCATGCTGCTTCTCGGCCGCGGCGAGCGCCATCGGCGCGACCAGCGGGCGGACGGTCTGCGGATGGCCCGCGACCGACGTCAGGCCGAGCGCCGCGAGGATCTGCCGGAAGCCGAGATAGACGATGAGCAGCCGCCCGGTCGTTGCGCCGCGCATT
This sequence comes from uncultured Alphaproteobacteria bacterium, assembly GCA_963738825.1. GTDB lineage: Bacteria > Pseudomonadota > Alphaproteobacteria > Sphingomonadales > Sphingomonadaceae > Sphingomicrobium. Next base: position 280,391 of record CAVTYB010000004.1, on the reverse strand, counting down.
CGGCGATCAGCGCCCGCGCCCGCTGCTGCAGGCCGTAGCGCTCGAGCAGCCCGATCACCGGCAGGACGATCTAGATGAGCGAGACGTAGCGGTTCTCGTTGAAGCCGTGGCCCAAGCGTCGCCAGCACCTTCAGGAAGGGCATGTCGGCCGAGCAGGCCCGTCGCGATCGCCGCGACCGCGACGACCAGCAGCGGATTGAACCGCAGCGCGAAGCCGAGGACGACCAGCGCAATGCCGAGCAGCGGCCAATAATCGATCACTCGCCTCTCCTCCCGAACCCGCCGCCGCCCGGAGTCTCGATCACGAAGCGGTCGCCCGGCTGGACCTCGGCATAAGCGGTCGCGCTCAGCATTTCGACGCGTGCCGTCGGTTCGCTCGACCCAGTTGCGCCCCGGCTGCGCATCCGCTGCCGCCCTTGATCCCGCTCGGCGGCACCCGGCGGCGGTTGGCGAGGATGTTGGCGCGCATCGGCTCGAGGAAGGTCACCGCGCGGACCACGCCGTCGCCGCCCGTGATGCGCGCCCTGCCCGCCCGAGCCGCGCCGGATCGCGAACTGGTCGAGCCGGACCGGCAGCCGCGTCTCGAGGATCTCGGGATCGGTCAGGCGGCTGTTGGTCATGTGCGTCTGGACCGCGCTCGTGCCGTCATGGTCCGGCCCGGCGCCCGAGCCGCCGGCGATCGTCTCATAATATTGGTGGCGCTCGTTGCCGAAGGTGAAGTTGTTCATCGTGCCCTGGCTCGGCGCGAGCCGGCCGGTCGCGGCGAACAGCGCGTCGGTGACGACCTGGCTCGTCTCGACATTTCCGGCGACGACCGCCGCCGGATATTTCGGGATTGAGCATCGAGCCTTCGGGAACGACCAGCTCGATCGGCCGCAGGCAGCCGTCGTTCATCGGGATCGCGTCGTCGATCAGGGTTCGCACGACGTAGAGCGAGGCTGCGCGAACGATCGAAAAGGGCGCGTTGAAATTGTCGGGCAGCTGGTCGCTGGTGCCGGTGAAGTCGAATGTCGCCGAGCGCGCCTGCCTTGTCGATGCTGATCTGCACCCGGACATGCGCGCCATTGTCCATCTCATAATCGAACTCGCCGTCGTCGAGCCGGTCGAGCAGCCGCCGCACCGATTCCTCGGCGTTGGCGAGGACGTGGCGCATGTAGGCCGCGACGACGTCGGCGCCGTAATCGCGCGCCGTCTGCGGCGAGCACCTCGGCGCCGCGCATGCAGGCGGCGAGCTGCGCCTTCAGGTCGGAGATGTTGCGGTCGGGATTGCGCGCCGGCCATTCGCCCGAGGCGAGCAAGCGCGCGCATCTCCGCCTCGCGGAAATGGCCCTCGTCGACGAGCAGCACATTGTCGATCAGCACGCCTTCCTGATCGATGCGTGCGGCTGTCGGGCGGCATCGATCCCGGCGCGATCCCGCCGATGTCGGCATGGTGCCCGCGCGCCGCGACGAAGGCCGACGGCTCGGCTTCGTCGCCGTAGAAGACCGGCACGATCACGGTGATGTCCGGCAGGTGCGTGCCGCCGCGATAGGGATCGTTCAGCACATAGGCATCGCCGCGGCGGATGCCGCGCCCGTCCCGCCCTTCTCCGCGCGTGTCGATGATCCGCCGGATGCTCTCGCCCATCGAGCCGAGATGCACCGGAATGTGCGGCGCATTGGCGATCAGCGCGCCTTCGGCATCGAAGATCGCGCAGGAGAAATCGAGCCGCTCCTTGATGTTGACGCTGGTCGCGGTCGACTGGAGCGCGACGCCCATCTCCTCGGCGATGGCCATGAACAGATTGTTGAAGATCTCGAGCCGGACCGGATCGACGTCGGTGCCGATCGCCTTCGCGCGCTCGAGCGGAACAGCGCGGGTGAGAACGAGCGTGCCGTCGCTCGCGCGCTCGGCGCGCCAGCCGGGCTCGACGACGATCGTCGAGGTCGGTTCGAAGATGAGCGCCGGGCCGTCGAACGATCTCGCCGGCGCCCGTCATGTCCGGCGGCTCGAGCATCCGGCGTTCGAGTCCGGCCGACCGCCTCGACGACGAGCGCATCGACGATCACCTCGGCGCCTTCGTCCCAATAGCCGAAGCGCTTGCGGTGCAGCTCTGCGAAACTCGGCGCGCATCTGCGTCGGCCGACGCGACTGCGATCTCGAGCGTCGTGTCGCTTCCCGCCGTCCGCAGCCGCGCGCGGCGGATGAGCTCGATCCGGTCGCATGACGAACGCCCTGCTCGATCAGCGCCGTCGCGCGCGCGCCGCTCCAGCTCGCCAAGCGCGTCCGAAAAATCCTCGCCGAGCGGCTTCAGCCAGCTCGCCTCGCGGATCGCCTTCACGTCGGCGATGCCGATGCCGTAGGCCGACAGCACGCCGGCGAGCGGATGGATCAGGATCCGCTCCATGCCGAGCGCGTCGGCGACCGCGCAGGCATGCTGCCCGCCGGCGCCGCCGAAGCAGGCGAGCGTGTAGCGCGTGACGTCATGGCCTCGCGCGATCGAGATCTTGCGGATTGCAGCGGCCATGTTGTCGACCGCGATGTCGAGAAAGCCTTCGGCGATTTCCTCGAGGCTCTTCGCGCCGCCGAGCTGGTCGGCGACTTCCTGCAAGCCGCGCGCGCGATGCATCGCGGATCGAGCGGCTGGTCGCCGCCTGGCCCGAACACCGCCGGGAACTGCGCCGGATCGATGCGGCCGAGGAACAGGTTGCAGTCGGTGACCGTCAGCGGGCCGCCATTGCGGTAGCAGGCCGGCCCGGGATTGGCGCCCGCGCTCTCCGGGCCGACGCGGAAGCGCATTCCGTCGAAGCGGCAGATCGAGCCGCCGCCCGCCGCGACCGTGTGGATCTGCATCATCGGCGCGCGGATGCGCACGCCGGCGACGACGCTTTCGTCGGCAAGCTCGAACTGCCCGGCATAGTGCGACACGTCGGTCGACGTTCCGCCCATGTCGAAGCCGATCAGCCGCTCGTTTCCATGCGGCGCGCTTGCAGCGACCATTCCGACGACGCCGCCGGCCGGGCCCGGACAGGATCGCGTCCTTGCCGCGGAACGCGCGTCGCTTCGGCAAGGCCGCCGTTCGACTGCATGAAATGAAGATCGGTCTCGTCCGGCAGTCCGGCCGCGACGCGGTCGACGTAGCGGCGCAAGCACCGGCGAGAGATAGGCATCGACGACGGTCGTGTCGCCGCGCCCGATCGAGCTTGATCAGCGGCGCGACCTCGTGGCTGACCGACACCTGCGTGAAGCCGAGCTCGCGCGCGATCTCCGCGAGCCGCGCCTCGTGATCGCGGATAGCGCCATCCGTGCATCAGGACGATCGCGAGCGCGTCGATCCCGCTCGTCGCGGATCGCGCTGCAGCGCCTCGCGCGCCTGCACCTCGTCGAGCGGCACGAGCACCTCGCCATCGACCCCGACGCGCTCGTCGATCTCGACCACCTGCTCGTAGAGCATCGAGGGAAGGACGATGTGCCGGGCGAAGATGTCGGGCCGCGCCTGGTAGCCGATCCGCAGCGCGTCGCCGAAGCCGCGCGTGATCGCCAGCGCGACCCGCTCGCCCTTGCGCTCGAGCAAGCGCATTGGTGGCGACGGTCGTGCCCATCCGCACCTCGGCGACCGTCGCCGCCTTCCTCGGCGAGCACGCGCCGGATCGCCTCGAGCGCCGCATCCTCATACTGGCCCGGGATTCTCCGACAGCAGCTTCTCGACCCGCAGCCGCCCGTCGGACGAGCGCGCGACCACGTCGGTGAACGTGCCGCCGCGATCGATCGCGAAGGTCCAGCTGCGGCTCCATGCGCTCGCCTCTAGGGCCTTTCAGCGCTCCGACTGCACCCCCTATGGAACGGCCATGGCTGTTCTGGTCACGGGGGCTGCGGGGTTCATCGGCGCGGCGACGTCGCGCGCGCTGCTCGAGCGCGGCGACGAGGTCGTCGGCATCGACAATCTCAACGATTATTACGATCCGACGCTCAAGCAGGCGCGGCTCGACGATCTCGCAGCAGCAGTTCGGCAATCGCTTCCGCTTCGAGCGGGTCGACTTCGCCGACGCCGAAGCGCTTCGAGCGCGTTGCCGACACGATCGAGATCGACGGCATCGTCCATCTCGGCGCGCAGGCCGGCGTGCGCTACAGCCTCGAGAACCCGCAGGCCTACGTGCAGTCGAACCTCGTCGGCCATTGCAACATGCTCGAGCTCGCGCGCGCACCGGCGGCCGCGGCACATGGTCTATGCCTCCTCCTCGTCGGTCTATGGCGGCAACAAGAGCCTGCCGTTCCGGGTCGAGGACCGCGTCGACCATCCGCTCTCGCTCTATGCCGCGACCAAGAAGGCCGACGAGCTGCTGAGCGAAAGCTATGCGAGCCTCTATCGGCTGCCGCTGACGGGCCTTCGCTTCTTCACCGTCTACGGACCGTGGGGCCGGCCCGACATGGCGATGTGGATCTTCACCAAGGCGCTCTACGCCGGCGAGCCGCTGCCGCTGTTCAACGGCGGCGAGATGCGGCGCGACTTCACCTACATCGACGACATCGTCCGCGGCGTCGTCGCCTGCCTCGACGGTCCGCCGGCCGACGACGGTCAGGTCAAGGCCGGCGGAAGCACCAGCCCGCACGCGCTCTACAATATCGGCAACAGCCGCAGCGAAGACCTGATGCGCGTGGTCGAGCTGCTCGAGCAGGAGACCGGCCGGAAGGCGCTGCTCGATCCCAAGCCGATGCAGATCGGCGACGTGCAAGGAGACCTTCGCCGACATCAGCGCGATCGAGCGCGACCACGGCTTCGAGCCGACGACCAGCATCGACGAAGGCGTTCCGCGCTTCGTCGCCTGGTACCGCGAGTATCACGGGCTTGATGAGCCTTCCGCCGATCCTGCAGGGGCTTCGGATCCCGGTGATCGGCGCGCCGATGTTCATCGTCTCGAACCCGAAGCTGGTGATCGCCCAATGCACGAGCGGGATCGTCGGCAGCTTCCCGGCGCTGAACGCCCGGCCCGCTCGAACTGCTCGACGAATGGCTGCACGAGATCACCGAAGCGCTCGCCGCCTGGGACCGCGACCATCCGGAGCGGCCGGCGGCGCCCTTCGCGGTCAACCAGATCGTCCACCGCTCCAACGACCGGTTCGAGCATGACATGGAGGTCTGCGCGAAGTGGAAGGTGCCGATCGTCATCACCTCGCTCGGCGCGCGCGTCGAGCTCAACGAGGCGGTGCACGCCTGGGGCGGGATCACGCTCCACGACGTCATCGACGACCGCTTCGCGCGCAAGGCGATCGAGAAAGGCGCCGACGGGATCATCGCGGTTGCGGCCGGCGCCGGCGGCCACGCCGGGCGCTGGTCGCCGTTCGCGCTGATCCAGGAAATCCGCGCCTGGTTCGACGGGCCGCTGATCCTGTCGGGCGCGATCGCCAACGGCGGCGTCGGTGCTCGCCGCGCAGGCCGCGGGCGCGGACCTCGCCTATGTCGGCTCGCCGTTCATCGCGACGGAGGAGGCCAACGCGCCCGACGCCTACAAGCAGGCGATCGTCGACAGCGGCGCGGCGGACATCGTCTATTCCGACCTCTTCACCGGCGTTCACGGCAATTATCTGCGCTCGTCGATCGTCAATGCCGGCCTCGATCCCGACAATCTCGCGGCAGGCGATCTCGACACGATGAAGTTCGGCTCGGAAGGCTCGGCCAAAGCCAAGGCGTGGCGCGACATCTGGGGTTCGGGCCAGGGCATCGGCGTGATCGACCGGGTTCGGCCTGCCGCCGAATATATCGACCTGCTTGCCGAGCAATATGCCGCGGCGAAAGCGCGGCTCTGCTCTAGCTAGAGCGAACTGCCGCCGCTCAGGCCGCGCTCGAGCCGGCCCATCAGCGCCCGCGCCGGGCTTTGCGGCACTTCCGTCTCGAGGCTGCCCTCGTCGAGCCGCTTCACCCGCGCGTAAAGGTCGGCGCTGGCGTTGATCAGCCGCTGCGCCGATTCGGGCAGCTGTGTCACGACCGCCGGATCGCTGTCCTGCGCATGGCCGAGCCGGCGCTCGGGCCGGCGCCCGTCGCGGTTCGGGATCTCGCCCGATTCGATCGCGCGCTGAGTCAGCAGCCAGGCGACGATGTGCATGATCCGCGTCGTGACCTTCAGCGATTCGCAGGCGAAGCCGACGCGCGCGAAGGGCTCGAGCGTCGACCGCTCGTCGCGTCCCGCATCGTCGAAATAGGAGCGCGCCTCGTCGGCGAGCAGCATCGCCTCGGTGTAAAGCGAGTCGATCAGGCGCGAGGTGATCCGCACTTGCGGCTGCGGCAGGTCCGATTCGTCCATCATCATCGAGATTGCCACCGTTCGATTGCTCCTAGAAAACGCTCGAACGTCGCCGTTCGAGTGCGGCCGAGCGACGATTGTCCCCGAGCGGGACAATGCGCGCTCAGGCGATGATGTCGGGGACGTTCGAGTCGATGATCCGCTGGATCTGGTCCTTGAGCATCAGCTTGCGGCGCTTCAGCCGCGCGAGTTCGAGCTGATCGCCGGTCGGCTCCGACGAGAGCGCTGGATTCGCTCGTCGAGCTGCGCGATGCTCGGCCTTCAGCGCTCGAGCATTGGCGGCGGGATTGTCGTCGTTCATCCGCGCTCGATTTAGCCGCAGATCCGCGTCGCAGCCGGAACCTCGATGCCATTCAGCGACCAGCAGCGCGTCGTCGGCGCGTCAGCGTGAGATGGCTCAAGACAAAATGCACGATTCGTGGTTTATTACGCGCTGGTGACACTGCTTGCTGAAAGGAACGGCACCAATGGACAAGGCAATGGTCGAGGAACTCGAGTCGAAGCACGCAGCGCTCTTCACGCCCTGATCGAGGAAGAAGAGCATCGAACCCACCCCGACGAAGACCTTCTCCACCGCCTCAAGAAAGAAAAGCTCAGACTTAAGGACGAACTGGCCGGCCACCTCACCCACTAGAGGCGGCCTTTTTTGTGCGCGGCGAGACCGCAGTCGCCGCGACCACACACTCAAATTCAATCGTCGCGCGAAACCCGCTCGATCCGCTCGTGGCGCTCCTGCGCCTCAAGCGTCATCGTCGCGATCGGACGGGCTTCGAGGCGGCCGAGCGAAATCGGCTCGCCGGTCACTTCGCAATAGCCATATTCGCCTTCGTAGAGGCGGCGGATCGCGCAATCGATCTTGGCGATCAGCTTGCGCTGGCGGTCGCGGGTGCGAAGCTCGATCGACCAGTCGGTCTCGCTCGACGCGCGGTCGGCAAGGTCCGGCTCGCGCAGCGAATTGACCTGGAGCTGCGCCATGGTCTGCGCGCGACTCCTCGATGATCGCTTCCTTCCAGGCCTTGAGCTTCCTCAGGAAATAAGCGCGGTGCTTGCCGCACATGAATTCTTCGTCTTCCGACGGGCGATAGCCCTCCGGAAGAATGATCCGGTCGAAAGGTTCGAAGTCTTCGCCGCCATAAAGGTCGACTAGAGCGGTCGCCATTAAGTCCCTCCCCGCACATGGCCCGCAAGCCCCCTTGCGGACGCCCCATACGCCGCCGCCTGGCTGCGGCCGGGCCACCGGTGCAGCCGGAGGCGAATTACGGCTGACTTTCCCGGGACTTATCCGGTAAAGTCTGCCATCCCCAACCGGCGCTATAGTTATGCGTCAGACTGTTAACAAGCACTGACGAAGCGTCCAGTGAAGAAATCGCCAAGCTGTTGCGAATATGGCGCAATTTTCGTCGCGCCGTTCGCAGTTGCAGCATCGCGGCGCTCCCGCATAGGCCGCTGCATGCGCATCCTCCTCACCAACGACGACGGCGTGAACGCCCGCGGCCTGAAGCTGCTCGAGAGCGGTCGCGCGCAAGTTCAGCGACGACATCTGGATCGTCGCGCCGACCGAGGAGCAGTCGGGCGCCGGCCATTCGCTGACGCTGACGACCCCGGTCCGGCTTGCGCCGGCACGACGAGCGCCGCTTCTCCGTCACCGGCACGCCGACCGACGCGGTGATGCTGGCGCTCGCGCACATCATGAAGGATTCGCCGCCCGACGTGATCCTGTCCGGCATCAACCGCGGCGCCAACCTCGCCGAGGACGTCACCTATTCGGGCACGGTGTCGGCGGCGATGGAAGGCGCGCTCGCCGGCGTTCGCTCGATCGCGCTCAGCCAGGCCTATTCGCGCGAAGGCATGGGCGACACCGTCCCGTTCGCCGCCGCCGAAGTCTGGGCCGAGCGCGTGCTCGGGCCGCTGCTCGAGTTCGAAACCGAGCCGCGAACGCTGATCAACGTCAATTTCCCGGCGATGCCGCCCGACGACGTGAAGGGCATCCGCGTCTGCCGCCAGGGGCTGCGCGACTATGGACGGCTGCGGATCGTCCAGCGCACCGATCCGCGCGGCTATGATTATTACTGGTTCGGCCTGGGCCCGATGGTCGAGACGCCGGGCCATTCGACCGACCTCGAAGCGATCGCCGACGGCTATGTCTCGGTCAGCCCGCTGCATCTCGACCTGACGCACGAGCCGTCGCTCGACGGACTGCAAGAGCGATTCGCGGCCACGCCCTAGGGGGCGCAGCCGCAAAATTTCAGCGCCAAAGTCCGCTTAGAGGCCCCGCTCGCTCTTCACTTGCCGGTGGCGGCGGCGCATTGGTGGACTGCGCGAGCCAACGTCTCGCTCGCTCCACACGAGCTCGTCAACGTTACCGGAGCTCCCGCCTGGAACGGACCGGCGTAAGGCACGCATTCCTGCGGGCCGCCGGCCGCCAGGCAAAGCTGGCCGTTTGCAGCTGTCCATGTACCGGGGACGGTTCTGCCGGCCGGTGTAATGATCCGAAGTTGCCCAGCCGGATCGAGATAGACCGGTGTTGGTGACGCCGTTCGTCGTCACCTCAATCGGCTGCCCGACGACCTCCGAGCCTGGAGTCCAGGGCTGCGCCATGGCGGCAACCGGGAGCAGCCCAACCAGGACCGCTCCGAGCGACACGCGAACCAGAAGGCTCTTCATGATCCCTAATCCCTTCCGATCAGAGCGAGACCGCGAAATCTCTCAGCAAGTGGGCTTTGCTGTGATTATGGTGAAAGACGAGATAGAGCCCGACACCTGCAGCGATTGTGCTAATTCCGAGGCCCGCTCCGCCCGGCTCTAGCGGCGGGATCGGGATTGGCTGGGGCGGCGGATTTGCTGCGGCGGCCGGTGCCTCATCGACTTGCGGCAGGACACAGCCGTTACCCGGTGTCTGCGCCACGGCGGCGGCCGCTGCGGCGCCGCAAACGGCGACTTCCGGCGATGAGAACGCCAACTGCTACGCGATCACGCAAGATGGCCATCCCGAATCTCCTGGCGCAGCGGAATGCTGCCCCCGCCGGGAGTGGTTTGAACGTTTAGTCCAAAATGAAGTCTTGTTCTACCGAACTGATGAAAATTATTGATCTGTTGTTACAATTGCTGTTTCCGTTGCAACCGCGCCACCTTGGCGCTGACGCATTCGCCTGATAGCCGCCCGTCCATGACAGCGACCGGCCTAGCGCCTCTCCCCGAATGGGCGTCCCACGAAGCAGTTTGGATCGGGTTCCCGAGCGATCCGGAGCTATGGCTGGGCGATCTCAAGCCAGCCGAACGCGAGGTTGCGGCTTTTGCGAAGGCGGTTCACGCCAACGGCAGAGGTGAGACGATTAGGCTGGTCGCGGCTCATGATGGCGCTGCCGAGAGTGCGCGAGCACTCGCGCCGTTCGCCGAGGTCATCGTCGAACCTTTCGGTGACATCTGGCTGCGCGACACTGGGCCGATCGTGCTCGAGACAGGCAGCGGCCGTCGGGCGCAGGGTTTCAGCTTCAACGGCTGGGGCGGTAAGTATGAGCTCCCCGGCGACGACGACATCGGCGAGCGACTTGCTCGGAATGCGCGACTTCCGTTCGAAAAGGCGGACTGGGTCCTCGAAGGCGGAGCGATCGATGGCGACGGATCTGGAGTTGTCATCACTACAGAGCAGTGCCTCCTCAATCCCAATCGCAACTCCCTCACCCGCGAGCAGATCGAGGAGCGTCTCCACGCCGATCTTGGGTTCAGCCAAATCGTCTGGCTGGGCTTAGGCCTGCTCAACGATCACACCGATGGACATGTCGACAATCTCGCCCGCTTCGTTGCACCTGGGCGCGTCGCAATTCCGACGGCGGCGCGGGACGACCCCAATGAGCAAGTCTATCGCGATGCCGAGCGACGGCTCCGCTCGACTGAGCTCGACGTCGTTACCCTGCCCTCCCCCGGCCGGGTCTTCGACGAGGACGGCGACGTAATCCCCGCGAGCTACATGAATTTCTACATCGGCAATGCTGCGGTCGTGGTGCCCCAATACGGTGCTCCCAACGACCGCGCGGCGGTTGAGGTCGTTCAGGCACTCTTTCCCGACCGCGTCGCAATCGGCCTTCGCGCGGACCGCATCCTGACCGGAGGCGGAAGCTTCCACTGCATCTCGCAGCAGGTGCCCGCCTAGTTCGGTAAGCTTAGCTAAGCAGAAGGTCGGTGAAGATCGCGAGGGCGATGGCGATGAAGATCGCTCCAACGGCACGATCGACCCAGATGCGGGTGCCCCTTTCAGCGATAGCGCAGGCAAGCCCGTTTCCGGCGAAGATATAAGCGGCGCCGAGCACGACATCGATCGACATGGCGACAATTGCGAGGATGACGAGTTGCGGCACAACAAGGCTTCCTGCATCGACGAACGGCGGAAGCAGCGCGACGATATAGATCAGCGATTTTGGATTGCTCATCGCGATCAGCACTCCGGCACGGAACGCATGAGACGAGGGCTTTCCCGTCCGCACCGCGCCTTCGGCATTTCCAGCATTGCGAAATGCGTTGATACCGAGCCAAGCGAGATATGCCGCTCCAGCCAGTGCGAGCAGCCGAAAGCCCATCGGAAACGTCGCCGCCAATGTGCCGAGCCCGAGCGCGGCGAGTACCCACCACCAGACGTATCCGAATTGCACGCCTGCCAGGGCCTGCGCTCCCGAGCGGCCGCTACGCCAGATCGATTGCCCCATCACGAACAGCATCGAGGGGCCGGGCACAATGCTGGCGGCGGCTGACATCAAAGCAAAGGCCGCGAGTTTCTCTGGCACGATCATCCTCGCACCCTGCCGACCGAGCCGGATGCGGACAAGCAGATCATCGTGGCTCGAACCGCTTCGGCGGCTCGCAATCCAGCGGCCGACTGGCTACATCCGCCCACCATGACGAAGCTCACTGTCGCTGTGCTGCAGCTCGCCTTTACCCACGATACTGGCGCGAATATTCGCGCGGTGAGCGACCTCGTGCGCGAAGCGGCCGCGAAGGGCGCCGAGGTGATGCTCCCCCCCGAGCTATTCGAGGGGCCCTACTTCTGCCGGGTCGAAGACGAGAGCCTGTTCGCGACCGCCCGATCGACAAACGAACATCCGTCGGTTCTTGCAATGCAGGAGCTCGCAGCCGAGCTGAAGGTCTGGCTTCCGACCAGCTTCTTCGAGGCCGACGGCCCCCACCACTACAACAGCCTCGCGATGATCGGCCCCGACGGGAAGGTTGCCGGGGTCTATCGCAAAAGCCACATTCCCGACGGACCGGGCTACGAAGAGAAATTCTACTTCCGGCCGGGCAACACCGGGTTCAAGGTCTGGGACGGCCCGGGCCACTCGAAGCTCGGCGTCGGCGTCTGTTGGGACCAATGGTATCCGGAGACCGCCCGCGCGATGATGTTGATGGGCGCGGACATCCTTTTCTACCCGACGGCGATCGGCACCGAGCCGCACGACCCGGACCTCGACACGTCACGGCTCTGGCGGCGCGCTATGATCGGCCATGCCGTGTCCAATGTCGTCCCCGTCGCCGCCGCCAACCGCATCGGCACTGAGCACGGCCAGCGCTTCTACGGCCACAGTTTCATCTGCGACGAGCGCGGCGACATACTCGCCGAATTCGGCGCGGAAGAAACCGGAGTGCTCGTCGCGACGCTCGACATCAGCCAGGCGAAGAAGCATCGCGCCGCCTTTGGCTTCTTCCGCGACCGCAGGCCGGAACTCTACGGACGGCTAGTCGAGGATCGGTAGGCCAGCGCCCGCTCGAAAATGCTCTCGAACATCTCCCAGGTGAGCCTGCCCGTATTCGTGTTCTGCCGCGAGCAATGATAGCTCGACAGGAGGATGCGGCCGTCCGGCGCTGTGGCTGCTAGCCCGTAGCCGAACTTCGCTGCCCCGGGCGCAAGGCCAAGCGCCTTCGCGGTGGACGTGTGCGCGATCTGTCCGAGCGTGACGATGACGTCCACCTTGGAAGCGACATGAACGAGGCACGCAGGAAGTTTCGGCAGTTCGCAACTTCTTCTGGCAGCGGACGGTTGGCCGGCGGCAGACATTTGACAGCATTGAGAACGATCGAGCCGGCCAACTCCACGCCATCGTCGGGCTCTCCCCGATAGCTTCCGACGGCCAGACCGAATTTGATCAACGTCGAGTAGAAAATCTTGCCCGAATAATCGCCGGTGAAGGGCCGGCCCGTGCGGTTCGCACCTTTCCTGCCCGGCGCGAGCCCGACGATCGCTAGCCATGCATCGGGATCGCCGAACGCGGGGACGGGCGCGTTCCACCACTTGGGTTGCTCCGCTCGAAGCTGTTCGCGCAGTTTGACCAGCCGCGGGCACAACGGACAGTCGTATGGTGCTTCCGCCTGCGGGATCGGCGACAGATCGGATCGCCCGAGGGCAGTCATAACGAACACCTACCGATCGGACTGAGCTTGTCGAAGCACCGTTCTTTCTTCTAGCGCAAAGTAATGAAAGGCAGCCCTTCGACAGGCTCAGGGCGAACGGTTGTTGTTTGGCTCAGCACCTCTATGCCATCGCGATCGGATCGAACCGACCTCATGGGCGCTATGGTCGGCCGCCGCAGGTAGTCGAAGCAGCGATCGCACGAACTCGATGAGGAATTTGGCCTGTTCGATGCATCTCCCATCGTGCTCAACGCCGCGATCGGCGGTGCCGGCCGCGACTTCGCCAACGCCATCGCGCTTGTGGAAAGTGACCTGGAGCCGCCCGCGATGCTTCAAAGCATCAAAGGCATAGAGCGCGAATTCGGTCGCCGTCGCGGAAGGCATTGGGCAGCGCGGGTCCTCGACCTCGACATCAGCCTTTGGAGCGGCGGTCGCTTCCGTTCGCGCTCGCTCAAGATCCCCCATTATGGTTTGGAGAAGCGCAGCTTCGTCCTTCTGCCGCTCGCGTCGATCGCGCCTGGCTGGCGCGTCCGTGGCGGATTGACCGCGCGACATCTCGCACATCGCCTTGCCCACCGCCGCGCCGCAAGCTAACCGCGCCCCTTCAGGTGGGCCCATAGCTCAGTCGGTAGAGCAACTGACTTTTAATCAGTAGGTCGCTGGTTCGAATCCAGCTGGGCTCACCAGCCTCATTTAAACTCGACGTGCCGGCTGCGCCTCAGCTGCGCTTTTTCCTTCGGCGGAGCGGCGCGGCTGTCAGCGAGAAACGCGAGGCACATCCCGAAGCAGGCGCTGATCGCGGCGGGGAATCGACAAGGCTGTGGAGGAGCACTGCCGCGGACGTAATCGCCGCTGCCTGGGCGAGCGGACCTGCTTCCGCCGTCCGCCACGCGCGCCACACAGCGACCGCCCACCACAACAGGAAGGCCAGGATCAGCACAGCTCCCCTCCGTAGGGCTGACAGGCCGTCCGGAACGATTCGAGGCCCGAGCCGAACGGCATGAAGTCGCCAGCAACTTGGGACGTCGTCGCGAAAATCTCGCTACGCGACTGCGCGGCGCTCGTCGCGTGAGCGCCGATCCTCCCCTAACCTAAAATGTCCCGCCTCGGGTGTCCGCGCATGAGACCGTGAAAAGTGCAGCGGCGACGATGAAAGCTGCAACGAGAGAACGTGGTGCAACACCAACGAACACGATCATTCCTCCGGGCGGTCGGCCCTCCTATTCGAAAATCACTCGGATGTAGAGTTACTATTCCTCGCTAGCATTTCGCACCTCCCTCCGCCGGCGCCCGGGTGTCCAGCAACCAGTTTTGATCGCCGTCGATGGCAAGTGCGGTGAGCACGCCCGTCCGGTAGGCGCCGGTGTCGATGCCAATGCGGTTCGGCCGCATCTCCACCTCCGGCCTGATGGTATGGCCGTGGACGACCACAAAACCGTGATCCGTGTCGTCGAACAGGAAGGGCTCACGGATCCAGCGGAGATCGGTCTGGCGCTGCTGATCGATCTCGACGCCGGGCCGGATACCCGCGTGGACGAATAGATAGTCGCCGAAGCGGCAGCTGTCGTCGAAGCTTTCGAGGAAGTCGACATGATCCTTGGGAATGGCGCCGCGCACGACCTCGATCGCCTCGCTTTCGCTCATGCCACTTAGCTTTTCAGTGTCGACGCCGTAGCTGTTCAGGCATTCCGTTCCGCCGAACCAGCGCCACTTAGTGATCAGGTCAGCCTCCCCCGCGAGAATGCGCAGCAGGACCTCCTCGTGGTTTCCTTGCAGGAACATCGTCCGGACGCCGCGGCGCCGATAGGTCCTCAGACGCTCGACGACCTTTGCCGAGTCAGGCCCGCGGTCGATCAGGTCGCCCACAAAGACGAGAAGGACCTTGCGCGGTTTCCGGCTCGAAATGTCCGCATGGATCGTGTCTAGAAGCTGGTCGAGAAGATCGAGGCGACCGTGAATGTCGCCGATCACATAGGCGCGCCAGCCCCGGGCGCCGGCTGGGCCGCTTTCCCGTCTCGGAGCGAAATTGAACATATGCCCCTTAGCCCGCATCCCCGGATGCCTGGCAAGATTGTCCAGGAATATTTAATAACGACTCAGAGGCTAAACCGCTCCTGCGCCTGGAAAAAAGCACCGATCAGGTGCTCAAGAGGTCGAAGCGCGGAATGTCGACGTCGAAAGCACTCCCGTTCTCGTCGACCATCCGATAGCTTCCGCTCATCGCACCGCTCGGCGTGTCGAGCGGGCAACCCGACACGTAATCGAAGCTTGCTTCTGGCGCGATCAAGGGCATTTCGCCGACAACACCTTCGCCAACGACCTCGTGGGTCGTTCCGCGGCCATCGACGATGAGCCAGCTTCGGGAGAGGAGCTGCACTGCCACGTCGGAGCCGTTCTCGATCCGGACATGATAGGACCAGAACCAGCGGTTCGTGGACGGGTCCGACTGTTCCGCAAGATAGCTGACCGCAACCCGCACGGTGATTCCGCGGGTGACCGCGACGTTGGGAAACAGCATGGCGAGGGCATCAATTGTCACGGCTCCAATTTAGCGGGCCTGCTGCGCTGCACAACTAGGCAAGACCGCCAGCCCGTTTCAGTCTTTCCACCAGTCGCGAACGCGCTTCGGCGATCGACCGCGACCGTTCGGTGATCAGGTCGCGGCTCAGGAAATGGCCCGTGAGAGCGAGCCCTTGCGCGATTTCCTCCCAGGAAGCGGTACCGCCCTCACGCACGAAAGTCGGCAGCGGAAGCAGCTTACTTGCATAAGGTTCGGCCTCCGCCGCGCTGACCGCGCGACCGGATTTCGGACTGACGGCGACAAGCTGATTGTTCGCGCCAGTTACTGCGCAACGGTCGAGGTCGAGGCCGAATCCGAGCTCCGCGAGCAGCAGCAGTTCGAATCGGACCAGCGCCGTCCCCCACCCGCTTGCCGACGGAGCCGCTTCGATGGCGTCCAGAAGCGCTTCGAGTGTGTCGTACAGTCTCCGATAGGGCTGGCCTTCCGGCAACACAGTCGCCGTCAGCACGGTGACCCACTCGATTGCGGCAGCCGGCAGCGGCTCTGAAAGCAGCGGTCCACGACTATGCACCAACTCTAGCGTCGCTTGCGGAAGCAGCGTCTCCGTGCGCGCGGAGAGCTGGGCCTGCACGACGTTCCCCGCGATTAACACGGGACGCATCCGGCGTCCGCGCGCGCCGCGCACGTAAGCAGCCTGGAGCCCGTGCTCCGGAGTCACCATCCGGGCCACGGCGCCATGCTCGCCGTGGTTGCGAAGCGCGCAGACGATGGCGTTGGTCTCGAACCTCATCCGGCCGGATGGAAGTAATCGTAGAGCTGGCGGGCGGTCGCCCTGCTGATACCGGGCGCCTTCTCCAGGTCTTCGAGTGCAGCGCCCTTCACCGCCCGCGCAGTGCCGAAGTGCATCAGCAACGCGCGCTTCCGCGTCGGTCCAATCCCCGGGACGTCGTCGAGTGTCGAGATGGTCAGACTTTTGGCTCTTTTCGCGCGGTGTGTGCCGATAGCAAATCTGTGAGCTTCGTCGCGCAAACGTTGGAGATAGAACAATAGAGCAGAGTTAGACGGAATCGTGATTTCGCGCCCGCCAGGAAGATGGAAGACTTCGCGGCCCTCCCGGCCGTGGTGCGGACCCTTGGCCACGCCGACGACGGGCACGTCGTGAACGCCCATGTCCTCCATCACTTCGCACACCGCCGAAAGCTGGCCCTTCCCGCCGTCGATCAGCAGCAGGTCGGGCCATTCGCCGCTCTGCCGGTCAGGATCTTCCTTCTCCAGTCGCGCGAAGCGCCGTTCGAGCACCTCGCGCATCATCGCGAAGTCGTCACCCGGCTGCGTTTCAGGCCGCTTGATGTTGAACTTACGGTAGCTGTTCTTTCGGAAGCCCTCTGGGCCAGCGACGATCATGGCGCCGGTCGCGTTCGTCCCCATGATGTGGCTGTTATCATACACCTCGATCCGCTTGGGCACGTCGGGGAGTTCCAGCGTATCGGCGAGATCCCGCAGGATTTTGCCCTGGGTAGTCGTCTCGGCAAGCCGCCGATCGAGCGCCTCCTCGGCGTTGCGCGTCGCCTGCTCCATCAGCTTACGGCGCGCGCCCCGCTGAGGAACTTCGATCGCGATCTTCCGATCGGCCCGCTCGGAGAGCGCCTCTTCGAGCAACGCCTCATCGGCGAGGTCGCGGTCGACGAGGATCCGCTTGGGCGGAGGCATGTCCTCATAAAACTGAACCAGAAAGCTAGATAACACCTCGGCTTCCGGAACATCATTCACATGAACAGGGAAGAAGGCGCGATGTCCCCAATTCTGCCCACCGCGAATGAAGAAGGCCTGGATCGACACCGTTCCGCCCTTGCACGCCAGCGCGAACACGTCAGCGTCGCCGAGGCCCTTCGGCATGCACCGTCTGGCTTCCCTGGATGTAGGTCAGCGCGCGCAGCCGGTCGCGATAGACCGCGGCTAGCTCATAATCCTGCTTCTCGGCTGCTTGCGCCATCAGCTTGCTGAGCCGAGACTGCACGCCAGTCGATCGCCCGCCAGGAACTCCTTCGCCTCGCCGACCAATTCGACCGTAATCATCCTCCGCTGATGCGTCCGACGCAGGGCGCCGAGCAGCGCTTGATCTGGTAGAGCAGGCACGGCCGGGAGCGGTTCTCGAAATAGCTGTCGGAACAACTTCTTAGCAGGAACAGCTTCTGAAGTGCGTTAAGCGTTCGGGTAACCGATCCGGCGCTCGCGAACGGCCCGTAATATTGGCCTTTAATCCGCCGCGCTCCGCGATGCTTCTGGATGCGCGGGAACTCATGATCCTCTCGCAGCAGGATGAAGGGAAAGCTTTTGTCGTCGCGTAGCAGCACATTATACGGCGGTCGGAAGCGCTTGATTAGCTGCGCCTCTAGCAGCAACGCCTCCGCTTCCGTCCGTGTGGTCACAATCGTCATCGACCGCGTCTGCGCAACCATCCGCTGCAACCGCTTCGGAAGCTTGGCGACCTGCGTGTAATTGGCGACCCGGTTCCGAAGCACCCGTGCCTTGCCGACGTAGAGCACGTCGCCGCGCGCATCCTGCATCCGATAGACGCCAGGGCGGCGCGGAAGCGTCTTCAGGACCTCACGGATCGCAGCAACGCCCTGCTCAAGGTCCGGCTGATCCGCACCACGCACTGCATAAGTCGCCTGCTCCTCGTTGAAGCGCTCGGCGGATTTCGGATGGTCGGGGCGGTCGGCCTTACTCACCGACCCGAGATAAGCGCTAGCTGAGACCAGCGCGAGGGGTCAGGCCGCAGCCCGCGCTTCTTCCTCATCGGCGAGCATCCAGTCGACCGCAGCCCGCGCATGCAAAGCGGTCGTGTCGTAGACTGGAATGACATTGGCCCGAACGTCGACCGCGAAGACAAGCTCGGTGCAGGCGAGCAGGACTGCCTGCGTTTTACGCTTGGCGAGTTCGGTGATGAGCGTCTTCAGGCTGCGCTGGCTATCGCGCACCACGCGCCCGGTCGCGAGCTCGTCGAAAATGATCCGGTCCACCTCGCGGACCCAGATGTCCTCGATCGAGACCAGGTTGATCCCGCGCGCTTCGAGGCGGCTGCGGACGAAAGGCTCGGTCATTGTGAAGCGGGTTCCGAGCACTGCCACGCTGGTGCGGCGGTCGGCGACGAGGCGATCGGCAGCCGCGTCGGCGATGTGAAGCACGGGCACTTTCACGCTTTTCGCCACGGTGTCGTAGCATTTGTGGCTGGTGTTGCAGGCCATCAGCACGCCTTCTGAGCCGCCGGCGACGAGCCGCCGCGCTGCATCGACGTTCATCTGCCCGACCGAATCCCACTCTCCGGCATGTTCGAGCGCGGCATATTCGGCAAAATCCAGGCTCTCGATCGCCAGCCGAGCGCTATGCAGGCCGCCCAGACGCTGCGCGATCCCGCGATTGATATGGTCGTAATAAAGCGCGGTGGACGTCCAGCTCGTCCCGCCGATGATGCCCAGCTTGCGCAATTGTGCTGCCCTTCCCCGCTCGCCGACTAAATTGGCGTTCGCGGAATAGTTCAGCAACTCGCCTTCGGCGCAAGGCGTAAATAGCTGACTTAGTGCAAAATTAATGCACTTGCGACGAGCGGTTCATTTACACCGCTTTTCGGTCTCCTTGCCCCCCGACATGCTCGTCCACGCAATCCGGTCCGGGCTCAGCACCTCGACGGCGGACACGGTTGGCTTGCCGTCGCCATAGTCGAACGTCAGCTTGCCTTCGCCGACCTTCCATTTGCCGGTGCCGATCGGAGTCGTGACCGTCCCATCCCTCTTGAACTCGATCGTGTGAGAGCAGTCCTCGCCGAACGCGCTCCACTTGCCGACCATGAAATCAACAGAAAGAGCGGGCGGCGACGAAGTCAGAGCGCCTGCAATCAGCATCGCGTTGAGCATGTCGTCCCCCCATAGTTTGGCCTAGCTGAGCGCTTTGACGATCTCCTCGGTCATCTTCTTAGCATCGCCGAGAAGCATCATCGTATTGTCGCGATAGAAGAGCTCGTTGTCGATGCCGGCGTAGCCGACGCCGCCCATCGACCGCTTCACGAAGAGGCAGGTCCGCGCTTTCTCCACGTCGAGCACGGGCATGCCGTAGATCGGCGAGCTCTTGTCGTTCTTGGCGGCGGGATTGGTGACGTCGTTCGCGCCGATCACGTAAGCGACGTCGGTCTGCGCGAACTCGCTGTTGATGTCCTCGAGCTCGAACACCTCGTCGTAGGGCACGTTCGCCTCGGCGAGCAGCACGTTCATATGCCCCGGCATCCGTCCCGCGACAGGGTGGATGGCGTACTTCACGGTCACGCCCTTCGACTTGAGGATGTCGGCCATCTCGCGGACGGCATGCTGTGCCTGCGCGACCGCCATGCCGTAGCCGGGAACGATGATGACCTGCTCGGCCTGGCTCATCAGGAAGGCTGCATCCTCGGCCGAGCCGCGCTTGTACGGACGGTCGATGGCTGCTGCTTCGCCGCCGGATGCTACCGCGCCGAACCCGCCTGCGATGACCGAGATGAAGCTTCGGTTCATCGCCCGGCACATGATGTAGCTGAGGATCGCGCCGGAGCTGCCGACCAGCGCGCCAGTGATGACCATCGCCGTGTTGTGCAGCGTGAAACCCATCGCCGCTGCCGCCCAGCCCGAATAGCTGTTCAGCATCGAGATCACGACCGGCATGTCCGCGCCGCCGATCGGAATGATCAGCAGGAAGCCGATCGCGAAGCTGAGCGCGGTGAGGAGCCCGAACACCCAGGGCGATTGGTCCTGCGTGAAGTAGGCGATGAGCGCGAGGATGGCGGCAAGCGTGCCGAGATTGATGAAATGGCGCAGAGGCAAGAGGATCGGTTTGCCCGACATGTTGCCGTTGAGCTTGAGGAAGGCGATCACGGAGCCTGAGAAGGTGATGGCGCCGATGGCGACGCCCAGCCCCATTTCGATCCGGCTTTGTGGGAAGATGCTGATGATCGACGGGCTGGCTATAGGCGTGATCCTGACCGCAATCCCGAATGCCTCCGGGTTGAGATAGGCGGCCGAGCCGACAAGAACGGCGGCAATGCCCGACGAGGCTGTGAAACGCCGCGACCAGTTGCGGCATCGCCGTCATCTGGATCTTCCGCGCGGTGACCAGACCGATGCCGCCGCCGATCACCATCGCCCCGATGATCTCCGGCAGCGATGCAATCTCGTGGGTAGCCAGCGTGGTCAGTACAGCAATCGTCATGCCGACCATGCCGGTGAGATTGCCCCGCCGGCTGCTCTCGGGGCCCGACAGTCCCCTCAGCGCGAGGATGAAGCAGACGCCAGCGATGAGGTAGGCGAGCAGCACCCAGGCGGGTTGTGCGTGTACGGCTTCAGCCATCCTTTCGCTCCCGCTTCTTGTACATCGAGAGCATTCGCTGCGTGACGGCGAACCCGCCGAAGATGTTCACGCTGGCCAGTGCCACCGCCACGAGACCTAGCCACTTCGAGCTCGGACTGCCCGCTGCCGCCGCTGCGATCAGGGCGCCGACAACGATTACCGACGAAATCGCATTGGTCACGCTCATTAGCGGCGTGTGAAGCGCCGGCGTCACCGACCAGACGACGTAATAGCCGACGAAGCACGCGAGAACGAAAATCGACAGGATGGAAATGAAGTCCACGACCCCTCCCTTCACCAGTGGCGCTTTTGTGGCGGGTCGAATTTCGGCTGTCGAGTGGCGAGCGCGTTAATTTCGAACGCGGTTAGCGCTTTCCTAACCTTTTCGCGCGCATGCGTGTGGCGAACACGTGGGAAGGAACAGCGCTCAGGTGTCGAAGCGCGAGAAGATCACTGCCGAAGGGTCGCCATGGAAGCTGCTTCTGTGGACGGCGATCGCTGGCCTCGTCTTCGGACTGATCGGCTTCGGCGAGATCGCCGAGGACTGGCTTCGCGTCGCCCGAAATCGCCTGCACTGGCACCATGCGAGTGGCGACCATCGTCCTCGTCAAGATCGACGACCAATCCCTGCGCGACGTCGGGCGCTGGCCCTGGCCGCGGCGGGAGGTGGGGCAAATCACCAATAGGCTGACGGCCGCCGGCGCGAAGCGCATCTTCTTCGACCTCACATTTCTACGATCGGACCAATGCGACCGACGACCAGATGTTCGCCGACGCTCTCCGTGCGTCGAGAACGTGCATATCTCGCCGTCAGGCCGCGCACGGGTCCGGACCGCGAGTCACAATCGGATTCCTCGACGCTCCCGGAACTTCGCAAACATATGCGACGCTCGGGAAGCATCAGCGTTCACTACAATTATCAGAACGCTGTCTGGGATTTGCCGTATTCGCTCGCCGTCGGTGGGAAAGACGCTGCCGTCATTTGCAGCCGAGCTTGCGGGTCGTACCGGCGCCGCGGGCACCCCATTCATGCCGGACTATTCCATCGACCCGGCATCGATACCGACATATCTCGGCAGTCGACCCTGCTGGTCGGCGACATTCGATCCGAGAGCTCGTCCGCGGCAAGGACGTCGTGATCGGCATGGACCAGCGAAGTTCTTGGCGACCAATATTTCATTCCCGGCACCGGCAAGTTGGGCGGCGCCTATGTACATATCATCGGCGCTGAGACCCTCAAGGCGGGTACGCCGGTCGATCTCGGCTGGATCCCGCTCTTCCTTGCGGCACTCGCATTGGTCGCATTTGCCGCTGCGGCAGCGGAGCTCGGCACGTCAGACGCTGCTTCTAACTTGCGGAGCGAGCGTGCTTCTGTTCGGTGCCCGTCTCGCTCGAAGCGCGATCTGATCTATCTCGACGTGACACCGGCGCTGTTCGTGCTGCTCGTCGTCGAGCATCGTGCTGGTCTGGCGCCGCGTATCGCAGTCGCGGCCTGGTCAATCCGATATCCAACCTGCCCAACCTCAATGCGCTTCGGCTCAACCGTGAGGGTCGCAACCAGGCACTCGTTGCCGCGCGGATCCTCAATTACGAGGAAATCGTCGCAACGCTCGCGCCCGAGAAGGAGCGCCAGCTGATCGAGCAGATCGTGGCGCGACTGAACGTCGGCTCGCCGCGGAGCGTCCTCTATCAGGGCGACAGCGGCATTTTCGCCTGGTTCGAGGAACCGCGGCAGCCTATCGGCAACCATCTCGAGGCGCTCTATTCGCTGTTCCGCAATCCGGCGCGCGTTTCCGGCCTTTCGATCGATCTCATCGATTGCGTTCGGCGTTGAGGTCGGGAGCGGCCGCTCGCTCGCCAACCGCCTCGCCAGCGCGCTCGTGGCTGCCGACGAAGCCGCCCACGACGGGCTCAAGTGGAAATATCACGATCCGGAATCGCTCGAGAATGCGTCGTGGAAGCTGTCGATGCTCAGCCAGCTCGACGAGGCTATCGACCGCGGCGAGGTGTGGGTCGCCTACCAGCCCAAGCTCGACATCGCGACGCGGCGCATCATCGGCGCAGAAGCACTTGCTCGCTGGACTCACCCCGAAAAGGGACCGATCGCCGCATCAGAGTTCGTCGCTGCTGCCGAGCAGCACAACCGCATCGGCAAGCTCACCGACTTCGTGCTCGACAAGGCGGTTGCGGCGGCTGCGCAGATCAACAAGCGCGGCGCCGATTTCAATGTCGCTGTGAACCTCTCCGCGCGTCTGCTGACCGACAAGGGCTTCACGCTCCGCTTGTCCGCGCTTCTCGCCCGCCACGGCCTCGCGCCCAACCGACTGACGCTGGAACTCACCGAGACGGCTGCGCTCGTCGACAGCGGCGAGGGGCTCGACATGATCAACCGCCTGCGGGATCTCGGCGTCAACATCTCGATCGACGATTATGGCACCGGCCAGTCGACGCTCGATTATCTCAAGAAGATCCCGGCGAACGAGATCAAGATCGACCAGAGCTTCGTCAAAGGCATCGTCGACAACCGCAGCGACCGCCTCATGGTGCAGTCGACGATCGGCCTCGCCCATTCGCTCGAGCGCAAGGTTGTCGCCGAAGGCGTCGAACATCGCGACATTCTCGACGTGCTGGTCGAGTTGAGCTGCGACATCGCCCAAGGCTTCGCCGTCGGCCGGCCGATGAGCCTCGAAGTCTCGCCAAACGCGTCAGCTCCGGGCCGCCGTCGAAGCGCCGCCTAAGCCTTCGGCTGACACTTCGCCGCGCGCCCAAGATCTTCCAACAAGCAATTCAGCCCGAAACTGACGCCGATCAAAGTCGCGGCGCACGTTCTTGGTAAATCGTTTGCTAACCATATCGATTAAGGTTAATGTCCCCTCATCTGCCGAATCGCAGTTGTAACAACGGGGACGTAAAATGAAGAAGACGAAAGCGACTCGCGGCTTCTGGAGCTGGCTCATGGGCGGGGGCTGGGCGGCGCCGGCGGCAACGGCTAAGCCACTGCCGGTCCTGTAACGCGGACCTGTAAATCAATGACTTAGAAAGCGCCCGCCGCGCTGGCGGGCGCTTTTGTTTTGGGCCGCTGAATTTAAGCTGCGCTGACTCTGGCGCGCTCGCGCTAGGCTAGCCGGCGCTCATGCTTCGCCAGGCCAGCACCATCTTGCCGATTCGCGCGAGTCGTCGCGGGACTGCACGAATTCACCGACGACGTTGTCGAATTCGTTAACGAAAGCGGCGATTCGAGACGGCCTATTGACACTTTTCTGCCGACACACGTCGGCGTCGCTCCTGATCCAGGAGAATGCCGCGCCGGCCGCGCGGCGTGACCTTGAGCGCTATTTCGAGCGCATCGCGCCGGAAGGCGGCGGATATGAGCATGATGACGAAGGCCCCGACGACATGCCTGCGCACCTGCGTGCAGCGCTGACCGCAACGCAGCTCTCGATCCCGGTGAAGAGCGGCAGGCCCGTACTCGGCACCTGGCAGGGCATTTTCCTTTTCGAGCACCGCCACAACACGCCGGAGCGCCAGGTCGCGCTCCACCTGATCGGCGAATGAGCCTCGAATCGCGTCAAAGCGTGGCTGGCGGCAGCACGCGCCCGATCTCAGGCTGATCGAGGTCGAGGAGAGCACGGCCACCGTCGATACGGCAGCGAAGGCGCTCGGCGTCGAGCCTGGACGCATCGCCAAGACGCTGGCGGTCCGCGCCGGAGACCATCTCTTCCTGCTCTGCACGCGCGGCGACGCACGGCTCGACAACCGCAAATGCAAGGATGAGTTCGGCGCTCGGCCTCGGATGCTTGGAGCGGAGGAGACGTTCGAGGTCACCGGCCATCCGGTCGGCGGGGTCTGCCCGTTCGGACTGAAGACAGCCGCTGCCGGTCTATCTCGACGTGTCGCTGAAGGCCTTCGATGTCGTCTATCCGGCCGGAGGATCGCTCAACACATCGGTCGAAGTGCCGACCGAGCGCCTGTTCGACCTCGTCGCCGAGCGCTGGGTCGACCTATGCCGTCTGCCGGAGTGAAGCGGCCGGGACTTAGCTCCTCTGCCCGACACGTCTGCGACCGGCCAGGGCGTCGCGCGCGATGAGCGAACCGACGATCGCCGCCATCGCGGGAGAGGTCTGCAGGCCGAATCCGCCCTGCCCTGCCAGCCAGAAAAA
Organism: uncultured Alphaproteobacteria bacterium; assembly: GCA_963738825.1. Taxonomy (GTDB): domain Bacteria; phylum Pseudomonadota; class Alphaproteobacteria; order Sphingomonadales; family Sphingomonadaceae; genus Sphingomicrobium. The sequence goes on along the minus strand of CAVTYB010000004.1, from coordinate 255,662 downwards.
GCCTTCCGCATCCGGCGCGAAGCCGACGGCCGGGTGCCGATCGCGCGTGAAGGTACGCAGTCCCGCCCACTTGCTGTGGATCTGCCGCACCTCGACGGTCGTGCGCTCCTCCATTCGGTAGGCCGCGAGCGCGACTTCATATTCGTCGGGCTGCGCGTCGCACGGTTCGCTCGGCACCTTCATCCATCGGGCGAGGCGAACAACCGCCCGCTCTCCGGCGCAAAATAGAGTTCGTCCGCCGACTGTCTTTGCGAAAGGCAGTCGGTCGAGCGTCGTTCCCGGCGGCGCATCAAAGGTGATGATCGTGCGCCGCTTCGGCTCGAGGCCGAGGGGCTGAACGCCGGCAAGCCGTGCGACTCGGTCCGCCCATGACCCGGCTGCGTTGACGAGGATCGGCGCGGCGAAGCGTCGCGCCTGCTTCGCTGGTCACGGTCCAACTGCCGCCCGACCGCTTGATTTGGGCGACGCGCGCGCCGGCGTGGAGCTGCGCCGCCATCGCTTCGCAGCTGGCGCAGATTGCCCTGCAACAAGGCATGCGGGTCGAGGCGGATCGCATTGCGATCGGCGATGTCCGTGGACGCGCATCCTCCCTCAGCAGCGGGCACAGCGCGTGAACGCCCGCCGCATCGAGCCGCTCGAGCTCGGCGAACTGACGGATCTCGAGCTCCAGCGCGTCGAGCGCCTCCCGCTCATCTTCGCGCGCATGGATGAGGACCGGCATGGCGTGTCCAAGCGGAACGTCCGTGAATCCATCCGGCGGATTTTCGAAAACGCCGGCTGGCAAGCGTCAGCGCACGAACGAGTCGGTCACCGAGGCATAATGGACCATCGTCGCGCTTCGGCCCGACGAGTGAGATGCCGATCTGCTCCTCCGCCTCGAGCACCACTACCCGCGCATGGCGCGAAAGAGCGGCCGCCGCCGAGAGGCCGGCGATGCCGCCTCCGATTACCAGGATGTCGGAACTGTCCACCGATCAGGCGGCGGTGAGCCGCTCGTTCACGACCTTGCCGCCTTGCGTCAGGCGAATCGCCTTCACGATCTCATCGTCATCGGGAAGCACCGGCTCGCCCGCCTCCTTGTCCCAGAACGCGCTGAGAAAATTGTAGAGGTTGCGGGCAAACAGTGCGGAGGCGTCGGCAGCGAGGCTTCGGGCGAGGTTCGACGCGCCGATGATGGTGACTCCGTGCTTTTCGACGGTTTCGCCGCTGACGGTGCCCTCGACATTTCCCCCGGCATCCGCGGCGAGGTCGACGATCACGCTTCCAGGCCGCATCGTCGCGACCTGCGCGTCGCTGATCAGCCGAGGCGCCGGCCTGCCGGGAATCAGCGCAGTCGTGATGACGATGTCCTGCTTGGCGATATGCCCCGATACCAGCTCGGCCTGCGCCTTCTGATATTCGGGAGACATCTCGGTCGCATATCCGCCGGCTGCCCTCGCCTTCGATCCCGGCGACATTTTCGACGAAGATGGGCTTGGCGCCGAGCGACTGGATCTGCTCCTTGGTCGCCGACCGCACGTCGGTCGCGCTGACCTGCGCGCCGAGCCGCTTGGCGGTGGCGATCGCCTGCAGGCCGGCAACGCCGACACCCATGATGAACGCCTTGGCGGGGCTGACCGTCCCAGCCGCAGTCATCATCATCGGGAATGCGCGTCCGTACGCGGCGGCTGCGTCGACTACGGCCTTGTAGCCGGCAAGGTTGGACTGCGATGACAGTATGTCCATCGACTGTGCGCGGGTGATGCGCGGCATCCATTCCATGGCAAGCGCCTCGAGGCCGGCTCCGGCATAGCCATCGATCCGCTCGCGCTGGCGGAGCGGATCGAGACCGCCGACGAGGAGTGCGCCGGTTTCGGCACCCCTGAGGGTCGCTGGATCGGGCCCGTTGATGCAGAGGATAATCCGAAGCGCCCTTCAGGACGTCGGTGCGACTGCCGACGGTCGCTCCGGCCTCCTCGAAAGCGGAGTCGGGAATCGAGGCGCCCTCGCCCGCGCCCTTCTCGACCGCCATCGTGGCGCCAAGGGCGGCGAATTTTTTTACGGTCTCGGGGATCGCGGCACAGCGCGTCTCGCCGTCCGCTTCCTTAAGGACCGCGATCTTCATGCGACTATTTGAGGATCAGGAGAACGATAAAGCCGACGATGAAGCAGGCGATTGCGCCGCGCAACATCATCTTCGTGAAACGTGTCGTAGTCATGGACGTGCACCGCCATGTCCTGTGTCGACGGACTCTCCAGAAACGATTTCTCGTCGGCCATCATTCACCCCATTCGTGAAAAGCGATTGTGGGCGTCCATAACAAGGCGAGTGGCGCTCCCCAAGCCCCGTCTCCCTCCTGCTTAAGACGGCTTTTACCGGTCCACCCGTAAGGGTGAGCCCGAAAGGCCCGAAATGCGCGAAGAACCGACACGCTCCCTCTTGCTCCTGGATGCCAATCCGGACGAGCGCCGTTTGATCTCGGCCATTGCCGCTCGCGCAGGCTGGAGCGTCGTTGGCGCTGCCGATGCGGAGCTTGCTGTTGCCCTCCTGCAGGGCCCGCACGGCCGCGAAGTCCAGGCGGCGATCCTCGGCAGCTGGGATGCGGTTCAGGGGCCTGAATTGATATTGGCGCTGCGCGGACACCGCAACAACCTGCCTGTTATCGTTCTCTCGCACAGCGACAAGGTCTCCATCGCCGTCGAAGCGATGCGGGCCGGAGCCTCCGATTTCCTCGTACGCCCCGTCGCGCCCGAGCGACTGCTCGAAGCGCTCGCCGCCAATGCCGACCGCCGCCGCGCCTCGGGCGAGCTCGCGCCCGTCTCGGAGAAGCTCGCTCCTCCGCTGGAGCTGGAACAACTGGTCGGCGCCGCACCAGAATTCCGGGCAGCGCTCGCCGTCGCCGCAAAGTCCGCACGCAACCGCCTGCCGCTGCTCATCCTCGGCGAGCCGGGCACAGGCAAGGAAACGATCGCTCGCGCCATCCACGCCGCGAGCCTCCGCGCCAAGGGCCCACTGCTGACGCTCGACTGCAAGTCGATCCCGGCGAATATCATCGACAGCGAGCTGTTCGGTCATGAGAAGGGTGCGTTTCCAGGCGCATTCTCCGCCAAGAGCGGAAAGCTGCTTCAGGCGGATGGCGGCACTTTGGTCCTGGACGAAATTGCGGCGCTCCCGACGGAAACCCAGGAACGACTCGATCGCATGCTTGCGACGGGCGAGGTTCGCCCCGTCGGCCTCAACGGAAGCTATTCGGTGGACGTTCGGGTGATTGCGGCGAGCAGCCGTCCGCTGCCCGAGGATTTCCATACCGCGCTTGCGGAGCGGGTCGGCGCCACGACGGTTCACCTGCCGCCGCTGCGAGAACGGAGCGGCGATATTCCAGCGCTTGTGCGGCACCTGCTGACCCGGGTCGCCGAACAGCTCGAGATGAAGCCTCTCTCCATCGGCAATGACGCTCTTGCGCTGCTGATGCGCTACGGCTGGCCTGGCAACGTTCGCCAGCTCACCGGCGTCCTGTTCCGGGCCGCGCTTCAATGCGACGAGAGCTCTCTCACCGCAGAGCATTTCCCCCACATCGCGGTGCAGTCGCGGTTCAGCGGCCGCCGGACTGATTTCGCTCCAACGCTCAGCAAGACACGCAGCGAGCAGGCGATCGCCGGTGCACCGGGCGTGACGCTGTACACCGCCGAAGGACATCTCCGCCCCCTCGAAGAAATCGAGGCAGACATCATTCGCCTCGCGATTGGTCATTACCGTGGCCGAATGAGCGAAGTCGCGCGCCGTCTCGGGATCGGCCGCTCGACCCTCTATCGCAAGCTCGGCGGCCTCGGGATCGACACGGCCGCCTGACCCGCTAGCCTTCGCCCATGCGCGGCAAGGCGATGCTCTCGCTAATCTTTGTGGTGGGTGCCTGCGGCCGGACCGGCCGCGCGCCCGCAGATCAGCATTCGTGGTGCCGCATGCGGTCGTTCGAGAGCAGTCGCTTCACCGTGTGCGACAACGAAGGTGGCAAATTGCAGCTCTTCGCCGCTGCTCCGGATCAGATCCCGCTTCGATCCTTTGCCGAAGTTGCGACCAAGGTTGATTCCTCGAAGGTCGCATTCGCGATGAATGCTGGCATGTTCGATGGAAACGGACGGCCGATCGGGCTCGCCATTGTGGACCCTGGACTAGCCGTCCATCGGATCAATCTCCGCGACGGTCCCGGCAACTTCCACATGAAGCCGAACGGCGTGTTCGAGGTCAATGCCTCCGGTCGCCCTTCGGTCTTCGAAAGCGGACCGATGCCGCCGGCACCGGGAGCGGCGCTTGCAACCCAGTCGGGGCCCATGCTGGTCATTCATGGCAAGCTGCACCCGAAGATCGAGCCTGACGGCGAATCGCGCCTGATTAGAAACGGCGTCGGAGTCACTGCCGATGGTCACGCCGCGTTCGTGATATCGGAAGACCCGGTTTCATTCGGGAAGCTCGCCCGTTTCATGCGCGATGTCCTTCACGCGCCGAATGCGCTGTATTTCGACGGATCGGTAAGTTCGTTGTGGGACCCACCCGATGGCCGTCAGGACTCGCACGATCGGCTCGGCCCGATTATCGTCGCCTTCAAACCCGCGGCGTCAGCGCCTGGTCGCGGAGACCGCGCCAAACCCTGAGCGCCTGGACGGTGTCGAAGACGTCGTGGACTCGGAGGATCTGAACACCCTGCTCCGCGGCCTTGGTCGCGAATGCGATGCTTCCGCCCAGCCGCCGGTCGGCCGGCGCCTCGCCGGAAAGCGCGCCGATCGTCCGTTTGCGGCTCGCGCCGATCACCAGCGGCACGCCGAGCGAATGGAACAGCGCCAGCCCATTCATTAGCTCGAGATTGTGCGACAGCTTCTTGCCGAAACCGAAGCCCGGATCGACGAGAATGCGATCGCGCTTGATTCCGGCTTCCTCGGCCGCAACGATCCGCTCTTCCAGCCAGAGGTAAACTTCGATCAGAACGTCATCGTACTGGGGATCGTCCTGCATCGTCTCGGGCGGTCCGTCGTGATGCATCAGCACGACCGGAACGTTTGATGCCGCGACGACTTCAGCCGAGCGGTCGTCGTAGGTAAGGGCGGACACGTCATTGATCATCCGCGCGCCCGCAGCGATCGCTGCCGTCATGACGTCAGCCTTGCGGGTGTCGGCGGAGACTGCAGCGCCGGCGGCTGCGAGCTGGCGGATGACGGGGACGACGCGCTCGATCTCATCGCCCTCCCAGACGAGCTTTGCGCCGGGCCGGGTGGATTCTCCTCCGACGTCCACTATGGCCGCGCCTTCAGCGCCCATGTCGGCACCCGCCGCGGCGGCGGCGGCGGCATCCGCGTGCTGCCCGCCGTCGGAGAAGCTGTCGGGCGTGGCGTTGACGATCCCCATGACCTGCGGCTGGTCGAGGCGGATCGTTCGTTCGCCGAGCTGCAGCGGCGGCCGCGGCGCGGTCAGGGACTGCCACTGGATGGAGAGATCGTCATCGAGCCTAGCTTTGATCTCCTCGACGGACACCAGCTCGGCCGAAACCCGCTTCTTATCCTCCACCCGTAGCAGCTCGACGGCAGCGAACCAGTTTAAGCCGCCAGCAAGCCGGGCGACCTGACCATCATATCCGAAGGGCGAATCGACGAATGCCGTCGGGCGTAGGAGAATTCGGATCATCTGGTTGGTCGCATAGTCGGGCGGCGCCGAAGCGTCACGCTCACCCCTTCATCAGGCGAGCGAGGCGATGTGCCGTTGCCGCAGATCGTCGAGCGGCTTCAGCGCTCCGCCTTCTTCCAGATGCCAGAATGTCCAGCCGTTGCAGGACGGCGCGCTCTGGAGCGCCGCGCCAACCTTGTGGATCGACCCGGTGTGCGTCGCCGAGCAGATGGAGCCGTCGGCACGAACAGTCGCTGTCCAGCGCCGTTTTCCGTCGGTCAGCATCGTGCCTGCTGGAACGAGGCCGCTTTCGACCAGCAGGCCGAAAGCGACGCGTGGCTGTTGGCGCTTGTCGGGCAACGTGCGCATCGCGCTTTCGTCGAGTGGCAGCGTCGAATTGATGCGTTCCCGCGCGATCTTCACATAGCTGCTCTCGCGCTCGATCCCGATCCAGAGCCGGCCCAGGCGCCGCGAAACCGCGCCGGTGGTTCCAGTGCCGAAGAAGGGGTCGAGCACGACATCGCCGGGCTTCGTGCATGCCAGCAGGATGCGATAAAGGAGCGCCTCGGGCTTCTGCGTCGGATGGGCCTTGGAGCCGTCCTCATCCTTCACTCGCTCGCCACCCGCACAAATCGGCATTATCCAATCAGATCTCATCTGAAGATCATCGTTCAACGCCTTCATTACACGGTAGTTAAATGTATAACGAGCTTTCTCGCCCTTGGCGCACCAGATCAGCGTTTCATGCGCGTTGGTGAACCGCGTGCCGCGGAAATTCGGCATCGGATTGGTCTTGCGCCAGACGATGTCGTTGAGGATCCAGAAGCCCTCGTCCTGGAGCAGCGAACCGACCCGATAAATGTTGTGATAGCTACCGATCACCCAGATCGTGCCGTTGTCCTTCAGGATCCGGCGCGCCTGTTCGAGCCATTCGCGGGTGAAGTTGTCGTAGGCCGTCAGGCTCTCGAACTTGTCCCAGTCATCGTCGACCGCGTCGACACGGCCCCCCTCGGGGCGGAACAGGTCCCCGCCAAGCTGCAAATTGTAGGGCGGATCGGCGAAAATCATGTCGACCGATTTATCGGGCAGCCGCGCCATTTCTGCGATGCAATCGCCTTCGAGGATCACGTTGAACGGCAAGATCTTCGATGAAGGCGCATTGGGCGCCAAACTGCCGTGCCGTTCCGCAATACGCGCGACGAGGTTCATAAATTGCCTTGCCCCCTTTGAGCCAGCAAAGGTGAGTTAGGCCGGACTCGCGGTCAAGCGAACAAGGGTTAATGGCTGTGTCGAAAAGGCTACAGTCAGGCGGCGGAGTGCGGCACCCTCACAAGATGTTGAGTTTCGGCGATCTCGATGGACTTAATCTCTGGTGGGTGTGACTCAAAGGACTCGGCTGCAGCGATTTCTTCGAAAACAAGCTCTGTCTGCTGCAGCCCGTCGATCGCTGCGCGAACTCGGGGGAAGCTGCGGCGGTGGAGCGGGGTCGGTCCGAGCGCGTGGAGCGCGCGCCAATGTTCGGGCGTGCCGTAGCCGCGGTTCGTCTCCCACCCGTAACCCGGATATTCGCGCGCATAGTCGGCCATGATTTGGTCGCGAGTGACCTTGGCGATGATCGATGCCGCCGCGATCGAGCGGCACTTGGCGTCCCCGTCGACAATAGCCTTCGAAGGCCGCTGCCATTTGGGGCAGGCATTGCCATCGACGAGCACCCAGGCGGGTTCGAGCCCCATCGATTCGACCGCGCGTGTCATTGCCAGCATGCGCGCCCAATAGATGTTGATCTGGTCGATCTCCTCGACGCTCACCACACCTACCCCCCAGGCGATGGCCGACTTCATCAGCCGCCCGTAGATCGCTTCGCGCCGTTCGAGCGGCAGGTTTTTGGAATCATCGATCCCGCGCGGGAATTTCTCGCGGTCGAGGACGCAGGCGGCGGCCACCACCGGTCCCGCCAGCGGTGCGCATCCGGCTTCGTCCACGCCGGCCAGCGGCCGCGGGAAATCGAGCTCGAGCTTGAAGGAACAACGCCGCGGCATCGAGTTGCTTACTTGAACCCCGCTCAAGCGGCGGTCCAGACGGCGACCCGACAGAAGCTGTGGAAAAGTCTAAGTTTCTCGGCGCCAAGGCGGAAAGCGCCGCGCCTCGCCAGCTTTGTAGAAAAAGATGATGTTGCCGTCGGGATCGCGAAGGCGCGCCTCGCGCCACATCCACGGCTGGTTACGCGGCCCGTGCTCGAAAGCCACTCCGCTACGCGCGAGCTGCTCGACGCGTTCGTCGAGATCGTCGCATTCGAGGTAGATGGCGGTCGTCGCGTTGATCTTCTCTTCCGGATCGATCTGGACCGAGAAGGTCACGCCGCCAGCCGTCTCGAAGCGCGCATAGCCCGTGTCGGGGCTGTCGACGATCTGGATGAGCCCCAGCTTCCGGTAGAAGTCGACCGAGCGCTTGTAATCAGTGCCGGTGATCGTGACCTGGTTGAGACGCGGCCCGCCGCCAACATCGAGCCGCACGTTCGCCTGTCCGATCGGACCCACGCCCTGCCCGAGATTAGGCGCCGCATGGAGCGCGACGCGAACGAATTCCCGTGCTCGGGCGACGGCTTCGGCAAGCGTCGAGCCCTGGGCGAGGAAGAGCGCAATCGCGCTGGCCAGCGTGCAGCCAGTGCCGTGCGTACTGGTCGTGTCGATCCGCTGGCCCTGCCAACTCGTCATATTGTCTTCTTCGATGAGGGCGTCAGCCAACGCGTCGCCCTCTTCATGGCCCCCTTTGATGAGCACCGCGCAGCCGTGCTCGCCGACAAGATGCAGCGCCGCCGCGACCGGATCCTCCTCGGACGTCAGCCGCTTCAATTCGGGAAGGTTCGGAGTCGCGATCGTCGCCACGTCCAACAGCCGACCGAACGCCTTCACGGTCGCGTCGTCGGCAAGCGCGCTCCCGCTCGTCGCAACCATCACCGGATCGAACACGATCGGCAGATCAGGTTGAAGATTTTTCAGTTCCTGGAGGCGGGTCGCGATCTGCTTCGCAGCGAAGGCACTCCCGACCATGCCGATCTTCACTGCATCGACGCCGATGTCGCTGACCACGGCGTCGATCTGCGCGAGAATCATTTCGGCCGGGATTGGATGAACCGCGTCGACGCCAAGGGTGTTCTGCGCGGTGACCGCAGTCACTGCCGTCATTGGATGCCCGCCGAGCATCGCGACGGTCTTGATATCCGCCTGGATTCCAGCGCCGCCGCCCGAATCCGAGCCCGCGATGATCAGGACGCGCGCCGTCGAGGCCAACGAACTGACCATCGGCGCGCTTTGCGCGGCGAAATTATCCATGCGCACGGAATCGTCCTTTCGCGGACAATTACCAAGAAAAGGTTCACACGGCGGTCCGGACCGCCTCGCAGATCTCGTCGACGACGCGCTCGACCAGCGCCGGATCGTCGCCTTCCGCCATCACACGGATGAGCGGTTCGGTGCCGGATTTGCGGATCACCAGCCGGCCCTTCCCTTCGAGTTCCGCCTCGGCCGCCGCGATCCGCTTCCGGACGCCGTCGGTTGCCAGCGGCTCGGCTCCTCCGTTGAATTGGACGTTCTTGAGCAGCTGTGGAAGAGGCTCGAACTGGCGAAGTAGCGTGCTTGCGGGCTTTTTGGCCTCGACTAGCGCCGCGAGCACCTGGAGACCGGCGACCAACCCGTCACCGGTCGTGGCATGGTCGGACAGGATGATGTGCCCCGACTGCTCACCGCCGATGTTACAGCCGGCCTTCCGCATCTCCTCGAGCACATAGCGGTCGCCTACCTTCGTTCGCAGCAGCTTCAACCCTGCGGCCCCGAGCTTCCGCTCGAGGCCGAGGTTCGACATCACCGTTGCGACGACGGCATTACCCTTGAGGCACCCACGGCCGTGCAGTCCTAGCGCGATCAGCGCCATCAGCTGGTCCCCGTCGACGAGCTGGCCCTTCTCGTCGGCGACGATCAACCGGTCCGCGTCACCATCGAGCGCGAGACCGATATCGGCGCCGCTCGCCACCACCGTTTCCTGCATCAATCCGGGCTGCGTCGAGCCACATTTGTCGTTGATGTTGAGACCGTCGGGCGACACGCCCAGCGGGATCACCTCGGCCCCAAGCTCCCATAGGGTGTCGGGTGCCACATGGTATGCGGCGCCATTTGCACAATCGAGCACAATCTTAAGCCCGTCGAGCCGCAGGTGCTCTGGGAAGGTGTCCTTCGCAAACTGCACGTAGCGGCCGCGCGCGTCGTCGATCCGGCGCGCACGCCCGATCATTTCTGACTTTGCGAGCTTCGGCTTCTGCTCCATCCGCCGCTCGATCGCGATCTCGGCTTCATCGCTGAGCTTGTACCCGTCTGGGCCGAACAGCTTGATGCCGTTGTCGCCATAGGGATTGTGCGAGGCGCTGATCATTACGCCCAGATCGGCGCGCATCGATCGCGTCAGCATCGCCACGGCCGGCGTCGGCATTGGACCGAGCAGGACAACGTCCATCCCGACGCTGGTGAAGCCGGCGACCATCGCCGATTCCATCATATAGCCTGAAAGGCGCGTGTCCTTGCCGATGACCACACGGTGGCGGTGATCGCCGCGAAGGAAGTGCGTGCCTGCCGCCATGCCGACGCAAAGCGCGGTCTGCGCCGTCATCGGCTCGGCGTTCGTAGTCCCGCGAATCCCGTCCGTGCCGAAGAGCTTACGTGTCATCCGCGCTGTTTAGCGGGTGACAGCTTCGAGCGCGAGTGTCAGGGCGTGTAGGCCTTGGGAAGGTCGGTCCGCTGAAGGTTGCGATACCGCTCGAGCAAGCGCCTCTGATGATCTTCTAGCGGCTGCTTCACGCCATCGATGAAAACCTGCTCGGCGCCACTCGTGACCTCGAGCGGGTCGCCGGACCAGATGACGATGTCGGCATGCTCACCCGCCGATAGCCGGCCGATTTGGCCGCCGAGGCCGATCGCTTCCGCAGGGCGCGACGTGATCATCGCCAGCGCCTCGCCCCAGCTGACGCCGGTCGCGCCGGGGATTTTTTGGAGCGCCACGAGATTGCCAGCATATTCGCGCTCGTAATAGGGCTTGTGCGCGTCCTCATCGTCGATGGTCCCGATCGAGACGTTTACGCCCGCTGCCCTCATCCTTCCCACGTTCGACTGAGTTGCGGCGATCTCCTCGAAGCTCGCTGGAAGGTCGTTGAGCGCGGAAGCGATTACCGGAACGCCTGACTCTGCAAGACGATCGGCGACGAGCCAACCTTCACTCGCGCCGACGATGACGAGCTTCAATGCGGGGAATTCGCGCTTGAGGTCGAGAACGTTGAGTACATCGCTCGCGCGCTCGACGTGGACGAAGAGCGGCTGGCGACCCTGAAGCACCGGAACGAGCGCCGCGGCGTCGAATCGCGTCAGGAGCACGTCCTGGCTCCGCTCCGCAGAGCGGCCGTAAACCCGCGACTCGTTCGGGTTCATGATCGGGCGTGCGCGCTCGTCCGGCTCGTTGCCGGCGGTCGAGCGCACGGGTCCTCCATACCGGCTCAGCTCCGACGCTTCCCTGAGGGCATTGTGGAACAGTACGTACGCCGACGGCCGGGATCCACCCGCATCCCCTGCGCCGGTCTCGCCCAGCTCGACGAACTGGAACGCTCGCGCCTTCATGACGGGGTCCATATGGGCTGCCGTGTCGATGACCGCTCCCTGTCCCGCGAAGATGTTGTGCGCCGTTCGCGGCGCGACGATCGCGCGGGTCACCCCTTCGGCGCGATTTACTGCAATAGGCTGGTAATTGGGATTGATCGCCGGAGTGATGTCCAGCGCGGCATTGAATGGACTTTTGTCGGCGCTTTCGTCGTTCGCGCCGTCCGCGCCGCCGCTGACATCGGTCAGGCCGAGGCGCGAGAAGCCAGCGACGATGCCCGGAGTTACCCACTTGCCTGTCGCATCGATTACCTGCGTGCCCGCAGGCAATTTCATGCGGATATCGCCGGCGGCGACGATTTGTCCGTCCCGAACGACGACCATTCCGCTCTGGATCGGCTGCGATCCGTCCCCGAGCGCGACGGTGCCGCCAACGATGGCGAAAGTCTGCGCGCTCGCTGGAACGGCAGCGGCGGCAAAGAGAAGCGCGCCGATGCGGCCGATCATTTCACGTCTCCCTCGCCAGGCTGGCCGAGCTCGAAGTCGCTGACCGGCCGCTTCTTCGGATCGTTTGCGTCGTACATCTCGGCGCCGTCGATCCACACCCGCTCGGGCCGCGAATAAGTACTGAACGGATCGCCATTCCAGAGAACCACGTCAGCCATCTTCCCCGGCGCCAACGTGCCGGTCTTGTCGAGAATCCCAAGCGCTTTGGCCGGATTGCGGGTGAGCCATTCCCACGCGACCGCCTCCGAGAGATTGGGAATGCCCGCGCGCTGCCCTGCGGCCATCGCTTTCGCTGCTGCCTGGTTCAGCCGCTGGATGCCGTTGGGATCGTCCGAGTGCACCATCGCGCACGCGCCGGCGTTGTGGACCAGGGCGATATTCTCGGGGATCGCATCATAGGCTTCCATCTTGAAGCCGTACCAGTCGGCCCACATCACCGCGCAAATGTCATTCTCGCGCAGCAGGTCGGCGATCTTGTAAGCTTCCACAGCGTGATGGAACGCTGTGATGTGATAGCCGAATTCTTTCGACATATCGATCATATTGGCCATTTCATCGGCGCGGTAGCAGTGGTTCTGGACGAGGATCTTGCCCTCGAGGACACCTTTCAGAGTGTCCATTGAAGCATCGCGGTCCGGCATCTTCCCGCCGTGCGCGTAATAATCGTCCCATTTCCGCTTGTAGGCGACCGCTTCCATCCAGGTTTCACGCGCAAGGGCGATGTTGCCCATGCGGGTCTGCGGCATTTTCCCCTTCGAGCCGTAAACGCGCTTCGGATTCTCGCCGCAGGCCATCTTGAGGCCGTAGGGAGCGCCGGGGAACTTCATCTCCTGCGCGGTCCGGCCGGGCACATTCTTCAATACGACCGAACGACCGCCGAAGAGGTTCGCCGATCCGGGAGGATCTGCAGCGTGGTCACGCCGCCGTTGACGAGCGCCCGGCTGAAGCCCGGGTCCTGCGGCCAGACGCTATGTTCGGCCCATACGTCGGGGTGGACTGGATCGGTCGCCTCGTTGCCGTCGGAGTTCGCGTCCACACCCGGCGAAGGGTAGTCGCCGAGGTGGCTGTGGATGTCGATGATCCCCGGCGTCACGAACTTGCCGGTGCCGTCGACCTCCAGGCGCTCCCGCCGGCGATGGAAGCTCCGGTCCGCCGGCGGCCTGGATCGCTCCATCAGCGAACACGACGGTGCCGTTGTTGATCTGCTGTCCGTCGCCGGTAAACACGGTCGCGTGGCGGATGACGGTCAGTACCCCAGGGTATCGGACATAGGTCGAAGGATACGGATCCTCGTTGATCCGGACCGCCGGGGCCGGAGGCGGTGTCGTTGCACAAGCCGAGAGGGAGACGGCTGCGCAGAGCGCCGAAAGGACAGCCTTATTTGACACCATGCATCCACTTCTGAAGCGGCCAGGAGAGCAGGAACAGGACAATGCCCGCGCCGATGGCGACCCAGGCGATGGTGGTGAAGGTATGGATGTAGGTGTCGAGACTGACCTTGAGGTTGGTGACCTGGCCGCCAACGGTCTCGACGCTCGCGAACTGAGCGACGACGCCTGCGAAATACTGGGCCACCGAAATCGAGAGGAACCACACGCCCATCATCAGGCCGACGATGCGCGCGATGGAGAGCTTGGTGATCATGCTGAGGCCGACGGGCGAGATGCACAGCTCGGCAAGCGAATGGATGAGGTAGAGCCCTGCGAGCCACCACAGACCGACCTGAAAGTTGTTGCCTGCACCGGCGAACGTCGATCCCCAGATCAGGAACAGGAAGCCCGCGCCGACGCCGACCAGCGCGATCGCGAACTTGACGGGAATCGACGGTTCTAATCCGCGCTTCGCGAGCGACGTCCAGAGGATGCTCATCAACGGTGCGAAGACGACAATGCAGATCGGATTGAAGTTCTGAGTTTGCGGCGCCGAGATCGTGAACAGGCCGAAGACGCTGCGATCGGTGTTGCGGTCCGCGAACAATGTCAGTGACGAGCCCGCCTGCTCGAACAGGGTCCAGAAGAAGACGTTGAAGGTGATGAGGATCATCGCCGCGCACATCATTTGGAATTCGGTCTTGGTGCCCTTGACGTAAGACCAGATCAGGATTGCCGGCACACCGATGAGGAAGGAGCCGAATAGCAATTTGCCCATCAGTGATAGGGACGCGATGTAGCCAATGAAGCCCGATCCGGGCTCAGGCTCGGGCGTGTTCATGAGGTTCACGAACAGCCAGTAGAAGACCGGCACCGCGACGATCGCCCCAACATAGACCCAGAGCGAGCGGTCCTTGTCCTTCTCCGGCGGCTCGCCGTAGCCTGCAAGACGCCCGCCATCGAAGGTCATCAGCAAAAAGGCGATCGACATGCCGACGCCGGCGAGCGCGAAGCCTGCCCACCAGCCGATCCAGTCGGCCAGGATCGGACAAGCGACCTGTCCGAGGATCGAGCCGACGTTGATACCCATGTAGAAAATAGTGAAGCCGGAATCGCGGCGTCGGTCGCCCTGGTCGTAGAGCGTTCCGACGATGGTCGAGATGTTCGGCTTGAAGAAGCCGTTGCCGACGGAAATCAGCGACAATGCAAGAAGTAGGATTCCGACGGTAAGCGGGTTGCGCTCGCCGTGGGACTCGAAGCCGCCCTTCGGAACGGTTCGAGCGACACTCTGGTCGGGATTGAGCAGTGAGACGCTGCCGTCGTCATTGCCCTTGATCTGGAGCTTCTGAGTGCCTGCTACGAGATAACGGATCTCATTGTTGGTCGTCGGACGATCCCGGAAGTTGTCGACCTGGACCTCATAGCGCTGTCCGTCGACCATCGCATAGGGCTTGGCCGGCTGGCCGCCGAAGGCGAGCGTGAAATAACCGATCGCCATCAGGATGGCGCCGAACTTCACCGATTTTTTCGACCCGAGGATCTGGTCGGCGATAAGGCCGCCGACAAGCGGCGTTAGGTAAACCAGCGCCGTGTAGCCGCCGTAGAGCCCCGTGGCCTGCTGGTCGCTGAAGATGAAATGCTTGGTCAGGTAGAGCGTCAGCAGCGCCCGCATGCCGTAATAGCCGAACCGCTCCCACATCTCCGTGGTGAACAGCCGTGCGAGCTGTCGAGGGTGGCCGAACCAAGTTCCCTTATCGGCGGGGTTGACGTGACTGATGTCGGGTACGCGGCCTTCTTCCTCGACTGCAGGTGTATCGACCATAACTCTCCCCTCGCGCTGAGAAGCGCAGGGGCGTGACCGTAACAAGCAAAATGCGCTTGTGAAGCGGATTGTTGGCGAGAGCGCCCGCCCCTATCTGCCGCACAATATGCTCAACGATCGATCATCCGCGCTCTCCCTCCTCGAAACCCGCCGCTCCGCGAAGCCGCGCGAGCTCGTCGGGCCCGGCCCGACGCCGGGGGAGATGGCGCGTATTTTGACGATAGCGGCGCGTATTCCGGACCATGGAAAGCTCCATCCGTGGCGGTTCGTAACGGTTGCCGAGAGCCAGCGCGGGGCACTTGCTGCGCTTCTACGCGAGGCGCTTTTGGAAGAGAATCCGGACGCGACCGACGCCCATTATGCGAAGGAAGACGAGTTCGCGCACTATGGCGGGCAGCTCATCGTGCTGATCTCAGCGACGGTCGAAGACCACAAGATTCCGGTGTGGGAGCAGGAACTGTCCTCCGGGGCGGCAGGGATGAACTTGCTGATGGGCGCGCATGCGCTTGGTTATGCCGCAGGCTGGGTCACCGGCTGGCGCGCTTATTCGGAGCGCGTCCGCAAGGCTTTCTGCGCCCCGGGAGAGCGGATCGCCGGCTTCGTCTTCATCGGACAACCGGGTCGCGAGCTGGAGGAGCGCCCACGGCCCGTCTTGTCCGACGTGGTGCGCGAGTGGAAGCCTCCTTCGGCTTGATCTTCTCGCGCGACGGTGTATTATGACAGCATGACGCTCCGCACGCAGCACGAGAAGCCCGTCTATGTCCGCCTGCGCGAGACGATCGCCGACGCGATCCTCGCCGGCAAATTTAGTGACGGCGATCCCCTCCCTTCGGTGCGTGCGCTTGCTGCGGAAGAGCAGGCGAACCCGCTGACGGTCGCCAAAGCGTACCAGGGTTTCCAGGATGAGGGGCTGATCATCGTGAAGCGCGGTGTCGGCATGTTTGTCGCCCCCGGTGCTCGTGCTCGCCTCAGCGACAGCGAGCGCAATCGATTCCTCCAGGAGGAATGGCCTCAAATTCGGTCGCGGATGCAGCGCCTCGGAATCGATCTGGCAGAGCTGCTGGAGCGCGAACGGACGTAGTATTCCTGCGCAAGCGGGAATCCAGTAGCGACCGCTCCGTGGATACGCGGGTTCTCCCATTCAACGACGACAGCATCGCCGAAGCCGCGAGGCTGATCCTCGCCGGCAAGCCGGTCGCGGTGCCGACGGAGACTGTCTACGGCCTGGCGGCCGATGCGACGAGTGCCGAGGCGGTCGCGCGCATCTATGAGGCCAAGGGGCGACCAAGCTTCAATCCGCTGATCGTCCACGTTCCGGACCTGGCGGCAGCTCAGCGGATCGGTGAGTTCAGCGATGAAGCGGTGGCGTTGGCATGGAAACATTGGCCCGGGCCGCTGACGCTTGTCGTCCCCCTTCGATCAGACGCGCCGATAGCGCCACTCGCGACCGCCGGATTGCCAAGCGTTGGAATCCGGGTGCCGGATCATCCGGCCATGCGAGCGTTGCTGCGCGCGTCCGGTCGGCCCCTTGCGGCTCCCTCGGCGAACTCGACCGGCTCGATCAGTCCTACGCGCGCGGAACATGTGCTGAAAAGCCTCGGCGGGCGCATTTCGCTAATCATCGACGGCGGCGCGACCAAGCGTGGCATCGAATCCACCATCATCGCTGCCACCGGAGGACCGCTGAGGCTCTTGCGCCGCGGCCCGGTCGATGTTGCTGCGGAGGCAGCTTCAGGGTCGACGATCGAGGCTCCCGGGCAACTTGCGAGCCATTATGCGCCCTCGAAGCCGCTCAGGCTGATGGCGATGCGTGCCGAAGACGGCGAATATCTAATCGGCTTCGCGACGATCGAAGGAGAGTCGAGCCTGAGCGCGTCAGGCGATCTCGTCGAGGCAGCTTCGCGCCTCTTCGACTTGCTTCACGAGGCCGACGCATCGCCAAGCGCGAAGATTGCAGTCGCCCCGGTGCCCGAAAACGGTCTCGGGGCCGCGATCAATGACCGCCTGCGCCGCGCGGCTGCGGATCGCGACTGACACAAAAAGGGGCGGCGCAAGGCCGCCCCTTCCCCTGTTTGCAGATCCTGAATCGCACGAGGCTGTAATTCTGGAAAGCTGCTTTCGGCAGCAGTCCGCCCTTTTAGGCCTGGGCTGTGGCCGATTTGACACGCGCCTGGAAGCTCTTCCTCAGCTTCTGCAGCTTGGGCGGGATCACCGCGAGACAATAGGAATTCCGCTGCCCCTCACCAGCCCAATAGTCCTGGTGGTAATCTTCAGCAGGCCACCATTCGCCCATCGGCTCGATGGTCGTCACCACGCTTTCGTGATGAGTGACATTGGCCCGACCGATCGCTTCGCGCGCCTTGCGCTCCTGCTCCTCGTTCTGGGGGAAAATCGTCGAGCGATATTGAGTCCCAATGTCGTTGCCCTGACGATTGAGCTGGGTCGGGTCATGTGTGGCGAAAAAGATATCGAGCAGGTTGTCGTAGCTCAGTTCGTCGGAGTCGAAGGTGACCCGAATCGCTTCGGCATGCCCGGTATCGCCGCCACAGACCCGTTTGTAGGTCGGATTGGCCACGTGGCCGCCGGTGTAGCCGCTTTCGACCTTTTTGACGCCGATTACGTCGAGAAAGACCGCTTCCGTGCACCAGAAGCACCCGCCAGCAAGGACTGCGATTTCTTCGGCCATTTGTCCGCTCCTTTAAGCTGTGGAGCGGAAATAGGCTCGCTCAACCCTGTTTGTAAGACGCCTTGAGGCTCGCAAGCTCGAGCCTCTTTCCTACCCATTCCGATAGCTCGTCGAAGTCGAGCGGCTTGTCGAAGACGATGCCGGCACGACGGTCGGCATACCAGCGGACCTCGCCCTTGATGGGCCGGAGGCTTTCGACGACGACGATCACCTTCTTGCCGACGCAATATTCGTCGATAGGCTCGACCTTCATGCCGCCAAGCGAAATGTCGTGCACGTCGACCGTGTAATAGACTTTGCCGACCCGCACCGATGCCTTGCACTGGATTTCGAGTCGCGGCGGACGCGCACGGAAGCCGAGCCGGGGCTTACGCCCGGCCAGGAGCTCTCCGAGGTCGACATTCTGGTCGAACTTGAAGCCAACCATGTCCTCGCGGGTCCACACGACGCTGGCGGGGATTTTTTCGGACGAAACCTCCACCTGCACATGGTCGCCGACCTGCGGCACGCTCGTGCAGATGGCCATGATGCCGCCTGCCGACATGTTCTTGATCCGGATCAGCTGCTGGCTTCCATTCGAATCCAACATCTTGCCGATGCGGAGCATCGCGGAAATGCGCTCTTCCTCGCGGCGCTCGAGCGGGCGGGGGACGCCGGTCGACAGCGAAACCGACGTCGATTCGAATGCCGCATCGGTCTCCGAAGCGGACGCACCCGACTTCCTGCGGATCAGCGATGTGAACATGTTTTCCAGAGCGCCCTCTTCCAGCGCGCAACTCGCGCCAAAATGGGACTTTATGGACAGCGTAGTTAAAAGAGCGTTTCATGCGATTGAAATGGAGTACGGTTGCGGCGTAGTCCCCTCTGGGGAGAGATGCTGATGTCGCAGCCGCGATTGCTGCTGATCGATGACGAGCCGACGTTGGCGGAATTCCTTGCCAGCGCCGCCGAGGAAAGCGGCTTTGAGCCGGTCATTACCGGGAACGACGAAGAGTTCCGCGATGCATTCCTAAGCCAGACTCCCGAAATGGTCGCACTCGATCTTGGAATGCCCGGAATGGACGGAGTCGAACTCATCCGCTTCCTCGCCGACCAGAATTACGACGCGCCGGTGCTGATCGTTAGCGGTTTCGACCGGCGCGTGCTCGAATCTGCATTCCGGCTCGGTGAGGCACTCGGTCTGACGATGGTTGGCCCCGTCGAAAAGCCGGTTCGTTTCGAGGTGCTTGAAGAGATGCTGAGCAGACTGAAGGCAACGCTTTAGAGGTGAGCGGCGTTAGCGACGATCGGCTCCTCGGCGCTCTTTCGAGCGCCCTGCAGCAACAGCGACTCCACATGCTCTATCAGCCGAAAGTGAAGCTTCGCGACGGCTCACTGGTGAGTGTCGAAGCTTTGATGCGGTGGGACGATCCCGAACTGGGGATGGTCCAACCGTCGCGATTCATCCCCATCGCGGAGGAGCACGGCCTTATTGACGAGCTTACGCATTGGGGGTTGCGGACGATCCTCAGGCAATGGCTTGACTGGTGCGAGGAGGGAATCGACACCGCGATCGCCTTCAACATCTCGGCGCTCAGCCTCCAGCACCTCGATTTTCCCGACCTCGTCGAGCGCATGTGCCGGGTGCTCGAGGTTCCGACCGAGCGTCTGGTGCTCGAGCTTACCGAGGGCGCAACTCAGCCTCTGGTCAAGCTGATGGACACCCTCACCCGCTTCCGAATCAAGGGCATCGGACTTGCGATCGACGACTTCGGTACCGGCTATTCTTCGCTGATGCAGCTTCGTCGGCTGCCCTTCACCGAGGTCAAGGTCGACCAGGCCTTCGTCGCCGATGTCGTTCGCTCGCGCGACAGCAGGCTCATCATCCAGGCGATCGCAGACCTTGCTCATGGCCTGGGGCTGACGACGACCGCGGAGGGCGTTGAGACTGTGGAGCAGTTGAGGGCTATCGCCGAGCTCGGCTGCGACGTTGCGCAGGGCTATCTCATCTCAGAGCCGATGGAACCGGACGCCCTAGGCTCATGGAAGAAAACCTTTAGGCGTCAGTGGCCGAAGATGATGACTGACGAGCCGCTCGCGCTATGGGCCGACGTCGAAGCGGATGCCCTGGGCGAGGGGTAACTCGCTTCCGTAGTTGATTGTGTTGGTCTGCCGCCGCATGTAGGCGCGCCACGCGTCCGATCCGCTTTCGCGGCCGCCACCGGTCTCCTTCTCGCCGCCGAACGCCCCGCCGATCTCGGCTCCCGAGGTGCCGATGTTCACGTTGGCGATCCCGCAGTCCGAGCCGCTTGCCGCGGTGAACCACTCCGCCTCACGCATGTCGTTGGTGAAAATGGAGGAGGAGAGGCCTTGCGAGACGCCGTTGTTGAGCGCGAGCGCTTCGTCGAACTCGCTGTAGCGAAGGACGTAAAGGATCGGGGCGAAAGTTTCTTTCACAACCGGTCCTTCCTGGCACTTCATCTCGACGATCGCAGGGCGAACGTAAAAGCCACCGGAAATCGCCTTGACGCGATCGCCGCCTGTGATCGAGCCCTTGTGCTTTTTTGCCGCGGTCAACGCACCCTGCATGCCGTTGAAGGCCGCCTGGTCGATCAACGGCCCCACCAAGGTGTCGCTGTCGCGCGGATCGCCAATCCTTACGGCGCCGAACAGGCGTTTCATGCGCTCGATGAGCGAGTTGGCGATGCTTTCGTGAAGGATCAGCCGCCGGAGTGTAGTACAACGTTGCCCCGCCGTGCCGACGGCCGAGAACAATATTCCGCGCTCGGCGAGGTCGAGATCCGCCGACGGGCAGACGATCGCCGCATTGTTTCCCCCGAGCTCGAGAAGGGCTCGCCCGAAACGCTTCGCGACGACGGGAGCGACCATGCTTCCCATCCTCGTTGAACCTGTCGCCGACACGAGCGCGATCCGCTTGTCGTCGACCAGCGCCTCGCCGACCGTCCTTTCGCCCTGGACGAGCTGCACGAGACCGTCGGGCGTTGCGCCGAACCTGCGCCGGGCTCGGCGCACCAGCTGCATCACCATTTCGGCGCACAGCGGCGTCTTTTCGCTCGGCTTCCAGATGACCGGATTGCCGCAAACGAGCGCCAGCGCGGCGTTCCATGCCCAGACCGCGACCGGAAAGTTGAACGCGCTGATGACAAGCACGGGCCCGAGCGGATGCCATTGCTCCATCATCCGATGCTGGGGCCGCTCGCTTGCAATCGTCAGCCCATGGAGCTGCCGCGACAGTCCGACGGCGAAGTCGCAGATGTCGATCATCTCCTGCACCTCGCCCAAGCTTTCAGCCACGATCTTACCGGCCTCGAGCGTGATCATCTTCGCGAGGACCGGCTTCGCCTCCCTCAATTCCTCGCCGAGCAGGCGAACGAGTTCGCCGCGGCGCGGCGGGGGCACGCTCCGCCAGCTTTCGAACGCTTCCGTCGCACGGGCGCAGGCAGTCTCAGGATCGCCGACCGTAACGCGGCCAATGACCGTCGCGTCTATCGGCGAATGGCTGACGAGACCGCCCGCATGGTCGATCCCGAACAGCTCCAGAAGCTGGGATGCGTCCTTGGACGCTCTCATCCCAGCATCACCTTTGCTTTCGCCATCGCTGCGACTCCGGCGTCGATCGTCTCGTCCTTCTTGCCGAAACAAAGGCGGACGAGGTGCCGAGACGGATCTTTCTCGGCGAAGGCGGACAGCGGCACAACCGCGACCCCCGCCTCGGCCACCGCAGCCTGAGCGAATTGCTCATCGTCGATATCGAGGCCGGAGGCTTTGAGGTCCACGCATAGGAAGTAGGTCGCGGCAGCGTCGAGCACGGTGTAGCCGGCCTGCCGCAGCCCAGCCGTCATCAGGTCGCGGGACCGCTGAAACCGGTCCCGCATCGGCTGGAGCCACGCGTCACCCTCGTTCAGGCCGAACGCGACCGCCGATTGGAGGTTGGGCGCGGTCGAGAAGGTCAGGAACTGGTGCGCGCGGGAGACCACTGGTGCGAGGGCTGGCGACGCCGCGATCCAGCCTACCTTCCATCCCGTAAGCGAGAATATCTTGCCCGCAGAGGCAACCTTGATGGTGCGCTCTGCCATGCCCGGAAGGGTCGCAAGCGGCGTAAAGCGTCGACCGTCGAGGACGACATGCTCCCAAACCTCATCCGCAATCACCGTGAGATCATGCTTCCGCGCAAGGCCCGCGATGATCTCCAGCTCTTCGACCGGGAACAGCCGTCCCGCCGGATTGTGCGGATTGTTGAACAGGATCGCACGAGTTTTCGCGGAGACCGCCGCCTCGAGTGCGTCCGCATCGATCTTCCATTCGGGCGGCCCGAGCGCGACTTCCACCGGCGTCGCCCCTGCCCTGCGGATCATGGGAGCATAGCTGTCATAAGCCGGGGTCAAAATGATCACCTCGTCGCCGAGCTGCACGGTTGCAAGGATTGCTGAGCCGAGCGCTTCCGTGGCGCCGCTCGTGACGCAGATGTGATCCGCGATCATGTCCTGGCCGTAGTGGCGATTGTAGTGAGCCGCGACCGCTTCGCGAAGTGCCATCGTCCCTCGCGAGGGCGCATATTGGTTCGAACCTTCGACCACCGCATTTGCGGCCGCTTCCAGGATCTCCGGAGGCCAGCCGAAATCCGGAAAACCCTGCCCGAGGTTCACGGCGCCATGCAGTGCTGCGAGCCCCGACATTCGCTCGAAGACGCTGGTGCTCATCTGCTCGTAGAGTGGGTTCATCGCAGCCCCGCATAGCGTTCGGCGGCGGCGAGGCAACTTTCACCACCTATATCCGGGTGCTCATTTGCTCGGTGCGGTCGAAACTGCCGCGATCGGGCGCTCGAAGGCCGCGTCGACCATGGACAAACCTGCGCCGGTCAGCGCAGCCGCTATCAACACCACTCCCGCAAATTCGATGGCCCGGTCGCGCAGGCGGTTGCGCTCTTCCGGGCACAGATGCTTCCGACGCTCATCGCCTGCGACCGTCAGCTGCAGGCTGGGCGACTGGCCGAGCGTGATGATGTCTTTGACGGGAACACGATCTTCGGCCCGGAGTCCTGCCCGGCCGCCATCTTTCCAAACGACTCGCGCGACGATCACATGCACCCCGCGTCTGATCTCCACCCTGGTGCCGTGTGAGATCGGGCGCCCGGTATGGATCATGAGGCCGCGCGACGACACGTTGAGAATACATGCGTCGCTCCAGGAGCTTCCGTGGTGTAGCCGCGCTAGCACAAGCACGCGCCTGCGCAGCTCGCGCGGCCTTTGAACGCTCGAAGAGGTTCGCGAGTGCATCGCGCTGCTCTAATGCAGGGAGGGTAATCGAACACTAACCCATTGTTCGTAAACGGAGAAAACTTCATCCACAATGCAGCAGTGGCGCTGCGGAAGCGATCGCGCTAGCGGCGCTGCATGCAAGATTTGCCGACAGCGGCAGCGGAAGCTGCTTCCACCGCCTTTCGCGCCTGGTCAGCGCTGGGGCCCAACGCCCGCCGTTCATTACTCAATCGCGCCGCTGAAGAACTCGAAACGCGTAGCGGCGTCTTCGTCGAAGCCATGGCTGCGGAGCTTCGCGCTTCCGAGCCCTGGGCGCGGTTCAACGTCATGCTCGGCGCCGGAATGGTTCGTGAGGCCGCTGCGCTGACGACCCAGATCACCGGCGAGGTCATCCCGTCCGACAAACCAGGGCTATTGTCGCTCGCCGTGCGGGAACCGGTCGGAGTGGTCCTCGGCATAGCGCCGTGGAATGCGCCGGTGATTCTGGGCTGCCGCGCCATCGCTACCCCCCTCGCCTGCGGCAACACGGTGATCCTCAAGGCCTCGGAGCGCTGCCCGCGCACGCACGCTCTGATCGTCGAGGCGTTCGCCGCGGCCGGCTTTCCCGACGGAGTGGTCAGCCTGGTCACCAACGGGCCTGCCCATGCCAGCGAAGTTGTTGGCGCATTAATCGACCATCCGGCGGTCCGCCGGATCAACTTCACCGGATCGACAGCTGTCGGAAGGATCGTCGCAAAGCGTGCGGCCGAGCAATTGAAGCCGGTGCTGCTCGAGCTTGGCGGCAAGGCGCCGCTGATCGTCCTCGACGACGCGGATCTCGACGAAGCGGTGAAGGCGGCAGCGTTCGGCGCATTCATGAATGCCGGACAGATCTGCATGTCGACCGAGCGGATCATCGTCGTTGATGCCATCGCCGACGAATTCGTACGGCGCTTCACGGATAAGGCGGAGTCCATGCCCGCTCCGGCCGTCGGTGATCAGGTTGACGAGGCAGCGCGAGCCAGCATGCGCGATCTCGTGGACGATGCAATTGCCCAGGGTGCGCGGTCGATCGGGTCCGGCGCCGCTGCTGTCCTCGACGGGATCACGCCGACCATGCGCCTCTATCGAGACGAAAGCTTCGGTCCCGTGGTCGGTATCATTCGGGTCGCCGACGAGGACGAGGCCATCGAGGTCGCTAACGACAGCGAATACGGCCTATCCGCGGCTGTATTCACTCGCGATACGGCGCGTGGCCTCCGAGTGGCCCGGCAGATCCGCTCCGGAATCTGCCACATCAACGGCGCGACCGTGCAGGACGAGCCGCAAATGCCGTTCGGCGGAGTCGGCGCATCAGGTTATGGCCGCTTCGGGGGCAAGGCGGGCATCGAGGCGTTCACCGAATTGAGGTGGATCACGATCGCCGGCGAGCCCGGCCACTATCCGATCTAGAGGCTCCAATAGACGATATCTTCGCGAAGCGACTTGGGATCTAGCAGCGAGCGCACGTCCGCGACTACTCCTCCTTGCGCCATCATGTCGCTGATCCGCGGATGGAGTGGCCGATATTCCTCGTGGCCAACGGCATAGATGAGCGCGCTCAAGTCCGTGAACTCGTCGAGTTCGCATAGGTCCACATCATATTCGTGACGAACCGCGTCCGGATCCGCGCGCGCATCGTGCACGACCGGCTCAATCCCGAACTCCTTGAGCTCGCGCCAGGTATCGATGACCTTGGAGTTGCGGATGTCGGGGACGTTTTCCTTGAAGGTGAAGCCGAGGATTCCAACCCGAGCACCGCTAATCGGTCGGCAACTCGAAGCGATCAGCTTCACGACCCGTTGCGCGAGATAGGCGCCCATCCCGTCGTTCACGCGTCTGCCCGCAAGGATCACCTCGGGCTGGTAGCCGAGTTGCTCGGCCTTCGCCGTCAGATAGTAGGGATCGACTCCAATGCAGTGCCCGCCGACCAGGCCTGGATGGAACTTGAGAAAATTCCATTTCGTTCCGGCCGCGTCGAGTACGTCACGCGTGCGAATGCCAAGCAGGTGGCAAATCTTCGCCACCTCGTTCATCAGGGCGATGTTGAGGTCGCGCTGTGTATTCTCGATGACCTTGGCCGCCTCCGCGACCTTGATCGACGGAGCGCGGTGAATGCCTGCCTCGATGATCGATCCGTATAGGTCCGCGAGTGTCGCCAGCGTTTCCGGGTCCTGTCCGGCAACGACCTTGGTGATCTTCTCTATGGGATGTGCCTTGTCGCCCGGATTGATCCGCTCCGGACTGTAGCCGAGCTTGAAGTCGACGCCCGCCTTCATGCCGGACGCTCGCTCCAGCACTGGAGCACAAACTTCTTCCGTCACACCGGGATAGACGGTGCTTTCGAACACGACGATCGCGCCCTTCGAGAGCACCGGTCCAACGAGCGCGCAGGCTTTCAGCATCGCGTCGAAATCGGGTCGGTTCGCCTCATCAATTGGAGTGGGAACGGTGACGATGAAGACGTCGCAGCCGCGAAGCCCTTCCGCTTCGCCCGTGATTTCGAGTTTCGAAGCGCGAAGCTCCTTCGGGGCGACCTCGTTCGTCGAGTTGGTGCCTTCGCGCAACGCAGCGACACGCGCAGCGCTGATGTCGAACCCGACGACGTCATGCTTGCCCGCAAGCGCCACCGCGAGCGGAAGCCCGACGTAGCCAAGACCGATGACAGCGACTTTCACGTGCCCACGTCCCTCCGTTGCGGAAATTCCTAGAGGCGCGGCTCGGCCCCTGCAAACCCGACCGTGCCCTAACCATTGCTGTCAAATCAGGATTGTCTAGGGACTTAACAAGAATAGCTAAATCGCACTCCACGTGCCGGCGTGGGAGCGTGGGCTCGAATTGAATTTGATCAACCAAACCGTTCAATAAGAAGATAGATCAGAGCCCAGGTCGCGACCACCAATCCAACGAGAATCCATGCCTTCGCCGTCGGCGACAGCTGCTTTTCGGTGCCTTCGGCTTTCGCGGAACCCAAGTCATCGGAAGTGGTCTCGAACGGGCTTCGAAGAACCGCGGCGCTGACTGCTGCGGGTGAGATACGGCCGTGGAATTGGCAGCCAAAAAAGCGGCCGCTGTTCCACATCACGATCGCACTCATCGGACCACCTTCCGGAACATCGACCTCGATCGTTTCGCCGATCAGCAGGTCGGCCGATGTTTCGAGAAGCAGGCCGGTGACCGAGATGTCGTGGATGAGCACCTGCGCTGAGTTGCCCGTCGGCGTTTCGCCGCGCACCGTGAGCTGCAGGGTGCGGCGCAGCGCCACGCGCCGTTCACTGGTGCGCCGCTGCGGATGGAGTTCTGCCAAAATCGCCATCTCTTTCCGCCTGGCGCAGGATGTGGGCCGAAAGGGTTAACAAAGTGTTCCTTTCCGCCCTCGCGGCGGAACTTTCCTAACGCCTACGCACGGTACGCACGAGGCTCATGGCGCTCCGGAATGCCCTGCGCAGAACCGGGACTTTCTTGAGATACCAACGCGGGGCGATCAAGAGTACATAAGCAGCGCGTCCGCGCGTGGTTCGTGGGTGAATTGCCAGATCGCTGATGATGCGCGATGCGATCGTGCGCTCGGCCTTGTAGGGCTCATCGCCGCTCAGAAAATCATACTCGCGAATGCCCGCGCTCCATGCGTCCTTGAGCGCGATATAACCGAGGAAGGATCCGACGCTGGCTCTGTGAAATTCCTGATCGTAGCCGAGTTGGTAGATCCACACCCGCTTCGGCAGAACGAAATCGATCCTGTACGCTCCCGGCCGTCCATCGAGGAAAGCCATCCACAATTGCATTTCACCCCCCGTTCCCAGCGTTTCGAAGGCGCTGCGGAGGAGCTCCTGCCCGGCCCCGGGCTGCAGCCGCATCACATTCTGACGAGCTTTCCAAGATCGAGCCTCTACTTCCGAAACGAGGTCCAACCGGGCAGCAGCTTCGGCGCCGGTGAAGCGCTCCAGAATCCAACCATCGCGAAGGAACCGCGGCAGGCGCTTTCTTGTACGCTTGAGCCACCTCGGTCCGATCTCGTGGAGCTCATTCCAGTCGACATCGGCGGCGGTGTAGCGCGAGGTCGTCGCGATGGTACTGTGCGATTGAGCAGACGCCGGAATTCCGACGTGAACTCAATCCCGAATAATCAGGGGTGAGCCCCTTGAGGACGGCCAGATCCCACTTCTCCGGAAGCGCGACGATCGCATCGATCAATTCCTGCGCGGCGGCAGGATGGTCGCTCGCACAAAGGAAGCCGAGATAATCGGACCGGTCCTCGCTGATGAATTCGAAGGACTCGAAATCCCGCTCGCCGTTCGATGCACAGCGGCGCGAGACCGACCAGGCGGCTGCCCGAACGAAGAGTGACAACGAACAGCTCGGTGGGGAGATCGACCGTTTTCAAATAGGCCGTGGTCCACTCCGCACTCAAGAATGGGTTATGCGGTTCGCTTTGCCCATAGAGCCCCTGCCACTCGGGGATCAGCTCCTCGAGTTCCTCGGCAGTCCGTACGACCGACCCCACAGAGGCGGTCAAGGGCGTTCATCCTTGCTGAAATCGTAGACCGTCAGGCCGCCTCGTGAGTGAATATGGTGCGTGCCGGCAAGGTTCGGGAAGAAGTCCGGGCGAATCTCGCGAACGAGCGTCTCGCGATAGGAATCGGGCGTCAGCTCATCGATCCTCAAGATGGCGAACCCGTCGCCATAGGTTCGGAACCCGGCGCGCTGGGCGACCCGATAGGTGCGGCCCTCTTCGTCCTTCAGCAGACCACCGTTCCTTCCCTTCGATGCATCCATCACCACCGGATTCTTCGAGTGCGCGTGCCATTCGCCGAGAGGGTCGTCGGCGTAGAAAGCGTGGAGCTCGGCGCTGTTCTCCGCAGGTCCCGCGCCCTTGATGCTAGTCAGCATCCACCAGCGCGATCCATGCTCGAAGACGACGGTATCCGCGCACACCTTGGGCATGATGACCTTCTTGCGCCGCCACTTTAGGGGGAAGTCGGTGCATTCGTAGAGCGCCAGCTCGCCGCCCCCCTGGCCCTCGGGAACCATGTAAAAAGTGCGGTCCTTCTGAAACACGAACGGGAAGGACAGGTGATACGGTTCCTCGAGCGCCACGCCGAGCCGCCTCGCTCCCGCTCCGCTGATTTCAAACACCGAGATCACGCCCTTGCGGGTCGAATAGAGAAACTCTTCCACGAAGATGTAACGCTTGTCGTCGTTTTCGGCGACAAAAGGATCTGCAACAAAGCTGCCGGGCAGCTTCGGCAACACCTTCCCCTCACGGAGGTCGGCTTCCTGCCACCCCGCGAAAGTGTAGGCGACGCCCCAGTTCCACTCGCGCCCGGTTGCGTGTCGCCAGGCCTTTTGTGCGGTCCTGGCAAATGTTCGCCAAGCATAAGCGAGAACGTCTGGCGCGCGGATCTTTCGAGGAGCCTGCTCGAGAGCGGAGCCTGAAGGAGAGCCCTGCGCGCCCTGCGCAGCAAGCCGTTCGAGCACCTGGACAATGTAGGGCGTGCAGCGTTCGAAAAGCGCCTTCCCGTTTTGTGACCAGAGCAGCTGCGTCGTGATACTGCCTTGGAAGAGCAGTTCGGAAGCTCCTCCGCTCCGCCGCTCGATTGCAAAGTTTGTCACCGGATTTCCATCGAGAACCTCTACAAATCCGGCCAGTTCACTCGGCGAGTGGCCGAACCGCATCGTGATGGCTCCATCGCGGGCGGTGGCCACGATTTCTTCCTGCGGTGTGCGGATGCAATTCACGATTGCGTCCAGCTTCAGGGAGCGAATTCGATTGAGCTCCGTCGCCGAGGGGACAGCTGATATTACTTGGACGTCAGCCAAGCGACCGTCCTGAGGAGCGCCTGACCGGCGATTTCGCCCGACCAACTTTTGCTCGAGCGCGAGCAGCGCGTGGAGGAGGAATTTGGCAAGCGGGGTGCAGTCGGCGTCCGAGTCCCGATTGGCGCTGACCAGAACCGCCGCGAGTTCGATCGTGTCATGATCTTTAATGCGCTCGCCCAACTCGCGCACCCAGGCAGCGAGCTGGAGATCATCGACCAAGAGCGCAATGCGATACTTACGCCGAGGCACTCAGTCTCCGCTCCGCAAATTGACCCAAAGCTCTGCCGTATATTGCAAGCGTTTGAGCGGCGATCTGGTCCCAGTCGAACCTCACGAAATCGTGGGGTGATACGACATAGCGCTGTAGCGGCGCGCTCAGCGCGCGAACGAGATCGTCGACGTCGCCAGCTTTGAAGTAATGAGATTGGGACAGGCCAAGGTCGCGGTTTCCAGGAATGTCGCTGAGTAGAAGAGGACAACCCGCTGAGCCGGCCTCCAGCGCACTTATCGGAAGGCCCTCATGGAACGATGGGAGCACGAAGAGTTCGGCATTCTCGTAAAGCGTCTGGAGAGTCGCGCGATCCTGAACACCCGCGAAGATGACATGCGAACTGGCGCGCCCCGAAAGCTCCCTCGAATATTGGCTTTCGTGCTGAGCCCCGCCGACGATCACCAACATCTTGCCGGCGCCGGCGCGTTCCATCGCATCAACCAGCAAGTGAAAGCCCTTCTCCGGCACGAGGCGACCGACCGTCAGCACGTACCCGCGCGCTTCGATGTTCAGGGCTTGCAGGATGGATTTCCGCTCTGAGGAGTTGGCGACAACAGTCCTGCCGTTCGGCACATAATGGATTCTGCCCGCCTGGGCGGGAAACCGCGCCTTGAGTTGTTCGGCGAGCGACGGCGCAACGACGATCACGGCATTTGCGAAGCGAACCCCCAGCCACTCGCCCAAACGAAGCATGCCCTTTGCGATTGTGCCCCACTTCTGCCGATCATAATCGGCTCCATGATGAGTGAAGATGACCTTCATTCCAAGCAACCGAGCAAGCGGTGCCAGGAGCGCAGGTCCAACGGCGTGGATGTGCACTGCGCGAGCCACGCGGCGCCTCGCATACAAAATGCCCACCAGCGTCGAGGTCAATGCTTCGGTGCCTTGCCCGCGGGTCGAGAATTGGGGAGTGACCCGCACTCCGCCAACGGACATCGGCTCAGCTACGTAAGGTCGTCGCGCGACGACCTCGATCTCGAGCTCCGGTGCTTTTGCAGCAATTCGCGGGAGCAGCTCTTCGCAGTGCGTCTCGACACCGCCCATGACTCCGGGGATCCCCCGGAGTCCGAGAACGCACAGGAGCGGGCGATTGGGCGCAACCACGGAATCAAGCGGCGTAATGATGGATTTCTGAAGGCTGGTCCGAACCGCGGCTCCGCAGCCACGACTGGAACATCAGGATAGCCCACAAGGAACCCGATGCGTTGCGCCGCTTCGACAGATTATCGTCCCAGTGCTGCTGCACGCGGCCGGCATCGAAGAAGCCTTCCTGCCGCATTCGAGATGGGTCCAGCAAATCTTCCGCCCAATCGCGCAAGTCGTTCGAGAGCCATTCTCTGATGGGCATCGAGAAGCCCGACTTTGGACGTTCGAAAAGCGCCGGCGGGAGGTGCCGGCCGAGGAGTTCATGCACGATCCACTTGCCGCTCTTTCCGCGCAGTTTCATCGACATTGGAATGCGGGCAGCGACTTCGGCAACGCGGTGATCGAGAAACGGCACGCGCGTTTCGAGGCTGACCGCCATCGATGCCCGGTCGACTTTGCAAAGAATGTCATCGGGCAGATATTCGACCGCGTCGCGATAAGTCATCCGCTCCGCATCGGAGGCATGGAAGCGGGCGTCCGCCGCGGCGAATTGCTGAGCCGACGCGCCGAGGACCGGAGGTCCATCGATCGGCCATTGGTCGAGATATCCCGAATAGAGACTGTCGAACGTGCGAACCGACGCACCAAGGTGCAGACCCTTGTAGACCTTGCCCGAAAGCGGGCTGCGTTGCGAGATTCCGAGCACCGAGTCCATGCCAGTCCAGAAGCCGAAGGGGATGCGGCCGATAAGAGCGGCCCCGGCGCGTCGCGCACCCATGGGAATGTGCCTGATGGTGCGCCAAACCGCCAGCATCTCTCGATAGCGGCGGTATCCTGCGAACAACTCATCCCCGCCATCGCCGCTGAGCACCACCTTGACGTGCTCGCGGGCAAAGCGGCTGACAACGAAGGTCGGGATCGCCGACGAATCGCCGAACGGCTCGTCGAACATTGTCGGCAGCAGCGGAATGACGTCCGCTGCCTCCTTCGCAGACACATATCGTTCGTCATGAATTGTCCCAAGGTGCTTGGCGACTGCGCGGGCATAGCCAGCCTCGTTGAAATCCGAATTGCCGAAGCCGATCGTGAAGCTGCGCACCGGAACGCTGGAGTGCTTCTGATAAAGCGCCACGATCGTCGAGCTGTCGATGCCGCCCGACAAGAAAGCGCCGACGGGAACGTCTGCGAACGACTGTCCCTGTATCGACCGCACCAGGGCTTTTTCGAGTTCCGCGACCGCATCGTCCGTGTCGGTGATCGGATCGCGCATCCCCTGCTCGAGAACGTCTCGATACGACCAGTAGCGACGCAACCTCGTGGGCCCGTTGCTCGCATCTTCGCCGGGACTTTCGTCGAGGGGAAACGCGGGCGCATCGCAGCCAACTCTCAGTATACTTGCTGGAGGCAGCTTGAAGATACGCTGGTAGATCGACAGCGGCGCTGGCACATAGCCCCGCGAAGTCAGTGCGGCCAATGCCTCTCGGTTGATTGCGTTGTCGAACCTCGGATGGGCCGTCAACGCCTTGAGCTCGGAGGCAAACAGGAAATCGCCGCCTACCCAGCCGTAGTACAGCGGCTTCTCGCCGAACCGATCACGGACGAGGTACAGCTCGCGCTCCACCTGATCCCACAGACCAAAAGCGAACATGCCGCTTGCGCGCGAGAGTGCGCGGTCGAGACCCCAGGCCGCAATGGCCTGCAGCAGCGTCTCGGTATCGGAATGCCCTCGCCAGCCGCCTTGCGGAGCGAGTTGCGCTTGCTCGAGTTCTGAGCGCAGTTGCCGGTAATTGTAGATCTCGCCGTTGTAAGTGATCACCCACCGGCCATCGGCGGAAGTCATCGGCTGGTGACCTTGCGGAGACAAATCGATGATCGACAGCCGTCTGTGACCGAAAGCCAATTTGGATTCAGTGTTGATCCAGGCGCCGCGATCGTCTGGGCCGCGATGCGTGATCGGATCGATCAAACGCTCGATCAACTCGGGCGTCCCCTTTCGCCCAGCGATAAGTCCTACAATACCGCACATTAAGATGGCGCCCCGCCGAGATTTTCTCTCATCACACAAAATCGCGAAATTGCAAAAAGCTTCTGGTCGCTTGCGCAGTCAAACTGGTCGGCAGACATGTCTTGTCTTGGCACAGGAAAAAGCGGAATATTGATAGACTTAGTTGAGCGTGGCTGTGGTTTTGGCGGCGGACCAAT
Source organism: uncultured Alphaproteobacteria bacterium (assembly GCA_963738825.1). Lineage (GTDB taxonomy): Bacteria > Pseudomonadota > Alphaproteobacteria > Sphingomonadales > Sphingomonadaceae > Sphingomicrobium. Next base: position 223,354 of record CAVTYB010000004.1, on the reverse strand, counting down.
CCGACGCCGGGGGATAAGCAGGCAAGGCACAGTGCAGCTAGCAAACGACGTCGATGCGATCGCCGGGCCGCCGCTCCCAGACTGGTTCCTGCTGCCGGCGACCGCTGTTTTCGCGGTCCTTACGCTCTACGTCATCATGCGGACGCGGGGACGGGCAGCGCGTTTCCTGATCTTCGCCTGCTGGCTCCGCTTCAGCCTCGGCTCCCTCCAGGCGTTCACCTACAATCCGGCGTTCGGCGGCATAAAATGGGTGGGCCTCGGCTCACTGTTGATCGTCGGCTCCAGCTTAATTGCGCTGGATAAGCGACGATTCTTTTCGCGGCCATTTTGGCCGGTCGGCATCGTGTGCCTACTGATGGTCTTCAGCGCCCTGATGAACGGGGCACTGATGTCCGCGATTGAGCCGATCCTGCGCTTCTTCATATTCGTGATCATCGCAGTGGCGCTCTGGCAAGCGCTCGAGTCCGGCGGGTCATCCGTCCTTCGCCGCCTGCTCTTCGTCTTCGTTCAGCCGCTTACCTTCCAAATCGCATCCATCGTGCTGAACGTACCCAAATCGGGGGAGCTCGACGGTTCGGTCAGCTACATCGGCGGCTATTACCACGAGGAGCTGTTCTCGCTCATCGCAGCGAACGCCTTCTTCCTCGCGGTTTTTGCGGGAAAACTCAACAAGTTCGCGCGATTCGCCATCTGCGTGGTCAGCCTGTTATCGATTGACCTCGCGGATTATCGGACAACGATGCTGGGAGTCGTGCCCCTGGTACTAACGGCCGGCTTCGTCGGCATCCCTCGCGCGGTTAAGCCTAGCCAGCGCACTTTCGCTCGCATCGTGATGATCGTGGCCGGTTTCGCCTTGGTCGGCGGAATCGTCGTCGCCGAACGCGATCGATTTGCCGATCTGGGTGCGCTATCCGAGGGCACAGCACTAATCAGACCGCCCGAGACTTTCACCTGGGCCGACCGCCGGGTCCTTTCCTCGCGTCCCTACATCTGGAGCGAATATATCTACGCCTATGCCGACGCTCCGCGGCTGCAGAAGTGGATCGGCTACGGGCCGAACTCGTGGGTAACGCGCATGCCGATCTACGCCCACAATACGGTCATCTCGTTCCTTTACGAGCTCGGAATCTTCGGCGTCATCGCCATCCTGCTCGTCTGGGGCAATATGATCCGGCTCGCTTTCATGGCTGAGCCGAGGTGGCGACCATTGCTTCTCGCCGGGCACGCCAGCTTCATCGTCCTTAACCTTGCGACGATGGCGCACTGGCAGGTCGAAGGAAACATCCTCTACGGGCTACTGTGCGGCTTTACGATCGCCAAGGCGCGCCAGGCCGTTGTGAGCAAGGCTCTCTCGGAGCGCGGCTCGATCACCGCGCGTTCGGCGAGCTGGCCACAGCCTGCGATCCCTGCAACGCAGTTTCGATGACGGCCCAGTAACGGGCGGCGATAGCCCGCGCGGAATAAGCAAGCGCACGCTGCTTGCCGGCTGCGACGAGACGCTCACGCAGCGGTGATTGAAGGACGAGCTGAAGCGCCTGGACGTAGCTGTCCACGTCGCCCACAGGCGTCAGAATGCCGGCTTCGGCAATGGTCGCGTCGGACATCGTTGTGGTTGTGCCGTCGCCGAGGATCTCGGCGGGGCCATCGGGGCAATCGGTGGCAACACAGGGAATGCCCAGCGCGAGCGCCTCGACGAGTGCATTCGGGAATCCTTCGACATTGGAGCTGAGCGCGAACGCGCTCGCATGACGCAGCGCCGGATAAGGGTTTGCAAGCCATCCTGGCATTGTGACGCGAGCGCCGACACCCAATGTCTCGGCAAGGCCTCTGAGATCATCGCGCTCCGGCCCGTCACCGGCAATGACCAGGCGGCAGGGAAGAGCGGACTTCGCGAACGCCTCGATGAGGAGGGGGTAGTTCTTGACGCTCACAAGCCGGCCGACGGCGATGATGTAGGGTTCTGTCGCGTCCAGTGGACTGTTCTCCCGCGCGGCCGCCTCGATCGCCACAGCGTCGACGGGGTTCGGGATCACCTCCATCTTGTTCGCCGCAACACCGAAGCCGTCGATCAGCTTGGTCGCCACGCCGGCGGAAACGGCAATGACTCGCGTGGCGCGCGGATAGATCGCGCGCATTAACACCTTCGTCACAAGGCGGCGCACTCCTCCGCCGAGGTGCGCGGGAGTGCTGGTCCGCTCGCTGATGATCCAAGGCCGTCGGCGCCTCAGCATCGCTACGCCCGTTGCGAAGTTCGATCGGGTGAGGAAACTCAGTGTAATCTGCGGATCATATTCGCGGACGATCCGATCCGCAGCTCGGATGCTGGATGCGATCCCTCCCCCGCAATCGAGCTGAAAAACCTTCAGCCATTCCGGCAGGGGGAACGCGCGTGGGTCGTCGTCGAGGAGCGCCACCGCGATCTCATAGCGGTCGGTCCATCCGGTCGAGTTTGCTAGCAACGTGCTCATTACCCGCTCCGCGCCGCCACCGGTGAGCGAGTTGATGACGAACAGGACCTTCGCTTTGTCGCCGGTCATGGAGCGACTGGCTCGTCCGGCATTCCGCCGAAATGCTCGCGGAATTTCCTCATGTCGATTTCTTTGAGGTGATCGGCAAGCCTGCAGGGCAGACCATCGATGGGAAGCGCTCGCTCCAGATCGATGAAGACGGGGTCACCGGAATTCGCTTCGAGGATGATGTTGCCGAACTTGACGTCCTCGAGCGTGAAGCCGGCCGCGTGAATTGCGTTCAAGCCGGCAGCAATTTGGGCGATCTGGTTGTCGGACATGATCTTTGGCACAAATTGGAGACCGACGCGAACGCGCTCGCGCAGGCGAGTGCGCGAGAAGGGCTCCTTCAAGTCCCGATCGCGGATGTTAGCGCCGGCAGCTGCCAGCAGCTCGCGGACCACATGGCCGGACACGAAGGTCAGCGTGATCGAATGCGTGTCCCAGTTGACGTTCATGATCCGAGGCACCGGGCAGTTGCCGCTTTCGAGGCGCAGCAACGCCTCCAGCTCCAGCACGAACCTTGCGATCTCGCTCGCAAAGTCTTTCCGCACACCGAGCCTGCCGTTGAGATCCACGAGGGAAACTTTGGATCCACTTCGAGCCAGGAATTGCGTCGGAGCGATCATCGGAGCGCCGGCAATTTGACCGAATCGCGGCAGAATGCCGCCGTCCTGATCGAAGTCGCCGATGATCAGCTCTCGATCCTGCTCGCGCATCGGAGCGACCCATTCCTCGAGCGATGGATCGAGATCCTTGAGGCGAATGCCGACATCGCTTCGCGGGAGGGCCTCGAGCTTCTCCCGAAGGTGCTTCAGCCGTTTCTTGATTCCGATGTTGGAGTGGCGCCAGCGATATACCCGACGAGCGATCTCCAACGTCACAGACCCGACCATCGTCCCCCACAATCAGCGCGACCGCTGGACTATGGATTTGGTAACCGTAACATGGTCTAGTCACAACAAGATTGGCCGATGGACGAGCGCTCCGAAGCAACCGCGGAAACCGCCGCCTTCGACCCGCATCTGCGGCGGCGCACGCACAAGTCCATCTTCTGGACCATGGGCCAAGCGGCCGGCGACCAGCTCTTCTCTTTCTTTGTCTTCGTCGTCCTGGCGCGGCTTTTGGACAAGGAGGCCATCGGCACTTTCGCGCTCGCGTTCCTCTTCACAGATATCGGTCGAGCTTTCTGCGCGGCGGGAGTGGACCAGCGCGTCGCGCGCCTCAAGCATTTGGACAACAGCGATCTCGACACGATCTTTTGGACTAACATGCTCCTCGCCGCGGCCTACTCGGCCGTGATGATCGCTGCTGGACCAGCCGCCGAACGCATTTTCCACATGCCCCAGCTGGCGGAGTGCCTGCGCTGGCTCTCGGTGGGAGTGGTGCTGAGTGGAGCCGGCAACACCCATATGGCGCTGCGATTACGCGAATTCGGTCACAAGACGCTCGCGGTTCGCTCAGTGATTGGTGGCCTAATCAGCGGCATCGTTGCCGTCGTTGCAGCGCTGCTCGGCGCCGGCATCTGGGCGCTCGTCCTCCAACGGCTTGTTCGTGAACTAGTGTTCACCGCATTGACCTGGGCTTCTGTTCGATGGCGGCCCGGAATCGGATTCGATCGCCAGTCGGCTGGCAGATATTTTAGAAGTTGGATCGATCTCGGTCTGGCGCAGGTCGTTAATATGTTGAGCCTGCGGGTGACGGACTTAGGCATTGCCCGCGTTCTCGGCGCCGTCCCGCTCAGCTCGTATCGCGTTGCCTGGCGGTGTGCCGAATTGATCGGGCCGCAGGTCGTCGGGCCGTTCGCAACGGTGGCACTGCAGACCTTTTCGCGGCTCGAGCACGAAAAGAGCCAACTTAAGGCTGCCTACGTTTCAATCCTGCAGCAATCTTCTCTCCTCTCCTTCCCAGCGCTCGTCGGGTACGCCGCCGCCGGGCCCTGGATCGTGCCGGCGTTGTTCGGTCCCCAGTGGCACGACGCGGGGATGATTGCTCCGATGCTGCTGCCGCTGGCGCTGCCCTTTGCAATCACGCCCTTCGTTCTCATGCTTCTCGCTGCGAACGGCCGCATCACGTGGCAGCGGCGCTTGGCAATTCTCGATCTCGTTACGACAGTGGTCGTTACCTGGTTCGCGGTTCCCTATGGGTTGCGAGTCCTGGCGCTCGCCTACAGCGTGAGGGCCCTGCTCCTCCTTCCGCTGCAAATCTTCCTCACTCATCGTATCTCAGGGATTGGCCTCCGAGATCACATCAGCGCGCTCGCAGCGCCGATTGCAGCCTCGGGAGCGATGGGAATCGCAGTCGCGATCTTGTTCCACGCCTACAATCCCCGCTCGGCATTCACGATCATGCTTCTTTGCGGCGCTGGGGCGCTGATCTACGCCGCGATCGTCGCTGTGATCCTTCCAAATTACAGAAGAGGCCTTCGCCACCTCGTCGCAGCAATTGGCTGAACTCCGCTTAGGTTTCAGGCCCCAGCTTGCATCCGCGGCCAAGCACCACGGTCCCAGGGCCCTTCTTGAAGAGGACCATCGTGCTGCCGGCCGGTGCCTGGATGTCGCATTCGTCGATTTGAATGTCCGCCGGACCGTTCTCGACTTCGATGAGAGTCCCCGGTCGAGTGATTCGTACGACGAACTTGCGGATGTGCAGCTTCGCGCGAGGTCCGGTGTCAGAGCCGCTTAGCCAAATTCCGGAGCAATCCGTTTTGCCTCCGCGCCTGACCGTATCTCCGGTCGTCAGCGTGCCCACATCTGCGCCAGACCAGAAGCGGAAGTTACGACAATTGTCGAATGCCGACACATGATTCATGACGACGAAGGGTTTGATGTCAAAACCAGCATCCGTGTTGCCGTTGGACGTTACGTTATCGAACTGCACGCCCGTCACGCCGCTCTCGATCGTAACCCCTTCACCGATCCAATAGCGGTCAGCTGGGCCGGTCCACAGGAACCCCTGGAAGCTGCTGTTCGTCACCGACACGCTGCTTCCCCCAGAGACCTGCAGACCGAAGGGAATATTGACGCGGCCAACCTGCGGCCCCCCTGTCATCGTGCAGTGCACTTCATGAATGACGACAACATCGGCGCGGCCGCGGATACAGGCGTCGGTCACTTGCGCATCGAGGCCTCGGACTTCCAGGCGCCCGACAGTAGCTGATTGGCTGACGTGGATGACCTGGAACGCGTTCCGGACGGTAGCGGGCCCGATCACAGCGGCAGGTACAGCGCCTTCCAGGCTCAACAACTCAAGCTCGGGATCGCCCTGGATCGAGAGCGGTGGTGAAATGCCGGGCCACGCTATTGTCCCGGTCAACTTCATCGGTGCGGCGCTAGGCGCGGAATCACCTGCCAGCGCAACGGCGACGGGGAGCAGGCATCCAGCGATCCTCAGGCCCATCTATGCTCCGACAGATCTCCGCCCAGGTGCATCAATTGGCACTCAAGAAGTCGGACGCTGTGAAGACGGTCAGGCGGCTAGCGAGCCGTCCTCATCTTCGCCGTAAGCGTAATAGCCAAGCATGTAGTTCGCACCAACGTCGGCCTTCTTCGGATCGAACTTGACCAGCACGGCGCCGATGATTTTGGGCGCGGGCAGCGGTGAGCCGGCGGAGCGCCGCGTCAATGGCGCCACGCTGCGAACGGTTGGCCTCGATGACGATCATCGTGCCGTCGACAGCCGCCGAGAGTCTCGGTGCATCGGCCAGGCCAAGCACCGGTGGGCTGTCGATGATCACCTGGTCGTAGTGCTCTTTCAAATAGGTAAGCAGCGCCCGGAACCCGGCCCCCGACAACAGCTCCGCCGGACTGGGCGGCTTGGGTCCCGCGGGCATCACGAACAAGCCCGGCATGTCCGTTTCGCGGATGACAGAGTTCGGCCGAAAGCGACTGTGTCAGCAGGTTGCTGAGGCCAGGCGTCTTCGGAATGTTGAGCACAGTGTGAACCGACGGCCTTCGCATGTCGGCATCGATCAGAATGACCTTTGCGCCGGCTGCGGCCGCATCGCGCGCCATCGCGATAGCCGTGGTGGTCTTGCCCTCGCCTTCACGGCAGCTGGTGATGAGCATCGTTCGCGGAGCGCCGCCTTCAGTCGACAGTTCAACCGATGCCCTGACCGTCTGATAGGCTTCCGAAATCTGCGAGCCCGGCTGGTCCAACGCGTCGGACGCACCGCCGCCAGCGAGGCGCGGAACAACGCCGAGTAGCGGGGTTCCGAAGCGCGTCTCGACCTCGTCCGGACCTCGGACGCCGTCGTGGAAGACTTCCAGCGCAGCAACGGCCCCGAAGGCGATGATCAGTCCGCCGAACAGCGCCAGAGACATGTTCAGGAACGGGTTGGGCGAAACCGGAAGGAGCGGCGGATCCGCGCGGTCGATTACCGAGATGTTATTCGAGGTGACGCCCGCTTCGGCGCTCACTTCCTTGTAGCGCTGGAGAAGCCCGTCATAGAGCTGGCGGTTCGTGTCCACCTCACGTTTCAGAATATTGTACCGGATCCCGAGCGACTGCTCCGCGAGCGTCGCACCCTTCAGCTGCCCGACGGTAGCCTGGAGCTGCGACTCCTGCTGCTGCGCAGTCACGTATTGGTTGTGAATCGAGTTGCGGATGCTGTTCGCAAGCGAAGTGATCTGCCCATCCAGTTCCTTGAGCGCAGCGGCAGCCTGCTGGACAGCCGGGTGATCCGGCTTCCGATGCTGCAGCTGCTCCTGATAATCGGACTGAAGCTCGGCGCGCTTCTGGGTCATCTGCTGGATGGCAGGATTACTAAGGACGTCGGGCAGGCTCATGGCGGAGTCGCCTGCGCCTCGCGCCAGCGGCCCTCGGCCTGGATGCGCGAAGCCTGCGCCTGCGCTAACGACTGGTTGAGGTCGATGAGGTTGGCGCTGGTAAGCGAACGCGGTGCGTTGTTGTTCGGACTACCAGGGTCACCGCCGCCGGCGCTCGGGTCCACGAGGCCCACGGACCGAGCATAGGAAAGCAGCGCCTCCTCCGACTTCTCGAGCCGCGCCTTGGTGAGCGTCAGCTGATTCTGGAGGAACTCCTTGGAATAGCTGGACGTGTCGTAGTGGCGCTGGAGATTACCGGCGATCAGGTTCTCGGCATAGGCATTGGCGACCATCGCGGCGACCGCGGGGCTGTGACTGTCGAAACTGATCGGCACTACGCGCGAATTGCGCGGCAGTGACACAAGCAGGTGATTTGCAATGTGCCGACAATCTGCTCTTGCCGGGTTGCTGGCTTCGGCGAAATGCCTTGAGCGACCAGGAACCGGTCGTTGGATGCGAGATTCAGCCCGTTCGCCACCCTCTCGGCAAGTGCCCTGCTCTTCAAGATGTCGATCTGCGTCTGAAGAAGACGGTCCGGGTCGCGGTCGTCGACTTGCTGGAAGTCTTCGGTGCCGAGGACCTTTGTCGGTTGATCTTCGATCTCGACGCTCGCGCTCGCCCGGTAGGTCGGGCTGACGAGGAACAGCGAAAGGACGCCGAGGACGAGCGAAACCGCGATGATGCTTAGGATGAGCAGGCGGTTGCGCCACAGGACCGACCAGATTTTCTTCAGGTCGATCTCGTTGGTCCGCTCCGGCTCATAGAGGAATTCCGGGCGCAGCAGGGTCGCGTCCGAAGGTACCATTGGCAGGCCGCCGCGGCTCGGCACGAGCCCAAATTGATTGTCGGTCATCGCTGCGGCTCCTAGGGAATGATAGGCCGGAAGACGCTGAAGATCGGCGCCGTATTGACGACATCGCGCCAGAACCTTCGAGCAGCCGAATAGCCGACCACAACCAGGTCATTTCCCTCGATGACCGGATCTGCAGCCTCGCCGCGGCGAATATTGGCGACATTGAAGACAGCACCCATCCGCTGGCCATTGACGTTACGGAACACAACGACCTCCTGGAGCTTCGCCACTTCTGTCTCGCCCTTCGCCATCGAGATGACGTCGAGCAGCGTCGTCGGCCCGGTCAGCGGGTAGATGCCCGGCTGGGTCACTTCACCCTGAACGGAGACCTTCTGCGACACCGAAGCGGCGACGGTTACCGTAACCTGTGGATTTCTAAGGTATTTGGCGCCAAACAGGTCCTCGAGCTCTTTCGAAAGATCGGCTGCCGTCTTGCCCTGCGCCGCGACGGTGCCGACAAGGGGCAGCGCGATGTTTCCGGAGGCGTCAACCTGGGTCGCCTTGATCGAAAGATCGGGCTCCTCGAAGACGGTAACATCGATCGTGTCGAGCGCGCCAATTCGGTAGTCGGCGGAAGCGTGTGCATCCGCGTGAGCGGCGGGGATGACAGAGTAAGCCTCCGCTCCAGAAGGAAGATTTGTTGGCGTCGAAGCGCTTGCGCAAGCTGCCAAAGCGCCGCACAACAAGATACTCGTGAGACTCCTCATCGGATTTACCCCCGGTCGGAATTGCCCGTCTCTACTCGGGTTTACGCGTAAACCTCTGGTATTCCAATAATAAATTATCGGAAGATTAACGCACCGTCGGCTTCAGTCCGACATCATCGATCCAAAGCTCGTGGGGATGAATATCACCCGGGCGTTTCAAGGCCAGTCTCTGAACGGGGCAGTTCTGGTTTGGGACAGTCAAATCTAATTCAAAATGTTGCCAAGACGAACTTGAAAGTGTCGCGTCGCCGCTGCTTGTGGCACCCGAAGTTGAACAACGCAGCTCCCATCGCACGAGAGAGCCAGACGCGGGACTTTCATAGGCGCGGAAGGTGAGAACATAGGATCCGGGGGTGAGCATTAGGCGCTGCGAAATGAGCCCTCCGGGGTCCCCGGTGCCATATAGCCTCAGCGCCCGACTATTGTCGCCGACCTCGGGTCTTCCAACGTCGATCGCTGTCGCATCGTCGTCGCTGACGTTCCACGAGGTCGGTCGATTCCCATCCTGTCCCGTTTCGAATGCCTCGAAATCGCCGTTGAGCACGAGCGCACTGCCGTGGATTGCGCTCCACACGCGCCGCGCGTCATCGACGTGGCCAGTTTGCGCCAGGCGATCGACTAGCGAACCCGCTTCATGGATCGTTGGTGGCGTTTTCGTGTGCCCGAGCTGAATTAGGACCTGCTCGAACCTATCCAGGCTCGGTTGCGGGAGGTCGGCGCCCGAGCGCAGTGCTTCGCTTCGCCACGAATGCCGGTACTCCAGATCAGCCACGAAGTCGGACATGAGCTCGGGTGTGACCGGATCTTGAAGCAGTGCGAAGAGTGCCGGCTGGAAGAATTGTTGCTGGAACATGCTGTTCGCCCGCTCGACCGCCTTGTCGGTTTCTCCCGATCGCTTTGCAGCATCAATCGTCCACAGCTGCGTGAGGACATCTCGCCAGCCCAGACCGGCCGCCAGTTCCATCAGCCGATTGCCTTTGCGGACTGCGCCGCGACTTAACTCGAAGAGGCCGATCGTCCGTATCGCCGGCGCGCTCATCGGAGATAGTTCGGTCGCCGCATCCGCGTAGCGAAGGGCGGCCTCGGCGCTGCCCTGAAGAAGTGCGTCGGTCGCGGCCTGCTCGTTCGCTTCGGTCGACCACGGCGCCCATCGAAGGGCCGCTTCGCCGCGCTGGGCAAGCAGCTGCTCGCTCGAGAGCGCTGCTTGAACGATCACAACTGCCGCCACGGCGAGCAACACCAGCATCGTAAGGCGAGCCGGCCGAACCGGCCGATGCCACGATGTCGATGCGGCTCTCTCCTCGACTGCGACGATCGCGCGCTTGGTCGGCGTGTGGACCCGCGGGAGAAGCAGCGCGCAGAACACGGCGAATACGCAGCTGAGCGCCGGCATTCGAAGCGGGTAATCGACCAGCGAGAACAGCAGAAAGATGATAATCCCGGTGGCTGCGGCGAAACTTATCGACGCGCGCTCCGTCTTCGGATTGGAGCGCGCCAGCTTGACGCAGCAATATAGCATGAAGCCGAGGAAAATGAGCAGCAGCAGGATCGCAGGCGCTCCCCCCTCGAGCAGAAGTTCAATATATTCATTGTGCGCATGATTGAGGATCGCTGGGCCCACCGCGCCCAGGCTCTCCGCAGATTTGTAGATCGGAATGAAGCTGCCGAATCCGGTCCCGGCGATACCGTAGTGGCCCAGCGCCCAGTAAACATCGGTCCAATAGTCGAAGCGGGAATTGTGAAGCGAGGAAAAGCGCGTGAGCGTTCTGTTGAAGCCCCCGCCCGCAACGATGATCACTGCCAGGGTGGCGAGTGCGAGTACCGAAGGCAAGGCAACTCGCCAAAGCGATCCGGATAAGAAGAGCAGTAGCAGCGACGACACCACGGCGATCGGCAGAAGAACGAGCGCCATACGCGACGTCGTCGCTAAGACGACGATCGCGAGAACCGCGATGGCGGCAAGGGCGATGATCGTCGCAGCGGCCCGTCCGCGCGCGATCTGAACGGCGCCGAGCGCCGCCACCAGCGGGATCGAGACCAGAAGCAGCGCTGCATTGTGGTTGCGGTTGACGAACAGTCCGATCGGATAACCGAGGTGTGCCGAGGGATAAGGAGTTAAGCCGCCTGCAGAAGCAAGTTGCGCTATACCGAGGATGGCTCCGATCAGTGCGAAGGCGATGATGACCCACGGCAATCGCAGCCGTTCCGGTGTGGTCAGCCGAAGGCATCCGGCGAACAGCACCAGCGCCGGGATCAAGACGAGCAGCGACCGGATCGTTCCCTCGACATCGAGGGTCCACGGACGCCAGCTAGATGTTCCGAGGGCACGGTCGAGCTGTACCGCCGCCTCTCGTCCGGGAAGCGCGTGCCAAAGGCCGGGAGGCAAGGGGACGAGCTGCAGGACAATCAAGGCCACCATGGCAGCAGCTAGTCCAAGCGCGATCCTTGCGAACGAGCTCATCCGGGCTTGTGGAGTCCAGGCGAAATAAGCGCCGACGGCGACCGCGCAGAGGCCGAGCAGCATTTGCAGGAGAGGGAAAGACAGGCCCGCCCCGCCAACCGCAAGCGCAAGCATCAGCAAGCCCGCCGTCAGCTTGAAGTCTGTGCTGGCTCGCATGCGTCCCACCCCCGAGGCGAAACTACACGTGTTCGCCCCGTGGACAAGAACCACGGCGGGGAAACAGTCCTAACCGGATCGTAACCAGTCCGCCGCCACATTGCCGCTCCCAAGTGGGAGTAGCGCGATGTCTGCCTGGAACGCGAAAAAATTGTTGGTACTCGCAGGCGCCCTTGGCGTAGTGACGGCCTCACCGGCAAGCGCGGCCGGCATATCGATCCGCCAGCTCGGCGAGCGGCAGCTGCGCGTCGCCACGATCGGATACAGGATCTCGGCCGCCAACGCGCGGAGCTGCGCCCGCCCCGAGATGATGAGCGGCGTCGTCGCCCACGATCTCACCCAATATCCTGTCGTTTCGCGGCCGCTCGTGTCCCACGCCTTCTCGCTTCACGCAGGCTTTGGCGTGCTTCAGATCGTGCCGGGAAGCGCCGCTGATCGCGCCGGACTAAAGATCGATGACGAAATTCTGGCGGTCGGCGATGCGAGCGTCGAAGACCAACCAGCAGTCGACGGGGCGCGGCAATCTTACACGCGCGAAGACCAGTTCGCCGGAATCTTGTCGGCAGCCCTTGCGAAGGGACCCGCTTCGCTCCTCGTTCGCCGCGCCGGGCAGCTTCTGCGCCTCACGATGCAGGGCCAGGCGGGTTGTGGTGGCAATGTCGTTCTTTCGACGTCATCCAATCTGAACGCTTGGTCTGACGGCAGGCGCGTGATGGTCACCACTGCAATGATGCAGCAGGCGGCGAACGACGACGAGCTCGCTTTCGTGATCGCGCACGAGATGGCTCACAACATCCTGGGCCACGCGCAAAATGACTCGATGGGGCTTTTCGGACTGCTCGGTTTCGGCAGCGCGCGTGTCAAAAGGATGGAGGTCGATGCCGACAGTTATGCGGTTCCGCTGATGAATGCCGCGGGCTACTCGCCGTTCGGCGGCATCGCTTTCCTCGAAGGTGCAAGCCGGCGCATGTGGTGGAGCGATCTGTCGCTCGATCATCCGAGCTTCGGCCGAAGGATCAAGATCGTGACGGCCGCGATCGGTCGCCTACCGCAAACGAACGGGGTCCGGCTGGCCCTGCTCTAGGCCCTACGAAGCCCTGCCTCGAGAGTGTCATTGGTTCGCGGTGAAGCGGGCTCTGAGTTGGAGCCGGCCATTCTACGGCGTCAGGCTGGACTGACCGGCGGAGTAGGCGTTGGCGTTCCATTGCTGTGGTGGCCGCACTCGATCGCGCACGCCCCACCGACGGCAATCAGCGGAATGAGGAACGGCAGACCGAAGAAGTGGTGCGCCGCGGGGACCACGGGGGTCGCCTGGGGCACCAGGACGTCCTGAGGGACGACGGCTACCGCTTTATCGAGGACCGGCAGGACCGGACGGCAGTCACCTGGCCGCACCTGTGCTGCGGCAGGAACGCTCAAAATCGATCCAATTAAGAGCACTGACGCAAACTTCTTCATTGGGGTCTCCACTACGAACGCTAACGAAAGTAGTTTATTTCGAGTTAATTGGAAACAGGCTCTACGGAATTTTCCTGAGAAGCCGTCTCATTTTGGGACTTGGTCTTCACATCCGCCCCTGAACATCCTCTATCCGACGCCGATCGGTGACCGTCACCGCCGGTGCAACAACAACATCGTGTCTGAGCTGCGCGAGGAGCGCCCGGAAGGTAAGGTCGCGAAGCTGCGCTACGACTTTCTCGTTATCGTCGCCCGCGCCGCGGAGAGCATCGAGGTGCCGCATGCGCGTGATCTCGTCGCGGAAATACAGCGGCATGCTGTCGGCATCGTTCGCATTCTGTCTCCAGTAGAGGAAGGCATCGTCAAAGATGATGCACAGTTTCGCTGAAGTGACATCATCCCTGTCGCGCGCCGTATCGAAGCAGTGCTTGCTGACCCCTATGGCGATGTCCGCGGAGACCGTGGTCGCAAGCTGTGCTTCATTGGCGATGTCGGCGGGGCGCAGCGGCCGCTCCAGATTTACGTCGCTCACGGGCCGTCCCCTCGAAAAAAAGTCACCAGCTGCAAGGCCGCCGTCGGCGATAGTAGCATGCGCCAGCTGTGCGATTATCGCCAGGGTGGTGATGGCTGCGACCACGAGCGGGATGCGCCAATGGCGCTTCGGCGTCGGCGGGCGGTGTACGACAATGTCACGACGCACATAAGACGTTAGTTGCCTGCCATCCGAATCCCGGATTAGCTGCGTGTCATATTGTGCTTTCTTGCGGGGGTCCCGAAGCACCGCATAGCAGCGGTTCAAAAGAGCGATAGTGTCAGGCGTTCCAACGGCCTTGCGGCCAACCACGTCCGGATGGTGCTGCTTTACGAGCGACAGGTACGCCGCGCGAATTTCTTCGCGATTTGCGGTGCGTTGGACGCCGAGTATCTCGTAGTGAGTGCGCGTCATTCGTCTCGGGGCTCAACAGGAGCGGTTCCGCGATGCTGGAACGAGCGGCTGCGTCGTTCAATATGACAATCTTGTCGTCTGAGGCAATGATCGAGCCCGCCGGCCATGGCCGAAAGCCGAGACGCCTCAGAACGCGTTGCGGTGAGCGAGCACACCAAAGGTCGCCACGACGATCTTCAGGTCCCGCCAGATCGTCCAGCCGGATAGATATTCGAGGTCCGAATGCAAACGACTCGTCAGGTCGCCGCGCTTGTCGGTCGCCCCGCGATAGCCGCGGATCTGCGCCAGACCGGTTATCCCCGGCTTCACGATGTGGCGATGGAAATAACGCGAATCGATGTGCCAGAAGAGCTCGTCTTCGGCGGTCGACCCCAATGCGTGCGGCCGGGGGCCGACGATGCTCATGTCGCCAGCAATGACGTTTAACAGCTGCGGCAGCTCGTCGAGGCTCGTGCAGCGGATCAGCTTGCCGACGCGCGTCACGCGCTCATCCAGGCGGCTCGCCGATCGGACGCCGGTGACATCGGCGTGTTCTACCCGCATGCTGCGGAACTTGAGCAGGTTGAAAAGGCGGTTGGTCTTGCCGACGCGCTGCTGCTTGAACAGGACGGGTCCTGGCGATTCCACTTTGATCGCGAGGGCGATCAGCAGCATGAGCGGAGTCACCAGCGCCAGCGCTGGAATTGCGATCGCTAGGTCGAGGACGCGCTTTAGGAATCGGTCCCTCAGGTTGAGCGGCTGACTGCTCACAACGAGCGTCGTTTGGCCGTTGAACTGACGCATGGCGATGGCGCCGAACGGAGTGAGGTCCGGAACGAGGATCTCGATGTCGGCGGCGGAAACCTTGAGCACATGCGCCCAGAGGGCACGCCGCTCAGGCGGGCATGCCACCAGCACGCTGTCGCAGCGGTGGAGCAAAGTGCCCAGACGGTCGAGCAGGATGGGATCGTCATAGTTCGGCTCGATACCGAGCTGCTCGGTGGACACGGCCAGCTCGCCGCGACGCGGGTCGAGCGTGACGCCGTCGAGAAGGAGCAGACGGTTGACGAACGTCCAATTGTATTTTGCGCCGATCAGGTCGCCGAGCAGGATCCGGCAGCTCACAATCGCAGCCATGGCGATCAACGTGCCCGTAATGAAGATCTGGCGCGAGAATTGGGTACTGACCTTCAGGAAGAACAGCAGCCCGATCGCGACTGCCGTGGCAAAGAAAAGCGCTTCCGCCGACTTTAATGCGCCCGCGTTCGGCCGCTCGAGCGTGTCAATCGAATAAGCGCGATTGTTGAGCCCGACGGCAATGAAGGTCGGAACGACGATCGCCAGCGTCCTGAGGCTCTGAAGCTCGAACGGCGAGTCGAGTTCGAAGCGCCGCGGCAGCGAGGAACGAAAGCGCGAGCGCGAACAAGTCCACCAAGAACAGGGTGCAGTAGAGGCTCAGGCGCAGTCGCTCGCGCGAGCTCGAGAATAGCCTCGTGGTGCGGACGTGAGGGTTGTCATCAGAGGGCAGCTCGAGCAGGAACCCCCCTGCCCGTTGCTTGCGCATGCCGACGGTCGTCAGGCTGTTCATCGCAACGCTGCTCTTAACTTGTTGATGACTTAATATTTATATCGCGAAAGTTAACTAGAGCAAGTGCGGACGGACGGGCCCCGCAGACCTGTCTCGAATTTGGGACGACAGCCGCCCGAGCAGCCTATTGTTGCTTGACAGGATGGCAACAACACTGGTTAACAGGCAGTTAGTAAACGCGCTGTAAATGCGTAAAGGAGGCCGTATGCTAGCGAGGTCGATAATCGCCGTCGTGGCGGTGGTGACCGCATCTGCCGCGAGTGCGCAGTGGGTTCCTGGAATGGAAATCACAGGCCAACAGGTCCAGGTCCAGACCAATGGCGTCATGAACACCATCACGTTCGAACCGAACGGGATTGCTCGCATCAGCTCGCCTTCGGGCGCAACCGTTGTCGACGCGACCTGGACCGCGAGCGCCGGCAAGCTCTGCCTGCAGACCTCGTCGACATTCGACTGCTATCCTTATGCGGCGCCGTTCACGGCAAACGTTCCAGTCGACCTTCGGAGCGACTGCAACATGCTGTCACGCTGGACGGCTCTTTCGACTGCGGTCCCGCCGGGCGAGCGCGGCTAAGCTAACAAGACGAACTCGGGGCAACGGAGTGTCGCGCAGATGCGCGGCGCGCCGAAGAATTTGCAATCTCCACCGGCCAGGTAGCTAACGTGTGTCGAGCAGGACCGGGCAGGCTCTGAGGGTCCCGGTCTTGCGCATGGAGACTTTCGTGCCGCTGGCGGCGCGCCAAAGGCTTCCGAGCCTTGAAGGCATGTTGCAGACATGAACGGCGGCGCTACGGTGAGCAGAGAGCAACGGGGCCATTTATGCGTCTTTTTCCCACCTTTAGAAGCGCAGGTGAGACGAAGACGAATTTGCTTCTCGGAGCGTTGCTTATAGCTCCCCTACTTGCGGCGATCGCCGTCTACATCATTCAACGACAACCGCTTGTTGGGACGGACTCTGTCGAATATCTTCGCTGGGATCCAATAAGAACGTCCATCTATCCGCTGTTTCTTAAGGTCGTGCGCGGGCCTTTCATTCTGCCCGTTCAGCTCCTGATTTTCGCGCTCTCAGTCTCGTGGCTCGTGCAATATGTTTACCGTCTTTACGGCAACATCTTGCTCGCCGCGCTCCTTTGCGTAGCGATCATAGCCAATCTTTACCTTTGGAAGCTTCAGGTGTCGGTTGGCTCCGAAGCCATTACAACCCCGCTACTCGTGATCCTTGTCGGGTTGCTCGCAGGTTATCTAACGAACGAGCGAGCATCCACCGCGCTCGGCGCAGGTCTAGTCGCGGGAGTCTTGGCTGCAGCGCGACCCTCCAATTTTCCGCTGCTGATCGTCCCGCCAATTGTGGTGTTCCTCTCTTCTGGCTCACCCGGACACCGCAAGTTGAAGATAGCCTGCCTGTGCCTCGCGATCGCGCTGATACCCGTGATTGGCGACAAGCTAGTGAACAGGGCAGTTCACGGATCAGAGACGACCTCGCTCATCGGACGCCATACCTACGCCAAAGCGGTGCTCATCGATGCGCCTCCGCTGCCACTCCCGTCGAACCCGGTTGATCGTCGCCTCACTGATCTCGCCCAGCGCCAGTTTCAGCCCATCCGATCCGTCCTTCACTCTGTTTCCAACCGGCCAACCATTCAGAACATCGTCTCTGTGGGGTACGAAACCTGCGTGGAGCGCGCATGCACCGACACAGCTTTACCAGCCTGGTCCATCTCGCCCGCCAGGCTCGACGACGCGCGGTTTCGCGTAGGGTTGGCGCGGTTGAAGGAAAACCCATCTGGCTATCTGAATTCTGACTTTGAGGGAGTACCGAACACTTTGGCTTCTCAATCCGCGAAAGGATCCGTCCATAGCTCAGGATCTAAATGCGTATCTTTCCAAAGCCGCGCCTCTCCCCGACCAGGAGTTGATCGCCGCACGATGGTTCGATCCGGTGAGTCCGGGAGAGTATAGTCGCTCCGCGGGATTGATCCGGTCATCCTTCGTGCTGCTTGGCATTGTTGCAGGAATACTTACGATTTTGCTCGGAGCGCTGCAGTTCCGAAAGGGCGTGCACCCGCTCTTGACGGCCTCATTCGTCAACCTTCTTTCAGTTGAGTTGGTTTTGATTTTCTGCTCGTTCGTGGGGATTGGAATCCCGCGATATACAATGGGGATGTGGCCCATGCTCGCGGCCGCTCTGGCTTTCCTCGCCGCCGCTGTCGTCGACTATTGGAGAGCGCGGCAGAACGCCGAGGCGGTTCACAAATTGTCACAATGAGTTCGGAATTCCTCTGGCGGGAAATTGATACTCTTTAGCGTTAGAGGATTCTTGAAAGCTTTCTGAAGCCCTTGCGCAGCGAGCCTTGCAAGGGGGTTCCGAGAGCGCCTGAGGCGCGGCGCTGGCTGGGGCGGCAGGATTCGAACCTGCGAATGCCGGTACCAAAAACCGGTGCCTTACCACTTGGCGACGCCCCAGCAGGCGCGGGTCCCTGAAGCGGGAGAAGCGCGGCTTATACCGGCGAAGCGGCGCGTTGGAAGGGCCGATGGGGTCCGGGCTGCAATCGCGCTATAGTAGCCGCATGACCGAGACGAGCATCCGCAATTTCCACGCCCACATCTACTACGATCCCGAAGAGATCGAGCGCGCGAAGCAACTCGCGGCGGCCGCCCAGGCGCGTTTTCCAATAGCGGTCGGACACTTCCACCTTCGCTCGGTGGGCCCTCATCCGCGCGGCAGCGTGCAGCTGACGGTGCCGCGGGAGGCGTTCGGGGACGTGGCGCAGTTTCTGGCGCTCAATCGCGGCGATTTGACGATCTTCGCCCATGCCGAGACCGGCGAGGATCTAGTCGATCACACGAGGCACGTGATCTGGTTCGGCCCAAGCGAGCCGCTCGACCTGTCGATCTTCAGCTAGCGGCAGCCACATTGGGCGCGCTCGCGCCGGCGTTCCTCATCAGCCACGCACCGAGCGCGACGAGAGGCGCCAGCGGGACGAGAAAGCTCAGGTGATACCAGACCGGCAATGCGTTCCAGAGCTTTACGTGGACCGGCAGAAACATGGCGAGAATGATCAACCCCACCGCCCACGGCGCCCATCTCCTTGAAGGGGCAATCATTGCGACGACGGCGCCCGCTGCGATCGAGGTCAGCGCTGCCTCGGTCAGCCGCCCTATCTTCATCACCATCGTGAACTGAAGCGTCGTCTCGGCTGCATGGTAGCCGGGGATGGCCGCGCGCAGGCCGAAGTTGAAGATCGTCACGACCACCGCCCATGTCACGAGCCCAGCAACGATGCTTCCGATTGTCCGCGACATGATGGCGACTACCTCTTGCTAATTATAATCTTATTAGTTTAATTGAACTATGAATGCAAGACATCTAGTCCTTGGAGTTCTCCACCGCGGCGACTTCCATCCGTACGAAATCAAGCGCCGGCTCGAGACGGCTATGGTCGAATGCTACATCGATGTAGATGTCGGCACGCTCTATTACGCCGTGCGCCAGCTCGAGAAGGAAGCGTTGATCAAAGCGATCGCCGAGGAGCGCGTCCCGCGCGGCGGCGTCCGGACGATCTACCAAATCACAGCGAAGGGCCGGTCCGAGTTTCGGAACGGCCTCCATAAGCAACTTGAAGCAGAGGGGCCTGTCTCGCAGACGCTCTACGTCGCGCTTCTCTTTCTCCACCTCGGCGACCCGGTGATCGTCAAGGACAGCCTGCGCCGAAGGATTGCGCGTTTGGGCGATCTCATCGAAAAGCTGGGACCTATCCGCGAAGAGCTTGCCGAGAAGCTCTCAACCGGGGGCGAGCACCTGCTCGATCATATCGGGCGGCAGCGGCGCCTCGACCGAAATTGGCTCAAGGCATTGCTCGCGGACATCGAGGCACACGGAATCCGCGACGTGGCGAAGCCGAAGGCGCTCGCCGGCAGCTAGGCGTTCGGGATGCGACCGTTGACCAGATCTTCGTAATCGCGGTCGAGCTGCTGCGCCATTTCCACGGATTCGAACTTGTAGGGTCCGATCGATTGGACCGCCGTCACCTCCGCCGCGGTTCCGGTCAGGAACGCTTGCTGGAAGTCCTCCATCTCCTCTGGCCAGATTGGCCTCTGGACCACGTCGATCCCGCGCTTGCGCGCGAGGTCCATCACGGTGCGCCGGGTGATCCCGTCGAGGAAGCAGTCCGGGACCGGCGTATGTAAGGCGCCGTCCTTCACGAAGAAGATGTTCGCGCCGGTCGCTTCGGCCACGCGGCCTCGCCAGTCGAGCATCAGCGCATCGTGATAGCCGCGGCCTTCGGCATGCTGCTTCGACAGCGTGCAGATCATGTAGAGGCCTGCCGCCTTCGACTCAGACGGCGCAGTGTAGGGCGCCGGACGCCGCCAGGGAGCGATGTCGAGCCTGATCCCGTCCTTTGCGATACCCGGATCGAAATATTTGCCCCACTCCCACGCGGCGATCGCGAGGTGCGGCTTGGTGTTGCCGGGCGCCACGCCCATCGACTCCGATCCGCGCCAAGCGACGGGGCGCATGTAGGCGTCGACGAAATTGTTCGCCTTCAGCACTTCCTTGCACGCGGCATCGATTTCCTCGACGCTCCACGGCAACTCGAACCCGAGCAGGCTCGCGCTCCGGCGCAGCCGCTCACTGTGCTCGGTAAGCTTGAAGATCACGCCGTTGTAAGCGCGCTGCCCTTCGAACACCGACGAAGCATAATGGAGTGCGTGGGTCAGAACGTGGATGCGCGCGTCGCGCCAAGGAACTAGCTCTCCGTCGAACCAGATCCAGCCGTCCCGGTCGTCGAACGGCCCTTGATTTGCAGTTGCTGCCATCCGGCGCGCCTAGGACAGCGGCGGAGTCTCCGCAAGCGAGGCGGTCTTTGCTTCTTCGGCGAGCTCAGCGCCTCGGCGCGCAGCGGCGTCGATCGTCAACGCGATCAGCTCGTCCAGCACGTGATCGTGGTCGAGCACCGCGAGGCCCGCTTCCGTCGTCCCCTCGGGGCTCGCGACGCGCTTCGCGATTGATTCCATGTTCTCGCCGGTGTTGGCGGCCATCCATGAAGTTCCGAGCACGGTCTCAAGAGCCAGCGTCGCGGAGATCTCTTCCGAAAGGCCGCGCTTTATCCCCGCCCTCGTCAAAGCAGCGATGAATCGCGCGACATAGGCTGGACCAGCGCCTGCAACCGAGCCAAGCGCCCCGAGTTTGCTCTCGTCCGCCATCCACATCGCGAAGCCGAGCGCGGTGAAAAGGTTGTTCAGCTCGTTCCTGGTCAGCGGATCGACATCAAAGCTGTAGAGTCCCGTCACACCGCGGCGCACCGCGACCGGCAAGTTCGGCATCGCTCGGACGATCGCCTTCACCGCCGAGAAGCGCTGGCGAAGGCTCTCTGCCTCGACCCCGGCGAGGATCGAGACGACCACGGTGTTTGCGCTGAGATGGCGGCGCAGCTCCGGCGCGATCTCGTCGAGTTTCTGCGGCTTGAATGCGAGAAAGGCGATCTTCGGAGGCGACCCGGCTTCCTTCACCGAGGTCACGACGCGCGCGCCCTCGACTGCTTTGCCGCTCGGCCGGATGACCGTTACCGCCGACAGGTCGAGCCCGCCCATGCGCCAGCCGTCGAGAATCGCCCCGCCCATGTTGCCGCAGCCGACGAACCACGTCGGCTCTGAGAGCTTTAGGGTACCCATCATGCTTCGCCGTGCGTGTCGATCAGCGCCGCAGCGATGGCTTCGCCTGGCGACTTCCCCCCCCAGAGGACGAACTGGAAGACCGGGTAGAAGCGCTCGCACTCCTCGACCGCAGCCTCAGCGATCGCTTCCGCCTGCTCAAAGCTGAGGCCTTCGCCGGAGCGAGCATCGAGGATCGTCGAATGGCGGAACACCACCAGCCCCGAGCCCGACCACATCTCGAAATGGCCGAGCCACAGCTGCTCGTTGATGAGGCTCAACGCCTCGAAGATGGCGCTGCGCTTCTCCGCCGCGACCTTGATATCGGGGAACGCCAGGAACTGGAGCACCTGGTCCTCGGGCCGCCACACGCCGCGCAGCTCGTATTGCGCCCAGCTGCCCGTCGCCGAGGCCACGATCTCGCCCTCGGCGGTGCGCTCGCAGGCCCAGCCGCGGGCCTCGAAATATTGCTCGAGGACCTCGATCGGCGCGCCGTCGTCGCGTTCTTCATGGATTTCTTCGCTCAGATTCACGCTCCCGGTGCAGCCTTCTTGCCGCCGGTGCGCTTTGCCGCGGTCGAGCCGGCGACCTTCGCCTCGAGCGCAGCAATGCGGGCTTTGAGCGCCTCATTCTCGTCCCGAGCGGCAGCGGCCATGGCCTTCACAGCCTCGAATTCGTCGCGGCCGACGAAATCCGCGCCGCCCATCCACTCCTTGAACTTCTCGCGCGCGCTCGCTTCGGCCTCCCGACCCATACCAGCGAACGTGCCAGCGAGGCCGTTCATCATCTTCACCATGTCGTCGAACATCCTGTTCTCGGACTGCATCGGAAGTCTCCCTTTCGGCGTGGAAATAGGAGTTTGCGGGCCAATCTGCCAGTCCGCGGCCGGGAGCTATCCCCAACTGGTTGTACAATCCCCAATATTTTCAGCGCCGAGCAGGAACTCGACGTTGCCTTCGGGGCCGGTGATCGGGCTCGGCGTGATCCCGAGAACCGTCCAACCCTGCAATTCCACCCAGGCCCGGGCATCAGCGCAAACTCTTTCGCGAACCTCGGGATCGCGGACGACACCGCCCTTTCCCACCTCCGTACGGCCTGCTTCGAACTGCGGCTTGATCAGCGCGACGAGCTTCGCGCACGGCTTAGCGAGCCTGAGCGACGCTTCGAGCACCTTCGCGAGTCCGATGAAGCTAGCATCGCAGACGACGATGTCGACCGTCTCTGGGATGATGCTGATGTCGAGGCTGCGCGCATTGGTCTGCTCGTGGACCGCGACCCGAGGGTCTTGCCGCAGCTTCCATGCAAGCTGGTTGGTGCCGACATCCACCGCATAGACCTTCGCCGCTCCGCGCGAGAGCAGCACGTCCGTGAACCCGCCCGTCGAGCTGCCGACGTCGAGCGCGACAGCGCCGGTCACGTCGAACCCGAAATGCGTGAGCGCGTGATCGAGCTTGATCCCACCACGCGAGACCCACGGATGGTCCTTACCGCGCACCTCCAGCGGCGCATTCTCCGCGAGCATGTCTCCGGCCTTGGCAAGCTTCCGTTCGCCCGAGAATACGGCGCCGGCCATAATCAGCGCCTGCGCCCGCGTCCGGCTTTCCGCCAGCCCACGGCTCACCAGCATCTGGTCTGCGCGAACTTTTGCCATCTGGGTCGCATAGGGTCCGCCGCGGCAACGGAAAAGCCGGTCAGCGATCCTTGGATCGGAACTTCGGCTGAAAGGGAATGGCCGGCGTGCCATCCACGGCCCTGAAGTTGGTGTACGACTCGCTATTGAACCAGACTTCATACTCGTGCCCCGGCTCGACCGTGCACGCGATCGTGAAGGTGCGGCCGTCCGAGGACTGCGCGGAATCACCGGGCGACAGCTGGGATATGTCGCCGGATCTTTCTGCACGAAGGAGTAATTGCCAGGCTGCATCGATCGATCGAAAGTCACCGACAGCTTGAGCTGACCGGCGGCAACGACCGACCCCGACGCTGGATTGGTTCTCGCGGCGCATCTGCCGGCGCGTTGGAATGCCCGGCGCGCCACGACCATCGAAATCGCCGCCGCCGCGACCGCTCCAAGCAACGCTATGTCCGCACTTATGAACGTGGATCGGCGAGCTTCATGCGACCGGTCGGAGGCGGCCGGCACCTCTGTTTCCATGTCCATATCGAAGCTGGGTCGCCTTCTGCCGCCGTAAGGATCCGCGCGGCTCGGCGGCCGCTTGAAACGCCAAGCTCCTGCCATGCCGAGCTCAGCCGCTCGTTGGCGGTGCTGGTAGAGATCGAAAGCGCACGCGCGATGCTCTTGATGTCGTGCCCGCGCACCAGCACGCGGAGAACCTCCCGCTCACGCTCGGTAAGACGCCAACACCCGCTCGTCAGGCCCGAACCTCCTCCACGCCGGCGCTGTTCACCCGAAGCGCCTTCAGCACGGTCTCGACGATGTGCGGCGCGTTGAGCCGAGCCTCGTCATATTGCCGCTCGGGCTTGTCCTGGTCCTGGAACCGATCGGGCAAGCGCATGGTGCGGATCTTGAGGCCGGCGTCCGAAAGTCCCTCGTCGCTGGCAAGCGTCAGGACATGTGCGCCAAGGCCGCCGATCGAAGCCTCCTCGATCGTCACCGCCACCTCGTGGCTGACCAGCAGGCGGCGAATCAGCTCGCTGTCAAGCGGCTTGGCGAAGCGGAGGTCGGCCACGGTCGTAGACAGTCCCATCGCATCGAGCTGATCCGCGGCTTTTTCCGCTTCGGCCAGCCGCGTGCCGAGCGAGAGGAGCGCGACCTTCTTGCCCTCGCGCACGATCCGCCCCTTGCCGATCACGAGCTCGATCGGCAGTTCGGGAAGCGGAACGCCCCTCCCCTCACCGCGCGGGTAACGCACCGCGATCGGCCCGCTGTCGTGCAACGCCATGGTGTGTACCATGTGGCAAAGCTCGGCCTCGTCGGCCGCGGCCATCACCACAAAGTTCGGAAGCGTGCAGAGATAGGCGAGGTCGAAGCTTCCCGCGTGCGTGGCGCCGTCGGCGCCGACCAGCCCCGCGCGGTCCATCGCGAAGCGCACCGGCAGGTTCTGGATCGCGACGTCGTGGACGACCTGGTCGTACGCACGCTGGAGGAAGGTCGAATAGATGGTCGCGAACGGCCGGCAACCCTGCGCGGCCAGGCCCGCGGCGAAGGTCACCGCATGCTGCTCGGCAATGCCGACGTCGAAGGTCCGCTCCGGGAATTTCTCTGCGACCTTATCGAGGCCCGTGCCCGAGGGCATCGCCGCCGTGATCGCGACCACCTTGTCGTCGCGTTCCATCTCAGCCGTCAGTGCCTTTGCAAAAACGCTGGTGTAGCTCGGCGCGCCCCCTGTCGCCTTGGCCTGAACACCCGAAACCACGTCGAACTTCACGACGCCGTGATACTTGTCGGCGGCGTTCTCGGCCGGCGCGTAGCCTTTGCCCTTCTTGGTGACGACGTGGACCAGCATCGGTCCTTCCTCGGCGTCACGCACGTTCTCGAGCACTTCGACCAGTGCGCGGACGTCGTGGCCGTCGATGGGCCCGACATAATAGAAGCCGAGCTCCTCGAAGAGCGTGCCGCCCGTCATCCAACCGCGCGTATATTCCTCGGCCTTGCGGGCTGCCGAATGGAGAGGCTCCGGCATCGCGCGCGCAATCTTCTGCGCGAGGCGGCGCGGCCCGAGATATTTGCTCGAACTGACAAGTCGGGCGAGCGCATTGCGAAGGCTGCCGACCGGTGGAGCGATCGACATGTCGTTGTCGTTCAGGATGACGACCAAGCGGTTCCCGGCCGCCGCCGCATTGTTCATTGCCTCATAAGCCATGCCCGCGCTCAGTGCGCCATCACCGATGATGGCAATCGCCTTTCCCGGCCCCCGGAAAGCTTCTCGGCAATGGCAAAGCCGAGCGCGGCGGAGATCGAGGTCGAGCTATGCGCTGCGCCGAACGCGTCATATTCGCTCTCGGCACGCCGGGTGAAGCCGCTCAGGCCGCCACCTTGCCGCAACGTGCGGATACGGTCGCGCCGGCCGGTGACGATCTTGTGCGGATAAGCCTGGTGACCAACGTCCCACACCAACTTGTCTTTGGGCGTATCGAACACATAGTGGATGGCGATCGTCAGCTCGACGACGCCAAGACCGGCCCCGAGATGGCCGCCAGTCACCGAAACGGCCGAAATCGTCTCCTGCCGAAGCTCCTCCGCAAGCTGCGGGAGCTGCTCCTTGCTGAGCTGGCGGATGTCGGCTGGGAACTGAACCTTATCCAGCAGTGGGGTCTCGGGACGGTCATTCATCGCGGAGTGCCCTATCGGCAAGTCGCTCTAATGTCACCAATCTGCCCTAGTGGCGGGGCGATTTCAGCGAATGCTCAGGAAATGCTCAGTTAGAGAAGCGCGTTGAGCAGGAATTCCAGTCCGGTTTCGCCGAAATCGCTCAGCGAATGGGCCAAAATTGCCGGTACCAGACTTCTCGAATGCTCTCGAAGCCAGGCGTAGATGATGCCGAGCGCGATCGCGTAGATCTGCTGCGCGAAGGCTTCGTAGAATGGCCGGTGGCGAAATTGGACGCATGGGCAAGCGCAAACAATACAGCCAGCGTGATCCCCGCTGTGCTGATGTCAATTCTCCAGATCCGCAGCCTTGATGGCGAAAGTGCAGTCAGAACGCCGAGAAGGAATCCACGGAACAGGGTTTCCTCGCAGATCCCCACCCAGAGCAGCTCGAACGCAAGCCAACCCTCGATGTTCTGCGCAGTCGGCTCCTCCTCCGGCACGCCTGGCGACTTGAGCGCCATCAGCGATGACCAGTGGTCGGCAACCAGCATGATCAGCGCGAAGGCGAGGCCCCAGAAGGTCGCCCATCCGAGGTAAGTGTGCCCCGGCGGCCGGCGCAGGCCAAAGTCGGCTGCAGGCAAGAACCGGGGAGCGATCGCTATTCCGATCAATGCCAGGATCAACTCGAAGGCATCGGCAACAACGAGCCTCAGCCAGTCTGGCCAATGCGAGCCCGGTCCTGTCGAGTGCTGAATGAAATCGGCCGCGTCGAACGCCGCAAAGATGATCACAAAACCGAGCGCGAGGACCAGCAATATCGGCAACAGACGAAGGCGCGGACCCGTCCAGCGAGCCTGATCGGCAGCAACTTCCATACCTTAACGCCTAAACTGCTGCTGCACCTCGGTCTTGAACCGAATTGACCCGCCGAAGCTCAGCCGGCGTTTTGCCGATCGCGGACCTCACGGCCCGAGTCATGTGCGGCTGGTCGGCAAAGCCGTTGGCCACAGCGATCTCCGCGAGCGGCGCGGCTCCAATCGTCAGGGAAGCGACGGCTCCCTTGATCCGGACACCGAGGCGATAGCGCGCCGGGCCTATTCCATAGGCTCGGGAGAAGCCCCGGCTCACGGTTTCGGGCTGCAGTCCGTGTTCCGACGCCCAGATGCTGATCGCAAGGGCCGGATCGCCGCGCAGCGCCGCCGCGAGCAAATCCGGCCAGTCGCTTTCGCCCGGGACCGGTGCAAGCGTGCCGAACGCCAGGTCACCGCCGCCCTCCAAGACCGATCGCGCGAGCGCATCGGCATCGCCGCAGCAATAGACGCCCGGAGCAATCTCAAGCGGCGAGCGAAATCGACCAGTTCCGTCCGGCGATCGCTAAACCAGTCGGCATGCGCCTCGCCCGCGCCATGAACCACGACCTTTCCCGGCTCGACGTTTCAGCGGCCGGATTCACCGGCTTCGCGATAGCCGCCGGCAAGGGCCAGGGTCGCATAGGGTGCTATGTGGCGATGCGACCCGATCCGGGTCAGTGCAGCATGTGTTTGCCGAGCCGCCGAGCGACGGCTCAACCGCATTCGCCGCATTTGCCGCGAACTTCGATTACCGGCCGAAGGGCCGAGAAACCGGCGGTGCCCGCCGCGCTTCGAATGCTCGCCGAAAGCGCGTCGTCGTCGATGTGCACGGTCTGTCCGCAGCTGTCGCAGATCAGGAAGATGCAGTCGTGGAGGCACTCAGGATGCTTGTTGGCGATGTAGGCGTTCGAGCTTTCCACGCGCCGTGCGAGGTTCGCTTCGACGAAAAGGTCTAGGATCCGGTAGACGCTGTTCGCCGCTATGCGCCGTCCTTCGGCCTTCGAAACCGCCTCAGCGATGTCGTAGGCGCTCGCCGGCTTGTCGAAGCTCGCCAGCGCATCGAACACCGCGGCGCGCATCCCCGTCCACTGCTCGCCCTCCTTGGTCAACCGATTGCGCGCGGCCGCTTTCAGCGAATCTCCCTCGTGGAGCTGATGATCGTGTTGAGCCATGACTGTTGCGAAACGAGATAGACCCCGGGTAGGGTCGCGACAAGGAATCAGACGCTGGGCTGCTTCGCCATCATGTTGAGGCGATGGCCGAGCGCGAGCACCGAGACGCCGAGGATGGTGAAGGCCGGTTCATAACCGCTCTCGTGCAGCGTCATCGCGTAGGCCATGATCCCAAGTCCCAGCGCGCCGACGAAGCTGGGCAGGACGAAGCCATGCTCGCGGATCCCGCGGCCGAGCGCGATTGCTCCGAGAAGCATCGCGAGGCTGAGGCCGCTCTCATGAATGATCGGCTGACCGAGCAGGCCGCCGGCAGAGGCAAGAACGCCGAGCAGCACGGCCGTCGCGACGCAATGGACGGCGCACAAGCCCGAAAGGCCCATCGCAATCCGGTCCAGCCGGGAAGTCTGAAGCGGGCGCGACGCCATGGAGGCGCATATAACCGTGCGGCCCTGAAGTTACAATATATCATGCGCTCAAAAGTCTTGCCGAGCCACGTGCCGCGCGCGAATAGGCGCGCATCCATGGCCAGTTCAGTTGCTCAGCCCTCCGTCGGCATCCGCGCCGGTTCTCGCACGCGCCCGCTGGCGCTCTCCAACCTGCTCTTAACAGTCGCTGGGCTCGTCTTCGCGATGGTAGTCGTCGGGGGCATCACTCGTCTTACCGAGAGCGGTCTTTCGATCACGCAGTGGAACGTCATCACGGGCGCCATCCCGCCGCTCAGCTATGCCGACTGGGTGAAGCTGTTCGATCTCTACAAACAGACGCCGCAATATCGTGAGGTCGCCGGACCCGCGGGTATGACCCTTCCCGGCTTCAAGTTCATCTTCATGTGGGAATGGGTCCACCGGCTACTCGGGCGGTTCATCGGCCTCCTTTTCTTTGTTGGCGTCGGCTGGTTCGCGGTGAAGCGAGAGATCCCACGCGGCTTCGGCTGGCGTCTCGCCGCGCTGTTCGTCCTCGGCGGTCTGCAGGGCGCAGTCGGCTGGTTCATGGTCGCGTCGGGCCTTGAGGGAACGCGCACCGAAGTCAGCCCGTACCGCCTATCGGCGCATCTGCTGTTCGCCTTGTTCCTATTCAGCGCACTAATCTGGACCGCGCTGGACATCCGCCGCCTGGCGCGGATCCCGGATGCGCGTCCGTCGCGGTTGACTGGCTGGGGCGCCTTCGCGCTGGCGATCCTCTTCGTCCAACTCATGCTGGGCGCCTGGGTCGCAGGCTTTCGCGCCGGTTATGTCTCGAACACCTGGCCGCTGATGAACGGCCGCTTCGTGCCCGACGGGATCGACTGGTCGTATGGCGCGCTCTTTGCGATGACCCACGACCCCTATTTGCTCCACTTTATGCATCGCTGGTGGGCGTGGGTCGTGGTCGCAGTCCTCGTACTGTTCGCTCGGAAGGTAAAGAAATTGCCCGACGCCCGGCGCGCGTCGATCGCAATCCATTCCGCATTCGGAACGCAGATCATCCTCGGCATTCTGACGGTGGTCTCGGGCATCGCGATCTGGCTTGCTGTACTCCACCAGGCGACGGGTGCTCTCCTGCTCGCCGCGACGATATGGGGGGCGCACGAGCTCGGACGAGCCCACGCATGAGCGTGCTTTCGATCTACGCGGTGTTCGCCAATTCGCAGGAGGCCGAACGCATCGGCCGGATCGTGATTGAGGAACAACTCGCGGCGTGCGTGAACATTCTGCCGCCGATCCGCTCGATCTACCGTTGGAAGGGCGAGATCGAGAGTGCCGAGGAAGTCGCCGCCATTTTCAAGACCCACCACTGGCGGAGCGACGCGCTGATGGAACGCATCGCCGAGCTCCACAGCTACGACTTTCCCTGCATCGTCGCCTGGCCAATTGAGAAGATCGTAGGAAGCTACGCCGACTGGGTCGAGGACACGGTCATCCGCGACCGCTAGCGCTTCTTCTCCTTCTTGTCGGCCTTGAGCTGGCGCCTGGCAGCGAACATGCCGGGGACCAGCGGCACCCAAAGCGTATAGCCGCGGAACAGGAGTGTCCCCGATAACGCCGCCTCGAACGGCACGCCCATCGCGCGCAACATGCCGATGCTCACCGCCTCAAACGATCCGAGGCCCATCGGGATAGGCCCCAGCGTCACCACGATCGAGGCAAGGATGAACGCGCTGAACGCAGTGCTGAAGGGCACATGCAAGCCCAGGGCAAACAGGCACAGCTGCATCGTCAGTCCATCGAGCGCGAAAACGGCGCCGTTGAGCAGGCTGAGCTTCCCGATCAGGCGTTCGCTGCGCACCAACCGCGAGGGCGCTTCCTTGATCATCTCGAACAGCTCACAGACGGTCCGGATCTGCCGAAGCCATCGCGGAATCGCTTTCGCGCCCTTGCGCTGCAGCCACAGGGCGAGCGCGGGGACCGCCGCAGAGAGCCCGAGAGAGGCGCCGATGAGCGCGAGCACCACCCAGCTCGTGTGCCCATGCCACCACAGCAGCACGAGCGCGATGAGCGACGCCACGCCGTACGACGCGTAATAAGCGATGATCGTCATGATCAACGTCGCGAGAGCGACCGAGCGCGAAGCGCCGATCGCCTGGAGCCGATCGACCACGACCACATTTCCGCTCATGCCCGCCGTCGGCACCATCTGGTCCGCGAAATGCTTGGAGACCGTCAGCCCGAGGAGCTTGCCGAAGGGAGCCCTGCACTTGCCCGCGCGAAGCACCAGCATCCACTGAGCCGCGAGCGCAACGTAGGTGAGCAGCTGCGCCGCGGCAGCGGCGAGCAGCCACAGGGGCTTCGAATGGGCGACGAGCGCGGCGAACTTCTTGACGTCGCCCCAGTGCAGGACCGCGACGACCACGCCCGCGATGAGAAGGACGGCAAGCAGCCAGGAGCGCCAGCTACTGGCGAGGCCGGAGCTTTCCTGCTCGGCCTTGCTTTTGGAATCGGTATTTTTGGTCGTGCTAGCCACGGCATGGCCAACGCCGGTGGCGCGCGACCGTGCCATCGGCGACGAAATTGCTGCTTAGAAGCGGTGAGGGTCGAGGTAGAGATAGCTCATGTCGAACTCTCGCCGGTGGTCGCGGATTTCGACGCGCGGCGTGCCTGACTAGCGTTCTTCGCCCTGCGAGGCTTGAACGGAACCTCGTCGAGCTTGCGGCGGAGCTCCTCGATGTCCGCTCCCTCGGTGTCGCCGCCAGTATATTTGGAGTCGATCTCGACCTCCTCGGGAGTCTGCTCGCGGAAATAGCTGATGGTCAGGCGGCGGCCGAAGATGTCATCGCCGCGGATCTTGAGTTCGGCCTGATGTTCCGCCGGTAGATTGTCCCTAATCGTCTCAAGGTAACGGATGAGGTCATCGAGCGACGTATACTCGCTGATGTCGATGAAGTCCTTTACGCGTCTCGGCACTGGCAAAAGCTCTCCGGCGACTATTGGATCAGGCGCGAGCACATGATCGCAGCCATTTCGGCGCCCACTAAAGCGCGTCCCCACAACAGGCAACGCGTTAGCGAGGTGAAATCTCCTCAACGGGCGGCGACGTGCGCCGTCAGCACGGTCAGGCGGGATGGTTGCCCGCTGCGGACGGCTGAATAGCCGCGCCGCTGCATTGCCCGCTGACTCTGGAAGTCACCTTCGGCGGCTTGCCCTTTCCCTGTGAAACGATTTCGGTCGTCCGGGTGCAGGTGCTTCCACCCTTGCTGACCGACACGACCGTCGTGCTCGTCCCGCCCTCCGGCATATTGCCGTAGGACGCGACATGCGGCGCCGAAGACCCGGGCTGTTTCGCCATCTCCTGAGCCTGTCGCATCATCTGCCGGGTACGCTGATTCATTTCCTCGAACATCCGGTCGAACCCGGCGAAAGATGGAAACGTCATCGCCCACGGGTCGTGCAGGTCGGCCATCGTCGGCGGAGCGACCGTAACCTTCGGCGCGACATCGCCGACATATTCGACGCGCGCGGTCGATCCATCCGGTAGCGGCACGTTCATGACGTGCGTCTTCGTGGCGGCCGCGATGGCGGTTGCTGCGAGGGCTGCTGAGGCGACACCGGCGAAAGCCAGAGCTCGAAGCTTTCTCACGAAAACATCCTTTCGGGAATTTGCAATTTCGACCGGCCCAAAATCTATGCCGCGATCCTGAACCGCAGATTGCTACAGTAGCGGTTTGACTTCGGTCATGCTCCTTCTCGTTCGCGCCGGGTAAAGTGAGCTTGAACCCGAACCCGCCGCGGCGCCGATCGCTGATCGGGTAATGCGTTCGCGATCGCGACAAGTTACGGGTCCGGGGCTGCGCTCGACAGATTCAAAAACGTGCCGCGGGTCGAAAAGCCCTTCGACCCGCGAGCACTCATTGAATTGGTGATCAAGCTGGGTTGGTCCCGCTCGCACTGATCCCGGCTAGATGACGCCGAGCAGCCAGAGAATGAGGATCAGCAACAGGATTCCGCCAAGACCGATATACATGACACGCTCCTCTTATTGGTTTTGCGCCTGAAACGAGGATCGCGCGGCTGCCGTTCCAGTCGTTACGGATGTGGTAGGAATAATTTAGGGTATTATTTTACCCGTTGGCAAACTGGCGGATTTGCTTGACTTTTGGCACCCTAACCGCAATTAGCGGCCCGGACTGCGGCTCCCCCGAGAGCCGCTTTTCTCGTTAGAAAGAGGTTCTCGCCATGAAGGCGCTGATGAAGACGACCAAGTCGGTCAAGCCGGCCGAAGTCGAGAAGAAGTGGCATCTGATCGACGCCGACGGCCTCGTCGTTGGCCGCGTCGCGACGATCATCGCCAATATCCTGCGCGGCAAGCACAAGCCGAGCTTCACGCCGCATGTCGATTGCGGCGACCATGTCGTCGTCATCAATGCCGACAAGGTCCGCTTCACCGGCCGGAAGCTTCAGCAGAAGCTCTATTACAAGCACACTGGCTATCCGGGCGGCCTCAAGGAAATCACCGCGGGCAAGGTGCTCGAGGGCCGCTTCCCCGAGCGCGTGCTCGAGAAGGCGGTTGAGCGCATGATCCCGCGCGGCCCGCTCGGCCGCGACCAGATGCGCGCGCTGCATCTTTACAATGGCACCGAGCATCCGCACGGCGGCCAAGATCCCCAAGTCCTCGACGTCGCGTCGATGAACCGCAAGAACAAGGTGGGCGCATAAGATGGCCGATAAGAAGTCTCTTTCCGATCTGGGCGAGCTGACCAATCCCACGCCGGAAGTCCCCGAGGCTCCGGAGCAGCCCTCCGTTACCGACGCGCCTGCAGCCGACGCTGCTCCAGCAAGAGCGTCCTCGTCGCCGCGTGGGCGCGGCCGACGCGGTCGGGACGAGGGTCCCGGCGACGACGGCGTTTCGACGCAGGGTCCGCAGATCCAGGCGGTGCTTCGTGAGCAGCAACTCGACAAGTACGGCCGCGCCTATGCGACCGGCCGCCGCAAGGACGCCATCGCGCGCGTCTGGTTGAAGCCGGGCTCGGGCAAGATCGTCATCAACGGCCGCGAGCAGGAAGTCTATTTCGCCCGTCCGACCCTTCGCCTGGTGATCAACCAGCCGTTCGGCGTCGCTGGCCGCGAAGACCAGTATGACGTCGTCGCGACCGTTGTCGGCGGCGGCCTCTCGGGCCAGGCCGGTGCGGTCAAGCACGGCATCGCCCAGGCGCTGACCCGCTTCGAGCCGGCGCTCCGCACCATCGTCAAGCAGGCTGGGTTCCTCACCCGCGACCCGCGTGTAGTCGAGCGTAAGAAGTACGGCCGCGCCAAGGCTCGCCGCAGCTTCCAGTTCTCGAAGCGCTAAGCTTCCTGTTTACGCGTTACGAGGGGCGGTCCGGAAGATTTCCGGGCCGCCCCCTTCTTTATGCCTCATCGACTGTGATAACGGCTGTTTGCGGCTGTAGGGTCACGAAGTTGGCGGGGAGCAGAGCCGATGACCCGTCGGCGCCGCGACGCTGGATCGCTTCGGCAAGCTCAACATCGTGGTCGCCAATGCCGGCATCGAAGGCGTGCTGAAGCCCGTCGATCAGTTTGGACGCGACGAGTTCGAACAGGTTCTGCGCGTGAACGTTATCGGCGTCTAGCTGGCGATCAAGCTCGCGGCTGCGGCGAGGAAAAGCTCGGGCAGGGGAGCGATCCTCGCGCTTTCCTCAGTTGCCGGCGCCGTCGGCTTTCCGCGCATGGCCGCGTGCGTGGCCAGCAAGCACGGTCCTCGTGCTATGAAGACCGCGACAATCGAACTCGGCCCCTCGAACATCCGCGTGAACGCCGTCGCGCCCGGCCCGATCGACAATCGGACGATGCAATCGCTGGCCGACCAGCTCGGCTGCGGCGATCGGGTGGGCTTTCGCAGCTTCGTCGAGGGCGGCGTTTCGATGTGCCGCTACGGGACCAATGAGGAGATCGCTCAACTAATCGCAATCCCGTCGAGCGAGGCTGCTTTTGCTCCGGCGGCTTTTACCTCGCCGACGGCGGCTACGTCGCCGGTTAGGCTTCGCCTCCATCAATTCATCGGCGTATCGCTCTTCGCTCTTTCCGAGGCACCCATTCCGGTTCTACGCTGCGCCAAACCGGGGAGTTCCGATGCGTTGTCTCATCGCCATGGCCGCAGCCATTGCCAGTCTCGCCACGCCAGCGCCCGCGGAGCCGATCCTCCTGAAGCCGGCGCAGGTCTTCGACGGCGTGAGCCCGACGCCGCATACAGGCTGGTCGGTGCTCGTCGACGGCGACCGGATCGCCGCCATCGGCCCCAACGTAGCAGCGCCGCCCGGAGCAAAGGTGATCGAGCTGCCCGGCGAGACCCTGATACCCGGAATGATTGAGGGCCACTCGCACCTGTTCCTCCATCCCTACAACGAGACCTTGTGGGACGACCAGGTGCTTCACGAGCCGCTCGCGCTCCGCACCGCCCGCGCGGTCGTGCAGGCCGAAAAGACACTCATGGCCGGCTTCACCACGGAGCGTGACCTCGGCACCGAGGGCGCCGGCTATGCCGACGTGGGCCTCAAGCAGGCAATCAACCAGGGGATCGTCCCCGGCCCTCGCCTGCTCGTTTCCACCAAGGCTAACGTCGCGCGCGGCGCATATGGACCAAAGGGCTTCGAACCTGGCGTGAAGATTCCGCAGGGCGCGGAAGAGATCAGCGGTGCCGAGGAAATGACCCGCGCGGCCCGCGACCAGATCGCCGCGGGCGCCGACGTTATCAAGATGTACGCCGACTATCACTACCAGGCCCGACGAGCCGAGCCGCCCGACCCTGACCGAAGCTGAGATGGCCGCGGGCGTCGCCGTCGCGCACGATGCCGGACGGCTGGCCGCAGCTCATGCAACGACGGCTGAAGGTATGCGCCGTGCCATCGTCGCCGGGGTCGACACCGTGGAGCACGGCTACGACGGCACGCCCGAGATCTTCAAAATGATGCACGATCGCGGGACCGCCTTGTGCCCGACCATCGCGGCCTCCGAAGCCTACGCCCGCTACTTCGAACATTGGAACGGCCAGGAGCCCGCGCCCGAGAGCGTTCAGGAGAACCGCCGTTCGTTCCAGATGGCGATGAAGGCACGCGTCCCGATCTGCATGGGCGGGGACGTCGGCGTCTTCACGCATGGCAAGAACTGGCTCGAGATGGAGGCGATGCAGCGCGCTGGAATGCCCGCGACGCAGGTAATGATCGCCGCCACCTCCGGCAACGCGCGGATCTTCCATTTGACCGATCGTGGCGAAGTGAAGCCAGGCCTGTTGGCGGACTTAGTCGCTGTCCCGGGCGATCCGACCCGCGACGTCTCCGCGGTCGAACATGTGAACTTCGTCATGAAGGGCGGGCAGATTGTCCGGCAGCAATAGGACCGGCGTCGGCCGCCGAGCCTTCCTCGGCTCCGGAATTGCCATGATCGCCGCAGCGGCGGCCGCTCAGGATTATCATGACCCTGATTCGATCGCAGCAGCGCCCGACGCTCCGCCCTGGCCGTCGAAGGAGCGCTTTCCGCTCTGGGGAGAGAAGGTTCCAGGCGCGCCGCGCCAGCTTCCGCGGCCGGAATGGACCATGTCTGGCGACTCCAGCTATCGCCAACTGTGGATCAAGGGGATTAGCGCGCCGGATGTGAACGTGTTCCGGCCTGCGCTTCCCGACGGTTCGGCGATCCTCGTCATTCCCGGCGGCGGCTACGAGTTCATTGCGGTCCAGAACGAAGGCGTCGACACCGCCGAGCGCTTCAACGGGGACCGAACGACCGTCTTCGTCCTCAGCTACCGCCTCCCGGGCGAGGGCTGGGCCAACCGATCGGTGGTACCCCTTCGGGACGCACAGCGTGCGATTCGACTCATCCGCTCCCGAGCTGCCGACTTCCGCATCGATCCGGCGCGCCTCGGCGTGCTCGGCTTCTCCGCTGGTGGTCATCTTGCGGCCGATCTCGCGGTCTGCTTCGACGCACCGGTCTACGAGCCCGTCGACGCGGCGGATCGCCTTTCCACGCGTCCCGCGTTCGCCGGACTCGATCTATCCCGTGACAACTCTCGGGCCCGAAACCCACGCTGGGTCGCGCGACAATCTGCTCGGGCGAAACCCCGCGCCTGACTTGATCGAGTCGCGATCACCGGTCCTTCACGTCAGCACTGCGACGCCGCCGAGCTTCGTCGTTGCCGCCTTCGACGACGGAACAGTGCCCGTCGACAACAGCCTCGCTTGGATCGCCGCGTGTCGGAAGGCCAACGTATCGGTCGAAGCCAATCTTATCGCGCAAGGCGGCCACGGCTTCGGTCTCCACCTGCCGCGCGACAATCCCGGCTCGCGCTGGCCCG
Source organism: uncultured Alphaproteobacteria bacterium (assembly GCA_963738825.1). GTDB lineage: Bacteria > Pseudomonadota > Alphaproteobacteria > Sphingomonadales > Sphingomonadaceae > Sphingomicrobium. The sequence continues at coordinate 187,172 of CAVTYB010000004.1, read as the reverse complement.
ATCTGTTCGCGCTGTGGATGCGCAAGCACGGCGGATGAAGCGCGCCTTCACTCGCGCCGTCAGCCCGCGCTTGGCCGAATGCCAGCTGACGCATCTGCAGCGCGCCCCGATCGACGCTGCCCGGGCGGCTGAGCAGCACGCCGCCTATGAGCGCGCGCTGGCCGACGCCGGCTTCGAGATAGTCCGCCTCCCAGAGCTTGCCGACGACCCGGATGCAGTCTTCGTCGAGGACACTGCGTTATTGCTGGGTGAACATGCGGTCATCACGCGCCCTGGCGCCGCCTCTCGCGTCGGAGAGATCCACTCCACTGCCGCTGGCCTGAGCGACGGATTCGAGATTCACCGGATCGAGCGCGGCCACATCGATGGAGGTGACGTGCTGCGCATAGGACGGCGCCTCTACGTCGGCCTGTCCACGCGCACGGACGCCGATGGCACCGTCAACCTCGCAGAGCTGGTCGCGCCGCTAGGCTACGAAGTCATACGTGCAGAGCTTCGTGACTGCTTGCACCTTAAGACCGGCGCGACCTTCGCCGGCTCCGATGCCGCAGGCACGCCGATTCTTCTTTACGAGCCGAACTCCGTCGACCCCGCGCAATTCACCGGCGTCGAGCCCTTCCCCGTTGACGAAGCCCCCGCGGCGAATTGCGTGTGCGCTGGCGATCGCTTGATCATGCCAGGCGGCAATCCGAGCACCGTTGCACGCCTTCGGGAACGCGGCTTTCAAATCATCGAGGTGGACGTCTCCGAGCTCCAGAAAGCCGAATCCGGAGTTACTTGCATGAGCCTGATCGACGACCGGGCTTAGCGGTTGACCGTCTCCATTCCGCGTGCCTGATAACGTTCGCCCGCTGCAGCGCCCGGCGGAAGGATCGCGTCGAGGCGTTGCAGATCCTCGTCGGTCAACTTCACATCAAGGGCGCCGATATTGTCGTCGAGATATTTGACGTGCTTCGTGCCGGGGATCGGCACGATGTCGTCGCCCTGAGCAAGAACCCAGGCGAGCGCGAGCTGGGCGGTCGTGCAGCTCTTCTCTTTGGCGAGCGCCTCGACTTCGCGGACCAGCTGGAGGTTCTTCTCGAAATTCTCCTCCTGGAAGCGCGGATGGTGCTTTCGGAAGTCGCCTTCCTGGAAGTCGTCGGGCGATTTGAACTGTCCGGTCAGAAACCCGCGCCCGAGCGGCGAATAAGCGACATAGCCGATCCCGAGCTCGCGCACGGTCGGAAGCACCTCTGCTTCCGAATCACGGCTCCATAGCGACAGCTCGGTCTGCACCGCCGTGATCGGCGATGTCGCATAGGCAGCGCGGATTGTCCTCGGCGCAGCTTCCGACAGGCCGAGGAACCGAATCTTTCCCTCGTCCTTCAGTCGCGCCATCTCGCCGACCGTATCCTCGATCGGCACCGTCGTATCGACGCGATGTTGGTAATAGAGATCGACCGTCTCGACGTTCAGCCGCCGAAGGCTCGCCTCGCAGGCTGAGCGGACATATTCGGGGTCACCGCGGACGCCAAGGAACTCGCCGTTCGGTCCGCGGACATTCCCAAACTTGGTCGCCAGGAAGACCTCGTCACGCCGGCCGGCGATCGCGCGCCCGACGAGCTCTTCGTTCGCGCCCCAGCCATACATGTCGGCGGTGTCGAGGAAGGTGACGCCGCGATCGAGGGCGTGGTGGATTGTCGCGACCGACTCCGCTTCGCTTCCGCCGACATAGAACTCACTCATGCCCATGCAGCCGAGGCCGATCGCAGAGACTTCTGGGCCATCGCGGCCGAGCCGCCTTTTGCCGATTCCGAACATGTTCTTCTCCCTTTGGTCATCCGCCTAAGCGCCGGCGCACTTCATCGGACTCAAATGGAACCGCGATACGCTTGTTTCGAGAGGTGGCGCCCGAGACGATCCTGACTTCCGCACGGCTGATCCCGAGACCCTTTGCAAGCAGCTTCACGACGGCTTGGTTGGCGGCACCGTCAGCCGGCGCCTCCGCCACCCTAACTTCCAGTTCCTCGCGCCCGTCGGCACCTTGCCGCCAACCACCAATGCCTGGCCTCGCCGAGCGCGGCGTGACCTTGATCGCGAGAATGTTCGTCAATCCATGTGGACCGGAGGCCCGCTGCCGCCGACCTGGTTGCCACGCTTCATGAAGAAGAGCAGCGGTAGGATGACGAAGGTCACCCACATCATCAGCTTGAAATCGTCGAGATAGGCGATGAATAACGCCTGCCGCGTGATTTCGCCGTTGATCACCGCAAGCGCCAGCGGTCCAACCACGGGAATCGCAGATTTCGATCTGGGTCGAACTAATCGTCGCCATCGTGTGTTGGGTGATGTGGGTCGCCATGTCGGCATGTGCGACCTGAGTCATGCGCACCAGCTGCGTGCTGACCACGGAGATTCCGACTGAACCGCCGATATTCCGTGACAGGTTGAGAAGCGCCGCGCCCGTCGTCCTGAACCGGGTAGCCAGCGTTTCGAACGCGAGCGTCTGGAGCGGAACGAAAATCAGGCCGAGCCCAAGTCCCTGCACGACGCCGCTGACGATCACCGGCCGCGACGGCTGGTCGATCGCGAACCCAGTCATCATGTAGAGCGACACGCCCATCAGCACGACGCCGATCCCGACCAGGATCCGCGCATCCATCTTGCCGGTCATGCGGCCAGCGATCAGCATCGAGAACAGGGTCCCAACGCCGCGCGGCGCAGTCAGGAAGCCCGACTGCAGCACCGAATATCCGTAAAAATTCTGAAGCAGTGGCGGCAGCAGCGCGAGACCGCCGAGCAGCAGCACGCCGGTCACCGCCATGAACAACACGCTTGTCGCGAAATTGCGGTCGGTAAAAATCTCCCGGTCGAACAATGTCAGCTTGGCGGTGAACATGTGGACGATGAACATCCAGCCGGCGCCAATCGCGAGGCCCGCCTCGATGATCGTTTCCCAGCTCGAAAACCAGTCGTTCTGCTCACCGCGGTCGAGGCAAAACTGAAGCGACGCAAGGCAGATCGCGAGAAGCGCGAAGCCGAACATGTCGAACTTCCGCTCATGGGTCTCGGTCTTCGGCATAAAGCGCATCATGATCAGGATGCAGATGATCCCGACCGGCAGGTTCACCAGGAACACCCAGCGCCAGTTGTAATTGTCGGTCAGCCAGCCGCCGAGCACCGGTCCGAGAATAGGGCCGATCATTACGCCGCCCCCAAACAGCGCCATCGCCGAGCCGTGCTTCTCGCGGGGGTTGATGTCGAACAGGGTCGCCTGTGCCAGCGGGACGATGAACGCGCCTCCCACGCCCTGAAGCGCTCGGAAAAGCACCATCTCCGGGAGCGACGTCGCCGTGGCGCAGAGCACGGACGCCACGGTAAATACCACGACCGAAATCAGCAGCAGGCGCTTGCGACCGACCTTGTCCGCCAGCCAGCCGCTGATCGGCAGTGCGATCGCCGAGGCGACGATGTAGCTCGTGAGCACCCAGTTAATCGTGTCCTGCGTCGCGCTGAGGCTCGCCTGCATGTGCGGGAGAGCGACGTTCGCGATCGTCGTGTCGAGCACCTGCAACAGGACCGCGGCCATGACGCCCACGGTCACGATCAGCCGCGTGCTCGTCGGCAGCGGGTGCGTTGCGATATGGCCCGGCGTTTCGGCCATTGGCGAAGGCTTACTTCTTCTTGCTATTGTCGAAATAGACCGTGGCGTTGACCGAGAGGCCGGCGATCATCGGCTTCGACGGATTGCCATCGAACGCGATCCGGACCGGCACGCGCTGCGTGACCTTGACCCAGTTCCCGTTCGCATTCTGGGCCGGGAGCAGCGAGAACTCGCTTCCCGTGCCCGCACCGACGCTCTGGACATGCGCCGCGAACTTCTGGCCCGGATAAGCATCGACCTCGATTTCCGCGCGCTGCCCGGGCACCATCCGGCCGACGTCCTTCTCCTTGAAGTTCGCCTCGACCCACGCGGTCATACTGTGAACGAGCGACAGCATGCCCAGCCCTGTGACGGCCATCTGGCCGACCTGAAGGCTATCCGCATTCTCGACGACGCCGTCCATCGGTGCGCGAACGGTCGTGCGCTCCAGATCGAGCTGCGCCTTGTCCACCGCCGCGCGCGCCTGGGCGACCTGCGGCTGCTCGCCCGGCGCAATCGCCGCATGGGCGTTGGCAGCACGTGCTTTCGCGTCCTCGAGCTGCTGTTCGGCAGTCTTCACGTCATTGAACGCGTCGTCATAATCCGAACGGGTCGTGAAACCCTGCTTCAGAAGAGCAGTTTGGCGAGCGAGCGCGTTCTGCTTGATCTTGAGATTGGCTTCGGAGCCGGTGATGTCGGCGCCAGTGCCCGCCGCCTGCGTCCGCAGCTGCGTCGTCTGGAGCTGTGCGTTCGCGAGCTGGGCCTGCGCCTGCTCCTGCGCTACTTGGAACGGAGCCGGGTCGATCCTGAACAAGATGTCGCCGCGTTTCACCTTCGCGCCGTTGCGGACATACACCTGCTGGATCGGACCGGTGACCTGCGCGCTCACAGAAACGATATCCTGCTTCACCTGCGCGTCGTCAGTCGACACGCTTCCGCCGCTCATCAGCCAGTAATAGCCGGCGCCGACGATCAGCAGCGCTGGGACGACCAGCATCAGGAAGGTACGCAGCGCGCCCTTGCCCGCGGGAAGCCTTACTTTCTTCCGGACCTTCGGCGCATCGGCGGCCGTCGTTGCGTTCATCGGCTCGGTTGCCATCTTGTTCATTGATTAGATGCCCTGTTCACTGCCCCGCATCGGGCCGCGTTTTCGCGCGTCTGTGCGAGCACTTTCCTCGTTGTTTCAATGTCCTTCGGGTCGATTCCACCAAACGCCTGATCGATCAGCTCGGCACCCACACCCTGAAGTTTCTCAACCAGCGGCTGAGCCTGCGTGGTTACGTGCAGCCGCCAGGCGCGTCGATCTTGGGGATCGCGCGTGCGCTCTACCAGTCCCGCTTCCTCAAGCCGGTCGACGATCCGGCACAAGGTGATCGGCTCCAACTCCAGCATGTCCGCGAGCTCGACCTGGCGGAGGCCCGGCGTCCGGGTCAGTCGGAACAGGACCTTCCACTGAGCACGAGTCACGCCGAGGCCGACGGCGAGGCGGTCGAAGGCCTTGCGCAGCACATGCCCGGTTTCCGCGATTTCGAAGGGAAGCGTTTCCATTGGCAACGGATATAATAAGCTTGCTTATATTAAGCAATGGTTGAGCGGTGCCTTTGTTCCCATTCTGCTATAGGCGTCGGGACTCGACCGCACCGCAGGACAACACGTCAATGCTTTTCGCCTGGATTGGCTTCATTAAACACGGTGCGGAGACCGTTCCGCAGGACGTACAGATCCAGACGAACGACTTCTTGCAGCAGCCCTACATCCCCATCCGCTCGGTCGGTCAGCTCTGCGACGAGAATGGGCGGCGGGCGGCGATGATGATGATTTTCGAAGCCGACGATCGCTCGACTGCCGAAGCGCTGGTCGAGAACAGCCCATACCGGCGCGCCGGCCTCTATGAGCAATTCCACCTCTACGAATATCGCGACGAGATCGGCTAGTCGCCGCCCTTCGCGCTCCAGCCGTACGCCAGTTACCGGTTAGGCTGGAGCGGGTAACGGGAATCGAACCCGTGCGTTCAGCTTGGGAAGCTGACAGGCTACCATTACATCATACCCGCGCCTGATGCGGCTCAGTTAGGTGCGGTGCAAATTGCAGTCAACGAGTGGCCTTCGCCTCGGCGCCACCGCCGTATTTCGCCGCCTCGGTCTTGCAGTTATACGGCAGCTTCTCGTTGCCGCAGAAATCCGGCCAAAATCCGCTTTTTTGCCAGTAACCGACAAGTCCGACGCGCGCCGCAACCTGCATGAAGCGCGGATCTGCGCGGACCGATGCAAAGTCGGGTCTGAACAAGACATCTTGCGAGATGAAGGGCTGGAACGAGGGGTCCTCCAGCAGCTGGTAAACCTGATCCGCGCGACCGAAATTGCCGAGTGGAGCAAGAATCTCGTTTCGCTGGCGAGGGTCTCTGCCCGACCAGCGGGCATTAAGCGCCGCTATGGCATCGTCGATTCCCGCCTTGGTCGGATTGAGGCGGGCGGAGATCACCTTCCGATACAGAGCGAGGTCGGCGTCGCTGACGTTGGCTATTCGAGGCAAGAGCTCGAGCGCGGCGCGGGGGTCGCCGTAGCGAGCCTGAAGACTGAAGTCGGCCAGATTGATCGCATAATCGTTCGGCCACTTCTTGCGCGCTTCCGCAATCGTGTCCTTCGCCTTCGAGAACGCGCCCGAATACACGAGGGCGAGAATGTATTGATAGGTGATATAAGGGGAGTCTGGCTCTAGCTCGGTTCCTCGCTGCGCCGCCTGAACTGAATTGGACATTCGGCCAACGGATTGAAAGGCCTCCGAAAGATGCATTTGTATGCGTCCGTCATCGGGATCGATCTGCGCTCCCTGCTCGAGCACCTGAAGCCCTCGGAACACATCGCCGGCCACGAGATGGTACTCGGCGTCGTAACTCATCGCGCTGTTCGGGTTCAGCTTTCGCGCGACGATGATTGTCTCGCGGGCACTTTTCAAAGCAGGCTTGTACGCGGATGGTGAACCTTCCTCGAGGCCCTGGGCGATCCAGGACCGACTTAGCGCAAGGCCATCCCACGCCGGAGCGAAGCTCGGCTCCAACTTGGTGACCCGATCGAAGATCCGTTCGAATTCCTCGTTTGAAAGCTTGGTGTTGCCAAGTTCGGTGCACCCGCTGAGATAAAGCCCGAGGGCCGGTTGCGTAAGCCGCCTGCTGCCACCCCTCGCATCCGTCAGGCACAGCGCGGCCTTTGAGGCCGCTTCCGAGACTTGCGCTCTGAGATCGGCCGCCATCGCATCCGTTGCGCTCCAGTTCTGCGACCACAGCGTCGTGTGACCATCGGTGTCAGACAGAGTCAGCGTGGCATTCGCGCCGGCCCCGCGCGGATCCGTGGCTATCAGCATCCGATATCCCGACACCGTCCCGGTCGCGTCCGCCGGCGCGATCACGGTCGCGCGATCGAACCGCCTCGGCAGGAAAGCAGCCATGTCGGCTGCGGCGACGTTGGCATAATCCGCTGCCATCGTCCTGTCCGCAGATTGCGGCGATGGCAGAACCGCGATGGAGATTTGCCGTTCTGCCGACCAGCGCTGCCACACAAGAATTGCGAGGACAGCTGCGGCAAGGACGGCGATTGCTCCCACGATCAGCAGCGGACTCCCGAGGACGTTATGGGGTGAGCGCCGACTCGGCGACGAAGCGGCCGGAGCCGGCGGGAGATCGGAGACCCTGGCGATCGCCGCTCTGATGCGCTCGGCGGCGGACGGATCGCCGCGTCCCTTCCACTTCGAAAGATCGATCGACTGAAACTGCCGGAAGCCTAGCGGCGGCTCGGTTCCATCCAGCGAGAATGGGATCAGCTTGCCGCGGTCTCGACCAAATCCGGCTTCGTCACGCACCCATGCGGACTGCACGGAATCCGACGACCACAACGCTAGGACTGCGTCACAATCGTTGAGCGCCTTCTCTATCTCCAGTGAGAAGCTGGCGCCGCCGCCGATGTCGACCTCGTCACGCCAGACATCATGACCTTCGCGCTCCAGCCATTCAGTGAAGCGACGCGCCTTTGCCTCGTCCTTTCGCGAATAGCTCAGAAAGAGCTTCGCCATACGCGCCCCCCGTCGCCGCCGAGGCTGCCCGTCTATCGACGCCTATGCAAGTTACAGCCTAGATTCCACCTTCGATTGGATCGTATCCCGCAGACCGCAACCGCTCGGAAAGATCGCTTCCGGTTACCCGGGCCAGTTCGCCGTCCTCGGACCGAATGACAAAGTTGGAACCGTAGCGGCCCTCCTTGAAGAAGGGATAGCTGCCGATCGCAACCCCGGGATGAGCCTCCTCGGTCTCGCGAAGCAGGTCCGCGACGTCGCTCTCAGGGGCCCGAGCGCCTACCGTGACGGAAACCACCGGCCGTCCGCCTTGAAGTTGTCCCGTCAGCGCTTCCAGCATGCTCGCTGCGATGTTGGGTACGCCGGCGAGAATGTAGACGTTGCCCATCTTGATCCCGGGCGCTCCCGAGCTGGGGTTGCGGAGCAGCTCTGCCCCTTCGGGCGTCCGCGCCATCCTCAGCCGCGCCTCGGTGAGGCCGCCCGGCCGATCGCGGTAATAGTCGACCAGGATCTGCCGAGCTTCCGGATGAACCATCACCGGCACGCCAAAGGCCGCAGCCACCGAATCGACGGTGATATCGTCATGGGTCGGACCGATCCCGCCGGTCGTGAACAGATAATCGTGCCTTGCCCGCAACTCGTTCACCGCCTCGCCGATCCTCGAATGATCATCGGGAACGACACGCACTTCGCCGAGCCTGATGCCTTGCTCATTCAGCCAAATTGCGAGCTGAGCGATGTTTTTGTCCTGCGTGCGCCCGGACAGGATCTCGTCTCCGATTACGACAAGCGCAGCGGTCCACGTCTTCGATGACTCGGTCACAAGCTCTCCGGTGACTTCGCTGCCGCGAATGCCTATCTAGCGCCCATGACTCAATACATCACCGTCGCCGCCGAGGACGATCGCGCCGAATCCCGAAACGGGGTCATCAAGCTACACGGCCCTGAGGCATTCGAGGGCATGCGTCGCGCCGGAAGGCTCGCCGCCGAGATCCTCGACGCGCTTGCTCCGCATGTCGTGCCGGGCATGGCGACGCAGGAGCTGGACGAGATCGTCTACCGGATGACGCTCGAAGGCGGGGGAGTGCCGGCGACCCTCGGCTATCGCGGTTACACGCACAGCTGCTGCATCTCGATCAATCACGTCGTGTGCCACGGCATACCCAGCGACCGCACGCTGAAGGACGGCGACATCGTGAACATCGACGTGACCCCGATCGTGGACGGCTGGCACGGCGACACCAGCCGCATGTATCTCGTCGGCGACGTCGGCATCAAAGCGCGCAAGCTGGTCGACGTGACCTATGAGTGCCTCATGCTCGGCCTCGAGCAGGCAAAGCCTGGCAATTTCCTCGGCGATATCGCCAACGCCATCCAGCGCCATGCCGAGGCGCAGCGCTACAGCGTCGTGCGCGACTTCTGCGGCCACGGCGTCGGGCGGCTCTTCCATGACAGTCCCGAGGTCGTCCACGCTGGACGGCCCGGCACCGGCCCTGAGCTCAAGACGGGAATGATCTTCACCGTCGAGCCGATGATCAACATCGGCCGTCCCGACGTGAAGGTGCTAGACGATGGTTGGACCGCGGTCACCCGCGACCGTTCACTATCGGCGCAGTTCGAGCATTCGATCGGGATCACCGAGTTCCGGCTGCGAGCTCTTTACGAAGAGCCCGACGGGACTCGACCGTCCGCCCTACTTCTGAGCGGGAACTCGTCGGCGCCAGGCGAACAGGAAGCCGACGACCAATCCGAAGAAGCAGTTGGACGTGGTTGTCTCGATCGCGTGGTAGAAGCGGATGTCCGGCGGCATGTACGGATTGTCCGGAAGCAGAGGCGCCAGCCCGCCGATGATCCCGAAGATTAACGCCAGGACCAGTGGCGCGCCGCGCAGCCCTGAATTCAGGAGCGGATAGACCGCGCCAGCGAAGATCATCGAGCGAACGACTTGTACGGCGGCGACTGCTGTGACCGGCGGAAGAGAGCGGCTCGCATAGAAATGGGCGATGTAGGAATACACGATGGTTCCCGCGCCCCAATAGAGCAGTTCATAAGCCACTATGACGCAGAGCAGACTGAGCGACGTGAAGCCGCCTCCTTCCGCTCGGGATGGATTCCCCGCCTTCAACCGACCCGCCGTGAACACGACGACAGGTGAGAGCACGGCGAAGACGACGGCAGCCACGGCGCCCGCCGAGAACGCCTCCCGCAGTGTCAGGACGTGAAAGAACAGGGCCTCAATCAGGCTGTTGCCAGATCCAACCACCCAGCCGGCGAGGAACAGCATCAGCATCAGGCGCCATCCGCTTCCCGAAGACGCGCGAGCCGCGAACCACAGCACCGCCAGGTTCAGAAGCAAGTAGAGTTCGATCATCATTTCTTGCCTCCAGCGCGCCGGCGCTGCGTGCAGCATATATCGAACAATCGTTTGTCGGCTCGTCGAAAACGGCGCGATCCGGCTCTTGACTAGGTTTGTTAGGCCCTTGATCAAACTTCGTTAAACCCGGGGGACTTGATGCTCGAAATCGCAAATCTGTCGCACACCTATGCGAATGGCACCGTCGCGCTCGACGATGTCACGCTGTCCGTCCCGCGCGGGATGTACGGGCTCCTCGGCCCGAACGGTGCCGGCAAGTCGACGCTGATGCGCACAGTGGCAACACTGCAGCAGCCCACCGCGGGAAGCATCAAGTTCGGCGAGATCGACGTCCTTGCCGATCCGCAACGGCTTCGGCGCACCCTCGGCTACTTGCCCCAGGACTTCGGCGTCTACCCGCGGGTGTCCGCCTATGCGATGCTCGAACAGCTCGCGCTCCTCAAAGGCATCACCGGAGCCGGCGAGCGCCGGAGCGTGGTCGAGACTCTGCTCAGCCAGACCAACCTCTGGGCAGTCCGCTACAAGTCGATTGCGGGCTTCTCCGGCGGTATGCGTCAGCGCTTCGGCATCGCCCAGGCTCTCATCGGAAATCCCGAGCTTATCATCGTCGACGAGCCGACTGCCGGCCTCGACCCGGAAGAGCGCAACCGCTTCCTCAACCTCCTCGCGGGGATCGGCGACAATGTCGTCGTCATCCTTTCGACCCACATCGTCGCCGACGTCGCGGACCTGTGCCCACTGATGGCGGTGCTCGCCAACGGCAAGCTCCAGCTCCAGGGCAAGCCGGCCGAGCTCATCGCCTCCACCAAGGACAAAGTGTGGAGGAAAGCAATCCCGCATTCAGAGCTCGAGGATTACCAGCAGAAATATGAGGTGATCTCGACCCGTCTGTTCGCGGGGATGACGATCATCCACGTCCTGTCCGACAAGAAGCCCGCGGACTTCGAGCCCGTCGAAGGCGGCCTCGAGGACGTCTACTTCACGACCCTGTCCTACCTCCGGCGCGCGGCCTGAGCGGAGGTCCACATGTTCTTCGGAATCACCGCGTTCGAGGTCAGGTACCAGCTGCGCAACCCGGTCTTCTGGGTCGCGGTTGCGATCTTCTTCCTCATGGGTTTCGGGATTACCGCGAGCGAGAATGTGCGGATCGGCACGCCGGGCGCGGTTCACGAAAATGCGCCTTTCGCGATCGCAGTCGCGACCGGGGCGCTCAGCCTCTTCTATCTGTTCGTGGTCACCGCGTTCGTTGCCAACGCCATCGTTCGTGACGACAGCAGCGGCTTTGCGCCAATCGTCCGCGCGACGCCCGTTACGAAGTCCCAGATCATCCTCGGACGCTTCCTCGGCGGGTTCCTCGTCGCACTGATCGGCTATCTCTCCGTGCCGGTCGGCATGTTCGCGGGCTCGCTCATGCCCTGGGTCGATCCGGAAACGATCGGGCCCCAGAACTTCGCTTACTACGCCTGGCCGTTCCTGGTTTTCGCGATCCCGAATATCTTCTTGACCAGCGCGCTTCTCTTCGCCCTGGCAACCCGCCTTCGTTCGATGATGGCCGCGTACATCGGCACCGTAGCCGTGGTAATCGGCTACCTCATCGCCACCAGCGTGGTCGGACAGAAGATCGAATATCGCGATGTCACGGCGCGATACGAGCCGCTCGGCACCGGCGCTCTTGGACAAGCGACGCGCTACTGGACCCAGTCGGAGATGAACAGCCGGCTGGTCGATCTCACCGGTGCGCTGCTGTTCAACCGCATCCTCGCAGTCGTGCTCGGCATCGTCTTTCTCGCCATCACAGTGTGGGGCTTCTCGATGAGCGAGCGGGCTCCCTCGAAATGGCGATTGAAGCGCCTGGCAATGCGCGAGAAGCGTGAGACCGAGCTTTCGAGCGCCGCTCCCGCGACCGGCGGCGAAGCTATCATCGCCCGCGATTGCAATCCGTCGCGCTGGGCCCAGTTCATCGCGCGACTGAGGATCGAAGTGCGACAGGTGCTGATGAGCCCTGGCACCCTCATCCTCACCCTGTTTGGAATGGGGCTCAGCGCCGTCCTGCTATTCTTCGGTCCATCGGCCTATGGCACGCCCGACCATCCGACCGTCTCTGCGACCATGACGCTCATACGCGGCGGCTTCGGCGTGACGATCCTGCTCATCGCCGCCTTCTACGGCGGAGAGCTGGTCTGGCGCGAGCGCGACCGCAACCTCAACGAGATCATCGATTCCACGCCGGTCGAAAGCTGGGTGATCACGGTCCCGAAGATCATCGCGATCTTCGTCGTGCTGTTGCTGGTCAATCTTGCGGGCGCGCTCACCGGGCTCTTCTATGAGGTGGTCAAGGGCGCTCACGAGCTGGGCATCGGAGCCTACCTGACCTGGTTCATCCTGCCGGCCGCGGTCGACGGCCTGCAGATCGCGATCCTCGCGGTCTTTGTGCAAGTGTTGAGCCCCAACAAATATGCCGGTTGGGCAATCCTGTTCGTGTGGTTCGTCGTCGGCATCTTCCTCAGCAACATGGGCTATTCCGACCCGCTCTATCGCTACGGCGCCGGGCCGAGCGTGCCCCTGAGCGATTTCATGGGCCAGGGAAGCTTCTGGTTCGGCTCTGCGGTCTTCCAGTTCTACTGGATGTGTTTCGGCATCATCCTGATCGTGATCGCACACCTGCTGTGGCCGCGCGGGACCGATCTTTCGCTTCGGATGCGCCTCGGGCGGATGCGTAACTACGCTACCGCGACTTCGCTCGGGATCATCGTCGTCGCCGCAGTCGCGATGGCCGCCACGGGCGCGTACGGCTATTACAACATCAAGGTCCTCAACCAGTACCAGACCTCCGACGACCTCGAAAAATACCAGGCCGATTACGAGCGGAAGTATCTCAAATACGAGATCCTGCCGATGCCGGCCGTGACCCGAGTCACGATGAACGTGCAGCTGTTCCCGAAGGAGCGCCGTCTCGTCACCGTCGGCCGCTATGACCTCCAGAACAAGAGCGGCGTTCCGATCCGCGACGTGCACGTCCGTCGCGGCGACACCAACACGAAGTTCCTCGACCTGAAGGTCGCCGGAGCTCGGCTCATCTATGACGACCCCAAGTTCGGCTACCGAATCTATCGCTTCGACATGCCGCTTGCCCCCGGCGCCACCAGCGCGCTCAGCTGGAAATCACAGATCTGGCATCACGGCTTCCGAGCGGACTCGCCCGACACCGACATCATCGAGAACGGCACGTTCGTGAACAATTTCGCCTTCGCGCCGCAGATCGGGATGGACCGCAACGGCCTCCTGCAGGATCGCGCCAAGCGCCGTCGCCAGCATCTCCCGGCAGAGCTTCGCCCGGCAAAGCTCGAGGACATGAAGGCGACGCGCGAGAATTACATCCACGCCGACTGGGTGATGAGCGACATCACCCTTTCAACGGACGCCGACCAGACTCCGATCGCCCCCGGCAACCAGATATCTGACAGGACGGCGAGCGGCCGCCGCACGGCGCGCTTCGTCAGCCCCGCGCCAATCCTCAACTTCTTCTCAATCCAGTCGGCCCGCTACAAGGTGGCGACGCGGATGCACAACGGCCTCAAGCTGTCGGTCTATTACAACCCAGGGCACGACTGGAACGTACCCAAGATGCTGAACACAATGGGTACCGCGCTCGATTATTATCGGACACACTTCGCTCCCTATCAGTTCAACTACGCGCGGATCATCGAATTTCCGGGCTACGCCAGCTTCGCCCAGGCGTTCGCGGGCACCATGCCATATTCTGAATCGATCGGCTTCAACGCCAACAGCGACGATCCGACCAAAATTGACTTCACGAGCTACGTCGTCAGCCACGAAATGGGCCACCAATGGTGGGCCCACCAGGTCGTCGGCGCCGACATGCAGGGCGACACGAGCTTCAGCGAAACCCTCGCCCAATATTCAGCGCTGATGGTGATGAAGCACACGTACGGGCCTGACAAGATCCGCCGGTTCCTAAAGTACGAGCTCGACTTTTATCTTCAGGAGTCGCGCCGGCGAAGCCGTCGAGGAGCTCCCGCTCTATCGCGTCGAGAACCAGCCCTACATCCATTACCGCAAGGGTTCGGTCGTGATGTACCTGCTCCAGGAGCGTCTCGGCGAAGACGCGGTCAACCGCGCTCTCCAGCGCTTCCTTGCCGAATGGCGCTTCAAGGGCCCGCCCTATCCGCGCTCGATCGACCTCATCAACGAGTACCGCAAGGAAGCGAAGACTCCCGAGGAGCAGCAGCTTATCACCGACCTCTTTGAGAAGATCACGCTCTACGATCTCAAGGTGAAGGACGCCTTCACGAAGAAGGACGCGACCGGCTGGACCACCACGCTCACGATCGACTCCGACAAATATTATGCCGACGGCAAGGGTAATGAGACGAAGGCTCCGCTCAAGGAATCGATCGAGGTCGGCCTCTTCACCGCCCGCCCGGGCCTCGGCGAATTCTCGTCGAAGAACGTCATCGTGATGGGCCGCCAGCCACTCCACAGCGGCGAGCAGAAGATCCGGCTGCATACCGCGCAGAAGCCAAGCTTCGCGGGCGTCGACCCCTACAATTACTACGTCGACCGCAACAGCGACGACAATGTGAAGGACGTGACTGCGGGGTGAGGGTCGCCATATGACCCCAAGGCTAGGCGCTGCTGGCGTGGGGCGCGTTCCTCGCGATCTTTATCGGATTCGCGGCCGTCGATGGAGGCCGCCGATGTGCGGTGCCGAAGAGCGACCCTTCCATCGCTTTTTGGACGGCCACAATACGTCGATAGGCTTTCTACGAGTTGGCGGGGTTTTCCGTGCCGAGAGGTGAAGTAGCCGAGGCCGCTCTTTAGTTCAGCCCGATCATCCATTCCGCCATTGCATCGAGCGCTTCCGCCTGCACTTCGGTAGGCGTGCGCCCGCTTTTGACCGGAACCCGAAGCCCGTGGTCGGCGTGCTTAACCAAGTGAAGGGTTGCTCGCTCGCCGAGGCTGCCGACAACCGTTCTCAGCAACTCCACCTCCGCGAGCGCGTCGCGGTCGCCCGATACGAACAGCATCGGGATTTGCACTTGGCTCAGATGATCCGCACGGTCGATCGCCGGCGCTCCGGCCGGGTGCAACGGGAAGCCGAGGAAGGCGAGGCCGGCACCCCGGATAGCGGCTCGAGTGCTTGCGCCTGCGATGTCATCCGGCCGCCGTAAGACCTGCCGCCGGCGAAAGCGGCGAAGCTCCGGCGCAATCTCTGCCGCCGCAGCCACGGCGAGCGCACCGTCGCGTGCGCGACCCGCGGCGGATCGGGTCGCCCTCCACCCTTCTCCATGTACGGGAATTGATAGCGAAGCGTTGCAATGCCGCGCTCGGCGAGGCCGCGCGCATTCGTCTCCATGCTTGGATGAATCATCCCGACGCCGGCGCCATGCGCGAACAGATATAGCGCCTTCGCACCGTCCGGCCGAAGCAAAAGGCCCGATACCCGCTCGCCACCAACCTGAATGCCGAGCTTGAGCTCTTGCATCGGCTAGGCCGCCGCGAGCCTTCTTCCTGGCGTCCCAGCGCGCCGTCAGCTCGCGCGCCGCCTCGACGTCGGGCGGGAAGTCGACCTCGCCCCATTCCTCGCCCTTGATGTCGAGCGTCCACACCTCGCCGCTCTGCGCAAGATGGTGGATGACGCGCAGGTACCAGATGGTCGTGCCTTCGGTCGTCCGCATCGCCCGCTCGATCGCTTCGCGGAACTGCTCGGCGCCGCCCGACGCGGAACGCGAGCAGGCCGATCGACTTCGGCGTTGACGCCTTCGCGTGATCCGCTTGCCGATCGCGCGCAGCCGCCCGTCCTCCGCGGCGACCACCTTCATGTCGTCCTCGTCGTACGATGTCCTTGCGGTCGATGGTGACGCAAATGCCGGCGCTGCTCGTTGCCGACGACGCGCGCGCATCAGCGCGCTGCGAGACCAGCGTGTCGCCGTTCCACACCAGGCAATCGCCGGCGAGCTCCTCGCGCGCCATGAACAGCGAGCCGGTATTGTCGGCGACCTTGTAGAAGGGGTTGAAGATCGTCCGGACGTTCGGCCCGCCGCTCCGCCGCGTCGATCGCCTCGTTGACCAGCTCGTCGTGGAAGCCGGTGACGACCACCGCCTCGTGCACGCCGTTCGCCTCGAGCGTATCGAGCTGGCGGTCGAGCAGAGTCCGGCCGTTGAAGTCGATCAGGCACTTGGGCCGGTCGTCGACCAGATGGCCGAGCCGCGAGCCCTGGCCGGCGGAAAGGATGATCGCTTTCATTTCGAGCGCGCCACTGCCTTGCAAATGCGGCGGCGATTGGGCATTAGCGATTAGCAGCCGCTTGCATGAGGGCACGCGCGTGAAGAAGATCGAAGCGATCATCAAGCCGTTCAAGCTCGACGACGTGAAGGACGCGCTGCACGACGTCGGAGTCTCCGGAATCACCGTCACCGAGGTCAAGGGCTTCGGCCGGCAGAAGGGCCATACCGAGCTCTATCGCGGCGCCGAATATGTGATCGACTTCCTGCCCAAGGTGAAGGTCGAGGTCGTGGTCGAGGACAGCCTCGTCGACAATGTCGTCGAGGCGATCGAGAATGCCGCGCGCACCGGCCGCATCGGCGACGGCAAGATCTTCGTGATCGACGTCGAGCAGGCGATCCGAATCCGCACCGGCGACCGGGGAGCGGACGCGATCTGATGAGCGACGAACCGCGAAATGCTCGCCTCCATGTCGCCCGACGAGCTGCGCTCGGCGATGCGCAGCCTCGGCTATCGCACGCAGAACGACCTTGCCCAGGCGATCGGCGTCTCGCGCTCGGCGGTCAGCCTGTGGCTCGAGGGCAAGGTCGGGGTTCCCCGCCCCGTCGCCATGCTCCTACGGATGCTCGTCGCGCGCCCAGCGCCGGGCTTACTGACCCGGAGGTGGAGGCGGCGTCTGTGGCGCCGGCGGCGCGCCGGCACCTCGCGCTGCGCCTGCATCGCCTCGCGCGCCTGCTGCCGCTCGGCAGCGGTCACCGTCCCGTCATGGTTGAGATCCTCGCGGTCGAACCGCGCCAGCGCCTGCGCTTCGGCCTGCTGCAGCGTCAGCGACTGCGCGTCGCCGAACATGCGGTCGATCATCTTTCGACGCGCCGCGGCCGCCGAACTGCGACGCGGCCTGCTCGGCTTCCTTGCGCGTCAGCACGCCGTCATGGTTGGGTCGAAGCGCCGGAACATCTGTCGGCCATCTGCTGCGCCTGCTGGCGGGTCATGTCCTGTTGCATCCAGCCGCCGCGTCCGTCCCGCTGGTCCTGGGCGAGCGCCTGAGTCGAAATGATCGTCGCGCCGAGCGCGATCGTGGCAAGCAACGTCTTCATGCCTGCTTGGTCCTTTGATCTTGCCGCCGACGGCGGCGTGGGCCCCTGTCTGCCGCGCGAGGTGACCATCGGACGGTGAACCGTAGATTTATGCGCGAGATTACATCTTTGCCATGTCACGGCTTGCGTCCGCGCCGCCGTCGCCGCAATGAGGCCGCCAAATGCTCGACCTCGACGACCAGCAACAGGCCGCGCGCGACTGGTTCGAATCGCTTCGCGACCGCATCTGCGCCGAGTTCGAGGCGATCGAGCGCGAAGCAGGCTCCGATGCGACGCTTCGCCTACACGCCGTGGGACCGCACCGACGCCGAGCGGCGAGCCGGGCGGCGGCGGAGTTCGCGGGCAGATGACCGGCAAGGTGTTCGAGAAGGTCGGAGTCAACGTCTCGACCGTCGGCGGCCAGCTTCTCGCCCGAGTTCGCGAAGAGCATCCCGGGCGCCGAGGAGGACCCGAGCTTCTTCGCCACCGGGATCAGCCTCGTCGCCCACATGGCCAACCCGCATGTGCCCGCAGTCCACATGAACACGCGCTTCCTGACCACGACCAAGCGCTGGTTCGGCGGCGGCGCCGACCTCAACCCGGCGATTCCCTACGAGGAGGACACCGAGGCCTTCCACGCGCGCCTGCGCGCCGCCTGCGCCGCCCACGACCCGACCTTCTATCCGCGCTTCTCGAAATGGGCGGACGAATATTTCTGGCTTCCCCACCGCGGCGTCTCGCGCGGCGTCGGCGGCATTTTCTACGATTATCTCGAGGACCATTTCGACGCCCACTTCGCCTTCACCAGGGACGTCGGCGAAGCCTTCCTCGACATCGTTCCCGCAGCTCGTCCGCAAGCGGATGGACACGCCGTTCACCGACGAGGACATGGAGCGCCTGCTCGAATTCCGCGGCCGCTACGTCGAGTTCAACCTGCTCTACGACCGCGGCACGCTGTTCGGGCTCAAGACCGGCGGCAACGTCGACGCCATCCTGATGAGCCTGCCGCCGCTGGCGAAGTGGAGATGAGCTGACGAAGCGGTCCTGCCGACGGCGAGCTCGCCGCCGTCGTCACCTATCTCGAGATGCGGTCACCGCCGGAACAGCACGCTTGCCTGGTCTCGACGCTGACGCTGCACCGGGTCGAAGTGCCCGAGCCCGAACACTACCGCGAGCTCTTCCGGCTCGTCGGCGCGCCCTGGCTGTGGTTTTCGCGCCTGATCCTCGACGACGCGCATCTCGCCGCGATCATCCAGCACCCGAAGGTCGAGCTATATTCGATCCGTCGACGAGAACGGCCGCGAAGTCGGCATGGTCGAGCTCGACTTGCGCGAGCCGAACGAATGCGAGCTTGCCTTCATCGGCCTGGTTCCTGAGCTGTCCGGGCAAGGGCCACGGGCACTGGCTGCTGGCGGAAGCGGTCAAGCTCGCCTGGCGCGAAGGCGTCAGCCGAGTCCATGTCCACACCTGCTCGCTCGATCACCCTGCGGCGCTGGCGGCCTACCGCCGCGCCGGCTTCAGCCCTACAAGCGCGCGATCGAGCGCTTCCCCGACCCGCGCCTTCCGGGATTCTTCCGAAGGATTGCGCCCCTCAGGTCCCGCTGCTCGGCACCGAGGGCTGAGCCCCGCCCGCAACGCGCTGGGCGTAGATCCGCGCCAGCATGACGAACAAGATGACGGACAAGAGCGCGCTCACCAGCTGGCTGACGATCGAGATCAGCAAGCCTCCGAGCGACCGCGGGCCTGCATCCTCGAGAGTCATCCGCACGATCAGCCCGACGACGATGTCGACTCGCCTAGATCAGGCAGAGAGCGCCGATGCCGAACAGCAACAGGAAGCCGAACAACCGCCACCAATTGCCCCTCGAAAGCTCCCAGCTTCGCCTGAGGATCGTCGAGCGGGCCGTCATCCTCGGCGCTCGCCACTGCCGAAGCCAGATCAGCGAACGGCGACGAACATACCAGCACCACGCATAGCACGATCAGCGCAAGCGATACGGCAACCGATGGATGCGCGGCTGTTCACCTCGAGGACGGCGTACAGCATCGAGCCGACGAGCAGCAGGGGAACCAGCCACAGCAGCATCGCAGCGACATAGGAAAGGAGGCGCCTGAGCGCATGCGCGATTGCTTCGCCGACCGCAACATGCGGCTCCATGGCAAGGCGGATCACCGCCAGCTGGCCGACAAGCGAGACAAGAAGCGGCAATCACTCCGACCGCAATCCACGGCCCGCCAGGCGGAAGCTGCCCCGGGCACGATGTCGGGCATGCTGACGTTGACGATGAGCCCGGGAAGTACGAACAGCGCAAGCGCGACGGCGATGAACAGTCGGCCGTCGCGCGCTAGCGACTCGCGTTGTCTCTTCCCACGCCCGAGAAAGCGAAACCTCACATGCAATCATTCCCCGCTGCGTCTGGCCCGTCTTATGCGGATGCATCGGCAATCGCGCAACGCTTGCCCCGATTTGAGGGCGCGCCCATGTCAGCCGCGCGATGAACGGGCTGGAACGACATCGAATGGCGCGTCAGCGAAGCGCCGGTCCCCTATGACGAGGCGCTTTGCTTCATGGAGGAGCGCGCGGCAGCGATCCGCGACGGAAATGCGCAGTGAATGCGTCTGGCTGCTCGAGCACCCGCCACTCTTCACCGCCGGCACCAGCGCCGACCCCTCCGAGCTGTCCAACCCGCAGAACTTCCCGGTATACGAAGCCGGCCGCGGCGGCCGCTACACCTATCACGGGCCCGGCCAGCGCGTCGGTTATGTGATGCTCGACCTCGAAAAGCGCGGGAAGGACATCCGCCGCTTTGTCCACTCGCTCGAAGGCTGGATGATCGACACGCTTGCCGAGCTGGGAGTGGACGCGCACCGCGCCCCGGGACGCATCGGAATCTGGGTCGGCGAAGGGTCTGGCGAAGCCAAGATCGGTGCGCTGGGGGTGCGCGTGAAGCGCTGGGTGACGCTCCACGGATTGGCGATCAACGTCGCTCCCGATCTCTCGCATTTCAGCGGCATCGTGCCGTGCGGAATTGCCGAATTTGGGGTCACAAGCCTTGCCGAACTGGGGAAACAAATCGCGCTCGACGGGGTTGATGCCGCTCTGAAGCGGAGTTTCTTGTCGTTTCTCAAGGCTTTGTCACGGCCGTGCAAAAAGTTCTTGAAGGAAGCTTGCGCTTCAGACTATGGTTCGCGCGATTTGCGGCGGGGGTAACCCCTGCAGATCGCAATAAATAGGGAGTCTTGAATGCGTGCTCTTATCCTGGTCGCTGGCGCGGCCCTGGCGGTTGCGGCTTGCAGCAGCAACGACAACGCCAACAACACCATGAACGTCGATGAGAATCTCACGACGACTGACATGAACGCGACCGACATGAACGCGACGGACATGAACGCTACGGACATGAACGCGACGGACATGAACGCGACGGACATGAACGCCGACGGCCCCGGCTGCGGACGCCAACGCGACGACCAACAACGCGATGTAAGCATGTTGCGCCTCCGGTTATCGGGGGCGTTGGCTTTTCAAGAGGCTGCCGGTACTTGCCGGCAGCCTCTTTTTTTGCCCCTGGAGCTTTCGATGCGCGCCCTGATCCTGACTGCCGGTGCCCTTGCCCTCGCCGCCTGCTCGAAGAATGACCAGACCGACAACAGCATGAACGTCGACGAGAATCTGATGGCGGAGAACATCGTCTCCAACGACGTCACTGCGATCGACGCAGTGACTGGCGATGCCGCGAACATGGCCGCCGAATCCCCCATAAACGACCTTGGGAATGTCTCGAGCGACGTGGGCGATGCCCCGTCCTTCCCGAAGCCGAAGCCGCAGACCGTATCGCCTGCCCCGAAGAGCAAACCGCCGGTGTCATCGACGGCCTCCAGCGGCATCGCCAACGCTACCGGCAATAGCGAGTAGCTAAGCCAGCCCCACGACCTTGTGGGTCTGAAGGCTCAGACGCCACTTCGGCCGCTCCATCGCCAGCCTGATCGCAGCCTCGATGGCTTCGTCCGATCGCTCGCAGTCCTTGGGCTGGACGAGGAAATGGTCGAACGCCCAGCCCTCCAGCTCGGTAGGATCGATTCCATCTTGCGGCCACACTAGCTTCAGCTCGTTCCCCGAACGCTGCACGACCTCGGTGCCAGCCTTCGGGCTCACGCAGATCCAGTCGATGCCCGACGTCGCAGCGAGCGTCCCGTTCGTTTCGACCGCAACTCGGAATCCACGGGCGTGCAGCGCTTCCACCAGCTCGCGGTCGAGCTGCAGCATCGGCTCGCCGCCAGTAACGACGACCAGCCTGTTTTCTGCGCCGGAGCCCCACAGATGTTCCGCATGGGCCGCAAGAGCGTCGGCGCGGGCGAACTTGCCCCCGCCCTCGCCGTCGGTCCCGACGAAATCCGTATCGCAGAAGGTGCACTGCGCGGCAGCCCGGTCCTGCTCGCGGCCCGACCAGAGATTGCAGCCCGCAAAGCGCAGGAACACCGCACGGCTGCCCGACTGCACGCCCTCGCCCTGCAGCGTCAGGAAGCATTCCTTGACCGCGTAGGTCATGCGTAGACTGTCGGATCTTCGAACCCCGCCTCGGCGAAGCCCTTGCTGCGGAGTCGGCAGGCGTCGCAGCTTCCCGCAATGGCGGCCGTCGGGCAGCGGATCGTAGCAGCTGTGGCTAAGCGCCACATCGAGCCCAAGCCGCTCCGCTTCGCGCGCTATCTCCGCCTTGCTCATATGCTGAAGCGGCGCGTGGATGGTGAACCGATCACCCTCCACCCCCGCCTTCGTGGCGAGGTTCGCGACCTTTTCGAATTCCGCGATGAACTCGGGCCGGCAGTCGGGATAGCCCGAATAATCGAGCGCATTGACGCCGATGAAAATGTCGCGCGCTCCGCTCGCCTCGGCGAGTCCAAGCGCGAGACCGAGGAAGATCGTGTTGCGCGCCGGCACATAAGTCACCGGAATGCCCTCGCCCACTCCCTGCTTGGGCACGTCGATATCGTCGGTGAGCGCCGATCCGCCGAAGGCACGAAGATCGAGTGGCAGCATGATTTGCCGCTCCGCCAACTCGGCGGCAATCGCTCGCGCCGAGTCGAGCTCGATGCGATGGCGCTGGTTGTAGTCGATCGTGAGAGCGATAACCGAAAAGCCCCGCTCGCGCGCGATGCCCGCGCAAACCATCGAGTTGAGGCCGCCGGAGAGAAGGACGATCGCGGTCTTCCTCACAGCTTGACGCCTATCTTCGGCGCCGCCCAGAACCACAGCGCATAGAGGAGAAGCGTCCCCGCGACGTTGAGCGCGAGCGCGAGCCAGAAGGTCATTCCCGATCGCAGCATCCACGGCAGGATGAGGAACATCGGAAGCGATGGCAGGATAAACCAGAAGGTGCCCCCGACGAGCTCGGCAACGCGTTCCGGATCATGACTGTCCCGCCACAGCCAGATGACCGCGAGCAACGCCGTCAGCGGAAGCGATGCGAGAAGGCCACCCCAGCCGGGATAGCGCCGGGCGATCTCCGAAACCGCCGCGACGATAGCGCCGGATATGGCAGCCTTGATGAGCAAATAAGGCACGGCGGCGGCCCTTAAGGCGTCCACAGCAACAAAAGAAGGGCCGCCGATCCGTGGGAAAGGCGGCCCAGTTATCGGGCTTGCGCCCGATGGGAGGAAAGCGTGCCAAATCCGGCACCTCCCTTTGGTACCGCAAAATGGTTAAACGGCGCCTTAATGGTGTTGGAGGCGGAGCGCTTTTCTCGCAATCGCCCACGCGCCGGGCCTCCAGCACGTAATTGAAGGGCAGCTGGTCGGAGATTCCTTGCGTGCGGATCCTCAGCGAGCGGGGCGTGACCACCTCGATCTCGCTCTCGCCGAAACCCTCCGGCCCGCATTTGTAATTGATGCGTGTCTCGGTCGCGCTGTCGCTGATCACGCTGCTCGAGCAATTGCAGTCCGCGATGCTCATATTGGGCGAGCGCCATGACGTTCGTGACGCATTCGCGAAGCGGCGCCTGCGTGCCGGGCGCCCCGCTGATCTCCCACAGGCCGCCCGCAACCTTTGCCAGCGCCGCAGGCATGCGCCGCCGTGGCCACGCCCGCAGGCACGGCGATCGACCAGGCTAAGAATCATCCACCCCCGCATGGCGCGCTCTTTAACATGCACAAGTTAACGCTGGAAAATGAATTGCTCCAAGTTTGATCTCAATTCAGCTCAGCCGGCTCGATCGCAAAGCTCGACGAACAGAACGCGCAATCGACACGTGATGACTCCATCGTCGCCGACCATCGCCTTGCGCTCGTCCGGCGGGAAGCGCGCGATCACCGACCGCACATAAGCCGGGATCGCAGCGGCAGCCCCGGCTGAGCCTGATCGCGGCGAGCGTGCGGACCTCGTCCTCCTCGTGGAACAGTCGCCAGATGAGGTCGTCGAGCGGAAGCCCGGGATCGGTCAGCTCCTCCGCCTTCACCGACCCGCCAAGGATCGCGACATGCGGCCAATCGGGATGATCGAGCCGCGTGTGCAGCCGCTCGCGCCCCTCCTCGCCTTCCGGCAGGTGCTGGAGCAGCAGGCCGCCCGCGAACCAATGTTCGCCCCGCTTCTCCGCTGCCAGGCGAACCAGGCTCGGGATCTGCTCCGACTGGCGCGAAATAGCTCTGCGCCGCATCGCCAAGGTTCTTGCCCTCGAGCGGCACGATGCCCTGGTAGCGTTCGTCCGAGACCGGCTGGTCGAAGGTGATCGCGAGATAGCCCTTGCCGAACAGCTGCTGCAGCGTCGGCTCGGCCGGCAGCTCGCTCGAGCTTCGTCGGGATCGTGGCGGACGTAGCCGCGAAGCTCGCCGCCAAGATAGTCGCAGACGAGCAGGTCGATCGCCCCGCCCTCGGTCTGCGCCTGCAAGCGTCAGCTGTCCCTGCGGCTCCTTCAGAAGCGATCCGAGCAGCGCCGTCAGCGTCAGCGCTTCGGCCAGAAGCTTCTCGATGACCGGCGGATAATTGATGGCTGCGCAAGGATCGAATCGACGACCGGCCCGAGCCGCGCGATCCGTCCCCGCGCATTGCGCGAGGGGATGGCGACGCCGAGCGCGACGTCGGTATTGAGCTGAACTGTCGGCATGGGGGGAAGATAGGGTGCGGCGTCGCTTCGCGACAACAACCCGTCTCAGGCGGCCGCGGCCGGCACCTCATATTCCGCGGCCGCCGCCGAGAGCGTGTCCACGAACTCGCGGATGTGGCTCTCCTCGATCGTCAGCGGCGGAAGCACGCGCATGACATTGTCGCCGGCAGCCACGGTCAGCAGCCCCTTCGTGCGCAGATAGTTCACGAAGGCGCGGCTGTCGGTCTTCAGCTTGACGCCGAGCATCAGCCCCACGCCGCGAACGCTTTCGAACAGATGATCGTGATTGGGAATCATCTGCTCGAGCGCCGAACGCAGCCGCTCGCCCTTCTGCCGGACCTCGGCGAGGAACTCCTCGTTGGCGACGACGTCGAACACCGCCTGGCCGGCCGCCATCGCGAGCGGGTTGCCGCCGAAGGTCGATCCGTGCGTTCCGATGACCATTCCCGCAGCCGCCTTCTCGGTCGCGAGGCACGCGCCCATCGGGAATCCGCCGCCGATGCCCTTGGCGGACGCCATGATGTCCGGCGCCACATTGTAATATTGGTATGCGTAGAGGTAGCCGGTGCGCGCGACGCCGCACTGCACCTCGTCGTAGACCAGCATCAGGTCATGCTCGTCGCAGGCGGCGCGCAGGCCCGACAGGAATTCGTGCGTCGCCGGGCCGAATGCCGCCCTCGCCCTGGATCGGCTCGACGAGGAATCCGGCCGTATTCTCGTCGATCGCCGCGAGCGCCGCGTCGAGATCGTTGAAATCGACCACCGTGAAGCCGGTGAGAAGCGGCGCGAAGCCGTCGCGAAGCTTCGCCTGGTCGGTCGCGCTGATCGTCGCCATCGTCCGCCCGTGGAAGGCATTCGAGAAGGTGATCAGGTTGTGCTTATACGCATTGCCCTTGGCATAATGATAGCGCCGCGCCGTCTTGATCGAGCACTCGACCGCTTCCGCGCCTGAATTGGTGAAGAAGACGGTGTCGGCGAAGGTGATGTCGACCAGCCGCTGCGCGAACGCCTCGCCCTGCGGAGACCCGTAAAGGTTCGAGACGTGGATCAGCGTCGACGCCTGGTCCTGGAGCGCCTTCGTCAGATGTGGGTGACCATGGCCAAGCAGGTTCACCGCGATGCCGGCCGCGAAGTCCAGATAGCGTTCGCCCTGCTCACCGATGAGATAGACACCCTCGCCCCGCACTGGCCGGACCGGCGAGCGCGGGTATACGGGCATGAGCGGCGTGATGGCCATGGACTGTCAGCTCCTTTGAATGAGCCGCCGCTATAGCCGTGCCGCCTAAAAAAGAAAAAGGCGCGGGAGCCGATCCCGCGCCTCTTTTACGCACTACGAATGCGGTCTAGTAACGGCCGTAACCGGGATGTCGGTTCCAGTCGGTCGCTTCGCGCGAGACTCGAAACTCCAGCCGGCGGATCTGGTTCTCCAGTCGCTGCGCCTCACCCGGCTGGATGCCATTGCGTGATGCGCGATAGATCCGGCCCTGAAGCTTCGAGGCCTGATATTCAAGCGACTGGGTCTCGCGCGGAGATAGGATCCGGCGATATTCCATCTGCCGGATGTCGCGGCGGATCCGCTCCACGCGGCCCTGCATGGAACGCGCGAAATCATGGCCGACGAAACCAAACCCGTAATTGTAGGGCTGGTAGTTG
Source organism: uncultured Alphaproteobacteria bacterium (assembly GCA_963738825.1). GTDB lineage: Bacteria > Pseudomonadota > Alphaproteobacteria > Sphingomonadales > Sphingomonadaceae > Sphingomicrobium. The sequence continues at coordinate 161,038 of CAVTYB010000004.1, read as the reverse complement.
TAGACCGGCGGCGCCCAGGCCTGTGCTGACGCGGGGACTGCGATCGCCAGCGCGGACGCTGCTGCAACGATCGGAACTAGGTACATACGCATGATCTCTCCCTATGAGCAGTTGATGCGGGCCTTTTACGACTCGCTAATTGTTACGGCCCTGAACGCCGCCGTTAGCCACGGTTCACGCATTAGGCACACCGGATGAACGAAGGGCGCCCCGGAGAGGTCCGGAGCGCCCTCACAAACGACCAAGCGTACGCCCTAGTCGCGATGATACCCATCGTGGTCGCGGTCGTAACGGCCGAAGCGGTTCTGCGCTGCGACCTGCACTCGACGCTCGAGCTCGGCGAGCCGCTGCTCGATGTTGCTCGCCTCGTAGCCGTTCAGCCCATTGCGCATGGCATGATGAAACTGGCTTTCGAGATGCCCAGCCTGGTCGCGCAGCCGGTCGGCGCTGCGGTCGCCGATGACGTCGCGGCGGTCGAGCAGCCGGATCTGGCGCTGCACCGAATCGATGCGCGCCTGGAGCGAGCGCACCCGGCCGTAATCGCCGCGCTCATAGCCGTTATACCCATTGCCATGACCGTAGTCGTACTGCTGGGGCTGCGGATAATATTGAGCGGCGGCGGGGCTGGCGACGGCAAGAGACGCGCCCGCGGCGGCAAGGGAAAGAACCAACTTACGCATTACGGCTCTCCTTCATCGAGCGGTTGATGGAGAAGACTGTGCGATGATTCGCTTGATGCAGGTCTGAACGCCGCCGTCAGACGCCGTTCAACATCATTAACGCCGCGAAAAAGGCTCCGCCTGCAACACTGCCTCGAGTAGGCGGGCGGCTGAGCAGTGCAACGAGAAGTGCGAACGCAACCAGCAGGACCGCGAGGGCAACAGCCGAGAATTCGCCGAGCCAAACGGCAACCGGCGCTGCGCCGGCCAGCCACGGTTTGCCACCCCCTGCAGGGCGATCCAGAAGCACAGTCTGCTTAAATGTAGGTTGCACGCCGGCAATCTCGGGCGGCTGCATCGCGGTACTCCTCCGGTTTTTCCGAAGCTTCGACTCCGATTTGAGGGCATTTGGATGAGCCCGATCTGAAAAATCGCTAGTTCTTGATCTTCCAGCCGCTCTTCAGGAGCGCGTAGCAGAGCGCCCACAGCAAGATGTTGAGGATGAGCAGCCCAAGCGCCCCTATCAACAGCGGCGAATCGCTCGTTCCGAGGAAGCCGGCGCGAAAGCCGGAGATGACGTAGAAGAACGGGTTCGCGTGGCTAATCGCCTGGAACTTCGGCGCCAGCTGGCTGACCGAATAGAAAGTGCCCGAAAGCAGCGAGAGCGGCGTCACCACAAAGTTGGTCACGGCGGCGGCATGGTCGAACTTCTCCGCCCACAGCGACGTCAGCAGACCGAGGAATGACAGCAGCAGCGCGCCCATCAGCCCGAACCACAGCACGAGCCCGAAATTGTGGATGCCCACCGACACCCCAGGCCACAGCAGCATCGCCAGCCAGACCGCAAATCCGACAAGGAACGCCCGCGTTAACGCTGCTCCGACAAGCCCCGCGATCAGCTCACCCGTGGACAAGGGCGGCATCAGATAGTCGATGATGTTGCCCTGGATCTTGCCGACCAGCAGCGAGAAGCTGGAGTTGGCGAAAGCGTTCTGCATCATCGCCATCACGATCAGCCCCGGGGCGATGAAGTTGGCGAACGGAACGCCCATCACCATCCGTCCGGCGCGGCCCAGCGCTACGGTGAAGATCGCGAGATACAGGAGGGTGGTGATCGCCGGCGCCCAGACCGTCTGCATCTGGACCTTGAAGAACCGCCTCACCTCCTTGATATAAAGGGTCTTGAGGCCTCCCCAATTGACGCCCTCCAGCACCGGCTTACCCGGCGCGAAGCGCACCCATCGCGCTTGAGGATCGTTTATGGATTGGTCGTTCACGGCGCCGCGCGTATCGGTTGAAGTCGCGGCCCGCAAGGAATTGGAGCGAATTTAAAGATGTCCTGGACCGAAGAGCGTATCGAGCGCCTGAAGAAGATGTGGCACGACGGTGCCACCGCCAGCCAGATCGCCGACGAGCTTGGCGGCGTGAGCCGCAATGCCGTGATCGGCAAGGCTCACCGTCTCGGCCTCGAGCAGCGCCCCTCCCCGGTAAAGCCGGGCGAGGAGAAGGAAGCAAAGAAGCTCGCGCCTGCCGCTCCGTCGCCTGCAGCTTCAGCACCCAAGGCTGCTCCGAGGGCAGAAGCGCCCAGGGCTGCGGCGGCGACAGGCGCGACGCCATCGGCAGCTCCGCACGCGCCCACGCCGCCACGTTCCGCGCCGGAGATGCAATATCGCTCGATCGGTCCCGGCGGCTTCATCCGTCAGGGTCCCGGCGAGCAGCAGGCGCCGATCCCGCCCGCTCCGCCCCGCCGCCTGGTTCCGGCCAAGCCAAGCCCCGAGGTCGCCGACAAGACCAGCCTGCTCGACCTCAACGACCGCATCTGCAAATGGCCGATCGGCCACCCCGGCGAGCCGGATTTCTATTTCTGCGGCGAGCCCGCCAACCCCGGCTTCCCTTATTGCGTCGAGCATTGTGGCGTCGCCTATCAGGCGCAGCTCCCCCGCCGCGACCGTCGCCCGCCGCCGCCGCTGCCGTTCGGCGGTCCAAGGGTCCGCTAATCAGCCGCCCCCGGGTTTTGGCCGCACCGTCGTCGCCCCGCTAGTAGCGCGCGCCTATCTGGCTGCTCGCCGACCGGCGCAAAGAGCTTCGTCGATCATCCGCTCCTCAGCTCGAGCCAGTTGACCGGCTAGGCTTGCACGTCTCCCGCCAGAGGCTGGCCCACCGCCTCGCGTGGATGCGAAGAAGCCGTTTCGCCTCGGCTCTCCGGCGGCTGGCGCAGCAGTTCGATCGCGACGGTTTCGTCGAGGTAGGCGACTTCCTGCCTGCCGATGACTTCAAACGCCTCAAGTCATCAATCCACGCCGTGAGTTCGATGCTCGACAGCATCAGGAGGGCGACACGGATCACCAGGCGCATTCCAATTGGCTCCAGATCTCCTCGCGAAAGTGCCGCAGCTTTGCAGGCTACTGCGCGACAAGAAACGGAACGGTTTGCTGAGCTACATTGCCAGCACCCGCTCCCGCCCTACTATCTACAGACGATCCTGACGGGTCATGCGTCCGGCCCGTCCGATCCGCAGCTCGAGCTTCAGCGCGGCTTCCTCCGCATCTCTTCCGAAGAGCTGAATTTGCTTGCTTCCTCAGCCGAAGCGTTTCGCCGTCCCCGCCAACACGCTCGTCGCGATCGACACATGCGGATTCCACGCACGCCGAAGCTCGACACGTCCAACGGTTCGAGCCGAGATATGGGCTCGAACGCACGCCGTTCCTGCCATGGAGCCGCCTCGACGTGCTCTCCTGGAGCCGATCGCAATGCGCCGCACACGCTGGCTCCCGCGCATCGTCGATCGATTGGAACCTCTCGGTCTCGCGAAACAGCATTGGAAGCTGTCGCCGCGCTCGCGGCCGACCAATTCCTAGGTCAGCGCGGCCGGCATCGTCGCTTGAAGCGCAACGCCCCGCCCGAGGAAGCCCCGCAGCTTTTTCACGAACACTGGCCACGCTGGCTCGTCGCCGAGCAAGATGTGGTTCGCGCTGTCGAGTTCGACGAAGCGCGCATCGGCGATGCCGTCCGCGACCGCATCGCCCGGCTGATATGGCGCATTGCCGTCCTTGCTTGGCATGACAGACCAGCGTCTTTGCCCTCGATCTTCGCGAGTTCGCCGCGGACGTCGATGTCGGCGGCCACTTCTATCATCTGCTCGGCGCCGCGGCACCGGCCCAAGCTCGTCGAAATGCCGGTTGTGCCAATCGATCAGTTCCTGGTCGGCGGTTGGAAAGTAGAGTGTCAGGAACATCTCGCCGAGCAAGCTGCGCCGGAACGCCCATTCGCGCTGGTTCATCTCCATCAGCGAGTTTCGCCAGGCAATCTCCTCCGGATCGGCCCGCACGCGCCAACCGGCGGCGAAGCTGTTCACCAGGACCATTTTTCGAACGCGCTCGGGATGGCGAGCGGCATAGGCCATTGCGATCGGCGCGCCATGGGCAACGCCCAGCAAATCGCACTGATCGAACCCGGCGTCATCCACTATCGCGGCAAGGTCGCCGACCATCGATTCGAAATTGAAATGCCGGCGGCTCGAGCTCCGACATGCCGAAGCCCCGCATGTCCGAACGAACGAACCGATTGTTGCGCGATCCTTCCGCGATCCAGTGACGATAGGACGGGATTGGTGCGGTCGGTGTGGAGGTTGGTGATCCAGTTCTGCGCCTTCACCAGCGGAAAGCCTGAGCCGCTCATCGCATAAGCGATCCTCGTGCCGTCTCGCGCGGAGCATGCGCGGATCTCGTCGCCCGACTCCTTGGCGGGGCGACGCGGCAGCAGCGGCTTCGATCTTCGGTTCCTCCTCTCCCAGGAAATCCCGAAGCTCATCCAACGAACCTGCCGGAAGGCCGGCTCGTTTTCGAGAAGGATGTGGTTGTCGCTGTCGAGCGGCACGAAGCGCGCTCCCGGAATGCCGCGCGCCAGCATCTCGCCTTGCTCGAATGGAATGGCCTGGTCGCCGCGCGCATGCAGCACCAGGGTCGGATGTCGCACGAACTCCAGCAGGTGCCGAACGTCGATCGTCGAAAGCACGCGCATCAGCTTGACCGCGATTTCCGGCGAGGTGGACCGCCGCTGCAGCTCGTTGAACCAGCCCATCTGCTCGGCGTTCGCGCCTGGAACGTAGAAGCTCGTGAAGATCTGGCGGTAGGCGGGATTGTCCTTGCCCCAGCCGAGCTCGGTCAGCGTCAGCATCGCCTCGCGCCGCGCGATCTCCTCATTGTCGCCGCGCGCACGCCAGCCGCAGGCATATCCGCCGAGTAATGACGATGCCGCCGGACCCGCTCCGGATATTTAAGCGAATAAGCGACGGCGACCGCCGCGCCCTGGCTGATCGCCAGCAGGTCGAACTTCTCTAACTCCCGCGGCATCGACCACGCAGGCGAGATCGTCGACGAATGCGTCGAGGCTGAGCTCCGGCGTGTTCCAGTCGCTCAGCCCGTTGCCGCGTTCGTCGTATCGGATGAGCCGGAAGTCGGCGGCGAGCTCCTTGATCCAGCCCCGCCAGATCGGGCTTTCGAAATCGAACTCGAAATGATTGAGCCAGTTCGCGGTCTTCACCAGCGGCGGCCCGTCGCCGATCGCTGACCAGGCGAGCCGGGTTCCGTCGGCGGCGACCGCATATTGCACGTCCTGCGCCGGAAGCGGCAGGGCGGCGCGCCGACGTCGCCAGCCGCTGCGCTTCTTCGCGCTTTCGCCAAGCCGCCGGCGGCACGCCATATTCGCGCTTGAACGCCCGGTTGAACGCGGCCTCGCTGTTGAAGCCGACCGCATATGCGATGTTTGCGGTGATCTGCCTTGCCGTCGCGCAGCATGTTGGCGGCCATGCGCATCCGCCAGCGCGCGCAATAGCGCATCGGCGGTTCGCCGATGCAGCTCGGCGAATTTCTCGCCAAGGATCGTACGCGACACGCCCGCCTCGCGCGCCAGTCCTTCGACGTCGAGCTCCTCGGCATAGCGCGTGTGGATGATCGAAAGCGCCTTCGTCACCGCGGGATCGGTGAGGCCGCGCAGCCATCCGTTCGCGCCGCAGCGGCAGGTGGTCGACATATTCGCGGACCGCCTGCGAGACGAACAGCTCGGCGAGCTTTGCGACCACCTCCGACGAGGGCTGCTGCTCGGCGAGGAAGCGCATCGAGCTGTCCAGCCATTCCGCCTCGCCGCCGACGACCTTGAGCGTCAGCAGCGGCGGCAGCGCATCGAGCAGCGGGTGGTCGCTGATGTTCGCGGTCTCGAGGAAGCCGCACCACACCTCGGCCTTGTCGCCCTCGGTGCCCTGTCGACACCTGGTGCACGCCGTCGGCGGTGATCTTGCTGATCTCGCTCGGATCGGCCGGCGGAATGCCGAGCTCGGCTCGCCAGCCGATGCGGATCGTTGCGCGGCAGAATGGCGATCGATGCCCGCTTCGAGCGTGACCGGCGGCATCCCGTCCACCTCGACGATCAGCTTGCCCGAGCGGACGTAGTGATAGCTGATCAGCTTGTCCGGGCACCGGATAGAAGGGCGCGAAATGGCCCGGCGTGAATTCCGCCGCGACGCAGAAGTCGCCGCTGAACTCGCCGTCGACGACCACGCCGCCGGCCAGCCGCAGCGAGCTCAGGATCTCGTCGAGCACGTCCATTCGAGGGCCCCGCCCCGCATACGTATGCGGCGTTTCGGTCAATTTATCCGGCAGCGTAATCATTTTGGCAAACGCCCAAGTTGCCTAGATGCTGATCTCGTCAATTCGTGACAGTGATCCGTCAAGTTCGGAAGTACTGCTTCCGGCAACGTGGAGACTTGCACGAACAAAAACGGAGAATGTCTCGCATGAACAACGAATACAACTCAGCTGCGATCCGAGAACGTCGCAGTCATCTTCTTCACGGCTACTTTCGAGCGCGACCGCGATTAGCGACCGCTTTGCTTCCGTTCGTCACCGGTCACTAAACGCAAAGGGATAAGAATCATGTATCACGACTTCAACTATCAGCGACGCTCGCTTCGCTCGCTGCGGGCGCAGTGGCTGCTCGACGACGTGCTGCGTGCCGACCAGGATCTCGACTTCAGCCGCAACTTCATGCCCGAGAGCCTTGCGCGGACCGCGGCGACTCGACTCGCTCAATCCGTTCGAGCAGCGCATCCTCAACCAGATCAGCGCGCATCAGTATCTGAGTATCTTCGGCATCGTCGAAGAGTTCATCCTGCCTTTCCTGCTCGATCACGCCGCGGCACTGATCCGCGACGACGACTGGCGCGTCCGCGCGTTGCTCAACTTCGCGGGCGAGGAAGCCAAGCACATCCATCTGTTCAAGCGCTTCCACGCGGCCTTCGTCCGCGGCTTCCCGGTCGAGTGCCAGATGATCGGGCCGTCGGAGGCGATCGGCGCCGAAGTGCTTCGCCACGATCCGCTCGCGGTCGGCCTCGCTCATCCTGATGATCGAGTGGATGACGCAGCAGCATTATCTCGGCTCAATCCGCGACGACGGCGACCTCGACCCGCTCTTCAAGAGCCTGCTGCAAGCATCACTGGATGGAGGAAGCGCAGCACGCGAAGCTCGACACGCTTGATCGTCGATGCGCTCGCCGAAGGACGCACCGAGGAGCAGATCGACAAGGCGATCGACGAGTTCTTCGAGATCGGCGCGCTTCCTCGACGACGGGCTGAAGACGCAGGCCGGCTTCAACCTCGACGCGCTCGAGAAGGCGATCGGCCGCAAGGTCGAGGACCGCGATGCGATCATCGCGCAGCAGCACCAGGCCGCGCGCTGGACCTACATCGGCTCCGGCATGGTCCACGATCGCTTCGTCGACACGCTCGAATCCATCTCACCCTTCGCCGCGTGGCGCATCGCCGACGCCGCGCCCCTCTTCGCCTGAACAACTCACCACTAACGAAAGGAGAAATGAAATGCTCGACACCGTGAAAAGCCGCGTCAACGGCCTCGACCTCAACGCCCTCGGCGAAGTCGTCGAGGCGATCGAGAAGGACGCCGGCCAGGCCAAGGTCAGCTTCGACGTCACCACTCGATGGACCGGGCAGACCCGCAGCGAGACCACCGTCGACGGCTTCACCCTCGGCGGCGAGCGCATCGCACCGCAGCCACAAGATCGTCGCCGACGAACCTAACGAGCTGCTCGGCGCCGACGGCGCTCCCAACCCGCAGGAGCTGCTGATGGCGGCGGTCAACGCCTGCATGACGGTCGGCTATGTCGCCGGCGCCTCGACCAAGGGGATCACGCTCGACACGCTCGAGATCCGGACCTCCGGCAAGCTCGACCTGCGCGGTTTCCTCGGCCTCGATGACAAGGTGCCGGCCGGCTACGAGGCCCTCGATTACGAGGTCCGGATCAAGGGCAATGGCACTCCCGAGCAGTTCGAGGAAATCCACCAGACGGTGATGAAGACCTCGCCAAACTACTTCAACCTCAACCGCCCGATCCGGATGAACGGAACGCTCAAGGTCGGTTGAACCTGTTCCCCGGGCGCGCGCCCTAACTCCCAGCCCTCCCCAGCTGCGTGCGCCCGGGGTCCCCAGAAGGAAGCACGACATGAAATATGAGCAGATCGACAGCATCGACCACAAAGCCCGAGTCTGGGTCGTGACTCGCGGCGAGGATGGCCGGATTCACGAAGAGTTCGACCCGTTCCTCCTCGGCAGGCTCAATCCCGGCCATTCGGCCGAGGAAGTCGCCGACGTCCTCGCCATCGCCGCCGGCGAAATGGAAGTCGCCGGGAACAGGCTATGGTAGCATTCACAAAGAAATGGCCCCGGAAGCACATGCTGCCGGGGCCTGCTTTGCGGCTATTTGAGTTCGCTCAGGCCTACGCGATGGCGGCGCCCTCAGAGTTGCCGATGTTGATCTTCCTCGGCTTCGTCGCTTCGGGGGTCTCACGGAAGCTAAGCAGGAGATTGCTGCCGCTTTCGACCTTGGAGTGAGGAGACGGGCTCTGCGGGCCCGCGCTAGCCGGAACCTGCCTTTGCTGTTGTCATGCGCCCCGCAGGGTGCATGGTGCGCCCGGGAGTTTCGGGGGCTGCATGGGGAAGGACAGCGGCGATACGGATGAACGCCTCGTCGCCGTCGCTGCCGCCGGAGATCGGGCCGCATTCGAGACGCTGCTCCGAAGGCATTACGACCGGATCCATGGTCTAGCCTGGGAACTCACCGGATCGCGCAGCGATGCGGACGACATCGCGCAGGACGTCTGCTGCACGCTCGTGGAGAAGATCGGGAGCTTCCGCAGTGAGTTGAAGTTCACGACCTGGCTGACCGGGATAACTTTCAACGCATGCCGCGATTTTCTCCGCAGGCGCCGCTCTCTCGGCGGAATGATCGACCGGCTGACGGTTCTTGCCGGCCTCGCCCAGCCCTTGGACGGGCGCGATACCTATGATGCGATCTGGCTGAAGAGCGCAATCGCCCGGCTGAAGCCGGCGCTTCGGAACACGGTCGTGCTGGTCGCCGGCCAGCAGCTCACCCACGCCGAAGCGGCGGAGATCCTCGGCGTCGCCGAGAACACGGTTGCCTGGCGAATGCACGAGGCTCGGAAGCACCTGTCTGGAGGCTAGTCGCTAATGGCAGCCTTCGACCCATTGCGGACGCTAGCCGGTCCGCCCTCGCAGCTGCTCCGACAGCGCGCGTGCCGAGAGAATGGCTGAGAACAGCGAAGTCACACCGAGCGCGATCAGCGTCCAGATAAAGAAGAAACCTCCGCTCGATTTCGCGATCGCGCCGCCGACGCCCGCTCCCTTCATGTGGATGATCGGGACCAGTAGCCCGAGCAGCGACGCCACGAGAACGATGATATACCCCGGTCGCCTCTCGCGCAGCACCAGCGTGCCGTACAGCCAGACAGCCAGGATCGGCACAATGATGAGGTCGAATAGCGTCCCCGGCTCCATCCCGCGTACGATGTCGTCCGTCATGTGAAATATCATGAGGATAATCGAAAGCAGCGACGCAATCATCAGCATGACGTTTGGCTTCATTGGGAAATTCTCCCCGCACGAGCTGTCGGGCGATCTGTCGTCAGGTGCGAATGTCTCATATTCGTTTCGGTGCTGCAACGCAGCAAGGGCAGTGTTCAGAAGCCGGGCGCTCCGCCCCCGTCTCATCCCTTGCGGCTTTTAGCGGAATTCAACTTTCCACCGATTCCCGCCATCAGATTCTCGAGAGAACCACCTCCAAACTTCAAAGGATTTCCCGCCGGGCCGCGTCTCAGGGTCAGGCGGGCAATCGGGCGCGCCGCGAATGAAGGGAGTTCGCCATGCGGCGCTACCGATCGATCGGCCTCGGCCTGGCCGTCCTGTTCCTCATTTCATGCACTAAATCGGGGGTCGACGACGGGACCGCCTCTACGTCCGATAATGCGGCACCGGCGAAGGCCAAGACAACGGAAGTCGTAGTCACGGGCTCGCTCGGGCTTCGGACCCAGGTCGCAGAAACGGATTCAATGGTGGCCATGGCGCTGCCTCCGCCACCGCCGCCGGCGCCGGGAATGCAGTCGGCCTGGTCGCCGCCCTATCACGACGTCGGCCGCGACAAGTTCACACAGCGTCGACGAGAACCCGTTCAAGATCGTGCAGGAAGCGCCGGTCTCGACCTTCTCGATCGACGTCGACACCGCCTCCTATTCCTGGGTCCGCGCTTCGCTCAACCAGAACGTGCTGCCGCAGCCGGCCGCGGTCCGGACCGAGGAGATGGTCAATTACTTCCCCTACGATTACGCGCCGCCGACGAGCGCGCGAGCAGCCGTTCAGCACCAACGTCGCGGTGCTGCCGAGCCCGTGGGCGCCGGGCCGCAAGCTCGTGCGGATCGGGATCAAGGGCTATTCGATCAATCGCGCGACGCGGCCGCACGCCAACCTCGTCTTCCTGATCGACACTTCGGGATCGATGCAGGAGCCGAACAAGCTGCCGCTGGTGAAGCAGTCGCTCGAGATGCTGCTCGACGAGCTCGCGCCCAGCGACACGGTCGCGATCGTCACCTACGCCGGCTATGCCGGGACCGCGCTCGAGCCGACGCCGGTCCGCGACAAGCAGAAAGATCCTCGGCGGTCATCGACCAGCTCGGCGCGGGCGGAAGCACGGCGGGCGCCGAGGGCATCCGCCAGGCCTATGCGCTGGCCGAAGCGAACCTCGATCCGAAGGGCGTCAACCGCGTGATCCTCGCGACCGACGGCGACTTCAACGTCGGCATCACCGACCAGGAACGAGCTCAAGGGCTATATCGAGCGCGAGCGCGACAAGGGCGTGTTCCTGTCCGTGCTCGGCTTCGGCATGGGCAATTACAACGACGCGCTGATGCAGACGCTGGCGCAGAACGGCAACGGCGCCGCCGCCTACATCGATACGCTGAACGAGGCGCGGAAGACGCTGGTCGACGAAGCGAGCTCGACGCTGTTCCCGATCGCCAAGGACGTGAAGATCCAGGTCGAGTTCAACCCGGCGACGGTCGCCGAATACCGGCTGATCGGCTACGAGACGCGCGCGCTCAACCGCGACGATTTCGACAATGACAAGGTCGATGCGGGCGACGTCGGGTCGGGCCAGACCGTGACCGCGCTGTACGAGATCGTGCCGGTCGGCGGACCGCGGACGATGGACGACGCTGCGCTATTCGGCTCCGGCGAAGACTGCCGGCAGGGCTGAGCAGCGAATATGGCTTCGTGAAGATCCGCTACAAGCTGCCCAAGTCGAGCACGAGCCGGCTGATCTCGACTCCGATCGACCGGCGCTCGGAGGTCGGCAGCTTCGCCGCCGCGCCGCAGGACGCGCGCTTCGCGGCCGCCGTGGCCGGCTTCGCCGAGATGCTTCGCGGCGGCAAATACAGCGGATCGCTGACCTACGACGACGTGCTGCAGGATCGCCGCCGCGGCGCGCGGGCAAGGACGAGTTCGGCTATCGGTCGGAGTTCGTCCAGATGGTGCGCGCGGCGAAGAGCTGCGCGGACGATGGCAAAGCTCGACCCGTAATCGGAAAGGGCCGCCGGCGCTCTTGGCCCTGCGCCGGCGGCCGCTCACGTATTGTTTCGACGAGCGCGCGATTGCCGCTATTCAGGTGGCGATGGACGAGGCGCGATAGATGGCGGTCGAACAGGACCAGACGGGCTTGCTGCCCGAGCCGCCGCCGCCGCGGCCGGCGCGCCGCGACGCCGCGATCGACGCCGCGCTTCGCAAGTTCGACGCGGTCGAGCAGCCGGCGCTCGCGCCGCGAGAACGCCCGGCGCTGCGATGGAAGGGAATCCAGCGGCCTCATGTCGCCGCTCTAGCGTCTGCCATGCTCCTCGTGGTGGTCGGAATCCCCGCGGCGCTGATCGGGCTGCGCGACCAGCCGGCTGCCCCCGAGCGATCTGAACCGCGGGCCGCCACGCACCAGGGATTTGCACCGAACGCTCCGCCGCGCCGGGCAGCGCCTGTGATAGCGCAGCCTGCGCCAGCCAATAGTCTGGGGCCGGCGCCTGCCCTCCGAAAATATGAGGGCGTGGACGGCGTAGTCGCGACCGAGAGCAAGCCGGCGGCAAAGGTCGAAGCGCCCTCCGTCGTTCAGGCTCCGGCCGCCCCTTCCGTCGCGCAGCTGGCAATGGCGCCTCCACGTCCCGCGCCACCTGCGGCCCCTCCGCCTCCGCCTCCTCCTGCGGCGCGCGAGGTCGCGAGCGATGAGGCATCCGCTCAGCAGAGCCCCAGCAACGTGCTCGTCACCGGCTCGAGCCTTCCCGTTCCCAGTGCGCCCACGGCTAAGAGCCGCGCGGAAGGAGAAGAAAGGGCTTTCGCTGACCGCGGCGGGCCGGAACCGGGTTACAGGTCCTTCCTCTCGCAATTGCAGTCGGCGGTCCGCTCGAACGACCGGGGCGCCATCGTCGCGTTGATCGATTTCCCATTGCGGGTGAACGGACCGGGCGGGAGCCGCCTCTATCGCGATGCGCGGTCGGTCGAGCGGGACTTCGACCGGATCTTCACCCCGAAGGTCCGGCGGTCGATTCTCGCCCAGCGTGATGATAAGCTGTTCGTCCGCGACCAGGGAGCGATGATCGGCGACGGCAAGGTCTGGCTCGATGCGACATGCCCGAACGCTTCGTGTTCTCCACCAGGCCCCGTGCGCATCCGCGCAATAAACCCATAGACCAAAAAATAAGCCCCGGAGGATTACCCCCCGGGGCTTTGACTTCGAAGTCCGGCCTGGTCAGGCGTGCTCGGCTTCGGCGTCGATCGTCCTCTTCGACGCCAGCTTTTCGGAACTTCCGCCGATGTTGATCTTCCGCGGCTTCATCGCCTCGGGGATCTCGCGGACCAGCTCGATCGAGAGCAGGCCGTCCTTCAGGTCGGCGCCCTTGACCTGGATGTGGTCGGCAAGCGCGAAGCGGCGCTCGAACGAGCGGTTGGCGATCCCGCGATAGATGAAGTCGCCGTCCTTCTCGTCGGTCTCGTCGGACTTGCGGCCGGAGACGAGCAGCACGTTCTGCTGCGCCGTGATGTCGATCTCGTCGGGCTTGAACCCGGCGACGGCGAGCTGGATGCAATAATCGTTCTCGCCCTTCTTGATGAGGTCGAAGGGCGGGTAATTTTCCTGGGCCTGGCCCAGGCCGACTGTTCTCGAGCATGTCGAACAGCCGGTCGAAGCCGACGGTGGAGCGCCGGAACGGCGCAAAGTCGAAAGCACTACGCATAGTCATGTCCTCCATTTGAGCGACTAGGCGGGGCGGCATGCTGCGTGTTGGAGCGACCGCCCCGTCGCCGGACCCATTGTGGCGTCCGGCGGCACATTGATTTGGAACGGCCGTTCGCATTTCAAGACTGTGGAAAACACCTGATCGCGCGATTGGCACGGCTCGAATCCGCGCCCTATAGCCGTTCCTCAAATGTCCGACCTGTTTTCGTCTTCCGCCAGCGCCCACGCCCGACAACTACGACGCTTCCGCGATCGAGGTCCTCGAAGGCCTCGAGCCCGTCCGCCGCCGCCCCGGCATGTACATCGGCGGCACCGACGCCCGCGCGCTCCACCACCTCGCCGCCGAGGTCATCGACAATGCGATGGACGAGGCGGTCGCCGGCTTCGCCACCCGCATCGAGGTCACGCTCGAGCCCGGCAACCGCCTGACCGTCACCGACAACGGCCGCGGCATCCCGGTCGACCCGCACCCCAAATATCCGGGCAAGTCGGCGCTCGAGGTCATCATGACCACGCTCCACTCGGGCGGGAAGTTCGAGGGCAAGGCCTATTCGACCTCCGGCGGCCTCCACGGCGTCGGCGTCAGCGTCGTCAACGCGCTGTCGACCGAGACGATCGTCGAGGTCGCGCGCGACAAGAAGCTCTACCGCCAGACCTTCTCGCAGGGGCTCGCCACCTCGAAGCTCGAGGACAGTCGGCGCCGCCCCCAACCGCCGCGGCACCACCGTCACCTTCACGCCCGACCCCGAGATCTTCGGCGCCGACGCCGCATTCAGCGCCCGAGCGCCTCTACAAGCTCGCCCGCTCCAAGGCCTATCTCTTCGCCGGCGTCGAGATCCGCTGGCGCTGCGACCCCGTCGCTCGCCTCCGCCGAAGTCCCCGAGCAGGCCGTCTTCCAGTTCCCCGGCGGCCTCGCCGACCATCTCGCCGAGCAGATCGGCGACCGCCCGACCGTCACCAACCAGCCCTTCACCGGCCGCCAGGACTTTCCCGCACGGACCAGGGCAGCGCCGAATGGGCGGTCGCCTGGCCGCTCTATTCCGACGGCAGCGAAGAGCTATTATTGCAACACCATCCCGACGCCCGACGGCGGCACGCACGAGGCGGGCCTTCGCGCCGCGCTGACCAAGGGCATCCGCGCGTTCGGCGAGCTGGTCGGCAACAAGAAGGCGAAGGACATCACCGCCGACGACGTGTTCAACGGCGTCGAGCTGATGCTCAGCGTCTTCATCCGCAACCCGCATTTCCAGAGCCAGACCAAGGACCGCCTCACCAGCCTCGAGGCGGCGCGCTTCGTCGAGGCCGCCGTGCGCGACCATTTCGACCATTATCTCGCCGACAACATGGACCGCGGCCGCGCGCTCCTCGGCTCGATCGTCGAGCGGATGGAGGAGCGCCTCCGCCGCCGCGCCGAGCGCGAGGTCCAGCGCAAGACCGCGACCTCCGCGCGCAAGCTCCGCCTCCCCGGCAAGCTCACCGACTGCGCCAACGACGACGCCGACGGCACCGAGCTGTTCATCGTCGAGGGCGACAGCGCCGGCGGCTCGGCCAAGCAGGCGCGCGACCGCAAGACGCAGGCGATCCTCCCCATCCGCGGCAAGATCCTCAACGTCGCCTCGCGCCACCGCCGACAAGATCCGCGCCAACAGCGAGATCGCCGACCTCCAGCTCGCGCTCGGCTGCGGCACCCGCGACAAGTTCAGCGAGGAGGCGCTGCGCTACGAGCGCATCGTCATCATGACCGACGCCGACGTCGACGGCGCCCACATCGCGACCCTGCTGATGACCTTCTTCTTCCAGGAAATGCCCGAGCTGGTCCGCCGCGGCCACCTCTTCCTCGCCCAGCCGCCGCTCTACCGCCTGACCGCCGGCGCCAAGACCCTCTACGCCCGCGACGACGCCCACCGCGCCGAGCTCGAAGCGACCGAGTTCAAGGGCAAGAAGGTCGAGGTCAGCCGCTTCAAGGGCCTCGGCGAGATGAACCCGAACCAGCTCAAGGAAACGACGATGGACCCGGCGACGCGGTCCATGCTGAAGGTGACGCTGCCCGGCGCCTACGAAGACCGCCAGCCGGTCAAGGACCTGGTCGAGCGGCTGATGGGCCGCGACCCCGCGCCGCGGTTCGAGTTCATCCAGAGCCGCGCGTCAGCGGTCGATGAGGAAGAGATCGACGCCTAAATCGGCTGCCCCAGCGGCGTGCACATGGCTTTCGGGTGAACCCGGATGGTCTGCTGGCCGTAGTCCGGCTTGATCCCGAGCTCGTCGAACCGCTCGAAGAAATAGCGGTAATTGAGCTGGCGGCGGTTGAGGAACAGCCGCGCCTGGGCGAGCCGGACCCGGGCAAGCCGGCGGTTCTCCGGCTCGTCGGCGGTCACCAACAAGGCGCTGAGCGCGTTCGAGTTGACGTTCTCTTCGTTGATGCACTCGCGCCAATTCTCGATCGCGCCATAGAGGCTCGCGTAAGTCAGGCGCTCTTCCAGCGGAATGTGCGCGGTGGCCGGGCTGGTCTTGGCGAGGTCCCAGGCGCTCGAGTGCATGTTGAGCAGGATCACTCGATAAGGGTTCTTGATCAAGCTTGCGTCGGCGGGAGCGCTTGCAACCCACTGTTCCAGCGCGTTCAGCCGCTGAACCGTGCAAGGGTCCTGCGCGCGGATAAGCTCCCAGCGGGCGCGGTCGTCGGCGAGCTCCGCGCGCAGCGCATCGCGAAGCTGCCTCATCTCGCTCCGCTCGTGGAAGCCCTGCGCCACCTGTTCGGCAGCGAGCGCGATCAGCACGCCGAGCACGATGATCCCCACTTCTCCCGCGAACGCGCGCCAGCCGTGCAGCGGTTTGGGAAGGTGAAAGTGCATCTGCAGGCCCAGCGGAACGAAGCTAACAGAAGTTGTTGTCGGGGCAATGGCGGGCCTAGAGCTGCTTCAAGGAGGCATTGCCCATGAAAGCGATCGTTGTGACAGATCAGGCGGCGGGAACGGCCGGGATGAAACTAGCGGAGCGCCACGAGCCGCAGGCGGCGATCAACGACGTCGTCGTCCAGGTTCACGCTTCGGGGTTCGTGAAGACCGAGCTCAGCTGGCCGTCGACCTGGACCGATCGCCTCGGCCGCGGCCGGACGCCGACAATCCCCGGACACGAGCTGGCCGGAGTGGTCACCGCCCTCGGCTACGGTACGACGGGCCTCGCGGTTGGGCAGCGCGTATTCGGCCTCGCCGACTGGTATCGCGACGGCACCCTTGCTGAGTACACGGCCGTCGAGGCGCGCAACCTTGCGCCGCTCCCGGACGATGTCGACTTCACGGTGGGCGCGAGCCTTCCGATCTCGGGCCTGACCGCCTGGCAGGGGCTGTTCCAGCACGGCCGCCTTCGCGCCGGACAGCGCGTGATCGCGCACGGCGCGGCCGGCGCGGTCGGGTCGATGGTGGCTCAGCTGGCGCGTGAGTTCGGCGCTTACGTCATCGGAACCGGACGCGCCGCCGACCGTCAGTCCGCGCTCGATTTCGGCGCGAACGAGTTCGTGGACCTTGACCGCGACGCGCTGGAAAACGTCGGCGAGGTCGATCTGGTGTTCGATCTCATCGGCGGCGACATCGGCAAGCGCTCCGCGCGCCTGGTCCGCGTAGGGGGAACCTTGGTGTCGGTCATCGGACCGGTCGAGGAACCCCCCGCTGACGGGGTGGCGATCGACTTCGTCGTCGAAGTCGATCGCGGCCAGCTTGACGAGATCGTGGAGCGGGTGCGGGATGGCCGGCTACGGACGAACATCGGCGCGATCTCAACCCTCGACGACGCGGTCGCCAGCTTCAATTCGAAGGAGCGACATCCCGGAAAGCCAATCATCCGCGTCCGCCCATGAACGGCGCCAAGGGTCTGCGCCAGTTCCTCCACGCCGAGCAGCAGCAGGCCTGGCTCGAAGGCGAGACCACGCCGTCCGACGCCACCGAACGCCCGGAGTCCCTCGAACACCGCTTCAAATATGCCGGCCGCTTCGAGAAACTCCTGCGCCGGCCTCAGGCCGAGGACGTCCTCGACATCCTCCGCCAGTACGGCGCGACCTGCATCCCCATCCCGCGGCGGACCGAGCGCTACTATTGGTCGGTGTCCTGCCTGCCCTCGACCAACGACAAGCCGCTCGTTCGGGTCAATGCGAGCTGGATGGAGCTGTTCACGCTACTACCGGACGGGGAGGACCTCCGGGCGCGCTTCATCCTGCACCTGTCCGATTTCACCACCGACGGATCGCCAGAGCCCGACCACCTCGACCACGCCTTACTCGAGAGCTGCGTCGAGGGCTCCGAAGACGTCAGCCATTTCTTGTGGAAGGAAGACACGTTCGGCGTGAAGGTCCATGGGCGCGCCTCGATCGACAAGTTCCTTGGCGACCCGCGATCGCTTCGCGCCATCCGCAACTTCAACCTCACCCACATGAACCGCGGCCGCAACGCCTATCGGGCGAGCCACTGCTACAGCGTGGCGGATATCATGGTCGGCGAATGAACCTAGCCGCCCCGCTCCCAGCCGGTGACCTCGGCCCAGTCGGCGCTTGCCTTCATGCGCTCGATCTGATCCGCGCGGATCGGCTCATCGAAGATTATTCCGCAATGGTCGCCCGACTGCCAGACGACGCGGCCGAGGGAATCGAAAGGCCCGACAACCATCATCACATCGTTGCCCGGCCGAGGCAGATCGCGTCCGCCGAGCGCCGCTCCATTGGCCGAGATGTCCCGCACCACGACCGAGCGCGAACGGGTGACCGACAGCGCCGAACCTGCGAGCATCACTGCTTCGCGCGGCGCTCCACGGAGATTGAAATCGGGCTTCCTGCGTCCGAATGCCACGGCTCTGCGCCTCCGTCTGCTTCGAAGCGGCGATTGTCCCACCGTTGCGGCGCATTCCGAAGCGCCGATTCCGCGCTGTGCCGGTGCGGGACGGGGTTTGGTAAACGAGGAAGGCCGGTTAGCGCAGCGCCGCTCAGACCCGCAGCATGTCCTCGACAATTCGGCGATTGGGCGGAAGCTTCGCGATCAGCCGGCCGTCGCGCCAAATCTCGCATCTCACCGGAAGGTGCCGATCATAGGCGGCATCGACCGCATCGCTATCGGAGGAACAGTCGATCCGGTCCGCATGATCGAACTTCCCGCGGGGGTCGACATAATGGAGGTGGTAGACGGTCATAGTCGAGGTGATTTCGGCCGCGGCGCATCGCGTTGCAATCGGGAGGATTCCCGATTTTCCTGTCCTAGACGGCAGGCGCCGGGCTCGGCTGCGAGGCGGACATTTTGACCGGCCCACTTGCGGCCGCCGCCGCTCGGGTGAACGCGGCCAGCTCCTGGTTGAAACGCGCCGGCGCTTCGAGGAACGGAAAATGGCCCGTTCCTTCATATTCCGAGGACTGGCATCCGGAGCAAACCTGTCGAATGGCCTCAGCCATAGCCGGCAGGACTATGGTGTCCGCCGCTCCGTAGGAAAGCAGGAGGGGCTTGCGAAGCCGGGCATAGTCGGGACGAAAATCTTCGTCGCGACTAATGAGATGCCCTCGGACGTAGGCGGGCGTCAGCATCATCCAGCCCATCGCCAATTCGAGATCTTCTGGCGGAAGGGTCTTCACGACGCAGCGATGAAGTAGGCTCTGCAAGGATTCTAGTACGACCTGCTGGTCATCGGACGTCGCCGGCGGCGCATACTTAACGAAGTCGTCGCCGATCATCGATCCAAACCAGCTCGGTCCGATGCCGATTGCGCCGGCAACGAGATTGACGCCGCCGATGGAGCCGTCGCCGTACGACCGCAGATAATCGCCGATCACGAATCCGCCGTAGGAGGAGCCGACAAGGACCGGCGATGTCAGTTCCAGCGCCGAGATCACCACCGCGACGTCATCCGCCCAGAGACGCCCGGTGGTATAGCTCTCGGCGTCGCTCGGGGCGTCGGACTGGCCATGACCGCGAAGGTCCATGGCGACAAGCCGGAACTCTTCGGCAAGCGGACTCTCGAACTGCTTGATCCAGCAAAGATGATGCTGCGACCATCCGTGGATCAACAGGATCGAGGGCGCGTCCCGCGGTCCGAAATCGCGCACATGGAGCTTCAGATTTGCTCCGCCGTTTATGGTATGCACTCGCATGGGGCACCTCCAGGTCTTTCTTTGGAGAACGCCACGTCTGAGGAAGGCGCAGATAAACCTGCCGCGTCCCGCAGGAAAGTGCCCTCCATTTGAACTACAATGTCTGCCGGCACGTTTGCGGAGGACGTCCCAAGGGAGAGGCCTGTGCAGTATTCCCCCCTTCAGAAGAAATTTCCCATCGCGGCCGTCGCGGCAATCGCTCTGCTGTCCGTCGCGGGGTGCAGCTCGCGGAACCCCGACGCGCTCACCGGAATGAACGTCGACGAAAATCTGGCCATCATGAACGCCGACGAGAATGTGACCAGCGAAGCGCCGGCCAACGAGCAAGCCGTGGCGCCTAGCGCGGCGCCCGGCGAAACTGCGTCAGCGAAACCGAAGCAAGTCGCGACGAGCGATGATGAGGAGACGAACGCCACCGAGACAGACCAGATCATCCAGCCGGACGAACCGACCGTCAGCAACCAGAGCGAAGAGAACGAAGACGAGCCGGACGCCCAGCGCTAGCGACGCTGTTCAGTACTGGATCTGGACGTCCTTCACGCAGGCGCCGTAGTATTTCCGCTCCTCGCCGATGAACTGCTTCAACTGCCCGGCGCTGGCGCCGCGGTTCACATCCAGGTGCAGTCCGCCTAGTTCCTCTATCATCAGGCTGCTGAGGCCTGAGATGGTCGCATTCAGCGAATCGAGCTGCCCGAGCTTTTCGAGCGCGGCGTTGCGGGTCCGTTCGTCGAGCCGCTGGCTGGCGCTGAGGAACGATAGACTCGATTCGAGCAGAAGCTCCTGGTTCTGGAAATCGCGTATACCGGCGATCTCGCCATAGACTTCACTGTACGACGCCGCCTCGTCGTGGCCCATGTGGTCGAGCACGCCGGCCGACTTGGCCGTGTCCCAGGCGTCCTGCGACCAGCCCCGCAGCGGCATGCCGTAAACCCGGCCGAAGCTCCGGTTGTCCCAGTGAGCGAACGATGGCGCACCAGGGGCGAGCGGCAGCGGGTCCGCCGTCCACCGACCGGTGTTCGCGTTCAGCTTGCCGGCCAGCTCTCCGATCCGGTCGCGAAGGCAGTCCTCGACAGCGATACGCATAGCGCCCTGATTAACCGCCTCCACGATCTCATTGGCGATCGCCTGCCGCGTCGTTTCGACGTCCTCGTGCCATTGCCAATCCTGCACGATCTGCCCGAAGCCGAGCGCGATCAGCACGCCGAGCACGATGATCCCCACCTCGCCGACGAACGCGCGCCAGCCATGCAGCGGTTTGAAAAGGTGGAAGTTCATGCCCCTCTATATCCTCTGGGCCTGAGCCGGTTGAGGCGCGGGTCCGCCTGCTTCCGCGGCGAGGCGATCGAGCAGGTCGAACTTGGCGCTCAAGCCCACCATCTCACTACTGTCGATACTAAAGGCCCCCTTGTAGGGCCGGTCGACCATCAAGGTGAACAGGAAGACTAGGCCAAGCGCGAGCGATATGCCGGAGATCATCATTGCGTTGGTCCGGCTCACCTTGAAGGTCCCGGTGTAAGCGACAATCAGCACCGAACCGACCAAGCCCACGATCCACAGGATCATGGGCATGCCCGAGGCGCTGTGGATCAGCCGGTCACGCCTAAGCCCGACGAGCTCGTTGAGGTTGGAGAATGCTTGAGCGTAGATCGTGGTGTCGCGATTGTCCGCAGGTTGGATGTCTCCCCTGCCGTGGAAGAGTTGGAACAAGGCAAGTTCGGTGCGAGGGCTCGATTGTCCTTCGGCGAGGAGCGGCCACTCGTCCTTTACGACGCTCGCCATATAGGCCCGCAGCGCGTGCTTCTGGGGTTGGGTGGAGGGACCGTATGTATTGAGGTCGCGATATAGCTCGGCCGCGGCTGCGGCCTCGCGGTGGACCCCGTTATGGGCATCCGAAAAGTCCTGCCATACCTGAACGCCCGCGAATGCGATGAGAATGCCGATATAGGCCGCGACGACCTGCATCAGACTAACGGCATGGTCGCGGTCGTCATCTGAGGACTGAAGCCGAAGGACCTTGCGAAGTCCGAAGCTACTCGTCAGCCCGACCGAAAGCGAAAGTCCAAGGATCAGGACCGTCGCGGCCCAAACTGGCAAACCGTAAAAGAAATCGACCATCCGCCCGCTCCGCCGAAGTTCGGAACCGACAGGCATGCACGCGCTCTACGGTTTTTCCATGAGCGCCGAGCGTCCGCAATGGGCGTTCGAACACTCCTCTGCTACTGTCTGAGCGCGCACGGCCGGGGGCAGTCGGCAAATGATCTTCTTCCACATCCTGAAGTCGCTCGACGAGCTTCTTTACGAGCTGATGACGTGGCTGTTCTTCTATCCCGTCACGCTGTGGCGCTCGGTCAGTCATCCGCTGCGGATGATGGAATATGCACGGACCGAGCTTCGCAAGAAGACGCGCGACCAGTTCCGCGAGACTTTGCGGCCGCCGATCTTCCTCCTGGTCACGCTCGTCCTGGCCCACATCGTCGAGCTCGAAGTGGTCGGCGACAGCAAGCTTGTTGGCAGCCATGAGGGCCTCGCCGACTATATCAACGACGACACGACCTTGATCATCTTCCGCATCGTCGCCTTCGCGCTGTTCCCGGTCATGATGGCGACGATCGAAACCCACCTCATGAAAGAGCGCATCAATCGCTCGACGCTTCAGCAGCCCTTCTACGCTCAATGCTTCCTGGCTGCACCGTTCGCGCTGGCGCTCAGCCTCGCTTCGACCGCAATCCGCTACAGCAACGCAGACCTTCAGTACGCCGGCATCGTCGTCGTTGCGGTTAGCAGCACTGCCTACATCTGGATTCAGGCTCGCTGGCTCCAGCAATCCACTCCGGCCAGTGACGTACGCGCCTTGGCGAGTACCCTCGTCGGCTTGGCAGGCTGCACTGTCCTGCTCGTCGGCTTTGCGAAAATGATCGGCGGCGAATGAATCCGCAGCAGCAGCGAGATCGAGACTAGCAGGATCGCGATAGCCCGCCTCCCGAACCAGGCGAGTCCGAGCGCACCCGTCATCATCGCGAAGATAACCGCCATCATCGGCGCCCCTGAGACGAAAGCCCGCGCTTAGTGTCGGGTCAGCCGTAGCATAGTGGAAGGGGCGGGTCGAAGGACCGGCGGTGACCGACTATTTCTGGGGCACGCCCTCGATCGGCGAGCGCCGGAAGACGTTAGATGCGTCAGCGAGGCGGTCAGCCTGCTCGTTGAGCTTGCCCGCGCGGCGAAGAAGCCGCTTGGCGAGCTCATCCTGCAAGGGCGTCGTGGGATCGTACATCCAGCGCGACAATCGCAGGCGACCGAATCTGTTCCGAAAGCTAATTTACGTTGACGCGGGTCACAGGTTTCATCTGCCTGTAACGCTCCCGTTGGGTCGTCCGGAGCATGGGCCACCCGTGAGACCCCTTGGCCGGCACGCGCCAGACTGGGGTCTCCGTGTAGCGGCGGCTCGTAGGTCCCCTCTTATCGAGCCGCCGCAACATTGGACTCCGAATTGATTTGAGTTAATGTTGCGGCGCCGACTCCCACTTCTTCCCCTAGGCCGAGCAACCTTCAGGATGCGAAGCGGGGCTCATTCGGTAACGGCCCGGTGGTTCATTCCGCCGGGCCGATTTCCTTTGGGCCTACGCGTTGTTTCTTGGACAGATTGCCCTAGCG
Organism: uncultured Alphaproteobacteria bacterium; assembly: GCA_963738825.1. Classification (GTDB taxonomy): domain Bacteria; phylum Pseudomonadota; class Alphaproteobacteria; order Sphingomonadales; family Sphingomonadaceae; genus Sphingomicrobium. The sequence continues at coordinate 137,979 of CAVTYB010000004.1, read as the reverse complement.
ATCTTCCTCGTCGCTATCACCGTCGTCCGTGGCTTCGCGCGCTTCGTCCTTCATGCTGCCCCAGGCATTCTGAAGCTTGCCTTCTGCCTGGTCAGCCTGGCCTTCGTGCTTCATCTTGGAGTCGCCGAACAGCTTGCCGGCGCCTTCCTTCATCTCGCCACCCATCTGCTTCATGCTGCCTTCGGTGCGGTCATCGTCGATACCGGCGGTGGTGCCATCGTCATCTTTGTCATGGTCGTTCATGGTTTTCCTCCATGGCTTTGTGGAGGATTCAACGCATCAGCAATTAGTTCGTTCGCCACGCCGCTCGCGGCGGCGCGCCCGCGGCGTCTGGCAACGAGCGCTTCGCGCGGTGACGACAAGCGATTAGTGATGCTGGTTGGCGCACGCGACATCGTACCGTGACACCGATGCCGTATTGCGGGAGTTTTGCGGCGCCGAGCCGGCGTAATGAGAGCCGGCCGTGCTGCTATCGCCGGTGAAGGGCGAACCGCCGCCCGGAGCGCTTCCAGAGCCACCTGGAGGCGAGCCGGTCCTCTCACAAGACTGGCTGGGCTCGCCGGTCGCGTGCTGCGGTGAGTTCATATGGTTGTAACCGCCGCCATTTCCGGTCGGCGAATTGGGCGTTGCAGTCGTGGTCGATTTCGACCCGTTGTTCATGCCGGGGCCACCACCGCCGCCTGGCGCGGCTCCAAGTGCAACCGCGGGAGCCACGGCAATTGCCGCCGCCGCCATGAGGAGGCTCATTTTCATTGTTCAGGGTCCTTTTTGCTGTCGCGGCCCCTTAGCCAAGCGCTGAATGCGCGGCGCGCCATGTCTTTGGAGCGAGGAAGGTTCGCTCCCACATTAAAACGGTCTCTGTGAACGCCCGTTGCTCGTCTCGCCCCGTTGCCATGCAGGCTTCGTCCCCGGCCCTCCGAGCTCGTTAGTCCGGCCCCGGATAGGTCACGGGATCTTCGTTGAAGGCCTTGACCAAGCTGATCGGCCCCTTTGCGATCGTCTTCCAATGGAGCTCGTTGAGACCCTCCAATCGCCAGGCCCCGGCGAACCCGCAGACGAACCAGATAAATACTGCGAAGGCGACAAACAGCTTCATCGCCACTCCTTTCGAGCACAGTCAGGGAATCATGATTGCCACTTCAAGTCAAAGCCTTGCGATCATCTCACCCTGCTATTTGTCGCCGACGGCGTCGTCCTTCCCGGTCAGGTAGTTGGGAGCCATGACCTTCGGCGCAGTCGTCGTCGGCTTCGTCGGCTGCAGCAGCTTGAGGTCGAACTTCTCGCGGAACTGGCAGCCGAACTGCGTGCCTTTGGTCCAGCGGACCTCGGCATCGATCAGTCCGCCGGCCGCGAAGTCGAGCTTGATCCGGTCTTCGAACGCGAGCTCTTCGCGGCACTCGACCAGCGCACCGCCACTAGAGATATTGCGGAGGCGCGCACCGATCACACGCCCCTGATAGTGAAGCAGGGCAGCACGAATGATACGCATCCGCGGTTCCCGCGGCGGCAGCTGCGCCGGAAAAGTTGCTGCGCCCTTCTTGGCGAGCTCGATTGCCTCTTCCGGAGGCATCGGCTTGCCGAAGATGTAGCCCTGGACGAGGGAGCAGCCGAGGTCGCGGATGAGCTGGAGTTCCTCATGCGTCTCGACGCCTTCCGCGGTCGTCTGCATGTTGAGGTCCGAGGCGAGGCCGACCATCGCCCGAATCAGCGCAGCATTGCGGCTCTCCGGCTCCGTGGCTCCGGCGACGAAGCTGCGGTCGATCTTGATCTTGTCGAACGGTACTCGCTGCAAATAGCTGAGGCTCGAATAGCCCGTACCAAAGTCGTCGAGCGCGAGTTTGACGCCGATCGCCTTCAGGCTCGCGATCATCTCGTGGACGTGCTCGTCGTTGCTGAGGAACACGCCCTCGGTGATCTCGAGCTCGAGCCGCTTGGCCGGCAGGCCCGTTTCGTTGAGCACCGCGCGCACCGTTGCGGGCAGCGAATGCAGCTTGAACTGGACCGGCGATAGGTTGACGGCAACGGTGACATGCTCCGGCCATTTCGCGGCTTCCTCGCATGCGGTCTTGAGCACCCATTCGCCGATCTCGTTGATAAGCTGGATTTCCTCGGCGAGCGGGATGAAGACTCCCGGACTGATCGCGCCATGCTCCGGGTGCTGCCAGCGGATCAGCGCCTCGAAGCCGGTGACGGCTTCGCTCGTGCTATCGACGCACGGCTGGTACATGAGCCTCAGCTGACCTTTCTCGAGCGCGACGCGGAGATCGGATTCCATGAGCTGCCGCTCGCGCGCCGCTTCGTGCATTTCTGGCGCGAAGAACCGGAAGCACCCCTTGCCCGCGGCCTTCGCGGCGTAAAGCGCAAGATCCGCATCGCGCATCAGGTCGTCCGAAGTGCGGTCGTCATAGTCGGACGTGACGATGCCGACCGATGCGCCGATCGACACAACCGTTCCGTTGATGGTGTAGGGCCGCGACAGGCTGTCGATGATCCCCTGCGCGAGGCGCGACAAATCATCCTTCGACGATGTCGCCGGGAGCACCACCTCGAATTCGTCGCCGCCGAGGCGTCCCACTTGGCCGGCCTCGCCGATCACGTCGCGCAGCCGGAGCGACACCAGCCGAAGCAAGGTGTCGCCGGCGGGGTGGCCGAGCGTATCGTTGACCGCCTTGAAGCGGTCGAGGTCGAGCAGAAAGACCGAGCAGCGGTGCTTCCGCCTCACCGCACCGACCAACGCATCATCGAGCGCGCGGCGGAGCGCTTCGCGGTTGGCGAGCCCGGTCAGGGAGTCCTGCTTCGCTAACCGATCCAGCTCGACCTCGGATTGGCGCATTTTGGTCAGGTCGGAGGCGAAGCCGCGGAAGCCGAAGAAGCGGCCAACCTCGTCGTGGACCGGGCGGCCGCTGATCGACCACCAGGTCTCGTTCTTGGTCTTGGCGCGGACGATCAGGTCCTGGAACGCGACGTGCGACGACAGATAGAAACCGAGCGTGCGCTCCGAGGTCGCGCTTCCGTCGGCGGTCTCGGTGGAGATGAGGTCGGTGAATGGACGTCCGACGAGGTCGTCCTGCTCGCGTCCGAGTGCTCGCGCGACGCTGTCGCTGATGTAAGACAAAGCGCCGTCGCGCTCGGTTTCCCAGAACCAGCCCTTTTCGCTACTTTCGAATTCCTGCAGCAGCGCTTCCGCGCGCCCCAACTCGGGCCGCGCTTCTTCCTGGGGATTGCTTCCCCCAGTCCGGAGTATGCGCCTGATGCTTTCCACTCGATTTCCCACGTCGAGAAAAGCCCTAGGCGCTCATGGTTTAAAATCCGTTAGGTTTCGACCGCTTGCGACCAACCGACAAATCCGATCGACGCGCTGCATTGTTGGCAATTTGCGACAGCCACGTTTCGAGACGATGCGGAGCCGAAATGGAGATGCTAAGCATCGGGGACTCTGGGGACCTACGAAACTGGGGCCGTTGCCATGCAGCGCAGGCATATTGCTCAATTCTCTGACGAATGGCTTTCCAAGGCTCCGTTAGAAGGCGGCCGAGCGTTCGTCTTCAGCCTCCTCGCCGTGGCGATTCCGACGCTGATCCGCTTGACGATATTCACGGGCACAAACGACTTCCAATGCATCACCTTCTGCCCTTTCTTCTTGGCAACAGCCATCATCGCCGGGTCGAGGTTGGCGACGGCTGTGGCGATAGGAAGCGCAGCCATTTGCAACGCGCTGATGGGCGTGCACTACGCGTTCCACTGGGACGAACCGAACCTGGTGGGCATGGCAATCTTCCTCGCTTACAGCTTCCTCGTCATCGGCTTAGTGCATTTGGTTAGGAAGCAGTGCGAGCGTTCGGATGAGCAGGAGACTGCCGCCGATCCGTCGGGCGGAGTCGTGTTCAGCCTGGAAGCGGGAGTGGCGTGGGCCAGCTGGCGGGGGTCCGACGCACCCGTGCGACTCGGAGCGAAAGAGGAAGTTTCCTTGATGATGGAAGACTTCCTCGCCCAGCTCGAGCTCGGCAAAAGGTTGGAGAATCGCTGCGCGCGCCGCGTCTAAACGGTAGATTTAATGATTCCGGTTGGGGTTTACCCTGAACCGATCCTCGGTAACCAACCCCTTGGAATAGCCGCAGTAACGTCACTACCGACAGATTTGTAAGGATAATTTAACTTGCATAACTGCGCAAAGGCCAGCGCGGGACCTAGGGAGAATCCTATATATCTGCTAAGTGCTACCCCGAGTAATAGGGGCGTGCCTCCAAGGTCTGCGTGCATCGGGGGCGCGCAGGAGTAGAAATGAAGCTGGAGACGGAATTGTTTCTGGGCCCGGGCCGGGCCGGGCGCGTTACTGCGCCTCCGTTGGTCTCGCACGAAAGCGGGTTAGCGGAGAAACTCGACGATTCTCCACTAGCCTTGGCGCTCCAGCACTTGATCGACGATCTTCCCGAGCAGGTCGCCCTACTTGACGAGAATTGCATCATTATCGCGGTGAACCGCGCCTGGACCGAGGCCATGCAGAAATACGGCTATGTCGGCGTGTCCCCCGGCGACGATTATCGAGCTGTTTGCGAGTATCACGCGTCGACTGGCTATGAAGCGGCAATGCGCGCGGCAAGCGCCATCCGCGAGATCGCGGCTGGTAAGCGCGACTTCTGGCAGATGGAATTTCGCGGAAGGGGCAACTGGAGCGATCACGAGTATCAAATGTCCTACCACCGCGTGGCGGTTGGAGCGCGTTCCTTCATCACCGTCAGGCGGTTCGAGGTCACTGAAATCGCCGAGCTTCGACGGCTCAAGGAAGATTTCACGAAGTCGCTGATCGACGGAAAGGCCAACGAGCGGAAACGGCTCGGACGTGAGCTTCACGACTCAACGGCGCAGGTTTTGACGGCCCTTGGCCTCGCGCTTGGGCGCCTGAAGCGGCAGTCCGAGACCACCGACTGGCTGCCAATCGTCGGTGAGCTGCAGGAGCTCGTGGACGAGGCGCAGCGCGAAATCCGTTCGGTCAGTTCCTTTGCCGAACCCCCCGCCCTCGCCAGGATGAGCCTAGTCGACGCATTGAAGGAGCTTGCGGAGGGTTTCAAACTTCGGACCGGCATCGATGTGTCGTTCGAGCGTCTTGGCGAAGCGGTTCGACTGTCGAGCGTCGCTGAAGGAGCCCTTTATCGGGTCTCGCAGGAGGGACTGTCCAATGTTTACCGGCACGCGAAGGCCTCACGGGCCGCGATCCGGCTTTGCTTCCGAGCGTCGATGGCTCACCTCATCGTTTCGGATGACGGCGTCGGAATTTCGAATGAGACACTCGCGAGACACGGATCGAAGGGCGTTGGATTGACCGGAATGCGCGCGCGGCTACTCGAGATCGGCGGCCGACTAAGCGTTCGGCGATTGCTTCACGGCACCGAGATAATCGCAAGCATTCCGGCAGCCCGGAACTGACCTTAAGAAGTGAGGTTTGGGCGCTCGCTATGAGCGGTTCGGTTGCTTTCCTCTTCGATCTCGACGGAACTCTGGTCGACAGCGTCTACAACCACGTGCGCGCCTGGCACGTCGCCCTGCGCGAGCAGGGCCTCGATCTCTCCGTCTGGCGCATCCACCGCAAAATCGGGATGAGCGGCGGCCTCTTCACCGCGCAGCTGCAGCGCGAGCTCGGTCGATCAATCGACGACAAAAGTCTGGAGCGGCTCCGGGATCGACACGCCGAGCTCTTCCGCGAACTGTCGAAAGACGTGCCGCCGCTTCCTGGCGCCGTCAACCTGCTCAAGGAATTGACGAAGCAGAGCCTCCCCTGGGCTATAGCGACCAGCGGTCGGATGCGGACGGCCGAGATGAATCTGAAGAGCCTTGAGGTCGATCCGGCCAGCGCCACCGTCATCACCCGCGACATGGTCCGCTATGCCAAACCCGACCCCGACCTGTTCGTCGAGGCGGCGCGGCGGCTCGGTACCACGACGCACCTTTCCTACGTGGTCGGCGACAGCATCTGGGACATGTACGCCGCGTCACGCTGCGGCGCACTCGGCATCGGTTTCCTGTCCGGCGGTTATGGGAAGGACGAGCTGGAGCGCGCCGGTGCGATGCGCGTCTTCGACGATCCCGCCGACATGCTCGCCCACCTGGACGAGTTGGCGCCGAGAGCGCGGGACTGATCGTCGATCAGCAACTTCAATTCTTCAGTAAGTTACTTGCCCTAGGTCGATTAACAGAAGCGGGCTCGGCCGCCGTTTGTTGTTGCTTTTGTTGCGTCGCGTAGCGGCCAAGGGGGAAGTCTGCTCAGTAATGCGTTGGCGCGCGAGCGCTGCGGGGATCAAATTCCCTGCCGGATAACGATAATGTTCCACTCTATTCTACTCCCGCGAGCGACTTAGTAGTCGATGGATTTCGCGCGCTCACCGCGTGGCTGATCCTCGCAAGCGCCATTGTTGCGTTGGCACTGACGGTCGCCCTTGACGTACGTGTCAACCCGGAAGGAACGGCGCTTATCGAATGTGCGGTTGCGACGCTGCTACTTCTATCGCGTATGTGGTGGCGTAGCGCCGGGCGCGAACGTCTCGCCGATGCATGCTGGGCGGTCGGCATCGTGGGGCTCGGCGGCATGGCCTGCGGCGCGTTCGCGATGCTCGAACTGAAACTCCACTTTCCGTTTGCCGATCCGATGCTGCGATCGTGGGACCTCGCGCTCGGCCTCGACGGACTTGTGGTCGCCGACTAGCTACTCCGCCACGTTGAGTGGATCCACCTCCTCTTGGCATTTGCCTACAATTACACGATCCCCATCTTCTTGGGTGGTCTCGTGGTCTTGAGTCTGATCGGTGACCGCGTCGAAGCATGGCGCGCCGCATTCTGCTTCGTCGGAACCCTGTTCACCGCCTGCTTCATCGCCATCTTCGTGCCCGCCAAGGGTTTAGGTGTATGGGCCTCGCAGGACCTCTTCGACCGGCTTCCGGAACAGGCGATGCGTACGTTCTGGCCGCATTTCGACGAGTTCTACTTCGGCGCCGATCCGGTTCTTCGACTGCAAGTCGTCGATGGGGTCATTTCCTTTCCGTCATTCCACTCCGTCGTCGGCTTTCTCGTTCTCGCGATGTGGCGCAAGCGTCTCGTGACATTGATCCCCGCCGCCGCGTGGCTCCTCTTCATGCTGCTCGGAACGCTGCCCGGCGGCGGACATTATGTGGTCGATCTGCTCGCAGGCTTTGTGGTCTGGGCAGCATGGTTCGTCCTCTCCCGCCGGATCGAACGGCAGCAACCGGCGCTCGCTTCAGTCTGAAAGGGCGACAGGCGCCATTCAGTCTGGCAGTCTCGCTGCGATGGAGACGCCAGTCCTTCCACCGCGGTCGCTCGGCGTCGCTGCCTTTTCGACCATCGTCGAATGGTATGATTTCACGCTCTACCTCTATTTTGCGACGGTCCTGTCGCGCGTTTTCTACGGCGGCGGCGCGAAGTCGCTCCTGCTGACGCTCGGCGGTTTCGCGATCGCTTATCTCATGCGGCCGCTCGGTGCCCTGTTCTTCAGCCATATCGGCGACCGCCGCGGGCGGCGGCACATGATGCTGATGTCGGTCGCGATGATGACCGGCGCAATGCTCGTGACTGCGCTGCTCCCCACGCGAGCCGCGATCGGTCCCGCGGCGGGCGGGCTGCTCCTCCTCCTACGCTGCATCATGGGTTTCTCGGTCGGCGGCGAATATACGGGCGTGGTCGCCTACCTGCTCGAAGGCGCCCCACCCGCGCGGCGCGGCCTCATCACGTCGTCCGCGTCCGCCGCAAGCGAGGTTGGCGCATTGCTTGCCGTCGGCATTTCCGCGCTCACCGTCAGCATGACGAGCGCCACACAACTCGACAGCTGGGGCTGGCGCATTCCATTCTTCGTTGGAGCCGCGCTCGCGGCCAGCGTCTGGATCGCCCGTTCGACGATGCACGAATCGCCCGAGTTCCGGCGCCAGCAGCGGGAAGGGTCGATCCCCGCCGAGCCCCTTGCCTATGCGCTCAAGCATCATCGCAAGGGCATCGCGCGCGGCTTTTCGATCTCGGCGCTCGGCTCGATCACTTATTATGTTGGGATCACCTACGTGCCGGCGTTCCTCACCTCCGCCGGCGCGCTGAACGAGCGAAGCGCCCTCTGGCTCTCGACGATCGCGGCCGTCGCGGTGATCCTGGTGACGCCGGTGGTCGGCTGGTGGTCGGACCGGACCGGGCGACGTCCGGTCCTGCTCGCTCTTTGCGGCGCGAGCGCCGTCCTGCCGATGACCATGTTCGCGCTGATGGCCAGCGGATCACAAGCACGGGCATTGCTCGGCGCCGTCATTCTTGCGGCAGTGGCCGGCGGTGTCAGCGCGGTCGGCGCAGTTGCGACCGCCGAGCAATTCCATGGCGAAGGCCGCATCACCGGCCTCGCGCTCGGCGCGACGATGGCGACGGCGATCTTCGGCGGACTTACGCCGTGGGCAGCGCAATGGCTGGTCGAGCGAACGGGTTGGCACATGGCGCCCGGCGCCATGATCGCGCTCGTCGCTTTATGGGTGTTGCCGGTGTTCCTGGCGATGCGCGAGACGGCGCCCCTGGCTCAGTCGCGCTCCGAGCTGCCGCGGCCGACGCCGTAGTAAGCCAGCCCGGCGCCTTCGGCTTCGTCGCGGTCGTAGACGTTGCGCAGATCGACGAGCACCTTGCCCCGCAGCGATTCTGCGATCTTCTCGAGATCGAGTGCGCGGAACTCGTCCCACTCGGTGACGATCACCAGCGCGTCGGCGCCCGACGCGGCCTCTCGGCGTCAGGCGCGAACTCGATTCCGGTGAAGATCTTCTCCGCCTGCTCGCGAGCAACGGGATCGAAGGCGCTGACCTCCGCACCGCGTTCGACAAGCGCATTGACCAGCGGGATCGAGGGCGCGTCGCGCATGTCGTCGGTGTTGGGCTTGAACGCCAGGCCGAGCACGGCGATGCGCTTGCCCTCCAGCTCGACCGCCGAGCGCCCGGGCAACCCGCTCGACCATGCTGGCCTTGCGGTCGTCGTTGACCTCGACCGTCGTCCGCACGATCCGCTGATCGACCCCGAACTTGTCCGCGGTCTGAAGCAGCGCGAGCGTGTCCTTCGGGAAGCAGCTTCCGCCATAGCCGGGACCGGCGTGCAGGAACTTGGGGCCGATTCGGTTGTCGAGGCCGATCCCGCGGGCGACGTCCTGGACGTCCGCGTCGACGGCCTCGCACAGGTCGGCGATCTCGTTGATGAAGCTGATCTTGACCGCGAGGAAGGCGTTCGCGGCATATTTGGTCAGCTCGGCAGTGCGGCGGCCAGTGAACAGGATCGGCGCCCGGTTGAGGAACAGCGGGCGGTAGATTTCCTTCAGCACTTCCTGCGCGCGATCGTCCTCGGCGCCGACGACGATCCGGTCGGGATGCTTGAAGTCGGCGATCGCCGCGCCTTCGCGAAGGAACTCGGGGTTGGACGCGACCGAGACGTCCGTCACGCCCTCCTCGCGAAGGATTTCTTCGATCCGGTCGCCGGTCCCGACGGGACGGTCGACTTGGTGACGACCACCGTCCCCGGCCTGATCACCTTCGCAAGCTCGCGCACCGCTTCGAACACGAAGGTCAGATCGGCGTGGCCGTCGCCGCGCCGCGCAGGCGTTCCGACCGCGATGAACACCGCTTCGGCATTCTTAACGCCTTCGGTCAGATCCGTCGTGAAGGTGAGCCGCCCGCGCTCGGCATTGGCCTTGACCAGCGCCTCCAGCCCCGGCTCCCAGATCGGCATCTTGCCGGCGTTGAGGCCGTCGATCTTCGCCGCGTCCTTGTCGACGCAGCACACGCGGTGGCCGAAGTCGGCAAAGCAGGCGCCGGAGACGAGGCCCACATAACCGGTGCCGATCATCGCGATACGCATGCTTACTCCGTCTATCGAAGGCTCGGGCGCGCTCTTAGCCGTCCTTTGTCAAGCTGAACAAGGCAGTTAGCCAAGGCCTAGTTTTCGCCGGAAACTTCCTATATTGGCGCGGCCCTTCCGATGAACGTCACAACTCTCCCCAAGCCCCCGCGCGTCGGGCTGGTCTCGCTCGGCTGTCCCAAGGCCCTGGTCGACAGCGAGCGAATCATGACCAAGCTGCGCGCCGACGGCTACGACATGTCGCCCGATTATGCCGGCGCCGACGTGGTGCTGGTCAACACCTGCGGCTTCCTCGATTCCGCCAAGGAAGAAAGCCTCGAAGCGATCGGCGAAGCGATCGCCGAGAACGGCCGGGTCGTCGTCACCGGCTGCATGGGCAAGGAAGCGGACGTCATCCGGAACCGCTTCCCCGACGTGCTCGCCGTCACCGGCCCGCAGCAATATGAGGAAGTCGTCGCCGCGGTCCACGAGGCCGCTCCGCCGATCCCCTCGCCGTTCATCGACCTGGTCCCCGAAGCGGGCCTCAAGCTCACCCCGCGCCACTACAGCTATTTGAAGATCTCCGAGGGCTGCAATCATCGCTGCGCCTTCTGCATCATCCCGCACCTTCGCGGCGACCTCGTCAGCCGCCGCCCCGACGCGATCCTTCGCGAAGCGGAGAAGCTGGTCGCCGCCGGCACGAAGGAGCTGCTGGTCATCAGCCAGGACACGAGCGCCTATGGCGTCGACATCCGGCACCAGCCGCGGCCCTGGAAGGGCGAGGAAGTTCGCGCGCACATGACCGACCTCTCGCGCGAGCTCGGCAAGCTCGGCGCCTGGGTGCGGCTCCATTATGTCTATCCCTACCCGCACGTGAACGACGTCATCCCGCTGATGGCCGAGGGGCTCGTCCTTCCCTACCTCGACATCCCGTTCCAGCACGCGAGCCCGAACGTGCTGCGCGCGAATGCGCCGCCCGGCGAACGACGCGAAGGTCCTCGAGCGAATCCGCAATTGGCGCGCGCAGGTCCCGGACCTCGCGATCCGCTCGAGCTTCGTCGTCGGCTTCCCCGGCGAGACCGAGGAGGATTTCGCTTATCTGCTCGCCTGGCTCGAGGAAGCGCAGCTCGATCGCGTCGGCGCGTTCAAGTTCGAGGCCGTCGAAGGCGCGCCCGCGACCGCGATGGACGACCAGGTCCCGGAAGGACTTGAAGCAGGAGCGCTACGAAGCGATCATGGCGCTGTCCGCGCGCATTTCGGCCGAAAAGCTCGCTGCGAAGGTCGGCTCGACGATCGACGTGCTGATCGACGCGGTCGACGATGAAACCGGCGGCGCAACCGGCCGCTCCAAGGCCGACGCGCCCGAGATCGACGGCGAGGTTCACCTCCGCGATGCCGGCGGGCTCAGCGCCGGCGACATCGTCTCCGTCCGCGTGGAAGATACTGACGAGCACGATCTCTATGCAGTACCGATCGAATTAACCGATTAACATCAACGTCGGGCGGGTCCACCCGCGGGACGAGCGCTCATCGCCCTCGGGGCCGCTCAGTCGCGTCATTGTTGCAGGAGTTGGATGATGCTTCGGTCGCGCCAGCTGATCGCATCCGTTCTTTGTCCTTCCTTGATTATCACATCGACCGCCGCAGGAGCGTCAACCGCTCCGCCGGCTCCGCTCAACGGCAATCCATGGCTTGCGCTCAGCATGCTAACGCAGAGCGGTTCGGTCGGCCTTGCTGGTGATTGCTCTACGGCTCGGCGTGATCGCGCTCGACATCTATCTGGTCGCTAGGAACGACCATAACGGTCACCCGAACGGTCCGACTAGCCGCGTCTAGCGGGATCTTTGAGCCGCGACGCGCGGGTCCATCACCCTGCGCCAAAGCGGCGGCACGAGCGCCGTCAGAAGCGCCGCCGCGTAGCCCGCGGGCAGCTGCGCTCCGCCCTCCATGACCTCCAGCTGCTCATAGGACCGCGCCATATGACGATGGTGATCGGCGTGGCGGCCCATGTTGAACAGTGCCGCGTTGTTCATGCGCCTCGAGCTGTTCCAGCTGTGGATCGGCGCTAAGGGCTCGATCTTGCCGTCCGGTTCAACGCGTCGCAGCAGGCCGTAGTGGGCGACGTAATTGAAGCCTTCGAGCAGTGCGACGGCGATGGCAGCGACAGCGACCAGGAAGACAAGCGCCCGCCAGCTGACCAGGCCCACGACGATTACGATTGCGATCTCGATCGCAAGATATTGAACCATCCGATTGCCGGGCGCGATGACCCGCATTCCCCGCCGCCGATGCCGCTCCGTTTCGAAGGTCCACGCCTCCCGAAACTGACCGCAAAGCGTTCGCACCAGGAAGGCGTAGAGCCCTTCTCCAAGCCGCGCCGTCGCAGCATCTTCGGCGGTCGCCGCGCGGCGGTGGTGGCCGTAAACATGGGCGATCCTGAAATGCATGTAGAAGACGCTCGCGAGCAGCGTCAGGCCGAGTGCCCTCTCCCTCGGCTCGCTGCTGTGGATTAGCTCGTGCGCAGCAAGGAAGCCGAACACGCCCGTGGTGAAACCGACGGAGAGCGCAAGGCCCGAAGCTTCGGCGAAGCTCGTCGAAGGCCGCGCCGCCCATGCTGCCGCCCAGCAAGTGACGATGAACTGCACGACCGCATACATCCGCGGCAGCCAACGCAGTATCGTCGCGCCCGACGGACCGGCCTTCGCGCTGTCTTCGCCAAGCGCGGCGTCCATCGTTGCAAGGCAGAGAGGAGTCACGGCAGCCGCGAGCAGCATGAACGAACCGCCGAGCATGGCGCCCACCGGCACGAGCGCAAGAAATGCGAAAGGCGTGACAAATCTGAACGGCAAGCTGTGACCTCTCAGACTTGGTTTCCTCCAGTGGCCAAAGGGTTCATCGTGGCCGCTTATAGAGCTTGTAGAGCTTGTAGAGCTTGTAGAGCTTGTACTTAGACTTCGACTGCGCTACGCGGGCAGCATGCCCGGCAAGGCCCACCACGTCGAAGCGCCCGACCATAAGCCTGTTCACGACTAGAGTGACTTCCTCAAAGAAGTCGGCACGATCGTGCTGGGCGTCCTCATCGCGCTCGCCGCCGACCAGGCGGTCGACGCCTCGAACTGGCATCGCGAAGTCGGGATCGTCGAGGACAGCCTCAATGACGAGCTGTCGGACTCGCTCTTCGCCGCGGAGGAGCGGAACAAAATCACCGATTGCCAGCACCGAACGCTGGATGCGTTGGACGATCTTGCCGACAGCAGCCACGGTACGCTCGTCATCCGCAATGCGCCGGTGTCCCGCAATCGCGTGTGGGGCACGGCGGCCTGGGGTGCAGCAGTCGCCTCGGGCGCAATCGCCCACATGCCTCACGACACCCGGAACGCGTACGCCGAATTGTTCAGCTTCGTCCGCATCTTCCAGAACATGAACCTTCGCCAGCAGGAGCTCTGGGCGAGCATCAATGCCTATCGTCGCGAGCGGCCGTTCTCCGACACTTCGCGGGACCGTTTCGTCGAGACTGTAGCTCAGCTTCGCGCGCTAACGGGCCCCATGAACCTCGGAGCGAAGCAGTTCGTCGAAGCGGCGAAGCCGCTGCACATCCAGCTAACCGCGCAGGACGAGGCGATTCTGCGCGAGCCGCTGCAGTGCCCGATGCCGTGACCTAGCTCGGAAGCGCGTAAGCGATCACGCTGTCGCCCATCGGCGTTTCCATGAAGTGGTGGCCGCCAGCGAACATCACCAGATATTCTCGCCCGTTCTGCTCATAGATCATCGGTGTCGCCTGTCCGCCGGCGGGTAGCGGAACCGACCACAAGACCTTGCCAGTGCGCTCGTCGATCGCGCGCAAGAGGTCGTCGGTCGCGGCCGCGATGAATATCAGTCCACTGGCGGTGGTCACTGCGCCGCCATTGTTCGGCGTGCCGATCTTGAACGGCAGATAGGTCGGCAGCTTGAACGGACCATTCTTGCGCGCCGTGCCCAGCGGCCGGTCCCAAAGGGTCTTGCCGGTCTGCGATATCGATTGCCCGGATGCCACCGTAGGGCGGCCGCTTGCACATCAGTTTCGTGAACGGCATCCGCCAGCCGGCATTGACGTTGACCGCATATTTGACACCCCATTGCGGGTCGATCTGGTGCGGCTTGCTCGGCGGCGTGTTGGTCGCGAAGCGCGGAACGATGCCCTGCCTTGTTCGCCTCGGCCCGGGTCACGAGCTTCACGTAGTTCGGCATATCGTTGTAGTTCGCGATGACGATGCCGCGGATGGGATCGATCGACAGGCTGCCCCAGTCGCTGCCGCCATTATAACCCGGATATTGGACGCTATAATGATCGACGCTCGGCGGCGTGTAGAAGCCGCGATAGTCGGCCTGGTGGTACTGGATGCGGCAGATCATCTGGTCGATCGGCGACATCCCCCACATGTCGGATTCCTTCAGGTCGGGTTTGCGAAGAGTGTTCCACAGCGAGATGATCTGCGTCGGCGAGCGAAGGTTTGACTCGATCCCTCCCTGGGGCGCCTGAATTGTGCCGATCGGCGCGAGAGGCTTACCGGTCGCGCGGTCGAGGATATAGAGATCGCCCTGCTTCGAGGCGACCAGAAGTGCCGGCGTGCCGTGATAGTCGATCAGGCTCGGCTGGCTTCCGATGTCATAGTCCCAGACGTCCATCTTTACCGTCTGGAAGCTCCACCTCGGCTTGCCGGTCGTGACGTCGATCGCGACGATCGAACTGTTGTAGGCATTTTCCTGAGGGGTTCGGCCACTCGAGATGTAATCGTCCGCGACATTTCCGGTCGGCACGAAGGCCAGCCCCAGCTTCTCGTCGCCGGCATTGATCGACCAGCTGTTCGGCGTGCCACGTCCCCACGTCTGTCCGTTCGGCGGATAGCCGTTCCAGTCGGGATGCTGCATGTCCCATGCCCAGGCGAGTTTGCCGGTCTTCGCGTCGAAGCCCTGGATCACCCCTGACGGCGCGCAGCGGCATTGGCCGTCGAGGACCTGGTGGCCCGACGACGATTATCCCTCGGATGACCGATGGCGGCGAATTGATGCCGGCGGAGCCCGGCGGCACCCAACCCATTCCGATCTTCGTGTCCTGCTGCCCGCTTCCGTTGAACTCGGTGCAGGGCCTGCCGGTTAGCGCATCCACCTCGATCAGCCGGGAATCCATCGTGCCTTCGATGATGCGCTTGGCGCAGACGCGAGTTCGCGGCTGCGCCGGGCACCGCATAGTAGGACACCCCGCGGCAAGCGGTCGTGTACGGAATCCACTTGTCCGGCACCTGCGGGTCGACCCGCCACACTGGCTTTCCGGTCGCCGCGTCGAGAGCGACGATCACGTTCTTCGCGGTGCAGGTGTAGAGCATGTTGCCGGCTTTGAGCGGCGTGTTCTCGGTTCCGTAGAGCTTCACGTAATCGGGATTGTTCGGCTGTCCGTCGACATGGACCTCCCAGACCTTGCGGAGCTTGCCGACATTATCGGGATTGATCTGGGTCAGCGGCGTGAAGCGCCACGCTGCGTTGGTGCCGCCGTAGGCGAGCCAGTCCGCTCCCGTCGCCGCCCCTGATGGATCGACGAAGCCGGGCGAACTTCTGCGAAGGCAGCGCAGCGACCGCCGTGCCGCCGGTTGTTCCCGATAATCGCGAAGCTCGCGGTCGACGAAAATCACCGCCAAGCGCAATCCCGCCCCATGCAGCGCCCCATACGCCGGCGCTCGCGCGGCATTAGCGTCGGCATCACAAGCAAAGTCCAGATGAGGATCACCAGCGGCGCAACGAGCCACGGCACCATCGCCCAGGCGTTGCCACGCGATTCCGCGAAACCCCAGATCGCGCTGAGGATGAACAGACCGACGTAGATCCAACGCGCCGAGCATCCGGCCGCGGAACAGGAACCATGCCGAGGCAAGCATCGCGACGCCGGTGATGAGATAATAGAGAGAGCCGCCTAGAGCGACGAGCCAGATGCCGCCGATCGTCAGCACGATGCCGATGATCGCCATCACGATTGCAAGGATGCGTTGCAGCCCAGCCGCCTCTCATCTGGTCTCTCCCTCCGTCGCGACGGGTTAACGGGCCGCTTAACGGCGACGTTCCATGAATTATCCTGCGTCAAAGTCGCGGAAGTTTGCGCGATTTTCAGACCGAGGGGCGCTTTACTGCTGAAGCTTGCCAGCTAAGGTCCGCGCCATGCTTCGCATCTCAGCCGCGCTCTTGCGCTCCTCGCTTTCCCCGCCGCCGCCCAGCCGCTCACGCCCACCGAGATCGCGCCAGTCGACCAGCTGGTCACAAAGACGCTCGCCGAAACCGGCGTGCCGTCGGCCGAAATCGCCGTCGTCCGCAATGGCCAGCTCGTGCTCAACAAGGCCTACGGCAAGGCGAACGAGAGCTCTGCCGCGCGTCCCGACCTGCCCTACCAGATCGCGTCCAACTCGAAGCAGTTCACCGCGATGGCGCTGCTCCTGCTCGCGCGACGAGGGCAAGCTCAGCCTCGACGACCATGTCTCGAAATACGTCCCGGGCATCACCGAGGGCGACAAGATCACCATCCGTCAGCTGCTCTCCCACACCTCCGGGCTCTGCAGGACTTCTGGCCGCAGGACTACATGTTCTCCGACATGACGGTGCCGACGACGCCGCAGCACATCGTCGACAAATGGGCGAAGAAGCCGCTCGATTTCGAGCCGGGCACGCGCTGGCAGTACAGCAACACCGGCTATGTCGTTGCCGGCATGATCGTCGAGAAGGTCAGCGGCGAGCCGCTCCTGACCTTCCTCAATCAGCAGATCTTCGGTCCGCTCGGCATGCACCCGCTCGACCAGGACGATACGAACACGCCCGCTTTCCCGGCCGGCTATCACCGCTTCGCGCTCGGACCGGTACGCGTCGCGCAGCCGCCCGCGCGCGGCTGGCTCTATGCGGCGGGCGAGCTGTCGATGACCGCGGCCGACCTTGCCAAATGGGACATTGCGCGGATGAACCGTTCGCTCCTCCCGGCGCGTGACTGGGTCGAGCAGGAAACGCCGGTCCTGCGCACCGACGGACGCACCAACGGCTACGGCCTCGGCGTCTACAATCACTACGCGCGCGAGCGCCACGTCATCGATCACGGCGGCGAAGCGGTCGGTTTCCTCACCCAGAACACCGTCTATCCTGACACCAAGGACGCGATCATCGTCTTCACCAATTCGGACTTCTCTGGCGCGACCGGAACGCTGACGTCGGGGATCGAGAAGATCGTGCTCGACTCCCCCGAGCCCGCGCTCACCGATGAGAGCGACCGTCTCGCGGACGTTCGCGCCATCTACGATGGTTTGGCGGGAGGTCAGATCGACCGCAACAAGTTCACCAACAATCTCAACTATTATTTCGACCAGACGACGCTCGGCGATTATCGCGGCAGCCTCGCGCCGCTGGGCACGCCGAAGTCGATCATCGCCAACGGCCCGCCTCGCCTTCGCGGAGGGTTCGTCAACCGCAACTTCACGATCCATTATTCGAGCGGGAAGGATCTCACGCTCGTCACCTATGCCGAACCAGGCGCGGACGGCCGCTGGGAGCAGTTCATGATCATGCCGGAGTGATGTGGCCCGAGCCTAGCGCTTGGCGCCGAAAACTTTCGCCAGCGCCTCGTATCGTTCCGCGATTTCGTTGTGGACTTCGGCAACCCGCCGCGCGCGCTCGCTCATTGCACGCTCCACCAGTTCGCGTTCGGCGAAATAACGGCCGTAGGCTTCGTCGCTCATCGGCTTTGAAACGAATCACCCTTTGCGCCAGTTCCGGGAACTCGCCGTCGCCCGCGTCTCGCCGACGTCCAACAACCGTTAGTCGACCGGCCGACTCTCCGTCATCTGCCGTTCACGCGCGGGGCCAAGCAGCGCTCCGACAGGGTGTGGAAAAAGCGGAGAGCGGAGTGGACATCAACTATCTGTTCCTCAGGCAGCAGACCGAAAGAAGCCGCGCGCAAGCGGCGACGTCAGATGTCGCGCGCAGAATTCATGAACAGCTCGCGGATGAATATGAGCGGCTGATCGAAGACGCGACGGCCGGCCGCATATCTTTCGTCCACTGGCAGGAACGGGCCGAATCCTCGGCGGACTGAAACTCTCGCTCTTCAAAAACCCTGAGAATTCAGCGCGGCGCCGTAACGGCACAGGCGGCCGCGACCGGATGTCGGAAACCTGCTCGGCGGATTAGATATCTGTTATCTGCTTCGATGGGCGCCCGGGGGACGATGATTTACGAGTTAGCTTGGATCGCGCCCCCGCAAGAGGTGCAAGGTCGAGGTTCGTGGATATTTCGCTGATCCCCTCGCCGTCCGACGCGGACCAGTTCGAGCTCGAGCTGGTGCGGACCATTGGCGGCCTCGACGCGCTGAAGCCCGACTGGGACGCGCTTTACGGAACCGTCGAGGAAAGGAACCCCTTCCTTAGCGCCGGCTGGACTTGCGCATGCCTCGATACCCAGCCGCCCAGCCTCGAGCCCTTCGTCCTCGCAATACGCCGGGGCGGGCAGCTCGTCGGGCTCGCCCCCCTCTGCATCGAGACGCGGCTTGGCTTTCGGATCCTGCGCTTCATCGCGGAAGACCGATCCGACTATCTCGGCTTCCTCGGCGATCGGGCAACCGAGCAGCAGTTGACCGTCGGTCTCGCTGCGCATTCGGATAATTGGGACTTGGTCGTTTTTCGCCGCCTCGCCGAGCCATTCACCTCGTTACACAAGGCTGCCCACGCCTCTGGCGGTCACTGGCACCTGGCGGAGTGGACCACCTCAGCTTTCTGCCGAAGCGACAGCGATTTCGAGGCTCTTCACGTCGCCGGCCCATCCTGGATTCGCGAGATGCCCCGCCGCCGCCGACGATTCCTCCGGGACGGCGGCACCGCTGAGCATTTTAGCGGCGCGGAAGCTGCCGCACGGCTGGACCTCGTGGCACAAGTGGAAGCAGCGTCGTGGAAAGGACGGCGGGAACAGACGCGCCTTCAGCCAGGCGTAGGTCAGGAGATTCTCCGTCGAGCTTTCCTGCAGCTCGGCGAGCAGATTCAGCTCTGGCTCGCTTTCATTGATGGCCAGCCGGTCGCCTACCAGATCGACTTCCTGTGCGGAGACAGGCTGTGGCTTTATCACTGCGGTTACGACGAAACGCATCGCAAGGCGCGGGCCGGATCGGTCCTCGCCTATATCGCGACCGAGCATGCGTGGCTGCGGGGGGTGCGCGAATATGACTATCTGACGGGTGACGAGCCCTACAAGCTCGACCGCACGACGGAGCTGCGGCCAATCTACAATCTGGCGGGTCACCGGCGGACTGCGCGCGGATGGCTTGCTTATGGCCTGTTCGTCCTGCCGCGGTGGAAGCTTCGGAAGGTTCCGGTCCTGCGCTCGGTTCGCGATGCAATCGCGCGGCGGCCGGCGGTTGCAAAGTAGAGCATCGCCGATTTGCAGTGATTTTCCCGACTGACTCGGGAGCCGATCTCGAACAGCCATCACCAATGAGACGAACGTCATTGGCACCGATTGCAGCGGCGCTCCTGCTTTCAGGAAGCGCCGCCGCCCAGCAGATCGAACTGAAGGGCCGCCCCCTTCTCCAGGTCGCGCGAAACCTGAGGCCGGGGCAATATATCTGGGAGCCTGCGCGCGCGCCGACCGGCCCGGCGCTGGTCGTCGTCAACCTTCACACGCAGCGGTTACTGTTCTTCCGCAACGGCGTCCCGATCGCCGCATCTACCGTCTCGTCTGGCAAGACCGGCCACGAGACGCCGACGGGCGTCTTCACGATCCTGCAGAAGAACGAGAAGCATTTCTCGAAGACCTACAACAATGCGCCAATGCCCAACATGCAGCGGCTGACGTGGAAAGGCATTGCGCTGCATGCCGGCAACCTTCCCGGCTACCCCGCCTCCCACGGCTGCGTCCGCTTGCCGCTGGCATTTTCAAAGTTGCTGTTCGGCCAGACCGCGCTCGGCATGACCGTGATCATCACCAGCCATCCCGACTTCCCGCACATTGCGACTGCGCCCGACATTGAAGTGGTTTCGACGCGCGCTCCCGCATCGATTGCGAACGCCAAATATGAATGGCATCCGGACCGCGGCGCTGGCCCGAACGACGAGGGCACCGTTTCCGTCATCGTCAGCAAGGCCGATCATGAGGCCATCGTGATGAAAGGCGACGTGAAGATCGGATCCGCGCCGGTGTACGTTCACGGCAACGTCATCGGCGCAGAAGCCTACTTCCTCGAATCGTGGGACAAGACGGGCCAGCACTGGATCAAGCTCCACTTCTCCGAAAGCGGGAACGGCACGCTCACGAAACCAAACGAATCCGAGCATTTCGACGCACCGACCGCATTTCGCCGGGAACTTCACACTGTGCTCAGGCCGGGCAGCATCGTCGTCGTCACACCCGCGACCCTGAGATCAGGCTTGCCCGGAACCAACGAGACCGTTTTCGACGGCTGAGCGATTGGCGAACGCCGCGGGCGGAACGTCCGCAATGGGTGAATTCAGAGCGGGCGTCTCCCCTATCCGTAGAGAGGCGAGTTTGCTGGAAAGTCGGCTGGCAATGGCCTGATGCACTTGCCGTGCTGGCGGCGCGCCGAGTTCATTCAGCTGTTCACCGCCCCCGCGTCGAGCTTTCCCAGCGTCTGGGCTTCGCGGCACTTTCGGCAGGTGGATGTCGATGACGCCACCAGCGACGCTAAGCCCAACAGAAGGTGGTAGGTCGACAATGCGCGCAGCGCGGCCCCTTGGGTTTGTCCGGCAATGCTAATGACTGGAATGCTGCCAAGAGCCTATTCGCGAAACGGCGTTATCGACGCAGCGAGGCTAACTTAGGTCACCTGCGTTTGACCGACTTGCACGGGGTGGCGCACTGCGGTGGCGCCGCGAGCGAGGGCGGCCCACGAGCATTCCCTCGCGACCGTCGGGCCGCTCGACGGACACGAATTCAGCCCGCCATCGACCCCAATGATGAGAAAAGCAGCGCCGGCCCTGCCGGTCGGCACCCCCATGGCGAAAGGCAAACTCGCCCATGAGCCACATCACCACCAAAGACGGCACCCAGATTTTCTACAAGGACTGGGGGCCCAAGACCGCGCAGCCGATCGTCTTCCACCACGGCTGGCCGCTCAGCGCGGACGACTGGGACAACCAGATGATGTTCTTCCTCGGCAAGGGCTTTCGCGTCATCGCGCACGACCGCCGCGGCCACGGCCGCTCCGAGCCAGACCGACGGCGGCAACGACATGGACACCTACGCCGCCGACGTCGCCGAGCTGGTGACGGCGCTCGACCTCAAGAACGCGATCCACATCGGCCATTCGACCGGCGGCGGCGAAGTCACGCGCTATGTCGCGCGAGCATGGGCGCGGGCGCGTCGCCAAGGCCGTGCTGATCGACGCGGTGCCGCCGGTGATGGTCAAGAAGGACTCGAACCCCGGCGGCACGCCGATCGAGGTGTTCGACGGCTATCGCGCGGCGCTCGCCGCCAACCGCGCGCAGCTCTATCTCGATGTCCCGACGCGGCCCGTTCTACGGCTTCAACCGCCCGGGCGCGAAAGTGTCTGAGGGCCTGATCCGCAACTGGTGGCGGCAGGGCATGATGGGCAGCGTCAAGGCCGGCTACGAATGCATCAAGGCCTTCTCCGAGACCGACTTCACCGAAGACCTGAAGAGCGATCGACGTGCCGGTGCTGGTGATCCACAGCGAGGACGACCAGATCGTGCCCTATGCGGATTCGGCGCCGCTGACGGCCAAGCTGCTGAAGAACGGCACGCTCAAGACCTACAAGGACCTGCCGCACGGCTGCTGCCAGACCGCATCCCGAGATCATCAATCGCCGAGATTCTGAGCTTCATTCAGCGTGACGAAGCGACCGCTGCCATTCATCCGGCCGAGGCGACTCCCGTCATGGCCTAGGCGCTGACGCGGGCCCGGTCGGCGATCGGGCCCGCCGCTCCATTGGGACGGGCCAATGGCGGTAATGATGGCAGCTCTGGGGTCCGAAAGCCGCCATCAGGATATTCGCTGCGGCAAGGTTGAAAGTACACACACGCGCGTGGTGTCGCTGCGATCGCTCCGCTTCGCGGCTTAAGCCTGCGTGCGGGCGTGCGCACGCACGCACGCAGTGGACGCGAACTTAAAGAACTTTCGCGGCCATCGGCGCCTTCGCGGCGCGCGAATTCGCCGCTAGAGCCGCGCGCATGACCAACTTTGCTTCGCTTCTCGTTCCCGACCGCAGCCAGAAAGCGCGACCCGTCCACATCGTCGACAAGGAAAGCTTTGCCGGGTGGCTCAAGAAGCGCCCGGCCGAAGATCGCGCTTTGCTCGTGGCCCAACGGTTCGACGCCAAGTCCGCCAACTCCTTTGCCCTTCTAGCGCGAGGCGGCGACTTCGAGGTCGTAGGCGCCGTGAAGAAAGCGAAAGCGCTGTCGCCCTGGTGCCTCGCCGCGATGGCCGGCAAGCTGCCCGAGGGAACCTACAAGCTCGCCGAGGGCGAGCCCGGAAAAGCAGCGCTCGGCTGGCTCCTTGCCCAGCACCGCTTCGATGCCTACCGATCGAAGAAAGACGAGGCGAACCGCGGCCCGCGCGTGCTGGTCACGTCGGAAGCGGCAAAGGTCGATTGCGTCGTGCGCCAGGCCGAGGCGACCGCGCTGGTCCGCGACCTCGTCGATACACCCGCCGCAGACCTCGGTCCCGCCGAACTTGAGGCCGCGGTCGCGGAGCTTGCGAAGAGTTCAGGCGCGCAGCTGCGCGTAACCACGGGCGACGAGCTGGCCGCGGGTTATCCACTCGTCGCTGCCGTCGGCGGGGGCGCCGCGCAAGAACGCGCGCCGCGGCTGATCGAGCTCGAATGGGGCAAGCCGGGCGATCCGCGCATCGCGATCGTCGGCAAGGGAGTCTGCTTCGACAGCGGCGGCCTCGATCTCAAGACTGCGTCGGGCATGCGAATCATGAAGAAGGACATGGGCGGCGCGGCTCACGCGCTCGCGCTCGCGCGGCTCGTCATCGAGAACCGGCTTCCGATTCGCCTCCACCTCGTCATCCCCGCGGTCGAGAATGCGGTGTCGGGCGCTTCGTACCGTCCGGGCGACATCGTGAAGTCGCGCAAGGGCCTGTTCGTGGAAATCGACAATACCGACGCCGAAGGGCGGCTCATCCTCGCCGACGCGCTCGCCAGGGCAGCCGAGGCGAAGCCGGAGCTGATCATCGACTTCGCGACGCTCACCGGCGCCGCACGCGTGGCGCTCGGGCCCGACCTCCCGGCAACCTTCGTCAACCGCGACGATCTCGCGGGGGATCTCGAGCGCGCCGCTCGTGACGTCGAAGATCCGATTTGGCGGATGCCGCTTTGGGATCCGTACGACGAGGACCTCAAGAGTAATGTCGCCGACCTCTCCAACACCTCCGGCAATGCCATGGCCGGCGCTGTCTATGCTGCCTTGTTCCTCAGGCGCTTCGTCCCGGACGAAATCCCTTGGGCGCATCTCGATACCTGGGCGTGGCGTGAGCCCGCCAAACCCGGTCGTCCGAAAGGCGGCGACGCGCTCGGATTACGTGCCGTTTTGGCCCTTCTGGAGCGCCGTTACCTACAATCCTGATGCCCAATTCGGGAAAATTCCCGCATCTTACGATTATTGTCCTGCAACATTTCGGCGCCTTACCGGTTTATTCTGCTGCTACGCGACACGAGTAACGGAGAGGTGGCGGCAATGAGCGAAGTTTCGCTTACCGGTTGGATGAAGGCGCTCATAGCCTACGTCCGCTCCGGCGAGCCCGACCTCACGAACAGGCAGATGGCCCTGCTCATGCTGGTCTACCTGACGCCTGGACCGCACACGGTCCGGGGACTGGCTCGCATGCTCGGAGTTTCAAAACCGGTCGTCACTCGCGCCTTGAATACGCTTGGCGCGCTCGGCTATCTGCGTCGCGAGAGGGACCAGGACGACCGTCGCAATGTCTTCGTCGTCCGCACGAGCAGCGGGGCAGAATTTCTTGAAGGGTTCAAGCGCAACCTCCGCGAGAGCGACGGAAGCTCCGCGGCGCACCGGCCGATCATCGGCCAAGCGCCGGCCTACGCCCACCAGCGCTGAGGATTTCGTGCTCACCGGCCCGTCCGACCCGCCGGATCCCGACTTCAACGCCTACCGAAAGGACCTCTCCGACGCCGCGCTGGCGGGCCGAGTGATCGCTTCGCACTACGCTACGCCGGTGGAGCGGAAACTCCGCTCGGCGGCGACACTTCGCGTCGCTCCCTCCGCCGAAGCCGAGGCGGCGAAGCAACTCGAAGCTGGTGAGCGGTTCCTGATGCTCGACGACACCCTCGGCTGGGCATGGGGATATGGCGGGGAAGATCGGCGCGTCGGCTACATCGAAAGCGAGGCGCTCGAACTTCAGTGACGAACTGATGAGTACAGTGAGACCAGCGTGTAAAGGCTGCTTCCTGCAAGAATGACCAGGACCGCAATTAACGCCCAGTCGCGAGCGGGCCATTTAGGCCGACGCGCCGGGAACAGCAGCCAAGCCGAAAGCGCGCATAAGATCAGCGTTCCGATGGAACTGTTGCGCATGAAGGTTACCACGGTGGCGCGGTAGTATTCGGTACCTTCGGCGACACTGTCTCCACGCGGGTCCATCATGATCGAAGTGATCCAGGTCAGAACAGCAGCAGTCAGAAGCAATGCGCCCATGAACATCCGGGCGCGACCAATTCCGCGGTTCCTCACATCTGCCCTCGCTGACGACGAATTGCGTACCATTTGGCGACGTTGGCATTCTGCTCGGCGAGAGTGTCGGCGAATATATGTCCGCCGGTGCCGTCCGCGACGAAATAGAGCGCTTTCGTCTGCCCCGGGTGAAGGACAGCCTGGATGCTCGCCTTACCCGGATTGGCGATCGGGCCTTCCGGAAGGCCGGCGCGCTTGTAGGTGTTGTACGGATTGTCGGCCTCAAGCTCCGACTTCTTGATCCTTCGGCCGAGCGGCTTCCCCTTCGTCACGGGATAGATAACGGTCGGATCGGCATCGAGCTTCATGCCAATCTTCAACCGGTTGCAATAAACGCCGGCGATGAGCGGGCGTTCAGAGGGCTTGCCGGTCTCCTTCTCGACGATCGAGGCCAGGATCACCGCCTGCTCGGGGGTCGACACGGGGCAGT
This sequence comes from uncultured Alphaproteobacteria bacterium, assembly GCA_963738825.1. Classification (GTDB taxonomy): domain Bacteria; phylum Pseudomonadota; class Alphaproteobacteria; order Sphingomonadales; family Sphingomonadaceae; genus Sphingomicrobium. The sequence continues at coordinate 112,983 of CAVTYB010000004.1, read as the reverse complement.
CGAGGCTGCGCTTCGCCCACAGCCGGGCGACGGCCTTGCTCATGGCCTCCTGCATATGCTTGATCACCGCAGCGCGTGTATCGTCGCGCTCGAAGCCGTAGCTGTCTGGGAGCACCGAGCCCTCCGCGATCTGCGGCGTCGACCCTTTCAGGTAAGGGCTTGCAGAAAGCTTTTCCTCAACGATCACCGACGGCATGCCCTCGGTGACGGTGATCAGGCGAAGCAGCGGCTTTCCATGCTGAAGCAAATCGAGCACGCTGGCGCCGCCCATGCCCTTTGGAATTTGGAATTCGCCGGCCTGGATCGGATCGTTCGACCCAAACAGCCGCGCCATCACGTAATAAGTGCGTGCCGAGCCTGGGATCGATCCCTCTTTGGCGAGCTGGCGAGAGACGGAGCCGAGCGTCGTCCCCTCCTTGACGATGATGTCATGAGGGCCTGGCTTCGGCCCCGGCGCCCACCAGAAGAGATAGATCACGACAAGTGCGGCGACGACCAGCGCGAGGGCGCTGACCAGCAGTAAGCGCGTCACACGGCCTTCATGATCAGGCTGGCGTTCGTTCCGCCGAAGCCGAAACTGTTGCTTAGCGCGGCACGGACCCGCCGCTTCTTGGCCTTGTGCGGCACAAGGTCGACACCTTCGGTACCCTCGTCGGGATCATCGAGGTTGAGCGTCGGCGGGACAACCTGGTCGCGGATCGCGAGGATGCAGAAAATCGCTTCGACCGCGCCGGCTCCGCCGAGCAAGTGCCCGATGGCGGACTTGGTGCTGCTCATCGAGGCACCGGTGAGGTCATCGCCGAGCACGCGCTTGACCGCCGCCAGCTCGATGGTGTCGGCCATCGTCGACGTACCGTGGGCGTTGACGTAATCGATATCCTCGGGTTGCATTCCGGCCTTGCGAAGCGCCATTCGCATTGCAAGTTCGGCACCGCGACCTTCGGGATGCGGTGCAGTCACGTGATAAGCATCGCCCGACAGGCCATAACCAACCAACTCTGCGTAGATCTTCGCGCCGCGCGCCTTGGCATGCTCATATTCCTCGAGCACGACTACGCCCGCGCCCTCGCCCATGACGAAGCCTTGGCGATTCTTGTCGTAAGGCCGGCTCGCCTGTTCCGGCCGGTCGTTGAAAGCGGTGTTGAGCGCACGGGCCTGGGCAAAGCCGGCAACACCTAGCGGATTGATCGTGCTCTCAGCGCCGCCCGCCAGCATGACGTCGGCGTCGCCATCCCTAATCATCCTAGCAGCGTCGCCGATCGAATGCGCGCCCGTCGAGCATGCGGTGACCACCGAGTGGTTCGGCCCCATCAGCCCATATTTGATCGACACCTGTCCCGACGTGAGGTTGATCAGCCGTCCGTGGACGAAATGGGGGCTGACTCGGCCCGGTCCCTTTTCGGCCAAGACCAGCGATTCGCTCTCGATGCCAGGCAAGCCTCCGATGCCCGAACCGATCGAAACGCCGGTGCGCTCCTTCAAAACGTCGTCCATCTCGGCAAGGCCGGCATCTTCGAGCGCCTGGCCCGCAGCGTCGATCGCGTAGACGATGAACGGGTCGACCTGGCGTTGGATCTTGTGGTCGACGCGCTTGTCGGGATCGAACCCGTAAGGGTGATCCTTTGGCTTAACTTCACCGGCGATCCTGGCCTTCTGGTCGCTGGTGTCGAACCGCGTGATTGCGGCGATGCCGCTCTTCCCCGCGATGAGATTTTTCCAGCTCGTCTCGACGTCACCGCCGAGCGGAGTCACCAGACCCAGACCTGTCACCACAACACGGCGCATCATCTAAACTCCAGTCGTTTGCACCAAAACAAACGGCCTCCCGTAATGTTCGGGAAGCCGTTCGCCGCCTTAGAGGCGCAACTCAGCGGCAAGATCGGCGCCCGATCAGCCCTTGTTCTGGTCGATATAGTCAATCGCGTCGCGAACGGTTGTAATCTTCTCGGCGGCATCGTCTGGAATTTCGACGCCAAATTCCTCCTCGAAGGCCATGACCAGCTCGACGATGTCGAGGCTGTCCGCGCCGAGATCATCGATGAAGCTTGCGTCCTCGGTCACCTTATCCGGCTCGACGCCGAGATGTTCGACGACGATCTTCTTCACCCGATCAGCAGTCTCGCTCATGGGAATGCTTCCTCCGTTTGCTTTTGCCGCAGCCCTAGCGATGCACCGGTACCGCTGCAAGTGGCGCGCAGCGCGATGCGCCGCTACCCGTTAACGCATGGAGTCTCGATCGCTGACTGCCGGAGAGATCGCGATGTGCCGGTCCATCTTCGGCGACGCGATCGACTATTCGAGGGTGAGGCTCATCAGAGGCAAGTGGTGGTTCTTCCAACCGCCGAACGCCGCGATGGCACCGAGCGGCAACATCTATTTCCATCCGAAGGCCGGCGGATGGTCAGACGATTTCTCGAAGGTGGGCCTCGGCGCCCAAGGCTTCTTCATCCATGAGATGACCCATGTCTGGCAGGCGCAGCGTGGCGGGCCACTATACCTTCCGCTGATGCGTCACCCCTTCTGTCGCTATTCCTACAAGCTCGAGCCGGATAAGCGGTTCGGCGACTATGGACTTGAGCAGCAGGCGGAAATCGTCCGCCATCGATTCCTCGGAGATCGGGGTGTAGCCGTGCAGCCGAATCCGCCGGGCGACCTTCTGCCATTCAATGCGGAGAACATCGCGTGAAAGTCGCGGTCATGGGCGCAGGCGTCTTCGGCGCCTGGACGGCGCATCACCTCCACGCACAGGGCCATGAAGTGACGCTGGTCGATGCGTGGGGTCCCGCACACAGCCGTTCGTCCTCAGGCGGCGAATCGCGTCTCACTCGGGGCGCTTACGGGAAGGATGACATCTACACCCGAATGGCCTTTGACTCGCTCGCGGAGTGGAAGACCCTGAGCGCTATCTCGGGCCTACCGATCTTCATCCCGGCGGGTGTGCTTTTCTTCTTCCCGGCCGAGGAGCCTTATTTCCGCGAGACCTTAACGGCGCACGAGCGGCTCGATCTCCCGATCGAGGTACTTGGCCGCGACAAAATGTCGAAACGATTCCCGATGATCGACTTCGAAGGGATCACAGTCGGCGTCTACGAACCCAACTTCGGAGCGTTGATGGCGAGGCGCGCGATCCTGACGCTCGTTGAGCGTTTCGTTCGCGCAGGCGGGAATTTCATGACCGGTGCAGCGCTAACTCCGAGCAACGCTTGCACTGAACTGGACGATGTGCGCCTAACGACCGGCGAACGCATCACCGCGGACGCCTTCGTCTTCGCGCTCGGTCCGTGGCTTCCCAAGATCTTCCCGGACGTCGTCGGCAGCCGCATCCGATCGACACGGCAGGAGATCTTCTTTTTCGGACCGCCTGCGGGGGACCACCGCTTCCTTCCGGATGCAATGCCGTGCTGGGCAGATTTCAACCACGGCGACATGTTTTACGGGTTCCCCGACCTCGAAAGCCGCGGCGTCAAGTTCGCTCATGACTTGCACGGGCCCGAGGTCGATCCCGACACGCAGGATAGGCGTCCCACCCAGCCCGCGCTCGATGAGATCACAGCCTTTCGCAACCGCCGCTTCCCACTACTCAGGGAGGCGTCGCTGACCGAAGCGCGGGTCTGCCAGTACGAGAACAGCTCGAACGGCGATTTCCTGATCGACTTCCACCCGCAGCTGAGAAACGTATTGCTGGTCGGTGGCGGGTCCGGTCACGGTTTCAAGCACGGACCGGAGGCCGGCCGCTACGCAGCCGCGAGGCTATTCGGCTCAGTCGAGCCGGAACCGCGCTTCAGCCTCGCAAGCAAGGCCGAAACGCACCACCGCGAGGTGCATTAGTCCGGCTTCTTCGCGACGCCTACCAGCGCGGGACGAAGCAGCCGATCCTTCATCACATATCCGGGCTGCATCTCCTCGACGATCGTGCCGGGCTTCGCGTCATTCGTCGGCATCTCCATCATCGCTTGATGGCGGTGGGGATCGAGCGTTTCGCCGATCGACTTCACTTTCTCTATGCCGTTGCGCTGGAAGACCGACTCGAGCTCGCGTGCGGTGGATTCAATGCCGGCGAGGAACTGGCTCGCCGTCTTGTCTGTCCGGAGATCTTCCCCGACGGCTGCAAGAGCGCGGTCGAGGTGGTCCTTGATCGCCAGCATGTCACGCGCGAAGCCCGCCGCGGAATAGCTCCGCGCGTCGGCGACTTCCTTCTCCATGCGGCGCCGCACGTTCTGGATCTCGGCCGCGGCGTAAAGCGCATTCGCCTTCGCCTCCTCGAGCTGCTTCTCGAGTTCGGCGACATGGTCGTGCTCCGCCACTTCGGGCGCACCGTCCGCCGTTTCGCGGCGAAGCTCTTCCGCTTCGTCGTGCAGCTCGTCTTCGTCCTTGGTCGCCTCGATCATGCCATCAATCTCGTGAGTGCTTTTGCAGTGAAATCAACCATGGGGACCACGCGGGCATAGTTCAACCGAGTTGGGCCGATTACACCGACAACGCCGACGACCCGGCCCTGGCTCCCACGGTAGGGAGCCGCAATAACCGAAGAGCCCGAGAGTGCGAACATCCGGTTCTCCGAGCCGATGAAGATCCGGCAGCCGGGCGCATCGCGCGCGCCTTCGAGCAGGCGGGCAATCTCCTGCGCTTCCTCCAGCTCATCGAGGAGCTTGCGGACTTGCTCTAGGTCATCCGCCGCGTTGGCGTCGAGCAGATTCGCGTGTCCGCGGACGATGAGCACCGGGCGCCGCGCATGGTCCTCGCTCCAGGCGGCGAGCCCGCAAGCGACCAACTCGGCAGCGGCCGAATCCACCAGCTCCTTGCGTTCGCGGATTTCGGTGCGAAGTCGCGCTTCCGCTTCGGCCAACGTCAAGCCGGCAAGCCGCGCGTTGATGAAGTTGCTGACCTCGGTCAGCGCGTGCGCGGTCGTTCCGCCGTCGAGCGAGACGATGCGGTTTTCGACGCTCCCGTCCGCCCCCACCAGCACCGCGAGCGCGCGCATCGGAGCAAGCTGCACAAAATTGAGCTGCTTCAGTCTCATCTCGCGCTTCGGAGCAAGCACGACGCCCGCGGCCTGGCTGAGGCCGGAGAGCGCTGCGGAAGCGGCCGCGAGGGCATCCTCGATCGGCTGGTCGCGGACGATCTGGCGCTCGATCTCGCGCCGTTCGCGCGGGTCGGGCGCTGCCGCCTGCATGATCCCGTCGACGAACAGCCGCAGCCCGCTGTCGGTCGGAATTCGCCCGGCTGAGGTATGCGGGTGCGTGAGCAGTCCGCGCTCCTCCAACTCCTGCATCACGCCGCGAATTGAGGCCGGCGACAGGCTGATCGAGCCCGCGAGCGCCTTCGACCCGATCGGCAAGCCGCGCTCGAGATAGGCTTCGACGACGAGGCCGAAGACGTCGCGCATGCGGTCGGTCAGTTCGGAGATGGGTTGGCCCATGGGCTACCATCTAGGATTGCGGGCAACAGCGGTCTAGGGACGCCCCCGCACCAGTATCAGGAGACAAGCTTTTATGCGCCCGTCCGGACGCGCCCTCGACCAGATGCGTGAACTACGATTCGAGCCCGGCTTCACTCGCCACGCGGAGGGCTCGTGCCTCGTCAGTTTCGGCGACACGCGCGTGCTGTGCACGGCGAGCGTAGATGAAAAAGTCCCGCCGTTCCTTCGCGGCAAGGCGCAGGGCTGGGTCACCGCGGAATATGGAATGCTTCCGCGCGCGACGCACACGCGTGGCAATCGCGAGGCGGCGAAGGGCAAGCAGTCTGGGCGGACGCAGGAGATCCAGCGGCTGATCGGGCGGTCGCTGCGCGCGGTTGTCGATCTAACGAAGCTCGGCGAGCGGCAGGTCATCGTGGATTGCGACGTGATCCAGGCAGATGGCGGTACGCGGACAGCGTCAATCTCCGGAGGTTGGGTTGCGCTTCGAATTGCAGTGGACAAGTTACTGGAATCAAAAGCAATCTCTGAAGATCCGATCCGAACTCAGGTCGGCGCGGTGAGCTGCGGCATCCACAACGGCACTTCGGTGCTGGACCTGGATTATGAGGAGGACAGCCAGGCCGGCTGCGACGGCAATTTCGTGCTCACCGCCGACGGTGCGATCGTCGAGGCGCAGGTGACCGCGGAGGGCGAATGTTACGACGAGGAGGGACTGCTGCGACTGCTCCGCCTCGCGCGGATCGGTTGTGGCGAGATCTTCCAGGCGCAGCTGAAGGCGGTCGGAGGATGAGGCCGATCGGCGACAAGCTGGTCATTGCGACCCACAACCCCGGCAAGCAGCGCGAGATGGCGGCGCTCATGGAGCCGCTCGGCATCGAATGCGTCAGCGCTGAAGCGCTCGGGCTTCCTGAGCCGGAGGAGATCGGAAACAGCTTCGCCGACAACGCCGATCTGAAGGCACGCGAAGCGGCGGACCTTTCCGGCCTGCCGGCACTCGCGGACGATAGCGGCCTGTGCGTCGATGCACTCCATGGGCGGCCCGGCATTTTCTCGGCCCGCTGGGCGGAAGATGCCGACGGGAACCGCGACTGGGTGCGAGCGATGGAGCGGGTCTGGCGCGACGTCGAAGCGGTCGAGCCAGATGCCGATCCGGCCGCGCACTTCGCCTGCGCACTGGCGATTGCCTGGCCGAATGACGGCCAGACCGAAACGTTCGACGGTCGGGTGGACGGAATCCTTGTTTGGCCGCCGCGGGGCGACCGCGGCTTCGGCTATGATCCGATGTTCGTTCCGGTCGGTCATGACCAGACGTTCGGGGAGCTGGATCCAGACCTAAAACACGGCATCAGCCATCGCGCGGACGCGTTCCGCAAGCTCGTGGCGGCGCTGAACGAATGAGCGAGGACGCGCTAGCGCTTTACGTCCACTGGCCGTTTTGCATCAGCAAATGCCCATACTGCGATTTCAACAGCCATGTTCGATCGACTATCGACCAAGCGGCGTGGCGCGATGCGCTTCTTGCCGACTTAGCTTACGAAGCTCGGCTCGTTCCGGACCGGCAATTGACCTCGATCTTCTTCGGGGGCGGCACTCCATCGTTGATGGACCCAGCGACGGTCGACGCGATCATCGTCGCTGCCGCGAGCCACTGGCAGATTGCATCCGACATCGAGATCACGCTCGAGGCTAATCCGAACTCGGTTGAGGCCGACGGGTTCGCCGACCTTCGCTCGGCAGGCGTCAATCGCTTGTCTCTCGGGCTTCAAAGCTTCGACGACCGGGCCTTGCGGTTTCTCGGCCGGGCGCATTCGGCGAGCGAAGGCTTCCGCTCGCTGGAGATCGCACAGCGGAATTTCCGCCGCGTTAGCTTCGATCTGATTTACGCACTTCCCGGCGACACCGAGGCGAGCTGGTCGGCGATGCTTGCGCAGGCGCTTTCACTCGGGACAAAGCATCTTTCGCTTTATCAGCTGACGATCGAGCCCGGCACGCGGTTCGCGACCATGGTGACGAAGCACCAGTTCGACCCGCTCGATCCGGATGCGGCGGCGGCACTGTACGAGCTCACCGAGGATATGACGTCGGCCGCTCACATGCCCTCCTACGAGATTAGCAATTATTCCCGGAGCGGCCAGGAGAGCCGTCACAACCTGACTTACTGGCGCTACGGCGACTATGCCGGCGTGGGACCCGGTGCGCACGGGCGGCGCCTGGACGCTCGAACGGTGCGCCATAAGAAGCCCGAAAACTTTCTCTCGGCAATTGCGCGCAACGGGCACGGGATCGGCGAAGAAGCACCCCTCTCTCCGAACGAAGCCGCCGATGAAGCACTCGTCATGGGACTGCGTCTGCGCGAAGGCGTCGATGTCGGTGAAATTGCTGGACGTTTCAGTCACCCGGTCGTCGACTGGAACCAAGTCGATCGACTCGTCCACTCCGGTCATCTGCGGCGCGCCGGCACGCACATCGCCCTAACGGGCTCGGGTCGGCTGCTTCTCGATCATATCCTGGGAGAGATCGCGGCCGTCGAGCCGCTCCGCGGAGAGCGCCGACTCGTGGCAGTCGCGAACTAGTGCGGCTGGGAAGCTGGCGTAGGCGCGGGCGTAGCCGCTGGTGCAGGCTTGGCAGGCTCGTTCTGGCTGGCAATGAACTTATAGTTGTCGGCCGGCGTCGAGACATAATCGTCGATCGTCATTTCAGCGTCGTCCGCAGCCGCCTTTTTCGACATTCCATTCTTGAGGCGGAAATCGACGAGCGCCTGCTTCAAAGTCCCCATCTGGACCGTGCACGCGCCGCGCAGGTAAGTCTCGATCGTGTCCGCACTGACCTTATCGCTTGTCGCCTTTACGGCCGCATCGTGGAGACAGCCGCGGAACGCGCTCGTCGGCGTGGCGATCGACGCTTGGAGCGCCGCCAGAATGAGCGCCGAAGCACCCAGTAATACAATCATCGCACCTCTCCCCAGGCAGATGATGAGAAGTTTGCACGATGACTCTTTTTCGTTTGAATTGGAAGCGGTTAATCGACCCACATGAGTGAATGTCTGCAGCCCGGATTGCACATCGTCGCAACGCCGATCGGCAATCTCGGCGACCTCTCACCGCGTGCCGCCGACACGCTCCGGCGCGCCGACCGCATTCTCGTCGAAGATACGCGAGTGACTGGCAAGCTTCTCCTGCACATAGGCGCGAAAGTTCCAATGATCCGTTACAACGATCATTCGAGCGATCGCGACCGTAACGAGATCGTTCGCTGGCTCGGCGAACAGGCCATCGCACTGGTCAGCGACGCGGGAACGCCGCTCATCTCTGACCCCGGTTTCAAACTCGTGCGCGCCGCGCGAGCTGCCGGGCACGCTGTGCACACGGTCCCTGGCCCATCTGCTGCGATCGCGGCGCTGACGCTCGCGGGACTCCCGACGGACCGCTTCCTGTTCCTCGGCTTCCTTCCGGCGAAAGCGAAGGCGCGAAGCGAGGCAATCGCGAAAGTCGCGGGAGTACGAGCGACGCTCGTGCTCTACGAGAGCGGGCCGCGACTCCGAGAGACCCTGGCTGCGCTCCTGAAGGAATTGGGCGACCGTGACGCCGCCGTGGTGCGCGAAATCAGCAAGCTGCACGAGGAATGTGCGACCGATACGCTCGCCGAGCTTGCCGCCTGCTATGCCGAGGCGGCACCCAAGGGCGAGATCGTCGTCGTGGTCGCTCCGCCAACCGCAGCTGCCGAAGTGACCGACGAAGAGCTCGACAATGCGCTGGATGAAACACTTCAGCGCCTTTCGCCGTCTCGTGCGGCGGCCGAGGTGGCGGAACAGCTGCACATCCCCCGTAAGCGCGCATATGCCCGCGCGCTCGAGCGCTCGAAGTGAACCGACACGCCGCCGAGAAGCGTGGCCGCGGAGCTGAGACGCTCGCCTGCTGGCTCTCGCTTTCGTCGAGGTGAAGGCACGCGCCAGAGGCGGCGGCATTTTCGACCGACGATTTGTGTCTGCGGCGGGTTGCAGTCGCCGCCGAGCCGCTCGCGCCGCGCTACATGCGCGCAGGCGATGACATCCGCATCGACGCGCTCTCTATCGTCCCTCGCCGGCTGCCGAGCCAATTGCCCGAATGTCTGGCAGGGTGACAGCAGCAGGCGCGCTTACTAGAGGCCGTTGCACATGAGCCTGCGCGTCGCCGTTCAAATGGACCCGCTCGACCGGATCAACGTCGCCGGCGATTCTACTTTCGCGATCATGCTCAAGGCGCAGGAGCTGGGACATGAACTCTCCTGGTACCCGCCTGAAGACCTGAGCTTCGCCGAGGGACGGCTGTGGACGATGGGCTATCCCGTGGCCGTCCAGCGGGTTGAAAGCGATCACTACCGCTTCGGTGAGCCGCGCATCATCGATCTCGGCAAAGATGTCGATGTGGTGCTGATGCGCCAGGATCCGCCGTTCGATCTTGGCTACATCACCGCGACCCATTTGCTGGAGCGGATTCAGGGCGAGACGCTCGTCGTCAACGACCCCAAGAGCGTGCGTGACGCGCCTGAGAAGCTTTGGGTGCTCGATCTCCCTCAGTTCATGCCCCCCACCGCGATCACGCGGTCGCTTGGCCTGACGCGCAAGTTCCTCGCCGAGCATGGCGATATCGTGATCAAGCCCCTCCACGGCTTCGCCGGAGGCTCGGTTTTCAGGATCGGCTCGGACGGCCGCAACCTCGCTTCGCTGATGGAGCTGTTCAACCGGACCTACCGCGAGCCGCACGTCGTCCAGAAGTTCATCCCGGAAATCACTGAGGGCGACAAACGTATCGTACTCGTTGACGGCGAGGTCGCCGGCGCGATCAACCGTGTCCCGGGCCAGGGGGAAATCCGCTCCAATCTCGCCGTCGGCGGCAAGGCAGCGAAGACCGAATTGACGGACCGCGAGCAGGAAATCTGCGCCGCGCTCGGGCCCGAATGCAGGAAGCGCGGCCTCGTCTTCGTCGGCATCGACGTCATCGGCGGCAAGTGGTTGACGGAAATCAACGTCACTTCGCCGACCGGGATTGTCGCAATTGATTCGTTCAACGGGACGGACACGCCGGGCCTGATTTGGGCTGCAATCGAGCGCCGGCTGCAAAAATCCGGGAAATAGCTCGGCTTCGGCGCCTTCCACGTCTGCAAGCCTTTTATCCAGAACGGTTATTTAGGAATCAGTTTACCGCCGCTTCAGTAGCCAGCGGCTGTCGCGGCCGCCGGTACCCCACTAACCGGCGGCCGCGACAGCTAGTTTGCGTCCCTTGGATTTTCTCAGGCGCGCGGGTGGGCGTGGCGATAAACGTCCAGAAGCCGCGCCGCGTCCACCGCCGTATAAATCTGGGTCGAGGACAGGCTCGCATGGCCGAGCAATTCCTGGAGCGCCCTCAAGTCCACTCCGCGAGCGAGCAAATGGGTCGCGAAGCTGTGCCTCAATGCATGCGGCGTTAGCGTATCCGGCAAGCCGAGACGACGTCGTGCTGCAGCCACGGATCGGCGTACAAGATCGGGATTGAGCGGGCCGCCGCGAGCGCCGACGAAGAGCGGGACGCTCCCGCTGAGCGGATACGGACATTGCCGCATATAATTCTCGATCGCCTCGCGCACCGCGGGAACGATCGGCACGATCCGCGTCTTCGATCTCTTGCCCGTCACTCGAAGCGTTTGTCTAATCGGCATCACAGCGGCGGTGAGCGACAGCGCCTCCGCGACGCGCAGTCCAGCTCCGTACAGAAGCAGCAGGATGGCGAGATCGCGCGCACCGATCCAGGGAGCGCTCGCCGCACCAGCGGCATCCTCGGCGAGATTCGATCGCTTCATCGGGAGCAGCCGGCCGTGGAAGGGTTCGCGGACGCTTCGGCGCGCGGGTGCGCGGAAGCTGCGCATGCCGCCCTTGCTGCTCGGCCGCGTACGTCAGGAACGCGCGGACGCCGGACAGTTCGCGCGCCGCGGACGAGGCCCCAAGCCCCTGCCCCCGGCGATCGGCGAGAAAGGCGCGAAGATCCGCTGCGCCGAGATCGAGAAGCCCTGCCGGCAGGATCTCCTCTCCACGATAACGGCCAAGAAAGTCGATGAGGCGAAGCGCGGTGCTGACATAAGCGCGCACCGTGTGGTGAGAGCGCCGGCGATCGTGCTGGAGGTAAGAACCCCACTGCGCCGCGAGCGCAGCGGCGGGATGAACTAGGCTTGTTGGTGCGTCAGCCACTTGCGGATCATAACCGCAAGCGTTCGCCCTAGGAACATCAGCAATTCGGAGCCATGGCGCGCATCGAGGCTGAGCTCCGCGCGTTGACCGAGCGCGAGTAACCCAGTTGGCAGCGGCGGTTCGCTTTCGATGCGGATCAGCGCCTCTGCCCGGATCAGGTCGCACGCAGGTCCGAACAGCGGATGGCCGCGTTCGACCTTCCGCATCTCGACGCCGTCGACAGCCGCGATGGCTCGCTTCAGAATTGCCGGATCGACGAGCTGAATTCCGCTCCCGTCGGCGCGGAAGCCCTTGTCGGCAACGATCAACGACAAGGCGACCGCGTCGATCCCGAGAATGAGGGGCCATTCCTGTGTGACCACGTGCAGCAGTGCTTCGACCCCGTCCGTCTCGATCGCGGCGAGAACCGCTTCATGGATGGAGGCGACCGCTCCGGAATGGCCGCGGGCAAAGGCGATCAGGTCCTGGTTGGCGTCCTGCGCCTCGCCAAGCCGCTCACGCAGATGCGCGACCGCGCGCTCTTCGAAAGGGATCACCGTCGCCATTGCCTAAGAAGATACCCCCGAACCCGTTAATTTCCTACAACGCGGCGCGCATCGACGATCGGATCCCCCAAACAAAGGCGGCGGTGCCTTTCGACACCGCCGCCCGAACGCTTCAAGAACTAGAACTAAGTCTTAGTTCAGGTGGTTCGACACGTTGTTGAACGTCGTGTTCAGCTTGTTGCCGATGCCCTGCATCGCGCCAATCGCCGCAACGGCGATGAGAGCGGCGATGAGACCGTATTCAATAGCGGTCGCACCCTTGTTGTTCTTGATCAGCTTCAGAAACTTGCTCATGGTCTGCTCCTTGGTTCCAAGTGCGAAGGCGTTTCCGCCCCGCCGCCTGCGACGTCCAAATCCGCAGGTTGTCTTGGAAACTACCCTTCGACCCTTGAGAAATTCTTACTTCCGAAGGTTTCCGAAAGGTTAAGGCTGATCAGTCAAGTGTTTGATATCAGGCAATTTTCTGACCCGTTGACTGCCAATCCTTTAAGAAACTTGCGATTCCATTGTCGGTTAGCGGGTGCTTGAACAGCTGCCAGATGATCTTCGGCGGCGCCGTCATCACGTCCGCGCCCATCTTGGCGGATTCGACGACGTGCATCGGGTGGCGGATGCTCGCGGCCAGGATCTGAGTTGGGTAATCGTAATTGTCGTAGATCAGCCGAATGTCGGCGATCAGCTGCATCCCGTCGAAACCGATATCGTCGAGACGCCCGATGAAAGGCGAGATGAAGGTCGCGCCGGCCTTTGCCGCGAGCAGCGCCTGGGCGGACGAGAAGCAAAGGGTCACGTTGACCATCGTCCCGTCGCCGCTGAGCGACTTGCAAGTCTTCAGCCCTGCCGGGGTAAGCGGGACCTTGATGGCGATATTGTCCGCGATCTTCCGAAGCACCTCCGCCTCACGCATCATGCCGTCGAAATCGAGCGCGACGACCTCAGCGGACACGGGTCCGCTGACCACGGACGCGATTTCCTTGACGACCTCCCGGAAATCGCGGCCGGACTTCTGGACCAGCGACGGATTGGTGGTGACACCGTCGAGCAGCCCGGTGTCGGCAAGTTCACGGATTTCGGCTATTTCGGCGGTGTCGGCGAAGAATTTCATGGCAGTTTGCGCGTGTCCCAGCTTTGGTGGATGGGGTGGCCATAGCCCGTGGCGTCCGGCGCGTCATCCGATTCGGGAGCTTACATGAGCGAGCATGTGCGGGTAGAAAGGCAGGGGTCCGTCCTCTCCGTGACGCTCGCGCGGCCGGAACGGCGGAATGCGATCACCATCGCGATGTACGCCGCGCTTGCGGACGCCGTGGAGCAAGCGACCGCCGATACCTCCATTCGAATGGTCACCTTCCGCGGCGAGGGCCCGGACTTCGCGGCCGGTAACGACCTTGCCGATTTCCTCGAGGTGCGGCCCGGCGGAGACGAAGAGATCTCGGTATGGCGCTTCCTGCGTGCGCTTGCCGTATGCGAAACTCCCCTGATAGCGGCCGTGCACGGAAATTGCGTCGGCATCGGCACCACGATGCTCCTTCACTTCGACCTGGTCATCGCCGAGGAGGGAGCGCGTTTCTCTTTGCCCTTCGTCGACCTCGGTCTGGTTCCCGAGGCGGCGAGCTCGCTGCTGCTTCCGCGGATAGCGGGCCGGCGCCTGGCTGCGCGCTATCTGCTCCTGGCTGAGCCGTTCGGAATTGATGAGGCCATCGACATCGGACTGATCAGCCACCGGTCAGGGCGAGGCCGCCTCGATGAGGGTCTGATGACGATTGTCGACGAGTTGCTCGCGAAGCCACCTGAGGCACTGAAGCAGACCCAGCGTCTGCTTCGTCAGGGCGCTCGCGAGGAGATTATCGAGCGGATGCGGCTCGAGAGCGGCCAGTTCGCCGACCGACTTAAGTCACCGGAAGTCAAGGAGGCGATCAGCGCATTCTTCGAGAAGCGAAGATCGGCGTCCTCGGATTCCGTATGAGCAGTGTGCTTGGGCAGCTCTATGAGTTAGACGCGACCCAGACGCGCTTGGAACGGCTCACGTTGATGGTTGGTCCGGGGAACAGCAAAAGATTCGTCGGCTGCGTATAGCTGACCTGTAGATCATAATGCGCCGTGGTGCCGGACGTTTGCTTCGTCGGTACTTAACGATTCGATATCCAGGCTGAGGTAATCCTGCGCGCGGGGGGACCTAACAGCTACCAGACTAGCGTGTTCGTCCTGTCGACAGACGGCTGCTAAGTTGAATGGGTCGAGCGCCCGACGGACGGCGATCAAGTATCGGTCAAGTTCGATGGGCTCGAGGCACTGAACGCTGTCGTCTGTTGGGTCGAACGCCACCGTGCCGGTTTGATTTTTGACAAGGGTGTGCACCCGGCTGTGCTTGACTGCTGCTGAAGCGCCTCGGCACATAAACCTAATCCGCGCCTATTGTTGTGATCGCCAGGGCTTCCGCTTGTTTCGCTGTGTCTTAGTCCTATAATACACCGTAAAGCCCTGCGGCGTTGACCGGCCTTGCGCCGCGCCGCACATAGGGCGCGAGAAAGGAATGCGAGCCATGGCTACGGAACCGGGAGTGGAAACCCAGAGCGCGACCGAAACCGCGAAGCCGAAGCTGAACCTAACCCCACCCGAGGTCTTGCAACCGGTCGAGCCGGCCGAGGCAGCAGGGCTCGTACCCTTGAAGACCGAGGAAACGACGGAACTCGACAAACGTGTCGCGCAGTTCGTGGATGAGTTGGCGAAGCTCGACTCCAACAGCCCCGAGTTCGGCAAGAAGGTGGACCAGCTGACGGCGATGGGCCGCAAGGAAATCGCAGAAGCGGCTGGCGCGTCGAACCGCTTCCTCGACCGCCCGGTCAAGGCGATCGACAAGGATACGGGCATCGGAGCCGATCTCACCGAGCTTCGGCGAACCGTCGAAGCGCTCGACCCGAAGGAAGCGACGAAGACCAAGAAGCTCCTCGGCATCATCCCCTTCGGAAACCGGATCGACCGCTATTTCGACAAGTATCGAAGCTCACAGACCCACATTCCAGAAGATCCTCAGCAGCCTCGGCGACGGCAAAGACGAGCTGCTGATGGACAATGCGGCGATCGACACCGAGCGGGCGAACTTGTGGAAGACGATGCACAAGCTCGAGCAGATGGTACACATCTCGAAGACGCTCGACCAGCGCCTCGAGGACAAGGCGAATGAGCTCGACGCGACAGACCCGGCGAAAGCCAAGGCGATCCGCGAGACGGCTCTCTTCTATACGCGCCAGCGCACGACCGACCTGCTCACGCAGATGGCGGTGACGGTGCAGGGCTATCTCGCCCTCGACCTCGTCAAGAAGAACAATGTCGAGCTGGTGAAGGGCGTGGACCGCGCTTCGACGACCACGGTCGCAGCGCTGCGCACTGCGGTCACCGTCGCTCAGGCGATGACCAACCAGAAGCTGGTGCTCGAGCAGATCGGCGCCCTCAACACGACGACGGCGAGCATGATCGATTCCACGGGAGAGATGCTGCGCACCCAAACCGGCGCGATCCATGAGCAGGCGGCGAGCTCGACGATCCCGCTCGAAACGCTGCAGCGCGCGTTCCAGAACATCTACGACACGATGGACCAGATCGACCAGTTCAAGCTTCAGGCGCTCGGCAACATGAAGCAGACCGTCGACACGCTCGGCAAGGAAGTCGAGAAATCGAAGGGCTATATCGCCCGCGCAGAGGGCGTGAACCAGGCCAAGCTCGAGGGCCCAGCGACATCACCGCTCACGCCGATCGAGGCCAAGTGAGCGACGTCACCGACAAGGTTGAAAGCGCGATCGCGCGCTTCGATCGGAGTCACTCGCCAGCTCGACCAGCGCGACGGCCCTGCCCGCGCCGCTGCGCGTCGCGAGCGCGACGCGTCTCAACGCCGGCCTCGGACGCGACCGCCGCGAAGGTCGCTGGCGCAGTCGCGACTCATCTGGATCGCTGCAGTCGTCATCGGATCTCCTGAAGCCGATCGGCATGTTCGGCTTCCTTGCGGCATTGGTGGCTACGGTCGTCGTCGCGGGAGTCATGATCGCCCGCGGTGGCACGCCAAGCGGTCTCCGCGCCCTGCGCCGTCGACCGACCTTCCCAACGGCGCCATGGTCGACCGGTTCGACTCCTATCTCTATCGCGTGCGCCGCGCCTTGCCCGCACCGGCGCAGGCGCAGACTCGACGCGATTCAGCGCATCCTGCCATCGCTCAAGCAAACGCTCGAGCGCGTCGACACGCTCGACCCGCTGGCGCAGGACGCGCGGCGTCTTGATGTCGATCCACCTTGCCCGGCCTCATCGATCGCTACGCCAACGTGCCCACCGCCTATCGCGAGGAGCAGGACGGCGAAGGCAAGACGGTGGACGAGCGGCTGGTCGAGAGCCTCGCCGCAGCACGCGACGGCGCTTGGCGAAGTCTCCGAACAGCTCGCCCGGCAGGACATGGCCGCATTCGAGACCCAGGGCCGCTTCATCAAGTCGCGCTACGGCGAGCACGGTATCGAGAGCGAAGACGCCTCAAGCACTTAGCGATTGCACGGCGGCGTTCACGCCGCCCATGATAACGCGACAGCTAATGCGGCCGGAGCTGACGGGGATGCAGCTTGCCTTGCCAAGGAATGACGAGACAGCCGACGGGGTCGGCTTCCGACTGCCGCCGGTCGTGCCCCCATTCAACAAGCCTGACGTATCGACTGTTCACCGCCTATGGGTGCTCGCATTCATGCTCGCGGTCGCTGGGCCGGTCGTCGGCTTCTATTATCCGCTACACCGAGCGCGCGAACAATTCCCAGCTGCTTCTCGGCAGCCGCGCCGGCTTCGCCGTCTCCCCCCGCGACGCGACCCATGTGCGCTTCACTGTCGGCCCAGCGCGCCGAGACGGCGGGAATAGTCGCCGGCGACCACATCGTCGCGATCTATCGGGCTCCCGTTGCCGCGGACCATGCCGGTGAACGAAGAGGCGCTGGCCGCCCATGCCAACGACCCCGCCTATATCGCGATGGGCAATCTGCTCTTCGGCACCGATCAATCCGAAGTCCCGCTGACCGTTCGCGATCCGAGCGGCCGCGTCCGCGACGTCACGGTCACGACGGGTGAGCAGCATATCGACGCCGGCGCCAAGGCGCTCGGAATCTCGCCCGAGGCTCCTGAGCTTCATCGACCTCCTTCAGGTGCTCTTCTATCCATTCCTTCTGTGGGCGGCGTGGCTGCTTCACCGCCGCAATTCGCGCGACGTCGTGAGCTCGCTGCTCTCGCTTGCCGTGCTGCTGAGCATCGCCGCCGAGCAACCTTCCTCGGTTTTCCTGGCGACGATCGGCGTCCCGCGGCCGGTCAACGTCGCGATCTACGACCTCGGCAACGTTCTTCTGCTCACCGGGAATTCTGCTGTTCCCGCACGGCAATCTGTCGTGGCGCGTAGTCGGGCTGATCGCCTTGCTGCCGCTGCTCATGTTCCTCCACGGCCAGCTGTATCAGACCTATTTCGTCTGCTTCATGATCATCGGCGTGCTGGCGATGATCCGCCGACTCCAGCAGACCGAATCGAGCGAGCAGCGGCAGCAGATCCGATGGGCGCTTCTCGGGATCAGCGCCTATGCGGTGCTTCGCTGCATCTCCATCATCTGCGATTATCTGAAATGGTCGACCGACAGCTTCGGCCAGCAGCTGCTGGTCGAAATGGCGGCCGGGATCAGCTTCGCGCTCGCGGCGCTGCTGCTCCAGCTCGGCCTGCTTGTCGCGCTGCTCCGCTACCGCCTGTACGACGCCGAAATCGTCATCGGCCGATCGGTGAACTTTGCCGTCATCACCCTCGGCGTTGCGGCCATTTTCGCAGCCGCCGGCGATGCGCTGAAGCAGATCGTCTACAATTACTCGGGCAACACCAACAACGAAGGGCCGATCATCTTCGCCGCCGCGCTTGCGACGATCATGGTCAATCCGATCCAGGAGCGCGTCCAGCGCTGGTCGGAGAAGAGGTTCCAGAAGAACCTCTTCCTGCTCCGCAACGACCTTCCGCAGAGCGTGCGCGACATGCGCGAGACGGCGTCGCTCAACGAAATGCTGGAGGAAATTCTCGATCAAGTCGATCGCGGCGTTCGGCCGGTCGGGCTCAGCGATGATCGTGAACGGCTGCGTTCTCAGCGTTCGCGGACCTGAGTGCCGACGAGGTCGAGGCTTGGCGAACGTCGGTGTTCGCGCAAGATTACAAGAGCGACATCTGCGAGCCTTCCGACCGCCTGTTCCCGATCCGGGTCCCGCTCGTTCCGAGCTCCGACGAAGAAGAGCCGATCGGGTATCTGCTGGTTGGTCCGCGTCCCGACGGCTCGATCCCGAGCCGTGAGGAGCAGAAGCGCTGAATGCCGAGGTCTCGGAAGACATCGCGCGCGCGATCCGAACCGTCATCAAGCGTGAGGCGCGCGAAGCGCAGGTTTTGGAGCTGATCACAGACAACAGCCGGCGCATCGAAGCGCTTGAGGCGATGCTCGGAACCGATTCCGCGGATCGCAAGCGTGGCCCGCGAAGCATTTGAAGTAAGGGGAAATTTGACTGCGACTTAATTGACCGCATCCAAACGCAAGCATAATTGCCGCCAAGCCGGTTCGACTCAGCCGTTGCCTATCAGCAGCGGAGCATCAGGGGAGCTTGAAGATGCGTGGTAAGGCAATGCTGTGGGGCGCAGCACTTGCGTTCGCCCTTGGATCGACGGCCGCGATTGCCAACGTCGTGGTCGTGAAATCGCTCGGTCCTTCGGCCAAGGCCTACCCGCCCGGCAAGACCCTTCCGCCAGTCGGCCAAGATCACGCTGCAGGGCGGCGACGTCGTCACCGTTCTCGGTCCCAGTTCGGCCCAGACGCTCCGCGGGCCCGGCAACTTCGATGCCGGCCAGATCAGCCTCGCTTCCGCCGCCGGACAGCGCGGCCGCTTCGGCGCGCTGCGTGCCGCCGAAGTCGCGCATAACCCCAGCATCTGGGACATCGACGTTAACGCACGAGCGGCAAGGTCTGCGTCAGCAATGCCGTCAACGGTGCAGGCTTTGGCGGCCAGACACCGAAACCGCCATTACCGTCAAAGTCCAGCTCGTCCGACGGGCAAGTCGCAGGATCTGAGCTGGGCTGCCGGCAAGGCGCTCGCCCCATGGCCTGCCGCGCTGCCGATCAACGGCGGCACGCAATATCAAGTCGACTGGCCCGATGGCGGCGATAACAGCACCGTGGACCTGGTCACTGTGAACTCACTTCCCACGGACGATTTGGTCGGGGCCGCTCAGGTGCTGATCCAGAATGGCTGCCAGAAGCAGCTCGACCTGCTCGTCCAAAGCGCGAGCAAGGACGAGCAGTCCAAATAGTCAGGCGATCACACCCTCGGACCTGAGCCGCACCGCATCTTCCGGCGGCGATGCCCGAGGCTCGCCAGGACCTCGTCTGTGTGCTCGCCGAGCGTCGGCGGCGGAAGGTCGGAATCTGCGCTCGTTCTCCATCGAGGCGCACTGGCGACCCGACGACGGTCATGCCGGCGATAGTGCGCACCATCTGCCGATGCTGTGCCTGGACGTCGGCTAAGGCCTGGCTGATGCGATTGATCGGCCCCGCTGGAATGCCCGCGGCTCTCTAGCTGCTCGAGCCATTCGGCGGCTGGCTTCTAGCGGATCGCCTCGGCTAACCAGGTCGCACCATCTGCTCGCGATTGGCGACGCGGGCGCCGTTCGAAGCGAAGCGCTCGTCGCTTCGTCCATTCCGGATGGCCGCACATCTCCGCCAAGCGAGCGAACTGACGTTCGTTGCCGATAGCGATGATGATCGGCTGATCGGCCGCTGCGAATGGCTGATAGGGCACGATGTTGGGATGCGTGTTCCCCTGCCGGGGCGGGTCCTTGCCAGAAATCAGTGCGTTCGACGCCTGATTGGCAAGCATCGCCAGCTGCGTATCGAACAAGGCCATGTCGACGGTCGCCCCCTCGCCTGTCTTTTCGCGGCGCGTAGAGCGCGGAGAGGATTGCGACGCACGTATAGAGGCCGGTGAAGAGGTCGACGACCGCGACGCCGACGCGCATCGGGCCGCCGCCGGGCACACCGTCCGGCAGGCCGGTGATGCTCATCAGGCCGCCCATGCCCTGGATGATGTAGTCGTATCCCGCGCGGTCGGCATAAGGCCCGTCCTGCCCGAAGCCGGTGATCGAAGCGTAAACCAGCCGCGGTTTGGCGCCGCGAAGCGACTTTGCATCAAGGCCAAACTTCGCAAGCCCGCCGACCTTGAAATTCTCGATCGACGACGTCGGCTTGCCCCGCTAGCTTGCGGACCAGCGCAGCACCCTCCGGCTGAGCGAAGTCGATCGCGGCCGATTTCTTCCCGCGGTTGCAGCTAAGGAAGTAGGCCGCGACGCGGCTTGTCCCCTTCACCATGCCATGGCGGGCCCCAATGGCGCGTGTCGTCCCCATGCCTTGGCCGCTCGATCTTGGTCACCTCCGCGCCGAGGTCCGCCAGCAATTGTGTGCACCACGGGCCCGGCGAGCACTCGGCTGAGATCGAGGACCTTGATTCCTTCGAGTGGCTTCAATGCCGGCCGGCCCCACAGGCGGCGATCGGCAAGCACGGCATGCGCCGCATTATGGCCGGGAGCGCCCGTCACGCCGCCGCCCGGGATGCGCGCCAGAGCCGCACAGATAAAGACCCTTGAGCGGCATCCGGTAATCGGCAGCGCCAATCATCGGACGCGCGCTGAATAGCTGGTCGAGACCCATCTTGCCGTGGAAGATGTCGCCGCCGATCAGGCCGAAGCGGCGCTCGAGATCGAGCGGGGAATGGATCTGCCGGCCAAGCACCGATTTCGCGAAGCCGGGCGCATGGGCGTCGACCGTTGCGATGATCTGGTCCGCGGCCGCTTCTCGCGCTCCTTGTCCCAGCTTCTCGCCCGTGCCGAGGTCATAGCGGAAATGCTGGCAGAACAGGCTCGCGACATGCTTGCTTTTCGGCGCAAGGCTCGGGTCGAGCGTCGATGGAGATCAGCATCTCGATGATCGGCTGCTTGGCCCACCCGTTAACTGAAGCATCGAGCCAGGCGCGATGCATGTAATCGAGGCTCGGCGCCATGATGATGCCGGCAGTGAGGTGATTGCCCTTCTTTGGCAGAACCGTGAACTTCGGCAGCTCCGACAGCGCCACGTTCATTCGAAGGTCGCGCTCTCGCACTTCCAGCCGTGCATGCGCGCAGCACATCGTCTTCCACCGCCCCGCGCGGGACCAGGCGATCGAACAGCAATTTCGGATTGACGCCAGCAACAATCGTTTTCGCCCGATAAGCTTTGCCGCCCGCAACGACGCCGGAAGCGCGGCCATTAGCCACGATCAGCTCCTCAACCGGGGTGTTGAGGATGATGTCGACACCAGCCTCGCGGCAGGCGCGCGCCATCGCTTGAGTGATCGATCCCATGCCCCCGATCGCGTGCCCCCAAGCACCAGGCACGCCGGCCGCCTCGCCGAAGAGATGGTGCAAGAGGACGTAGGCCGTTCCGGGCGACTGGGGCGACGCGAAATTCCCGACGACGCCGTCGAACCCGAACAACGCCTTGGTTAGCTCGCCCTCGAAATGACGTTCGAGGATCTCGGAGGCGCTGCGCACGGCGAAATCGTGAACGATGCGGGTCTCTGCGAGCGACAGACCAGCCATGTCACGACCGAGACTGAAGAGCTTGGGGATCGCGCTGACCTTTCGGCCCACGTTCGGCGGAGCTCGCAGCAGCCACTTCTTGAGCAGCCGAACGACGGTTTCCAGCTCGCGCGACGTACCGGTCGTAGGCCTCGCCGTCAGGCTTGTGATGGCGCGCAATCTCCTTGCGCGTCAGTCCACCCCGTCCCGCGAGCAGGTAATCGCCGTCACCTGGAAGGAAGTTATCCGTCTTGCGCAACACGACCTTCAGGCCGTGCCGTTCTAGCTGCATGTCGCGAATGACCTTCGGCTGGAGCAGGCTCACCGTATAGCTCGCCGCCGAGTTCCTGAAGCCGGGCAGGAACTCGTCGGTGACGGCAGCGCCGCCGACGTTCACCGCCCTCTCCACGACAGCGACCTTCATGCCCCTTTTCGCGAGATAGTAAGCGCAGGTAAGGCCATTGTGCCCCGCGCCGATCACGACCGCATCAAATTCCATCAAAGTCCCACCGCTGATTAGCGCATCGGACTAGATGGCGGGCTTGTCGGCGTCCAGTGGCGCGACCTTCAGGTAAGAACGCGTTGCTCGATGTCGCTAGTGTTTCGAAGGACGATGAAGGTGCCGAGCATCTCCCCGCACGGAACCGCTTTGTCGCCGCGCAGCACTGTGACCGTTGCTCGGACGACCACGAGCGTACGGCCCGCTTTGTGGACGCGAGCTTCCGCACGGAGCCGCTCGCCGGCCGCGGGGTTCATCAGGTTGATCTTGAACTCGACGGTCAGGACCGACGAATCCGGAGGCATGGTCGTATAGGCCGCATAGCCACAGGCGGTGTCGGCGATCGCAGTGACGACCCCGCCGTGGAAATAGCCGTTCTGCTGCGTGAGGTCCTGCCGATAGGCGACTTCAATCACGGCTCCGCCATCCGCAGCTTCAACCAGCTCCGCGCCAAGCAAAGTCATGAGCCCCTGGCGGTCGAAGCTATCCTTGCAGCGCGGGTTGAGTGCCATGCGACGCTTGTGCTCAGCGCATCAGGACGAGTTCTTCGGCCATGGTCGGGTGGAGCGCGACCGTGTCATCGAAATCGGCTTTCTTGAGCTTCGCTTTCACGGCGATCGCCGCGGCTTGAAGTATCTCCGGCGCGTCTGGCCCGATCATGTGGATGCCGACGATCTCGTCGGTCTCGCCGTCGACGACCAGCTTGTAAAGCGAGCGCTCGTTCCGCCCCGCGAGCACGTTCTTCATCGCCCGAAAGTCTGACGTGTAGGTCTTGACCGTCCCGAGCCTGTTGCGCGCCTCGCCCTCGGTCAGGCCGACGCCGGCAAGCGGCGGATGGCTGAACACGGCCGAGGGAACGCAACCATAGTCGAGCTGATGCGGCTTGTTGCCGAAGAAGGTGTCAGCGAAAGCCTGGCCCTCACGGATGGCGATTGGCGTCAGCTGAACTCGATCGGTGACATCGCCGACGGCGAAGATCGAGGGCACAGAGGTACGATTGTCCGAGTCGACTTTGATCTGGCACTTGTCGCCGATCTCGACCCCGACCTCCTTCAGATCCAAGCCCTTCGATATTTGGCCTGCGTCCGGTGGCGAACAGCAGCTGGTCCGCCTCGAAATCATCGCAGCCGGTCATTTTGACATGAAGCGATCCATCGTCGCGCCGCTCAACGCGATCGATCATCGCGTTGAACTGGAAGTCGATACCCTTACGCACCGAGATCTGAATGAGGCGGTCGACGATCTGCTGATCGTAGTGGCGGAGCAGGGTATCGCTCCGATTGACCAAGGTCACGTGCGTGCCGAATTCCTGGAAGATCCCAGCGAATTCGTTGGCGATATAGCCGCCGCCGACGATCACGATCCGCTTCGGCAATTCTTCCAGATGGAATACCTCGTTCGAGCTGATCGCATGCTCGATGCCCTGGATATCAGGCATCACTGGCCGGGCGCCCGTCGCAATCAGAATCTTCTCGGCGTTCAATTCCTTCCCGCTCGCGAGCTTGATGGAATTGGGGCCGGTCAGCGTCGCGCGTTCGTGGAAAATGGAAACCTTGTGGTTGGTCAGCGTGTCTGTGTAGGCGCTCTCGAGCCGGGAGACTTCCGCGAGAACGTTGTCGCGCAGCACCGGCCAATTGAACGTCTTCGTCGGTACGTCCCAGCCGAACATCGCGGCATCGTCCAAATCCTCGGCGAAATGGGCACCGTAGACGAGCAGCTTCTTGGGCACGCAGCCGCGAATGACGCAGGTCCCGCCGACCTTATACTCCTCGGCGATGGCGACCTTTGCGCCATAGGCCGCTGCCATACGGGACGCTCGAACTCCGCCGGACCCGGCGCCAATCACGAAGAGATCGAAGTCGGCCATTATACTCCCGCCCTCTCGATCAGCGCTCGGGTCGAGACATCGAGGCTCCCTTCGTTAGTCCCTTCAGCCAGCTGCCGCGCGATGTCCTTGCCGAGCTCGACCCCGAATTGGTCGAACGGGTTGATGCCGAGAAGCACAGCATTGGCGAAGGTACGGTGTTCATAGAACCCAATCAGCGCGCCGAGGGTGCGCGCATCGAGCCGCTTGAGCAGGAAGGTCGTGCTCGGTCGATTACCTGAATAGCTGCGCTGCGGGTCGTCGCTCTGGCGTCCCTCCATCAGCGCGGACGCCTGCGCGAAAGCGTTGAGGAGGAGTAGATGGTGATGTTCGGGCGGCTGGTCGTCGTCCGCCTCGGTGACGGCGATGAATTCGACCGGTACCGGAACCGTGCCTTGGTGCAGAAGCTGGAAGACCGCATGCTGGGCATCCGTGCCTGTGCCGCCCCAGGTGACCGGTGCCGTCGGGTGACCCACCGATTTCCCATCCTTCGTTACCGACTTGCCGTTCGATTCCATCTCGAGCTGCTGCAGGTAGAAAGGTAAATGACGGAGCCGCTCGTCGTAGGCGAAGATGCCGCGCGACTGGCAACCGCGATCCTCGACGTAGAGGCGATCCGCGAAGGCAGCGATCAGCGGGATATTCTCAGTCGCCTCGGCGAAGCGGAAATGACGGTCCATTTCCGCGGCCCCTTCGAGAAGCGCCTCGAAGGCGTCCCAGCCGAGTGCAATGGCCGCGCTGAGACCGACCGAGCTCCATAGCGAATAGCGGCCGCCCACCCCTTCCGCGAACTGGAGTATTCGGCTCTCATCGATTCCCTCTTCGACAGCGGCTTCGGGATTGGCCGTCACCGCGATCACGCGCCCGTCCGGATCCGCCACACCGGCTTCACGTAGCCAGGATCGCGCCGCCTCGAGATTCAAAAGGGTTTCAAGGGTGGAGAATGTCTTCGAAACGGCGACCACGAGAGTCGTAGCAGGATCGAGCGACTTTACCGCATCGTCGAACGCTGCACCGTCGATGTTCGAGAGGAAGCGGACGGTGATGTCGGGGGACCTCCGGCCAAGTGCATCGACCAGCAGCGCCGGCCCAAGCACCGAACCGCCGATCCCGATATGCAGGATTGAGGTGAGCGGACCGAATGCGCCGGCTTCCACTGCGTCGACGAGGGCACGCGTGCGCTGTCGCCGTGCAGTTGCAAGATCGACATCTTCCGGCGCGCCGCTACCGCGCTCGGCAATATGCGTAGCGGGCCGCCCTTCGCTCGGGTTGACGATATCGCCGCTGAAGAGCGCTTCTCGCGCAGCGTCAAAGCCCAGCTGCTTCGCACGTTCCAGCGAACGGTCGATGATTTCGCGATCGAGATGCGTCTTCGACCAGTCGAAGTAGATGCCGGCGACGTCGAACGTCAGTCGGCTGAGGCGATCGGGCTCGGAGGTGAAGAGTTCTTTGAGCGTCTTCTGCTGTGCTTCGGCCATGGCGGGCACATAATGGCGCGACCGGCAAATGCCACCCCGACTTGACCTGTAGCCATGGCTCGCCAATCAGGAGGACGGATGCGCTCCTCTTCGTCCCGCCGCCCGGCCAAGCAGGAAAAGCCAGAGAGCGCCTCGAGCCTCGCTCGCTTCTTTATCGGTCTCGTAATTTTCACCTGGGCGCTGAGGAGCTTCATCTTTCAGCCGTTCAGCATCCCCTCCGGGTCGATGCTCCCGACGCTTTACATAGGCGACTATTTGCTGGTCGCGAAATGGCCCTACGGCTATTCACGATTCAGCTTCCCGTTTGGGTTACCGCCGTTCGAAGGACGCCTGGGCGTCCGGCTCCCGCACCGCGGCGACGTCGTCGTCTTTCGCCATCCGACGGAGAATGCCGACCTCATCAAGCGCGTGATCGCATTGCCGGGGGACACTGTGGCGATGTCGAGCGGACAGCTGATCCTCAACGGCATGCCCGTGACCAGGCGCAAGTTGCCTCCATTCGCGATGCCGATGAGCGCGAATAGCCCGTGCAAGGCGGTGCCGCCCGCCGTTCCTGCGACCGAGGTTCGGTCTGGCCGCGCGGATTGTCTCTACCAAGCCTACCTCGAGAGCCTGCCCGGCGGACCCTCGTACACCACGCTGGACCAGGTCGAGGACGGCCCGGCCGATGACTTCGGTCCAGTTCGAGTCCCGGCCGATCACTTGTTCCTGATGGGAGACAATCGCGACGACAGCCTCGACAGCCGATATGCGACCTACCAGGGCGGCGTCGGGATGCTTCCGGCCGATCGACTCATCGGCCGCGCGCTCGTCACCTTCTGGTCGACCGACGGAAGCTCGTCCTATGTGAAGCCATGGACCTGGTTCACGGCGCTGCGCCTGGATCGCATTGGCAATGGCTACACTGGAGACTCGAATGAAAGCTGACGTTGTGCCGTTCGTCCGCGAGAAGCTAGGGTACGAGCCGAAGGACATTCGCCTGTTCCAGCTCGCGCTGACTTACGCCAGCGTCGGCAGCGACAATTACGAGCGGCTCGAGTTCCTTGGTGACCGGGTCCTCGGCCATGTCATCGCACGCGCTCTCTACGACCGTTACGCGAATGAGCCGGAAGGTTATCTGTCGCGGCGCTACAACGTGCTGGTTGCGCGGGAGACCTGCGCCGAGATCGGCCGCGATCTCGGCGTTCCTTCGCTCGTTAAACTCGGCAAGCAGGCCCGCGAGGATGGCGCGAGCCAGAGCGAGAATGTCGTCGGGGACGTGGTGGAGGCGCTGATCGGTGCACTCGTGATCGACGGCGGACTCGATGCCGCCGAGCGCTTCATCGCCCGTGTCTGGGAACCGCATCTCGCCGAACAGCGGAAGGCACCGAAGCACCCCAAATCAGCACTCCAGGAGCTTGCCGCCGCGCGCGAGTGCAAGCCGCCAGTCTACGAAGTCGTCGGTCGGACCGGCGCCCACCACGCGCCCAAGTTCACCATCCGCGTGTCCGTTTCGGGCCTCGGCGAAGCGACAGCAGAAGGCACCAGCAAGCAGGAAGCCGAAACCGACGCCGCCGAGGCCCTGTTGGCCAAGCTCCAATGACGGACAGGCGCGCTGGATTCGTCGCCGTGATCGGCGCGCCGAACGCCGGGAAATCGACCTTGGTCAACAAACTCGTCGGCCAGAAGGTCGCCATCGTCAGCCCGAAGGCGCAAACCACCCGTGCCAGGCTGATGGGCATCGCGATCGAAGATCAGGCGCAGATCCTTTTGGTCGACACCCCGGGTATCTTCGAACCGCGCCGTCGCCTCGATCGGGCAATGGTCGCAGCGGCCTGGACCGGGGCTCAGGACGCCGACCTGATCCTGCTCGTGATCGATGCCTCCGAGCGCGTCAGGGACGAGGTTTTGGAGGGTCTGGAAAAGCGTGAGCACTCGCTGCTTCTCGCGCTCAACAAGATCGATCGGGTGAAGAAGGAACGGTTGCTCGCCCTCTCTGCGGGACTAACCGAGCGCCTGAATCCCGAGAAGGTCTTCATGATCAGCGCTTCCCAGGGGGACGGCGTAAGCGACCTGAAGTCCGCTCTCGCCGAGGCAATGCCGGAAGGACCTTGGCTTTATCCAGAAGACGAAGTTTCAGACGCCACGGATCGGATGATCGCTGCCGAGCTGACCCGTGAACAGATCGTCAATCAGCTGCACCAGGAATTGCCCTACGCGACGGCGGTCGAGACCGAGACCTGGGAAGACCGGCCGGACGGGTCGACCGTGATCAATCAGCAGATCATCGTCGAGCGCGACAGCCAAAAGGCGATCGTCATCGGCAAGGGGGGCCGACGCCTCAAGAACATCGGTGCAGCCGCACGCGCCGAGATCACGCAGCACCTCGGCCGTCCTGTGCACCTGTACCTGCACGTGAAGGTCGAGCCCAAGTGGGGCGAGGATCGATCGCTCTACCGCGAAATCGGACTGGAGTGGGCCGACTAGGCCAGTATCTCGTCCACCCATTCCGGCACCAGCTTACTCGCAGGCCCGTTGCGACTCTCGTTGAAGAAGATGCTGCCGAGGCTCGGTTCAAGGTTCATCTCCAACGCGCTCGCCCCGCAATGGCGGGCAGTCTTTACGTAACCGGCGGCTGGATAAACGGCGCCCGAGGTACCGATTGAGACAAAAAGGTCGGCGTCGTGCAATGCTTCGTCGACCCGATCCATCTCGTAAGGCATCTCTCCGAACCAAACGATATCGGGGCGGACATCGCCGGCCTCGCCGCAGCGTAGGCACATCGCGCCAGTTCCCATCGGGCCGGTCCATGGGAAGCGCTCACCACATGCGAGGCACCAGCCCTGCTTGTTCTGACCATGCATGTGGATTAGCCGTTTGGTGCCCGCACGTTCGTGCAGATCATCGACATTCTGCGTGACGAGCAAAAATTCGCCCGGCCATGTCGCGTCGAGACGGGCGAGCGCGTGATGCGCGGCATTCGGTTCGACCTCATCGAGCTTCGCTCGCCGCGCATCATAGAAGGCGTGAACGAGCGCAGGGTCGCGCGCGAACGCTTCGGGAGTGCAGACATCTTCGACGCGGTGCCCCTCCCAAAGCCCGTCTGGCCCGCGAAAGGTTGAGAGCCCACTCTCGGCCGAAATTCCGGCACCCGTCAGGATAACGATGTTGCGAGTGTCCCGCATGGCAGGGGCTTAGCCGACCGAGATTCAGTATTCACGTCCGTTTGCGTCGGTATGCGGCATCTGGTCGACCGCGAACTTGAGATTCTGGAAGGCGATCTGCAGCTGCGCCAAGGCCATCGTGATGCTCTGATCGCCGCGAAGAATACGGTCTGCGGCGCCAACGATTGAGTTGATCGGTACCTTGTGGATTAGGTCTGGCAGCCGCCACATGTATCCGCCGTTCGCGTGCCACTGCAGCGCGTTCGCGAAATCGCTGGACCAACTCACATAGGTCTGCAGCGACGTGCGCATCGACGAAATAGCCATCGTGCCATCCGGCACGTTCTCAGCAAGCGCATTCAGCTCGTCTTCCAGCTTGCCCCATGCATGATCGAGGAATTCGATCTGCTTGATATTCTGGCGCGGATTACCGTCGCTCATCGGAGTGCTGAACATCGCATCGCGGGTAGCCTTGTAGACAGGCTTGATGCCGGCGAGGATCGTTTCGACGAGAACTTTGAGTGGCGGAGTGATAGGAGGCCGCGGCGGTTCCTCGATACTGATCACGTAAGGAAGGACGCGTCCCGGGAAATAGCCCCAGCCGATAAGCTTTGCTGTATCGGGCCCGACGATCCCATCCGGTTTGAGCCCATTGCGGCGCTGAAATTCAAGAAGCACCTTGTGCGTGGCTTTACCAAAGCGGCCGTCGACTGAGAGGGTCGGGCCGATCTGATCCTCATTCAACAGCCGCTGAAGTCCCTTGACCTCCTCGCCATGGCTACCGAGGCACAGAGGTGCGGACAATTGCGGTTTGACTTGCGCAAAGCTCATGGCTGCGCTCCTTGCCAAGCGCCGTTGCTGACGGGCGAATCTAGTACCAGAGTTTGGCGCCTCGCTGTAGCGGCGCTATGGGCTCGGAGACTTATGGCGGACACCAACCCCGCGCGAATCCACATCGGCATCGGCGGCTGGACTTATCCGCCTTGGCGAGGCGTCTTCTATCCTGACAAGCTGCCGCAATCGAAAGAGCTGCAATACGCGTCGAGCGCGCTGACCGCGATTGAGATCAATGCGACCTTCTACGGCCGGCAGAAACCCAAAAGCTGGGAAAGCTGGGAAAAGGTCGCGCCGGAAGGGTTCCAGTTCGCCGTAAAGGGTTCGCGCTACTGCGTCATGAAATCGAAGCTCGCCGAGGTGGGCGAAGGGCTAAGCGGCTTCTTCGCGCAAGGCTTCACATTGCTCGGCCCGAAGCTCGGCCCCATATTGTGGCAGTTCGCTTCGCGCCGGAAATTCGACCGCGACGACATCGCCGCCTTCATCGACTTGCTCCCGGAGAAGGTCGACGGGATCAACATCCGCCATGCGATCGAGCCTCGGCACAACAGCTTCAACGATGAGACGTTCCTCGAGCTTTGCCGGGCGCGGAATATTGCCGTCGTATTCGAGGACTTGGACGAATATCCGTGCATCGACGCCGACACGGCCGATTTTACTTACGCGCGGCTGCAGCGGATGAATGAGGACGTAGAGACCGGCTACGACGACTCGGCACTCGACGGCTTTGCAGAGCGTGCGCACAACTCATGGAAAGACGGCCGTGATTGCTACGTCTTCATGATAAATGGAGCCAAGATTCGCGCTCCGGCGGCGGCGGTGGCCCTTCAGAATCGCTTGTCTATCGGTAAGTTGTTTTGAACAGCAGCAAGTGCTCCGGACATCCAGCGCGAGAAGGAAATTAACGTCTTTCTGGCGCAGAGCGCCCGCGGCTCAGCGGCACAGCGTGGCCAGCGCGCGACTCACCGTTACCTCGGATCCGATATCCTCCTTCAGGAAATGGTCTGGTCGCATTGATCACCGCGGAGCGCCGCCGTTGCGCGGTGCTCCTCCTTTCGCCATGACCGGCGCATGCGCACCGCCGACCAGCCGATCCGCATCAGCCTATTCGCGCCAAACGGCCGCATGGGAAAGGCGATCGCGATGGCAGTTTCCGAGAACGACCGCTTTGCAATCGACCAGGATCATGGCGATGTGCTGGTCGATTTTTCCGCGCCGGACGCGCTCGGAGCGAGCCTGCACCGAGCGATCTCGGCAGGAATGCCGATCCTGATCGGTACCACAGGACTCGACGAGAACGCCGGCCAGCGTGTTGCCGAGGCGGCGAATCAAATCGCCGTCCTCCGGGCGCCGAACACCTCACTCGGAACCGCCGTCTTGGCACAGCTGGTCGAGCGCGCGGCGCAGCTTCTTGGGCCCGAATGGGATGTTGAAATCGCCGAGACGCATCACCGCATGAAGGCCGATGCGCCTTCGGGGACGGCTTGGCTTCTCGGACAGGCCGCCGCTCGAGGGCGCGGCACTGAGCTGAAGGCGGAACTTGGACGCGGAGGAACCGGCCTCAAGCGCGAGCAGGGAACGATCGGCTTTGCTTCGCTCCGCGGCGGCACCGTCGCCGGCGAGCACGACGTGATGTTCCTGGGCGAGAAGGAACGGCTAGTCCTATCGCATCGCGCAGAAAATCGCCTGATCTTCGCACACGGGGCTCTAGCTGGCGCACGCTTCCTCGTCGGCAAGCCGGCGGGTCTTTACTCGATGCGTGACGTCATCGCCGCACTGTGAGCGAGCTCGACACCAGCTCTCACGGCCTCGCACGGCGGCTGACGCTTTTCGACGCCACCATGCTGGTCATGGGCGGCATTATCGGGTCGGGCATTTTCGTCACTCCGGCCGAGGTCGCCCGGCACGTCACCACGCCGTTCCTGATCGTCGGCGTGTGGATTCTTGGTGGCCTGGTCGCCCTATCCGCCTCCTTCGTTTACGCCGAGCTCGCGGCAAGGCGCCCCGAGGTCGGCGGCCAATATGCCTATCTTCGCGATGCCTATGGACCGATGCCGGCATTCCTGTACGGCTGGGCGCTGCTGCTGGTGATCCAGTCGGGCGGGATGGCTGCCGTCGCGATCACCTTCGCCCGCTATTTGGCGGACTTAGTGCATCTTCCGCTGGCGGACAGCGTGGTCGCGGTCGGAGTCCTCGCCCTCCTGACGCTGATCAACTGCATGGGCGTCCGTTCCGGAAGCAATGTTCAGAGCGGCCTCATGGTGCTCAAGATCTTGGCCATCGCTGCACTAGTGGTTGCCGGGCTTTTGTTCGCACCGGCGGCCGCCGCACAGCCGGTTTCTCAATCGGTAGCGTCCACTTCGATAATCGCTGCGATCGGCGCTGCCATGACTCCAGTCATGTTCTCCTATGGCGGTTGGCAGACTTCCAGCTTCGTCGCCGGAGAGATGCGCGACCCCCAGCGCGACCTCGCGCGCGGCCTCCTCCTCGGCGTTGCCGGCGTCGTCCTGCTCTACACGACCGTCGCCTTGGTCTGCGTTCACGCGCTTGGGCCGACCGGTCTCGGGGATTCAAAAACGCCCGCCACAGACGTCATGCGCCTGGCCCTAGGCGACAGGGGAGCGACCTTTATTGCTATCGGAATCACCATCAGCGCACTCGGCTTCCTCAGCCAAGGAATGCTGACAGCACCCCGCGTCTATTTCGCGATGGCCGAGGACGGCCTCTTCTTCCGCCGCGTTGCGGAAGTCAGCGCCAGAACGAGGGTTCCGGTGGTCGCGATCGTGCTCCAGGGAGTTGCGGCTGCGGTCATCGCCATTTCAGGCACGTTCGGCCAGATCCTGAGCTACGTCGTCTCCGTAGATTTCATATTCTTCGGCCTGACCGGCCTCACACTGTTCGTGTTCCGCCACCGGGACCCCGGACAGCGCGTGGCTTTCAAGGTGCCGGGCCATCCGTTCACGACCGGCTTCTTCGTGCTTGCATGCTGGATGGTGGTCGTCGCGACGGTGTTCAACAACCTGCTGAACAGCCTGATCGGCTACGCCATCCTGGCCGCCGGCGTGCCCGCCTGCCTTTACTGGCAGCACAAGAACCGCGGGGGGCGCGCATGAGGACAATGATGTCTGAATACATGCACTGGGCCAAATTCAAGGCTCCAGTACACCACCAGCTGACCGGAAGCGAGGTGCCCAATTTCCGGATGGATTTGCTGCCGATCTCGCTCGCCGATCTCGACCTTGATGGCGCCAGCCACCCCCGCTACGCGCCACTTCGCAAGGCGATAGCGCATCGTTACGGCGTGTCGACCGATCAGGTCGTCGCCGCAGATGGCACATCGATGGCAAATTTTCTCGCCATGGCGACGCTGATCTCGCCGGGCGATGAGGTGTTGGTCGAACAGCCGACCTACGAGCTGCTGCTGGGCGCGGCGAGCTTCCTCGGGGCCGACATCAAGCGGTTTGAGCGCAAAGCCGGCGATGGCTTCCGGCTCGACCCGAGGCAGGTCGAGGCGATGTTGTCGGACCGAACCCGCCTGATCGTAGTCACCAACCTGCACAACCCGTCGAGCGTGCTCGCCGGCGAACATGAACTGCGACGCATCGGCGAGCTTGCAGCCGGGGTCGGGGCGCAGGTGTTGGTCGATGAGGTCTATCTGGACTCAGCAGTTCCTCCCCGCCGAAGCGCCGTTCACCTCGGGTCCGAGTTCGTCTGCACCAACAGCCTAACCAAGGTCTACGGCCTCAGCGGTCTGCGCTGCGGTTGGATCCTCACTGACCCGGAGCTGGCAGAGCGCATGTGGCGCCTGAACGATCTCTTCGGCGTCAACCAGGCGCACCCAGCCGAGCGGCTCGCCTGCATCGCCTTCGAGCGCATCGATGAGGTGATCGGCGATAACCCAGACATGCTTGCCGCCAATCGCAAGCGCTGGAACGAATTCGTCCAGGCACGGGATGACCTCGAGTGCCTACCTGCGGAGCACGGCATTACAGCCTTCCCGCACTGGCAGGGCGGTGACACCGAGCCTCTCAACGACCATCTGCATGCGCGCTACGATACGGCCGTCGTGCCAGGTCGCTGGTTCGAGATGCCGGAGCATTTTCGCCTCGGTTTCGGCATGAGCAGCTCCGACTTCGAAGCTGCCTTGGAATGCCTTGGAATCGGGTTGGACGACCTGAAATGAAGCGTGAGCAGGTCTTCGAGTTTTTCCGGCGCCTTGCCGAAGCGAATCCGTCCCCGACAACCGAGCTCGAATTTGCCAGCCCCTATACGCTGCTCGTCGCGGTCGTCCTTTCCGCCCAGGCGACCGACGCTAGCGTGAACATCGCTTGTCGACCGCTTTTCGAGCGGATCAAGTCTCCGCAGCAGATGGTCGATTTCGGCGAGGATGCGCTTCGCGAGGCGATCAAGACGATCGGGCTGTTCAACACCAAGGCGAAAAACGTGATCGCGCTCTCGCACGCGCTGATCGACAGTTTCGGCTCCGAGGTGCCGCGCACCCGCCAAGAGCTGGAGTCACTGCCGGGAGTCGGCCGCAAGACTGCAAATGTTGTCCTGAACACTGCTTTCGGCGAGGAGACTTTTGCCGTCGACACGCATGTCTTCCGCGTCTGCAACCGAACCGGTCTGGCGCCCGGAAAAACCGTCGACGACGTCGAAGCGAAGCTCGAAAAGATCGTACCCGAGCCCTTTCGCCGCGACGCCCACCACTGGCTGATCCTGCACGGCCGCTACACCTGCAAGGCGCGGCTTCCCGAGTGCTGGCGCTGTCCGGTACTCGATCTCTGCCGTTACAAACCGAAGACGCCGCCGCCCGAGGAGCGTGTCAAACCCAGCGCCGCTCGAAGCGCGATCCGAGCGTCGTCAAGAGCTCGTACTGGGAAAGGCCGGACTGCTTCGACGCGCTCGGCAGGTCGTAATCGATCTCGACCCAGTCGCCTTCCTTGAGCTGCGGCGCCGCGTCGCAGCCGACCGCGAGCAAATCCATCGAGACCCGCCCCAGCACGGGCAGCGCGAATTCTCCCGCGAACGCCGTGCCGCGCCATGAAAAGCAGCGCAGGTAACCGTCAGCGTAGCCGATGTTGAGGATTACGGCCTCGGTGTCGGCTTCGGCGATGAAGGTTGCGCCATAGCCGCACGATTCCCCTGCGGGGATCCTACGGCGCTGCACGATCTCCGCATCGATCCGCGCCACATTGCGGATCTTGCCATCTGCTTCCTCGCGCGGGATGCCGCCGTAGAGCGACAGGCCGGGACGGACGAGGTCGAAGCTGTATTCGCGGCCAAGGCAGATGCCGGCACTGTTCGCCATCGCATAGCGTTCCGCCGGCACGGCCGAAGCGACGGTCCTGAACCGCTCGAGTTGCATTGCGTTCATTGCGCTGTCCTCGTCGGCACAGGCGAGATGGCTATGCAGCGTCTCGATGGCGAGGCTGTCGAGCAGCCCAATTTCCGTCGGCCTGAGACCGAGCCGGTTCATGCCGGTGTCGATCATCACGTCGCACGGTCGCCCGGGAGCATTCTCCTTCCAGCGAGCGACCTGCTCAGGAGTATTGAGGCATGGCCGAGCCAAGGAACTCAGCGCCGCCTCGACGTCTTTCGGTCCGACACCGTGGAGGACGACGACGCTCGCCCCGAGCGGCAAGGGCCCGAGCGCCTCGGCTTCAGCCCAGGTCGAGACGAAGAAGTCGCGGCATCCGGCTTGATAGAGCGCGTGGGCGGACTCGCGGGCGCTGAGACCATAGCCGTCGGCCTTGATCGCAGCGCCAGCCGGCACCCCGGCCCGGCCCTGAAGCCAGCGCCAGTTCTCCTGAATTGCCGTACGGTCGATCGTCAGCCGCAGCGCATGATGCATCCGGCCGCCGTAACGGCGCTACTCCTGCGCGTCGAGGTTCGCCTTGGCTTGCTCCCAATTCGCCCCCTCGAACCGTTCCAAAGCCAGCTCAACCGGGTGATCGAGGCAATTGGCGTTCACACTCCATGCCTTCGGATGCGAGCGCGGCTGGTAGAAGCTCTTGATCCCGCAATGGCGGCAAAAGAGATGCTCGGCAGCACCGGTGCCGAAACGGTAGCTGGCGAGTGCATCGCGTCCGGTGAGCAGCTCGAAATCGGTGTGCGGGATCATCACGTGGACGAAACCAGTCATCCGACAAACCGAGCAATTGCAATCGAGCGCGGACACAGGCTGCTCGGGCAGATCAGCCTCGAACCTAACCGCTCCGCAATGGCATCCACCCCCGACTCTCATTCAGCCACAATAGTGCGGACCGGGCCTTTCGTGCAGCTCTTCATAATGGACCAGCGCCGGCTTCGACCCGAGCGGCACCGGGCGTCCCTTGCGGAACGTCCATTCGCCGCGGTCGCAGTCCGCCGCGCGGACGTATCCATTGATGTAGAACCGCCGCCGGTGCTTCGACTGGTTCGTGCCGGACCCATGAACCAGATATGGGCTCCACAGTGCCAGATCGCCGGGCTCAAGGACCAGGGAGACGACGTCGGCCGCTGACAACCCCGCTGCCTCCAGCGTTGCATCGTTCATCGCCGTACCAAGCGCATGGGTGGAGCAGTCCATGTGAAGATCGCCGCGCAAATGGCTTCCAGGAATGAAGCGCATTCCGCCGGACTTAGGGTTGTGCGGATCGATCGCGAGCCCCGTCTGGACATAGGCTGTCGCGAGGTTCCGGTAGGCCGACGGCGGACGCCGCGAGCGGCTGTCCTGGTGCCAGGCGAAATCGCCGAGCGATCCGGGCGCCTTCCAGTGCACCTGATTGATGATCTGCTTGAGGTCGCCACCGATCAGCGGCTCGAGCAAGTCGGCGAAGCGCGGATCGATGCGAATCCGATTCAGCACCGGCTGGTGGTAGGAAGGCCATTGCACCATCCGCACCAGCGGCTCGTTGCCTTGGTGCTCCCGCGCGACATTGTAGAAGAGGTTGGCGTGGCGGAAGCACCGGCCGTGGACGACGCCTTCGGCGTAGAGCTGATCCATCGCCACTCCGATGCGCTGGACTTCGCCGTCGCTGAAGAACCCGCGGACTATTGCATATCCGTCGCGCCAATAGTGCTCGAGATCCTGATGTACGCTGCTCGGCTCATCGCGTCGCAGTGGCTGCGAAGCCATGCTCTGTCTCCCCGCCCCGCGCGAAGAATACAGCAAGTCTTTGACATTTCCATAAAGTCTCGATGAAGAATCTTTGCCTCAGTTATTGAGCGAGCACTCTCTCGATGGTCAGGGTGAGGCGCCGGTCGGCGCGCGCCACATCAATCGAGGCAGTCTTGCCCGCGCCGTCCAGCGCCCGCCCGAGCTCCGATGCGCTCGCAACAGGTGCGCCGTTCACGGCGACGACGATGTCGCCGGCCTGCAACCCGGCTCTGGCAGCGGGGGTCTTCGGCTGCACCAGCGCCACAGCCGTCCCGGTCGACCGCGAATCGCTAAGCCGAGCCGAAAGCGTCTGGTCGAAATCCTCAGCTCGGAAACCGAAACGCGTCGTCGGTGAGAGCGAACCTCGCAGATAGCTCGTCCGCGATGTCCGCGACGATATCGCCCGGAATTACCGAATTGGCCGGTGACGTCGACGCAACGACGCCGACCACCTGGCCATCGCCCGAAATGAAGGGCGATCCCGGCGGAAGGTCAGGACCCATCGGCTGAAGCCGGATGTAAGCGCTCGAAGCGCCTCCGTCGGTGACAAAGTCGCTCGCCACCATGGCAGGCTGGGCGCTGCAGCCCGTCCCCGCGGGATTACCGATCGCGAAGCCGAAATCACCGACTCGGGGGAATGCCTGATCTGCGAGCCGAACGGGCGTGAGGCCGGTCGCTGCCGTCTTGAGGATTGCAAGGCCGGAGACCGGGTCGGACCGCATTTCCGATACTGCGATGCCATCGCCGGCGCCGAATTCACCTCGAGGTTTCCCGTCGGAAGTGTCGCGGTCGCGGCCATCACCCAGCCGTCGGGCGAGATCGCCACTCCCCCTGTTGCCGATCCGATCGTCCCCGCGGGAGCTATCGCGGCAACCGATGGGCACAGAGCGGAGATTATGTCGGCAAGGCTCGGCAGGCCGGCCTGTTGGCGCACGATCTGGATGATGGGTCGCCGTCCCTGGTCGGCTTGCTGCTCCTTCGGCTGGCCCGTCGCCGTGAAGGAACGAGCGACATAACCGCCAGCGATTGCCGCGACGAGAACGGCGCTGGAGACGAACAGCAGGTTGCGCACGCGGTTATTCACCGAACATTTCCCGCTGCGCCTTCTCCATCTCGTCGGTGTAGCGGCGATGGACAAAGTTTTCCGAAAGAGTCCCGATCACCTCGCCGCTGCCGCTGCCGCTGACGACTGCCAGGAAATCTGCGCCATTCGTGTCAAAGACCTTCATCGCCTCGCGCACATGCTCCTCGGGCCTCAGCACCACGTCCTTCATCGAGGCGAGTTCGCCAATTTCTGCACCCTCATCTAGCGTCGTATCGTACGCCCGCGCAGTGACCAGGATGCCGAAATAGGAACCGGTCGTGTCGGTGAGAACGACGTTCGACGTCGATCCGAGCGGGAATCGCCGTCTGAACTCCGCAACGGTGGTGCAGATTCGGCAGCGTTTCCGCGGCACGCTGCATCATCCTGCCCACGGTCAGCGTCCGTATCCAACCGACGTCGCGAGCGCTTCGGATGGTCTGCCCGCGCGTGTGGAAGCGCCACGTCGAAAAGGAGAAGCCGAACGTCTCGCGAACCACCGTGCTCGCGCATAGACCTGCCATGACGGCGACACTGGTGAGTGCGAAGTCGTGCGTGGTTTCGAGCACCAGCAGCGACATGGTCATCGGCGCGCCGATGATTGCCACTGCCATTGCGGCCATCCCGATCAACGCCGCGTCCGATGGATCGATAGCCGGAGCCCCGTGAATCCGCGCGACCGCCCCTGCGAACAACTGACCGGCTAGCGAGCCGATGAAAAGGGACGCGAAGAAGAGGCCGCCGCGGAAGCCAAACCCAAGCGACACGGCGGAAGCCATGATCTTCACGATGAAGACGAGGAAAAGGAAGCGCAGCGCGACCTCGGCGCCAAGATCGAGATGAAGCGCGCCATGACCTGCCGAGAGCGTCTGCGGAGTCACCATCGCGAGCGGGATCAGCAGAAGGCCGCCGAGAGCCGGCCGAAGCGCGTCTGGCAAGGTCGAACCCCGCACGTTCTCTTCGATGAAGGTGACGGCGCGCATGATCGCGATCGCGATACCGGCGCAGACGATCCCGAGGATCGCAAAGACAAGATAATCCTCGGTCGTGATCGCCTTCGCGCCCGGAAGCGCTATGATATAGGCTTCGAGGCCGAGCAGCCGCGCGGTGAGAACCGCCGACAGCGCCGCCGCAGCGACGGGGGCGATCGCGGCGGGCGTGTAGGCGCCGATCACGATCTCGAACGCATAGAAGGCGCCCGTCAGCGGCGCGCTGAAGGCCGCCCCGATCGCAGCGCCAGCACCCGCGCCCACGAGGATGCGCATATCGGCCCGGCGAAGCCGAAGCCACTGCCCGATCACCGAGCTGAAACCGCCTCCCGCCTGCGCGTAGGCTGCCTCTAGGCCAACCGAGGCGCCCACACCGTTCGACAGGATCGTCTGCACGCATACCAACAGGCTGTCGCGCCAGGGAATAGCGCCGCCATGTAGCGCGTTCGCCTCGACCACGTCGACCGGAGTCCGCCAGCGCCGCAATGCCGCCCGGCTTCCGAAGCCCAGCGCCAACCCACCGATCGGAAGCGCCAGAAGTGCCCACGGCGAGACCGACTCCGCTGCGCTGAGGCTATTGCCCGACAGCCCGTAGATTATCGACTGAAGCCCGTGCGCAGTCCTGTTGATGGCAAAGGTCAAGAGGCCCGCGGCAATCCCGAGCGCCACCGACATGGCCACTAGCGCAGCTTCACTGGAGCGGAAGATCCGCCGCACGACGGCAGCGCCCCTTGGGACGCTTACGGTCTGTTGGATACGCCGGAAACTGCCGGCCACGTCACTCCACCGTCACGCTCTTGGCGAGGTTCCTCGGCTGGTCGACGTCGGTGCCTTTCAATACGGCGACATGATAGGCGAGCAATTGCACGGGCACCGCGTAGACCAGCGGCGCGATGAGCGGGTGCACTTGCGGCATCTCGATAGTCGCGATGCAGCCCTCGCCCGCTTCGGTGATGCCGCGCGCGTCGCTGATCAGCACGATTCGCCCACCCCGCGCGCGAACCTCCTGCATGTTACTGACTGTCTTCTCGAACAGCGGACCGGACGGGGCAAGGACGATCACCGGCACATTGTCGTCGATCAAGGCGATCGGCCCATGCTTCATCTCGCCCGCTGCATATCCTTCAGCGTGGATGTAGCTGATCTCCTTGAGCTTTAGGGCGCCCTCGAGCGCCATCGGATACTCAGGTCCTCGGCCAAGGTAGAGCACGTCGTGCGCGGGCGCGATGACATGCGCCATCGCGGCAATATCTTCGTCGTGATTCAGCGCGGCGTTCAGCGCTGCCGGCGCTTCCTGGAGGTGGCCGACGATGTCCCGCTCCTCCTCCTCGGACAGGCGTCCTTTCGCCCTCGCGAGATTCGCGGCGAGGGCCGCGAGCACCGCCAACTGGCAGGTGAACGCCTTGGTTGACGCGACACCGATCTCCGGTCCCGCGTGCGTGGGAAGCAGCAGGTCGGCTTCCCGCGCCATCGAGCTGGTCGGGACATTGACCACGACAGCGATGTGCTGCTTCTCGCTGCGCGCGTGCCTCAGCGCCGCTAAGGTGTCCGCGGTCTCGCCCGATTGGCTGATGAAGAGCGCGAGCCCGCCCGGCTCGAGCACAGGCTCGCGGTAGCGGAATTCGCTAGCCACATCGATGTCGACGGGAACGCGGGCGAACTGCT
Organism: uncultured Alphaproteobacteria bacterium; assembly: GCA_963738825.1. Lineage (GTDB taxonomy): Bacteria > Pseudomonadota > Alphaproteobacteria > Sphingomonadales > Sphingomonadaceae > Sphingomicrobium. Next base: position 72,489 of record CAVTYB010000004.1, on the reverse strand, counting down.
CGATCCAATATTTGGCGACCAACCCCGCGTAGAAGCTGGTTCCGCATGCAACGATCGTCACGCGATTGAAGCTGCCGAGATCGAAATCTCCGGTGGGGAGCGCCACCTCGCCTTCGAATGGGCGCACGTAACTCTGGAGGGTCTGGGCTACCACGATCGGCTGCTCGAAGATTTCCTTCTGCATGTAATGACGGTAGTTGCCTTTCTCGACCGGGGCCGAGGAAGCGCCGGATTCGACGATCTCGCGCTCGACCCGGCGGTTATCACGGTCGAAGATCTCGATGTCGTCGCGGCGAATGACCGCCCAATCGCCCTCGTCGAGGTAAGCGATCCGTTGGGTCCACGGTGCCACAGCGAGCGCGTCGGAGCCCAGATAATTCTCCCCATCGCCGTAACCCACGGTCAGCGGCGCGCCCCGCCGTGCGCCGATGATCAGGTCGGGATGGTCGCGGAACAGGAACGCGATAGCAAAAGCCCCCGTCAGCCGCGGCAGCACCGTGGCAACCGCGTCCTGGGGGCCCGCCCCGCGCTCCATCTCCCGCGCAACAAGATGGCCGACAACTTCCGTATCGGTCTCGCTTTCGAACTTCCTTCCCTCGGCAATCAGCTCGTCGCGGAGCGGCTTGAAGTTCTCGATGATCCCGTTGTGGACCAGGGCCACCGACCCGACGATGTGCGGGTGGGCATTGCCGACGGTTGGGGCGCCGTGCGTAGCCCAACGCGTGTGGGCGATGCCTGTGATGCCGTGAAGCGGATGCGCCTCGAGCTCACGCGCCAGATTGTCGAGCTTACCTTCGGCCCTCCGCCGAACGAGCTGGCCCCCATTGATCGTGCAGATGCCCGCGGAGTCATAGCCGCGATACTCCAGGCGCTTCAGTCCATCGAAGAGCCTCTGCGCCACTTCAGACTTGCCGACGATCCCGACGATTCCGCACATTGGACCTTCGTAACTCCTTTGATGCTCGTTGGCGGAGCGCTATGCCTTACATAGCAACTCAAGGGGGCTGGCATGTCGCGCACATTGTTCGTGGCCGCAAGCGGGGCCTTACTCTTTACGACCGCCTGCAATCGCTCGGACGAAAAATCGGCGAGCGCCGCGCCCCCTGCGTCATATTACGACAATAGCGGTCGCGCCGATGCCTGGACCGGCGGCTCCCGCATGGTCCCCATCTCGACCCCCAAGGGCAATTTCCACGTCTGGGTGAAGCGCGTCGGAAATAACCCGCACCTGAAACTTCTGCTCCTCCACGGCGGCCCTGGAGCCACGCATGAATATTTCGAGGCTTTCGACAGTTTCCTGCCGAAGGAAGGGGTCGAATATTATTATTACGATCAGCTCGGCTCCGGTTTCAGCGACCAGCCGAACGACGACGATCTGTGGACCATCCCGCGCTTCGTCTCGGAAGTCGATCAGGTCCGCCAGGCGATCGGCGGCAACAAGGACAATTTTTGCGTGCTCGGCCACAGCTGGGGCGGCATCCTGGCGATGGAGTATGCGCTCGCGCACCAGGACCAGCTCAAGTGCCTGATCATCTCGAACATGATGGCGTCAGTTCCTGCGTACAACGAATACGCGCACAAGGTGCTCGAGCCGCAGATGAAGCAGGACGTGCTCAAGCAAATCCTCGACATGGAGAAGACCGGCAAGACGGAGCAGCCTCAGTACATGGCGCTGCTCATGCCCAACTGGTACTCACAGCATATTCTGCGCCGTCCCGCCGACCAGTGGCCCGACCCGGTCAACCGTGCCTTCGGCCACCTCAATCGCCACATCTACGAGCTGATGCAGGGCCCAAGCGAAATGGGCGCGAGTGGTCGGCTGGCGGACTGGGATCGTTTCGCCTACCTCAAGAAGATTACCGTCCCGACCCTGGTGATCTCCGGCAAATATGACACGATGGATCCGACTTATATGGCGAAGATGGCAAACGAGCTTCCGCACGGCGAACTTGCGGCAACCAACGGCGGCCACATGGACATGTACGACGACCAGCCGACCTATTTTGCCAAGCTCATCGCCTTCCTGCGCAAATTCAAATAGCCAGGGTTATTCCGCGGCTTTGCGGCTCATCCGTTCGCGAAAGCGCTTCGCCCAGCCCGCGACTCCCTTCTGCACGTTCCGCTCGACGGCGAGGCTGTCGGGTTCGACGTCGCTAGTGATCACCGATCCCGCTCCGACGATCGCACCATCCCCCACCGTGACAGGCGCAACGAGCGCCGTGTTTGAGCCGATGAACGCGCCCGCGCCGATCTCAGTGCGATACTTGCCGAACCCGTCGTAATTGCAGGTGATCGTGCCTGCGCCGATGTTCGCTCGGGCGCCGACTGAGGCGTCGCCGACGTAGGACAGATGGTTGACCTTGGCGCCCTCGCCGACGTCAGCATTCTTTAGCTCGACGAAATTTCCGACCTTGGTCCGATCGGCCAGCCGCGTTCCCGGACGGATGCGAGCGAACGGGCCGATGCTTGCCTTCAACCCGATGGTTGCGCCTTCGATGTGGCTGAAGGCGTGGATCGTGGCGCCGTCGGCGACCTGGACTCCGGGCCCGAACACCACGTGAGGTTCGACGGTCACGTCGCGGCCGAGTTTCGTATCGTAGGCGAACCAGACGCTTTCGGGATCGATCAGGGTCGCGCCCTCGTGGAGCACCTGCTCGCGCCGGCGCCGCTGCCATTCGAGCTCGAGATGGGCGAGCTCGGCGCGGCTGTTGACGCCCGCAGTCTCGTAGGGGTCGCCCTCGATCACCACCGCCTCGCGCCCCTCGGCCGCGGCGATGTTGACGACGTCCGGAAGATAATATTCGCCCGCGGCATTGTCGTTGCCGACCTTGGCGAGCCAGCGGAACAGGTCCGGCGCGCGGACTGCCATCATCCCGAATTGCACAGGCGGACCGCCCGCTCCTCCTCGGTCGCGTCCTTGTACTCGACCATCTTGGCGATGCGATCACCCTCGCCGAGGATGATGCGGCCATATTTGAGCGGGTCCGGCGGACAGGAGGCGAGGACGACGACACCTGGGCCGTCGTCGCCGTCGAGGCGGTCGAGCATCCGCCGCAAGGTCTCGGCCTCGACGAACGGCGTGTCGCCGTAGAGGATCAGGACGGGTCCATCATAGCCGGCGAGTGCTTCGGCGGCCTGCTGGACCGCATGACCGGTGCCCTTCTGCTCCGCCTGGACAGCGATCGCGACGTCGCGACCGGCGATCGCCGCCTCGACCTGCTCGCGGCCCTTGCCGACCACGACCACTCTCTTGTCGGCGCCGAGCGCATCGACGCGGTCGAGCAGGTGGAGGAGCAGCGGGCGGCTCGCGATCGGGTGCAGCACCTTGTGGGTGTCGGAACGCATCCGCGTGCCCTGCCCCGCGGCAAGGATGACAACGGCGAAACGGCGCTGGTCGCTCATCGGTCGGAGCAATGGCATGGCGCTCCGGCGAGCGCCAGTGCCGAGCGAGCGGCTCAGAAGTTTACGTACTCTCGTTGCCGACGAATCCGACCTCTCCGACATGCTCGGCCTTGATCGTGGCAAGCACCTGGTCGACGACCTCGTAGCGCGTCTCAGCGTTCGGGCGAAGATGCAGTTCGGGCATGGGGTTCATTTGCTGCGTTATCCGCAGTTCCTCCCGAAGCGCGACGTCGGTGATCGGTGCATCCCTTCCAGTGAGTCGCCTCCAGGCGCCGGTGATCTCCAGACTGTTCACGACAGGATTGGCAGGCTGAACCATCTGACGGTGGACCCGGAAGGTCCAGTTTCACAGCTAGGCGGTTGGAACAGGTCAAAAAAGGGCGGCTCCTTAGGGAACCGCCCCATTGTCATCGAAGACGCCGAACGGCTCAGAAGATGTTCTGATAATATTCGTTGCCGACGAAGCCCATCTTCTGGACGTGGGCCCGCTTGGTGATTGCCAGCACCTCGTCGACCAGCTCGTAACGCGCCGTCGCGTCGGGCTGCAGGTGCAGCTCGGGGACCGGGTTCATCTGCTGGGTCACCTCGAGATACTGACGAAGCTGCTCCTGGGTGATCGGGTTGCCGTTCCAGGTGATCTGGTCCTGCGCCGTGATTCCGACCGTGTTCTTGAGCGGCTGGATCGGCGGCGGCGGCGTGTTGCTGGTTGACTGGCAGGTCAAGCTTCACTGCGTGCGTCTGCGGCGGAATGGTCATGATCAGCATGATGAGGAGAACCAGCAAGACGTCGATGAGCGGCGTTATGTTCATGTCCACCATGGGTTCGCCAGAAGCATTATCGCTCAGTGGTTTGCATCGACATAGCGAAATGCTCCTACAGCCGCGGAACCGGACCGGCGCCCGGTTGCGAGATGAAGCCGACGCGCTGGAACCCAGCTTCCTGCATCGTCAGGATGGCCGCACCGATGCACTTGTACTGGCGTATTGATGTCGCCGCGGATGTGCGCTTCCGGCATATTGTCTTCGTTGATGTTCTGGACGCCGCCGACGGCCTTGATCTGGTCCTCCAGCTTCTTCACGGCCATGTCGAGCAGCTGCTTCTGGTTGACCTTCTTGCAGCTCCCAATAGACCTCGCAGGTACCGCCGGGACCGCTCGCGAACGCTCAGCGAGACGTTTTCCGGCTTCGTGACCGTCGGCTCGTAGGCGCACCTTCGGCAAGGTCACCGGGATCCGGTGGTTCACCACCGGAATGGTGATCAGGAAGACGATCAGGAGCACCAGCATCACGTCGGTCATCGGAACCACGTTGATGTCCGACAGCGCGGTGTCGTCCTCACCTTCTAGGTTACTTGTCCTGCCATACGGCTGGGTTCTTTCCTAACTTCAACAGACGCGGGAGCCCGGCCGAGACGGCCGGGCTTCCGCTGTCGATTACTTCGCGCTCGTCGGGTCCGTGCGGCGGACCGGCTCGCTGGCCGGGCAGCGCTGCCGTCCGGGTCGGTGGTCGTCTCTTCGCCGTCGGTCCGCTGCGCCGAACCGCGGCTTCACCGAGCCGGCCGACATGATGTAGCCGTGGATGTCGTTCGTGAAGGCCGCGAGGTCCTCCATGATCGACTTGTTGCGGCGGATCAGCCAGTTGTAGGCAAGCACCGCCGGAACCGCGACGACGAGGCCGAGCGCGGTCATGATCAGCGCTTCACCGACCGGGCCGGCAACCGTGTTGATCGACGCTTCGCCCGACGAACCGATCTTGATCAGCGCGCGGTAGATGCCGACGACGGTGCCGAACAGACCGATGAACGGAGCGGTCGAACCGACCGTCGCGAGGAAGGCGAGGCCTTCGCCGAGACGGGCGCCGATCGCGCCCTGGCTGCGCGCCAGGCTGTTCGCCATCCAGTCGTGCTGGTCGATCGGATCGGTCAGCTTGCCGTGCTGCTCCTGCGCCTGCAGCGCATCGTCGACGATCGAGCGATAGGCGCTCTTCGCGTCGAGCTTGGTCGCCGCCTCACGAAGGTTCGGCGAGTTCCAGAAGCTCGCGCGGACCTTGCGGCCCTGGCGATGATCTTCTGCTGCTGCATCAGCTTGGTGAAGAGGATGTAGAACGAGAAGATCGACATCAGGACGAGGATGGTGAACACCGAAATGGTGATGATGCCGCCCTGCTGAAGAGCGGGACCAATGCCGTATTGTGCGCCCTGTGCTGGTGCTGCTTGCATGCTAACTTTCCTTCTGAAAACCTGTCTGAAAAATCTGAGCTTGTGATCAACCTTCGAGCTGCCACCGGATCGGCGGCGTCGTCACCGTGTCCGTCGTCGGATTGCCGTTGCTGTCGCGCGCCGGCGTAAACTTCGCTCGACGGCGAAGAATGTTGCAGGTCGCCTGATCGAGCGCGCTGTTGCCCGGTCGAGCGGATGAGGCTGCACGACGACGACCCGGCCGTCGGACCGATCGTCAGCTCTGCCTGGGCCGTTCCTTCGGCGCCCGCTGCTTGCGCCGACGCGGGATAGTCGTCGGCGCTGAACAGGGTGCGCAAGTCGCCTCGCGCGCTCTGCGCCGAGACCGTCTTGCGCGGAGGCGGCGGCGGCGGCGGAGGCGCCGGCGGAGCCGGATCGACCGGCGGAATCGACCGGCGGACGGCGGCGCGTCACCGTCTGGATGGTCGGCGGCGGCGGCGTGTTGACCTGGACCAGCGGCGGCGGAGTCACCGGCGGCGGCGGCACCTTCGGCATGTCCTTCGGCGGCGGCGGCGGCTGCTGCGGCGGCGGCGGCTGCTGCTCGACGTCGATGACCTTGAGGTTCTCGGCCGCCTTCTTGACCACGTCGTACGCAAGACCCGTAACGATCGCATACAAAAGCGATCCTACGACGGCGACGGTCAGGAAAATCGACAGCGCCGGATTGCCGCTTAGCTGTTTGCGTTGGGCGTAGGACATTTAACCCGCACTTCTCCTCGACACGCCGTGGTTTCCCACGGTCAAGACCGGGCGTTCGAACGCGCGCCCCGCCACATGATGGAATCGCCGATGTGACACGCATGACATCGGCGACAAGCGCGCCTCCTTATCGTCGCGTCAAAGGCCGCGCAATGGATTTTGTTCCACAGCCGGAAGGCGTGAAACTCTCGTGGCGCAACGCCTTGCTCAACTGTCGGGCCATAGACCCCGAAACGAGGCGATTTCGACCCCGACGCCGTGCGCATCCGGATAGATGTCCGGCTTCGACGTTCGCACCCGCAGCGCGCGCACTCCGCGGAAGGCCGCGAGCCGCTCGAAAACGGCGTGGGCGAGCGTTTCCTGCAGGTTGAACCGGCGCGATGACGCGATCTCCTCGACCTCCGCGCGCAGGAAATCGTAGTTCCACGCGCGCTCGGGATCGTCGTCCGGCCGGCGGCGTGGCATCCTCGAGCCAAATTTCGACGTGACCAGCAGGCGCTGCGGCGCTCCCGACCTCGAATTCGTGAAAGCCGATGTCGGTCTGGACCTCGAGCGATTCGAGCAGGATCCGCAGCCGAGCGCACCCTGCAGCGTGTCGGGAACCAGCCCCTCGAGCTTCGGCTCGCTCATGAGTTCCCCAGGAACTGGACGTCCCGGTCCAGGCCGAGAAACCGCTGGCCGGAATCGATGACCAGCACCTGTCCAGTGACGCAGCGCGCCCCGACGAAATAGCGGATCGCGCCGATCACGTCGGCCGGCTCGACTCCGCGCTGCCAAGCGGATTGTTCGCGTGCATCGCTTCGAAATTCTCCTCGCTCTGGCCGGTCGACCGAAGCATCAGCGCGGGCGCGATGCCGTTCACTCGGATCCCTCGCGCGCGCAAGCGCACGGGCGGCAAGCTCGGTCAAGCCGGCGAGCGCCTGCTTCGACAGCGTGTAGCTGAGGTAATCCGGGTTTGGCGCCGCAAGCTTCGAATCGAGCAGGTTCACGACGAGCGAATCCTCGCTCGCGCTCTGGTCCGGCAGCGAACCGCTCGATCAAGCAGCGCGGGCGCGCGGACGTTTACTGCCATGTGCGCGGCGAATTCGTCAGGATCGAACTCGCCGAATCCGTCCCATGCGAATCGCGCGGCATTGTTGACCAAGCAGCCGAACCGGCGGCAGATCCTCTGGCCGCGGCGAAGATCGCCTCGGCGCAGTCCGGATCCTCGAGATCGGCAACGACCTTGATCGCACCCGCGGGAACATCGTCCGAATCGTGATGGACATGGGCAATCACGCGCCAGCCGTCGTCGAGCAAGCGCGGCCGCGATCTCGCGGCCCGACGCGCTTGCCGGCACCAGTGACGATTGCGGTTCGCTCGCCTGCCATCGCGGCACTCCTGCCTTGAGCCGAGCGGCGAAGCAATCCAAGGACGTCGAAATGCCCGAGAGCCGCCCGCCCATCGACCTGCAGGGAATCAGCCTCGCCGAGCTGCAGAAGGCTGCTCGACGAGCGCCGCACTGCCGCCGGTCGATCAGTGGAATCCCGAGCGCTGCGGCGCATTCGGGCATGCGCATTGCGCGCGACGGAACCTGGTATCACGAGGGCCGGCCGATCCAGCGGCGCAGCGATGGTGCGGCTGTTTTCGACCGTGCTGCGGCGCGAGCCCGACGGCCGCCACGTGCTGGTCACCCCCGTCGAGAAGCTCGACATCGATGTCGAAGGCACCGCCTTCCGCGCGGTGGAGATGCAAAGCGAAGGCGAAGGGCCGAGAGCGCCACATCGCATTCCGCCTCGACAGCGGCGACGCTGTCATTCTCGACGCCGAGTCATCCGCTTGCGGATCGTCGCAACGGAGCGAGGGCCCTTCGCCGCGACTCCTCGTCCGCCACGGGCTCGAGGCGGAGCTTACGCGCGCCGTCTATTATGAGCTTGGCGGAACTCGCACTGGCCGAAGGATGCGATCCGCCCGGCATCTGGAGCAGCGGCACGTTCTTCCCGCTGGAGAGCGCGAATGAGCAGCCTTGCCGAACGGCTGCGCGCCGCGCTCGCCGCACGCTCCGTCCGAGCCGCCGCTCGAAGGCGATCATCCCGAACTTCGCGCCAACGCCTCGAAGGAAGCTGCCGTCCTCATCGCGATCACCGATCGATCGGAACCGGGCGTCCTCCTGACCGTCAGGCGCGAGCATCTGCGCACGCACGCAGGCCAGATCGCCTTTCCCGGAGGACGTGTCGAGCCAGAACGAAGAACCAGTCGCGGCAGCACTTCGCGAAGCGCATGAGGAGATCCTGCTCGATCCCGCGAAGGTCGACCTGGTCGGCACGATCGAGCCGTACCGCACCGTCACCGGCTATGTGGTCACGCCGGTGCTCGGCGTCATCCCGCCGGACCTGCCGCTCGAGCCGCACGAGCACGAGGTCGCGGAACTTTTCGAAGCCCCGCTCGCCTATCGTCTCGATCCAGCCAACCAGCGCCGCCAAAGCGCGCTGTTCCAGGGGCGCGAGCGCCATTATTACGAGATCGTCTGGAACGGAGCGCAGGATCTGGGGAGCGACCGCGGCGATGATCGTCAACCTGTCGCGGCAGGCTGCAGTGGCGCTGACGATCGACGCCGCGAAATGGCGCCGCCGTCGCGGGATGAAGCGGCTGCTCGACGCGCTCGGAGCCGAGCGAAGGACTGACCCGCTACGTCGGCGGCGCTGTCCGCGACGATCTTCTCGACCTCCCAGTAAGCGACGTCGATCTCGCGACCCGGCTTGCAGCCCGAAGAAGTCATGCAGCGGCTCGAGGAGGCGAAGATCAAGGCGGTTCCGACCGGGATCGATCACGGAACCGTCACCGCCGTCAGCGACGGCCATCCTTATGAAGTGACGACGCTGCGCCGCGACGTGTCGACCGACGGCCGGCGCGCGACCGTCGCCTTCACGACCGACTGGGAGGAGGATGCCGCGCGCCGCGATTTCACGATCAATGCGCTTTCGGCCGACCCTCGCACCGGCGAGATATTCGATTATTTCGGCGGGCTCGACGACCTTGACGCAGCGGCACGTGCGCTTCATCGGCGATCCGCTGAAGCGCATCGCCGAAGACCATCTGCGGATCCTCCGCTACTTCCGCTTCCATGCGCGATTCGGCGCGGGCGAGCCAGACCAGGCCGCGCTCGATGCCTGCACGCGGCGGGCGAACGATCTCATGGCACTGTCGCGCGAGCGCATCGCCGACGAGCTGCTGAAGCTTCTCGGCCTTCCCGATCCTTCGACCACCGTCGGCATCATGCTCGATCGCGGCATTCTGCGAGCCAGTCCTTCCGGAAATCACGGCCGAGCGGTTGCCGAACGCTCGAATCGCTGATCGCCGCCGAGCAGCAGCCGCGGAATTGCGCCGGACGGGCTGCGCCGGCTCGCGGCGCTGCTCCCGCGCGACGCTGCAGTCGCAGAATCCGTCGCTGTCCGGCTCAAGCTTTCGAACAAGGCACGCAAGCGGCTCGCCTGCGCGGCGCAAGCGACGCAGCGGCTCGTCGCCGCGAGGCGCTCGCCTATCGCCTCGGGACCGCTTGCGCAGTCGACCGGCTCCTGCTCGTCCGACAGGCCAGACGCCGCCGCGCGAATGTCGAAGTGGCAGCGCGCCGCGGCTGCCGATCGGCGGCGGTGCGCTCATCGCGCGCGGCCTTCCCGAAGGTCCGGTCGTTGCGCGAACCCTGAGGAAGATCGAAGATCGCTGGGTCGAGGCGGGCTTTCCCAACGGCGACGAATTCGACAGCAATCGTCGCGCGACGCGCTGCGCCGAGGCTAGCCGCTGACTCCTCGTCGCGCGACGCAGCTTTCGAGACCTTTGCGCCGGCCGACCAACCTCCCCCGCTTCTGAGTCGAACGCACCTTGAGCAGGTCCTGACGCGAGAGAAGTGCCGACGACGCGCGCGGGTCTGCGGATCGACGATCGGAACGCGCCCGGTGCCGAACTCGACCATCATGTCCGCGACGTCGCCGCACGGCGTCTCCGGATAGGCGACGAGGGTCGAGGCATCCGACAGCACGTCCGCCGAGTTGTCCTTCGAGGCGGAGCGCGTCCTTCCTGCTGCCAGCGCAGCGCATCAGTCCTCGAAACGAGCCCGAGCAACCGGCCCGCTCGTCAACCACCGGATAGGAGCGGTGCTCCGCCTCGTCGCGTGAAAAAGTTGACGGCATCCGAAAGGGTCATTCTTCCCGGCAGGGTCGTGGGATTCGGCGTCATCACCTGCTCCCGCGAGCAGGAATTCGAGCGCATCGACCGTATATTCGCGAAGAATGTGCCGCCCACGCCGAGCGATCTTCTCGGTCAGGATCGACCGCTTCATCATCAGCACGCTGACGGCATAGGCAGCGGCGCCTGCGGCAATCGTTTCCGGAAGCGCCGAAAGGTGATTGGTGAGCTCGGCGGCGAAGAGCGCGCCCGTCATCGGAGCGCGCATCGTGCCGCTCATGACGCCAGCCATTCCGACCATCGCCCAGAAGCCGGGATCGCCGGGAAGATACTGGCCCATCAGGAAGTCCGGCGCAGCCGCCGAGGATCAGCAAGCGGCGCTAGGATTCCGCCCGAAGTCCCGGAGCCAAGCGCGACCAGCCACACGACCGCCTTCACGACGAGCAGCAGCAGAACGCGCCTTGACGACGAGATTGCCGTCGACAAGCGCCTGGATCACTGCCATAGCCGGCACCGAGGACCCGGATTTCGAAGCAGGCCGCCGATGCCGACGACGATCGCGCCAATGCGCCGGCCACCACATCCAGTGGATCGGCAATCGATGAAAGCCGTCCTCGATCCGGTATAGGATGAATGACAATAGTGCCGCCTGCAGCCCGGTGACCAGTCCGATGCGCGGCCGAGATCGCGACCGGCTCGATGCCAGCCGGAGTCGCCGCCGCGAAGGGGAACAGCGGGCCCGAACCGACCAGCAGCGGCCGCCAGGCGAGCGAGACCAGGACCGCAGTGACCACCGGCACGAAGCTGCGCGGCTTCCACTCGAACAGCAGCAGCTCGACCGCCAGCATGATCGAGGCGAAGGGCGTTCCGAAGATGCCGGTCATTCCGGCGGTCGCGCCGGCGACGAGCAACGTCTTGCGCTCGGCGGCGCTCAGCCGGAACAGCTGCGCGAACAGCGAACCGATCGCGCCGCCGGTCATGATGATCGGACCCTTCGGCGCCGAACGGGCCGCCGCTTCCGATCGAGACCGCCGATGAGAGCGGCTTCAGCAACGCCACCTTGAGCGATAGCTTGCTTTCGCCGAAGAGGATGGTCTCGATCGCCTCGGGAATGCCGTGGCCGCGGATCTTGTCCGATCCGAATCGCGCCATCAGGCCCACGATCAACCCGCCGATGACCGGGATGGCGACGACGAGGAGCGCGCTCCGTCCGGCAATCATCGCAGAAGCGAACGAGAAGTTGCCGTACCAGAAGACGTTGGTGGCGAAGCGCGATGAGCTTGAGCAGCGCCCAGGCGCTGAATGCTCCGCCGGTGCCGGCGACGGCCGCCATCGCGGCGAGAATGAGCATCCGGTAATCGGCGCTGTAATCGGCGAGGCGTCGCGGATGGTTTAGTGAAGTTGAAGCCATCGCGACGCATGTGATCGGACCGCGGCGCGAATGCAACAGACGCTCTAATCACTTGATGTTGGTCAAGGAATTCCGGACTGGCTGATTACTGGATGCGCACCGACGACCGCGCGAGCGCGACCTCGGTCAGCGGCTCGAGCATTGGGACGGCGCCACCGACTGCCGCCGCTGCGGGCTTCGTGACATGGGCCGGTCGCAAGCGCTTGGTAGCGTGCGAACAAGTCGGCGAAATGCTCTTCCATCGTTCGTGGCCGGCTCGCTCGAACGGCAGCGGCACGCTGAAGTTCTGGCCCGCGGTTGACGAAGCGCGCGATCGCATGCTCGAGCGATTGCTCGCGGCCCGCCGCATAGGTCGTGCCGGCACCCTCGACGAGCTGATCGATCGCTGCGCCGCGATCGGGGACGATGAGCGGGAATTCCGCTTGCGCGCGCCTCGGCGGCGACCAGGCAGAAGGTTTCGGATTCGCAGCCATGAACCAGCGCGTCGGCGCTGGCGAGAAGCGAGGCGAGCTCGCTTCCGGTTCGCTGATCGGCGGAAGGACCGCGACATTGCGATATTGCTCGCGCGATGATCTCGAGCTTCTGCCGCTTTCGTCCGTCGCCGACGAGCATCAGGCCGACGGGCAACTTGCGCCCGCACTCGCCAGCGGCGCGAAGGACCATGTCCCAGCGCTTCTCGGCAGAGAAGCGACCGACGCCGAGGAGAAGAAGGCCATCGGCAGTCGAGGCCGAGCGCCGACAAGGGCCGTTCTTCGCAAGCTCCGCGGATCGCAGCGTAGGCGAGAACATGCCTGCTTCGACGCCCATGCGGATCGTTTCCGTAGTTTGCGACGCCGCCGGCGGCAAGGCGGCCGGCAAGTTGCCTGTTCGCGCAGACGACCGTGTCGAACATCCGGCCAAGTCCGCGCAGATGCCTCCAGAAACGATCGAACCAACGGTCGATCACGTCGATCGGGGCAAAGCCGCCGAGCCAACGGTACGCGTAGGCCGCGAGCGGATCCGCATGCATCACCAGCGAGCGCGTCGCCGCACCCTGCCATCGGCCCACCATCGTCGCGCTCGACCAGGGCGAGGAAGCCTCGACATGGTCCGGCTGCCAGGAGTCGAGTGTCGCATGAAGCAGGCGCTCGTCGTCGAAATAGCGGTAGCGGCGGTCGACCGGAAGCGTCGGCGAAGGGATCGTCACAAGGACTGCTCCCGGACCGCGCTCGAATCACTTCGTGGGTCTGTCCGGGCGCGATGACGACGACCTCGTGGCCGAAGCGCGCGGCGGCCCGCAGCTTCGCCTCGACATAGGTGCGGACCCCCCCGCCGAATGGGCGTGTAGAAGGCCGAAACGTCCACGATACGCATTGGCCGGAGGAAGCGGTCGGACGCCAGTAAACATCAAGTGAAGCTTTGTTAATGGACTGGCAGAACTTGCCCGCTTGGAGCACAAGCGCGCCTGTGTCGAACGCCTACGAGCGCCTCCTTCTTTCGTCGATCCACGACGTATCGCCTCGCTTCGAAAGCGAGGTCGATCACCTCATGGATTTGCTGGCACCGCACGTCGGCAAACGGATCGCCATGCTCGTCGTCCCCAACCATTGGGGCGACGCTCCAATCATTCCCGACTCACCGTTCGCGAAACGCCTGCGCGGATGGGCGGACGCCGGCGTCGAGATGTTCCTGCACGGCTATTTCCATCGCGACCAAACGCGGCCGCGCGGCGCCGGCGACAAGCTCCGCGCGCGCTTCATGACTACCGGCGAAGGCGAGTTCCTCAGTCTCACGCGCGAGCAAGCGGAAGCACGCGTGCACGAAGGCCGGGCCCTGCTCGAGGACGTGATTGGCAGGCGCATCGACGGGTTCGTCGCCCCGGCCTGGCTCTACAGTGAAGGTACCCGAGCCGCGCTCGAGCATTGTGCAATTCCCATTGCGGAAGATCACCTGCGCGTATGGTCGCCGGCACGGCGCACTGAGCTTGCGCATGGGCCCGTGATCACCTGGGCGAGCCGGACGCGGCTTCGCCTCGCGTCGTCATTGCTCGCGGCGGCAGCGCTCCGGCGGGCCCCGATCCAGGTGCTGCGCGTCGGCGTTCACCCGCCAGACTGCGGTCATCCAGCGCTGGTTCGAAGCATCAGGAAAACGTTCGAGACGGCGACGAAGGACCGCCGCGTCGCGGCTTATTCGGATCTTCTCGCGGCTTAGCGGCGGCGGGACCGCCAATATTCGAGCGCTGCATCCGCCGGAAGCGGCCGGGCGAAGTAGAAGCCCTGTCCGGATGCACAGCCGAGCGTCGCGAGCGTCGTCGCAAGCTCGACCGTCTCGATGCCTTCCGCAGTCGTCGACATGCCCAGAGCTTCCGCAAGGCTGAGCACGGCGCGGACGATTGCCACAGCGTCAGGATCGACCATCATTCCGCAGACGAAGCTCTTGTCGATCTTGAGCACATCGATCGGCAGCCGCTGGAGATAGGCGAGGCTCGAATAGCCAGTCCCGAAATCGTCCATCGCGACCGTGGCGTCGAGCGCCTTCAAGGCGTCGAACACGCGCGTCGCACGAACCGGGTCTTGCACGATCGAGCTTTCGGTCAACTCGAGCGTCAGGCGGTCGCCCTTCAGGCCGCTCGACTTCAGGGCGCTCGCAACGACGGCTGCAATATCATCGCGAGCGACCTGAATGGCAGAAAGATTGACGCCGACATAGAGCGGCAGGGCTTCACCAGCCTGGCGGTCCCACTCTGCGAGCGTCTGAGTGGCCGTATCCATCGCCCAGCGTCCGAGCTGGAGGATCAGCCCAGATTCCTCGGCGACCGGGATGAACTCGGTCGGACTGATCTCGCCGCGATCCTCGTGGGTCCAGCGAGCGAGCGCTTCGAATCCTGCGACTTCGCCCGTCTTCAGGTTGATCAGCGGTTGGTAGAATAGTTTGAGCTGGTCCTTGTCCAGTGCCCTGCGAAGCTCGGTTTCGATAGAGAAACGGCGGCGCGCCTCGGTCGCCTGCTTCGGCTCGTAGACCTGCGGACGGCCGGCGATCTTGGCCTGCTTCACCGCGAACTGCGCGTTGCGGAAGAGCTCCTCGGGATCCTGAACCCCACTCATCAGCGCGACGCCAATGGCGCATTCGACGCGAATCTCGAGCTCGGACAGCTTGAACGGCGTTGCCATCACCTGCTGGATTCGCTCTGCGGCCTTCAGCGCGTCCTCGACACCGCGGCGCAGTGAAACCAGGATGCCGAACTCGTTTCCTCCGGTCCGGGCCAATCATGTCCCCGGCACGAAGCGCTAGGATCAGTCGGCGCGCGAAGGTGATCAGCAGCTCGTCGCCCGCGAGGCCACCCATCGACTCGTTGATTCGGCTGAAGCGAAGCATGTCGACGACGAGCACGGCATGCTCGACGTCGCGCGCGACTTTTTCGCCGGCATTCTCGATCGCCTCCGAGAAGGCAAGGCGATTGGGCAAGCCGGTGAGGCTGTCGCGGAGCATTTCGGCGCGAAGCGTCCGCTCCGCCTGCAGCTCGACCGTGCGGTCGACGACGCTGAGAAGGCACCGGCCCTCCGAACCTTTCGCCTTCAGCAGCGGCGCAAGCTTGATCCGATAGAATTGCGCCGAAACGCCATCGCCGTCGGTGAAATCGAGTTCGCCGGCAACATCGCTCCCGTCGAAGAATTTGCGCAGAAGATCGGCGATTGGACCGTTTTTGAGGCAGTGCGCCTCGTTCCAGTTCAAAGCGGTGCAGTTTGACCGTTCGACCAGATCGATGAAGCGGCTGTTATGGGCGGCAACGGCGAACGAGCGGTCCTTACCGAGCTCGATGACCGCGGCAGCGATCGGAAGTGCGTCGAGCAAACCGGTATCGTCCGCAGCAGCAAGGTGCGGTGTTGCGATCATGTTTTCCGACCGACCGTACCTTGTGGCAGTCGGCCGAGCTGCTGCAGCCGGCATTCGGCTTCTATGGAGCAGAGGAGTTAATTCGAAGTATCCATTTCCCTCTGTGCCGCTTTGTTAACGCAGGTTGTGTTAGGGGCTAATCGAAGCGGTTGTCGCGTGGGAAACCGATCGGCGGCATCCGTCCCGCGGCGCCTCGCGCAGCGCGCCATGGCGACAGATCGCTCTCGGTGCGCACCCGACCGCTCTCTCCACCAAGCGTCCAGCTGAGCCCGCCCTCGAGCCGCAAGGCGATCGCATCGCTGAGGCCGCCGTCGCGGTAGCGCTGGAGCATGACGCCCTGTCCGCGGCCTAGCTCCGGCAGTTCCGACAAGGGAAAGACCACCATCTTCCGGTTCTCGCCGATCACCACGACGGTATCGGCACCGTCCGGGACGGGCCGAACCACCGCCACGATAGCGCCTGCACGCAGATTCACTAGCTGTTTGCCCTTGCGCGTTTCGGCGAGGATCGCCTCGCCGCTCGTGACGAATCCTCGTCCGTCCGACGATGCAACGAGCATCTTCATTTCCTGACGGACGACCAGTAGCTGAACGATGTCCACTTCGGCTTCGAGGTCGATGAACAGCCGGACCGGCTCACCGAAGCCCCGCGCGCTCGGCAGCTTGTCACCGCCAAGCGTGTAGACCCGCCCATTGGACGCGAACAGCGCAAGCCGATCCGTGGTTTGGGCGTGGAAGTGGATGAACGGCCCATCGCCTTCGCGCCACTTGAGGTCGGCGACCTGCTCGAGCGCGAGGTGGCCTTTCATCGCGCGGATCCAGCCGCGCTGCGAGAGGATGACCGTGATGGGCTCGCGCTCGATCATGGCCGACCAGTCGATCTCGCGGGCTATCGCCGCCGCCTCGATCTGGGTCCGGCGCTCGTCGTCGAACTTCTCCTTCATCGCTGTCAGATCGCGCTTCATTCGAGTCCGCTGCCGAGCCGGGCTTTCGATGAGCCTCTCAAGATCTTCACGCTCCTTCGCCAGCGCCTCGCGCTCCTTGGCGATTTCCATCTCTTCCAGCCGGCGCAGCGACCGAAGGCGCATGTTGAGGATCGCTTCCGCCTGGCGGTCCGAAAGCGAGAATTCCTCCATCATTACGGCTTTCGGCTCGTCCTCGGTGCGGATGATTTCGATCACTCGATCCAGGTTGAGATAGGCGACGAGGAAGCCGTCGAGCAGCTCGAGGCGTTCGTCGATCTTGCCGATCCGCACCTGGCTTCGGCGGACCAGCACCTCAAACTGGAAGGCGAGCCAGGCGGCGAGCAATTCCTTGAGGCTCATCACGCCCGGCGTGCGCGTTGCGTCGAGCACGTTGAGGTTGAGCGGGAAACGGATTTCCAGGTCGGTCAGCCGGAACAGGCTCTCAAGCAGCAGATCAGGATCGACGGTCCGTGCCCGGGGTTCGAGGATAAGGCGAACCTGCTCGTCGCTTTCGTCCTTCACATCGGCAAGAATCGGAAGCTTCTTGTCGGCAATCAGCTGGGCGATCTGCTCGATTAGCTTCGCTTTCGGCACGCCGTAGGGGATTTCGCTGACGAGCAGGTGCCATCCGCCGCCCTTCTCGCGCTCGACCTCGACCTTCGCGCGGAGCCGGAACGACCCCGCGACCGCTGACATAGGCCCGGGCGATCGTATCCTCGTCGTCGACGAGCACGCCCCCCGTCGGGAAGTCGGGACCCTTCACAAGCTCGAGCAAGGCGTGGTCGTCGACCTTCGGATCGTCGATCAGCCGGATCGCGGCGTCAACCAGCTCGCCGAGGTTATGCGGAGGGATCGACGTTGCCATGCCGACCGCGATTCCGCTGGCCCCGTTTGCCAGGAGGTTCGGGAACAGTCCCGGGAAGACCTCGGGCTCCTCTTCCTCGCCATTGTAGGTCGGGCGGAATTCGACCGTGCCCTCGTCGAGGCCGGCCATCAGCTGGATCGCGATCGGAGTCAGCCGCGCTTCGGTGTAGCGGTAGGCGGCGGCGTTATCGCCGTCGATGTTCCCGAAATTGCCCTGGCCGTCGACGAGCGGATAGCGAAGCGCGAAATCCTGCGCGAGGCGGACCATCGCGTCGTAGACCGACTGGTCGCCGTGCGGGTGATATTTGCCGATGACGTCGCCGACGACACGCGCCGACTTCTTGTAGGCGCCAGCCGGATCGAGCCTGAGCAGACGCATCGCCCAGAGCAGACGGCGATGGACGGGTTTCAGCCCGTCGCGAACGTCGGGTAGCGAGCGCGCGGTGATCGTCGAGAGCGCATAGACGAGATAGCGCTCCGAAAGTGCCGAAGTCGAACGGGGTTTCGATAACGGAGGAAAGGTCTTGGTCGGGCATGATCGTTGCCTAGCAAGCGGCTGCGGCTTGCCGCCACAGCTTCTCTAGCTTTGCGCGGCGATCGGCACCGGTTGCGGCCATCCGCCGGCAGCATCTTCCAATGCGCGCTCCATCTCGGCGAGCAGCCACTCACGGAAGCGCTTCACCTTGGGCACCATTCGCCGTTCGCTCGGATAGACCAGCCAATAAGCCCAGCCGCGTGTCGAGACGCGATCCGGGAACGGCACGGCCAGCCGCCCGGCGGCGACGTCGCCCTTCCACAGCAGCGGAGTGAGAAGTGCGAATCCCTGTCCTGCCATTGCTGCGTGGCCCTCGTCGGCCTGGCTGTCGAGGCGGACGCCAGGACGCCGGAAGACGCCATCATCCGCCGGGACGCCGTTGTCGGCGAACCACTGCTGCCACCAATCATCGCTCGGGTTGATGAGATGCTGATTCGGCACGTCGGCTCGGAAGCAGCCGCCGCCCAAGCTGCGCTTCGACCTCGGCGATGCACTCGGGACTGGCCATCGGGGTGAAGCTCGACTTGAACAGCTCATGGTGCTCGAGCCCTTCCCAGTCCCCCCGGCCGGCGCGGATCGCGACGTCCGCATCGCCCGAGCTCATGATCGACGAGCGTCGTTACTGGTCGTCATCCTGACCGCGAGGTCGGGATGATCGATCTGGAAGGCGCCCAGTCGCCAAGCGAGCCAAGTATTTGCGAACGTATGCGTGGTGGTGATCGTCAGCAGCGATTCATCTTCTTCGCGATGGCTCGCGAAGGCGGCTTCGATCGTATCGAAGGCGCTCGACAGGGCGGGGAGCAATCGCAGGCCCAAGCGGACGTTAGCCGCACCCTTCCCTTTCTCGCGAACGAACAAGCGGCGCGCCCATCCGCTCCTCGAGGCTCTTCACCTGATAGGAAACGGCCGCCTGGGTCATTCCCAGCTCAGCCGCCGCGGCGGTGAAATTCTCGGTCCGCGCAGCCGCTTCGAATGCCCGGATCGCCGCCAGTGGAGGAAGCCTCCTCATCCGCTACCTCATAAGCTCGGATTTATCGATTTGTCGAGCGTTTGATTGGCGAAATGCGGCGTCCAAATCATAGATAAAATCCACAGCCGCCGGCGAAGGAAGAATCCCTCCCCTTCCCCAGCCCCCTTCGCCGGCGGCCACTCGACCAGGAGATAAGCCATGTCTTATGGCCAAAGCATCCGTGCGTTCATCGAAAACGGCCCTGTCGAGCAGGTCGCGAAGGTCGACGCCGTGCGCTCCACGGCCCGCGCCTGGCGCGCTCTCGATGCGGCTCACCGGCTCGAGCTGATCGAGGTGGCTTTGAAGCCCGCCAACGATTGCATCGACGAATTTCCGCTCGCGCTCTGACGAGCGGCAAAGGAGGAAAGGATGGTCACCATGATCGACGAAATCTACGACCGCCACTATCAGGACGCGCGCAGCGAGCTGAACGCTGCTCTCATCCGCGGCGCAGCCAGGCTCCGCAATGCGATCCTCAACACGTTTCGGGTCCTCAATCGCATCGAATATGATGCGCCCTGGACGGCGAGTGCGAAACACGTCCGGTGACCCGGACGCCCACAGAGGAGCGCGGACGGCACGCATCCGCGCTCATCGCTTGAGTTTCGTCAATGTCCTTCCGAATCTCACCAAGTTTAGCCAATAAAATCAGCTGTTTGTCGAATTTTCAGTCTTGCGCCCCAGCGCTCAGGCCCTAAGGCTCCCCCCTCGAATCAATCGGGGTTGCGGGGAGTTGTTCGTGGTTTGTCAAATCGCTGTTTTCGCGCGTCAGCAGCGCGGCCATCGCCATTGCCATCGTTGCAGGGAGCGCCCCTGCGCTTGCCGTGCCGCCGCGAGGTCGGCCGTCAACGGCTGGGGCGTCCAGCTCACCGATGTCACCCCCGACCCGTCAATCCGGTACGGCACGCTGCCCAACGGCATGAAATATGCGATCAAAAAGAACGCGACGCCCAAGGGCACTGCGTCGGTGCGCTTTCAGTTCGCGTTCGGCTCGATCGGCGAGAACGACAATGAGCGCGGCCTCGCGCACTTCATCGAGCATATGGCGTTCAATGGGTCGACCCACGTCCCCGAGGGCGACATGGTCAAGATTCTCGAGCGCCAGGGCCTCGCGTTCGGACCGGACACCAATGCCCAGACCGGCTTTGACACGACCACCTACATGCTCGACCTCCCGAGCACGGACGCGGAGCATATCGACACCGCACTCTTCCTCTTCCGAGAAGTCGCTAGCGAGCTGAAGTTCGATCCAGCGGCGGTCGACCGGGAGCGCGGAGTCATCCTCGGCGAGGAGCGCGCGCGCGACAACTTCCAGCTTCATCAGGTCGTCGACGAACTCAGCTTCGAGCTTCCAGACACGCCATATCCGAAGCGCCTGCCGATCGGCGTCGACGCGGTGCTGAAGACCGCCTCTGCCGACACCATCCGCAATCTCTATCACCGCTATTACCGTCCGCAGAACGCGACGCTCGTGTTCGTTGGCGACGCTGACCCGGCGGTCGTCGAAGCCAAAATCAAGAAGGCCTTCGCCGACTGGAAGCCCGTCGGACCTGCTGGCACTCCACTTCCGCGCGGCAAGGTGGATCTCAACCGGCCGGCCGCCTTCGACACGTTCGTCGACCCCGCCGTTGCTACGGCTGTCAACTATTCCGTCGCGCGGCCATGGAAGGATCCGGCCGATACGCTCGCCGAGCGCCATCACATGCTGGTCGACGCGCTTGCGACCTCGATGTTCAATCGGCGCCTTCAGAAGCTCGTCAACACGCCCGGATCGCCACTTCTCGCCGCCGGAATGGCGACCGATGAGCAGCAGGATGCAGCGCGCACCACCACAATTCAGGTCGCCGCGAAGGACGGCGCCTGGAAGGACGCCATCAACGCGGCCGAGCAGGAAGTTCGCCGGGCGACGCAATTTGGCTTCACTGCAAGCGAGCTGAAGACCGAGGTCACGGACACGAGCGGAGATCTGCACGCCGCCGCCGAGCAGCAGGACACGCGCGCGAACTCGTCCCTCGCCAATGCAATCCTCACCGTCATCGGGAAGGACAAGTTCGTCACCACGCCTAAATATGTCGCAGCCGAGTTCGATGAGTTGGCCAAGACCGTCACTCCGGCCGAGGTGAACGCCGCGATCAAGGACCTCTGGACCGGCAGCGCGCCGCTCGTCCACGTAAGCGCCAAGGAGGACATCCCGACTCAGCGGCTCGCCGAGGCCTTCAATGCGAGCCGGGCGGTCGCCGTGGCAGCACCCAAGGAAAGCGCGGCTCAGGCGTTCGCTTACGACAGCTTCGGCAAGACCGGCACGGTCGCTTCGGACAAGCGTATCGCCGACCTCGGCGTCCACACCGTCCGCTTCGCAAACAACGTCCGGCTCAACATCAAGAAAACCGACTTCGAAGCGGGCAAGGTCCGCTTCCTGGTCCGCCTCGGCGATGGCATCCTCGACTTGCCGAAGGACCAGCCTGGCCTCGCCCCGATGATGACGCTGACCTCGGCCGCGGGCGGCCTCAAGAAACACTCGCTCGAGGATCTGAAGGACATGCTCGCCGGAAAGGTGATCACCGTCGGCACCTCGGTCGGCGACGATGCCTTTGTCGCGAGCGGCGCAACTACGCCGCAAGACCTGGCGCTACAGATGAAGGTCAGCGCAGCCTATCTGCTTGACCCGGGCTTCCGTCCGGAGGCGGCGGGCAAGTGGACCGAGGTCGTGCCCGTCATCGAGAAGCAGGTTGAAGCGCAGCCGGAGGCTGTGGCTGGGGTTAAGCTCCCTATCCTGCTGGCGAGCGGAGACCAGCGCTTCGGCATGCCCGACGCTGCCGTTCTCTCCAAGCGTAGCTTCGATGAGGCCAAGGCGGCGCTCGCACCCGTTATCGCTTCAGCGCCGATCGAGATCACCATCGTCGGCGACGTCGATGATAATGCGGTCATCAAGGCCGTCGCCGCCAGCTTTGGAGCACTTCCGACACGAAAGCTCAGCGATTCCGTGCCCGCGGATGTCCGTACTGCCTCGTTCCGGTCGGACGATAGTCCGATCGTCCTCACCCACGACGGGCCCCAGGACAAGGCGATGGTCGAATCCGTCTGGCCGACGACCGACGATTCGAACTACCGCGAAGTCATCGGCGTCGAGCTGCTCAAGGACGTGCTCAACCTGATGCTCACGGACAGCGTCCGCGAGAAGCTTGGCGACAGCTACGGAGTCAGCCTGTCGAGCGAGATGTCCGACACGTTCAAGGGCTTCGGCTATTTGTCAGCGGCCGCGGTCGTAGCACCGGACAAAACCGACGAGGTCCAGCAGGCGATCGCCGAGGCGGCCGCACAGCTGCGCGACAAGCCGGTCGCGGCAGACCTTCTGGCCCGCGCCCGCAATCCGGAGCTGGAGAAGGCCGACCACCAGCTTCGCGACAACGGCTACTGGCTGGCGGCGCTGGCCAAAGCCCAGAGCGACCCCGAGCGGCTCGACCGGATCCGCCAGAAGAAGGCGATCCTTCAGTCGATCACTGCCGCGGACATCCAGAAGATGGCGCAGAAGTATCTCCAGCCGGGCAAGCTCCAGAAAGTGCGCATAATAAGTAGCAAGCTCGCCACGACCGCCTCGCGGTAGGAGTTCAATTGCGGAGGGGCGACGGCTCGCCTATAGCCGCCGCTCCTTCCCTATTGCCATTGGAGTGAAGCGAACAGTGGCTCGCCGCCGCCAGATTTATGAGGGCAAGGCCAAGATCCTCTATGAGGGTCCGGAGCCGGGTACGCTCATCCAGTATTTCAAGGACGACGCGACCGCGTTCAACGCGCAGAAGCGCGGGACGATCAGCGGCAAGGGCGTGATCAACAACCGCATCTCGGAGCACATCTTCACTGCGCTCCAGACGATCGGCGTCCCGACCCACTTCATCCGCCGTATCAACATGCGTGAGCAGCTGATCCGCCAGGTCGAGATCATCCCGATCGAGGTCGTCGTCCGCAACGTCGCCGCAGGATCGCTGTCGAAGCGTCTCGGCATCGAGGAAGGCGCGCAGCTCCCCCGGACGATTATAGAATATTATTACAAGGACGATGCGCTGGGCGACCCGATGATCGCCGACGAGCATATTGCCTGCTTCGGCTGGGCCACGCAGGACGAGATGAACGACATCGCCGACATGGCGATCCGGGTGAACGACTTCCTCTCCGGCATGTTCGCCGCGATCGGAATCCGGCTGATCGACTTCAAGCTCGAGTTCGGTCGCGTCTGGGACGGCGATTTCGCCCGCGTCATTCTAGCGGACGAGATCAGCCCCGACGGCTGCCGCCTTTGGGACATGAAGACCAACCAGAAGCTCGACAAGGACCGGTTCCGCCAGGACCTTGGCGGCGTCGAGGAGGCCTATCAGGAAGTCGCGCGCCGGCTCGGCTTGCTCCAGCCAGACGACGATTTCGCAGTCCTCGATCTCGACAGCCACCGTAAGAAGCGAGGTCGCTAAGCGGCGGGTCTCCGCGGCCTTTGCTTTGCGGAAATCGATTTGAGGATGAGGCGTCCTTTGCCGGTTGCAGGCATAGGATAGGAATTCGCGACTGCGGCATCGATGAGCGCCCGCACGCCAGGCGTCTCGATGCGCGAGACCGGCTTCAGCTTGATGCTTCGGACCTGCGACCCGTCCCCTTCCAGTATTCCAGCTGGATCGGGAAGGTCGATACCTCTGAGGAAGAAGAGGCGAGCATAGTTCGGATAGAGTGCGATCGACAGGATCGCGTGCGACGCCTTGTCGCTCGGCGCGAAGCCTACGACTAAGGCGTTGTAGTTGTCATAAACGAGGCGGGTCGCAGTCGGCAGCCTTGCCTCAAGGACGGCCAATGCGTGCCGCGCATCCACCGCCACTTCGGCCGAAAATTTGTTGATTAGGCCGCTCAGCTGAGTTCTCGGCGTCCATTCGGCTGATCTTAGCACGGCAGTGCCTCTGTCCTACAGCGGCCCTGCTGTGCTTAAGCGGGGCGATGGTCGAGACTCGTTCAGCTGTAATCAACCGAGCCGAGCTGCTTCAGTGCGTGCGGAGCGCGCATACTAGGACTGCTGCAATCGCTGCGTTTCGCAGGGTTCGCGCCCGCTCGCGCGCGCGCGCCGCACAGCGAACTTAGCGAACTTTCAGCGATCATCAGCATGTCCCGCGCCCGCGTCATCACCATGAACGCAGCCCTCGGCCCGCTCGATTATCGCGTGTCCGAGGGCATGCATGTCGAGCCCGGCTCGGTTGTAGTCGCCCCCTTGGGCCCGCGCCAACTCCTCGGCGTAGTTTGGGAAGCAGATCGCCTGCCCACGAACGAAGTACCCGATTCCCGCTTGCGGCCGCTCGCCAGTGTGCTCGACGTTCGGCCTATCGCTGCTCCGCTGCGTCGCCTTTGTGAGTGGACGGCCGACTACTATCTGGCACCCCTCGCTTCGGTGCTGAGGATGGTTCTGCCATCCTCCGCCGCGCTCGATGGGCCGCGCCAGCTGACCGAATTCCGGCCTACCGGCCTCGTCCCCGACCGCCTGACCCCGCAGCGCGCGAAGGCGCTTGCCGCACTGGATGGTCGCCAGGGCACGATCCGCGAGCTGGCTCATCACGCGGAAGTCAGCGACGCCGTGCTTCGGGGTCTCTTGAATTCGGGAGCACTCGAGCGGGTGGCGGTCGATGCGGACCGGCCGCTCGCGATCCCCAATCCGAACCATGCACCGCCAGACCTCAACAACGATCAGGAGGAGGCCGCAGCCAGCCTCGCCCTCGCCGTCGGTAAGGGCTTCGATCCGGTTCTGCTCGACGGCGTAACCGGCTCGGGCAAGACCGAAGTTTATTTCGAAGCAATTGCCGAGTGCCTACGCCACGGCAAGCAGGCGCTCGTGCTGCTTCCAGAAATTGCGCTCACCGAGCCCTTCCTCAAGCGGTTCGAAGCGCGGTTCGGCTGCGCCCCCGTGGCGTGGCATTCCGACTTGCGCTCGTCGCAGCGGCGGCGTGCGTGGCGCGGGATCGCCAGCGGCGAAGCAGCGGTCACTGTCGGCGCTCGGTCAGCGCTGTTCCTCCCCTATCCCAACCTAGGCCTCATCGTGGTCGACGAGGCACACGAACCGAGTTTCAAACAGGAAGACGGCGTTCAGTATCACGCCCGCGACTGCGCCGTGATGCGAGGGAAGTTCGAGGACATTCCCGTGATCCTGTCGACGGCTACTCCGCCGATCGAGAGCCGGCAGATGGTCGAGCTCCGACGCTATCGCGAGGTTGCGCTTCCACACCGTTTCGCTGGCGCCTCCCTTCCGGACATCCGCGCCATCGATTTGACCCAGGATCCGCCACCGCGCGGACGGTGGCTTGCCCCTACGCTGGTCCAGGAAATTGAAGCAAACCTCGACCGCGGTGAACAGTCATTGCTGTTCCTCAACCGCCGCGGCTTCGCACCGCTGACGCTTTGCCGCCACTGCGGGCATCGCTTCCAGTGCCCGAACTGCACCGCCTGGATGGTCGAGCACAGGCTGATGCACCGCCTCGCCTGCCACCATTGCGGCCATGTGATGCCACCGCCCAAATCCTGCCCGGAGTGCGGCGAGGAGGACAGCCTCGTCGCCTGCGGCCCGGGCGTCGAGCGCATCGCCGATGAGGTCGCTGAGCTCTTCCCTGATGCACGGACAGCGATCGTCACTTCCGACACGATCTGGTCGCCGCTGCGCGCTGCCGAGTTCGTCGGTGCCATGGAGGCCGGCGCGATCGACGTGGTCATCGGCACTCAGCTGGTGACGAAGGGGTATCACTTCCCCAACTTGACGCTGGTCGGCGTGGTCGACGCGGATCTCGGGCTTGCGGGCGGAGACCTGCGCGCGGCCGAACGCAGCTTCCAGCAGATCCAGCAGGTCGCCGGACGAGCGGGACGCGGCGACAAGCCCGGCCGGGTCTTCGTGCAGACGCACGATCCGGACGCGCCGGTGATTGATGCGCTGGTCTCCGGCGATGCGCCTGGCTTCTACGCGGCCGAGACGGAGGCGCGCCGCGAAGCGGCGATGCCGCCCTTCGGACGTCTCGCGGCGATCGTCGTCTCCGCAGAAGATGCGGCAGAAGCCGAGGCCGTCGCTCGTCGCATCGGCAAAGCAGCGCCCGAGGTAGAAGGCATGGCAGTGTTCGGCCCCGCCCCCGCCCCGCTCGCGATGCTTCGCGGCCGCCATCGCCGGCGACTGCTGGTGCACGCGCGCCGCAGCCTCGATGTGCAAGACGTGATACGGGACTGGCTCGGCGAACTCGATTGGAGTCCCAAAGTCCGCGTGAGCGTCGACGTCGATCCCTACAGCTTCCTTTAGAAAACGCCGTCGATAGAATTACTTGCACTAGTTGCCGCGGCTGTTAGCCTCGATCCGCCGAAGAGGGGGCGAATATGCGTTCATCATTGAGTTGGTTGTGCGCGGCCGCGCTGTGTGCGGCAGCGCCCGCGCAAGCGGCTTGGTACCGGGCCGCGTCGAAGCATTTCGTGATCTATGCCGACGAGAATCCAAAGGAGCTGCAAGCGTTCGCGGCAAAGCTCGAGCGCTTCGACCAGGGGGCACGCATTTCGATGTCCATGGCGGATCCTCAGGTCGGCGACGGAAATCGCCTTACCGTCTTCGTCGTGCCGAGCGAAAAGGAAGTGCACCTGATCATGGGCGACAAGAAGGCCTGGCAAGCTGGCTTCTACACCGGTCGCGTCGAGGGCTCGCTTGCTTACGTCCCGCGCCACACGGAATCGAATGACGATCCCGACGCGATCTTCTTCCACGAATACACCCACCATCTGATGATGCAGGATCTCGATCGGCCGTATCCCGAGTGGTACGTCGAAGGCTTCGCGGAATTCCTCTCTACGGCAAGGTTCGACAATGACGGATCGGTCTGGTTCGGCCAGCCGCTTCAGAGCCGCGCTTACTCACTGCTCAACATGAACCCGCCCTCGTTCGAGCAGCTTTCGGCTGGCCTCCACGGCAAAATGACGGACCTCGACATCGATGCCTTTTACGGCCGGAGTTGGCTCCTGACCCACTATTTGCTGCTCGAGAACAAGCGCAGCGGCCAGCTCGCTCATTATGTGAACGCACTCGCCAAGGGCGAGGCGCCGCTCGACGCCGCCCGCGACTCCTTCGGCAATCTCAAGCAACTCGACGGCGAACTGAACAAATATGTCACCGAGCGGATGCTTCAGTTCAAGATTGGCGGGTCGCGGATCACGGTTGGCAATATCGACGTGCAACCGCTCAGCGCCGGCGCATCCCAGGTCATCAGGAGCCGAGCAAAGGTCAAATTCGGCTATGAAGGTCAGGCGGCCGAAGCACTAGCCGGAGAGGTCCGTGCGATCGAGAGCCGCTATCCCGGAGATGAGCTGGTCGAGAGCACCCTTGCTCAAGCGGAGCTGGAGGCGGGCCATCCCGACGCCGCGGAGGTCGCGGCGACCAAGGCGCTCGCGGCCAAT
The DNA here is from genome assembly GCA_963738825.1 of uncultured Alphaproteobacteria bacterium. Classification (GTDB taxonomy): domain Bacteria; phylum Pseudomonadota; class Alphaproteobacteria; order Sphingomonadales; family Sphingomonadaceae; genus Sphingomicrobium. The sequence continues at coordinate 44,899 of CAVTYB010000004.1, read as the reverse complement.
CCGCGCGATACGGAGGCGATGGTGCTGAAAGCCCGCGCGATCGAGGGGAAGGCCAAAGGAGCCGACGGCGGTGCCCGCAAAAGCCTTTTCGATCAGGCGCGCCAGCAGTTCATCGCCGCGAACAAGATCGACACTGAAGACCCGGAGCCGCTTTACGACTTCTACTGGTCTTACCTTCAGGAGGGTATTCACCCGACGGACAACGCGGTCGCGGCGCTTCATTACGCTTCAGACCTCGCGCCGCAAGACATCGGCGTCCGGATGAATTCCGCCATCGCCTACGTCGAGGACGGGAAATTCAAGGAAGCGAGCGATACACTGAAGGTCGTCGCTTACTCGCCCCACGCCGGTGAAGCTGCGGACGCCGCGAAGCGGCTGATCGGCGACCTCGACGCCGGCAAGGGGAGGGACTCCCTGAAGGACCTGGACACCGGCTCGGCGACGAAGAGCGACGCGCGCTGACCGTTGCAAAGTTCCCGAGAAAATATTGATGAATCACAAGCTTGAACGGGATTTTGACGCTGCTAGCCTGATCGGCGGCAGGAAGGGGGAAACCATGTTGAGGACAGCTGTTACGCTCTTCGTGGCGGCGCTCGGCGTTTCAGCGGCTGCGGCCGAGCCGACTTGGCAGGCCGCGGAAACGCAGCACTTCATCATCTACAGCAAGAGCCCACCGAAGCGCGTCGAGCAGCTCGCGGCCGATCTCGAAAGTTACGACAAGCTTCTGCGCATGGCGACGAACATCAACAGCGGCATCGATCCGGTGAAGGTGCGCATCTACGAAGTCGACGGGATGAAGGAGGTTCAGGACGCGCTCGGTCTCGATCAGAGCAGCGGGATCGCGGGCTTCTACACGGCAAATTCACTGGGTCCGTTCCTCGTCACCCCGCGCAAGGTGGATGCCTACGTCGGGCCGGATTTCACGGCGTCCGTGGTGCTTCATCACGAATACACTCACCATTTCATGCTTCAGTATTTCCCAGCCGCCTATCCCGGCTGGTACACGGAAGGCTTCGCCGAGCTGATCGGATCCAGCAAGGTGATGGACGACGGTCGCATCGGTTACGGGATGCCGGCGAAGCAGCGCGGCCATGACATCGCTGTCGATTGGGCTCCGTTGCAGGAAGTACTGACAAAAGAGAAGCCATGGGGCGTCGACCGTTACGCTCAGGGCTGGGCGCTCACTCACTTCTTCACGTTCGACAAGACCCGCTCACTGCAGTTCCGCGAATATCTAGCCGCACTCAATTCCGGACATTCGCTTGCCGATGCGGCCAAAGTGTTCGGCGACCTCAACCAGCTTGACCGCGAAGCGCGCACCTATGTGACCAATGGCAGCTTCGAATATCGGCCGGTGAAGGTCCAGATAGCAAAACCTGTGATCCAGAAGACCCGCCCGCTTAGCGCGGGCGAAGCGGCGCTCATTCCCGAAGTCATCGCCTATGACGATAGCGACCTCAACGAGATCGAGAAGAAGGGCGACCGCGATCACGAAAAGGCCCAGCGGGAGCGCAACCTGGAGCGCACCCGCGAAGTTGCCGGTCGCTATCAAAACGATCCATTTGCGCTCTACTTCCTGGGTGAGGCCGAATACGCCTCGGGCAATTATGCGCAGGCGGAGGCGGCTGCCGACAAGCTCCTCATCATCCGGCCGAACGACGTCGATGCTCTGGCCCGCAAGGCGATCGTCATGGCTGTGGAGGCGCGAAATCTCCCGGCCGGCGCGAAGTCCGCGAAGGTTGCGGAGGCGCGCTCGCTCGCGGCGAAGGCAAATCATATCGACACGCAGGATCCGCTTCCCCTGCTGGCCTATTACGAGACCTTCCACGAAGCGGGCGAAATGCCGCCGGAGGTAGCCGTCGAAGGGCTGAGGCAGGTCGTCTCCACCGATCCGCGCGACAACGATCCGCGCGAGCTTCTCGTCGACGAGCTGGCGTCGGAGCGCAAATGGGCGGAAGCCATGTACTGGCTCGGCCCGATTGCGAACGACCCGCATGAATCGCCCGTGCGCGCTTCGGCGCGAAAGAAGATGGAGTGGCTAAAGGGCCACGCCGCCGGACAGCTGGCGAGCGTCGGCAAGAATTAAGCTGCCGCGAGCTCATGGCGGCGGCGGACCCACCGAGGCTGGATTAGCTCGCCCTTCTTCAGGGCTAGCCAAACCAGCCAGACGCCAAACAACGTCGCAACGACGATTGCGGTCAGCGAGGCTTCCAGCCCAAATCCATTCCCTGTCAGAAGCGGCGGTCCGCTAAGCCGAGCGTTGAGCATCCCGTGAACCGGCGTTCCTGACACCGGAATGTCGTAAATCTCGCCCTGCGCGAAGTTCCAGGCCGCATGCAGTCCCATGGGCATCCATAGGCTGCGGGTCAGCATGTAAGCAGCGCCAAGCATCACACCGGCTTCGAAGGCGATCCCGACCGCCGCGATCGGGCTAGCATGGGGATTGAGAAGGTGCGCGCAGCCGAACAAGGCGGATGTCAGCAGCAATGCCAGCCAGCTACCTCCGAAATCCTCGATCCAGCGGAACAAGATTCCCCGGAAGAGCAGTTCCTCCGACACGGCCGGAAAGAGTGCAGAGGAAATCACCGCTGGGAGAAGCTCGCTGAGGTCACCCTCGCCGCTAACTCGATAGACTCCAAGCGCCGCCGCAACGGCGACTGCGAGCGAAAAGATTGCGAGACCGGCGCCGAGGCCGATCAATAAATTCCGCATGGCATGAGGGTCGCGATAATCGTCGCGCGGATGCTCGCCGAGGCGTCGGATCACGATCTCATAGATGATGATCAGCAGGGGGATCGCGAGGATGTCGAACTTCAGCTCGAAATTGAGATCGCCGACCGGCAGCGCCACGAGCTTGTCGATCGCGGCGGCTACGCTGATCGCAATCAAGTAAAGAACGACGGCAATCACCATGGCGATCAACGGATAATCGACGATCCGTCGCCACAATGACCGGCGCGGCACGGCTTCCTGCGCGACGACTTCCTGCTCCATGGACCCTCCCTCGATCGTGGTTCAGCCGAAACGGAGAGCCGTGGCAAGCAGCTAGTCTGCGAGTGGGAGTTCCGGCTCGCCCATCGAATGCCCTTCTGCAGCGAGCAGCACCTTCTTCCGGTCGAGGCCGCCGCCGTAGCCCCCAAGCGATCCGTCGCTGCGTATGACGCGATGACACGGGATGAGCACCGAGACGTGGTTGTCGCCGTTGGCACTGCCGACTGCTCGAACAGCCCTCGGGTGGCCGATTGCCGCCGCGATCTCGGCGTAGCTGCGGGTTTCGCCTGCCGGGATCTTCCTCAGCTCGCGCCAGACCGCTTCCTGGAAGGCCGTGCCCGCGACATCGATGGGAAGGTCGGGAGCAGCGAGCGGAGTCTCGATCGCCTTGAGCGTCCCGGCCACGAACTCGCAAAGCGCGCCGTCATCCTTGACGATCGTCGCCTTCGGAAACAGCCGGTGAAGCGATGCTTCGCTATCGTCGAACGTCAGCCGGCAGATGCCCTTGGAGGTCGCGGCGATGAACAGTTCGCCGAGCGGACTGTCAAAGGTCGTCCAGCGGATCGTCTCGCCTCGCCCACCATCGCGCCACGCGGATGGTGTCATGCCCAACCTCTCCTTCGCATCGCTGTAGAAGCCGCTCGGGCTCTGATAGCCGGCGTCATAGATTGCATCGGTGATCCGCTCGTTGTCCTTGAGCGCCTTCTGGGTTCGGCGATTGCGCAAAGCGCGCGCATATTCCGCCGGAGAGACGCCGAGGTCGCGCTTGAAGATGCGCTGGAAATGGTGGGGAGCGTAACCGACGGCCTGGGCCAGTTCGGAAGACTCGGAGCCTCTTCCGCCTGCTCGATGACCGCGACCGCCGCAGCTACCGCCTCGCGATCGCGGCCGACCTCGTCGGGCTTGCAGCGAAGACACGGTCGGAAGCCCGCCGCCCTCGCCTCCTCGATCGACCTATAAAAGGCTACGTTCTCGCGCTTCGGACGGCGCGCAGCGCAGCTCGGCTTGCAATAAATGCCGGTCGTGTGCACCGCGCCGAACACGCGCCCATCCCAGCTCCGGTCGCGGCGCATGAACGCCGTCCAGGCTGTGTCGGGATCGAGGCGTGTGAGGGTCGCCATGGCGTCCGCTCTAAGCGCGTTGGTCATGTGTGCAAGAAGTGCCATGGTTCAGGCCCTTTCGATCCTAGCCGAGAAGCAGCCCCGCGCCGCGTTGTGCGCGTGGATCGTCTCGATCTGTGGGTTGTCGAACAATTTCCGAATTGCGCCATCGGCCTCGCCGGGTTGTGCGAGAATTGCGTCCGCCATCATGCCATCCATGTCGAAACCGCGCAGGGATAGCGCGCGTCTCTCGAAGACCGGTGGAACCTCGTCAACGCACTCTGCTGGCTCCTGCACCTCTTCCGAGACGAAAATGGCGTGCGTTGCCCGATAGGGATTGGCGACGTCGTGGCTGACGTGGTTCAGCAGGAGCACGCTCTCGCCCAGAGCGCGGTCGGTCAGGCTCACGCGACAGGGGAAGGCCGGAGTGGTGACCGTCATCCGGAGGACACCGCGCTCGACGAGCTCTTCGTCGGATAATCGAAAGAGCGGCTTGTAGGGCGCCGGATCCAGCCCTTTGATTTGATAGGTCATGCGGCACGTCTATGGGGAGTTTGCAAGGGACGCTTCCGCTGCCTTGCGGTCAAACCGAAAGCAGGCGGTTGCATCGCCCCGCACCCCTTGCTAGTGGCCGCGCCAACCGATGGGGGTGTCCGGCGCAAGCCGTTTTGGCGCCCCGTTTTTCGCATCGGGCAATATTCCGTTTCTGGAGCTTTTCGCGCGTGGAGACATCCGGCGGCATTCGAGCCAGCTTAGCGGGGCGCTATGCGTCCGCGCTGTTCGACCTTGCGCGCGACGAGCGCCAGATCGAATTGGTCGGCAACAGCCTCGAAACATTGAGCCAAGCATTGGTCGATTTCGAAGGATTTAACGAGCTGGTGACGAGCCCACTCGTCTCCCGCGAGGAAGCCGGCAAGGCGTTCTTTGCGCTCTCTTCCGAGCTTGGGCTCGATCCCGATCACGACGAACTTCGTCGGCGTCCTCGCGAGAAATGGCCGCAAGAATCAAGCTCCGCGCCGTGATCCGCGCCTTCCGGCGCCTGGCGGCCGAGCATCGCGGCGAAGACGACGGCGGACGTAATCACTGCTCGCCCGCTCAACGACGACCAAGCTCGAGGCGCTCAAGCAGCAGCTTCGCGCCCGCGCCGGTCGGGACGTGAACATCGATGCTACGGTCGATCCATCGCATCCTCGGTGGAATTGTCGTGAAGCTGGGAAGCCAGCAGATCGACGCCTCCATCCGCACCAAACTCAACCGTCTCGCCCAGGCGATGAAAGGCTAAGCAAGAACCATGGATATCCGCGCCGCTGAAATCTCCCGCGTCATCCGCGACCAGATCGCGAATTTCGACGCCGAAGCGCAGGTCTCCGAAGTCGGGACCGTGCTCTCGGTCGGTGACGGAATCGCGCGCATCTACGGACTCGACAACGTCCAGGCGGGCGAGATGGTCGAGTTCGACAACGGCACCAAGGGCATGGCGCTCAACCTCGAGGCCGACAATGTCGGCGTCGTCATCTTCGGCTCGGACTCCGAGATCACCGAAGGCTCGACCGTCAAGCGGACCGGCACGATCGTCGATGTTCCGATCGGCAAGGGCCTGCTCGGCCGGGTCGTCGACGCGCTCGGCAATCCGATCGATGGCAAGGGCCCGATCGAGTACACCGAGCGCCGCCGCGTCGAGGTGAAGGCGCCGGGCATCATCCCGCGCAAGTCGGTGCACGAGCCGGTCCAGACCGGCCTCAAGGCGCTCGACGCGCTCGTCCCGATCGGCCGCGGCCAGCGCGAGCTGATCATCGGCGACCGCCAGACCGGCAAGACCGCCGTCGCGCTCGACACCTTCATCAACCAGAAGGAAACCAACAAGTCGGGCAAGGAAGCTGAGAAGCTCTACTGCATCTACGTCGCCGTCGGCCAGAAGCGCTCGACCGTCGCGCAGATCGTCCGCGCGCTCGAAGAGAATGGCGCGATGGAATATTCCATCGTGGTCGCCGCGACCGCGTCGGAGCCGGCGCCGCTGCAGTTCCTCGCGCCCTACACCGGCTGCGCGATGGGCGAATATTTCCGCGACAACGGCATGCACGCGGTGATCGTCTACGACGACCTGTCCAAGCAGGCCGTCGCCTACCGCCAGATGTCGCTTCTGCTCCGCCGTCCGCCGGGCCGCGAAGCCTATCCGGGCGACGTCTTCTATCTCCACAGCCGCCTTCTCGAGCGCGCCGCAAAGATGAACGAGAACAATGGCGGCGGCTCGCTGACCGCGCTGCCGGTCATCGAGACGCAGGCTGGCGACGTGTCCGCCTACATCCCGACCAACGTGATCTCGATCACCGATGGCCAGATCTTCCTCGAGACCGACCTCTTCTACCAGGGCATCCGCCCGGCGATTAACGTCGGTCTCTCGGTCAGCCGCGTCGGCTCGGCCGCGCAGACCAAGGCGATGAAGAAAGTCGCCGGCTCGATCAAGTTAGAGCTCGCCCAGTACCGCGAGATGGCGGCGTTCGCCCAGTTCGGCTCGGACCTCGATGCATCGACGCAGAAGCCTCCTCGCTCGCGGTGCCCGCCTGACCGAGCTGCTGAAGCAGCCGCAATATCAGCCGATGCCGGTCGAGGAGCAGGTCGCGTCGATCTTCGCTGGAACGCAGGGCTTCCTCGACAGCGTCGATGTGCGCGAGCGTCGTACGATACGAAGCGGCGATGCTCAGCTTCCTCCGCTCGGAGAAGCCGGAGATCCTCGCGAAGATCCGCGACACCAAGACTCTCGACGACGACACCGCCGCGGCGCTCAAGGACGCGCTCGGCGAGTTCGGCAAGCAGTTCGCTTAATTGCCTGTTCCCCGGCGAAAGCCGGGGTCCAGGAGTGATTTTTGTTTGGCCGGACACCGGCCTTTGCCGATGAACAAGGGAACGAATGGCAAGTCTGAAAGCCCTCAAGATCCGCATCGGCTCGGTGAAGTCGACGCAGAAGATCACCAAGGCGATGAAGATGGTCGCCGCGGCGAAGCTGCGCCGGGCGCAGCAGAACGCCGAGGCGGGCCGTCCCTATTCCAAGCGGATGACGGATGTCGTTCAGTCGCTCGCGTCGCGGGTGACGGTCGGACCCGCACACTCCGAAGTTGCTTGCCGGCACGGGCAAGGACGACACGCACCTGATCGTGCTCGCCACCGCCGACCGTGGTCTCGCCGGCGCCTTCAGCAGCAACGTCGTACGCGCAGCGCGGCGCAAGGCAGACGACCTGCAGGCGCAGGGCAAGACGGTCCTCTTCTATATCGTCGGACGCAAGGGCCGCCCGGTCATCCAGCGTCTGTATCCCCGGAGCATCGTCGCACAGTACGACACGAGCGAGATGAAGGCGCCGACCTATGCCAATGCGCAGGCGATCGCGAAGGACCTCGTCGACCGCTACATCACCAACGGGATCGACGTCGTCCACCTCGCCTACGCGAACTTCCGCTCGACTCTGGTGCAGGAGCCGGTCGTCGAGCAGATCATCCCGGTTGCGCCGCGAGCCGGGGAAGAGCCCGAGCATGCCGTCGCCGTTCACAAGACTGCGGCACCTGCGGCGGTCGAATTTGAACCGGACGAGGAAGAGATCCTCGCTGACCTGCTGCCGCGCAACATCGCGGTGCAGATCTACCGCGCGCTGCTCGAAAACCAGGCCGGTTTCTACGGTTCGCAGATGACCGCGATGGACAATGCGACGCGCAACGCCGGCGACATGATCAACCGACTGTCGATCCAGTACAACCGGCAGCGACAGGCCGCGATCACCACCGAACTCGTCGAAATCATCTCGGGCGCCGAAGCGCTCTAACGAAACTTGAAGGCAAGGAAGACAGACATGGCCACCGCCGCCGACACGAAGCCCAAGCCCCGCGCCAGGAAGGCCGCTGCTGCGGACACGAACCAGACGGCAAAGCCGACCAGCAACCTGACCGGCCGCGTGAGCCAGGTCATCGGCGCCGTCGTCGACGTCGCGTTCGAGGGCGAGCTTCCGCCGATCCTTTCGGCGCTCGAGACCGACAACGGCGGCAACCGCCTTGTCCTCGAGGTCGCGCAGCACCTCGGCGAGAATGTCGTCCGCACCATCGCCATGGACTTCGACCGACGGCCTGACCCGCGGCCAGACGGTCAACGCCACCGGCTCGCAGATCCGCGTTCCGGTCGGCCCGAAGACGCTCGGCCGGATCATGAACGTCATCGGCGAGCCGATCGACGAGCGCGGCCCGATCGGGAGCGACATGTCGGCCCCGATCCACGCCGAGGCCCCGCCCTTCGTCGACCAGTCGACCGAAGCCGCGATCCTCGTCACCGGCATCAAGGTCATCGACCTCCTCGCCCCTTACGCGAAGGGCGGCAAGATCGGCCTGTTCGGCGGCGCCGGCGTCGGCAAGACCGTGCTCATCCAGGAGCTGATCAACAACATCGCCAAGGGCCACGGCGGCGTCATCGTGTTCGCCGGCGTCGGCGAGCGCACCCGCGAGGGCAACGACCTCTACCACGAGTTCCTCGACGCGGGCGTCATCGCCAAGGACGCCGACGGCAACCCGACGCCGGAGGGCTCGAAGGTCGCGCTCGTGTTCGGCCAGATGAACGAGCCGCCGGGAGCCCGCGCCCGAGTCGCTCTGTCGGGCCTCACGCAGGCCGAATATTTCCGCGACCAGGAAGGCCAGGACGTGCTCTTCTTCGTCGACAACATCTTCCGCTTCACGCAAGCGGGCTCGGAAGTGTCGGCGCTTCTTGGCCGTATTCCTTCGGCCGTGGGCTACCAGCCGACCCTGTCGACCGACATGGGCCGCTTCAGGAGCGCATCACCTCGACCAACAAGGGCTCGATCACCTCGGTACAGGCCATCTACGTGCCGGCCGACGACTTGACCGACCCTGCGCCGGCGACCTCCTTCGCCCACTTGGACGCGACGACGACGCTGAGCCGCGCGATCTCCGAGCTCGGCATCTATCCGGCCGTCGACCCGCTCGACTCCGTCAGCCGCGTGCTGACCGCCGCGGTCGTCGGCCAGGAGCATTACGAGGTCGCTCGTGCGGTCCAGGAGACGCTCCAGAAGTACAAGAGCCTCCAGGACATCATCGCCATCCTCGGCATGGACGAGCTTTCGGAAGAGGATAAGCTGGTCGTCGCCGCGCGCGCAAGATCCAGCGCTTCCTTCGCCAGCCGTTCCACGTCGCGGAAGTCTTCACCGGCATCCCCGGCAAGTTCGTCCAGGTCGAAGACACCGTCCGCTCGTTCAAGGCGGTCGTCGACGGCGAATACGACCACCTTCCCGAGGCGGCCTTCTACATGGTCGGCGGAATCGACGAAGCGGTCGCCAAGGCCGAGAAGCTGGCTCAGGAGGCCTAAGCAGCTGGCCGACGAGCTTCGCCTCGAAGATTGCGTCAATGACGTCTGCCCGTGGTCCGGACAAGCCGGTCAGCGCGGACAGCCTGACGCTCTACAGGGGGAAGGTCGTCGGCTTCTGCAACACCGGCTGCCGCAACAAGTTCGAAGCGGCGGCGTCCGCATTCGACATGGCGATTGAAGGCAAGAAATAATGGCCGACCTGCATTTCGAGCTCGTCACCCCGGACCGGATGGTGACGTCCGGAGACGTTTACATGGTCGTCATTCCGGGCACTGAAGGTGAATCCGGAATCATGGCCGAGTCACGCGCCCTACATGACGACGCTCAGGAACGGCGAAATCGCCGTCTATCGAAGCCAGGGCGCCCAGCCCGAGCGGATCAATGTTACAGGCGGCTTTGCCGAAGTCAGCGAAAAAGGCCTGACCGTTCTTGCGGAAAGCGCTGACTGAATCGCGCAACGAATTGCGGGGCCAATTTCAGGCTTTGAAACCCCAGCTCATGAAATTGCCGACATTGAGCGCAATTCGCTGTTTGTCGGCCCAAGAGCCACGAAGTCTCCGGATCAAAGCATCCTTCACCGACCTCTTCATCGGGACGAGACGTAGCCAGTAGCTTGGCCGGTAGCAGTTCCAGAAGCTTGCGCCGCCAACATCGACATAGCCGTTCCGTTCGAGGAGGCCGGTTGCGCTCTTGGCTGAGAATAGCTGCATGTGCTCGATGTCGACGATCGGCGAATGCCGTCCAAGAAGCCGGTTCAACCAGGCTCGGCGATCATGCGTGACTCCAACGAACGCGCCGCCCGGACGGAGCAGGCGATGCGCTGCCGCCACCAGCGCCCGTGGGTCCTGGACGTGCTCGAGCGTCATGAAGCAGCATATGAGATCGAAGCTTTCGGGCGGAAAATCGCTTCCCTCGAAAATCCCTTCGCGGATCCAGGCCTTTCGATTTGGCGGAGCTGCGGCAATTGCAGCGGTCGAGGGTTCGATCCCGACGAGGTCGCGAAATCCCATTGAGGAAAGGCGCTCGAGAAAGGCTGCGGTCCCGGTACCGATTTCGAGCGCTGCACAGCGGTTCGCGATCTTCGCAAGCACCGGCTCGATCGCCCGGGCATAAGCGTCGGCCGCATCTTCGGCTTCCTCGGCGCTGTCATAATCAGCTGTATGATAGCTGGCGGCGAGATCTTCGACGCTCGGCGGCCTGTCCACATAGGTCAGATCGCAGGTGCGGCAGCGCACCATTGCATGGCTCATGAATTCCGGAATCTTGCGTGAAGCGAAGCTCGACGCGCTCAACTGGCTTTCGTCGCGGGTATCGGAAAGAAATGGTTCGCTCGCCTCGGCTCCCGCTCCGCAGACGGGGCAGGCGCGAACGGCGGCTTCGATCATTCCGTGTTTCATGGGAGGGGGACTAACGCAAGAGTGTTGAGCGAATGTTAACCATATGTCGCGACATGTTCGGGCCATGCATTACAGTTCGCTCACTGCTGCAGGACCTCAATCGACCAAGGAGCTAGCGCTTCGAATTCGCCGGCTGGCGCTTGAGATGGTCACACGGGCCAGGGCGTCACACATCGGCTCTGCACTCTCGATCACCGACATCATCGCCGTTCTCTATGGCGGGGTTCTGCGGGTCAATCCGGTAGCGCCCGATGATCCGAACCGCGATCGCTTCATCCTTTCCAAAGGACATGCCTGCGTTGCTCTCTACGCAGTTCTAGCCGAGACCGGGTTCATCGATCCTGCCCTTCTTGAGACCTACGGGACTGACGGATCGCCCCTCATGGCGCACATCAGCCACAAGGTGCCGGGGGCTGAGTTTTCGACCGGCGCTCTCGGGCACGGCCTGCCATTCGGAACCGGAAAAGCGCTCGCAGCCAAGCGCAAGTCGAAGGACTGGCGCACGATCGTCGTTACGAGCGACGGCGAATGGGACGAGGGCAGCAATTGGGAAGCCGCGCTGTTTGCGGCCCATCATGGCCTCGACAATCTTCTTTGCATCATCGATTACAATAAGCTCCAGAGCCTCACGAGCGTCGACGAGACGCTTCGACTTGAGCCCCTTCATTCAAAATTCGAAGCGTTTGGCTGGGCGGTCCAGGAGGTCGACGGCCACGATCATGACGCGCTTTCAAACGCGCTCGACCCGGGCTCTTGGCCGTCTGGCAAGCCCGCCATGCTGATTGCGCACACCATCAAGGGCAAGGGCGTGAGCTTTATGGAGAACCGGGTCGAGTGGCATTACCGTAACCCAACGCCCGAGCTCCTCGCTCAGGCACTCGCCGAGATCGAGAGCGCTTCCAATGCGTGACGCGTTCATCGACGAGCTCGCGATCCTCGCGGAAACCAACCCGCAAATCGCTCTTATTGTCGGCGATCTTGAATTCAACGTCGTCGAACGCTTCGCGGAGCGCTTTCCCGACCGGTTCATCAACGCCGGCGTCGCCGAGCAGAACATGACGGGGCTTGCCGCCGGAATGGCGAGCGAGGGCTATCACGCCTTCACCTATTCGATCGCGAATTTCCCGACGTTTCGCTGCGCCGAGCAGATCCGGAACGATGTCGACCATCATCAACTGCCGGTGACGATCGTCGCAGTGGGAGGCGGCGTTGCTTACGGATCCCTCGGCTACTCGCACCACGCTGTTCAGGATTATGCGCTGATGCGAACCATGCCTCACATGACGATTGCGGCGCCCGGCGACCCGTTCGAGACGCGCGCGTGCTTGAACTGGCTCGTTGCCAACCCCGGCCCCTCCTACCTTCGCCTCGGGAAGGCCGGAGAGCCGAAGTTTCATGACGCGACGCCAAGCGTAAGTCCGGGCGTCTGGCTCAAGGTCCGTGAGGGAGACGAGGATCAAGTGATGCTCTCGACCGGCGCTGCGCTCGGGTCCGCGATTGCTCGCGCCGGCGACAGGGCGGTCTATTCGCTTCCCCTGTGGGGCATGGCTTCCAAGCTCCAGCAGAGCGAACAGATCGCTAGTCATCGCCATGTGACGACATTCGAAGATCATCTCGCCGACGGTGGATTTGGTTCATGGCTCATGGAGAGTGTTGCCGGGACAGAGGCCGCTGCCCGCATCCTGCCAATCGCTCTATCTTCGGAGGTTTGCGACGAGGTCGGGAGCCAGGCGACGCTTAACCGCCTAGGCGGTCTCGCCCTTTAACGGTTTGTTGACCACGATTTGGTCATAGGTCGGCTATGAAAGCGGTCATTCTAGCAGGCGGCCTCGGTACAAGGATCGCCGAGGAGACGTCGGTTCGCCCAAAACCGATGGTCGAGATCGGCGGCAAGCCAATCCTTTGGCACATCATGAAAATCTATGCCCAGCACGGCGTCGACGAATTCATCGTTTGCCTTGGATACAAGGGCTACATGATCAAGGAATATTTCTTCAATTACGCCCTTCACATGTCGGACGTCACCATCGACCTTCGAACGGGAACCACGAAGGTCCATCGGAACGATACCGAAGACTGGAAGATTTCGCTGATCGATACGGGCGCCGACACCATGACGGGAGGGCGCCTTCGCCAGGCCCTTCAATATCTGGGCGACGACGAAGATTTCTGCCTGACCTACGGAGATGGCGTCAGTGACCTCGATGTCTCGGCTGCAATAGAATTTCACCGTAGCCACGGCCGCAAGGCGACCGTCACCGCGGTTCGTCCCGCAAGTCGCTACGGTCAGCTCGCACTCGTTGGCGACGAGGTCTCCGCCTTTGCCGAAAAGCCCGTCGATGAAGGCGGCTGGATCAACGGCGGCTTTTTCGTCCTCAATCGCTCGATCGGCCAATATCTTGGAAATTCCGACGAGTGCGTGTGGGAACGCGAACCGCTCGAACGGCTGGCAGCAGAAGGCCAACTGCGATCCTTTTTCCACGATGGCTTCTGGCAGCCAATGGATACGCTTCGCGACCGGCAGCTCCTCGAAGGCATGTGGGAGCGTCAGGAGGCCGCGTGGAAGATCTGGGCCTGAACCCGGCCTTCTGGGGCTCCCGCCGTGTTCTCCTCACGGGCCACACGGGGTTCAAGGGGAGCTGGCTTCTCATGCTGCTCGAGAGCCTTGGCGCGAAAGTCACCGGCATTTCGCTCGAGCCCGAAGCTGACGGCCTATTCTACCAGATCGGAGGAGCCGCGCGCTGCATCCACATCGTCAACGACGTCAGGGACTTTGAGGCTCTGAAAGCGATCGTCGCAGCAGCAAAACCCGAGATCATCTTCCATCTCGCTGCACAGCCGCTCGTCCGCCAATCCTATCTCGACCCGCTCGAAACGATTTCAACGAACGTCCTTGGCACCGCCAATATGCTCGAGGCCGCTCGGGGTCTTGATGGCCTGCTCGCGATCGTCTCCGTCACGACCGACAAATGCTATGCCAACGACGGGCGCACGACCGGCTATCTCGAGAGCGACAGGCTGGGCGGTCATGATCCTTATTCAAACAGCAAGGCCTGCGCCGAGCTCGTCACCCAGTGCTTCCACGACAGCTTCTTCGCGGATCGATCGATCGGCGTTGCAACGGCAAGGGCAGGCAATGTGATTGGCGGCGGCGACTATTCCGCCGATCGCCTTATCCCTGACGTCGTTCGTGCTTTCCGCGCGAACCTTGAACCCGAGCTTCGTAATCCCAAGGCAGTTCGTCCGTGGCAGCATGTCTTGGAACCGATCAGCGGATATTGCCTGCTTGCAGAAAGACTGGCCGCCGATCCCAGGCGCTTCGCCAAGGGGTGGAATTTCGGCCCCTCGACCGAAGACATGGCGAGCGTCGAAAGTGTCGTTGGCGAGCTCGCCCGTCACTGGGGCCGCCCGGGAGGGTTCAGCCCTCAGGCCGGGGATCATCCGCACGAAGCTGAAGTTCTCACCTTGATTTCGGAAATGGCGGGTCGAGAGCTCGGATGGACTCCCCGCCTCTCGCTCGAAACGACGATCGAGTGGACGGCCGAATGGTACCGGGCGCAGCTTGCAGGAAAGAATGCAGCCGATCTGTGCCTCGCCCAGATCCGTCGCTATTTCGCGACCCGAATGATCCAGGCGGCAGCCTGATGGGCTCCCGTCTCCTCATCACCGGTTCAGGCGGATTCGTCGGAGCGGCGATTGCCAGGGCTGCGGCTGCTGCCGGGAACGAGGTCATTGCGCTGGTTCGCAATAGCGGATCGCGGCTCGCTTCGATCGCCACGAGCATCTCGATCCAGCGGATCGATCTTGCCGATGCGCCAAGAGTCGCCAAGCTGATCGCTTCGGTAAGGCCCGACATTGTCATTCATTCAGCCTGGGAAGGCGTCGGCGGCCCCTTGCGCAGCGACGACATCCAGCTCGAGAATATTCGAACGACGGTCGCGCTTGCCGACGCTGCGATCGCTTCAGGAACTCGGAAGTTCGTCGGCATCGGCTCGCAGGCTGAATATGGACGGTATGATCGAAGGATCGTCGAAAGCGATCTTCCCCAACCGACCATGCTTTATGGAGCTGCGAAACTGTCGGCGAACCATCTCGCTTCGCAGCGTTGCAGCGAGGCAGGAATTGCATTCGCCTGGCTTCGCCTGTTTTCGGTCTATGGTCCCGGGGACAATCCCAATTGGCTCATACCCTCGAGCGCCGCTTCGCTGGTGCGAGGACAGCGGCCAAAGTGCACGGCCGGGACCCAGAAGTGGGACTATCTTCACATCGACGATGTCGCTTCGGGCACGTTGGCGGCGGCAGAAAATGACCGGGCAAACGGCGTCTTCAATCTTTCGAGCGGGGAAGCGGTTAGCGTTCGAACGATCATCGAAATGCTCCGCGACATTGCTGCTCCTAGTCTCAAGCTGACCTTCGGCGAAATTCCGTTCGGACCCGACCAGATCATGCATCTCGAAGGCGATAACCAGCCGCCTTTGCGAAGCGACCGGTTGGTCACCCCGGGTCCCGCTTGGCGAGGGTTTGAGGCAAGTGGTCGACGAACAGAGGGTCGCGGCATGAGCAGCGACCTCAATCCGGGAAAGAATCGGGACGTGAAGACGATCTCGATCATCAGCCCCTGCTACGACGAGGCAGACAATGTCCGGGCCTGCGCCGAGGCCGTGAAGGCGCTCTTCGCCAAGGACGGCCCGCTCTCCCGATATCGCTGCGAGCATATCTTTGCCGACAATGCCTCGAGCGACGGGACGGTCGAGATCCTTCGTGAGCTCGCCGCGGCCGATCCGACCATCAAGGTCATCCTGAACGCCCGCAATTTTGGTCCCTTCCGCTCCAATTTCAACGCGCTTCGCGCTGCAACCGGCGATGCAATCCTCGTCTTCCTTCCGGTCGATCTCCAGGATCCGCCCGAGATGATCCCCGAGTTCGTGAAGCTCTGGGAAAGCGGCGTCGAGGTGGTCGCGGGCGCCCGAGCCAATCGACAGGAGAGCCTTGCTCTTCGGACCTGCCGCGCAATCTTCTATCGCCTGGTGAGGACACTTTCGGACGTCGACATTCCAGTCGACGTCGGCGAATTTCAGCTGATCGACCGAAAGGTCTGGCAGGCGGTCGTCCAACATGACGACCACTATCCCTACATCAGAGGCATCATCGCTTCGGTTGGTTTCCGCCGGGTCATTGTCCCCTATACCTGGAAGTCGAGGCAGCGCGGTCTTTCGAAAAACAATATCCCTCGCCTTATCGACCAGGCCCTGAACGGCATCTTCTCATTCACCAGCGTCCCAATGCGCCTTTGCACGTTCGCTGGGCTCGCGATGGCGAGCCTTTGCTTCCTCTATGCGATCTTTGCGCTCGGAGCCTGGTTCGTTCGGCCCGAGCTTGCACCCAGAGGAATGACGACGATCATTTTCGCATTGTTCTTCCTCTCCGGGATGCAGATGACCTTCATCGGCATATTGGGCGAATACATCACGTCCATTCACAGCCAGGTGAGGAAGCGCCCGCTGGTGGTCGAGCGTGAGCGCCTGAACATGGATGCGCCGGCATCGGCAAATCCAGTTCACAACCTTCAAAAGAGGGTCGCTGACGCCGCATGAGCGGAGCCGCAGCCGCCATTGCTGCGGCCCCCCCGGTTACGCGAGCAGGCCTCAAGGTCGGGACCCTGGCCGCAAGCCTTCTTGGCCTTTTCGCCCTCGATAACCTACTGCTCCTGCATTTCTGGGGGCTCTCGTTACCTCTGACGGTCGGACTGGCGGGCGTCGCCAGCGCAGCGATTACGGCCCTTTGCGCCCGATATTCCGAGGATCTTCCTCCAGTGCCCGTGAGGACGTTCGCTGCTGCACTCCTGATATCGCTGGCTTTATTCGCACTCGGGGGAGAGGGCCGCTTCTTCTACGCCAACAGTGATTGGCAGGTTCGCGATGCCGTGTTGCACGATATGGCCACCAATGTCTGGCCCTTCGCCTATGACCTTCATGGAACGGCTTATTTTGTAAGGGCGCCGCTTGGAACGTACCTCCTGCCGGCGATGTTCGGCACCCGTTCCGAACTGGCGCTATTGATTTCGAACTCGCTCCGGCTGGCCCTTGTCCTGACGCTCGCCTGGCACCTATTCAAGAGCAAGCGCGAGCGCGCCATCACCCTAGCGGTCTTCATCCTCTTTAGCGGGTGGGACGTCGTTGGAACGGCGATCTATTCGGCTCTGGGCGCCCATCTCTCATGGGATCATATCGAGCGCTGGAATTTCAGTTACCAATATAGCTCGCACGTCACCCAGGCCTTTTGGGTGCCTCAGCACGCAATTGCCGGCTGGGCATGCGCGCTCGCGTTCCTGCTCTGGCGAAAGGGCCTCGTTCCGATCGGCTTCTTCGCTGCAATGATCCCGCTTGTGGCGATCTGGTCGCCATTGGCGATCATCGGAGCGATCCCGTTCGCGATCCTTGCAGGCTTCGAAGTGCTGCGTCGCCGTTCGCTCGACCGGAAGGATGTCGCGATCGCCGTACTCGCCCTCGCGATTGCCCTTCCTGCCCTCCTCTACCTTCAGATTGATGCGGCAAAGGTCGGAATGCACGTTCGGATCGCTCATCCCTGGGCATGGCTCTTCTGCGTGGCTCTGGAGGTCTTGCCATTTGCCTATCCGCTCCTTCGGGACCACGCCTCCCCGAGGGCCGATCTCCCAGTCATTCTCCTCATCCTCCTCCTCCTCATCGCGATGCCGCTGGTGCTGGTGGGAGTGAATTCGGATTTCCAGATGCGAGCTTCGATCATGCCGCTCGCACTCCTTTCCATCTATTTTGGAATTTGGATCTCGAGGCTCCTTTCCGAGCGGGCCGTAAACAAGGCTAAAATCGCATACGCGCTCGTCGCGATCCTGCTGGGCTCAGCCACTCCTCTCCTTGAGCTGCGGCGGGCTCTTGTGAACGGCCCATCGCCGGGGCCTCTCTGCTCGCTCGTCGGGGTCTGGAACAAGCAGGACAATATGATCGTCCCTTATTCGACCTATCTCGCTCCGGTTTCGACGCTTCCAACGCGGCTCCGCGACGTGCTCGTCGTTGCCGGTCGCTCGGATCCCGAAAGATGCTGGGACCGCAAATGGGTGCTTCCTGAGATTCCTCGCCCTGAGGGCCAGAGACATGGCTGAAGCCGTGCAAAGCCTTCCCGAGCAATTTCAGCCGATCCCAGTCCGGCTGAATTCATCGTCCGTCACGTCGAGGATCGCCTTTTCGATCCGGCGCTTTGCGGATCTCCAGCTCGGGACGATCTGGACCTTCCTCGAACCGCGGCTTTCGAAGCTGAGCGGGAATCTGCTCGATGTCGGCTGCGGCGAAATGCCCTACCGGACCTGCCTCCCGCGAGACCTCTCTTATACCGGAATTGACGTTGCGGAAGCCAATGCCTTCGCGATGCGCAGAAGCGATGCGGTCGTTCCCTTTGATGGTGTCTCGATCCCATTCGGCGATGCGAGTTTTGAAAACGTCCTATGCACCGAAGTCCTGGAACATGCGGCTCATCCCGAGGCCCTGATCGCGGAAATCGAGAGGGTGCTAAAACCCGGGGGCACGCTCCTTGCGACCGTGCCATTTTCAGCCCGTGTCCACTACGCTCCTTATGATTTCAATCGCTTCACGAAATTCGAACTCAAGCGAATGTTTGCATCCTTCAGCGACGTCCGGATCAAAGAAAGAGGAAATGACTTCGCAGTCATCGCCAACAAGCTCATCGTCTTGTCGCTTCGAATGGTTCGACCGTCGCGACGGTCGCTTTTGCACTGGCCTTCGCTGACCCTTCTCCTCCCTCTTTCTCTCCTGTTCCTCCTTCTTGCCCACCTGACGCTCGCTCTCGGCCTCGGTTCGAAGGACGACCCCTTGGGTTATTCCATCGTCGCTTTAAAACGCGACTGAAGCGGCCGGGGGGTGGGCGTTGATCAGTCAAGCAATTGAGAGGCAGGCTCGAGCGCTAGGTCTTGGGAGCGTTCTAGAGCGTCTCTCCACCGTGTCGGGCCGATGAGCGCCCAATTCGTTCCAGACTTGGTCTACGCGGCCATCCTCATCGTCGCGCTGCTCATTCCCTATGCGACCTGGGAGAAGTCGGAGCTCTCCGACCGATCGATGGACCATGGGCATGCTCGTCGGCGGCGCGCTCGTTCTGACGGCCGCGCGGCACGGCGCCTTCCCTCTTCTAAGCCTCGTCCTTTTGTTGCCGCTGCTGGGCTCGGGGCTTCGAGCTCTTGTTGGCGGCATGGCGGCAGTCCTCCTCTTTGCAACGGTGACCTGGTGGGCGCCCGATCCGCATCTAGGCCTCGTCGCTTCCGGCCTTTTCATTCTACTGGGGATCGGGGCTGGGTACCTGCCCCGGCTTCTGGCCGCGGCAACCCCTAAGGAGCCGGCTTCGATCCTTCCGGCGATGGCTATTGCCTTGCCGGTCGGGCTTGCCGTCGGGCTGCTTACGACGCCGTTCGGCTCGAGGGAGCCCATCTATTTCGCCTGGCACCATTGGGGGGCCTATCTCGCCCCCGTCGACGCCTGGACCGCGGGCGGCCTCCCCTATCGCGACTTTCCGATCCAATATGGAATTGGACCCACCACACTTCTTTCAGCCGTCTGCGGGCCGAATTGCTGGCACGGCATCTACTGGACGACGATTGTCGCCAATTCGCTATATTTCTCTCTCCTTGCCGGCTGCGCCGTCATTCTGACGGCTGGGAGCTCGCGCGGCTTTCGCTGGCTTGCGCTTGTTGCCTTGTGGTGCGCCACGTTCGTCTGGACAGCATTCCCCGCCGATCTCGGCTCGACGGCGATGACGCCGTCTGTCGCCGGCCTTCGCTTTCTCCCCATTGCAGCGCTGCTCTTCAACATTCTTGTCGCTGAAAAGAGCGGTAAGCGGCGCGATTGGCTCGGACATTCGATCTGGCTGATCGACCTCTTCTGGTCGCCTGAAGCGGCCTTCTTCGGAACGCTTTTGTGGTGGCCCTATCTAGCCCTTCGCGATGCCGAAAAGGGGGCCACGTCTCGCGAACGGTGGATCGCGCTTCTTCGTGGGAGCCTGCGGGGCCTCATCGCGCTTGCGGCAGGCCTCGGTTTCCTCTCTTTTTGTCCTCTGGCTGCTGTCGGGCCGAGCTGCGCGTCCAAAGGATTTCCTGGCCTATATCATTTACCCGCCCGGCCCGCTTCCGGTTAATCCTGTTGGAACGGTCTGGCTGGCTCTTGCTGCGATATTGCTGGCACTGAGCGCACTCATCGGCACGGGCAAGACGGTCCAGGGCCGATCTCTCTATGCCTCCCTCCTCGGCTTCCTCGCCGGCGGGACCTATTATCTGAGCCGAAGTCACGACAACAACATTCTCAACCTCTTTCCGCTGCTGGTCATTCTCCTCCTTGCGAGCGTGAAGACCGACCGGCGTGCCGGTTCGCGGCCTCTCTTTGACGAAACCTTCGTTCGAACAATTCTTGCAGCGATGGTCGCCTTTATCGCTACCGCCGGCTGGTCGTCCTGGGCAGCAGGTGCGAAGACAGAGGGCCTCTTCAACATCGGACCAGCGCGACTGATCGCCCGTTTCACTCCGGAGCCGGGCGCTCAGCCGCAAATGCTCCCTGACGACGCGATCAAGGGCCTTTCCTACCTTCGCAGCCGCAACGCGGGTGCGGTGGTGCTCCTCGATGAAAACAGGCTGATCCCAGGACTTCATGGGGGCGGGGGCTGGACCGGAGTTGATAATCTGGCGAATTTCGAGCCCTTACCGAGAGGTCTCGTCACGCGCTACATCTGCCGCGGCGCGGTCGCGTACAGGCGCCCCGGGTGGATCCTCGTCGATGAGCGCAAGTACGGCGCCTGGGTCCCCATGTTCGAAGCCGGCTACGAAGTTAGGGAAGAGGTCGGCTTTGGGACCTATCGTGCCTATCATCTGTCACCGCGTCGCGGCCCGCTCGAGTGCGCCAAGCTCTGACTAGCTGGCTCCTTGAGAGGCGCTCCTTGGTTTCATTACTTGCGCCTTAGGAATGACCATTAAACCCGCCCCTCGGCCCAAGTCTTGCAATGACCGCCCCGGTTGGCCGGAATTAGCTTTTTCTAAAAGTTTCTCTCGTATTCACCCTGACGGTAATTCAGCAGCAAACGCAGGCACTGGGCATGAGCGCATTCGGAAAGCGTGGCGGAATTGGTGGCGGCCGTCCGAGCTTCGGTACCGCCAAGCCGATGAAGGGCGGCCCCGGCGGTGCGCCGATCATGCCCTCATCGGAGCCCGAAGGCGGCGATCAGTTCCCGCCGATCGACGAGCTTGCGCCAACGATGGACTTCCCCGCTTCCGATGGCGGCGCCAACGGCGGTTCGACCGCGGCCATGGACCGTCTCACCGCCCGCCAGAACGGCAGCGGCGAGCAGGGCAGCAGCAAGTCCGAAGGCTTCGAGGCTTCCGTTCACCGAATCAAGGAGCAGGTGCTTCCGCGCCTCCTTGAGCGCGTCGACCCTGAAGCCGCCGCAACACTCAGCAAGGACGAGCTCGCCGAGGAATTCCGGCCGATCATCTCGGAAGTGCTCGCCGAGCTGAAAATCACGCTCAACCGCCGCGAGCAGTTCGCGCTCGAGAAGGTGCTTGTCGACGAACTCCTCGGTCTCGGCCCGCTCGAGGAGTTGCTCGCCGACCCGGCAATCAGCGACATCATGGTCAACGGCCCCGACCAAACCTACATCGAGCGCAAGGGCAAGCTCGAGATTGCTCAGATCCAGTTCCGCGACGAGGAGCATCTGTTCCAGATTGCGCAGCGGATCGTGAACAAGGTCGGCCGCCGCATCGACCAGACCACCCCGCTCTGCGACGCGCGCCTCCAGGACGGCAGCCGCGTCAACGTCATCGTTCCGCCGCTGTCGCTTCGCGGCACTGCCATCTCGATCCGTAAATTCTCCGAGAAGCCGATTACGCTCGACATGATGAGGGGTTTCGGCTCGATGTCCGAGAAGATGGCGACGCTGCTGAAGATCGCCGGCGCCAGCCGCGATGAACGTCATCATCTCGGGCGGTACCGGCTCGGGTAAGACGACCATGCTCAACGCTTTGTCGAAGATGATCGACCCGGGCGAGCGCGTGATCACGATCGAGGACGCGGCCGAGCTTCGCCTGCAGCAGCCGCACTGGCTGCCGCTCGAAACGCGTCCCGCCAACCTCGAAGGGCAAGGCGCGATCACTATCCGCGACCTCGTCATCAACGCCCTGCGTATGCGTCCTGACCGCATCATCCTCGGCGAGATTCGCGGCAGCGAGTGTTTCGACCTCCTCGCTGCCATGAATACCGGCCACGACGGCTCGATGGCGACGCTCCACTCCAACAGCCCGCGCGAATGCCTGGCTCGTATGGAGAACATGGTCATGATGTCGGATATCAAAGTGCCGAAGGAGGCGATCAGCCGCCAGATCGCGGACTTAGTCGACCTCATCGTCCAGGTGAAGCGTCTGCGTGACGGCTCGCGCCGCACCACCAACATCACCGAAGTGATCGGCATGGAAGGCGACGTCATCGTCACCCAGGAGCTCTTCAAGTTCGAGTATATGGATGAGACCGCTGACGGGAAGATCCTCGGCGAATATCGCTCGATGGGTCTCCGCCCGTATACGCTGGAAAAGGCAAAGCAGTTCGGCTTCGATCAGCCGTACCTGGAGGCTTGCCTCTAACCGACACTATTGGTCGGCGTGCTGGTCAGCTGTCCGCGGTAAGGATCAGGAGCTGCTCTCCGAAGACGGTCGGGTCTTCCGCTTCTTCCCACAGGCACCGGAGGCTCTTGGGTAGCGCGTCGCGTACCTTATTGATCTGACCCTCGGAGATATGCCGCGAACGCCGACCTGACGATCCCGGACGCCGACCGGGCCACGGTCTCTGACCTTCTCTACGAGTGCTACGAAATCATGATCACCAGGCCGGGGCCGGTGATCGCCGTGGTGGCCGGCCCGGCGGTCGGCGGCGGGGCGCAGCTCGCGGCGGCGGCGGACCTGCGGATCGCGGGCCCGGCGGCGAGGCTGCGCTGGACCGGGCCGGCCGGCCGCGGCCTGGCCGTCGGGGCGTGGGTGCTGACCGACCTGGTCGGCCGGGGGACGGCGATGGAGCTGGCCCTGACCGGGCGCTGGGTAGGGGCGGCGAGGCGCTGGCCATGGGCCTGGTCAACCGGGTCGAGGACGATCCCGGCGAGGCCGCGGCCGCCTTGCCGCGGAGCTGGCCGCGCAGGGCCCGGAGGTATCGGCGAAGGTCAAGAGCGTGATGGCGGCGGGCGGCCTGCTCGACCGGCTGCATGCGGAACGGCAGGCGAACAGGTCGGCCTGGGCCCAGGCGATCGCGCCGGCCGGGGGATGAGCGCCGGCGACAGATCACGGATTTTCGTCGCCAGAATCGGGACGAAATGGACATGATCATGACGGAGATCCGTGACATGAGAGGGCCGTGGGGGCGGGCGGCCTGATGGCTTCCGGAGTGGTGATATTTGGTATACCATCCAGCCAAGCCCGGAGGCGGCCACCGCCAGCGGCGCCTGCGGATACGAGGGCAATGCCTGCCCATCCGGTGACCGGCGGAAGGGGTTGCGGTGGACCTGCAGCTGGCCGGGAAGGTGGCCTTCGTCACCGGCGCCAGCAAGGGCATCGGCCGCGCGGTCGCCGAGCAGCTCGCCGCGAGGGCGCCGACGTCGCCATCACCGCCCGCACCGCGGAGCCGCTGGCGGCAGCCGCCAAGGAGATCGCCGCCGAGACCGGCCGACGGTCGTGCCGCTGGCCGGCGACATGAGCGTGACCGAGGACGTCGGGCGCTGCGTGGCCGCCACCCTGGACCGCTTCGGCCACGATCGACATCCTGGTCACCTGCGCCGGGCAGCTCGCCCGGCGGCCTGCTCGAGGACCTGACCGAAGACCAGTGGATGTCCAGCCTCAACCTGAAGTTCATGGGCTACGTCCGCTCGGTGCGCGCGGTCATCCCGCACATGCGCGAGCGGGGCGACGGGCGCGATCGTGCTCGTCGTCGGCAACGACGGCCTCAAGCCCAGCTACTGGGAGATGACCGCGGGCGTGGCGAACGCGGCCGACATCAACTTCGCGTCTTCGGTCGCCGAGCAGTACGGGCGCTACGGCGTGCGCATCAACACGGTCAACCCGGGCCCGGTGAACACCGACCGGTGGGACGCGCTGGAGAAGGCGTTCGCCCGGGACAAGGGCGTCAGCCAGGACCGCGCGCACGAGCTGGCGCGAGCAGTCCATCCCGTTCGGCCGCATCTGCGAGCCGGGCGAGGTCGCGGCGCTGGTGACCTTCCTCGCCTCGCCGCGGGCCAGCTTCATCAACGGCGCCCACATCCCGATCGACGGGGCCCAGCGCAAAGCGATCATGGATCAGTGAGGTAACAGGCGGGCGGTCCGGCCGGCGTCGGCACGCGGAGGTAGGCAGTGCGGCAAGCTGACGCAGGACACAGGCGGTAGGAGGTGTTTGCCATGGCTGAATGTCAAGGCGCCGTGGGCACGCGCGGCGGCGCAGCCGAATCGCGACCGCTGCAGATCGAGACCAACGGCATCAACGTCATCGCCGAGGCCGAGCGCAAGGGCCGCCCGCGCGACCTGTTCTGGCCGTGGTTCGCCGCCAACGTCTCGGTGCTCGGCCTCAGCTACGGCGCGTTCGTGCTCGGCTTCGGCATCTCGTTCTGGCAGGCGGTGATCGTCGGGCGTGGTCGGCATCGTCGTCTCGTTCCTGCTGTGCGGGTTCATCGCGGTGGCCGGCAAGCGCGGCTCGGCGCCGACGATGGTGCTGAGCCGGGCGGCGTTCGGGGTGCGCGGCAACAAGCTGCCCGCGGTGATCTCCTGGCTGCTCACGGTCGGCTGGGAGACCGTGCTGATCATCCTGGCGACGCTGGCCACCGCGACCGTGTTCGAGCGGCTCGGCTGGGGCGGCGGCACCGCGACCAAGGTCATCGCGCTGATCGTGGTGGTCGGCGCTGATCATCGTCGGCGGCGTGATGGGCTTCGACCTGATCATGCGGATGCAGACGGTGATCACGATCGTCACCGGCGTGCTGACCGTCGTCTACATCGTCCTGGTCGGCCGACAAGATCCACTGGCCAGCGGTGTCGGCGATCCCGGCCGGCTCGGCGCGAGACGCTCATCGGCGCGCTGGTGTTCGTGATGACCGGCTTCGGGCTCGGCTGGGTCAACGCGGCCGCCGACTACTCGCGCTACCTGCCGCGGCGGTCCTCGAGCGCGCGGCGTGGTCGGCTGGACGACGTTCGGCGGCGCGCTCGCCCCGATCGTCCTGCTGATCTTCGGCCTGCTGCTGGCCGGCTCCTCGCAAGGCGCTGAGCAGCGCGATCGCCGCCGACCCGATCGGCGCGCTGGCCACGCTGCTGCCGACCTGGTTCCTGGTGCCGTTCGTGATCGTCGCCGTGCTCGGCCTGGTCGGCGGCGCGGTGCTCGACATCTACTCCTCCGGGCCTGGCGCTGCTCACCGCTCGGCGCTGCGGGTCCCGCGCTACGTCGCCGCGCTGATCGACGGCACGATCATGATCGCTCGGCACGATCTACGTGGTGTTCTTCGCGCAGCAACTTCTTCGGCCAGTTCGAGGGCTTCCTGATCACGCTCGGCGTGCCGATCGCCGCCTGGTGCGGCGTCATGCTCGCCGACATCGTGCTGCGCCGCCGCGACTACGCCGAGGCCGACCTGTACGACCCGCGCGGCCGCTACGGCGACGTCCGGTGGTTCCCGGTCGGGCGTGATCGTGGTCGGCACCGTGCTCGGCTGGGGCCTGGTCACCAACACGCCACGCGAGCTGGCTCACCTGGCAGGGCTACCTGCTCGGCCCGTTCGGCCTCGGCGGCAAGACCGGCGCCTGGGCGTTCGCCAACCTCGGCGTGCTGGTCGCGCTGGTGCATCGGGTTCGTCGCGACCTGGGCGTTCGGCCGGTCGGCGGTGCGGGCCCAGGAGGCGCGCGCCGCTGGAGCCCGCCGCCGCCCAGCGATGACCAGCCGGCAGTCGGGCCCGCCGGCGGCGGCCCGGCGGCGCTGGCGGTCATCGACATGCAGCGGGTGTTCGGCGAGCCCGGCAGCCCGTGGTTCACGCCGCGGTTCGCCGAGATCGTCGGGCCCGGTCCAGCGGCTGGTCGCGGCGTTCCGGCCGCGACGTCGTGTTCACCCGGTTCGTCGCGCCCGCCGCCCCGGCCGGGGCCTGGCGGCGCTACTACGAGCAGTGGCCGTTCGCGCTGCAGCCGCCGGACGCGCGGATCTACGAGCTGGTCGGACGAGTTCGCCGCGGAGCCGGGCCCGACGGTGGACGCGACCACGTTCGGCAAGTGGGGCGCCGGAGCTGGCCGCCGGTCCGGGCGGCGGGCGGCTGGTGCTGGCCGGGGTGTCCACCGACTGCTGCGTGCTGTCCACCGCGCTGGCGGCGGCCGACGCCGGGGTCGAGGTGCGGGTCGTCGCCGACGCCTGCGCCGGGGATCGACGACGAGAGCCACGCCGCAGGCGCTGGACATCATGCGCCTCTACGGCCCGCTGGTCGAGGTGGTCAGCCTGGCCGAGGCGATCGGGCAGGCGGCCGGCTCCGGTGCCGGCGCTGCCGTCGTGACCCATGGACGCGGTGGGCAGCGGCGCCCGCTCGCGCGCGCTCGGGGCGCTGTACGGGCTGGCGATCGGCGACGCGCTGGGCATGCCCACCGCAGTCGCTGCTCCCGGGCCGAGATCGTGGCCCGGTACGGCAGCCTGCTGGACGGCTTCGAGCCGGGGCCGCCGGACCATCCGCTCGCCGCCGGGCTGCCCGCGGGCACCGTCACCGACGACACCGAGCAGGCGGTGCTGCTGGCCCGCCTGATCATCGAGGGCGGCGGCGCGGTCGACCCGGCCGAACTGGCCCGCCAGCTGCTGGCCTGGGAGGAGTCGATGCGCGCCCGCGGCTCGCTGGACCTGCTCGGCCCGTCCACCAGGCGGGCCCTGGCCGCGCTGCCGCCGGGCGCCGCATCGAGGAGCGCGGCCGGTCCGGGCACCACCAACGGCGCGGCCATGCGGATCACCCCGGTCGGCGTCGCCACCCCGTCCGGCGACCCTGGCCTGCTGGTGGACCGCGTGGTGGCGGCCAGCCGGGTCACGCACAACACCGGCGTCGCGCTGGCCGGGGCCGCCGCGGTCGCCGCGGCGGTCAGCGCCGGGATCGACGGGCGCCACGGTGCCGCGAGGCGACCGGCGTCGCCGTGGCCGCCGCCGGCCAGCGCCGCCGGCCGCGGGCACTGGGCCGGCGGCCGCGGACGTGGCCGCCCGGATCACCTGGGCGACCGGGCTGGTCGCCGGGCTCGCCCCGGACGCAGGCGCTGGACGTGGTGTACCGGCTGGTCGGCACCAGCCTGGCCACCCAGGAGTCGGTGCCCGCCGCGTTCGCCGTGCTGGCGGCCGCCCCGGACGACCCCTGGCTGGCCTGCCGGATGGCCGCGTCGCTGGGCGGGGACTGCGACACGATCGCCGCGATGGCCGGCGCGATCTGCGGCGCCTGCCACGGGGCGGAGGCCTTCCCCGAGCAGCGCCCGGGCCACGGTGGCCCGGGTCAACGGCCTGGGACTGGACGAGCTGGCCGCCGGCCTGCTGCGGTCGGTCCGGCCGACCCCGGCGGCAGCCCGGGTGACGATCGGCCGCGAGCCGGCCGGTTCGACCGGCTGCTCACCTCGGCAACGTGGTCGTGGACATCGTGCTGGACGTGCCGGCGCTGCCCGAGCGCGGCGGCGATGTGCTGGCCAGCCGGGCCGCAGCCGGCCCCGGGCGGCGGGTTCAACGTGATGGCCGCCGCCGCCCGGCAGGGCCTGCCGGCCGCCTACGCGGGCGCGCACGGCAGCGGCCCGTTCGCCGACCTGGCCCGGGCCGGCGCTGGCCGCGGAGGGCATCGAGGTGCTCCAGCCGGCCAAGGCCGGACATGGACACCGGCTTCGTGGTCACCATGGTGGACGCCGCGGCGAGCGGACGTTCCTGACCAGCCGCGGCGCCGAGGCCACGCTGACCGCGGCGGACCTGGCGGGTGCGCCCGGCCGCGCCGGCGACGCCGTCTACCTGTCCGGCTACGGGCTGGTGCACCCCAGCAACCGCGCCGCGCTGCTCGGCTGGCTGGCCCGGCTGGGCGCGGCCACGTGGTGTTCTTCGATCCCGGCCCGCTGGTCGGGTCCATCCCGGCCGACGCGCTGGACCGCCGTGCTCCGCCGGGCGGACTGGCTGACCTGCAACGCGCGGGAGGCCGCCCTGCTCACCGGCAGCCCGGACCCGCGGATGCGCTGCGGCGCGCTGGCTCGCCGGCCGGCCCGGCCGCCCGGCCCGGGGTGCTGGTGCGCACCGGGCCGGACGGCTGCCTGCTCGGCCGCGGCCGGACGCCGGTCGTGGCGCGTGCCCGGCTTCCGCGGTGCAGCGACGTCGACACCAACGGCGCGGGCGACACGCACACCGGAGCGTTCATCGCCGCGCTGGCGGCGGGCGCGGCCGACCCGCCGCCGCCCGCCGCGCCAATGCGGCGGCCGCGCTCTCGGTGACCAGGCGCGGGCCTGCCACCGCCCCGACCCGGGAGGAACTGGCCCGGTTCCTCGCCACCGCCTGACGCAGCCCCCCGCGCGCCTGGCCTGAGCGGGCCGCGGCTGAACCATGAGCGGTTCGCTTCATTGCCTCTATAGGAGGACCACGCCAAATCTGAACCAGGTGCGGCCGGTCACCAGCCGCAAACTGGTCATCGAGTAGACCGCCAGCCTGTGACCAGCCCGTTCGCTCACACGGCTTTACCCAAGGCTGCGACAAGGAGCCGGGCGACCAGCCCGCGTGGGTGAGCATCAGCCAGACTCGTTGAAATCGGAGCATCAGCCTGGTCAGCGATGCCCAAACCGAAACGGGACCCAGTACTCCAGCAGTAGATCGTTATGCGTTCATAGGTTCTGGCGGGGCGAGTGGAGCCAGGCGAGCATGTCGGGCGGCTGCCAGCCGGGCCGCGCGGGCGTGGTAGGCGGCGATCTCGGCGTCGCTGAGAATCTCGCGCCCGGCGCCCGAGGTGCCGCGGCGGAAGAACGCGGCGTTGCTCTTGAGGATCCCGGGCGGCGGGAACGAGCCTGTCCGCGCTGGCCCGCATGCGCTCGAACGTGGCCGCCTGCACGAGCGCGGGCCAGGCCTGCTCCGGGACGGCTGATGCCGAGCCGCCCGGCGAGCCGGCGCATCTGGCCGTCGAGGTCGGCGGACAGGTCGTCGTAGTGCACCAGCACGACGTTCGGCTCGTCGCGCCGGGCCCAGGCGTCGGACAGGTGCCACATCACGCCGGGCAGCGAGTCCAGGTCACTCGCGGGGATCGTCGTCGCCGGCGATCCACCGGAGCAGCCAGTCGTGCAGCGGCTGGCCGCGGCGGTGGCGGCGCGGCCGGGCTCGGGCTGGCCGGTGAGCTGCCGCAGCCGCGCCCGGTCGATGTTGTCGCTCTGGTGGTAGAGCGACACGGCCATGTCGAGCGGGTGCCGGGCCACCACGATGTAGGTGGCCCGGGGGTCGAGGGGAATCCCGTCCAGCGGCGTGTGCGTCTTGATGAACCGCCGGTGCTGCTGCGCGGCGAGCCGGGCGTACACCTCCTCGCGCGGCGCGATCAGGTGATCCAGCCACGGCGACAGCTGCCAGAGCGGGCCGGCAGCTCGGGCGTCTGGAAGATCAGCAGCGCGCAGATCATCTGCATCCAGGTCGTCCCGCTCTTGGACCGGGTGCTGATCACGATGTCGCCGGCCCGGAACGGGAAGCCGAGCCACCGGCCGCTGTCCTCGTCGGGCGACTGATAGCGGATCGGGGCGCTGGCCACCCGGCGAGCGTAGTAGAGATCCGGCGGCATGCATCGCGGCGGGCTCCCGGTAGGGCGGCTGAGCGATCTTTGCTGGCCATGGCCTGGCGGCCGGGCAGGCTCCTATCCTTGGGGCACGATGACCGGCCTGACCGAGTACATCCTGGGCGTGAGCGGATCGGTGCTGCTGGCCGTCTGGGTGGCGCTGCTGATTGCGGCCGTTGCCCTGTTCTGGCGGCGGGACCGCATCCCGGGCCGGCCGGGGTGGCTCGCCGCCCGCTTCCGGACGGGCGCCCCCACCGGCCTCGCGCTGACCGCCGCCGTTCTCACGCTCGCCACATCCGCCTGGTCGCTGGCATTGGTGACGTTCAGCGTCGTCCATCACACCGGCCTTGCCCGCGACGACCCGCGGGTCCTGGCGTTCTGTCATCGGTCACCGCGCGCCCTGGCTCACCGGCCTGGCCAAGGCGCTCACCTGGCTCGGCTCGGGCTTCGTGCTCTGGCCGGTCGTCGTCATCGCCGGCCTGGGCCTGTGGCGGTGGCGCCGCCACTGGCTGCCGGCGGTCCTGCCCGCACTGGCGCTGGCCGGCGCCTGGGCGGGGTCGTTGCTGATCAAAGGGCTGGTCGGCCGGCCCCGGCCGCCCGCCGCCGACCGGCTGACCGTGGTCCACGGCTGGTCCTATCCCTCCGAGCACGCGGCACAGGCCCTCGCCACCTGGGGCATGCTCGCGCTCATGCTGATGGCGGGCCGCTCGGCACGGGCCCGGGTGCTGCTGGCGGCGGGCGCCGCCCTGATCGCGTTCGTGGTCGGGCTGACGCGGCTCTACCTGGGCGCCCACTGGATGACCGACGTGCTGGGCGGCTGGGCGCTCGCGGGCGTGTGGGACTGCCTGCTGATCATCTGCTACCTGCTCGCGCAGCGGGCGGCGGCCCCACCCGGACGGCAAGCACCGGCCGCGGTGTACCGGAAGGCGGCGTAGGGCGGCGCGACCATCAAGGCCAGCGCAGGGGCGGCGAACCAGGAGGAGGTGCAGGGCATCAGCGGTCAGGCGGCCGGCCCCGGCCCGGCACGGGCAGGTGAGCGACGCCAGCCGGGCGAGGGCGCGGAAATCGCGGCGGCGCTGCGCCGCGTGGTCGGCGGCGAGGTCCGGTTCGACCCCTACAGCAGGCACCTGTTCTCCCGCGACGCGAGCATGTACGCGATCGAGCCGATCGGGGTGGTGTTCCCGCGCGACGCCGATGACGTGGCCGCCGTCGTGTCCACCGCCGGCGAGTTCGGCGTTCCGGTCCTGCCCCGCGGCGCCGGGACCAGCCTGGCCGGCCAGACGGTCGGGCGGGCGATCGTGATGGACCTGTCCCGGCACATGAGCAGGATCATCGAGATCGACGCCGAGCAGCGGACGGCGCGGGTGCAGCCCGGCGTGGTGCAGGAGCAGCTCAACCTGGCCGCCGCCCGGCACGGGCTCATGTTCGGCCCCGACACCTCCACCAGCAACCGGGCCACGCTCGGCGGGATGATCGGCAACAACTCGGCGGGCAGCATGTCGGTGCGCTACGGCATGACGATCGACCACGTGCTCGCGCTCGACGTGGTGCTCTCCGACGCGAGCCGGTCGGTGTTCGGCCCGCTGACCGGCGAGGAGCTGCTGGCCCGCGCCGCCGCGCCGACGCTCGACGGGCGCCATCTGCCGCGAGCTGCCGCGCCTGGTGGAACGACACCGGGCGGCCATCGCCACCGGGTTCCCGCGGTTCTGGCGGCGGGCCGGCGGCTACCGGCTGGACCGGCTGGCCGGGTCGCCCGGGTGCCGATCTGGCGAAGTTCGTGGTGGGCTCCGAGGGCACCCTGGTCACCGTCGTCGAGGCGACGGTCGCGCCTGGTGCCCGCGCCCGCGGCACCGGGTGATCGCGGTGGGCCACTTCACGTCCGTGCAGGCGGCGATCGAGGCGACCGAGGACGCGCTGGCCTGCCAGCCCGCGCGCCGTCGAGCTGATCGACCGCACCATCCTCGAGCTGTCCCGCCAGAAGCTCGAGTACCGGGCGCTCGGGTCGATCCTGCACGGCGACCCGGAGCGCGCTGCTGTTCGTCACCTTCTCCGGCGACAGCGAGGCCGAGGCCGCCGCCGGGCTTGACCGCCTGGACGGACGCTGGCAGGCGCACGGCCACGGCTACCACACGCTGCGGGCCGTCCACGCCGGCCGAGCAGGCGGCGCTGCTGAAGGTCCGCTCGGCCGGGCTGGGCCTGCTGATGGCGGCGAGCACGGGCACGCGCCGGCCGCTGGCGTTCGTCGAGGACACCGCGGTCGAGCCCGGCGCGGCTCGCCGCCTACGCCGCCGGTTCCGGCAGGTGCTGGACGCGCACGGCCTGCGCGCCGGCTTCTACGGCCACTGCCTCGGTCGGCTGCCTGCACATCCGCCCGTTCATCGACCTCAGCGCAGCCCGGGCAGGCGGAGCTCATGCGCGCGGTCGCCGAGGAGATCCGCGAGCTGGTGCTCGAGTTCGGCGGGGCCAACTCCAGCGAGCACGGCGACGGGCTGGCCCGCAGCGAGTTCAACCGCCGCGTCTTCGGCGACGAGCTCTACGCGGCGATGCGCGAGGTCGAAGCGGCTCTTCGACCCGGCGAACCGGATGAACCCCGGCAAGATCGTCGACGCGCCGCGCGATGACCGATCACCTGCGCGACGCGGCGCTGCCCGGCCGGCCAGCCGCTGCCGACGCGGCTCCACTTCGGCACCGCCGGGCGGCATGCGCGGCGCCGCCGACCGCTGCATGAACATCGGGCTGTGCCGCAAGGAGGCGACCGGGGTCATGTGCCCCTCGTACATGGCCACGCGCGAGGAGGAGCACTCCACCCGCGGCCGCGCGAACGCCCTGGTCTACGGCGCTGTCGCAGCCGGACCCGCGCGCGGCGCTCGGCGACGAGCGGCTGCACGACATCCTCGACCTCTGCCTGGAGTGCAAGGCGTGCAAGAGCGAGTGCCCGCTCGGCGTCGACATGGCGTCGCTGAAGACCGAGTCGCTCGCCGCCTACCACGATCAGCACGGCGTCCCGCTCCGCTCGCGCGTGTTCGGGTCCATCCGGGCGCTGAACCGGCTGGGCTCGGCCGACGTTCGCCGCTGTCCAACCTGCCCGGCGGGTGGCGGCCCGCCCGGCGGGCGGCGCGAGCGCTGGCTGGGGATCAGCGCCGCCCGGCCGCTGCCCCGGTTCCAGCGGCAGGACCTGCGCCGCTGGCTGCGGCGCCGGCCGGGCCCGGCGGCGCCGGCGCCCAGGGCGAGCTGATCTTCCTGGCCGACTCCTTCACCACCTTCACCGAGCCCGCGGCCGGGCAGGGCGGCGATCGAGCTGCTGGAGCTCGCCGGGTGGCGGGTCCGGTTCGAGGACGCGGGCTGCTGCGGCCGGGCCAGCCTGTCCAAGGGGCTGCTCGACCAGGCCCGGCGGATGGCGGCGGGCATGGCCGGGCGCCTGGCTGACGCGGCCGCCAGCGGCGTGCCGATCGTCGGGGTGGAGCCGTCATGCCTGCTGACGCTGCGCGACGAGTACCTGGCCCTGCTGCCCGGCGACCCGCGGGCGCAGGCCGTGGCGGACGCCACGCGGCTGCCGGAGGAGCTGCTCCTCGAGGCCATCGCCGACGGGCGGCTCGTCCTGCCGCCGGACATCCCTTCCGCGGCCGCCGCATCCTGTTCCACGGCCACTGCCACCAGAAGGCGCTGGCGGGCACCGCCGCGACGGTCGCGCTGCTCCGCAGCATCCCGGGCGCCGACGTCACCGAGGTCGACGCCGGCTGCTGCGGCATGGCCGGCTCGTTCGGCTTCGAGGCCGAGCACTACGAGCTGTCCATGCGCATCGGCGGGCTCCGGCTCTTCCCCGCCATCCGGGCCGAGCCGCAGGAGACGGTCATCGCGGCGACCGGCGTCTCCTGCCGCCAGCAGATCGAGCACGGCACCGGGCGGCCCGCCCGGCACCCGCTGGAAATCATCCGCCAGGCACTGCCCGTTCCCGGCCAGTGAGGGCGGGCCCTGTCCCGTTGAGCTGAAAGGTGTGTCGCCGCTCAGCTGGGCCGTTCGATCCGGCCGAAGGCGGGAGGGCCGCCGGGCTGCAGGCGGCGGGCCCGCTGCTGCACGATGATGCGCTGGAAGCCGAGGCTGATGGCCAGGTAGAGAACCACGGTGGCGGAACCGAGGCCGTGGTTGCCATGACCGTCCGCCACCAGGGCGTCATATCCCAGGTGCGCGGCCACGGCGGCGACCCACAGCAGGGCGGTCAGCCAGTTGCCCCGGGACCAGGCCTGGCCACCGGCGATCCAGATCCTGACCGTCGCGGCCCGCAGCGCGCCGAAGGCCGCGGCGAGCACCAGGCTGCCGGCGATGAGCCCGTAGGTCAGCACGCCGGAGTGGTTCTGCCCCAGGAACTGGGCGGTCTGCAGCACGCCGACGACCCCGAGGATCACGAGAAGGCGCAGGGTGGAGGCGTTGACCGGCCGGGCGATCAGCTGCCGGTAGATCAGCAGGGCCAGAACGGCGACTCCCAGGACAATGTCGACGGCCATGGCTGCCTCCTCGGGAGCTGCGCCGGCCGCCCCGGCGGCGGCCGCGGGCCAGGCTGTTCCGGCCTCAATCCACGCTAGGGCGGTGGGTGCCGATCCGGCCGTGCCCGTCGTCCTGACCCGGGCATGACGGATGTCACGCCGCCGGTACAGCCGCACCTGGCCGGGAAGAGAGCATGACGACGCCGCTGCCGGGCCACCAGAGGGGAGACAAGCCCATGACCGACGCCGCTGCCGACGTCGCGGCCAGCTACTTCGACGCGTGGAAGCGCCACGACTTCGCGCGCCTGCGCACGATCCTGGCCGACGATGTGACCTTCGACGGGCCGCTGGGCCATGCGGCCAGCGCGGAGGAGTGCATCGCCGGGCTCAAGCGCATGTCGGAGATCGTGACCGACATCGTCATCCGCAAGACCTTCATCGACGGGCCCGACGTCTGACCTGGTTCGACCTGCACACCGCCACCACCGGCCCGCTGCCCACCGTGAACTGGCGGCACGTGGACAACGGCAAGATCACCGCCATCCGGGTGACCTTCGACCCCCGGCCGCTGACCTCCGGGAGCTGAGCGCCAACTCGCCCCTTGCGGGTGATGTGCCGCCGCCGGGCCGCGGCCGATGCTGGGAGAACAGACAACCGGCTGGACCGAGGGAAGGACCTGACATGGCTATTGGACCGGTGCAGCTCATTGTGCTGGGCTTCAGCCACCCCAACTTCCACGGCGAGGTGATCGCCGAACTGGAGCGGCTGCACGAGAACGGCATGGTGCGGGTGATCGACTCCCTCGCCGTGTACAAGGACGCGGACGGCGACCTGGAGGTCGAGCACCTTCGCAACCTGACCGAGGAGAGGCGATCGAGGTCGGCAGCAAGATCGGCGCGCTGATCGGGCTCGGCATCGACGGTGAG
Source organism: uncultured Alphaproteobacteria bacterium (assembly GCA_963738825.1). Classification (GTDB taxonomy): domain Bacteria; phylum Pseudomonadota; class Alphaproteobacteria; order Sphingomonadales; family Sphingomonadaceae; genus Sphingomicrobium. The sequence goes on along the minus strand of CAVTYB010000004.1, from coordinate 9,829 downwards.
GAAGGGATGGAGGCCGGCGCGGAGGCGGGCGCGGAACAGGCCGCCGAGGAGGGAATCAACGTGTTCGGCGGGGATGAGTGGGATGTGCTCGAGGACATCCCGAACGACTCGGCGGCCGCGCTCATCCTGCTGGAGCACCACTGGGCGGTGCCGCTGCGGGACGCGATCGCGCGCGCGAATGGCTTCCGGATCAGCGACGGGTTCATCAGCCCGCTCGACCTGGTCGGGATCGGGCTGATGACGGCCGAGGAAGCGCAGGACCTGCACGCGATGGAGACCTCGGGCGCCGCCAAGGCATGACCGCTGAGACTCGGCGGCACAGACAGCGACACAAATCTGGAGGAATGAGATGTTCGGAGGACGCAGAGTTGCCCGCCGCACGGGACGTCGCACGGCCCGGCGCGTTTCGCGCCGGTAGACGTCCGCATGTCCCCGCCTGTGGCCCGCACGCGGGCCACAGGCTTATGCGCCCCGCACTCGGGGCGGCCGGTTTCCGGCCAGGCCGATACCAATGGAGGTAAACCATGTCGGGCTGGGGCTGGGGCCTGCTGGGCATCATCTATCTGGTGCTGCTGTTCACGCTGGCCATCATGACCTTCCGCAAGGGCCACTGGGTGCTCGGCATCATCGGCTTCATCTTCCCGATCCTGTGGATCATCGGGGCGATCCTGCCGGGCAGGCGCTACGCCCGCTGAGCTGGCGCAGCGGCACGTCGCACCGGGTCACTATCCGGTCTCACATACCGATGCCACGCCCGTACGCCGCCTGACGTTAGCCGGCGCGCGGCTCAGGGTAGCTGCGCCCCGCTGAAGAAGACGACGGCGCCCATGGTCGCGTTCGCTGCCGGTCCGGGTGCCCGCATGTCACGGGGTGGCTGGTCATGGCGCATGTGGATGAACCGCGGGACAGCGGGGCGCGGGGGACCGCCGGCCCGGCGCTGGCTCCGGACGATGACCGCGTGCATGACGACCGCATGGATGAGGCCCTGAAGGTCGCGGCCGTGCAGGCCGAGGAGACCGGGGGGCTGGGCCGCCCGGGGCGCCCGGTGAACAAGCGGTCACCGTTTTTCATCGGGATGACGGCGGCGGCCGGCGTGGCGGTCACCTATGGGCTCGTCGAGCTGGTGATCAGGGCCCGGTCGGTGCTGGTGCTGATCGGCCTGGCGCTGTTCATCGCGATCGGCCTTGACCCGGTGGTGGCCTGGCTGACCCGCCGCCGGGTGCCGCGCTGGGCGGCGGTGGTGATCATCCTGCTGGCCGCGCTGGCGGTCGCCGCCGCGTTCATGCTGGCGGCGATCCCGCCGCTGGTCGCGCAGGCCAAGCTGCTGGCCGCGCAGTTCCCGCACTACGTGCAGCTACTGGAGAGCCACAACTCCGAGCTGGGCAGGCTGAACGCCCGCTTCCATGTGCAGCAGCAGCTGACCCACCTGCTGACCAGCAGGGGAAGCGCCCTGGCCAGCGGGGTGCTGGGCGCGGGAGCATTCGTGCTCAGCGCGGCCAGCTCGGCCGTGATCGTGCTGGTCCTGGTCATCTACTTCCTGGCCGACCTGCCGCGGATCAAGCTGTTCGGTTACCGGCTGGCCCCGCACTCCCGGCGCGCCCGGGTCATCCTGATCGGCGACGAGATCCTGGGCAAGGTCGGCGGCTTCCTGCTCGGCAACCTGCTCACCTCGGTGATCGCCGGGGTCGGCACCTACCTGTGGATGATCGCCTGGGGGATCCCCTACCCGCTGCTGCTCGGGCTGCTCGTCGCCCTGCTCGACCTGATCCCGGTGATCGGCTCCACCATCGGCGGGGTGGTGGTCACCCTGGTCGCGCTGTCGGTGTCGCTGCCGGTGGCCATCGCCACCCTGTGCTTCTACGTCGGCTACCGGCTGGCCGAGGACTACCTGCTCGTCCCGCGCATCATGGGCAGGACCGTCCGGGTGCCCGGCATGGTCTCCGTGGTCGCCGTCCTGGTCGGCGGGACCCTGATGGGACTGGTCGGCGCGCTGATCGCGATACCCGCGGCCGCCGCCCTGCGGCTCCTGCTGCATGAGGTCGCCTTCCGGCGGCTGGACCGCAGCTGAAGGCAGGCCCGGCCCTCCTGATCCGCCCGCGCCGGTCCCGCGCCGGTTCTGGGCAGTTCTGGGCCAGTCCTGGAGCGGCTCAGCCCGGCCTGGTCCCCGTCGGCGTTCCGGCCCTCCCGGGCCAGCGTTTCCGGCGGCACGTCATCCCGGTGAGGCACCTGCTGGCGCGGATCGCCGCGGAAGGTGCCACCGCTGACGGTCCACCGTGACCGCTGGCCGGTGTCCTTGCCCGGCCGGTTTCCGCGCGGCGCAGCAGCACCGCGCCGATCATGCACCACCAGCGCCACCAGGGCCGACCACCGGGACGAGGATGTCGGCCATCATAGAACCTGACATCGTTCATCACCTCCTCAGCCCGGTCCGACTGCCCACCTTCACGAGGGCTACTCCTGGACGGCCGCGGAAAGCAGCCTCCGGCAAGCCCGCAGGCCAGCCCGGCCGGGTCCTCGAGACGCCCCGGATCCCCGGTTACCAGGTCGGGGTCATGCCGCCGTCGATGGTGATATCGGCGCCGGTGATGTTGGCGGCGCGGTCGCTGGCCAGGAACAGCACCTGGTCGGCGACCTCGTCCGGGCTGGGTGAACCGGCCGGTCACCATCTGGCGGGCGGCCTGGCTCGCCACGTCCTCCGGCTTGGCGCCGGTGGCCGCGGCTGACCGTCTGCGCGACCCCGCCGTCGCCCAGCCACAGATCCGTGGCGACCGGGCCGGGGCTGACGGTGTTGACCCGGATGCCCTGGGGGCCGACCTCCTTGGACAGCGCCTTGGAGAAGCTGGCCAGGGCGGCCTTGGCCGCGCTGTAGTCGATGACCGCCGGGTCGGGCAGGAACGGCGTTGACCGAGCTGATGTTGACGATCGCGCCCCGGCCCGCCGCCAGCATGAGCGGCAGCGCGGCTCCGGGTGGTGCGCACGGCCGCCAGCAGGTTGAGGGTGATCGAGGCCTGCCAGTCCTCGTCGGTGACGCTCAGGAACCCGCCGGTGCGGGCCGGGGCGGCGCCGACGTTGTTGACCAGGATGTCGATCCGGTCGCCGGCCAGGGCGACCAGCCGGGCCGGCCCGTCGGGGTGGCCAGGTCCACCTCGGCCACCTGCACCCGCCCGGTCCGCGCCAGCTCGTCCAGCTCGGCGGACGACTTCCGGGCGCCCGCGATGACGTGCACGCCGTTCGTCGGCCAGCCCGCGCACCACCGCCAGCCCGATTCCCCGGCTGGCGCCCGTGACGACGGCCACGCTTCCCGACAGACCCAGGTCCATAGCCATGCCCCCATTGTCGCCTAGCCGTGGTCCTGCGCGGCCAGCGCGAACGCGAGCAGCGAGTTGGCCGTGTAGTCGGCGGCGGCTCGACCGACGGCCAGCTGACGACGTTGTCCTCGTAGGCGGCCGTCTTGGTGTTGAACAGCTTGTAGCTGCCCGCGCTGCAGGCCCGCATCCCGCTGACCGTGCCGAGCCCGGAGAAGTTGCCGGTGCTGCTCGGGCCGTCGACGGTCGCGCCGACCTGGATGTCACCGGTGCCGGACAGCGAGCCCGGCCAGGTTCGCGATCTCGCTCTGCATGCAGTGCGGGAACGTGGTGCCCGCCCCGACGACGAACGACGTGCCCCAGGGTTGGCGCCGAGGGCGTAGGCCAGCTGCTGCCCGGCGAAGCTCTCGTAGGCGCCGGTCCCGCCGTAGCTCCGGTAGAGGGCGTCGGTGATGTACAGCCCGAACGCGTGCGGCGTGGCGTCGCCTGGAGCCGAGGCCGGTGCCGAGCGCGAACGGGTCGTTGCGGGCCCACTGCTCACCGAGCCTGAGCTGGGCGGCCAGGTCGTCGAGCAGCAGTGGCCGGCGCTATCACCTGGCTGGCACCCGGCTGCCGCATCGCCTGGAGAAGCTCGGCCTCCCCGATCGCGCCGGTGTCGTAGAGGTTCAGCGTGTCGCCCCCGGCCTTGTGGCCCTGCGCCAGGTAGGCCTTCGCCCAGTGCGCGGCCACGGCCAGGTCGGCCTTCACCCGGGCGGGCGGGCGCGCCGAGCGCCTCCTGCGCGAGCGCGATCTCCGCGGCGCCCCAGAGCATGTCGCTCTTCCATTCGGTGCCCGGGTAGAAGTCGTGCGGGTAACACGGTCACGATCGCGCCGACGTGGCTGGTCTTGGCCATGGCGTAGACGCCGCGGGCCAGCGCCAGCAGGTGCTGGGCGCGGGCCGGGTCCTGCTTCGCCGCCAGCTGGGCGCCGAGGGCGTAGTCGGCGGCGAACCGCCCGGCGAAGTCGGGGCTGATCCGCGCCCCCGGCGGGGCCGCCTCGAACACCGGCCGGTATTTCACGTAGTAGGCGGTGGGGCCGGGATGGCCGCCCTTGCTGACGTTCGATGTGGTCTTCGGCCTGCGGCAGGAACCAGAAGTTGTAGTCGCCCTGGATCGTGTTGCTCGCGTTGCCGGTGCCGATTCCGTCCTGGATGTACACCACCTTGGTCGCCGGGTTCCACAGCTTCTCCAGCCAGCTGAGCCCGAAGCCGGCCTCCGCCGCCAGCCCCGGGTAGGTGCCGGGGAAGTCGCGGGCCGCGAGCAGCATCAGCCCGTCGGCGTAGCTGCTGGTGTAGGCGAACTTCTCGTAGCCGCCGCCGGCGTCGAACCAGCCGCCGGCCACGTTCACCGGCCCGCCGACCCGGCGCAGCTTGCCGAGCAGGTTGTCGTTGCTGTCGTAGCGGGGTGAGGCGTAGACGTAGGCGTGCTGGTCGGTCAGGTTGGCGGGCTGCCGGTTGAAGACGGAGGGCACGACGTCCGCGCCGTCACGCTCGGAGGTGAAGTACCGCACGGCGTTCAGCACGAGCCGGTGGTAGAGCGCGGCGGGGGAGCCGATCGCGAACGCCGGTGACACGGCCGTCGCCCCGCGCCGCGCTGACCCGGATCCGGTAGCTCCCCGGCCGGGTCAGCCCGCTGAAGCCAAGCACATAGACGGCCGGGTAGTGGGAGTTCCAGCTGCCCAGGCTGCGGGCCGTGCGGCCGCGGAACACCACGCCGTGCCGCCCGGTGACGGTGAAGCTGACCTCCGCGGCCGGCCGGGTCAGCATCGCGAAGGCGATCTTGGGTGCGCCGGCCGGGTATCCCACCTGGTTGACCCGGACCTCGGGGGCGGCCTGGCCGGGCGGCGCGGGGGTGGCCGGTGGCGCCGGGGTGGCCGTCGGCCCGGCGGGCGGCGTGTGACTGGTGCACGCCAGCGGCAGCAGGCTCGCCACCACGGCGATCGCGGCGGCGGGGAGGGATCTTCGGTGCCGGATACGGCTCATGGCGGGGTCCTTTCGGCGTAGTCGGCCCGCAGCCGGCGCTCGGCTTCGGGCCCGGCTCCCAGGCGGTCGAGCCCCAGCAGGGCTGCCCCCGCGACCGGAGGGACGTCGGTGATGCGCACGGCCGCGTGCGGGGCGCGGCCCTGATCCCGCTCGATGACGCCCGCGGTGAGCATCGGGTCACGCGCGGCCAGCACGCTGCCGCCGAGCACGACCGGGGTGGCGAGCCCGGTGAGGCCGAGGCGGCGCATGACGGTCAGCGCCATCGTGCAGATCTCACCGGCCTGCCGGCGCACCAGGCCGGCGGCGACGTCGTCGCCGGTGCCCGCGAGGGCCAGGACGGCCGGGGCAAGCCCCCCCAGCGCGGCCTCGGAGATCGTGCCCAGGTGAATGCCGATCGCCACCTCACGGACCGACGGCACCCCGAAGTGCGCGGCCACGGCGCCGCGCAGCCCGGTGTCCGGGCCGCGGCCGTCCTCGAGCGCACCCTGCCCTTCGACCGCCCGATCGACACGCTGATGCAGATGACCTGGGTCACCGGCCAGCCGGTGCTGGTCGCCTCGCCCTCGCCGGTCCGCGACGTTTCGCGGAAGACCGGCGGCAGCACCGTCCAGCGCAAGTCGATGGGCCTCGCCGAGCGCCTGCGCCATGAGGCGATGCGGCCGATCTACCGGGCGCAGGTGCTCGCCCGCTACCGGCGGCATCTTGACGCAAGGGGCCCTGCTAGGCGCGGCCGACGACTGCGGCTCCGCCGCGCTCGCCGAGCGTGGCTCACGGCCTTTCCGGTCAGGCGACCGCCGCGCCCATCAGCTTTCGCGCCGCGGCGGCGTTCATCGGCTGGCCGAAAGCCGCCCCTTGCGCGAACTGGCAGCCAAGCTGGGCAAGCTCGACCGCGTCGGATTCCGTCTCCGCCCCCTCGGAGATGACGTCCATCCCGATCTCCTGCGCCATGGCCACGATCGAACGCAGGATCGGCGAGCGCGCGCCGAAGGAGTTGGGCCTGACCAGCGAGGCGTCGATCCGCATGGCGTCGAAGCGGTACTGCGGCAGATGGCCGAGCGAGGTGTAGCCGGCGCCGAACCGGTCGAGCATCAGCGCCGCGCCGATTTCGCGCACCCGCTGCAGGAGCGCCGCGGCGTATTCCGGGTTTTCCATCACCAGGCTCTCCGCCGCGGCGAGCTTGAGCGAGCCGCGCTGGACGTAATGGCGGCCGAGCGCCGAGCGCACGTCGAGCAGGAGATCGTGGCTCAGCATCTGGCGCGACGAGGCGGCGACGGTGGCGAAGATCGGCGGATTGACCTCGAGCGCCTTCTGCCACGCCGCCAGCTCCCTCGCCGTCGCCTCGAGAGCATAGGCGCCGATGTCGACGATCGCGCCGGTCGACTCGGCGGCGGAGAGGAATTCATCCTCGCCGAGGACGCCGAGCCTCGGATGGCGCCAGCGCATGCAGCGACTGGAATCCGGCGACGGTGCGATCCTCCAGGCGAACGATCGGCCGGAACAGAATCGAGATCTCGCCGCGCTCGAGCGCGCGGCGCATGTCGTTCTCGAGCGTCTGCCGGTCGGTGCGATGCGAGCGCATGATGGCGGCGAAAATCTCCACCCGATCGCCGCCGGCCTTTTTGGCGTTGGCGAGCGCGAGCTGGGCGTCGGCGAGAAGATCGCCGCCTTTGTCGTGCAGCTTCGGATTGTAGATGCGCCGCGCCGATCGAAACGGAGAGCGTGATTTCCCGTTCGCCGAAGCTGATCGGGGCGGCGAGCGGCGGCGCGCAGGGCGTCGATCCTGGCCGGCGCGTCCATCGACGCGGGTTCGGCGAGCACGATCGCGCCGAACGTGTCGCCGCCCAGGCGAGCCAGCGTATCGCCTGGGCGCAGATCCCGCGCCAGACGCCGCGCCACCGCCAAGAGCGCCGAGTCGCCGATCGACAGCCCGTAGGAATCGTTGACCGACTGGAATTCGTCGACGTCGATCACCATCACCGTCGGCGCGCTGCCGCCGGGCTTCTGCGCCAGGAGGATCGCCGCGCCCAGCCGATCGTTGAACAGCTCGCGGTTGGGAAGGCCGGTCAGATTGTCGTGAACTGCGTCATGGAGCATGCGCTCCTCGGCCGACTTGAGCTCGGTCACGTCCGACAGCGAGCCGATCACCCGCACCACCTCGCCGTCGGCGCTGACCACCGGCCGCGCCTTTAGAACGTACCAGAAATAATGCCCGTCCGACCCGCGCAGTCTCAGATCGTGATTGATCCGGCCCGAGCGCTGATGCAGGAGCCCGTCGAGCGCGAGCGTGTAGCGGTCGCGATCGAGAGGATGCAGCACGTCGAGCCAGCCCGCGGCCGGCCCCTCGAGCGCGCCGCGCTTCAGCCCGAGCTGGCTTTCGATCGCCTCGCTGCCGTTCACTTCGTCGGTCAGCACGTTCCAATCGAAGATCGCCTCGCCCGATCCGGTCATCGCCAGCGAGCGCCGCTCGGCGTCGGGGCCGCTGTCCATGCGCGCCGCCGGAGCCGGAGAAGGCGAATTGCATCACCGTGAAGCCGATCAGCATGACGATCAGCACAAGGCCGCCGACCAGTCCCGGCGCCGCGAGGTCATTGGTCAGATAGCCAAGCGCAGCCGCTCCCGCGGCCACCACCCAGACCGCGAGCAGATACCAAGTGGGGATCAGCATCACGGCGCGATCGGAGCCGCGCGCGGCCAGGCTCAGGATGAGCAGGAAGCCGATGCCGGCCACGGTGGCGATCGAGATACGCGCGACCCCCGCCGCGACCGGCGGATTGTAGACCGAGAGGCCGACCACCGCCGCCATCAGCAAGAGCCAGGCCACCGCAAAATGGGTGTAGCGCACGTGCCATCGGCGCAGATTGAGGTAGGCGAACAGGAAGACGATGAGCGTCGCGCCGATCGTCGCCTCGACGCCGGCGCGCCAGATTCGCTCGGTGGCGTCCTCGAGGCCGAACATCTTGCGCCAGAAGCCGAAGTCGATGCAGACATAGGCGAACACCGCCCAGGCGAGCGCCGCGGCGGCGGGAAAAATCATCGCGCCGCGGACCACGAAGACGATGGTCAGGAACAGCGCGAGTAGGCCGGCGATGCCGATCAGGATCCCCTCGTAGAGCGTGAGGCTGGTCGACTTGTCCTTGAACGCGTCCGGCTCCCACAGATAGAGCTGCGGCAGGTTCGGCGTACGCAACTCCGCGACGTAGGTGACGGTCGTTCCCGGATCCAGGGTCAGGCGGAAAACATCCGATTCCGCGTTGTCCTCGCGTTCGGGCGCCGCGCCCTGGCTCGCCGTGATGGTCGTGATTCGCGACGAGCCGAGATCCGGCCAGACGAGCCCGGAGCCGACAAAGCGGAAATGCGGCGCGACGATCAGCCGGGTCAGTTGCTCTTCGGAATCGTTGGTCAGCGCGAACACGATCCACGCCGGCTGCGCGCCGGGCTCGAGAGCGCTGACCTCGATCCGGCGGACGATGCCGTCGGCGCCGGGCGCGGTCGACACCTGAATGCGGTCGCCCTGGGCGCTGTAACGCTCAACCGCCCGGGTCAGATCGATGGCGTCCGAATCCGGCGAAACCCTGACCGATTGCACCGCAGAGGCGGGTCGCCAGAACGACATTAAGGCCGCGATGAGGACCACGACGCCGATGACGCCTCGCCAAGCGCCCGAGGCGCGCTTTGGCGGCCGCTGCGCGTGTGCGGCTCCGGGGGGAGCCGCAGGCGATTGTTCAAGATACGTTCAGTCAAGATTGGTCCACGCCAGTCGTGGACGCGTGTCGCTTTCGATCAGCCCGAACAGGACATGATCGCGCCAAGCGCCGTTTATCTTGAGGAAGCCCCGGGCGTAGCCTTCACGCCGGAAACCGTTGCGTTCAAGCAACGCGATCGATGGCGCATTTTCGGGGATGCAGGCTGCTCGATCCGATGCAGCCGCAACTTGGACAGGGCGAATTCGACCGTCACCGCGACGGCCCGCGTCATGCGCCCTTTGCCCGCATGCGGGGCGCCCATCCAGTAGCCAAGCGTCCCACTCTGCGCCACCCCACGCCGCACGCCCCCGAGCGTGATTCCGCCTAAAAGTTCGTCGGAGCCGCTGTCGAAAATGAGAAACGAATACGCCTCGTCGCGAGCCACGTCGTCGTCCTGGCGTCTCAGGCGCCGGCGAAAGGCGGCGCGGGTCAGGTCGTCGTCCGGCCACGTCGGCTCCCAGGGCTCGAGAAAGCCGCGGCTTCCGGCCCGCAACCTTGACCATGACGCATAGTCCGTCAGCATCGCCGGCCGCAGATAAAGGCCGTCCCCCCGCAACAGCGGCTCCGGGCTAACAGGGCGCGGCAGACCGAAAAGCGCCATCATACCCCTTTCAAAACGCCGGCGATCTTCGCTTGGCCGGGAACCTTGCCGACCGCGCCGATCACCGCCAGGGTGGGGGCTGATCTAAGCATGGCGGCGCCGGTTTTGCGAACCTCATCGACGGTGACGGCGTCGACCCGGGCCAGCATCTCGTCGAACG